>NZ_JBALFH010000044.1:0-919544 GCF_036917095.1 Nostoc sp.
CAGATTTCTTGGTTTTCGCACTATCCCTCAAGCTCAACGTGCTTTAGCCAATCAAATTCAAAAGGTTTTTTCTTTCTTTGTATGAAACCACCCTGGGGGCAGGCAGGGGGAGCGGGGGGAGAAATCCGGGCTTAACTTAAGCGTATTGCCCGATATCCTATATTCTTTTCAAGAAAACCCGATCGACAGATTTTTCACAAAAAAGAATCTGTCGATCGGGTTTAGCCGTTTGCAAAAAATCGGTCAAGATGACCCTCTATCTATTTTGAGAGTTCTGGTGTGAAGAGAATGCGGCTTTCACCAATCTTATCAAATGCAGGTGTAGACCAGCGATCGACTACTTTTCCCAAAATTGACATTTCTTGAACTAAGCGGTCAAATTTATCAGGGGTGAGAGATTGGGGGCCATCAGATAAAGCTTTAGCTGGATTGGGGTGAACTTCAATCATTAAGGCATCTGTACCAGCTGCGATCGCAGCCATTGCCATTGATGGCACATATTCAGACCTACCAGTACCATGACTAGGATCGATCGTAATCGGTAAATGAGTGAGCGATCGCAACACCGGAAGCACCGATAAATCTAAAGTATTCCGGGCATATTTGCCATCAAAGGTTCTGATTCCCCGTTCACAAAGAATCACATTGGGATTTCCAGATGCCAAAATATATTCTGCCGCCATCAGCCACTCGTCAATTGTGGCAGACATCCCCCGCTTGAGTAGTACGGGTTTATCTTGAGCGCCTACCTTTTTGAGCAACGAGAAGTTGTGCATATTCCGCGCTCCGATTTGGATTATGTCAGCGACTCTCGCCACTGCTGATAATTCGGCAGCATCCATGAGTTCTGTGACGATACCCAAACCAGTAGCTTCCCGCGCTGCTGCTAACAAATCTAAAGCGCTTTCACCATAACCTTGAAATGCATAAGGTGAAGTGCGGGGTTTGTAAGCACCGCCACGCAGAAACTGCGCTCCTGCTGCCTTGACGCGCTTTGCCGTTTCGACAATCATCGCTTCATTTTCAACGGAACAAGGGCCAGCTATCACTACGATAGGATGACGTTCGCCGAAGTAGACATCACCGTTAGGTGTAGGTACAACAACCTCGCTGGCTTCTCCATGTCGGAATTCTCGACTTACACGCTTGAAAGGTTGTTGCACTCGTAATACTTGCTCAATCCAAGGGCTGAACTCTTGAACCTGTAATTTATCGATGCTAGTGGTATCACCAATTAGCCCTAAGACAACTTTATGAGTGCCAACGCTTTTTTCTACCGTGACTCCCCAAGTTTCACTCACTTCTTGGCTGATGCGAGTAATTTCCTCAACAGGCGTAGCGTTCTTAAGTATGATAATCATCTGTTTTTCCTTGCGTATAGTTTTGGGTGTAATACAGTTCGTTTGTAGGGGCACAGCAACGATCGTTGGTGTCAACTTAAGCTAAAAATCCCTTATCTATTGGCTTCCACGCCCGCCCAGAACTAAAGTTCAGGGCTAATAGCTAAAGTCATCTAAAGATGACTAAAGATTTTTCGGATTATTTAGTCATCTTCAGATGACTTTCGCTATTAGCAAGGAACTTCAGTTCCTTGCTGGACATGGTTTTTACGTTAAATTGACACATATAAAATGCTGTGCCCCTACCTTGGTGATTCGTGCAAAAATTCAGCAAGTTGTTCTAGTTTTGTCCAAGCCGCCCCGCTTTGCAGAATTTCCTTAGCAAGGGTAATACCCTTAACACAACCTGCTAAAACATCAGTTTCCCCGTGAATAGCTTCACCAACTTGCAGTGCGAGGGCTGTATTTAAAGCGACTACATCCTGCTGCGCTTGAGTGCCTTTACCTTGGAGAACTGCCTTCAAGATTTCGGCATTTTCTTGGACATCTCCACCGCACAACGCCGCAGTCGGTGCAAAACTCAAACCCAGTTCTTGAGGATTGAGAGTTAGAGAACGCACTTTTTTATTTTGGAGTACAGCTAAGTCAGTCACATCTGCTAAACCAGCTTCATCTAAACGTTCCCGTCCGTGGACTGCGATCGCTTGCTGACATCCCAATTGGGATAAAGCTTGAACAATCTCCTCTAATAAAAGCGGATCGTTGACACCAATAATTTGCCCTGTCGGCCGCATGGGATTTACTAGCGGGCCGAGCAAGTTAAAAATAGTCCGCACTTTCAAAGTTTTTCGCAAAGTAGCGATCGCTTTAAGTGCAGGATGCCAACCTGGAGCAAACAAAAAGGTGATTCCGACTTCGCCCACTGCGGCTTGCACTTTCTCAGGAGTGGCGTTGAGATTTATACCCAAAGCTTCCAACACATCAGCCGAACCAGTCTTGCTGGATGCCGAACGATTGCCATGTTTGGCAACTTTTACCCCTGCGGCTGCGGCAACAAAGGCGACAGCTGTAGAGATATTAAAGGTTGAAGCTCCATCTCCACCAGTTCCACAGGTGTCAATTAAAGGAATTGGGGATTGGGTACTGCGGATTGGGGATTGGGATTGCAAGACACTAGCCATGCCAACTAATTCTTGTGCAGATACGCCTTTGGCTTGAATTGCGGCTAAAATCGCTCCTGATAGGACATGGGGAATGGCATCAGTGAGCCAACCTTGCATCAAATCCGCACCTTGGGAAACCGTCAAAGATTGGCGATTCAGCAACTGTTGCAATAAAGCTGGCCAGTTGTAGAACTCAGAAGGGATGAAGATATTATCGGGTGGAGTTTGAGTTACAGCGATCATATTTGTCGTTAGTCATTGGTCATTAGTCATTGGTCATTTGTCATTTGTCATTTGTCATTTGTCGTTTGTCATTGCATTTAGTGATTCAGGACTTTGGCGACGGTTTGAACGTCTTTGTCACCTCTGCCAGAGCAATTGATGACGATGCGGGGGTTGCCTTCTAACTGAGGACAAAGGGTTTCTAGATATGCGATCGCATGAGCAGTTTCTAAGGCTGGGATAATTCCTTCGAGTTGCGAAAGCCTTTGAAATGCATCTAACGCTTGTTTATCGGTAACACTGTAATATTCGGCGCGACCAAGATCCTTTAAATAACTATGCTCAGGCCCAACGCCGGGATAATCTAATCCGGCACTAATTGAATGGGCTTCGATTACTTGACCATCATCATCTTGGAGTAAATAGCTCATCGCACCATGCAATACACCTATTCTTCCTTTTGTCAAGGTGGCAGCGTGTTTTTCTGTATTTACACCTTCACCAGCCGCTTCTACTCCAATTAGGCGTACAGTTGGTTCATGCACAAACTCATTGAATAAGCCGATCGCATTGGAACCTCCACCCACGCAAGCCAGTAGAATATCTGGTAATCCTCCCCATTTCTCCTGAGCTTGAGCGCGAGTTTCTACACCAATTATCGCGTGGAAGTCACGGACAATCATCGGGTAAGGATGAGGCCCAGCAACAGAACCCAGGATGTAATGAGTTGTTTCCACATTCGTCACCCAATCCCGAATTGCTTCAGAAGTTGCATCCTTGAGAGTTCCCGTACCTGCTTCCACTGGACGAACTTCTGCCCCCATTAATTTCATGCGAAACACGTTCAGGGCTTGGCGTTCCATATCGTGGACGCCCATGTAAATCACACATTTCAAACCAAATCGCGCACACACAGTTGCAGTCGCAACCCCGTGCTGACCTGCACCCGTCTCTGCAATCACCCGTTGCTTACCCATGCGTTTAGCTAGCAATACCTGAGCTAAAGCATTATTAATTTTGTGAGCGCCTGTATGATTTAAATCCTCACGCTTTAAATAAATTTGCGGCCCCGTACCATCTGGTCTAGCGTAGTTTGTTGTTAGGCGTTCAGCAAAATATAATGGGCTGGGTCGTCCTACGTAGTCACGCAGTAAGTTTTGCAGTTCCGCTTGGAAACTCGGCTCATTGCAATATTGATGAAATGCTGTTTCCAATTCACTTAATGCAGGCATTAAGGTTTCGGGGACGTATTTACCACCGAACTTACCAAACCTGCCCAAAGAATCGGGTTGGACAGTTGCAGTCTTGATGTCTTGTATGCTTACCACTGTTTAAAATCCTTTTATGTTCGAGTATTTTTTACTTTCGTTCTAATTTTTTAGAACTTATTCCACAGATAAAATTCTTTTCGCGTTTCCTTTTCACGGGTTTCGTAGGTATAGCCCAATTCCCTGTGATTCAAAACATCTATAGGGCGCACCAAATCGTTAGAGTCAAAATTTGGTAATAGGGATAATAAATCTCCTAACGCCGTAGCTTTCGGGGTAGACATACCGCCGTCCCAAGGCCACATTAGGTCTTTAAGGTTATGCCCGTAAGGCTGACTATGACCATCAGGAGGATAAAATTTGCTACCTTGATGACCGTTTTCTTGCCATTCGACCCAGAGGCGGTCTACGTTGGCATGATGCAACCAAAACACTGGGTCATAGGGCGAACTTGGTATATTGCCCATAGTACCCAAGCCCTTAAACTTTACGGGTCTTGTGCTTGCGTCTATCTGCACCCCACCAACTAAACCATGAATGTAGTTGTGGATGAATCCTCCTGGGGTGACTTTACCCTGCTCATCTACAGAGATAAATCCTTCCAAAGCAGCACGAAATAGAGAATAGTCATTAAGAGCCAGGGCACGCTCAACATCTTTTTTGGGCACAGGGTAATCGCTGGCAGGAGGTAGCTTTAGAAAGCGGACAAGTGATGTACCTAATGATGTGTTGGTATCTGGGTCAATATTTAATGCTGGATTCATAACCCAGCCATTTGCAGCAGAAAAAGCGCCAGGTACAGGGCCGCCTGTAAAGTTTCCCTGATTTGGAATTTTGATGGTTACTCCTTGACCGTTAGAACCAAGAAAATCATCGTTAAAAACCACATCAAGTGATTTGGGGTCAGTCCAATCCCAGTATGGGAGAGTAACAGTTGGGTCTACTGCTTGCAGTGCTTGTTCAAATCTGCGAATATATTCTCGATGCCAAGGGAAAAATGCGGCATTTTCATGAGCAAGTTCTTGAACGGAACCATCAGAATGCCCTTTATGGTTATGAATCAAGCGTGTTGCCCCTAGATGTATGGCAACGAATTGGTCGTAAATACTGAGCTTGCTACCTGCGGGAATTGTAGTTTTTAATGTTTTGATAGCCTTGACAAAGGCTGTTTTTTCTGCTGATGTCAGGTCAGTTACGTTTTTTCTTATAGCTAGGCGAGCGTATTGTCCAACATTGTGATTCCAATGGTATTTGTATTGTTTGTTGTCAATGCGATCGTGGGCGAAGACTGTAAGGGCACAGGCGCTAACTAGAAGTACGCTATAAATTAATATTTTGACGGATTTCAGCAGGGATTTCATAGCCAAGATTTCCTTTGTATTTCTTCCTTTGCGACCTTTGCGTTCTTTGCGGTTCGTTATTCTTTGTCGAACCACAGAGGCGCAGAGAACGCAGAGAGAGAAAAAAGAGAGCTTTTTATTTTCAGGACTTACGCAAAATAATGGAAAAACGAACCGCGAAGGCGCAAAGGACACGTTCGCCCTTGGCGTTCCCGAAGGGTAGGAATGAGAGTTTCAGAGAGTTATTGCGTAAGTCCTAATTTTGCGGAACCAACTTGTTGCAGGGATACTTGAGTAATGGCTGTTTTAAGTTCTTGGCAGAGTTGTTCAACAGCTTGTAAGCGTTCAGTTGGGCTACCTTCAGCTAACCTTTTAACAAAAGCACTACCAACAATTACCGCATCTGCACCCCATTCCATGACTTGATGTGCTTGTTCTGGCCCTGAGATGCCAAAACCAACGCCGATGGGTTTATCGGTGACGCTTCGCAAATCTGTAATTAAATACTTTACGCGGTCTTGGATTTGAGCGCGGATACCTGTAACACCTGTGACGCTAACCAGGTAGATAAAACCCTGAGATTGACGAGCGATCGCTTCAATTCTATCTTGAGAACTGGTAGGAGCTACGAGCAAAATTACCTCAATTCCAAAAGATGCAGCAGTCTGGATTAATTCTTCTGCTTCTTCTAAGGGTAAGTCTGGTACTACCAACCCTTGCACGCCAGCAGCAGCAATTTGCGCCAAAAACGTCTTAATACCCCGGTGCAAAATGGGATTGTAATAAGTAAATAGAATTATTGGCGCTTTTAGGCTAGGAATCACTATGTGCAACATCTCTAGCACTTGCTCTAATTTCGTGCCTTTTTGCAAAGCGCGGGTTGCTGCTGCTTGAATCACAGGCCCATCTGCCAGAGGATCGGAGTAGGGAACACCCAACTCGATGAAGTCTGCACCATTGCGATCTAAGATGCGTAAAGCTTCGGCAGTGGTTTCTAAGTTAGGATCGCCTGCTGTGATAAACGGGATTAAAGCACACTGTTGGCGATCGCGTAAAGTTTGAAAGGAATCGGAGATAGAGGTCATGCTGAAAAATAGTTAATGATTGGTTAATAGTTTTGGAATAATTAACACTTAGCAATTAGCGATGCCCATGTTAAATTTTTTGTTTATGAGTCTTTGAACTCCATTAATGAGTCTTTTCGCTCCATTAATGAGTCTTTTATCTCCATTAATGAGTCTTTTAGCTCCATTAATGAGTCTTTGAACTCCATTAATGAGTCTTTTATCTCCATTAATGAGTATCAGAGCTTCATTTTTTAGATTCCAGATTTTAGTAATTAGGTAACAGATTTAAGAAAGGCTCAAAATCTCACGCACAGCTTGTTCTACATCGCTTTGTTTAACTAAAGACTCGCCAATCAAAACCGCACGCGCACCAGCTTCAGCAACAAGAGATAAATCAGCAGGTGTATACAGTCCAGACTCGCTGACGACAGTGATATCCAAACTTTGTAATTGTTGTTGACGCTCTGCTAAAAGTTGCTGGGTTGTTCCTAAATCAAGGGTAAAATCTTCTAAATTGCGATTGTTGATTCCTACTAAACTCAGGTTATCAAGTTTTAGCACTCGATCCAGTTCCGCTAAAGTATGGACTTCTACTAGCGCAGTCATGCCCAAATCGTGGATTACTCGCAAAAAATCTTGGAGTTCTCGATCGGATAGAATAGCTGCAATTAACAATACTGCATCCGCGCCTGCTGTCCGCGCTAAATAAATTTGATAGGAGTTAATGATGAACTCCTTACACAGTAATGGTAATGCTACTTGCGATCGCACCCTTCGCAAATTATCAAAACTGCCTTGAAAAAACTTTTGGTCAGTCAGGACTGATAAACAAGCTGCACCACCTCGTTCATAAGCTTGAGCAATAGCTACAGGGTCAAAATCTGCGCGGATAATGCCACGGCTAGGTGATGCCTTTTTTACCTCGGCAATTAAGCTAGGTTGGTTGGGATTTTCTTGCAAAGCATTCAAGAAATTTCGCACAGTCGGGGCTACCTTTAACTGTTGTCGCAAAGAAGCTAAAGGCAGTTCTTGCTGCATTTGTGCAACTTCTTTCTTTTTATGCAACACAATTTCTTCGAGAATATGGCGGGGAGGAGCAACTTGGTTAGTCATAATCTGTTATTTAGCAGGGAAAGCAGGGGGCAGGAGGCAGGGGGAGAATAACAATGACCAATAACCAATGACTAATGACCAATGACCAATGACCAATGACCAATGACTAATGACCAATGACTAATGACTCTTTCGTTGTATATGCACGCACCACATTTTTAATGATTTCCAAACCGACTTCTCCCGCTAGCGTCATGATTGATTCTGGATGAAACTGAACGGCGGCGATGGGAAGTGTCTGATGTTCAATGCCCATAATTACGTCGTCATCAGAAATCGCTGTTACTTTGAGTTCTTTTGGCAAATGTTGCGGTAGAGCAAACAATGAATGGTATCTACCCACTGCAAAAGATTCCGGTAAGTTTTTGAAGGTGACAGAATTGGAATCGGTGACAAAAAGCCGTGAAGATTTACCATGTTGAGGATAGTTGAGAACTCCCAATTCTCCACCAAAAGCTTCAACGATGCCTTGCAGTCCCAAACAAACTCCAAAAAGAGGAATTTGGCGATAAAGAATAGCACCGACAGTCTCTGGAACCCCAAAATCACTAGGTCTACCAGGGCCAGGAGATAAAACAACTAAGTCAGGTCGTTCTGTGTCGAAAATTGAGTCAGAGAAACCATGTCGGAGTGTGGTGACAGTTGCACCAGTTTGGCGAATGTAATTGGCTAGAGTATGAACAAATGAGTCTTCATAGTCTATTAATAAGATGCGTTTGCCAGTTTTTACACCGGCGATGCGTTTACTTAATTTTATAGAATTAGATTCATCAACTTTCTGACTTGTTTGCTTAACACGCCGAATCGTCTCAAATAAAGCAGCAGCTTTGGTAATTGTTTCTTGTTCTTCTGCTTGTGGTATGGAGTCATAAAGGACAGTAGCACCAACTCGCACTTCGGCGATGCAGTCCTTTAATCGGATTGTCCGCAGAATTAATCCAGTATTTAAATTGCCATTGAAATTTAAATAGCCAAC
The DNA here is from genome assembly GCF_036917095.1 of Nostoc sp. Taxonomy (GTDB): domain Bacteria; phylum Cyanobacteriota; class Cyanobacteriia; order Cyanobacteriales; family Nostocaceae; genus Nostoc. Next base: position 8,490 of record NZ_JBALFH010000044.1, read on the forward strand.
TGCTCCACCATACCAACGTCGAGCGCTCTTTTCATGCTGTTCAATGAAATCTATTGCGGCTCTTTTGGGTGCGCCGGTGACTGTAACTGCCCAAGTATGACTTAAGAATGCATCTAAGGCATCAAATTGCGATCGCAGTATTCCTTCAACATGATCTACTGTATGAATCAGGTGGCTGTATAATTCAATTTGGCGACGGCCAATGACTCGTACTGAACCAGGTTCGCAGATGCGGGATTTGTCATTGCGATCGACATCAGTACACATTGTCAACTCAGCTTCATCTTTATGGGAGTTGAGTAACTGACGAATTTGTACCGCATCGTCAAGAGCATCTTGTCCCCGGCTAATAGTGCCACTAATTGGACAGGTTTCTACTCGCCTACCTTCAACCCGCACAAACATTTCTGGAGATGCACCAATCAGATATTCTCCACCCAAATTAAAAATAAACCCATAAGGACTAGGATTTATGTCTTTTAAAGTTTCAAATAGCTTGCTGGGTTCCTGTTCATAGCCCTCAAAAAAGTTTTGGCTAGGAACTACTTCAAATAAATCGCCTCGGCGGAAATAATCGAGCGCACCCTCAACTTTTTTCGCATATTCGCCTACTTTATGGTCGGCAGTTTGATTTGGGAAAAGATGTTTTCCGCGATAATCAAAATACTCACCTGTTCGAGGTAGATTATTAGTGCTGCCATGCGCTGTTTCAAATTCGTATTTTAGACAAAATGCGCGTTGCTGATAGTAGTCAACAACTACCAATTCATCAGGCAGATAAAGCACTAAATCCCGCTGATCTGTGGGGCGTTCCAGGCGGTGATTAATTGGTTCAAATTGAAAAACTAAGTCATAACCAAACGCGCCATACAATCCTAAATGCTCGTCTTCTTGACTAGAAAACGTATGGAGAATTTCGCGGACTATTGTAAATGCTGAAGGTTGTCTGCTACGTTCTTCTTCAGCAAATAATGTTTTCCTCGATTTAACAAAGCCTACGATATGGCTATTATCTTGGGTAACTTTCTCAAGTTGTTTTGACTTGGATAAACACTCTAAGAGTAATGGTAAAAGTACTCGACCGCGTTCATTCAACGCTATCAAAGTGAAAGCATTCTCCTGTGTAGTCAATTCCAATGGTGGATTGACAAATCCGATCGCCCATCTCTTGTATCTCCCTGGATATTCGTAGCTGCTCCTTAACAAGCCTCCACGTTGAGAATTTAGATGGAAAAGAATTTCTTCGAGGGCAGTGTCCATCTTAACTTCTGTGATGGAGCGAGAAACACTTACACCGCCAAGGGTTGTGTATGAACGCGAATCAAAACTCATAGGGCATTTCTCTGGAATAGTTATTAGTCAGTCATCAGTCGAGAGCCATTAATCATTATTGGTAATACCATTTCTTTGTGAACCTGCGCCAAACCCTTTTAACTTCTTTCTTTCTTTGTGTCCTTTGCGTCCTTTGCGGTTCGTTTGTTTCTTGTACTTAAATATGGTTTAGCGCATATTCATACAGAATTGGTATAACTATCTTAAAATTGAAAACAAATCCAGATAATCCGATTCCATTTAATCGAAATTATCCAAATCTGCGTATTTCTTTGAAAAGTTGAAATGAAAAATTTTTTCCTTCTTATTTAAGAGTACTAGACATCAAGCAGATAATACATTGAATAATTTTTCGATTAGGTGTCAATTTATTCGCTTTTTATACTGCTTTTCTAGTACATTTCCTGATAGCCTTATTTCAAAATCTCCGCCTCCCTCAAAGGTAATAGATAATCCAGGGCTATTTCGTTCTAGATATAAACCGCCCAGAACTAAAGTTCCAGGCTAATAGCCCAACTCCACTAAAGTGGACTAAAAGCCTTTATTAGTCGTCTTTAGACGAATGAGTGCTATTAGCCTCAGAATAAATTCTGAGGCAGGCTAGATGAGAATGAAATAGCCCTAATAGATAATCTCACAAGTTCGCATCAAACCTCAGCGTTACTCTGTGTTGAAAATCCAATCCTAAAATTCCCGCAACAGCGCTATTGCTTGTCTGTACAAAGACAAATCCACCTCATGAACTTCAATTCCTTTTCCAATGCATCGTAGCAACGTTAAAGTCAATTCTCCGCCCAAGTGTTCGCGGAACTCACTTAAACCTCCGAACAAACAATCAGGATGTTCTAGTTGTGATAACTTCTGGGCTAATTCTGGCACATACAAGGTGAAACCCAACGCCGAGAAAGTATTCAATATCCGTTGCCACTCTGAGCAATCCAGCAATCCTAATAGATAAGAATAAGTGCTATCCAAAGCGATACCGATCGCAACTGCTTCGCCATGACGCAAGCGATAATTTGTCAAATGCTCCAGTTTATGAGCCGCCCAATGTCCAAAATCCAGGGGACGAGACGAACCCATTTCAAAAGGATCGCCGCTGTTGGCAATATGTTCTAGGTGTAACTGGGCGCAACCATAGATAACCTGTTGCATGGTATCCATGTCTCGCCGTACAAGGGCTGCGGTGTGAGAGTGGATATAATCAAAAAAGCTAGCATCCTTAATCAGCGCCACTTTGATTGCTTCTGCGATTCCAGAACGCCAATCGCGATCGTCTAGAGTTGTCAGGAACGCAGAATCATTTATAACTGCATAAGGTGGCGCAAATGTACCGAGAAAGTTCTTTTTACCAAAGGCGTTGATGCCGTTTTTTACGCCAACCCCGGAATCATTTTGCGCTAACACAGTCGTCGGAATCCGAATTAGACGAATTCCCCGGTGAGCAGTTGCAGCAGCATATCCTACCAAATCCAACACAGCCCCGCCGCCGATCGCTAACACATAAGAGTGGCGACATAATCCGGCTGCTTCAATCACTTCGTGGATTTGCTCTAGCAAAGCGGGATCGTTTTTAGCAGTTTCTCCCGCCGAAACTATCATTGGTTCGGCTGCGATCGCTAGTATCTCTGCATAAAACTTCGTATACGCTACTAATTGCTTAACCAATTCAGGTTGATACTGCAATATTCCTGCGTCTATTACTGCTACTACTTTCTTCGGCTTTGTCTCCCCATCTGCTGCGATCGCTTGAGCTAAGGTGGGATTTTTTAACTCAAATAAATTTTGGGTGAAATAAACCTCGTAGTTAAAAGTAACCGAAACACGTTGATGAATTGTTTGCAGATTGAATCTACTTTTTTGCTTGATGTCAACTACCATATTTTTGCGGGTATCTCTATAAGTGCGGCACGATTCAAAGCTTGAAGGAACATTTCTACCGAATGAGAACCATTTATCTTGACTTTATTATTGATGATGAAGAACGGCACGCTGTTGATGCCATTGGGCCGAGCAAATATCGATTCCGCCACAAAAGCTTTAACAGCAGCATCATCACTCAATTGCAGCCGTAATTCTCTAGAATCCATTTGGTAAGCTCTACCTATGGCAATCAGAACTTCAATATCTCCGATGTTCAAACCGTCTTCAAAGTAAGCTTTATAAATGGCTTCTACGACATCGTTTTTTATTTTTGCTGGTGCGAGTGTAATCAGCCGATGCGAAAGCTTAGTATTGACAGCCAAACGGATTTTATCGAAATTTAGCTTGACTCCAGCCGCCTCACCTGCGTATTGTGTAGAATCAAACAGATTTTGCAATTCTTGGGCTTTTATGCCTTTTCTATTTCGCATAAAGCTGTGAAATTCGTACCCGTCAGCAGGAACGGTATTGTCCAGAATAAAGGGATGCCACCGGATATCTACTTCTTTTTCTGGACATTGTGCCAGTGCATCAAAAAGATGCTTTATCCCTATTCTGCACCAAGGGCAAACGGGATCGTGAAAGATGTCTATCAGCATAGTTTTTATCCTTCAAATGCTCATATTTGTGTGCATCTGTGGTTTAAAATCTCGTTGCAGAGGCGTTGTGTTTAAAGGCTGTAGAAAAGTGGTGATTTTCTCTTCAAAAAATCTTTGAGTATTTTCAAACTCTTGAATTAATGCGTCTCTATCTTTTCTCGCTACCAGTTTTGCCAAACGGCTGTAAGTATTAGCTAAAAAGCTAATTGTATTACACCTTTCTTCTGTAGCTAGCATAATATCAACACATAAATTCGGATTTTGAGAAAATAAACGTTTAACAATATCAATTTCTTGACGATAGTTAGGAGTTGACATTGTTAAGCTCTGCTCTATGTCCACTTTTACTTCTGCTAAGAAGATACCAAGGCTAAATCTACAGAAGTGCTGCGTTGCTTGCACAATCACCATCATTCGATCGTGTTCTTCCGGCGTGCAAACAACTAACTCTCCACCTTTACTTTTAATAAAGTCTAAAAACCATTGAAATGAATCATCGTTCCGACCTGGGCACACTACCACTTTTTGTCCCAAAAACGATTTTATATTTGGCCCAAACATTGGATGTAAACCCATGACTGGGCCGGAATGGTGTTCGAGCATCGCCTGAGTTGGCTGAGTTTTTACGCTCGTGATGTCACACAAAGCTGTAGTTTTGTCAAGGTATTTCGCTGCACGCTTGATAACATCAACCGTATGTTCAATGGGAACGCTTACTAATACTAATTCTGCCTGATTTAACAGTTGCTCTGCGTATTCCCAATCATCATGTTCGAGAACGCTAACATTATGACCAACTACCGAAAGTTGCTCTTTGAATAATCTTCCCATCCTGCCGCGTCCACCGATAATCGTAATTTGTCGGGGACTGACATGATTTATTGCATATTTAGGAATCAAAGTGGCATGACAACTCTTGAGCACACCTGCCCAAACAGACTCAGGAATACCAGCTTGAGCAAGTAGGGGAGCCACATCAGCCAGTTGTTCGTCTAAAGAAGGTTGTTCTGATGCTGCTAATAATGATAGGCGATCGCTCAGTAGGGCGATCAAGCTTTGGTCAGTTTTTTTAAGCCGATCTGAATCAGAGGATTTCAAAGACATTTTTCTTGTCCCCAATTTTCAAATATCAACAAGTGATTCCTTAGAACTCAATTCCGGCAAGATATCCAAAGTTGTTGCTCGTTTGGCGATCGCATCAGCAAATAACTCTTCATACCGATCTAGCGCTTGCTCAAAGGAATACTTTTCTACAGCAAACTCTCTCCCTTTGCGCCCTAATTGCGCTGCTAATTCCGGCTGATTATATAAATCTAATACCGCCGCAGCCAAAGCATCTGCTGACTCTGGCTCAACGATAATGCCGCCACCACTTTCTTTGATAGCTTTGGCAGCAGTACCAGTGGCGGGAACTGAACCGACAATTGGGCGACCGCTAGCTAACAGCAGTGGTATTTTAGAAGGCATATTGAAGGAAATCACATTGCGCTTTTGCACAATCAACCCGATATCAGCGGCTGCTAACATTTGCGGTAGTTTTTCTCGCGGTTGCAATGGTAGCAGTAAAACATTATCTGCACCACAAGCAAGACAATGTTTTTGTAACCTTTCGAGAGCTTGGGGTTCGCCTGCGATCGCAAAGACAATATCATTAATATGACGCAAGCGAGCTGCTGCTTCTATAACTGTCTCCAAGCCTTGCGTGAGAGCAATATTACCTGAATAAAGTACTACAAATTTACCATCTAGTTGATGGGTAGCTCTCCAAGAGTTATTCTGCTTCGGTAAAGGGCGGATAAAATTTAGATTTACCCAATTTGGAATGCAGGCAATTTTATTAGCAGGTACACCTTTATTTATTAAATTATCTACAAAGCCATCGGCAATCACGCTAATGGTATGTGCAGTTCGGTAGGCAAATTTTTCTAGAGCTTCCAGAGCTTGAATCATCAACTTATTTTTAATAAGCCCAACACGCACAGCAGCTTCTGGGAGAATATCTTGCACATTCAGCACTACTGGGCAGTTGTATAGCCAAGCTATTAAGGTTGCAGGTAGGCAAACTAGTAACGGCGGCACTGTTAAAAGAATTACATCAGGTCGCTCGCCCTTAAGAGCTTGTGGCAAACTCGTAAAAACAAAGCTCAACTCTAGCATTAGCCTGTCTATAAGATTAGGTTTGGACTTAATCCGCAGGTAACTACGCTGAATTTTGACACCATTTTTATGTTCAGTAACGTATAACTTGCCTCGATACTCATCGTAAATCTGACGCTGAGGATAGTTAGGCATACCTGTGATTACCCGCACTTGATGCCCTCGTTTCACTAGCCCTTCTGCTAGTTCAGTCATCAAAGGTGCAATACCAATTGGTTCTGGATGATAGTTGTATGAATAAATCAGAATGTGCATGAGCTATTAATGTTCTGGAAGCACCTTGATAATGTTGGCTTTGTTGAATTATTGGGATGGTGCGTTAGCCAAGGACATAACGCACCCTACGAAACTATTACTCAAGCCGCAGAACTCAGCACTGTTTTTGCAGTTCCTTCTCTAAACTGAAGACTGGCTTTTGTTGCCCACGTTTCCGCAATGCGATCGTAGCAGCGCCAAGTCCAAGCAACGCTAAACCCAATGCTGAACTAGGTTCAGGTACTTTAGTTGTACCTTCTACGTTTAACACTTGGACGCGACCTTGGAAGAAATCGCCCACATAAAGCTTGCCATCTTTGAGGCTTGTGCCACCCGTCCAGTTAAATCTGCCTGGTGTGAGGTCGAGGGGATTACCAAATGGGGGGTCAGTTAATCCTGGAGGTGGGACTGGGTTGCCTGATGCATCTAGGGCTGGTTGACCGTAGGAAGTCAAGAATTTACCGTTTTTATCAAATACCTGAACGCGGCTGTTGATAGAATCAGCTACATAAACATTCTCTTGGTCGTCCACTTCGATGCCAATTGGCTGAAGAAGCTGTCCAGGCCCGCTACCTGCTGAACCAAATGTGTACAGAGGTTTACCATTTGGATCGAGTACCTGAACGCGGTTGTTATACTGGTCAGCTACAAAGATATTTCCACTAACTGGGGAAATTCTTGTACCGGCTACACCTTGGAATTCTCCAAGTGCAGTGCCATTGGTGCCACCAATGACACCAATTTGCTTTCCGTCTGATGTGAATTTAAGGATTCTTTCGCCGTTAAAATCACCAACGTAAACGTTGCCAGTTTTGTCAAATGTTACACCAGATGGCCCAAAGAAAAACCTACCTGGTATGAGAGGGGTAAATTCTCCATTGGCAAAGGATCTAATAAAGTTACCCTGAGAATCGAATTGATTGATGCGGTTGTTGTAAACATCACCTGCATACAAATCCCCTGTTACGGGATTAAAGTCTACAGTTGTTGGCTCGTCAAACTGTCCGGGCCCTGTGCCGCCGGAGCCAATTGCTCCAATATACTGACCGCTGGGACTAAATTTTTCAATTTTGTCACCGAGGTTGTAGTTAGGAGTACCATCCGGGTTAATACCGCGTCCGTTAGATATAAGGGTATTCCCTTGGCTATCCACCGCTATCCCTTGGGGAACAAACAGTTGTCCAGGGCCGAAGCCAGGTTCGCCGATACTTCTGTCGTAAGTTAATGTTACAGCCTTGGCTTGGGCTGCTGTTGCCAACACCATGAACCCAGTACCGAGAATGCCGATTGACAAATTTTTGACTAATCCCATGAGTTTTAAGTCCTGGTTGTATGAGTTATACTCTTTCCTAGACTAATTTTGTTCCCAGTCTCAGTTCGGGAACCCTGATATTTGGGCTGCTGCCTCTTGTTTGAAATGCAACTTTCTATGTGAGGCAGCAGCCTATTCTGTAAGCTTTACGAGGAATTAGACAGTCTCTGCCTTAACTAATTCTTTGCTGCGTTTGCGCTTCAGCATTGAAGTTGCACCCAAAGCACCAGCAATAATCAGACCTATTGCAGAGGTGGGTTCAGGGACTTTAGCTACTCTCGGATCGATCTTGATAACTTGTCCTGTTCCTGCAAGTCTGGCTCGGTTTGCGATATATAAATTTCCATCAGGGCCATAGGTGATGCCAGAAGCAGCTTCTAGTCCATCACCACTCCAGATAGTTTCACGAGTTCCATCGGTGGCTATTTTGATCAAAGAACCACTAATATCACCAGTGATAATACCGCCCTGTTGAATTTCCTTCCATTCGGAAGTATTAATGTGTTGCAAGGCATACAAACTGCCGTCAGGGTCATAAGCTACACCAGTTAGTTGTGTAAACCCATCTTCGATGACTTTTGATTGCAAGGTATTGGGGTCAACGCTAAAGATACGTGCTTCACCTTCTGGATAAGGAAAATAAGTATATTCGCTAAGTGTTAAACTACCATCTGGAGCGATCGCAATCCCAGTAGGTACTGATTGCTGTGTTACAGGAAGCGCAGATGGATCTACACCTGGTGGAAGCTCAGGATATTCAAGTTTATCTCTATCTATCGTTTTCAGAGGCAATCCAGCTACGTTCTTAATACCACTGCCATCGAGTCCCACAGAATATACTGTGTTTCCGCCGCCATCAACTACGTAACCAGTTTCACCTTTAATTGCCAAAGCATAGGGGTTGGAAATTAAATCAGTACCATCAGGATTAAATGCAGTTTCATAGGCTGCAAAATCCGCAAGAGTTGTCAACCCACCAGTGTTTAAGTCTACTTTGTATAATTTACCGAGGTCAGGCGATTTTAAAACGGTATCACGGTTGCTTGGATCGCCTGCAAGACCGGTCAATAGATAAGCGTTACCTAAAGAATCAAATTTGATGTCCGCAGGCCCGGCTGCTTGTTCCCCAGAGGGCGATAATGCTAGAGAAGTTAGGTCTGAAATTATATTTGTTTTTGTACCGTCCTGAGCAATTTTGATCAGGGAGCCATTCTGACCGGCGCATAAAGGGATATATCCCGCGCTAGGTGATGCAATACATCTTCCGTCTTTTCCATCACCCCCAGAACCACTCTCTGTAACATAAAGATTACCGCCAGAATCAAAGCCGATTCCGCGTGGGTTACTAAGGCCATCGGCAACTACTGTAAAGCTTGCAGCTTCGGCTGCTTTTGGTGCAGAAACGGCAGCAATACAAAGGGTCAAAAGCGTAAGAGTAAATGACTTGAGTTTCATACCTTTGGAGATTAAGAATTAAGTAAGTGGAAAACTTTATGGTTTTAAAGACAACGAATCGCAGTCTTTGAGAAAGGCAGGATTGGTTTGAAACTCTTTACTTGAGGGGCACGGCTCCATTTATGGGAGGTTTGGTAGCTCTCTTCTTGTGCAACCAACCAACGCCCAAGGCAGCGATCGCTAATACGCCGAAAGCAGAATCAGGTTCAGGGACAGATTTGATATTTTCAATTTTGAGAACTTGGCCAAGTCCAGGGCGATCGCCTCGGTTTGTGACGTATACTGCACCATCAGAACCAATAGTCAAGGCGCTAGGCGACTCTAATCCATCCCCACTCAGAAGAGTTGTGCGTGTCCCATCAGGAGCTATTTTGATGACAGAACCATCAAAATCACCCTTCCAAGCTGACTGATTGGCGTATTGCAAAGCATATAAATTGCCTTCAGTATCAAAATCCAAGTCTGTGAGTTGGGTAAAACCATCGGCAAAGACTGTTGGCTTGCCATCAGCACCAACTCGATAGATTTTCGCCCCACCTTCAGGAAAGGGAAAACCAGTAAATTGGCTGACATAATAAGCACCATCAGGCCCTTTTGCCACACTTGAGGGTACTGCTTGGGTTGCAAACTGCGATCGCACTACTTCACCTTGAGATGGCACCTGTGCCGGTTCATTGGATGGAGTACCAGAAGGTGGGAAGACTGGATTAGTCAATATATCTTGGGGAAACGCAGCGATCGCCTGCAAATTATCATTTTCAGTATTAGCACGTAGTAAGTCGTTTGCACCTGCATCAACTGCAACTAAATTATTACCATCTATGACAAAACCCAAGGGATTGCTACCAACATCAGCACCATCGGGATTGTTGGCGAGTTCATAGTTAGCTAAATCAGCAACACTCGTCCAGGAATTGGTATTAAAGTCGGGAGCGATGATTTTACCGAGGTCAGTCTTACCCAAATTGCGATCGCGAAAGGCAGGATTAGCTGCATACCCAATCAGAACATAAGGTTTACCTTTAGTATCAAATTTGATGTCACGAGGGCCAGCGGCTCCAGTGCCATCTGGTAATGCTAAGGAAGGAAGTCCTGTAAGTATGCGCTCGGTTTTACCATTCTCAATTTTGGTAACTGCACCACTTGTGCCATAGCATAAAGAATCACCTTGACCGCTTGCTGGTGGAACACAAGCTCCACTTCCCCCTATCCCCGCCTCTGTAACATAGAGATTACCATCAGGGCTAAAACTCAGACCACCGGCATTATATAGACCGTCGGCGATTACCGAAAATGATGCAGCTGAGGCAGCTTTCATTCCCGAAAAAGCGGCAACACAAAAAGTGAGGAAAGTAATGGTAAGTTTTTTCAGTTTCATGTTTTGTCCTTTGTCATTTGTCATTTATCATTTATTAGTTGACCAATGACCAATGACCAATGACTAATGACTATTAACTAGTGATTCTTGAATTTTTGGTAGATAGCTCATTCCCCGATCGAATGATTTGAGATTGCCCGCTTTGGCTTCGAGTAAACGTTTGATGTTCATGCTCTCAGCCCCAAAGTCTTCAATTTGAAGTTTGCCGTGGCTAACAGTTCCATCTGTTTTCCAAAATGTGATTCGATGCAGGATAAAACCAGAAGCTTCTGGGTCGGCGAAAGCATAGGCGGTTGGGATGAGTAACGCTACAGAACGCTGATAATATTCGTAATCTGGATAGAAATGTTCTTGTTCAAGCAAGTAGTATTTGCTCAGACTATGAACCCGCACGGAAACTTTTACCTTCTGGTCATATTCATCTTTGAATTCACCTGAATCAGAAGTAATATTGCCATTTGGTCGCAATAAATGTGCCCACTCATCTATATTGTGTAAATCCTTTAAGTATTCAATGCCAATTTCAACTGGGGCATCAACATAAATGGTGTCTGTATCAATAAAGTGGCTTCCTTTGGCTGCTGCGGTCAGGCCAGTTTTACGTTCCAAATTGCCTTTGAGAGAACGACATTCGGAAGTGTGTACTGTATGAATTCCCTGCATAATCATCTGAGTCTGCCGTTTGGGATCGACAAAGCTCAACCAGTGAAAGTACACACCTTTTTCATCTGTTCCCGGCTCGATGTAGTCTGTAGGAAACAGCAAAACAGGGTAAACCTGAAAATATTTTTGATACTCTAATCCACAGTGCCACTCAATGCCGTAGAAAAGTGGATTTTCTAGTTTTTTAACGTGATAGTAAAGATTTTTGTGATAACCAGACGCAGTTCCGAGCCAGGTATCTTCGTCAACTTGCTCTTTCATCCGGCTATAAAGCGTCCATTCATCTAAGTTTTTTAAACTACAAAGATAGTCGAAAGCACTTTTTGGTGAAGTAGCAATGTAAGCTGATGTCGCAAAGGTATTTTTTTCCACTTTTCACTCCTTAAAATAATAACAATTAAGCTGCGATCGCCTTAGTCTGGTTTCGCTTAACGCCCTGAATCCGGTCTTCTGCTAATCGTTTGGCAGCATCGTTAGTAGTAACTTCCTGCTGTTTAGCAATATCAAAAATTGCTAATAGGGTGTCATAAATGTTATGCACTTGCTTGAAAGCTTTTTCTTCGTCATAACCAATCATTTCGTTGTAAACGTTGATTAGCCCTCCGGCGTTAATTACATAATCAGGGCTATAAAGAATCCCTTTCTTGGTAAGCATTTGACTATGTAGTTGCTCATTTTCCAACTGATTATTAGCTGCACCAGCAATAATGGAAGCTTGGAGAAAAGGAATTGTATGACTATTAAGAATTCCTCCTAAAGCGCAAGGAGCAAATATATCTACATCAAGAGCGTAAATTTCGGCTGGTTCTACAACAGTTGCGCCAAAAAGCCGTTTTGCCTCTTCTGTTTTTGCTGGATCTATATCGCTAACAAAAAGTTTGACATCATGCTCGTGTAAGTGCCGACAGAGATTTTTACCTACATTTCCTAAACCTTGAACTGCAACTTTCATGCCATCAAGTCTTTTGCTCTGCCAACGAGACTCCACGGCGGCTTTAATTCCGAGAAAAACTCCTAGTGATGTTATGGGAGCAGGCCCACCAGACTTTTCTGATACGCCAACAACATATTTCGTTTCTTGACTGATTGTCCGTACATCGTCAGGGGTAATATTGACATCTTGTCCGGTAATAAAACGCCCATTTAGGCTATTAACAAAACGTCCGTAAGCTCTCAACAGATCGTCTGTTTTATTTTCAGGATTAGCAATAATGACTGCTTTTCCGCCACCAGCCGGAATGTTGGCACAGGCAGCTTTATATGTCATCCCACGACTGAGACGAAGCGCATCTTTTAAAGCAGCTTCTTCGTTGACATAAGGCAAAATTCTTGTAGCTCCCATTGCTGGGCCCAAGGTCGTATCATGAATAGCAATAATTGCCTTAATTTCGGGATTTTTACCATGACAAAAAAGGACTTGTTCGTGGCCCATTTCTCTAACAGTTTCAAATAGCAGCATCTTGACCTCTCGATATTTTTGGGGATTGGTTAGAGAAAGTAATGAACATTACAAAATGTAAACTTATAGACACAAAACGACTCTCGAACATTAAGATTAGATGGAGCTAAGATAAAGATTTAAAGTTAAAAATCAAAAATTTTAAATTCCAGTTTTTTGGTGATAGTTTTTATCTGGAATAAAGTTTTTGCCGCTTCTAAATTCATCCTTTATCTTTTGCTAAATGGGTTAATCCAAACTGCGTTGTAAATTCCGCATTCTGGGAGTGGTTTAGTGTCTATAACAATTGAATGAGATTGCAGCTTTTGAAATCAAACCATCGGGAATGAAACTTGCTTGGCTGTATTTTTAGCCGGACTCGATTTAATTCCTTGTGCAGCCAAACTTTTATTGCGTCCACCAGAGGGTGCAGGACGATCGGCGTCAATAACTACATCAATCAGAAAGGGAACGGTTGATGCGATCGCTTGTTCTAATGCGGCTTCAATATCAGACTCTCTGACGACTACGATCGCTTCTGCTCCCATACCGCGAGCAATCATGGCGAAGTTTGTTGGTGGAATTGTTGCATCTGCGCCCTTTAATCCCAAGATTTTCATCCCTTGATGGCACATGTTGTAACGCGCATCGTTGAGTACAATCCAGATTGCGGGAATTTTGTATTTCACAGCTGTGCTGATTTCGTTATTCATCAGCATTGCTCCATCGCCGACAATCCCTACAGCCTTGCTATTGCTCGCCAGTGCTGCACCCAATACTCCGGTGACGGCGTGACCCATTGCGCCAACTCCGGTGCTGACTCGGTAACGATTGGCTTCGGCAAATTGGAGTAGATGTGTTGACCAAGTAAAGGAGTTACCACACTCCGCCATTACTATGGCATCGGTATCTTCAACAATTATCTTTTGAATTGCTGCCATCAATACTTCTGGCCGCACTGGATAATCTACGTCTGATGCAGGTTCGATTGCTTTGTGTTCTGGACGAGGTAGCAACATTGTGGAATCAGAAGCATCTGGCAATTGCTGCAACAACTCTTTCACAAAAGCTTTGATATCAGACCGAACTGCAAAAGTTTCAACGTGGGGATAGGCTACACCTGGCACTTCCGGGTCAATATCAACATGGACAAAACCTGCTTTTGGAACTAGCGCCGAACTCCAAAAAGAAGTCGGTTCGCCAAGGCGGGTTCCTAATACGAGTGTGCGTAGTGGAGGTTGCTGTTCCATATATGTCAAGACGGAAGCATGACCGCCCAAACCTGTAACACCCACAAACTGCGGATGATCTTCAGGGAAAATACCTTTACCACGAGGCGAACACATTACAGCTGCTCCCGTTTTTTCAGCGAGTTCAAGGATTTCCTCTGCTGCCTCACGCGCACCGAAACCAACCCAGATGGCAAAGGGGCCAGATGATAATAACTCTACAGATTTAGCGATCGCTTCTTTGGAAGCAGTCATCGGAAACGGAGCAACATCTAGTTGAGGCAAGGATATATTCTCAACTAAACTTGTCTGCACTGCGGTGGGAATGCTCAAATGGGCGACAAATCCGCCTGGTTGCGCCATAGCTAATGCAAGTTTGCGGAAAATCTGCGGTAGTTGAGCCGCAGATTCAATAGTGATTGCATAGTTGAATAGCGCTCCTGGGGTAAAAATTCCCCCACTGGGCAAGGTGTAAGTGCTGGTTTCTTGAATAGCCCAGCGTCCACGCTGCGGTGCTGATGTGCAAGCCGACAGCAAAATCACCTTTGCACCTTCACCACGAGCCGCAAACAATCCGGTGAGGGCGTTGGTGATCCCCGGCCCTGCTGTGGTAAAAACTACAGCGGGACGATTATTGGCAAAGTAAGCTTCCGTCGCTGCAAAGGCTGCTCCTGCTTCATGGCGGAAGTTCAACACTTCTATGCTGCTATTCGACAGCGCACCCCAAAGGCTTGCCATTGCGCCACCTGCGACACCAAAAGCGTAGCTTACTCCCAAATTTTCCAACATCTGAGCGATCGCATCGGCAACTGAGAGCGTTGGAGCTATCTCATCGTTTAAAAAAGGCTGAATTCCCCCGTTATTCTCCGATTCATCAAACTGGCGGGAGTCAGAGGTAGATTCTACATATCTGTTTTCTGGAAATTCCTTGTATGGCTCAGTGGTGATTAGAGGAGAGTTTGAACCAGTATAGTTTTGACTCATTGGTTTCACGTAATTACATAAAGTTACACAAAGGCTTTTCAGTTTACAATCACAGCAGTGGCAATATTTAATACAAACAACTCTGTTGCTTTTACAGCTATGACTTAGCCTGGTCGATTGTAGAAATGGTCGATCGCTGCTGATTGATCCTTGTGAGCGCAGTACCAAAAAATTTTTACCAAAAGCATACAACAGTTGAGGCTGTGCTTCTTGTGACCAGAATAAAGGAGTTAAAGACAGTTGTGCAATCAAAAATCTTTTGATTGGGGTGTCAAATTTTTCGCTCCTATGGTGGTAACTACAGTACTTAAGTAGGTTGGCAGGGAAAAACTAAATCATCTAAAGGGATATAAACTTGCAACTAACCTGAACTCAAGCACATTTCATAATCTTTACAAAACTTAATGAAGTTAAGTTTAATAGCACCGATGCCTGCGGCGGGCTACGCCTACTACTTACTAAACCGTCTGGGGAGGTTCTTAACTTGTAATCATTATTATGATGAAAACTTAACTTGCAATGAAAAATCTTTTGATGTGGGTGTCAATTCTTTCGCTTTTATCCTGAATGTGACATTTCCAACTTAGTCATTCTGAAAGATTAATATTTTGCAATCGCAAAATCGGCACATTACCAAATTTACAATAGAAAATCTTTTGATATGGTTGTCAATTCTTTTGCTTTAGGACTTACACAACTGTTATATTATATTTTTTCGTAAATGTTATTTAGGAAAGCCAACGCGCTAATCAGACAATCCGATCTTCTCTGAAGTGGCTACCCATGAGTAACTGCCTGTCTTCTCTTCTCTACAAGAGGCTACGCCAACGAGACGCTCCGCAACTACAACAGTTTGGCGGTCTTTATATTGCCACCAAAAATTCTTTGAGTCAATTATTTGTAACGATAAAGACATCGTTTTTTTAACTTTTTATATTTCCTTTGAGAGATGACTAAGTATTCACTACGTAATAACTTGATGAAATCTATTTTTATGACAAGTATTTTAGTAATATATACTTAGTATACGAATACATTGTTTCTTTATGAAAAAACAAACACAATAATATACGTAAAAGTATGCGTAAAAGTATACGTATTTTTTAATACGAATGTACTCCTTACGACGGATGACTAAGCATATTCTTCTATAGTTAAATCCCTGAGAGAGTAAGTTAAGATAAATTAAGAAAATAAATTAATGAGTAAAATTTGTTCATTTAAGCCAAACCCAGCACTGCAAATTCATTTATGTTGGAAATCAAACGACTCTACACTAGTACAGCACGGCGTAAATCCGGCTACCATCTCAATTAACAAGACAAGTTGCTCTGAGCAACAGGTTAAAGGTAGGCAAACTGACGCCACAGTGTACTAGTAGTTCGCCAAAGTCCGTAGTGGTGGAAAGGTTAAAGGGAAAAATTTTTATCCTTCAAATTTTTCCCAGTCGAAAGCCAGCAATTTTAGGTTGGTGAACCATTAGTTAGCTTTGGTGCAGGGCTAGTTTAAAGTTAAAATATCTTTTCTACTTATGGATTAAGAATTTTGAACTCTTATCTAATAAAGTTTATTGACTAATCTGGATTTGATTTGTCTAAATTTTGTGTTGTCATAAAAAACTGTTTAAGTCAATAAAAAATTTTAACTAAATATTTAGTTTTTTTAGGAAAATTTGGTTCATAATTCAGTTTTTATTGGTATGATAAGTTTTGTTAAGATTGTTAGTAATCTGTTTTAACTTACTAACTAATTTTATTTTTAACAGCCTAACAGTGCACCAAAGATTTTAATAAGTTATAGCTATTAACTAATTAATGGCTATGGTGCTGATGGATTAGTAAGAGGAAGTAGGGATATGAATTCTGGCGATTATACATTAGCTAGATCAAACACTCAATGGGCGCTACAACCAGAAGTACAAATGAAGTTTGCTCACTTCCTAATAAATAACGCTGTAGATGCTGCTTTCTGTTTAGGAGCAAACGCGCAGTTTCTTTACGTCAACGATGCCACTTGTCTTATGACTGAGTATTCCCGTGAGGAATTACTTTCCATGAGACTGCATGATATAGACGTAGACTTTTCTCTACACAATTGGTCAGATATTAGTTCGCAGGGTTCCCTTACCTTTAAATCTCGCTACAAGACAAAAAGAGGTCGGATATTTCTGGTAGAAATATCCATTAGCTATGTAAAACAACAAGATATGGAATTTGGCTGTGCTTTTGCTCGTGAGATAAGTGATGAAATAGTAGAACTGAGCGTGCAAAAGTGGACTGATGAATTAAGGGATGCCAAAGACAATTTGCAACAGGAATTTTCTCAACTCAAGGCAAAAGAAGTAGAACTAGAAACATCTCTTTCTTTACTTCGTTCTACTCTCGAATCTACTGCCATTGGTATTGTTGCAGTTAACTTTGAGGGAGATATTCTGAGTTTGAATCAGAAATTTGTGGATATGTGGCAGATCCCGGAGTCTCTAATACTATCTAAGAAATGCCCTCGATGCAAAGCCTTTTTTGAGAACCAACTTAAAGATCCACAAGCTTTTAGTCGGCTGATTTGGGAAGTGTCTAGCCAATCTGATTTCGAGAGCTACGACATTCTGGAGTTGAAAGATGGGAGAGTTTTTGCACACTACTCTAAGCCTCACTTGTTGGAGGGCAAAATTATTGGTAGAGTGTGGAGTATTTGGGACATTACTGAATCGAAACAGACTGAAGAAGCATTGCGGTTGAACGCAGCTAGATTTCGGACTTTAGCAGAAACGACAGATGTTAGCACTTTTCTGATTCAAGACACGCGACTTTGCTACATAAATCCAGCAGTGGAGAAACTGACTGGTTACACACAAGAGGAACTGCTAACAGATTCTGGACTACGCCGACTGATTAAAAACAAAAAACCTAGGCAGGTACGCAACCAGTCTGAAGCAGCTAATTTTGAATACCAGGAGATAAATATTTTGACAAAAAACGGCACCGAGCGCTGGCTAGCTTGCGCTGTTGCCATGCTGGATGGAGTGCTAGATTTTGGGGGAAAGCCTGTCGAACTGGTTGCAGGCATCGATATTACTGATTACAAATATGCAGAATTAGGTCTTAACCAAGCTTTAGAACAAGCAAAACAACTTAGCGAACTTAGAGCACGTTTTCTTTCTATGGTCTGCCATCAATTCCGGACTCCGCTGAATATTGTTTCATTTTCTAATAGCTTACTAAAGGAAGAAGTAGACAAACGTACACAGAAAAAAATCCAACCATTACTCGATCACATACAAAAAGCTACCGAACAACTCAGCCAAATGTTGGATGATATTTTGTTCTTCTCTAAGGCAGAATCAGCAAAAATTAACTGTGAGCCAAAACCGCTTGAGTTAGTTAGGTTTTGTAATGATTTAGTTGCACAAATGCAGATAAGTATTAGCAAAATTCCGATTATTTTTGTAAGTCAAGATAAATCTCTTACGGCCTGCATAGATAGAAAACTGTTAGAGCCAATTTTAAAGAATTTGCTCGACAATGCAATCAAGTATACTATCTCAGAAATTGCAATTGAGTTGAAATTATATTGCAAACAAGAGAAAGTGATTTTTCAGGTAAAAGATAAGGGGATCGGTATTTCAGCAGTAGATCAACAACGAATATTTGAGCCATTTTACCGTGGTAGTAATATTGATAGTATACCTGGTACTGGACTGGGGCTATCGATTCTGAAAACCCTTGTAGATTTACATCACGGTCAAGTCTCTGTAGAAAGTCAAGTTGATGTGGGCACTACTTTTACCGTAATGTTGCCATTAATCAAATCAGAGTTTAGCACTTCCGAGTTATGAGTGTTGAAATGAAGATAGTTGTTAATTAACAACTTAACAATCATAACTCTCGGAACGAAGTAATCGATCTCATGCTTATTTACATACTCGCCAAAGAGTCTAGTAAGCAACTTCTGTAAAAAGTTATGGTAATAGAAAATTATGTACGAATCATCAAATAAAATTCTCGTCATTGAAGATGATAAGGTTACTCGCAATCTTTATTTAAAGGGTCTTGAAGCTAAAGGTTTTGATACTATAGGTGCTGACAATGGTCTTGCAGGTATCCAAAAAGCGCAAGAGCGTATACCCGACTTAGTGATTTGCGATATTACGATGCCTGATATGGATGGTTATAACGTTTTAACTACGCTACGCCAAGATCCTCTTACAGCAATTATTCCTTTCATTTTTCTGACTGGCAGTAGTACCAAAGCAGATGTTCGCAAAGCTATGGAATTGGGAGCAGACGACTATCTTACCAAACCCTCTACACTAGACGAATTGCTCAGAGCGATCGCTAGTCGCTTAGAAAAGCAAGCGAATCTCCAATACTGGTGCAATATTCAATTTGAAAAAGCTGCAAAATCAGTATTTGCTGATAATACTAGAGCGATCGCTGTTGCCGTTGACGATGGCATTGGCGTTGGCGTTGGCGTTGGCGATAGCGAAGCGGTAGCGACGTTAGGAGCGTCAGCCTCTGGTAGAGAAGCCACGAATAAGTCAATCTTTCCTTACATTCCCCAATTAAAAGAAGTTTTCGACTTTATCGAAGCCCATTATCATCAAGGAATTACTTTGTGTGATGTGGCTCTTGCTGTTGGTTACTCACCTGCTTATTTAACTAACCGAGTCGCAAAGCAGACAGGAGAAACTGTAAACTGCTGGATTGTCAAACGCCGGATGGCGGGTGCTCGTTTTTTACTCCAAAATAATAATCAGACTGTCGAGAAGATAGCAAAAGCATTGGGCTATCAAGATGTGTCTCATTTCTCCCGCCAGTTTCGCCAACATCACGGTTTACCTCCCCAAGCTTGGCGCAAAGAGCATCAGCTTGTATCGCAACAACAGGTGAAATTCTGGTGAAAGTGGTGAAAGTAGATTTACAGCAATTTTCAAGATTGAGATGGGGAATGGGGAATGGTGAATTGGGAGTAGTGTAGTTCAACAAGAAAAGTATTATTCCTTCTGCCTCCTGCCCCCTGCCCCCTGCCTCCTCATACAAATAGTTGCGTAAACTCATATATTAAATCCACCCTACCCTTACGTAACATGGCTGGATCTAATCTTTCGGTAGTGTTGCAAGTCATCAAGACAACTAACCGTTGCTGCATCTGAATACCAGAGTCATCAATTACACTCTGATACAAAGTGCCATCCAGCAAACTTAGAATGTGTTCGGTTTTGTTATTGTATTGCGCTACCTCGGAAGCACGATTTTGCGCTAGGTTATCAGCTTCGTTAATAACGATACAAATACGTTCTATGTAAGTTGGTGGGACAAAGTTAGCGATCGCATCATGGTCTAAAATAAAAATCACATACCCTAAAGGTACAAGAATTTCTTTAGCTACTGCCTGTGTCCACACGGTTTTACCTGTACCTGGTTGCCCATGTACAACAACCGCTAACTGGTTTTGATTAAGAATCGCTTGCTGTACAGAATCAGTAAAGTTTTGGATATCTGCGGGAAATGTCCGAATGGAAAATTGACTATGAACTTTGCCTACACGACTTTGATATCCACTCAGCATAACTGCTAAGTCGTAAGTTGCTTTGTTAATTAGTGGCGCAATATTTTTCGCCATTAAACTATATTGTCGTCGCCCGCGATCGTAGGGATCAATTTGCAACCAAACGTCATACTTCGCCCAGTAAGCATAAACAGTATTAATAACTTCTAAGCGTTCCCAGCTAACAAATTTGTCTATAGGAAAATAAAAATCTCTTTCTGAGTAATACTGGGTAATAATGTCGGGACTACCCAACACACCTAAAACTCGCAGTACAGTAATTTCTTGCAATCGGTTAAGAACATAATCAATGGGAATGCTACTACGACTGACAAATTGGACGATGGGTGTTTCTGTACTCAAAACATCTTTGTAGCGATGATCTGGTGATAGAGGATCTGGGGTGATGTAATTCCAAAACTTTTCAACTTCGTAGCGGGTATTATCAGATACAACACTTAATAAATTAGCCCACCAAGCATAATTATTTCGTCCCAAAATATCGGCAACATTACTTGCCAAATTCAAACTTTTTTGAGTTAATTCGTGGGAATCACTATACAACAGTTGCCACAAAAACCCCCAATCTAATTCTCGGTTAAACGGTCGCCAACCGCTAGCAAGCAAGCTTTGCCGGGTATTATTTGTAGGAGCGCCTTCATTGCTTCTAAAATAGTCAAAATCCATATTTGTTAGTTATGAAGCGTTAGTCGAGTTATTTTCTGTGAAGTAGGAGATTATGAAAAAGTTTTCTTGCAATATAAACTAACTGCGTCCAAATGGTAATTTTATTTGCACCCTGCTGTAGTAGTACACTGTGGCGTCAGTTTGCCTACCTTTAACAAGGGAATTTTTCCCCAAGTCTTCTTAATTGAGATGGTAGCTGGATTTACACACCCGCTGTACTAGTTAGGAATTCTTTTTAATTTAACTCATTAGCTTTGTATTATAGTATAATACAGCAAGACTACCTATGTCAACTTTTTTGACAAAGCAATTGGTAAGTGCGGGTTTACTTTTAGCTATTGGTGTACCTGCACCAGTTATCCATCTCTGGATGAGAACTAATATCACATCCGTTGAATTTCCCATATAAAGCACCTAATCCCATTTTTCGCTTCCTCTCTCTGCTAGCTTGCCTCGTAGTAAGGACTTCAGCCCTTACTACGCGTCATTATCAATCAATACACTTAGTGTTAGCGATCTTTTGCTCCACAAGATCCCCGACTCACGCGAGTCACTACATGGGGAACCACTGCCAATATGGTTCGGTTAAGGCAAGAGAGGCGATAAATCGCCGTCAAGACAAAGGACTGATTATTGTAAAGACGGCGATTTATCGCGTCTTTGCGATTAGCGGCGTGTCATCCAAAAACCTTATCCGAACCGTATTGGAACCAGTGCGGTGACGGGTTCCCCGGTGTGTGGAAACCGCCAGTTCTGTGCGCTGGTTGCCCCTAAAGAGCTTTACTTCCTCCCTTTTAAGAACGGTTAGGGAGGAGCAAGCCTTAACCCAAGCGTATTGCATTATCAATTACAAATTATTTTAATCAAGTTGAGTATTTGCCATTAATTTCTATATAACCCTCTGAAAGATCGCAACCCCATACAGTTGCCGAAGCTTCACCAATATTGAGGCTAACATGGATATTTACTCGATCCTTGGACATAATTTGCCGCAACTCTTCTAGATTTTCATTAGTTAAGCTATTAGGATAAACTTTCACATTATCAAAACTGATAACAACTCGTTCTGGATTTATCTGCTGTTCATTTTCACATTTACCTATAGCCATAGCAACTCGCCCCCAATTCGGATCTGCTCCATAGACGGCAGTTTTTACTAATGGTGAATTTACAATTGCTTTAGCTACTGTTTTAGCTTGTGCATAGTTAATAGCTGAATCTACAGTCACCTCAATAACTTTGGTAGCACCTTCTGCATCGCGGGCAATTTTCAGCACCAATTCTTGTGCAACTTCTTGCAATGCACTAGCAAAATCTGGTTCTGAAACTTCACCCGCTAAACCATTAGCGAGAATCACGGCGGAGTCACTAGTAGAAGTGTCAGTGTCTACACTTAAGCAGTTAAAGGTTTTATCTATAGTAGAGCGAAAAATTGAACGAAGACTATTTGCAGAAATTGCAGCATCAGTAAAAAAGAAAGTTAAAAGGGTAGCCATATTAGGCTCAATCATGCCAACACCTTTGGCAATTCCTACCAGCTTGGCATTCCCTATTTGCCGTGTAGCTAGTTTCGGTACTGTATCGGTGGTCATAATACCACGGGCTGCGGCATGAAAATCAGCATCAGTCAATTTTTTCCCCAATCCTAATAAACCTGCCCGGATTTTTTCAATTGGGTAACGTCTGCCAATTACACCTGTAGAAGCTATTACAATGTTATGTGCAGCAATTCCAGTTTCAGTTGCAACTAATTGCAGAACCTCTTGAGCATCAGAGATCCCAACAGAACCATTAGCTACATTTGCATTTTTAGATATAACGACAATTGCTTGTGCTTGTGAATCTTTTAAGTTATCGCGGCTAATAGTAATACTTGGCCCTGCAAAAAGACTTTGAGTGAAAACTCCATCAGCAACACAAGGAACAGATGATTTAATAAATACAAAATCATCTGTTGTATCCCGTATTCCCAAATTAGTAATAAATGCACTAAAACCTTGAGGTGTGGAAGATATAGTTAATGACATTTTTCGGAATTTAATAATTTGCTTTAATTATCTCATACCATATACCAAGTTTTTTATGACAGATAAATCGGCTATATTGGCGTACATCTGTACGCCAGAAGCAAGATATTTATAGAATAAATTCAATGAAATTTTAATAAAAGTCAAAAACCTATAAATCAGTTAATGTGAGAGTGAATGTAGTCCATCCGTTGCTACTTTCTACTTGAATGTTTCCTTGCAGTTGTTCGACTAATCCCTGTACTATAGGTAAACCTAATCCCGAACCACCTTGATTCCAGATATCTGCATTGGGGACGCGATAAAATTTCTCAAAAATTCGTGGTAACTCTGTTACCGGAATTTCTGCTGAATTACTGATAGTAATAATAATTTTTGCAAGCGCTTCCGAGGGATTGTGATTTACACTTAGGACAATTTCACCACCCGTAGGTGTGTATTTACAGGCGTTATTGAGCAATTCTACTAAGATTCGTTCCAAGCTAATGACATCTGAGAACAGCGACGGGAGATTTGAAGGGAGATTTATCTGTAGAGTTTGCTGATGTTCTTGAACACGGATTTGAAACGGCTCAATAACCCAAGGTAACCACTGTTGTAATAGCAATGCATCAGGTGTAATAACTGGATAGGATGAGGTTTCTAGCCGTTGTAAGTCTAGTAGATCGTTAATTAATCCTAGCTCGCGATCGCACTCGGATTCCATCAATTCTAGATAGCGTTTAGCTTCCTCAGTAGTAATAGATAATCGGATCATTTGAATCATTACCTTCATATTACTTAGAGGCGATCGCAGTTCGTGGGAAACTAAATTCAAAAAGTCATTTTTGAGTTGATTTATCTTTTCCCATTGCACCACAAGTTGCTCTTGCTCAATTTGCTTTTGACGCGCCTCAATCGCTCGTTTGCGCTCAGTAATATCTCGAAAAACTAATACAGCACCTGTAATATTATTTTTATCATCTTTAATTGGTGCTGCGCTGTCATCAATTGGTATTTCTGCACCGTCTTTAGTAATCAGAATAGTTCCTACTGGTAGCTCAACGATAGTACCACCTTGAAGGACTTTGACAATCGGACTTTCAACAGTGTTATGAGTTTCTGCATTGGCTATATTAAATATTTCTGAGGAATTTCTGCCACAAGCTTCTTCTTCTTTCCATCCGGTCAGATTTTCAGCAACAGGATTCATAAAAATTATCAATTCTTGCAGATCGCTAGCAATTACACCATCACCGATACTTCTTAAAAGTGCATCAAGCCATTTTCTATTCCCCTTTAATTGCTTTTCTAAACCATGTTTAATCAGAGTTATTTCAATATTTATTTGTAGTTCTCTTTCTTTAAAAGGTTTGAGAAGGTACCCAAATGGCTCAGTTATTTTGGCTCGTTTAAATGTATTCTCATCTGCATAAGCAGTCAAATAAATTACTGGAATATCTAAACGCTTATAGATTTCTTGGGCAGCTTCTATACCATCCATCGATCCTTTTAGCTTAATATCCATTAGTACTAAATCTGGACATATTTCTACTGCTTTATTAATTGCTTCTTCTCCTGAAGAAGCGATAGCAGGAACTGTGTAACCGAATTTTATAAGTCGATACTCTAAATCTTTAGCAACAATAGCTTCATCTTCTACAACTAAAATTTTTGCGTTTGTCATATTTTAGTTATTTTATATTAATGTAAATGTCACTTGACACTCGACTCCCATAGCACCTTGGATATTGAGATTTCCTGAAATTTGATTAGTTAAAGCATCTACTAGTTGCCAGCCTAAAGAAGCTATCTTTTTAAAATTAAAATTTGATGGTAAACCAATTCCATCATCACTAACTGTAAGTGTAACCTGATGGTCTTGATTTTTTTTAATTCCGATATGAATTGTACCATTTCTACCTACTGGAAATGCATATTTCAAGGAATTGGATACAAGTTCATGGATAATTAAACTACAAGGGATTGCTGTATCCAGTCCTAAAAACACTCGATCGTCGATATTTATATTTAGAGCGATCGCATCTCGATCGACTTCGTATGCACTAAATAAACTTGCTACTAAATCTTGAATATATTCACCAAAATTAATCTTTGCCAAGTCTTGAGACTGATACAATTTTTCGTGAACTAAAGCCATTGATGCAATCCGCTGCTGGCTTTGTTTAAATATTACCAAATCGTGTTGGTCTTTGATATAAGCAGATTGCAAGCTTAACAGACTAGAAATAACCTGTAAATTATTTTTAACCCGATGGTAAATTTCTTTTAATAACACCTCTTTTTCTAAAAGTGATGCTTGGATTTGCTCCTCCCACTGCTTGCGATCGCGCAGCGCGGCTTGCCGTTCAGTAATGTCTTCGATCACAGAAATAAAATACTTTGGCTCCCCACAAACTTCACGCATTAAAGACACTGTGAGATTAACCCAGACTATGGAACTATCTTTGCGGAAATAGCGTTTTTCCATTGAATAAGTTTGAATATTATCCGCTAATATCTGGTCAATATATTGCAGGTCGGCGTTAAGATCGTCTGGGTGAGTAATATCTTGGAAAGTTAGCAATTGTACTTCTTCGGCTGTGTAACCAAGAATATCGCAAAACTTCTGATTAACTAACAACCACCTTCCATCTATTGCTACATGGGCGATGCCAACAGCAGCTTGATGGAATGCAGCGCGGAATCGTTCTTCGCTCTCCCGCAATGCTTCTTCTATTCGGTGGCGCTCAGTAATTTCTGCCTGTAGTGATTCATTGATTATTGTTAACTCTGCTGTCCGTTCCTCCACTTTGCTTTCTAGTTCCTCCAGCAGGTTACTTAATGTCTCTTCTGCTTTTTTACGCTCAGTGATATCTTTTTGTGTACCTGTCATCCGCACTACGTTACCATCTTCATCCCACAGTGCTTGACCTCGATCTAAAATCCATTTGTAGGTGCCGTCTTTACATAGAACTCGATGCTCGGTAGTATAAAACGGTGTTTTTTGTGCAAAATGCTCTTCAACTGCTTGTGTCACCCGGTCAAAATCATCTGGATGCACTCGTGTCACCCTTTCATCTAAATGGTTAGAAATTTCGTCGTCTTCGTAACCGAGCATTTCTTTCCAGCGAGGTGAAAAGAAAACTTCATTGGTTTTAACATTCCAGTCCCAAATTCCATCATTATTGCCGCGCAAAGCTAATTGCCAGCGTTGTTCGCTTTCCTTCAACACCTCCTCAGTCCGTATGCGTTCAGCAATTTCCTTTGCTAGTTGGTAGTTTGTAGCCTCTAGTTGGGCAGGACTCGGTAGAGCTAGTGCTTGGGGTATTAATGGCACAAGTTCTATAGCCGTCAATACGGAGGCAAAAGCGGTGATAGCTTTAATTAACCCTGATAGCCAATAGGTAGGGTACCAAAGCGTCCACACATCCATTAAATGGGTTGTGCCACAAGCAACAATGAATGTGCCAAACATCAGGAATATCCAGCGGAAAGGCATATCTTGCCGTTTACGGACAAAATAAACCAACATCACTGGAATTGAATAATAAGCAAGTCCAGTTAACACATCTGAAATCAGATGCAACCTTACTAATTCTGGTTTCCATAGGTAGCAATGCCCGTGGGGGATAAACTGGCTAGTAGAGAAAAAATTATTTAAAAATTCCATCATAAAAACCTATACACTGCACAAGTTTTCACTAAAGTCCAAAGCGCAAAGGAAGAGGTTTATTACCCTAAGACCTCTGTAGAGGCACAGACGCCTAGATGGTGGCTTCTGATACTCTTCATCAAAACACGTTGGGCGTTCGTCAGAGTTTTTCTGCACTAGCCGTAGGCTAGGGTCAAGTAACAGCTTGAGCTTCTATATCCAGTCTCTGTCATCCTTTCTGAGTTTTTTAACCTGATAATGTAAGATTTATTGAAATTAAAGTACCGCGATCGCTTTGGTTTGTGTTACCGTAGATTCTCTGAAATGAACCATTTACATTTATAAAAACCTTCAATAATCACAGTAATATTTCGCTTACTTGAAGTAGCAAAAATTTTTCTAAGTAATATCGCTTAATTAAGGTATATATTTTAACGTACATTGCTTGCGATCGCTCGATTGTATCGCTGACAATTTTCCAGGCGAAATCTTCCCAACATCAATGATTGTGTGTAATTTCTAACGATTTCACCATCTGTTATTTGGGAAACTGATTTTATCCAAGCCAAAAAGCATTCTTGAAATTGCTGTGAGACAATTTCAAGAATGTATTTGCGAATGTATCGTGTGAAATGACATAACAAACTAACTGACTGACTGACAATAAAAATATTCCTTAAGTTTAATATAAGACACACCTAGAGTATGAAGTTATAAGTTCTCAGGTGAAATAAGATTGGAGAGTATTTTCAATACAATAGATGGTAACATGTGCCTGCTTTAATGCCAAATTCATTCCTGCGATATAAGTGGTTTTAATCTTATGGTAGAAGCGTGGTAAAAAACTAGCAGTTATCCTAAACAGGAATAACAAAATAATTCACAATAAGTAATTAGAAATTATGATGGCAAGAGAATATAGTTTATTGAGAATAAAATTATTCTTTGCATTTTGTGAACAAGCGGTTTTGCTCGTTTATTCTTAATCATGAATTAGTAATTACTTATTATGAATTGGTTTGACTCTAGCGAATAATCTTTTGTTGTGGGAGCTTCAAATGCTTTCAATTATTCCAAAAGAAACTAGACGAGCTATTCTTGTCAAAATTTACCTAATTTAGCAGTGGATTGAGTAGACAATATCAGTTTTGACAATCAACCACGGAAATCTAGAACATAAAAGGAACCATAATTATGAAGTCTTTTGCTTTATCTAAAGCTGTTTTGGCTACTGTCTTTGCTATCAGTTTCGCTTCTCTGTCATTACCTCCTTCTGTTTCTGCCCAAAGCGGAGGCTCCGGCAGCGGAGGTTCCAGTGGTGGCAGTAGCTCAGGTAGTAGTACAGGTAGCGGTGGTATAGGTAGCGGTACAGGCACTGGTACAGGCACTGGTACAACGGGTAGCGGCGGTATAGGTAGCGGTACAGGCACTGGTACAACAGGTAGCGGCGGTATAGGTAGCGGTACAGGCACTGGTACAACAGGTAGCGGCGGTATAGGTAGCGGTACAGGCACTGGTACCACAGGTAGCGGCGGTATAGGTAGCGGTACAGGCACTGGTACCACAGGTAGCGGTAGCGGCGGTCTAGGTAGCGGTACAGGCACTGATACCACAGGTAGCGGTAGTAGTGGTCTAGGTAGCGGTACAGGCACTGGTACCACAGGTAGCGGTAGTAGTGGTCTAGGTAGCGGTACTGGTACCACAGGTAGCGGTAGTAGTGGTCTAGGTAGCGGCACTGGCACTGGTACCACAGGTACTGGATCTACAGGCACTGGTACAGGTACCGGAGCTACAGGCACTGGTACAGGCAGTGGAACAGGTACTGATACCACAGGCAGTGGAACTACAGGTAGTGGAACTACAGGCAGTGGAACAGGTACTGATGCCACAGGCACTGGCACTACAGGTACTGATGCCACAGGCACTGACACAACAGGAACTAACAGGAATGCAGGCGTCACAGCTTCCGAAAGAACTAGCGATCGCGGTTTCGATTGGGGTTGGCTAGGTTTACTTGGTCTAGCCGGTTTAGCGGGTCTAGCTCGTAATCGCGAAAAAGTCCGGGCTTATAACGATCCTAATGAAGTAACAGGTACTCGTTCTAGATAGTATTTAGCACACTGTAAAAGCCGTATATCTGTCGTTTACAGTGGTTAGATGCACCCGTATGGGCACAATATATTGATATTGCGCCCTTACAATGACACGCAAGTTCGCTCAAGTCGAGCTACTGTCTTGTCCAATGTAGATTACACTTGCCAAAACTTGTACTTTTATTAACTCGCGCACGAGACGTTGAGCTTGATGTTTATAAAGTGATATTGGCAACACTCCAGGCAAATTATTCATCCATTGCCTAGCAGTAGCTGAACTGCATCCCGTAATCAAGACTATTTCTTGGGCGCCATACATAATAGCATTTGTAGTCAGAGCTTTTTCAATCTGCACCTGCCAAAAGCGAGGCAGCATTTCACCCCATTCAATTCGCTGCAAACTACTGCTTGTGGCTAAAACAATCAAGCGATCGCTAGCATAAAGCTTAACATCATACCAGGGCATTAAGGAGTAATTGTCTCGCTGATATTTCTGGTAGAGAATCGGCACAACACTGTAGCCATAGGCTATTTCAGATAGAAGCAACCCATTGAGAGTATCGCCTTCTTCAATTTTGTATTCCGTCACCATGACTATTTGCTCGCTCAAGTGAAACAAGCTCAGAACATTTTCTCCAAAGGCAGCACAAGCAAAAACTTCTGCCGATAATGCCGCGCCACACAAAACTTGAGCATAGGGAAAAAGAGGGGCTATATTATCGCTAAAATGGCGATCTTGAGAGCGGATAACCAAGCTAGTGGCGGGGTTTATTGCATGAGCCATCAAACCAATTTCCAGATTTTCCATATTATCGTCCCCAACCAAAACGATGCTTTTGGCACGGGAGAGATTTACCTTAGTTAGCGCTTCGGTAGCATTGCCAACAATAAGGGGCATATCTGGTAAAGTGTTTTGGTCGAGAGTGGTAGTATGAATTCCTACTAACGGCTGGTTGAGTTCTTGTAAAAGAGCAGCCACTCTCTGTCCCAAGCGATTTAAGCCAATAACCACCACATGGCTGTGTTGTGGTATGGGAGGACGGGAATTGAAAAAATGGAATCTTGAAGTGACAAGAGCATCAGTCAGCAGTGCGTATAATACTCCCACGAAAGCTTGACCTGTCAACGTGAGTCCCAAGCTAAACAACCGCAACCACCACGGAATATGCTCTGAAGGTTCTGATTGCGATGTAAACTCAACACCGCCAAATAAATCTCCGTATCCTCCCAAAAGCAAGACTGCTGTCGCATAAAAAGCTTCTTGCAGAGTGATGTGAGGATAATACAAACGGTAAAGAACTATTCCAGCCAACCACAAAATGAGTACAGTAATCGCATAGATTGTCGCAATTCGCCGGATTTGATTTTGGCTTTGGTAGTAAGATTGCCAAAATTGCGCTATTTTATCCTTGAGATTTTTCCCTGTGATGCCTTGGACAAATTGTTGCCACTGCCACCTTTGATTATGAGATTTCCGGTGTTGCTCAGATAAAGCCAAATCGTATGCAACATCAATGTAAACCAGCGTGTCTCCTACCTGCACTTCTGCTTCTGGGTTCCAGCCAAACAATTCTTTGAGTGGGTTAGATGAAGCAGTTGTATGACTCAAGATGCGGCGAGTTGTGAGATTCAGTCTATGTACTGGCTTGCCATTACACCAGCTATCCTTCGCTTGTACCTGGTGCTTTATTACTTGTAATAGTTGCCCTTCTAAGGTGAAATATCCAATAGCTTCAGAGCCGAGAGCTGTCAGAGCGAATGCATGAGCTGAGAGATGGGTAGGCTCAAAGGCAACAAAATTGCCGAGATTTTCCCACAAGAGTTTGTTAAAATTTTGTTTGTCAGAACGTACAATCAGGCGAACGTGCGGATTAAGACGCCTTGCTGCAAAGGCGGCTTCTATATTTATCCGCTCATTTCTGGTCACTAAAAGTATTGACCGACACTCCACTATACCTGCTTGCTCTAAAACACTTGGCTGGCGGCAGTCTCCTATAATTAACTTTTCTAGTAAGCTTGGGACTTCTGGGACTTCCCAATGTTCGAGTTGTACATCGTCAATGGCGTTAACTTTAACATCGTATTCCTTTAGGACTGCAACACAATGCTGCCCTAAACTTTGGAGTCCGCATACTAAAAAAAGGTCTTGGGGTTTTTTGGGATTGGTGCTAGGAGGGGGATGCACTTTCTGTTGATAGCAGCAGTCAATACTGCTAACAGTATGTGTTTGGTAGGATTATATCTTACTGTTTATGTAATCGCTTGAATTGGGCATTAAGCATTGGGCAATATGTGTTACTTGATGTGGGAGTTGAGGTATGGAAAGGAAGAGAGTTACTGTAGAGGAATTTCTCAGACGTTATGCTGCTGGGGAGCGAGATTTCCAGCAGATCCTTTTAGAATACGCTGACTTGAGTGGGGCTGAACTGAAAGGTATTAGTCTCAGAGGCGCTCAATTTTCTTATGTCAACTTGAGTAGTATTAAGTTGAGGGATTGCGATTTGAGGGCTGAATTCATCTACTGTAACTTTACGGATACCAACATCGAGTCTTGTGACTTGGAACGAGCTAGGTTTTTTGACTGTGATTTGAGAGGGGCTAATATAAGGCTATGCGATGTGAGTAGTACTGCTTTCACCAGAGTTAACCTTCAAGGTGTTACACGGAGTAACTCTGGCAAAGATCCTTGTGAGTACTGGGATATCATTCGGGAAGACGGAGTTTTCATACCTGGTTTTACCCTCGATCTTTATATTGCTGAACGTATTGCTGAAAGCAAAACTAGAGGGAATGATGTTTTCTGACCATGTAAAGGGTTGCTTTTCAATAATATCCTGAATTTATTTAGGAACATTTGATAAAAAGTAATACTGAATTCCACAATCTTGATTTTTGATACATCACCAAAAACTTTTAAAACATCCTCTGATAATTCAGAGACAAGTTCAAGAAAGCAAACTAGCAGAATTTACGTCCAAAAATAACGTCGCTTGAGATTGTTGACGGAGAATAGAAGCCGGACAGTCTGTACTTATAGCTCCTTGCAACATCTCTTTTACCACATTCGCTTTACGTGTTTCTGGAGCCAGACAGATAATTTTTTTAGCTGAACAAATCGCCGAGATAGTGACAGTAAAAGCATACTGTGGGACAGTTTCTAGATTCGGAAAGTGACCTGTGCTTACTTGTTGCTGACGGTTCACTGTATCTAGTTTCACCAGCTTCACGCTGTAAGGATCTTGGAAATTTGCTACTGCTGGATCGTTAAAAGCCAAATGTCCATTTTCGCCAACACCAAGACAGCATAAGTCAATTGGTTGTGCAAGGAGTAGTTTAGTGTAGCGATCGCACTCTGCCACTGGTTGCAATGTATCACCTTCTATATAGTGAAATACTTTAGGAGCAACCCGCTTCTCTACACGTTCTCGCATATAGCGCCGGAAACTCGCAGAATGGTCAGCAGTAATTCCCAAATATTCATCTAGATGGAACAGAATAATTCTTGACCAATCTACACCACCCAATGCAATCAAAGCATCAAGAAATTTGAGTTGGGAGTTACCTGTTGCTAACAATACAGCAGCTGTCTCCTGAAGATTAAGAACTTGCTGTAAATGCTTTTGCGCGATTTCGGCAACGTCTTGGGCCATTTCGACTTCAGAGTTGTAAATCTGCACTAGTAAATCATCAACGCGAAAAAAGTTTGGATTGGCTAGCATTTGCTTACATAGAAGGTTATCAATTATACGGCAGTTTGTTAAGAGGTTTTACCTGTCTGCTCTTATATGCCCTATCCAGTATAGATTTTAGGATTTAGCAGATTAATTTATAGCTTTTTGCGCTGTATAAGGACAAAAAAACAATGTAAACTATTTAAATTAAGTTAACAATTATTTACATTTTACCCAAAAATCATGTTGGCTGCAATTCTCTTTGACCTAGACGGCACTATTGTCAACACTGACCCTATACATTACCAAGCTTGGGGAGAAATGCTGTTAAATTACAGCATAGAAATTGACGAAACATTTTATAAATCCCGAATTAGTGGGCGGCTAAATCCAGAAATTGTTAAGGATATTCTGCCACAGTTATCAACAGCAGAAGGGGAAAAATTTGCAGACGAAAAAGAGGCGCTTTTTCGCAAACTCGCCCCGCATCTAAAACCGTTGAGTGGATTTTCTGAACTACTAGCATGGACAGAGACACATCAATTAAAGCGGGCATTAGTAACTAATGCTCCTAGATTAAATGCAGAATTTATGCTAGAGGTTTTGGGAATCAAAGAAGCTTTTCATTCAATTGTTGTAGCGGATGATTGTATTGCAGGTAAACCCGATCCTGCACCCTACCAAGTCGCTCTGAGTAACTTGGGGATTACAGCAGAGGAAGCGATCGCTTTAGAAGACTCTCCCTCTGGTATTCGGGCGGCGGTGGGCGCAGATATCCGCACTATTGGCATCGCCTCCACCCACGATCCCCAAGTTTTACAGGAAGTCGGCGCATTTATGGCAATTCCAGATTTTACTGATTTGCAGTTGTGGACATTGCTCAACTCACTCATCGAGCCAGATTTGAGTGCGATCGCTTCTAACTCTTAAGCGCAAAATCTGAGAACATCAACGTAGAGACGCGAATTTGCTAACCCGTCTCTACTTATTTTTGGGCAAGAATCGCGTAAATTTCGCGTTTAACTTGCTCTAGAAGCTCACGCACCCGATTTATCCGCTCCATATTGCCACTACGAGCAACTTGCACCACAACACCAGCTAATTCTGTTGCAGCAT
Source organism: Nostoc sp. (assembly GCF_036917095.1). Classification (GTDB taxonomy): domain Bacteria; phylum Cyanobacteriota; class Cyanobacteriia; order Cyanobacteriales; family Nostocaceae; genus Nostoc. The sequence goes on from NZ_JBALFH010000044.1 coordinate 41,990, forward strand.
TCCGCAACTCAATAAACTCTTGGGGCTTACCTTTCACAAAACTTTTTACGGTATCCCAAGGAGAGTCTAAAGTTTCTTGTTGGGCACGTTCTGCTAATAATTGTCTACCTTCATCAGTAATCGTGTAAATCCGCTTGCCACCTTCCTGTGCGCTCTTGAGATAGCCTCCTTCCTCCAGCAATTGGAGTGTTGGATACACTGAGCCAGGACTGAGGCGACGGAAACCACCATAGCGAGTTTCCATCTCTTTAATCAGGTCGTAACCATGACTAGGATGCTCGGATAACAATTCCAGCAGGATGAACTTGATGTCACCCCGACGAGTCCGATGCTCATCTCCCCAACCACGACCAAACATTTCGTTGCCAAAGTGTTTGTCACGATCTCTACCATGATGCTTGCCATGCCCAAACCATGACCTAACAAGCAATGAATCATCTTCGCTAACTCCTGCCCATGCAGGTGTACTAAAGCGTGACCGAAAGTGTCTAAACATAAATCAATCTCAAATCAACTTTCTCTAATATACGATATATCGGAATATATCGCGATATATCGGAATAGAATTTTGATGAAGATTTATGAAGTAAGCAATTATGCCAACCCAAAGCTGATACAGGTCTACGCTCAGGCTGTGCGTAAACGTTGAATATCCTTGATTGGTGGCGCACCGAACATGCGCGAATATTCGCGGCTGAACTGTGAGGTGCTCTCATAACCCACCTGATAGGCAGCATTAGCCGCATCGGAGTTTTCGGCAAGCATCAGGCGACGTGCTTCTAATAGTCTTAATTGCTTTTGATATTGAAGCGGACTCATCGATGTCACTTCCTTAAAATGGTAATGGAAAGATGAAGGAGACATACTGGCCTGCCCAGCTAATTCCTCAACCCGCATCGGCTTTGTGAAGTCAGCTTTGATGAGTTTTATCACCTCGGCGATGCGCTGCATGTTGCTACCGAATGTTGCAATCTGACGGACAGCTTCGCCTTGTTCGCCGATTAAAAGCCTGTAATAAATTTCACGAATAATCATTGGGGCGAGTATTGGGATATGCTGCGGCGTATCCAAAAGCCGCGTCAGTCTGATAGCACAATCGATTAACGGTGCATCAGCGTTACTGACGAATAAGCCTCTGACAGAGTTTTCTTTCTTAGGCGTACCTGGTCTGATTTGGGCAATAAGATCGCAGAGTTGCTTTGGGTCTAAATTCAGCTTAAAACCTAAATACGGCTTGTCTGGCGTGGCCTCTACAACAAATGCACTAAGCGGCAACTCAACCGAGACAACAAGATACTGAGCCGCGCCATAGCAATAGGTTTCTTCACCCAGCAGAGCTTCTTTTTTGCCCTGAACGACAATGCCAAGAATAGGTTCATAAACACCGCATATTGTCGTGGAAGCAGAAGACTCCCGCATAAATTCCAGTTGATTTATATCTGTTTTATGGGTACCGTTCTTTTTGCCATCGGTATGCTGATTTAGTAATGCCGCCAGTTCTTTACACTCATTGACGGCCGCGCCGTGCTTCAGTATTTCAATCGTCATGGTGGCTTACTGACTGATTTAATTATTCTCATTCGCTCATTATAGAGAATATTTTTCCTTCACAAAGCTTAGTTTTGGAGGATTAGGCAACAATATGCGAGATTTGTGCATTTTAAACTCTGCTTATAACCCATATTATGAACACATCCGAAAGAAGCAGTTAAAGGATAAGGCAATGACGAAAGACAAGACAAAAATTGCATTGGTGACGGGATCGAGCAGAGGAATTGGCAAAAATACCGCTTTGACCGTTGCTAAAAAAGGGGTCGGTGTTCCTGATGATATCGGAGGTGTGATTGCTTCTTTGCTAGAAGAAAACAAATGGGTGAATGCACAGAGAATTGAAGTTTCCGGCGGTATGTTTCTTTAATTCAACGAAAATTGCAGGGAATCCCATCCCAACAAGAGGGGTGAGAAGAATAGCCGTGGGATGAGTTAACTAACTTAAATACAAAGGAAAATAATCATGCTTTACGTAGAAAATAAAGTCATTGCTATCACTGGAGCAAGTAGTGGAATCGGTGAAGCCACCGCTAAACTACTGGCCAAAAACGGCGCAAAAGTTGTTTTGGGCGCACGGCGCACTGAAAAACTAGAAACGATTGTCGAGGATATCCGCGCGAATGGCGGCATAGCAGAATTCAAAGCCTTGGATGTCGCCAATCGCCAGGATATGAAAGCGTTCATTCACTTTGCCCTAGACAAGTTTGGTCGGGTCGATGTCATTTATAACAATGCAGGTGTTATGCCCTTATCCCCGATGAATGCCCTGAAAGTCGAGGAGTGGGATGCCATGATTAACGTGAATATCCACGGCGTATTAAACGGCATAGCTGCGGGTCTGCCGATCATGGAAGCGCAGGGTGGTGGCCAGTTTATCAATACCGCCTCCATCGGCGCACATGTGGTAGTGCCTACTGGCGCGGTCTACTGCGCCACAAAATATGCCGTTTGGGCAATATCCGAAGGATTGCGTCAGGAATCAAAAAATATCCGCGTGACAACAATAAGCCCCGGTGTTGTTGAGACTGAACTCGGCTCTGATATTACAGAGGAGTCAGCAAAAGGCGCTTTGAAAGAATTCCGCAAAATTGCACTCAACCCGGATGCGATCGCTAGAGCCGTTTTGTATGCCGTTTCCCAGCCGGATGATGTCGATGTCAATGAAGTGATTGTCCGCCCGACGGCAAGCGCATTCTAACGCTGGGAGAAAATCCATAATAAATAGACAGATCGCACATTGAAGGGGAAGTGGGTACTGTAAATTGGGCATTGGAAAGAGGCAGAGGGGCGGGGTGCTGCTCTTGCTGAGGCGAAAACTCTTTTCCTCTGCCCCCTGCCCCCTCTCTTTTTTGGTAACAGCGATCGCTGCAATTATCCCAGTCTAGAGTAGCAGTTGGAAAAATACTTGTATTAGAAATTGCATTTAGTTAATTTCTATATCCTAAACTTTCTATTATAAAGTATATATTAAAACCGAAGAAATACTTAGTATTGGCAGCATTAGCATTTCCAAGTCTAGATTTCAACTATTATCAAAAAAAATTCCCTAAAATCAATTATCCAGTAAAAATACGTATGCACTTTTGAGTCTTCTCACTATATGAATAGTAGAATTAGCCCATAGAGGAGAAGACTGTGACGCTCTTAAACCAAGCTCAAGTAGAGCAGTTAAAGGAAATAACCACACAATTACGACAAGTAAGACAAGAAAAATCCATACGCATAGAAGAAATAGCCTCTCAAACACTGATTCGAGCAGGTGTTTTGCAGGCTTTAGAAGAAGAACGATTTGAAGAATTGCCTGAACCTATTTTTGTTCAAGGGTTCATCCGTCGCTATGGAGATGCTTTAGGACTGGATGGAAATGCTTTATCACACACTCTTATGAGCAATGTAGTCCGCCAGGACTCCAGAAATGAGCATAAGAATTCAGACAACAAACCAAATACATATATACCTATTGTTGTTACCTACATTTTCTTATTAGTAGCTGCATCTGCTGGTCTCTTATATATACTTAATCCACCACAAATTACATCTGAATCCCTGACTCCAGAAGTCAATAGTCAACAGTCAATAGTGAGTAATCAGTGAATACTAATAAGGGAGTGAGGAAGAAGCAGGGAACAGAGGGGAGAATAAAAAATTACCTCTTTCCCCTCTGCTCCAAGCTTTGTGTCCCTCTATCTCTTCCCCATGCCCATTTTCAAGATATTTGCGGTTTACGCAGATGCCAAGTAGTGGATTGCTCATAAGCGTAAGCTACTTGAAACAGTAGCTCTTCTTCCAGGACATTGCCAATTAGCTGTAATCCTATCGGTAGGCCGCGATCGTCAAAACCACATGGCAAACTTAAACTGGGTAAACCAGCAAGATTTACAGGAATAGTCATCAAGTCAGTTAAATACATGCTCAAGGGGTCAGTAGTTTTTTCCCCTGCTTTGAATGCTGTAGTGGGAGATGTAGGACAAACTAACACATCAACCACGCCAAAAGCCTTTTCAAAGTCTTGCTTAATCAGGGTGCGGACTTTTTGCGCTTTCAGGTAGTAAGCATCGTAATAGCCAGCCGAAAGTGCATAAGTGCCAATCATAATCCGGCGTTTGACTTCTGTACCAAAACCAGTGGCACGGGTACGAGTGTACATCGATAGCAGATTATCCGCATCAGGGGCGCGGTAACCATATTTAACGCCATCGTAACGAGCCAGGTTTGCTGACGCTTCTGATGGGGCGATAATGTAGTAGGTGGGTAAGCCATACCGAAACCTGGGACAGGAAACTATCTGAATCTCCGCTCCCAAACTTTGTAGTTGGTCTACTGCTTTGGTAACAGCTTGTTCCACAACAGAGTCTAAACCTTGACCAAAAGTTTCTTTAATGATGCCAATTTTTAGCTGACCTCTGGGTTTTAAGTCTGGTTTTAAGCTGGCTGCGTAGTTGGGAATGGCAACTTTGAGGCTGGTAGAGTCTTTGGGATCGTGACCTGCGATCGCACTTAATAATATTGCAGCATCTTCTACTGTGTTTCCAAATGGCCCAATTTGATCCAAAGACGAAGCGTAAGCCACCAAACCATAACGGGAAACCAAACCATAAGTAGGTTTCATCCCCACCACACCGCAAAAAGATGCAGGTTGGCGAATCGAACCGCCAGTATCAGAACCGAGAGCAACAACACATTCTTGGGCTGCCACTGCCGCCGCCGAACCTCCCGAAGAACCACCTGGAACTCGTGACAAATCCCAAGGATTAGCCGTGACTTGGTAGGCAGAGTTTTCTGTAGAACTACCCATCGCAAACTCATCCAAGTTGGTTTTGCCTACCATTACCGCGCCAGTATCTGCCAGTTTTTGCGTCACTGTTGATTCATAAGGCGGCACGAAATTTTCCAAAATCCGGGAAGCGCAGGTGGTAGGAATTCCCTTGGTACACAAATTGTCCTTAATCCCAACAGGAATTCCTGCTAGCAGCCCAATTTCTTCTCCCGCAGCAATTTTAGCATCCACAGCCCCCGCCTGCTCTAATGCCCGTTCTGCGGTCACACATAAAAAGCTGTGCAATTTCGGCTCTAACGCTTCAATGCGCTTTAAAGATTGTTGGGTAATTTCAACGGCAGAACGTTCTTTGTTAACCAGCTGTTGGTGCAACTCGCGGATGGATGCCATGATTGCTCTCTTTGTAACTCAAGTCCTTGATTTTAGTACATATTGACCAAAATTGGGTATGGGGCATTGGTCAATGTCAATAATCAATAGTTATTCTCCCTCTGCCTCCCCTGCTTCCCCTGCCTCCCCTGCCTCCCCTGCTCTTCCCCCACTCCCCATCACTGTAAAAATAAGACAATACCTCTCACGAAGTAAGCAATTGTGGTGATGGAAAAATTGCCAAGCTTAAACAAAATAATATGAGGAATTTAACATCATCCTTAAATAGAAGGACTACAATCAAAACGGACAAATTTTTCATGCTCCAAAAAGAGAGGATTACAAAGCTGTGTCCGACTTAAATCGCGGAATTATGAAATTTGAGGGTGCAGATTCCCCAAAAGTAGTCACTATCTCTACCGTGTTGCTTCTGGGATCGATCGCTGCTCTCATAATCTGGGCCCTGCAAGCTGCCTATGCGCTAAACTAAAACCATTACTAGCTTAGAAGGACACTGGCAAAAACGGTTTCCGTCGTAGCCAAGTGTCCATTCAGCAACTAGTAAATAAAAACCCCTTAATAACCATCAAAAATTTCAGAAAAACTTTAGATTTTAGATTTGAGGTTTTAGATGGAAAATTTAAATCTAAAATCCAAAATCCAGAATGTTTGAACCTTGGGGTGTCTTAGTTATTTTAATTGTCTGCCCCCTCTTGGGCGGATTACCCCTGATTGCATGGATCACTTACGCGCTTAAGCGCAAGCAATTATCACAAGTTGGTACAGGCAACATTAGTGTATCAGCTGCTTTTTATCATGGCGGTAGGTTTGTAGGAATTCTGGCAGTCTTGTCAGAAGCTCTTAAAGGAGTTGCAGCAGTCTTACTCACCCGCTTTTTCTTCCCAGATGGATCGTATTGGGAATTGATTGCCCTTATTGCTCTGGTAATAGGGAGATACTGGATAGGCAAAGGGGCAGGTACGACAAATGTCGTCTGGGGATTTGTCGTACACGATCCGCTGGTGGCAATATTTGTATCTTTCTTTGCAGGTATTAGCTTTACCATTCTGCAATCCAGACAGGCAGTAAAATATGGGGTTTTGGTTCTATTTCCTTTGTTTGTCGCACTTCTGCACATTAGCGATATTCCCAGAATACTTGCTGCTGTAGCCTTAGCTGGTTTATTGGGCTGGATTTATAGAAAAATTCCTGATGATATGAACCTCCCAGCCCAAGAGGCACAAACAGAATCGCAAGTGATGTTGGAATTTTTACGCGGCGATGTCTACGACGGGCTACGCCAACGCGCGATGGTTTCTCTAGAAGAAGAATTGGATGCTGCGATTGTCGGAGCAAAAGCAGCTACATTATCTCAAATTAAGCGTTGGGGCTATCCAGTCCCGAAGGGGTGGGTACTTGCCCCAATCGACGATCCACAACTGTTGACAGAATTCCTCCAGCCATCAGAATTGTCTCCCTTGGTGGTACGTTCTTCAGCTATTGGAGAAGATTCAGAACAGGCTTCCGCCGCTGGGCAGTATGAAACAGTTTTAAATGTTACCAGCCCAGAGGCATTGCAGTCAGCGATCGCTCAAGTTCAAGCTTCTTACAATCAGCCATCTGCCGTGCAATATCGGCGCGATCGCGGCTTAAATGACTCAGCAATGGCTGTGTTGATTCAACAACAAGTCCAAAGTGTATATTCTGGTGTAGCTTTCAGCCGCGATCCCATTACCCAGCAAGGTGATGCGATCGTTATTGAAGCCCTTCCAGGCAGCCCGACGCAAGTCGTTTCGGGAAAAGTCACACCAGAACAATATCGCGCTTTTGTCGTTGAAACAGAAAATTCTTCCTCTGTACAATTAGAGGGTCAAGGACGAATACCGCAAGCATTAATTAAGCAAGTTGCATACTTAGCTTACCGACTCGAAAAGCGTTTTCATGGCACTCCTCAAGATATCGAGTGGAGTTACGACGGCCAAACGCTTTGGGTGTTGCAATCTCGACCGATCGCTACTCTACTGCCCATGTGGACACGCAAAATCGCCGCCGAAGTGATTCCCGGAGTAATTCACCCCTTAACATGGTCGATTAATCGTCCCTTAACTTGTGGAGTTTGGGGAGAATTTTTTACTCTAGTTTTAGGCGATCGCGCTTTGGGGTTAGATTTCGCCGAAACAGCAACTCTGCACTATTCCAGAGCCTATTTTAATGCATCCCTCTTAGGAGATATTTTTCTCCGCATGGGACTGCCGTCGGAAAGTCTGGAATTTTTAACCAGAGGAGCTAAATTAAGTAAGCCGTCTTGGGAGTCAACTTGGGAAAATTTACCAGGGCTAGGGAAATTGCTGAGGCGGGAATTAAGTTTAGAAAAAGACTTTAAGCAGGATTATCACAAACGGTTCGTTCCTGGGTTGTCGCAGTTGGCGCAGGAAGATATAGATAACTTAGAACCATCCAAGCTGTTGGCAAGAATTGACTTTATCCTAGATTTGCTGCGTCATGGTACGTATTACAGCATTTTAGCTCCCTTGAGCGCTGCCCTGAGACAAGCGATTTTTCGGGTGAAGGATGGACAAATTGATAACAGCGTTACCCCAGAGGTGGCAGCATTGCGAGCGCTAAGTGCAATAGCAACAGATGCCAAGCAAGTATTGCTTGAGTTTGAGCCACAGCAAGTATTTGAGCAATTAAAACAAACCCCAGAGGGAGAGAAGATCCTGCAAGAATTTGACGAATTGCTTCAGGATTACGGCTATTTAAGTGAAGTGGGAACTGATATTTCCGTTCCCACTTGGCGGGAGAATCCCCAGATGATTAAGCAGATGTTTGTGCAGTTAATGCAGGGTAACGAACCACAATCAGGTGCTAAAGACGCAATTAATAGCATCTTTGCTGGTAAGCGCAAACGCAAACGCTCTTTTGTGCAACGGCGTGTAGATATTAAAGGACGAGTTACCGAAGTTTATTCACGGCTTTTGGCTGAATTGCGTTGGAGTTTTGTAGCTTTAGAGAAGATTTGGTTAAAGTCAGGTTTACTCAAGAAAACAGGAGATATCTTTTTTCTAGACTTTGATGAAGTGCGGCGTCTATTTGTGGGTGAGGATTCTAGGTTAATTGAGCAGGTGGATAAGTTAGTGGAATCGAGGCGATCGCAATTTGTCCAAGATAGCGAGATTATTCAAGTACCCCTTTTAGTCTACGGCAATACACCCCCTCACCCCTTAGCTCCCTCTGAACTCTACTCTGACCAATTTTTACAAGGGATTGGAGCCAGTCACGGACAAGCCGAAGGCAGGGTGAAGGTGTTGCGAAATTTACAAGACTTGCCAGAGATTGACCGAGATACGATTCTGGTAGTACCTTACACAGATTCCGGCTGGGCACCTTTGTTATTAAAGGCTGGAGGATTAATTGCCGAAGTTGGTGGACGGCTTTCTCACGGTGCGATCGTTGCTCGTGAATATGGAATTCCCGCTGTGATGGATGTTCGGGGTGCTACATGGCTTCTACAAGATGGTCAACGGGTAAGAATTGATGGGTCTAGGGGTATTGTGGAATTATCTAACGATTTGAGACCCGAATGATTACTACTTCTCTCAAAGACCTACCAGAAGAGTCTGTTTCTCACAATCCCGAAATCAAGAAAAAGGTGATGCTACGCTTCGGCGATTTGCCTCACCTAACTAACTTTTCTCAAGCACGTTTTGCTCCCGGACAAACCGCACCAGCACACGCGCATCAAGATATGTGTGAAGTATTCTTTGTGGAAGCTGGTTCAGGAGTAATTCACATTGATGGTAAAGAATTCCCCTTGCTTCCAGGTAACTGCGTGGCAATACAACCGGGAGAAGTGCATGAAGTTGTCAATAGTGGCTCAACTGAGCTTGTTTTGACATACTTTGGTTTGCGAGTCGAAAAAATAGCGTAATTATTTTAAATACAAAATATAGTGAGGGCACAACATTGTTATGCCCTCACAAATGTTTGCAGATGTTGCTTAAGATAAATTTGTAGAATCTTAATATACCAAGGGTGTCGCACCGCGCATCTGACGTAAAGAATTTATACAAGCAGGACAATCGCAGCCAAATAAATTGATTGCCACATTGCTTTCTTCGTCATTGAACTCCAGCATGGGAGCATCTTCTTGAGAAAACTCTATTTCACGCTGATAGTTAGGAATTTGAGCCAATACGGAGGCTCTTGCACATACTAAACCCACTTTATGTTTATTACGTATACAAGATAGACGGTCTGTGGTTTTGGCTGCTGGTTCTGGCTCCATAGCTTGTGCGTGATTCAGCATTACTCCCATCGAGAGAATAGAGCTAATCAGCACAGGAGAAGAAAGCAAACTCAGTATGAATTTGTTCATTGGTTTTGTTAGAAAACAATCTCGATTGCTCAGATTATCCGATTAAATCTTACAGTGCAAGTAAACCTTTATCAGGAATATTACCAGTTGTATCATCAGGTAACTTCTCCCTTGTGTGAGCAGACTGCGATCGCTCCTCTTAATCCCCTCTCCGCCTGCTCTTAGAGGAGACAAAGCTAATCCTAACTATAGCAATTCTAGTAGTCTGTCCCATTAATTCTGACAAGTAGATAAATTCTTCAATTTCTCTTCTTTCCTTCTTCCTTCTCTACGAGACGCTGCGCGAACGCGTACTTCGCGTCTTCTCTGCGAGACGCTACGCGTAGCTTGCTTCTCCGTAGGAGTACGCGGTTCGTTCTCTTATCTCTCAAAATTAATGCGATAGACCACTAGTAGTCTGTCCCAAAAGTTTTGATAGCTGAATCAGTTTTAAATTTCTCTTCTTTACCTCTTATACTTCTACTTCGCGATCTTTGCGCCCTTTGCGGTTCGTTCTCTTAACTCTCAGAATTAGCGGGACAGACCACTAATTACTTTTTGCCTCGCTGTTGCATTTCTTGCTGACGCATAGGCATAGCATCGATTTCCTCAAAAATGGCTGTCGCCTGCACTGGTGTAGCATCACTGCGCTTAACACCACCATCTTTTCCCACCAAAATCAGGCGGAAATTTTCTTTGTCAACCCCAAAGTACTCGCGCAACTTAGCAGCAGAAGACTCATCTATTGGCTGTTTGTTAGCATAGCTTCCATCTGTTGCCAAAACCTGAACGAGAACTAAATCCCGATCTACAAAACCGCTGTTATGCTCTTGCAATAGTTGCATTTGCTGCTGATAGGTATGGTTATCTACAGACGGTGCAAAGACTAGTAGCACGCGGTTTTTCCATTTTTGGGAACTGAGGTTAAATGAAGACATTTTGATGGCATGATTGGTTGAGCCTTGGACAATATCAGCTTTGCTAACTGGCAACAGGACTATATACGCTAATAGGGGAAGGGCAATTAATGCTGAATTATTCACAATGGGTTGTTATCTTTTTTCTATGCTTTCAAGCTATCATTAGTTTCCCCACTTTTCCTCTATCTGTTGATGGTTTGTGCTTAAAAAAGTGTTTATCCTACCTCCCCAACAAAAGAGAAGTTTTGCTTTGTGTTTAATCCACCATCTTGCCTTATTTCTTAACAGCAATGCCTACTGTTGGGTATAACGACGTGGCGTATAAACCCAGATATTACCATCGCGGCGTTTGATAATTCGGGTTTTTGTGGAACCAACAAGAATAATTGTCCGCATATCAGCGCTTGCTGATGTTAACTGGTCAAGTGCGATCGCTTTCACCGTTTGTCCTGGTCTACCGAGATTCCGGGCTAACACTACTGGTGTATCTGGTGTTCTATATCGCAGCAAAATATTTCTCGCTTCTGCCAGTTGCCAGGTACGCTCTTTGGAAACAGGATTGTAGAAAGCAATGACGAAATCAGCCTCGGCAGCAGCGGCAATTCGTTGTTCGATCGCAGACCAAGGCTTCAAAATGTCAGAGAGAGAAATAGCACAGAAGTCATGCCCAAGAGGCGCACCAATCGCTGCTGCTGCTGCCTGCATAGCTGAGATGCCTGGTGCCACATGAATATCGATACTGTCCCATTCGGGTTTGGCATAGCGATCGCATACTTCAAAAACCGCTGCTGCCATTGCATAGATACCGGGGTCGCCAGATGAAACTACAGCTACATATCGCCCAGATACTGCCAAATCAAGGGCCATTTTTGCCCGTGCTTCTTCTTCGCGGTTGTCTGACTCATGCTGTTGCTTGCCATCAGCCAGAGAACCAACTAAATCTAAATAAGTTTTGTAACCCACTAGATCGGTTGCCGACTTGAGTATCTCCCTCACTTCGGGAGACATCCACTGCGATCCACCAGGGCCCGTGCCAATAATCGCTAACCGTCCGCGTGGTTGACCGATGGTGTTAGGGTCAATTGGTTGAGGGGCAATGGCGATCGCTATATCTGGAGATGAGGAAGACAAGGGGGATGTACCTGTGGCGGCGATCGCTACTGCTTGGGCGGGGCTATAACCTTGTGATAACAGACTTTCTAGCTGATTTGGGGTAAAAAAGCGGGTAGGCACTCCCAAGGCGCTAGCTACGGCATGGATTGCTGGATCGGCAGCAGCGGTAATGGCTGCAAATATCCCGGCGACTGATGCTCTTTCGAGTTTGGCATCAGCTAGTAGCTGCTGTACTAAAGCTACTGCATCATCAATGGGGGCGCTAATTGCGATCGCGATCGTTGCTGGGTGGTAGACAAGGCAGTTGGCTGTAGGAGTCACCAGACGTTCCGTAACTTGGATGGTCAAATCTCCCTGTGGATCTATGGGCAGCTTACTATCGCTCAACCAAGGTGCTATTCCTTCTAATTTGACTTGTGCTCCGGCTAGCAAATCTGAGATAAATTTCTTAGCATCGTCTGGGTTTGCTAAATGGTATCCAGGGGGAGGAGACAACAGGGTTGTGCCCAAACGTAAATCGCCTGTGGTCGTAATTGCAGGGTTGACATCAAGCGCTTCGGCAATGCGGCGTGCCAAATCGTTTACCCCACCAAGTCCGCCCAAGAGGGGCACAACAGCACTACCATCCTCAGCCACAGCTAGCACTGGCGGTTCCTGTCGTTTATCCGAGATTACGGGCGCTAACGTCCTAATTAAAATGCCGGCGGCACAAATGCCAATTAGCGGCGTTCCCTGAGCAAATAACTCGCGCAACGTCTCGCCAAAATTTGTGAAGCTGACATCAACTCCCGATGTGCGACCTGCTAGACCATATAGTGTCGCCCCTGGTAGGACAGTGATTATTTTGCGTGCTACTGTCACGCTATTTTGACCTAGTACTACAATGGCGGGTGCAACTTTCACGATCATAAGTAGATATCTTGCAAAATTTGATATCCTTCAAATGAAACCACAGATTTAGACATACAGCGACTTCCCGTTTACGGCTTGGGGAATTCAGAGTGCGATGTCTACGACGGGCAACTCTTGGAGAGGCTACGCGTGTGCTGTCTTCATAGTAGCTTTCTGAAACCTATTTTGGGTTTATCCTATATTAGGTTTTAGAATTTAACTGAGTTCAGCAATATGTAATAACTTTCATCGAGATCGAATTAAACCATCGCCCGAAAAAAGGCAAGCTAAAGTGCCTAAATCAGTTTTCAGCGAAGAGTACAATCGGTTTCGCCAGCTACTTATTGAGGCCCGCAAAGCTGCCAAGCTCACTCAAGCAGAGTTGTCGGCAAAGTTAAAGCTTCCGCAATCCTATGTATCAAAGTATGAACGTGGAGAGCGTCGTCTTGACGTAATTGAATTTTTACAAGTTGCCCAAGTCCTTGAAATAGATCCGCTTGCTTTTATCGAAGAACTCTTGAAATACCAAAAGGAGACATAATAATCATTATTCAATATGTTGACTTTAACGCAGCAGATACAATCATTAATACCCAATACCAGAACGAATGGCATGAGATTATTACTACTCTCACTAGAATGCCTTTGCACATCAAAGCTTCAGATCAAGCTGGTATTCAGGGTAATGCAATATTCGATCCAGTAGGTACGAACGAATACATTAAAGCTGCCTTTATTCATGATGATTGGAAATCAAATATACCTATTCCAGTACCTTACAGATTTTTGGGTACAGAGGTTGATTTTGCCAAAGCTGGCATCATCATTGAAATTCAGTTTTCTAATTATCCCTTCCTACTCAATAACACCTTGCGCTCAGAATTGTTCTTCAAAGCTAAAACTGAATTTGTTGGATACCCGACTAATCTGGTAATTCTGGTGACAAAGGCTCTGATGTTTCCTGCTTCTAATAGCACTCTTTATTACGAGCAAGCTGTTAATCAGTTAACAGCTTTGACTAAATACCAAGTTTTTGATGTACCAATCAGACTGGTTGGATTATTTGAACAACAGAATACAATAGTACCTATCATCTGGACTGAGTATTCATCTAAAAGATATTCTAGAACTGTGAATATTAGAGTTAGTCGCCAATGTCAAATCATTGCTGGACGTTCAGCCCGTAGTCGTTGTTTACTTAACTTATTGTAATAATTAATCTATTAACTCCATAATCTCAATTCAATTTGTTCTATTTCTTCGACTTGTTTTGCTATTTGATTTTGCAAAGAGGTCTTTTTCCCATTACCATTAAGCTTTGGATCTACTGGAATATCTTCACCTCTTAGATTAGCTGCAAAAGCAGATTCTTCATAAATTAATCTATCTTCCATTTCTTGCAAGTGATACTCTTCTGGATAAATTTTTGCTTTGCTGCGTTCTGAAGCTTGATTTCCTACTTGCACATCAAACTTAAATTTATCAATAGATTGACCAGTTTTTTCAACATAATCGCGCAAGGTTTTTAAATTTGGAAAACAACCATTTTTATCTGGATTGCCACTAAGACGATGCAAGGCAACTTGATGATATTTTGGTTCAATTTCTGATCCAATAAAATGGCGTTCATGATCTCTCGCAACCACTGCCGCAGTACCAGAACCCATAAATGGATCTAAAACAATATCATTTTTGTTAGTTGTAGCTAATATAATTCGAGCTACCAAGTCTTCTGGAAATTGGCAGGGATGTATAGTTTGTTCTTCATGGTTGTGTTTAACATTCCGAAATAGCCAAATATCACCAGGATTTTTTCCTTCTGGATTGCATGAAAGTTCCCCCTTTCTATTTCCCCGATAATGTTTTTTATTTTGATACTTTTGTGGAACTCTAATAGCATCTAGATTAAATTTATAGTTATCCGATTTAGTAAACCAAAGAATAGTTTCATGTCTACAAGAAAACTTTTTCTGGGCATGAAGACCATGTTGCCTAGCCCATATAATTCGGTTGCGAGGAATTAATCTGCATGACTCTAAAATCGGAAAAAAGCGAATATCCAGAGGAATCAGCATTCCTCGGTCAGAAAAAGCACCAACTTGCCAAAATAGCGAACCTGTATTTTTGAGAATCCGGCTACATTCAAGCAAAACAGCTGTTTGTTCTGCCAAATATATCTCAAGAGCCTGCCTTGATTCGTATTCTTTGCCTAGATTATAAGGTGGAGAGGATACAACTAAGTCAACACATTCATCTGGCAGATTACTCAGCAGTTGTAAGCTATCTTCTAAGAGAATCTGGTCTAAAGGTAGATTCTCTCTATTAGTCTTCATTACGATACCTACCTTGCAAGTAATACTAGACTTTCGTCATCATAACCTAAAATAGGTTATTAACTAATTCGCGATCCAAAACTTTGAAGTGATGGAGAGGCGATATCTCACGACAAGCCGCTGTGCGTCTACGCATTTAAGTAATTAGGGGTTGCGATCGCATTTCCTAAAAATAGGCGTAGGCGTAGCCCGTCGTAGACATCGCTTCTTGTTTCAATTAGCTTTACGCTCTTTCAGCACTTGATCTAACAAGTTTCTAGCAGGTTGTGCTTTAGCCAACGCTGTTTGATGGTCATTATAAGCCCGAACAAGGCGAGAAAGACTGCTTACACCTACCTTGAGTTGCTCTAGTTCTTCACCAGCAACCAGTTCTCCATCAAGCATCCGCCCAATCAACGGTTTGATGTCACCCACTTCCTGCCGGACTTTTTGGAGCTTTTCTAGGCTACTCAGTAGGGTTTTGAGTGAGTTCAAGATGTCGTCAATATCCTGGGCATCCTCCACTGGTTCCGGCAAATCTTCAATTGTCACTGTATCTTCGTCTGAAATTGCAGGTAATTCCTGTGCAGACGTTTCAGTTTTAACCCCATTTGACCGTGCCATCAACGCTTCCTCAAGGAATTTTTCTTAGTGTATCGCTGATTTCAAGTTACCCAAGTTTCCAAAATTAGTATTGTTATAATTCGTTAAACTTGGTGAGTATTAATACAGTCCATAATCAAGATTGCGTTGCTTGAGCTTTAATTTATTTATACACGAACTGTCAACTCACTACATCTTTCACTTTTCGCTTGTTTAAGAAAGTAGACAAAAATGGTCGCTCAAAGAATAAGTAAAAATAATATGCAATGATTAATGACATTAACGTACCTACTAAATAGGATGCAGCCGCAAAGAAAGATATTTGGGGAAATAGGCAGATAAAACAAAAAGTCACGCACGAACACCAAGATTGGCCCATGATTTAGATATAGGCTATAGGAAGTACCAAGTGCGATCGCCAATGGTATTGTAAGAGTCGGAGTACGAAAGAATGCTCAATTTTTCTGTTCTATTCTGTTCCCAAAAGATTGGGCATCTAACTAGTAAATAGCTGCCTGTGTTCAAAGAAAACTACCCAGGCAAACCTAATAAAACTTAGTTTGAAGATGATATAGGTAATTCTGTAGACTTGGCAATTTTCTTACCGTCGCGGCTTTTAATTACTCGTGCAGGTATACCCACAGCTATGGATAATGGAGGAATATCTTTAGTAACAACAGCGCCAGCACCGATAACACTGCCTCTACCAATGGTGACACCATCTAATACTTTCACCCCATGTCCTAGCCAACAGTCATCTTCAATCACGATCCCCTTAGAAGTAATACCTTGGTATTTAATTGGCTCCATTGGATCTGTAAAATTGTGATTATTGGCATATATTCCAGTGTGGGCTGCAATTAAGCAGTGCTTGCCAATCTTTATGTCTCCAGGGCCACCAATACAAACGCTAGGGCCAATAAAAGTATCTCGATCGATGTCGATGGAAGTATTGTTTAGTGCCCCGATGACAACGTTACGCTCAATGACAACTCCATTTTCTAGATTAATCCTATTATTCTCGTGTCCTTTTCCATCGATACGAACACCTTTAAAAATATAAACTCCATCCCCAATTGTAATAGAATCAGTACTAATAAATTCAACGCCATCTTGAATATAAACTGAGCTACCTATTTGCCCGAAAATAGCGCGATATAACAAATTACGTAACTTTACGCCTCCAAGGATTGTTGGGATGTCTCCTAATAAAGTAGTTAACAAAAGTTCTTGAAGTCGCTTCATTTTTGAAAAATGTTTCAAGTTATCCATAGCTCTATTATTCCCAGCTAAATTGTGAACTTGGAGATTCGTGGAATTATGAAATGCCTAAGTAAAGACATCCTGCATTTGAGTCTTGCTATCTACCATTTATATTTTTATATCTGCATTTTTAGATTGCAGATTAATAAAAAAAGATGGCTAATATAAAGTTTTCAAGCATTTGACAAAACCCAAGGCAAGCTCTAAGATTAGAAGCTATTAAATACAGGTGTTATTTAATTGTTAGACATAGCAAGACTTTAAATGCTGTATCTGTTTACAAGCAAATTTTGTAATTACAGCAGTTTGCAACCGTCTTAATTATGCCATTATATTATTTAGTACGTGTACTACTTGGAAATTAAAGAAAATACTTTTTAATATTCGGAACTGATTAATACTGAAGCTTAATGCTTTACCACAACATCAAATACCTAACTCTAGATTTATATTAGTTAGCAATTTGACAAGCTATTCTAATTCAGATATTCAGTTATAAAATATCAAAGTACTTATTTCAATTCAATTACATCTGTTTATGCTGTTCCAAAGTCGGAATTAAATTTACTCGCTGCCATCAAGATGTAATTGTTGAATTCCTCATAAAATTTCCAAGCAAGTACAAGCACATTAATTTAGGGGGGAGTATCTCCAACTTCAGCCATCACATTGAAGTTAACCATCGGAGCAAACAAATAAATACTTCCCCGATTACTATAACGGCTTCCTTGCAGCCAGTTTTTAGAGTCTGCTGCTGTTGTCATCATTACGTACACAGAGAATTTACATATTCACTAAAGCGCCTTTATAGTGACACAAGTAGTGTGCTTCCACTATCGTAGAAGAGAGTTATGAAATTATTATCAAGGAACAGTAAAGTTTAAAGTAAAAATATAAAGATTTCAAAAATACCATATTTTCATAATCAGTATTTTTGTAAATTTATGTATTAATTTTACTAAGAATAAGCCTCTATTAATTAAATAGATAGCCGCTAAAAATCACAGTAAATACAGATATAAAAAAGCAACCATTATTTTATTTTGGTGCTTCATTAGACTATAATTTTCTCGCTAATTTGTAATACAAAGCGTTGCCAGTAAACTTTTTACTTATATTCGAGAAAAAGCTACCTAAACAGCAACATAGGGATGTGGCTGCTGCGTAGCATTTGGGCTGTAGTACTGCCAATAACTAAGTGCCGAATACGGCTATGTCCGTAGGCAACACTACACTAAATCTTTAATTTAGTGGTCTTCAATAAGTGGCGGATCTCTTTTGTAAAGTCACAATCCTATGAGTGAAAAGTCCTGATGCTCCTACTGCACTATGTTCAACAATTTTGCCATAGCCAACCGTTGCAGTTTCCCGGTAGCACCACGAGGTAGTCGATCCAAAATGTGAACTTGCTTGGGAACTTTGAAGTCTGCCAGCATGGTTGAACAGTGGGCTAAAAGCTCTTTTTCGCTAGCTTCTGACTTGAGGACAACAGCGGCGTGGATATCTTCACCTAAAGATTTGTGAGGGACGGCAAAGGCCAAGGCTTCGGCGACGGCGGGATGGCGCAGCAAGACATCATCCACTTCCAAAGGAGAAATTTTTTCTCCACCCCGATTAATCAATTCTTTAATGCGTCCAGTCAAGCGGAGGTAGCCGTCTGCATCCAGTGTGCCCTGATCCCCTGTGCGGAACCAACCGGTTACAAAAGCTGTGGCGTTGGCTTCCGGGTTGTTTTCATAGCCATCTATAACATTGGGGGCTTTTACCACTACCTCGCCCAAGCTTCCCTGAGATAGCAGGTTGCCTTCGGAGTCCATGATGCCGACTTCCACACCAAAGCCATAACCGACAGTACCCGGTTTCCGGACTTTTGGCGGTAGGGGGTTGGTAGTCATTAAGTGAGATGCTTCAGTCATGCTGTAAGATTCCACCACAGGAGCATTGAGAGTTGCCTCTAGCTGTTCAATGATAATCGGAGGCAAGGGAGCGCTACTAGAACGAATGAAACGAAAGCGATTAGCTTTGACAATTTCTGTGTTGCGGCTAGCGCGAGCCAAAATTGTCTGGTGCATGGTTGGCGCTGCGGAGTACCAGGTAGGTTTGTAGGTATCTACCAGTTTCCAAAACTCTAGAGCATTAAAACCATTGGGACAAATTAGTGTGCCGCCCGATGCCAGAGTTGCCAGCAAACAGCCCACCAATCCGTGAATGTGGAACAGGGGCATTAGGCAAAGTGTAGTGTCATCTGCTGTGAGTGAGTAAGCACCAATGATGTTGCCCGCTGAGGCGATTAAGTTGCGATGACGAATTGGCACACGCTTGGGACGACTGGTGGTGCCGCTAGTGTGGAGAATCATCGCTAGATCGTCAGACTGAGGCAAGGGAGCTCTTAGCTGGGATCTGGGGGGAAGTTTCTCCTTGAGTAATTCAAAGTTCAATGTGCCGTCAGTGTTTACCTTGGCATTAATTAACATCATGTTGGGTGTGACGGCAGCAATAGCTGCTTCTGGCCCCTCATATAACGTAATCAGTGCATTTGCTTGGGTATCTTCGTAGTAAAAGGCAAATTCTTCTTGTTTGTATTTAGGATTTAAGGGTGCAGCAGTACCACACAGGGCGGCAGCTAAAAAGGTAATAGCCATTGGTGAACCGTTAGTCATGGCAATGGCAATGCGTTCTGGCCGTTTCAATCCAAAGCTGTTGAGTTGGGATACCAATCCAACAACATTCTCGCGCAATTGCTTATAAGTTAGCGATCGCCCCTCAGGCGTAACTAGGGCTGGATGATTGTCTTCTCCTACTAAAAGCTCAAATAAGTTCATTAAAAACCTCCAGTAAACCGCATCCCCTTATGGGAGTTGTGAGCAAAAGGGATTGGGAAAGAAACTCTTTTCTTGTCCCTCTTGTCCCCATGCCCAATTCAACCATTATTTGCTTTCTTTCGTAAGTAAGTTTACGGCAAAAAACAAGAGCTAAAATTAAGTCAATAGTGTGTTTGTCGCTACTAGGAATCAGAGAAATATTTTTCAGCAACTAAACCCCATCGATAAAATATGGATCGTCGGAATTTTCTAAAGTATGTCACTTTAGCAGGATCTAGCTTTGCCTTAACTAGTTGTGTTCAAGGCAAAAATTCCAAATCGCAGGGTGAGGTGCCTCCCTCAGCATCGTCTGTGACGGTAAATGAACCTCTCAAGGTAGGATTTGTTTATATGGGCGCTGTGGGTGATTTTGGCTGGACTTATGCCCACGATCTAGGTCGCAGAGACATGGAAGCCAATCTTCAAGATAAGGTAAAAACTACCTTTGTTGAAAATGTCAACGAAGCTGCTGACGCCGAAAGGGTGATTCGCCAACTAGCATTAGATGGTAACAAGTTGATTTTTACAACTTCCTTTGGGTACATGAACCCAACAATTAATGTTGCCAAAGACTTTGGTGATCTTGTCTTTGAACACTGTGCGGGATACAAACGTGCTGCCAATCTCGGCACTTATCTAGGACGCTTTGAAGAACCGCGTTACTTAACCGGCATGATTGCTGGCAAGATGACAAAATCAAATGTAGTTGGTTTTATTGGCGCATACCCAATTCCAGAAGTAATTCGGGGAATCAGTGCATTTACTCAAGGAGTGCGGCTAACAAATCCTCAAGCAAAAGTTAAGGTACTTTGGGTAGAAAGTTGGTACGATCCAACTAAAGAAAGAGAAGCGGCTCAAGCTTTGGTCAATTTAGGTGTGGATGTACTAACGCAGCATACTGGCTCTGGTGCAGTTGTCCAATTGGCTGAGGAAAAAGGCATTTATGCTTTTGGCTACAACACTGATATGAGTAAGTTTGGTCAAAAAGCCCACCTGACATCAGCTATTAACAAATGGGGCAAATTCTATACAGATAAAGCCTTGGCTGTAATGAGTAATACTTGGAAATCTCAAGAGGTTTGGGATGGGATTGGTCAAGGAATGGTGGATATTTCCCCGATGAATCAGGCGATTCCCGCTGATGTGCAACAACTGGTGAATGCGAAGCGCGATGAGTTTATTCAGGGTACTGCACATCCTTTTGATGGCCCCGTGAAAGACCAAAAAGGGGTGGTGCAAGTGCCAAAGGGTAAGGTGTTAGGCGATCAAAAACAACTGGCGATGGATTGGTATGTTGAGGGAATTGAAGGGTCAATTCCTAAGGTGAAATTATAGTAAGCAATATTTAAAAAATCAACAAACAGAATTACAATAATACCAATTCTTTCTGAAGCTGCATAGAATTCGATCCCCCCTAGCCCACGCCAGTCGCTCCACTTGGGGAGACCCCAAGACCGCGCTGGCTCCCCTTAAAAAGGGGGGAATTCAAAGTCCCCCAATTTATCGGGGGATTTAGGGGGATCAAGATATGTGCAACTTCACATTAAATTGGTATAAGCTTCCTGGCTGATGATGGTGGTTTTAGCTATTAATCTCTAAATTGATGTATAAATCGCCAGGAGCGCCATTGTGACGACCAGTATTACCTTCACCGATAATCGTTAAGCGATCGCCTGCTACACTATGAGGCTCAATAGCGATCGTAATTTTTCTCACTACTTGGTTTTGTCCCTCTCCCAAGCAGACAAAAGAGTTATTACATCGCCCTCTTCAAGGCAGTACGATTGTCCTAAGTCGTCCCCGTGCAGAGATATTCGATAGTACCTACAAGGCAAGATTTAGGGCATAAGCCTTAGTTTTTATGGTTTTACGGTTAACGGAACCGTATTGCATGTGAAACTAGCTACGGTAGTATTTTTAATCGATCCGGCGATTATTCTCTTGACTGTACCGTTAGCGTTGTTAGGCGCATTGAGTGCCTTAGCTTTGCGCGGTTTGGTTAATGATGTCTACGCCAACGTGGCTTTAGTGATGCTGATTGGATTAGCGTCGAAAAACGCGATTTTGATCGTCGAGTTTGCCAATCAAGCCCTTGAAGAAGGCGTGACAATTCGACAAGCAGCCATAACCGCAGCCCAAGAAAGGTTTCGTCCGATTGTAATGACTTCAAGCGCCTCCTTGCTGGGATTTTTCCCCTTGGTAATTGCCACCGGAGCCGGTTCTGCCTCGCGCTGGTCGTTACAGCCTTATTTGGCGGACTACTCGTAGCAACGATTCTGAGTTTGCTGATTGTTCCAGTGCTGTATGTAATCATCAAGACTTTGGAAGAACGCTTCTTGAAGAAAAAACCTGCTAAACCCTCCGAACCACCATCCCCAGATGGAAACGAAGATGGAAACCAAGATGGACAATCAAGAGTGATGCCAACTCCAGTCGGAGACGCTGCGCGAACAACGAACGCTCATCAAGATTCCTCTGTAATTGTTAGGCAAAATGATGATAACAGACGTAATGATTCGAGTAATTGAAAAAGGGAGTTAGGAGCAATACAGTTCAGTTAAGGAAATTTATCTGTTAAGGGAACTCCAAAAAATAAATTATCCAATTTTTGGAATCAAAACCACTTTTCTTCCCCCTGCCCCCTGCTCCCTTTCCTAAAAGCGATGGGAGATTTTTTTATTTTGAAGTCCCTAAGGCAGGCTCTTCTTGAGCAGGGGGAGAGAAAAAAGCTTAACCCAAGCGTATTGGCATAGAGAGTTGGGAGTTATTATCTTCATCTCCCTTATTCTTTTGTTTGCTCAGACTTCTCTCGTCATCTCCCCCAGTGTGCCTTATGTTACAAGAGGTAAAGATTAAGTTGCAACTTTAGGAGCTACTGAGACAATATAGGGGATCTCCTATTATTTAGCAAAATTATAAGCATTGGAGCAAAGCAAATGAATGGTAAACTGATCGCTTTCTCTGGCTTTGTGACAGCATTTGTGGGTGCAGGAATTGGTTTTATTGCTGCTAATTTATTTCCTTGCCCCTACACGAGTCAAATGTATCAAGATTTAGAGCAAAAATACGCCCTTGTAGGTGCAGTTGCTGGTTTGGTGATTGGTTCTAGTCAAGAAATGATTCGAGAACTCAAGCAAGAGCGGGATGCGGAAGAAGACTTGCTGCGGGATTTGAACAAAGCTATTCACTCAAGTATAGATAAAGACAATTACTGATTTGTTAGTGCAAGACATCGTTCTTTCAAAATTCGCTACACAACAACACACTACTCGGTGGAAGAAGTGGAAAAGTTGCGCTGGCTAAATTTCCATCCGAAAAGATGAATATTATCTATGAGTTAGTGCGTCCCGATGCTGGCGAAATTTTTTGGCAAGGGCGACAGATTAATATTAATAGTCTAGCGGAGGCAATATCTCTTTTAATTGGGATGGTGTTGCAGCACTTTAGTTTATTTTAAACAGCGACAAAAGGCTTTAAATTGGGTATATCTACTCAGTTTAAATATAAGCTCTATAAGTGTGGTACCCAGAAAAAAAGCCAGTCAAATTTCTAAAGTCAAGAATCAGCAAAGAACCAACGAAGCTTTTACCATAGTGCCAAGACGAATCAGCCGTCGCTATGCATTCATGGCATTGATACTCAGCTTGATAATCGTTGCTTGCACTAATACGTATCAATCATCCCCTTCTCCAGTCAATAAACTCTCCATTGAAAGTGCAGATTTAAGAATTTGGTGGGATAAAGGATTTACTGTGGATGAAGATGAAGCAATCCAGCAGTTAGTAAGCAATTGGGAAAAACAAACTGGTAACAAAGTCAAGCTTTCTTTCTATATTGGCGATGAGTTACCACAGAAGGCGCGTAGGGCTATTCAGGCAGGTAATGCACCCGATATCATGATGAGTTATGGCGCTGAGAGAGCATTAAATCCGCGTCTGGCTTGGGAAGGGAAACTGGCAGATGTAACGGATGTAATTAAGCCAGTCAAAAATCTTTATCCTGAGTATGCCCTGCAATCTGTTAATTATTATAATAATGCTGCAAAAAAGCGAAGTTACTATGCAGTTCCAATCAATCAGGCAACGGTTCATATTTTCTACTGGCGAGACTTGCTAGAGCAAATAGGTCGCAGTAAAAGGGATATTCCCAAAGATTGGGATGGTTTTTGGGAGTTTTGGAAACAAGTGCAGAACGATCTGCGAATGAAACAGCAAAAGCAGGATATTTATGGGTTAGGTTTTCCTTTCTCTGCTGGAGCTTCAGATACCTACATATTTTTTGAGCATATTTTAGAAGCATACGATGTGCAAATTCTCGACTCAAAAGGTAAACTGCTGATTGATGACCCAAAGGTCAGACAAAAAATTGTCCAAACCTTAGATTGGTATGCCAAATTTTACCAACAAGGTTATGTGCCACCAGATGCAATCAATTGGTTAAATCCAGATAATAATCGCAGCTTGCTCAACCGTGTGGTGGTGATGACTCCTAACAACACCCTCTCAATTCCTTGCTCTGTCCGCCAAGATGCCGGCACCTATCGCAATAAGCTTGGCATCTTAAAATTTCCCAACAAACCCAACGGCAAGCCAATGCGTTATCTACTCACACTTAGGCAAGCAGTTTTATTCGCCGATTCCCAGCAACAGACAAAAGCTTTGAATTTTCTTGCATATCTCATTCAATCACAAGTGATAGATAAGTATCTGAAAGCTGCTGGCGGCTGTAATTTACCAGTCATAAAACCGCTTTGGCAAGACCCATTTTGGAAAAACCCAACCGATCCCCATGTTTCAACTGCGGCCAAGACGGTGACAGAAGGTTCAACGCGGCTATTTTATTATGTGCAAAACCCAGCATACAGCGTAGTTTTAGAGGAGAATATCTGGGGAAAAGCTCTTAATCGAATAATTGTAGATAAAATTTCTCCAGAGCAAGCAAGTGATGAGGCGATCGCGCGGATCAAACAAATCTTTGCACAATGGTAATCGATAATTATTTATATTAACTAAAGGAATAACCTATTTGCATTAATAATAAAAAATATAAATATCTTTAAAAACAGAAACAGCTTGTAAATATATGAAGTTCTGGAATCAACACCTAACTATTAAAGTTGCCAGTTCATTTTTATTTCTATCCTTGGTGACTGTAGCTGTAGTAGGAGGATTTGCCTTCATCAATGCAAGGGAAGCTTTAAAGCAAGCTGCTTTTGAACGACTCAGTGCTGCTGCCACCCTTAAAGAAGAAGAAATTACCCGTTGGTTTGAAGACCAACAACGCGACTTTCTCTTACTCACTCAGTTTCCAGACGTACAAAATAATTTTCAAATACTTTTAAATTCCCAAGCCTCCGATGCAGATTCTCGCAATGCTTACAAAGTTCTCTCGGATTACCTCGCAAATATGGCTAAAATCAAGCCAAGTTTGGGAGAAATTTCCATTCTTGACCGTAGCAATCGGATTATTTTATCTACTAATAAGCAGCGTGAAGGTCAATATGAAATTTCAGCTAACATCACCTATATTGAACAGATTCAGCCAGGAGACTCCTTTGCCCCTATTTTTTATGTCTCGCCTATTACTGGCAAGCCATCAGTTACTTTTGCAACACCTCTACGTGACGCAGCTAAGGTACGCCAAGGTGTTCTCTTAGCTGATTTAAATTTAGACCGAATAGATCAAATTGTCCGCGAACGTACAGGCTTAGGTAAGAGTGGCGAAACTTATTTAGTTGGCTCTTTAGTAACTAAAAACGCTTTTATTTCTAAAGAGAAAGATAAAACACCAAACTTTCCTAAAGGAGTTAGTAGCCAAGGCATTGATGCAGCAATGAGTGGAATTAGCGACCAAGGACTTTATCCAAACTATGCCGGAGTGCTAGTAATTGGAGTGTATCGCTGGCTCAATGACCAAGACCTTGCCTTAATGGTAGAAATGAACCAAGAAGAAGCCTTTGCCCCGGCTCGTCGATTGGCAGGGACGATGATGCTAGTGGGGTTCTTATCAATGGGATTTCTATTGATTGGAGTGTCTTGGCTAACACGACAGTTAAAAATATCTGGCGAACAGTTAGAGAATTACAGCCATAGATTGGAGGTAAAAGCCAAAGAAGCCGAAACTGCCAATCGTGCCAAAAGTGAATTTCTCGCAAACATGAGTCACGAACTTCGTACTCCTCTTAATAGCATCCTTGGCTTTACCCAGCTAATGAGCCGCGATTCTTCTATTAATGCTTCTCAGTTGGAACATTTAGAAATTATTAGTCGCAGTGGAGAGCATTTGCTGACTTTGATTAATGATGTGTTGTCAATGTCCAAAATTGAGGCGGGTTTAACGACACTAAACAATAATAGCTTTGACTTGTACACTCTACTTGATTCACTTGAAGAGATGTTTCAACTCAAAGCAGAATCCAAAGGTTTACAGTTGATGTTTGAACGTAGACCTGAAGTTCCTAAATATGTGCATACAGATGAAAGTAAATTGCGTCAAGTCTTGATTAACCTTCTTGGTAACGCTGTCAAATTTACTCAAGAAGGCGGCGTTAGTTTGCGAGTTAGGATGAAGGAAGAAAGTAGACTACAGCAGCAAGAACGGGCACAAGCAATAAAAAGCTCCGATCCTTCATTCTTCTGGCTTCATTTTGAAGTGGAAGACACTGGGACAGGGATTAAACCTGCTGAAATTGAAAAGTTGTTTAAACCCTTTGTCCAAACAGAAGCAGGTCGGAAATCTCAGCAAGGAACAGGTTTAGGTTTAACCATTAGCCAACAATTTGTGCATCTAATGGGGGGAAGTATTACTGTTAGCAGTACTTTGGGACAAGGAACAATTTTTTCTTTCGATCTCCAAATTAGCCTGGCAGAAGTAGCTGAAGCTCCAATTCAACAGCTAAAACGACGAGTAATTAGTCTAGAGCCTAATCAACCAAAATACCGAATCTTAGTAGTTGAAGATAAATGGGAAAATCGCCAACTCCTAGTCAATATGTTGGTATCCCTTGGCTTCGAGGTACGTCAAGCTGAAAATGGTCAAGAAGGGGTTAACCTTTGGGAAACCTGGGAACCGCAACTGATTTGGATGGATATGCGGATGCCTGTGATGGATGGGTATGAAGCCACTAAACAAATCAGAGCTACTTTAAAGGGTCAAGCTACTGTCATTATTGCTCTAACTGCTAGTGCTTTTGATGAAGAACGGTTTGTGGTTTTATCGGCAGGCTGTAACGATTTTGTGCGTAAGCCCTTCCGAGAGGAAGTAATCTTAAATATGATGTCTAAATATTTGGGGGTGCGTTATGTATATGAAGATAAACCCCTGCAAAAAGACGAATTTGCCGGAAATTCCGACCTTAAACTTTTATCATTAGAAGAGATGCTGGCTCAGATGCCCACTGAGTGGGTGACACAGCTACACCAAGCGGCACTGTGTACTGATGAAAAGCTGATTTTTAGCTTGCTTGAGCAAATTCCTGAAGAATCTGCTCTTTTGGCAAACACTCTGTCTGATTGGGTTAATAACTTTCGGATTGATAAAGTTATTGATTTAACACAACCGTAAGAAATGATTTCTAAAGTGAATCTTAAGAGGTCAGACGATTTAGGATAAGTTGTTCCGTGGCTATATAAATGGGTTTTTAGACATCTGTACTGTGCTCATGTTCTTTATAGAAAGTTATGGTAATAGCTTCTTTTCTCTAAGAGTTTTTAATATTTACTTTTATAAATTATTTCTAATAAATATGGATAACTATCAAGTTCAGCTACCAAAAGCAAATATTCTTGTTGTTGATGATACACCCGACAATCTGCGGCTTTTATCCGCCATGCTAACTCAGGTTGGGTATGAAATTCGGAGAGTGATTAACGGGCAAACAGCTTTGAAAACAGCACAAGCTGCGCCGCCTGATTTAATTTTGCTTGACATCATGATGCCAGAAATGAATGGCTATGAAGTCTGTCAACACTTGAAAGCCTCAGAGAAAACCCGCGACATTCCGGTGATTTTTATTAGCGCCTTGGATGAAGTATTTGACAAAGTTAAAGCTTTTGCAGTTGGAGGGGTAGATTACATTACCAAACCTTTTAGTGAAGAAGAGGTTTTTGCCCGTGTAGAAAATAATTTAACTATCCGGAGGCTACAAAAACAACTTACTGAGCAAAATATACTTTTGCAACAGGAAATTAGCGATCGCCAAAAAGCAGAATCAGCACTGCGCCTCAGTCAGTTTTATCTAGATAAATTTAAGGATTCTATCTTTTTTG
Organism: Nostoc sp.; assembly: GCF_036917095.1. Taxonomy (GTDB): domain Bacteria; phylum Cyanobacteriota; class Cyanobacteriia; order Cyanobacteriales; family Nostocaceae; genus Nostoc. Next base: position 69,774 of record NZ_JBALFH010000044.1, read on the forward strand.
TCAATTCTGATGCCCAGCTTGTTTACGTGAATGAAGCTGCCTGTCGTCATCTTGGATACTCCCGCGCCCAATTGCTGACTATGACTGTTTACGATATAAATCCAAATTTTTCGACGGTTGCTTGGCGATCGCACTGGCAAGAAGTTAGACAGAAAGCCTCTCTCACTTTTGAGTCTACTCAACGAACTCAAGATGGTCAGGACATAGCCGTAGAAATAACTGTCAATTATCTGGAGTTAAACGGACAGGAATACCATTGTGCTAGTGTCCGCGATATCACCTCCTATTAACACCATTTCAGCAAGCCGCTAAAGTGTTTTGTATCAAAAGTTCTGTAAATAAATATATAGTCTGAGATTGCTGGAAGATACCTTTAGAGGGTGTTTGAAAAGTCTAAATTATTACTAGCCTTGGCGATTGGAAATCGCGGCTACACAGACAAAACCCACCTACGTGGGTTAAAGAGTTTGATTTTGTGTTAGTCCGCGTAGGCGGACTTTGCTTGTGTAGCCGCGATTTCCAATCGCCCAAAACTTTTCAAACATCCTCTTAGTCAAGACTTCTAATCCAAAACTGCTAACACAGGTGGGAAAAGAGATTTTTCTGACGTTACTGACATTTTTTACATAAATTAATAAAACTTTGACGGCAAAATTCCTGACGAATTATGACTTTTTCATGCTGTCAAAAAGTGAATGATTCACTTAAATTAAAGGTATGGTCAAAGTAAACTTCGATCCAGAACCTCAAGAACCTTTAATAAGTTAAAGCAAAAGGGAAAACCCCAACAGCAACAGGTTCTTATGATTTGCATTTTACATTTAATTATGTCGTCTTACTGAGTTGATTATGTGGATTGAATTGAGTCAGCGAGCAAAAGGGGATTGCCCATTGCAACCATGCTGTTATCACCTCTAATATCTGACAGATAATGACAGCATCAAAAATCAAGCAAAGAAATGCCTGGCTACTGCATCAAGCCTGCAAAGTATGCCCAAAAAAGAAACTTCAGGAAAGAAAATAAGATGCGAAAAAATAGTATAAACCAAGATTTTATCCCGCCTGAAGAAGCAATTCATCACAGTATTCAGGTATCTGAGCAAGGAAATATGAATAGCATTACTGTTAAAATTGATGATGTGAGCAACAACTCTTTGACTGTAGAAGATGTTACTACTGATTTAGCCATTCAAAGTCATTCACTACCAGTAAACCAGGAAGTCAGGCATCTGTTGTCTAGCTCCTCAGTTAAGGAGGATCTAAAGGAACAACTAGCATCCTTAGTTGCCCAAGCCCGTAGACATCCACCTGGAAGCCCTCAACGTCAGAAGTTGCTCACGCAAGTCATTCGTTTGACACAAGGTAAACTCTGGAAGGAAAATACTCCCTACTATCAAGACGCACTGCAACAAACTTGGTTGTATTTCTGCCGCAATGTTTGTGATGGTACGACAGGTCAAGCCTATGACTCCACTCAAGGTAGTGTGATTAATTGGCTAGATGCGTACCTAAAACGCAGACTACAAGACTTTTATCTCCAACAAAACCGGGAACAAGCCACAACAGTCCCCTTTGGGGTTCATCAGTCTAAGTCGGGTGAGATTGGTGAAACTATTGACCCGATAGATAATATACCAGCTACCCCCCAAGCGCCTCCCATTTTGGAAAACCTGGAGATATGGGTGCAGACAGACTCCGATATGGAACTACGTAGTACTCACATTAAAGGGCGTCCAGACGTAAATTGTCAGGTATTAATTCTCAAACGCTTACCCCCGGAAGTTAGCTGGAAAGAATTATCTAAAGACTTTGGGCTGCCAATTGCGACATTAAGCAGTTTCTATCAACGGCAGTGTCTACCACGCTTGCGGAAATATGCTGAGATAGAGGATTTATTCTAAACTAGACTTTCACTACAGGAAGGTGGCTCACAAAATTCCAGATACTGACAGCAAATCAATATTTCAACAGATAACCTAGAGAGGCAGTCTAGGATAAATATCGATTTGGATTTTACCTATTTATCGAAATATATTAGTGCTGAGTAAATAGTGCATAATTTCTAATAATTAAAAATTCCGGTTAACTATCATAGATGTAATTTTATTTGGGTTGCAGATATAATCGTTGTCCTACTCATGGTTGATGTAGTAATTGCTTTGAGGTTACTGAACAGTGCTTTTTATACTCGAAAGTCACCATCGCCAATCCTAAAACAACTATTAATGCCCAACCGAATGCGCCTATAAAAAATAATCTTTGAAATCTAGCTGCTTTTTGCTCTTGAACTAGTCTAGCTTTGACTTCTTTTGTTCGTTCTGCTTCTAACCATGTCTCAACTTCTCGGCGATCGCATTCTTGGCTAGCTGCTAAAAACTGATAATCTAGATCGCTCAAGCTTTTGCCTTGCGACCAAGCTAGAGCTTCATGTAAAGCTGTCCCGCGTAATAGTCGGGAATGATCGCGATGCTCTGAGACTACCCAAGCGTTGAATGCTTGGGAGTAGGGTCGTAATTTTGCTAATTGTTTTTCTACCCAAGTTTGATTAAAAACCTCTTCATAAATCCGGTTTTTTACTATTAATTGCCCTTGGTGCTTGGTTACTAACCCCGATAACAGCAGTTCTATTTGTTCTTCTCCATCATCACTAGCTATCTGAATACCTTGTAAAATTTGCTGGTACATTCCCAGTAAACCTCCAGCCCGCTGCTCATTTCTCAGCAAGCGATCGCGGATTGTTTTCAAATGCTCTGGATCGTCTTTTGCTTCCCATTTCTCAATAATATGGGTTTGCACTAGCTTTTCTAAAATTAACAAGGGGAATTGGTAATAAAAATTTATCAGATGTTGATTAATAATCGGTAAATGGTTATCCAATTTATAACGCTCATCAACTTCTAAGCTTCTGTGCTCCTGAACATCCTTGCTTCCACTGTGTCTTTCTTGCACTACTATCTGACAGAGCTTTTGAGTGAGAAATGGCTGACCATTTGTCCAAGCTAAAATATCTTTGATAACTGCCATCGGATTAGCTACTTTACTTTCTAATCCGGCTGCTAATGGCTGAACTTCTGATAAGTTAAAGCCGTGTAGTTCAATAGATTTACCAATATTAAATGGGGTACAGTTGCGATCGGCAATCAAATCTGAAGGCGTTGCGACTCCGAACAGTGCCCAAGTTAGACGGTTATATTCTGGATTTTCGGCTCGCTGATTATAGCACGAGCGAATCAGAGTAAAAAAATCGACAACAGGGAAATTCAAACCTAAAACACTATCAATTTCATCAATGAAAATAAAGATTTTTTCAGTTTTCAGTTCAACTAACAAAATGTCTTCGACAAACTGACTCAATCGCTGTAATGCAGGTAAATCTTCACGCTCCGACCACCAGGCTTTTAAATTAACTTTGCTAAAGAGTTTAAAGCTTCTTAATAAGTCAACTACTATGCCCTTATACCACTGAGCAGGAGTAATATTGCCGTTGCCAATCCGAGTCATGTCGATAGAAGCACAACTGTAGCCTGCTTGTTCTAATCGATGCCTCGTTTGTAACCGCAAGCTAGATTTACCCATTTGCCGAGAGCTAAATACATAACAAAATTCACCTTGAATTAGAGCATTATAAAGTTCAAAATCAGCCTGCCGTTCTACATAGCTAGGAGCATCGACTTTGAGACTACCGCCAATTTGATATTCGTACTTATTCATAGCATTTAGGTTAATTGCTCTCGGAAATACAGCTGATACAACTCACAGCTAGGCATTGCCTGATTTCCTTCAAGTTTTACCAGACCCATACTTTCTAATTTATAGGCAGCGATCGCTTCTAATTGCACGCTTGTTGGAGAGGTAACTACCCGTTTGAGTGCGATCGCAAGTTCGGGATGTTCTTGAAGATTGGCTAGATGATGCCGTAAATAGTTGCTATAAATGCCGGCAATTGTGGGAGCTTCTTTTAATAGCTGCTCTAGGGTTACTTCTTCGCGTCCCAGGTTATAAAGAGCCAGACGAGCTAGATAGGGATGACCTCCAATCATTGCTAGCAGAGGAGCCAGCTTTTGCAATCCTTTCTCACCTTTGGCCCAATCCAATCCATGACGTACCGCCAATTCTTGCATCTGCTCTAAACTAAATTCTGGTAACTTAATCGGTAATCCTACATTGAAAGGGGATTGATTAATATCTAACGGAATATAAGCTTCAGTGGCATGAACTACCACTAGTCGGAGTTTTTGCCAGATTTCTAATTCGGAAGCATCTTCATACCAAGAACGCAGTAGGGGGAGAAAATCCCTAGAGATTTCTGGATACTCGAAAATTCGATTCACTTCATCCAATGCTAAGACTAGCGGAGCGTCGATTTTTTCTAGCAAATACTCCTGTAAATACAATGTGCAGCTAACTTTGCTGCCAATATCCTCATCCCAATAATCATCGAGTCTGATTTCTAGATTCAACTGCCGACTGACGTTAGCACAAAACCAGCGTAAGAATTTTTCTAAGCTAGTGAAAACTTGACTATCTGCTCTCTGTAAACCAATCTGTACGGTGTGTACCCCAGTCTGTTTAGCATGAATGAGAATTCTGTGCATTAGGGATGTTTTTCCCATTTTGCTGGGGGCTTTGATTCTGATTAGGCTTCCAGGTTTGTTGATTTCGGCATATGTGCGTTCTTCAATTGGCGGACGCTCTATGTAAAAAGAAGAATTGAGCGGTACTGAGCCACCAGGATTTTCTAAGAAGTCGGGATTAAGGACTGGGGTTTTTTTCTCATCCTGCTTTTCTATTGCTGAAGAAGATGCTGATATCCCATCTTTCCCTGTGCTTCTTGACTGAGACTGTTTCAAGACTGCTGGTACAGTTTGTAGTTTTTCTGACAAAACGCTACTTTGCATAGGCAAAGCCCGTTGGAGGCTTCGCCGTCTCAATACTGAGCGAAAATTACTTTTTGTCACTTCCTCCCCGAAAGCCTGTGAAAGTAACTTCCATAACTTGGAACCAACATCTTTTATATAATTGGCATCATAACCACAGCTTTCGGCGATATCTGGATAAGTTTGTCCTTCCCAAGCTTTACGAAATATTATTTCTTGAACATCACTTAAGCCATGTTCAAGGAATGTATCTAAAATTACTAATGCTTCTTCTATATTCATTTTTAAAAAGAATAAAGCTTGTTTTAAATAAGACTTTAGCGGAATTTTTCATCCTTTTTTCCTTATTTACTTAAATTTAAACAGTTGTGTCGTTTACTGTACAAGCACTGCTATAGCATAAATAAATGCTGCAAATTACTCAAGTTGCATTCAGACGTAGGCTGATCGGCGCGATCGCTCTGCCAATTATCTTATTATTGTCGTTGTCAGGAGTTTCAATCTGGCAAATTAACCGCCTGCTTTCGGCTATGCAATGGGTTGACCACACTGACCAAGTAATTGCCAGAGCAAATGGCTTACAAAAACTATTACTGGATCTGGAGACAGGAGTCCGTGGATACCAGCTTACAAGTAAGCCAGAATTTCTTGAACCTTATCAGCAAGCTAACTCTACTATTAATACTACTTTTGATCGGTTGGGTGATTTAGTGTCAGATAATCCCCAACAAAGTCAACGCTTAAGGCAAATCAAGGCAGAGCAAACAGTTTGGAATATCTCTATTTCCCAAGCGCTCGCCCGCAAACAAAGAGGTGAAACTGAACCCCTATCAGCAATTGAGGCTCGCAAACAGCGTATGGACGTGATGCGAAATCAAATTAGTGATTTTATTGCTACTGAAGAGCAGCTACGGTCTCAGCGCAACCAAACAGTCCAACAGACTACTGGGCGAGTCATCTTTAGTAGCATAATTCTGTCGCTTGCTGCTGGTGGCGTCCTTGCCTTTTATATTCGGCGGCAAATTGTACATGTGTCTGACAATTATGAGAATGCTCTCAAAACTGCCCAAGTACAAACTGAAAATGTTCAGCTTTCTGCCCAAAGACTTGCCGCTTTACATAATATTGACCGAGCAATTTTAGCTGCTGAGTCGATCAAATCTCTAGTCCGAACTGCCCTGACACGAATGCGTCAGTTAGTACCCTATGAGCAAGCATTTGTTGCCTTGTTTAATTTTGAGGTAGGCACAGCTGAGATTGTGGCAGGCAGCAGCACTAAAGAATTACAACCGCTTGAAGGTACAAAGATGCCAGTATCAGACTTTGCGCCTGAGCAAAGTTTACGGCAAAACCTTAGTTATGTTAAAGACTTGACAAGTGTTGAGCTTTATCCACCTATTTTAGCACAGTTGCATTCGGCAGGAATGCGTTGTTGCTTGCGGATTCCGATGTTAGTTGAAGAAACGCTGCTAGGAGAACTTAACTTGGCGGCGACTCAGACAGCCGTTTTTGATGCTCAAGCACAAGATGTTGTGGTTGAGGTGGCGGCTCAGTTAGCGATCGCTATCCAACAATCTCTCCTACGCGAACAACTGCAAAATTACGCTTTGGAACTAGAACAGCGTGTTGCCGAGCGCACTGCACAGTTGCAAGAAACAAATCAAGAGTTAGAAGCGTTTACTTACACGATATCGCACGATTTACGCGCACCGTTACGTACCATGCAAGGCTTTGCTCAGGCATTGCAAGAAGACTACACAGATAAACTAGACTCCGTTGGGCAAGAATACATTCAATATATTACAGAGGGTGCAGTCCAAATGGACACCCTAATTGCTGAACTCCTGGCATACAGCCGCCTCAGCCGTGCCCAAATTCAAATGCAAAAAGTTGATTTAACTGATGTTGTTGAGGAAGCTTTAAAACAACTCAGCAAAGAACTTCAGGAACAGCTTGCACAAGTTACGGTAGCAAAACCCTTACCGTCAGTGATGGCTCATCGCTCTACGCTTGTCCAGATAGTAACCAATCTACTCAGCAATGCAATGAAATTTGTGCAGCCTGGAATACAACCAAAAGTAAAAATCTATGCAGAGGAGCAGCAAGATTCGATACAATTGTCGATTGTAGACAACGGCATCGGTATTGCGCCAGAACATCAAGAGCGCATTTTTCGGGTCTTTGAACGACTGCATGGCGTTGAAATCTATCCAGGTACTGGTATTGGTTTAGCGATTGTCCGCAAGGGGGTAGAGCGAATGGGCGGTCGAGCCGGAGTAGAATCGCAATTAGGTACTGGTAGTCGCTTTTGGATTGCACTGCCAAAAGCCGTTCCTCACAGCAACGATAAGAATGACGCAAGTACTCCGCATTCTGATAATTGATGACAATCCAGGCGATCGCGCCTTAATGCTCCGAGAACTGAGGCGAGAATTTCCGCAATTTCAAGCTCAAGAAATTCGGGAAGCCTCTGTCTTTGCTAGTGCAGTAGCAGCAGGCGAATTCGATTTGGTTATTACCGACTATCAATTGGGCTGGAGTACTGGACTAGAAGTTTTGCATAGCATTAAGCAACAGTATCCAAACTGCCCAGTGATTATGTTTACTAATACAGGTAGTGAAGAAATTGCGGTAGAGGCAATGAAGTCTGGGCTAGATGATTATGTCCTGAAATTACCCAACCGCTACATTCGCATACCAGCTGCTGTGCGAGTTGCATTAGAACGAGCAGAAATCAAACGACGAGCTACTTTACTTGAAATCCGTCTCCAAGATTTGCTCAACCAATTAAAACTAGGTATATTTCGTACTTATCCAGATGGAAATCTTATTGAGTGTAACCCAGCATTTCTGGAATTGTTGGGGCCGGATTCATTATCACAAGCCTCAGTGATGAATCTATTAAACATCCATGAATACTACTCAATACTACAAGAACTGCCGCCACCTCAACAGCAAGAGCAAGAGATTCAATTACAACGAGCAGATGGAAGATTTATTTGGGTTGGATTAAGCATAGCTCTAAATACAGTTGAGGGACAACAGGTAATAGATGGCTTAATTGAAGATATTACATCTCGTAAACAAGCTGAAATTGAAATTCAGCAACTCAACCAAACCTTAGAGGAGCGAGTCAGGGAGCGTACTGCTGAATTAGAAGTAGCAAATCGAGATTTAGCGCAGACAAATCAGGAATTAGCAGTGGCTAATCAAGATTTAGAAGCATTTACTTATTCAATTTCCCACGATCTGCGCGAACCATTACGCGCTATCCAAGCGTTTGGTTCAATCCTCCTAGATAACCAGGATAGGGAATCTAACCTAGAGAACCAACAAAACTATTTGCAGCGCATTATTGCAAGTACACAGCAAGCAGACAAGCTTGTTCAAGATTTGCTTGAATACAGCCGCCTCAGCCGGACTGAAATGCCATTACAAGCTATTAACTTATCTTTATTGATGATACAAATACTGAGACTGCTAGAACTAGAAATAACACAGCGACAGGTGAGAGTGGAAGTTGAAGAGCCTTTAGCTGAACTTACGGGAAACCCTACTATTTTGATTCAAGTAGTTACCAATTTGCTAACTAATGCGATTAAATTTGTTGCACCGGAAATCCAACCTCAGTTACGAATATGGACTGAGAAACGTAATAAATTGGTTCGCTTATGGGTGCAAGACAATGGCATTGGTATTGAGGAAAAATACCAAAAACGCATTTTCAATGTTTTTGAGCGCCTACACAGCTATGAAGTTTATCCTGGTAGTGGTATCGGTTTAGCAATTGTCCGCAAAGGAGTCGAACGTATGGGTGGGCAAGTTGGTGTAGAATCCCAACCTGGACAGGGAAGCCGATTTTGGATAGATTTACCTATAGTTATAGATGTAAATCCCTAAAATCTCTCAATCGCCTTGATTACGGGCAAACATAAAGTTCTTTCTACGCTCCTAAATATTTGGTGCAAGATCCTTACCCTATGCCATGCCCTGAGGCGCACAGTAAGTTATGAAAAACTTTCTTTCTCCCTGCCCCTCCTGCCTCCTGCCCCCTGCCTTAAAGACGGAAATTTCATGAGTAAAGAGCAAGACACTATTTTACTTGTAGAGGATAATCACAAAGATGTGCTTCTGCTGCAACGAGCGTTCCGCAAGGCTAATATTGTTAATCCAGTTCAGGTGGTAAATGATGGCGATGCAGCAGTGTTATATCTGTCAGGGGAGGAACCTTATGGCGATCGCACTCGTTATCCCTTGCCTGTACTAATCTTGCTCGATCTGAAACTCCCCCGCAGATCCGGGGCTGAGGTTTTGATGTGGTTACGGCAGCAACCAGAACTCAGGCGCTTACCTGTCGTAGTTCTCACCTCATCGAGGGAGTATGCCGACATCAATCATATTTATGACATAGGTGTAAATGCTTACATAGTTAAGCCAGTTATTTTTAATGAATTAGTAGAAATTGTTATAACCCTTAATCTCCACTGGATTATGTTTAACGAAAGACCGCAATTTTGAACTGTTTGAACATTTTTTGGGCTTTCTTGCAGCCGTTATCCTTACGTAAATATAATAAAGTTAAATGTTACGTATTCTTCTAATTGATGATAATTTGAATGACCGCCTACTGGCGATTCATGTACTAAAGCAAGAGTTTTTTGACCTCCAGTTTCACGAAATTGTTCAAGCAAAAGACTTGGAAGAAGCACTGGAGACAGGACAGTTTGATTTAGTAATAACGGACTATCAATTACGCTGGAGCGATGGCTTAACCGCGATCCGGGCAATTAAAAACCGTTATCCTGATTGCCCAGTAATAATGTTTACCAATAGTGGCACTCAGGAAGTTGCCGTTGAGGCAATGAAATCGGGATTGGAAGATTACATCATCAAGTCTCCTAAGCACTATGTTCGATTACCCGCAGCAGTCCGCCGAGCAATAGAGCGGACTGAAGCTCAACGTAAAGCAGTCAGGCTAGAATCACGCTTTCAAACTTTACTAAATAATTTAAATGTGGGAATTTATCGCTTAACGGCAGATGGTACTTTACTCGAAGGTAATCCCGCATTTCTGCGGCTGTTGGGTTTGAATTCTCTAACTGAAATTCCTGCAAGTCAAACTCTTGAGTCTTATTTCCAACCATTGAACTATGCCGAAGTTCTCAACCAATTAAAGCAAAATAGCGAAATCCGCGATCGCGAGATGCAATTGCGCCGAGCGAATGGTACTTTCATTTGGGTACGAATTAGTACAACTTTTACCCAAGTAGATGGTACAACCGTTATTGACGGCTTAATAGAGGATATTAGCGAACCGCAAGCCGCGCTGCGCGAACGCAAACAAGCTGAAAAAGCTCTACACCAAAGTGAGGAACGCGCCCAACTTGCCGTTAACATCAGTCGGCTTGGGACTTGGTATTATGACCCCAGTACGAACCTCGTCGAGTTGGACAAGCGAATGCGCGAGATTTGGGGCGAACCGGATGACACCGCCTTTATCCCTCTGTCGATGGTAATAGAGCGCATCCACCCAGATGACCAAGAGCGTGTAGTCAACACTATTAGCAATGCGCTCAACCCGATGTCATCGGGTACTTATGAAATTGACTATCGGATCGTCTGGAAGGATGGAACTGAGCGGTGGATATTCGCTAATGGGCAGATGCAATTTGAGGGAGAGGGGGTGTCCAAGCAAGCGGTAAGGTTCCTGGGAACCGCACTCGACATCACCGAACGCAAACGAGCAGAGGAACGGCTGCACCTGCTGTATGAAACGACCAGCGATTTACTGGCCACGGAACATCCCATGCAGTTGATGAATAACTTGTTTAACAAGCTCTCAGCCCAGCTAGAGTTACATTCTTACTACAACTACATGGTTGAGGTAAAAGACAACCAGCAAATGCTGCATCTGAGCAACTATGGGGGGATCTCTGAGGCAACGGCTCAGTCACTCGAATGGATTGAAATTGGTGAATATCTTTGCGGGCTGGTGGCACAACAGCGGCAGCAAATTGTCCTCGATCGATCGCAAATCTCCACCCATCCCAACGCGCAGCTTGTCAACTCAATTGGCATCACGGCTTATGCTGGACAACCGTTGATTGTACAGGGACGATTATTGGGAACGCTCTCCTTTGCCAGTCGTACCCGCACCTGCTTTACTCCCGAAGAAATCGAGCTGCTGCAATCCACTTGCGAGCAGATAGCGATCGCTATTGAGCGGGCAAACCTACTTGCTTCAATCCAGCAACAAGCTCAACAATTGCAACAAGCCAACCGGATTAAAGATGAGTTTTTGGCAGTGTTATCCCATGAATTGCGATCGCCCCTTAATCCGATTTTGGGTTGGTCGAAACTACTCCAAACCTCTAAGCTTGACGAAGCCAAAACCGCTTATGCTCTGAGTGCGATCGAACGCAATGCCAAGTTACAGTCCGAACTGATTGAAGACTTGCTAGATGTCTCCCGAATTCTGCAAGGCAAACTTAGCCTGAAAGTTTGCCCAGTCGAGCTAGTATCGATCGTTCAAGCTGCAATGGAAACTGTGCGGCTGGCGGCTGAAAGCAAGTCGATTCAAATTCAGGCCAAACTTGAACCAAATGTAGGGAAAGTTTTGGGCGATCCCAACCGATTACAGCAAGTGATTTGGAATCTCGTCTCGAACGCAATTAAGTTCACTGACATCGGGGGACGAGTGGATATCCGGCTCCAGCAAGTTAGCTCTTTTGCCGAAGTCACTGTTATCGATACAGGTCAAGGAATTCACCCTGACTTTCTCCCCTATGTGTTTGAATACTTCCGCCAAGCAGATGGTGCTACAACCAGAAAGTTTGGTGGACTGGGGTTAGGGTTGGCGATCGTCCGTCACTTAGTCGAATTGCATGGCGGAACTGTTCGGGTAGAAAGTGCAGGTGAAGGTCAGGGGGCAACCTTTACTGTGAAACTTCCGCTCATGGCAACTCCACCCCAGACGAACGCGGACAGTAAACCGTCTGAGCCATCCTTAAATTTGTATGGCATCAAAGTTTTGGTGGTAGATGATAATGCAGATACACGGGAGTTTATTGCTTTTATGCTAGAGATGTATGGAGCGAATGTAACAACTGTCACCTCAGCCGTTGAAGCTCTTGCCACTTTAACCAAGTACAAAGCAGACGTGCTACTCAGCGATATTGGGATGCCAGAAATGGATGGCTATATGCTAGTGCGCCAACTGAGAGCCTTACCGTGCCAACAGGGCGGGAAGATTCCAGCGATCGCCTTAACAGCATATGCTGGAGAAATTAACTATCAAAAGGCTATAGAGGCAGGTTTTCAAGGTCATATTCCGAAGCCAATCGATCCAGTAAAGCTGGTTGAGACGATTACTGACTTGCTTAAACAGAGGCAGTAAGGGAGGCAGGGGGCAGGAGGCAGGGTGAGAAATAAAAGCTCAAGCGTATTACCCCATACCCTTACAACCCTTTAATTTCTAACGCTCTACAATAATTGTAATTTTTAATTAGTGGGGATTTTATTGCTTGGAAGTCCCTTAGCAACAACGATTCTAGCAATGTAGTCTTTGGTCACAACATTAATTCCGCTCTTTGGGTAAGGCAAAACGTCTCTCAATGTCACCGTATATTTATCTAAAAATTGAATTGGTGGAACATCACGACCTGGTATAAGGGTTAGCGTTAATGTTGAAACCTTCTTACCATTTTTTATGATGTCTAATTCAATAACAACTTGCCCTTGCCAAATACAATTTACATTAGAAGGACACCTAGAATCCTGGATAACTTTTGAAAATTTTATTTCAATATTTTCATTTTGAAGGTAAGCTATCTGTCCATACTTCAGATTAAATTGAGTATCTAAGGTAGTTTTAACTCTGTGGTTAAACTGTTGATTATTACCTTGAGCAATTGATTGGGCTTCTATTCTTGAAGGCTTGATATTTGATAATAGTCCATAGCTAGGGAGACAATTTACTCCGCTAAGAAATGTTAAAATAAGTGCTGCACTAGTTACACTTTTCATTAGTAATACTCCATAGTCATAATTTTTTGTTATTTGAGCCAAAAAATAGGCTTATCAATTGTTATGTTTACTGGTAGAGTAAAGCTTTAAAACATAAAACCCAGCTAACTCTTGTGCGATCGCCTATTGTTTGCCTTTATTTGTTAGCATTCACTAGGCTAACTTAAATTATACATTAGAACGCAACTTAGTATAAAGAGTCTCCCCTAGAAGGAGAGAGGAATAGAAGGGAGGTTTTTCAATGCTTTTGTTCAGCGGAGAGACTTTAAGCTTTCAGTCTTTTGTACTAAGAAATCAGTGAAGATACTCATAATCGTGCGCTGACGTAATTTCACATTAGCATTAATGGACATACCTGATTGCAATGGAACTTGACGCTGATTAATCAGTAATTTCTGCCCATGTAGGCGGACTTTTGCGGAAAAACGCCAGAAATTATAAACTTGGTCTGGAGGTAGAGCATCAGAGCCAATCTCAACTAATTCGCCTTTGATATCACCATACTCTTGGAAGGGAAAGGAATCAATTCTCACATCCACTTGTTGCCCTTCTTTGACAAAGCCGATGTCGCGGTTGGTGATGTATACATTAGCAACCAAGTTATCGCTAGGAACGAGTTTCAAAAGCGGTTCGCTGGAATTAACCACAAATCCTGCTGTTTTGGCTTTGAGTTCAAAGACAGTTCCATCTACGGGTGCAGTAATTTTCTGATATTTCAGGGTTTGTTCTGCCTGAATTAACTTACTATCAATCTCTCCAATTTGACCATTAATTTCATAGATGCGTTTCTGATTATCTACAATTACCTTGGTTAATTGGCTATCAATTCCGGCAATATTTTTGTCATTATCTGTAATTTTGGCAAGTAAGTCTTCTTGAGACACAGCCGCAGTATTGCGGAATTTTTCATTTGACTGTGCGATCGCTAATTGTAATCGCTGCTGTTCTCTACTCAGTTGGATCACTTCAGCTTGTTTAGTGCTGACATCCTGTTGCTGTTTCAAGTATTGTATTTGGGAGATAGCCCCCTGCTGTGCTAGAGGTTCAAATTTATGAAGAATTTTTTGATTAATTATCAGCAACTCTTTAGCACTAGTTAACTGTGCCTGAGTCTGGAAAAATTGCTGTTGCGTCTGTCCCGTTTCTAAATTAGCTGTGGCTAAACGCGATTCTAATTCTATTTGGCGATTTCGCAAGCGTAACTGTTGCTCTCTTGTGAAAGTATTTCCAGCAGTCGCACCGTTTAACTGTGTCCGATACAACTGGTTTTCGGCAATAATCGCGGCTCGACTTTTGGTCAAGAAGGCTAGTTCTGGTTTAATTTTCAACAGAGCAGTTTGCTGTGCTACTTCCTGTAGTGATATGCTCCCTTGAAGCTGACGGCGATAGAAGTCATTTTCTTGCTCTAGTGCTTGTTTTGCAAGTAATTGAGCCGCCCGACTTTGTTTTAATGAAGTTAACTCCGCCTCAGAAGAAGTTTTTTCTAGGGTAACGAGCGTTTCACCTTTTTTGACTCGCTGACCATCTTTGACTAGAATCTCGTTAACAACACCATGAACCGGAGCCTGAATTTCTTTGACTGCACCCTGTGGTTCTAACTTGCCAGTCGCATGAATTGATTCATCAATTTGGAAAACTGAGGCCCAGATTACGGTGAAGGCGCTAACTCCGATAATAGTCCAAGCGATCGCTCGCGACCAAGTAGGAGTTTGTTGCAAAAGTACTGGTCGATCGAATTTATATTGAATGTTCATAATAAATGGGGAATGGGGAATGGGGCATTGGGGAGTGCAGAGAGACGCGATTAATCGCGTCTGTACAAGAGTTAGGAGTGCTAAGGTTAAAGTTCCGAGTTCAAAGGCTCAACGTTCAAGCAAAAAGGTGCAACTTCCGAGTTCAAAGGCTCAACGTTCGAGTAAAAAGGCTCAACTTCCGAGTTCAAAGGCTCAACGTTCGAGTAAAAAGGCTCAACTTCCGAGTTCAAAGGCTGAAGTATCGAGTTTTAAGCTTGAAGTTTCATTATTTAAAGTTGAAACAATAGTATTTACGGCTGACAAATGACTAATGACAAATGACAAATGACAAATGACAAATGACTAATGACTAATGACTAATGACAAATGACTAATGACAAATGACTAATGACTAATGACTAATGACTAAACTTTCGCTTCCTGTTGCTGATACAGACAGTAGTAATAACCTTTGAGCGCCATCAATTCTTCATGAGTTCCCTGTTCTACCACAGCACCTCGATCCATCATTAAAATGATATCGGCGTTGCGAATTGTGCTGAGGCGGTGAGTAATGAAAAATACTGTTTTACCTTGGAAAGTTCTCGCCAAGTTACCGCAGACTTGGGCTTCGGCATTGTAATCTAAGGCGCTCGTTGCTTCATCGAGAATCAGTAATTGGGGATTTTGCAGAACAGTACGAGCGATCGCTACTCGTTGGCGTTGTCCTCCAGACAGCCCCGAACCTCGTTCGCCGACACGGGTGTTATAGCCATTGGGCAGAGACATAATAAAGTCGTGGGCGAATGCTACCTTGGCGGCGGTAATAATTTCTTCATCGCTAGCATCAGGATATCCCAAGGCAATGTTTTCCCGGACTGTCCCATCAAACAGGAGGGTATCTTGTAGCACCATCCCAATCTGACGGCGTAAGGAATAAAGTTCTACTTTGCTGATATCGTAGCCATCAATCAAGATTTTGCCGGACTTGGGTTCGTAAAGCCGAGGTAACAATTTTAGCAGAGTGCTTTTACCGGAACCGCTTTGACCAACAATTCCCACAAAGGAGCCAGCAGGGAAATCTAAGTTAATATTGCATAGTTGCATCGGCCCGTGTTCCGCGAAACTGAAGCTGAGATTTTCAAAGCGGACGCTACCTTGAATACTGGGCATGAGGATATTTTGAGAGTTGCCGATTTCTGTTTCTTGGGGAGTGTCTAAAATATCAGCAAGGCGTTGCAGAGATAGGGCGGTTTCTTGAAAGTTCTGCCAAAGTTGCATTAACCGTAACAAGGGACTAGTGACATAACCAGCCAGGATGCGAAAGGCGATGAGTTGTCCCAAGGTAAGTTGCTGATTGAGGACGAGAAAAGCTCCCACCCACAGCACTAACATGCTGGAAAACTTGTTGAGAAAACTGCTAACAGAACTGGCGGTAGTTTGGGTAGAAACTGTTTTGAAACCAGCGCTGATGTAACGAGCATATCGTTCTTGCCATTGCCAACGCGATCGCATTTCTAAATTTTGCGCCTTGACTGTCTGCATTCCCCCCATTACTTCCACTAAGTAAGATTGCGTCTCGGCATTACACTCAGCTTTCTCTTGCAATTGTCGCCGCATCAAAGGTGATACCATCAAGTTGAGCAAGCCAAACAACGGTACTGTTGCCAAAGCAACTAATGTCAACACTGGGCTGTAAATTGCCATTACTACGATGTAAACCACTGAAAACACAGCATCCATCACCACAGTTAAAGCTGTACCAGTCAAGAAAGAACGGATGTTTTCCAATTCGTGAATTCGCGTTGCCAATTCCCCCACAGGACGGCGTTCAAAGTAAGATAATGGCAGACGCAACAGGTGATTAATCACCTCAGAACCAAGGGTGAGGTCAATCCGGTTAGTGGTATCTGTAAATAAATGAGTGCGAACGCTGGTAAGTATTGCTTCGATGACTGCTACTACCAGCAAAAAGATGCCGAAAACTTCCAGGGTATCAGGGCTGTTACCAACCAGTACTTTGTCAATAATCACCTGTGTAGCGAGGGGATTTACCAGCCCAAACAGTTGGATAACAATGGAAGCGATTAATACTTCAATTAATACTTTGCGATAGCGCCGCAGCGAGGGTACAAACCAACTCAAACTAAACCGCGCCTTGGGAGTATTTTTGGTGGTTTGTAGCAGTAGAACTTCTCCTCCAGCCCCCCAATTTTCTTCAAAGTCTCGGAGTTTGTAGCGCAGTAGTCCCATCTCTGGAACAGCAATGAGCAACTCTCGATCGCTATTTTTGTAAATGATGGCAAAACTATCTTGCCACGAAATCATTACTGGTAATTGCAAGCGTCCAACTGCGACGGCGGGAACTTTCACTATCTGTGTTGTCAACCCCATCAACTCGGCGGCGGCGGCGCAAAATTGCAGAGATATAATACCTTTCTGTTCCTGCTGCTTTGTCAACACCCGGCGGAGTGTATCTTTGCGCCAGGAGATGTTAAAGTATTGGCTCAACATTTGGAAGCAAGCTAGGGAACCATCTAAGGGGCCTCTACCCTTGATATAAGGATACTTTTTTTGTTTCCCCTTAGCTGCTGGTTCTTCTGTGACAGTAACTTCTGAGGCGTAGGGAATCTCTGCGGGTAAGAGTATTTTTGGCGTATGAGGGGCGAGATTTTCTCCAAGTATTGATTTGGGTAACCCCACCAGACGCATATTTACATTAAATTTCAGCTTAGGGTTGAGTTCATCCAACTCTAGGCGACTACCCACGGGGAACTCAGCATCAAAATTACTGCTGACTAACCACAAAAATTCTGAATTTAACTGCTGGTGAAAGACTTTGCGGGCAGGGATGGTTCGGAGGATAGCAACTTCAGTTGCAGCCTGGGCAAGCTTAATTACATTCTTGCTCCCATCTGCGCGACGACTGAGTTCTTCGGTGAGTAGTTCATATACTTCTAAAAGAGCGATTTCATTTTGCAATGCTTGGACAAAAGCCTCTTCCTGCTTGAGTAAGGTTAGAAAACTAGCAATAGGTAGATTAATCGCGATAACTTCAGTAGAAGCGATCGCAGTCTCACATGCAATACCCCGCACATGACTTACCCAACCCAAAACCTCTCCTGCTGAGAGTAATTTCAGTGTCGCTGGATTTTGTCCTTGAGTATTGTAGCCTAATAAACGCGCTTGTCCTTGGTAGATAATGCTAATCTGAGCGGGCATAGCTTCCCGTGCTACTATTACCTGCCCGATGCGATAGCGGCAAAATTGCACCTTGTCTAGCAAACTTTCTAAAGCATTTTTTGGCAGATAATTGAAAGGAAACAAATCGGCAATAAATTCTTGAATATCAACGGTTGTATTTGTCGTCATTTTAGACATCCTATTTTAATAACTTCTAGGCAGCATTTGCTTCTTGAACCTGTGCGGGTTTGGTGTTGATTCCCATCCAGGTTTTTTCTTCTGGTGATAGTTGATTCAGTTGTTGTTGAAACCAAGTTTCAAAATTCTCTTGCAGCAATCGTTGGCGCATAAAATCGTCCAACTGTGCAGTTATAAACTTTTCCACACGGACAATTATCCATGAGTCTCCAAAGGGTACGGGTGGTTGAACTATACCCACTTGGCTTGTGCAAAGTAACCGAGCAAAATTTGGGGTAATTGTACCAAGTTCCACTGGGCCGAGGATGCCGCTTGTATCAGCTTCAAGGCCTTGGGAATATTCACGCGCCAACTCAGAGAATGGCTGCTCTCCTTCTGTAATTCGGAAGAATAGCTCGTTAGCAGTTCCTCTGTTATTAGTCCGAATTAAAGAATAAATGACTTTATCAAAATGTCTTTTGTATTTG
This sequence comes from Nostoc sp., assembly GCF_036917095.1. Taxonomy (GTDB): domain Bacteria; phylum Cyanobacteriota; class Cyanobacteriia; order Cyanobacteriales; family Nostocaceae; genus Nostoc. Next base: position 88,257 of record NZ_JBALFH010000044.1, read on the forward strand.
AGGAAGTAAGATTCTAGTTGATGTCCCCAAGTTATTTGTTTGAATTTTTCTACTCTCAGCTTGCGGGTGGCGAAAAGTTCTAGTTGTGCTTGAGTTAAACCATAACGCAAACACCAATCTTGGATTTTTTCTTCGCTGTTTAAATCCCAAAGCTGATAAAATTGCTCTAGAGCCTGAGTTGTTTCGGCTTGTGTGCAGGTAATTGGTGCGATCGCTAATTCAATAATGCTCTGAGATAACAATTGCGGGATTAGATTGTAACTTGCTAAAAAGGGGATAATTTCTGGCGGTAAGATGGCGCTGCCGCTACGCCCGTCGTAGGCATCGCCTAGTTGTAATGTTTTATTCATAATATTTGTGCAAAAACTTGAAAAGTCTTTCTCCCCCTGCTCCCTGCTCCCTGCCCCCTTGCAGTCTTAATGATAAGTCTTTAACCGGACACGATATGAGCCATGCAGAGATAAATTGAGAAATGCAAGCGGTAAAGTTCAGGTATGGATTTGTACCGCTTGCATCATTTGCATACTCTTGAAAGCATTGCCGTACAAAGCTTTCAAGTACTATTCACCACTGCTAATGCCTAAACTTAAGCAGGGACAGAGAACTGGTTAAAAGTCACGTTGTAGTTAGTGGCGCCAGTGAATTCAGTTACCTGCAAGAAGTAGTCACCACGTACACTAATGTTGGAAATCAGTTCCGAAGTAATACCTCCATTATTAGAGCTGGCAATTACCTCACCTGCATCGACGATACGATTGTTGTTAGAATCTCGAATCACCCGGATATCAGCATCGGCGCTTAATCCTTCCAATCTGATGTCAGCACCCTGACGAAATCCCAAAGAGAAGCTGTAAACATCAGTAGTATTCTGGTTATTGACGTTACCTGTACGAGTGATATTACCTGACAAGTCACCAAGTACAAATTCTTTAGGTAGAAGGTTGCTGGAACTGGCTGAAATCGGAAAAGTTCCAGCAGGTTCAGTCGCAGATAAGGCTAAATTGTAACTGACATTGCCTGAACTACCTGGAGCAAAGCGAGATACTTCCGCAAAAAAAGTACCTGGGCTAGTTTTAAAGTTAATCGCCTCATCTTGGTTGCTTCCGTGATTGGAAACAATTCCAACTTTTCGGTCGAAGTCATCCAATACACCGTTAAGGTTAGAATCCTTAAACAGCCGGATATCGGCATCATCACCCGCGCTGATATCTGTGAGAGACAGGTTGATATTTTTGCCACTGGTGGTTTTGAACTGAAAGACATCCGTGGTATCAGATGTAGTTAAATCAGAGTTATTCTTAACAACAGGGGTGCTACCGAGTGTACCAAGATCGAAAAGTGCCATTTTTTTGTCCTTTAGATGTTGATTGTGATGCGATCAAGTTCAGATGAAGTTATGGTTTGCACAGATGTAAATCTTCGATTTAAATCGATATTTACGGGAATTAATGGCTTAGGGTTTGATGAAAATAAATATTATGTATTATTTTCAATAGAGCCTTAGCTATTTGGTTGTGTGCTTGCCGTGTTCAGAACTTGTTGTTTATCTATGAATCTAAATTAAACTGTTTTTTCAATAAACACAGCATGAAAAAGACTTCTATAGTTAGGTGTTTGTTCAAGTAAATTTCAAGTGTTTTGTATTGTTTAGTCATAAAAAGTCTTATGACTCACCATTGGCGTAATTGAGAATGAGTTTGATGAAATAAGGGATGTTAAGACTTACGCACTAAAGTCTAAAACTTAGATTCCTCTGAGCAGGCCTTAAAAAGGCTACTGTGTACACATAAGTCTTTTAGAGTTGCTGCGTAACGTAGAGTGAGTTAATTTTTATAAGCATTGCAGGTCGATGCATTGGCATTGCAGGTCGATGCATAAGCATTGCAGGTCGATGCATTGGCATTGCAGGTCGATGCATTGGCATTGCAGGTCGATGCATTAACATTACAGGTCGATGCATTGGCATTGCAGGTTGATGCATTGGCATTGCAGGTCGATGCATTGACATTGCAGGTCGATGCATCAAGAGACTTGCGTGTACACTGTAGCTTTTTAAGGGGAGAATTTCTAGAGCCAACTTTTTAAGAGGGTTGGGGAATCTGAGTGCGTAAGCCTTGGATATGTGAAGAAGCAAGTGAAAGCTTGCGTCAAGCGATCGCTTTGGCAAACTTTTGTCACAAAAATAAATGTATATATTGATACGAAAAAACCTCTGGTAATTCAGAGGTTTCTTATGATTAACTGGATGTTTCTGGTAGTCTTTAAGCGATCGCTAATTTATGAGTTTTCACTCGTCACTTGTTACACTTCACTTCATCAACCGACGATAGAACCCCACAGACATACATCTGTGCCTAAATCCCTTCCCCGAAGGAAGCTTAAAAAATCTTTAACATCAATTTTGTTGAAATATTTGATCGATGCAGCTATAATTTATCCAATGAAGCGGTAAGTTCAGGTATAACTTTTTGCCGCTTGTATCATTTGCATACCCTTGAAAAAATTGCCGTACAATACTTTCAAGTACTAGTCACCACTCCCGATGCCTAAACTTAAGCAAAGGGGGTGGTGAACTAGTTAAAAGTCAAAGTGTAGTTAGCGCTATCTTTGAATTACTCGACCTGTAGAAAGTATTTACCAGCATTATTAATATTGGAAATAATATCTGAGGTAATACCGCTCTTAATAGAACGGGCAATTTCCTCGATTGCAATTAAAGTCTCAAATTAGTTGGATATCAGCATCGTTGCTCAGTCCGCTTTAGTTAAGTCTGATGTAATTTTTTTGTCTAAAGTGGGGAATAAAAGCGGCAAAGTTCAGATAGAATTCTTTGCCGCTTACATCATTTGCATACTCTTGAAAGCATTGCCGTACAAAACTTTCAAGTACTACTCACCACTGCCGATGCCTAAACTAAAGCTTGGGGGGTAGTGAAGTGGTCGAAAGTCACAGTGTAGTTAGAGGTAGAGAATTGAGTGACTTGCAAGAAGTAGTCACCAGATAAGTTAGTGTTGGAAATAAGCTCTGACCCAGTACCTCCACTAGTAGAGCGTGCAACTTCCTCACCAGCATCAACGATGCGATTGTTGTTAGAGTCCCGAATCAGCCGGATGTCAGCATCGCCGTTCAGTCCGTTCAATTTAATGTTGACACCCTCAAAAAATCCCAAAGAGAAGTTGTAAACATCAGTAGTGTTTTGGTTATTGACGTTACCTGTACGAGTAACATCAGCTGACAAGTTACCAAGTACAAATTCTTTAGGTAGAAGGTTACTGAAACTGGCTGAAATCGGAAAAGTTCCAGATGGTGCAGTTGCAGACAAGGCTAAATCGTAACTAACACTGCCTGAACTACCTGGAGTAAAGCGAGATACTTCCGCAAAAAAAGTACCTGGGCTAGTTTTAAAGTTAATCGCCTCATCTTGGTTGCTTCCGCGATTGGAAACAAGTCCAACTTTTCGGTCGAAGTCGTCTAATACACCGTTAAGGTTAGCATCCTTAAACAGTCGGATGTCGGCATCATCACCAGCGCTGATGTCTGTCAGAGACAGGTTGATGTTTTTGCCGCTGGTGATTTGGAACTTAAAAACATCTGTGGGGTCTGTAGTAGTTAAAGTAAAGTTATCTCTGACAACAGGGGTGCTACCTACTGTACCAAGATTGAAAAGTGCCATTTTTTTGTCCTTTAAGTGCTGATTGTGATTTGGTCAAATTCAGGTAAGTTGTGGTTTGCACAGATGTAAACTTTCTATTTGAAGTTACATTTACTGGAATTTGGCGGCTTAGTAGTTTAATGAAAATAAATATTATTTATTATCTTCAATAGAGCCTTAGCTGTTTGCTTTTGTGCTTGCCGCGTTCAAAACCTGTTGTTTAACCATGAATCTAAATTAAGCTGTTTCTTCAATAAACACAGCATGAAAAAGACCTCAATAGTTAGGTGTTTGAAAGTCAATTCAAACTGCTTTGTATTATTTAGTCAGAAAAAGTCATATAATTCGCCGTTGGCGTAATTGAGAATGAGTTTGATGAAATAAGGACTTACGCAAAATTATGAAAAAACGAACCGCGTTCGCGTAGCGTCTCGCAGAGAAAGAAGGACACGAAGGAAAGAGGGTTTCAGAGAGTTCTCGCGTAAGTCCTAGAAATAAGGGATGTGTGAAGAACTAGGCGATCGTTTTGGCAAACCTTGGTCATACCAAAAAATTGTTGTAATAAATTGATACAAAAAAACCTCTGAGTTACCAGAGGTTTCTTATGCTTAACTGGATGTAGTAGCCTTTAGGCGATCGCTGAGTTACGATCGCTTCTTACACCTTCACATCATGGGCGAAACTGCCCCATCGAATCTGTTAAGGCAGGCTGGCGTTGCAGGGGGAGAGAAAAAAGCTTAACCCAAGCGTATTGATGTTTAATTCGATTATGCAAAGATGTTTTTTAGCTTAGTTATTATGTTTGCGATCGCCACTCATGGCTTGTTCTTTGCGTGCTAATCGCTCAAGCCCTGCCCATTAGAGTATTTTTACTCTAAGATAATGTAAAATTTATACCCTCTGAATGAGTTTCTTCAACCTATAGCAAGAGTCTCATTTTCCATTAAGCGCCTAGTATGAAGAACTATGTAATCAAATCGCAGTATATCTGCCTTTCAAATTATGGACTGGAAGTACAGGTGGAAAAATGGCTATAAACCAAGCCGAGACGAAGCAGCCAAAAACCCTCATTTGTTAGATGAGAGTCAGTTCGAGAACGAGCAAGACCGAAAGCTAGCTGAAGAATCTGCAAGGAAGCATTTGGGTATACCTGCACCAACCTTAGACGAAGATCGGTCAATATTACCTCATTAGCTTCGCCTAATGAAAAGGCTTAATAACACCATTTCCAAAAATCTTTGCAACAAATTGGCTGTAGGGGCGTATAGCTGTACGCCCCTAATCATCTACCTGTAGCAAGAATTTTTTGAAACCATATACAGCTTGGGCATTTTGTGCCTATGTACGCTCCACACCATTATAAAACTCCACAAAATGCAGATTTCTCAACTTTTCAATCGATTAAACAATAGGAAATTTACTAAGTTACTCACTCAAACAGTAGGTTTAGGTGTAAGTATATGTGCTATTGTTCTCCTCTCAACTACTAATGCTAATGCTGCCGAGCAAGTTATCTTAAAGTATGGTAGTTTTCAGGGGCAAATATCTGTTCAAGAATTAACTCAGTTTACAGAAACTGGTAAAACTACCCCGACGTTAACAGCTTATTTGCAGGCGGCCCAACAAGACCCCGCAGTAGCTCGTAAGGCACTGAAAGCTCGTATAAAAGCCGATCCTGCTTTTTTAAATAACTTACTGTCTAGCTGGGCAGGGCCAATTTTGGTTAACCAAATTGGTGAAGTAGTTCACCCTCCCGCAGGACAACTAAATCAGCAAGCGCTGCAAAGTGCTTTAAGTGCATCTATTCAACAAAATGGTGAAGTTACACTGCTTGGAGCCATTCAGAATTATCCAAATACTGCTGTTGAACTTGAAGGAGATCGTCTCATCGGTGTTTATGAACGCCTAAGCAATCTTGCAGAGCTATTGTAAGGGTTACATAGACATAATACAGTTGCGATCGGATGATTAATTTGGTATTTCAAGAGTCGTAAATTCTTAGTCACGATCGCGATTAAGTTAATACTGATGAGTCTATCTTAGGGTTCATACCCTCTTACTTAGAAATTCCCTAACCTAAATGTAGAGTTTAGTTTAAGAATAGGGAAAAGATTTGTATGACAACCGATGTTTCTAAAGATATTAAGAAGGATGTTAATGGGTCACTGATAAGTGGTGTTCTTTTGACTATTTTTGGGGTTATTGCGATCGCAGCGCCTAACCTCTCGACCATATTCGCCGAGACTTGGATTGCGGTGATTTTGATTTTCGCCGGATTTACAAAACTAGTTTATGCCACTCAAACCCGCCACCAAGGAGGTTTTATTTGGAAACTTCTATTGAGCGGACTCTATATTGCAACCGGCATAATGCTGTTTGTTTATCCTTTTACAGGTATTCTCACACTGACTCTGTTGCTTGGCAGCTTTTTACTGGCTGAAGGTACATTCGAGTTAATTCTGGCATTCCGGTTACGTCCGCAAGATAACTGGACGTGGATACTAGGTAATGGGATTATTACGCTGGTCTTAGGCGCAATGATTTGGTTCCAGTGGCCCTTCAATTCGCCCTGGCTTCTTGGGACACTAGTTGGTGTCAGCATTCTTTTCACTGGCGTTTCACGCGTAATGCTGTCATTGAATGCGCGTTCTACCTCCAATCCTACTAATGAAGCTGCAAATCCTACTTAGTAGATAGGGAATGGGGAAGAAGCAGGGGAGCCGGGGAGCCGGGGAGCAGGGGGCAGGGGGCAGGGGGCAGGGGGAAAATTCCTCTCCTTTGCACCCTGCCCCTCTGCCTCTTTTCAATGCCCAAAAATTGAGTAGTGAAACTTTATAAGACATTGCAGCAGCGATCGCTCTGATATTGCTAAATTAGCTAAGGAAATCAAAATCAAGGCCAGCTAGCTGCAATCAACAATGGTATCTATTGCTACTCCCTTCTCGGATATTCAAAACCATTGGGCACGCTCATTTATTACAGCCTTAGCCCAACGTGGTATTGTCAATGGGTTGCCTAACGGCACTTATCGCCCCGATAACTCAGTTACCCGCGCTGAATTTGCCGCCATTATCGCCAACGCATTTGGGACAGTTTCCAAGAAACGGCAGTATGTTCCCTTTGTTGATGTACCCACTAATTATTGGGCAGCAGCAGCCATTCAAGCAGCTTACGAAAAAGCATTTCTTACCGGGTTTCCTGATAAAACTTTCCGTTCAGCTAACCGAATTACTAGGGTGGAAGTTTTAGTTTCCTTGGTAGGAGGCTTAGAAGTAGCCACCAAGGTAAAACCTGAACTCCTCTCACAACTCCCACAAATTTATCAAGATTCTGTTCAGATTCCTGGGTATGGTAGAAATCAGGTAGCTATTGCCACTAGTGCTGGATTGGTGGTTAGTTTCCCAAATATCAAATTACTCAATCCCAATCTCGCAGCCACCCGTGCAGATGTGGCAGCGATCATTTATCAAGCTTTGGTCTATTTAGGTAAGGCAGAAAAAATTGTCTCTAGTTACCTAGTGCAGCTGCCAATACCAACGCCAACACCAACACCAATACCAACGCCGATACCAACGCCCATACCAACGCCGACACCCACACCTACACCTGTCGGTAGCGTTAGGGTAAATCATAGCCGGGAGTTCCGGGGGGCATGGGTAGTATCTGTGTGGAATGGTGATTGGCCTTCCAAAGCGGGACTTTCTGTAGCCCAACAAAAAGCCGAACTTAGCGAGATTATTAGTAAATTACAAGCGCTAAACTTCAATGCCCTCATTTTCCAGGTGCGACCGGAGGGAGATGCCTTGTATGAATCTAAATTAGAGCCTTGGAGTGCTTGGATTACAGGAACTCAGGGGAAAGCACCAGAACCATTTTACGATCCTTTGGCGTTTGCGATCGCAGAATGTCACAAGCGCAATATTGAACTCCATGCCTGGTTTAACCCCTACCGCGCTAGCACTTCCACCGACCCAGCCAAAACAGTCCGTCCCCACATAGCAGCTACCAATCCAGAAAGCGTTTATTTGTGGAAAACTCAACGTTGGATGGACCCAGGACTAAAAATAGTTCAGGACAGAGCTTACAACGTAATTATCGACGTAGTGAAGCGCTACGATGTTGATGGCATTCACTTAGATGATTATTTCTATCCATATCCCATCGAGGGACAACCTTTCCCCGATGACAAAACCTACGCTGCATATAAAGCAACTGGTGGTACACTCAGCCTTGGCGACTGGCGACGCGACAATGTTAACAGAATGGTACAGCGCCTCTGGCAGGGAATTAAACTAACCAAACCCGACGTTAAATTTGGTATTAGTCCCTTTGGGATTTATCGCCCCGGACAACCTGCTGGTATTACTGGGTTGGATGCTTACAATGTGCTGTATGCTGACTCGAAAAAATGGTTAGAAGAAGGCTGGATTGATTATATCGCGCCTCAACTTTACTGGCGCACAGACCAACCACAACAAAGTTATTCAGCGTTGCTAAAGTGGTGGACAGAGGTAAACACAAAGCAAAGACATGTTTACGCTGGTAACAATTTGACAGAACCCAGCAATAAAAGTCGGGAGAGTGATGAGATTGAAAAGCAGGTGAAAATTAGTCGTAGCCAAGCTGGACAGTTGTCACTGGGGAATATCTTCTTTAATATCGGTGTTTTGGCGGAAAATAGTCAGGGCATTGCTGATAAATTCCAAAGTCTGCTTTATAACAAACCTGCGCTACCGCCAACTTTGTCTTGGCAGGATACATCACCACTCCCTCCACCCATTGAACTACAAGTAAATAACCGCAAACTGAATTGGCAGCCTGGTGATAATCAGCCAGTTCGTTCTTGGACACTTTATCGACAAACTGGCGATACTTGGACAATTCAGCGAATTTTGTCTGCTGGCACAACCTTCGCTACAGTCCAACAAGCGGGAACCTATGCCGTGTGTGCGGTAGATAGATTGGCGAATGAGAGTGTGGGAACAGTTATTACAGTGAGTTGAACCCAAACCCGGATTTCTCACTTCTAGATATCTCTGTAACTCATTTGGGTTAAGACAGTACACCTGTAGCTATGGGTACTGAGATGACTATTTTTGCTGGCTTGAGCTTTGGAGTTGACCTTTTGACGATCTGCTCAAGCCATTTCTTTCTATCTTTACCAAAAGTTGCCAAGTACCAATTTAGTTTGCAAATAGAATCTGGAAATTGCTCCTGTATTGGTATTCTCGTCCACCCCAAGGAACGTAGCAGGTTTTATTTGGTGGATAGTATTTCCCTGGTGTATACTCCCCATCAACAACGGCTCGGCAAAAATATAATGTGTTTCTACCATTATCCTCAGTGCCACCTGCAACATTATTACCAACGATGTACCCCGGAAAATTTCCCCATGTCCAGCTATTAGTTGCGTAAAATCTGATTGGCGATGTGTAAGAATATTCTTTACCTCCCCATGAAACGTAGCATCTTTGATTTGGTGGATAGTATTTTCCAGGTGTATACTCCCCATCAACAATGGTTGAACAAATATACAATGTGTTCCTACCATTATCCTCAGTACCACCTGTAATATAACGACTAGAATTACTAGTATTGGGTTTCACATTAGTCCTTGAAACAGCCGCTAATGCAGGTAATCCTATAGAAACTACTATTCCAACTGATAGAAGTGTAGCGCTCCGATTAAATTTTATTAAATTTGTTGCGATAGTTTTCAATTGCATATTTGATAAACTCCCACTTTTTAGAAAAATCGTAAAATTAACCTTTTGGAGAGTAGTAAATAATAAATTAATATTTGAAAAGAATTAACTTATTAAAAACCCAATCTAATATTTTCATGTTTTATTATGCGTTCGTAAAAGAAAAATAAAAAGTTACAGTTACATTCTTACAAGATTCAGTAAAGCAAAACTTTTTAGAAGCCTTACCATCTGGACATTTCAGCTAAAGCCACCTACCTCGCCACTGCCCTACCACTGTTGCAGCGATCGCTGTGGGATGGGTATGCCATCATCATCAAACCCTGCCCATGATAACTTGATGGAAAATTAGGGATTCACCTTTGGGTAGATTTAGACAGAATTATTAAAACTGTATATTTGGATGGAGTAACACATAACTTGCCACAAAACCTCATGCCAAATCAGTAATTTCAATATCAACAGATGCAATTTTGATTGATTTATAGTTAATTTGTTCCTTAAGTTCCTCATAAGCCATGACATCCCCTGAGCCTCAAACTGATTTTGGAGACAAACCTCCACAAAACTCATTTGAGCCACCTTCTGGAAAACGGCGGTGGCTTTGGTTATTTTTACCTGCACTACTATTATTAGGCGGTGGAACAGCTATAGTTTGGCGTTTGCTCGCTCCCCAAAATTCAGCACCTTCAACTGCTAATGCTCAACCTCAAGGGGTAAGAGTCAAAATCTCGAAAGTACAAAGTGGCATAATTGAGGAAAGTTCAGATTTTATTGCTAGCCTAAAATCCCAGCGCTCACTCACGCTCCAGTCGAGAATTCAGGGCCAAGTTACCCAGATATTTGTCAAATCGGGAGATCCAGTCGCAGCAGGAGCAGCAATTCTCCAAGTAGATTCTACGCCACAAGCAGGTGTAAATGGAAGGAATACTGTGCCTCAAGGATTTTTAGTGCAACTGGCAAATTCCCGCGCTACACTCAAATCTCTGGAAGCAGCACGGCCATCCTACGTTACAAATGTGCAATTGTACCAACAGAACTACGAAAAGTTTGTCACCCTAGCTGAGGAAGGAGCCGTGTCTCGACAGACTCGCAATCAGTTTGCCGATCGGCTCGCCGCTGCTAAAACTGGTCTTGATGCAATTGATTCTAGAATTCAAGCACAACGATCGCTCATCTTGCAGGCTGAAAAAACTTTACAGCAAGGTAATGTAAATATTCCAAATCAACAAGGGAACCTCCAGTCCGACAAAATTACCGCTCCCTTTGGTGGCACAGTTAATAACATCGCTGTGAAAGTAGGTGATTTAGTTAATACTTCCACACAATTAGTTAATATCGCGCAAAATCGACCTTTAGAAGTCAACATCTCTGTGCCATTACAGCAAGGGCCCCAACTACGTAAGGGAATGCCAGTGGAGGTTATGAACACACAAGGTCAAAAGCTGGGTAGAAGTAGGGTATTTTTCATTTCACCTACTGCTAGTAATGAAACCCAAGGAATATCGATCAAAGCACTTTTTGACAACCCTAACGGCCAGTTACGTGCAGATCAATTGGTAAGAGCCAGATTATTCTGGAATCAGCGCCCCGGAATTTTAATCCCCACAACAGCAATGACTCGTGTAAGTGGGGATACTTTTGTTTATGTAGTTGAAACAGAAAAATCTCCCCAAGGTGTATCCCAACAAGTAGCTCGGCAAAAACGAGTGAAGCTAGGCGAGATTAAAGGTAATAACTATCAAGTTATTGAAGGGTTACAACCAGAAGATCGAGTTATTATCTCAGGGTTGCTCAATCTCAGGGATGGCGTTGCGATCGTTCCAGAATCTTAATTAAGGAACTCCAAAAAAGAATTTATCCAATTTTTGGAATTAAAATGACTTTTCCTCTCCCTGCTCCCATGCCCTAAAAGCAATGGGATAGTTTTTTATTTGGAAGTCCCTTAAGGGGAGTAGAGAGGAGGGAGAAGTTTCAATCTCATTCGTAAGAGAAAATATAATTCGTTTTGTCAATAGTGATTATGCCGTAAATTATCTATGCGATCGAGTATTTATCTAATTAAGCTTTAAGGACAAAAATGAACGATGATTTGAAATATGATGCATAGGCGTATCCCGCGCTATGTATGCATCACAGGTTAGAAATATGTGTTTTTAACCTTGATTTCTGCTGGATTTTACCATTACTTATTGACAGGTTAATGACCTTAACTTGTCAGCAATGGGTAAAGGTAAGCAATTACTTAATTACGTAAAACAGGCAAACAATTATGTCAGTGCAATTCATCCAATCTAAACGTGGTTTAATTTTAACTTGTTTACTTGGACAGATAATGTTATTTGCTGCGCCAGTACAAGCTGGAGTGGTGGGTAAAAGCTACAATGTCAATGTTACGTCGAGTCTGGGAGATAATTTTCCTGCATGTTTTGCATTTGGCCCCAACGGTACTCTACGCTTTCTTAGACAAAACGCTACGTATACTACTTCTAACAATCACACAAGTTGGCAAGCAGTCACAAATCCACCTGCACCATTAGTAAGTATCGCCCTTAACGGTGAAGTACAAGGAGGCTTGGTTCCAGATGGGACGATAAGTGGTAATGGGATGAATTCCAACGGCACTACTTTTACATTTAATGGAACACTCTTATCTGGGGCAACATGTCCGGCTGAATTGCAGTTAAGTCCATCCGATCTTCAATTCGGGAGAAATCCAGAAAATCCCTTCTTAAAATAATTTAATCTACGCAGACATGATAAACCAGATGAGCTTTTGGTTATAATCTGCGGTGAAGATGCCGCCTAGAGCGCACGTATCCTCTCCTGTTGCAAAGTATTTTCATTTCTCCCGCCTGACGGTTACTTGAAGTCGCTGGCGGGATTTTTTGCATGAATGACGTTGGCATTTTAGCAGCGATCGCTAAATTTAACCTTGCTACAGTACGTTTAACAGCAGATAATCACTTTGGTGAACCAAAATAAAACTAGATTAATCTATGGCATCAATAGCAGGAAAAGTTGCAGTGATCACTGGTGCATCGCGGGGAATTGGACGAGCGATCGCACTCAAGTTAGCTGGTAACGGCGCATCTGTTGTGGTTAACTATGCGGGTAATGCAGCCAAAGCACAGGAAGTTGTTGCGGAAATTGAAAAGTTGGGAGTAGAAGCGATCGCTATACAAGCTGATATTAGCAAAGTACCCGACATCCAACGGTTATTTGAGCAAACACTTGAACGCTTCGGTAAACTGGATATTTTGGTCAACAACGCCGGAATCGCCTTCTATAAACCAATTACTCAGGTGAGTGAAGAAGATTTTGACGCGATTTTTGCTATTAACGTCAAAGGCACTTTTTTTACTTGTCAACAAGCCGCGCAACACATGGCAGAAGGGGGACGGATTATCAACTTTTCTTCATCAACTACGGTGATGATGCTGCCAACTTATAGTGCCTATGTAGGAACCAAGGGTGCTGTTGAACAAATCACGCGGGTACTAGCTAAAGAATTGGGTGCAAAAGCGATCGCAGTTAATGTTATTTCTCCTGGCCCCACCGATACAGAACTGTTTCGAGAAGGCAAAACACAAGAACAGATAGATCGTTTAGCCCAAATGGCTGCTTTTGGCAAACTGGGAGATGTGCAAGAAATCGCCGATGTAGTAGCGTTTCTCGCTAGCGACGAAGCCAGGTGGATCACTGGGCAAAACATCCGTGTAAACGGTGGAATCGCGTGAGATAGTCAAAGCCTTCCTCTTCAAAATCGCAAGTGGGTATTGCTAGTCCCGTTAGGATAAGTAAAAATTAGACTGTTTCCATTGATTCGAGCTTTTACCGGAACATCAATTCAGGAATCCTGGAAGAACCTCTCCCCCATCTTTGTTAGCGTCAGCCTGCCGTTAACAAAGATGGGAGTGGGGAAAACGAGCAGTCTAGAAGTCTCAATCTGGTCTTTTATCAATGCTTATCTAAAAGCGTTAACTATAGCGAGCGAATATTCGTAATAGTTTAAGATATGATTCGTTTTGTCAATAGTGATTACGCTGTAAATTATCCATATTATTTATCAAGCATTTAATTAAGCCTTATACTAACTTTGAAGGCAAAGATAAACGATGTTTTTAAATATGATGCGTAGGCGTAACCAGCCTTCTCCAAGAGACGCTATGCGTAGCTTGCTTCCCTGTAGGAGGTAAGGTATTGGAGGCTGTAAATTTGCGTTTCTGACCTCGATTTTGACTGAATTTTAAGCACCATTACTTATTGGCAAATGGTTAATGACCTTAACCTTTTATCAATATTACCATTAGCACCACTGGCGGCAACCACGCAACCTCAAGCATTGTTACAACAAGTTGTGGGCAAAGTTAATCAACTTGAGCCAAGACAACGACCAGAAATTTCCGCGTATACCCAAATCTTAGCGGGGTTAAAATACAATCAAGACTTGATTCGACAATTATTTCGGGAGGGTATGATGCGCGAGTCAGTGATTTATCAAGAAATTCTCGCTGAAGGCGAACAACGAGGAGAACAACGAGAACGAGCGCTGATTCTCCGTCTGCTTACTCGACGGGTGGGAGAATTACCCCAAGAAGTGCTAGACCGGATTGAAACTCTCTCTTTAGAACAATTAGAAAATCTCGGTGAAGCATTATTGGATTTTCAGGCGATGCCTACGGCGGTAAACTACGCGGATTTAGAAACCTGGTTTAATACATTAGACGTAGGAGTGAAAATAACGTAGGTACAATTTATGAATTATGCCTACCAAGGATTTTGGGCAACGCATAATTAATTTCACTCCTATGTCTATTAGATGAATTTTTCCATTTGAGCCAATATCTGATGGCGCTAGGGGAAAAAATAGTTTCAGAAGAACGAAAGCGAGTTGAGCTTGTCAGATTGTCACTTTAAAGCTTAATTAACTTGAAGCCCCAAGGTTTGAGAGCTGCTAAAGCTATTTCCTCATTTACACCCTCATAAGCCTCCCATTCCAACGGATGCTCTTTAGGATGTCCGTCGCCGACATTACCTGCAACTTTAATGATCGGACAGTTGGCGATGCGATCGCGCTCCAACCCTTTTGGCACTACTAGTTCGATTTTATGCCCGACAAACTTCGCTGTACTTTCTTTAGCTACAGATTCACGGATTAAACAGATATCGCCAGCAGTCCCCCAAGTCGTTTGGTAGATGTGGAGGAACGAGATATAAGTTTGTGGTTTGATGGATCTTTTTAGAACGTGCATTATCTGTAATCCTTATACTATGAGTCAAAAATCATAAATCATACAAGTATTTTCTATCACGTTCGTAGGGAAGAATGTTCTTAACTCACATTTTGCACCTAGCCCAGGCGATTAAAAACCGCCTGGTGGAAGATGTGAAGCTCAAAAGACGATAATCGCCCACATACTAATTCCCAAGGCAATGGCTGCTAGGTGTTGTGGCATGAGCGATCGCACTGGTTGCTTGGCAATCTTTTGCGTTAATAATATAGTCATCAACACTGAGAAAATTATCGTTGCACCTTGCAAAAAGGCAATCACAGCCGGGTGAGCAACCAATATTGGCAATTGTTCGCCACTCAAACCAAGAGTAGCAAAAGTCACGGGTAAAATCCGCCCGCCTTCGCCTAAGCCCAAACGTAGATAGTGAGCCAAGTTTCCCCCCAAAACTAATGGTAGGTAGCCATAGGCAAGTTCTACAAACGAGCGAGATTTACGGTTAAAGTTGAACACTTGCAGCAAGCCATAAGCCCCAAAGCTAAAAATCGCTGGGATAATTAACACTAGCAGCGATAATCCCAAGTGCTGCCAAAACTGAGTTAAATCTAGTTGTAACCCCAACCAAGATTGTAATTCTGGCAAGCGATGCAGATATATCCCACCCAATAGCAAAAACAATAATGCTACTTCATAAGTGCGGGGTACATGAGTTGTCCACAGTTCAATAGCAGGGGGACGCAAGTTGAATTCGACGGAACGATGGGGACAGGCTTTGAGGCAAGTCATGCACAGTACGCAATCTCGGTTATCTTCTAACTGCGCTGGGTGGGAGTATAAAGGACATCCATTAGTTTCTAGCCCTTCGCCCTTTTGCGGCCCACCTTTATAGCACTGATAAGTGGTGCAACTGGCAGAACAAATACCTTGCTGCGCCCGGAGTTCCGTCATTGAGAGTTTGGCAAATAAACCATTCATCCCGCCGATGGGACAGAGATAGCGACACCAAAACCGCCGCTCAAAAAGAGCCGAGAAAATCATCGCCCCAGCCGTAATTAACAGCAGCAAACAAGCGCTGAGGTAGGCAGTATTTTCTAAATGCCAGAGTTCTTCCCATAAGAAAATTAGGGAGAACAAACCAAACATGAACCATCCGCCCCATTTCTCAGCTTCCTCTCTGGGCCAGCGTTTGAGTTTTCGAGGCCACAGCCATAAAGATAACTTTTGGGTAATTTCCCCGTAAATCATGAACGGACAAACAGAACACCAGATCCGTCCCAAAAAGGGAAAGAGAAATAAGAAGAAAGGCCACCACCAAGCCCAAAATAGATTTAAGACGAAATTGCGATCGCGGGTTTGCGGTCCAATAAATAACACTGCAACAATAATCGCAAAAACCGTTGCAGTAAAACCATAGTTAATGCGATCGGGCCACCAGGGGCTACGTAAAAATCGCCGCAAACGAGGATAGGCATTTAACAGATTCACCCGAAAACGTTTTTTCTTTGTTTCGGCTGGCCAGAAAATTTCTTCTGTTAATTCATTAGCACCCTCCGCTTGTACGATCGCTCTTTCTACCAGATTTTTCAATTCCTTGAGGTTGCCTGGAAAATCATAAGACTGGAGGCGACGCAAAGCTTCTGGGGTGATGTGCGGTTTCGGAACGCCTCTAGCCCGAATGTAGAGACTAGTATAATATTCAACCTGTGTCTGAACATCGGCTTTCCGCACCCGTAGCGGCGGTACTTTTATAATGTGACCAACAGAACGTTCAATAGTCGGCTGAGTTTTTTCTGAAACAATCAGAATTCTGGCTTTACTAGGGCGAGGTTCAGGTGCTGGTTCTCCGGAACGAGCCACGGGGGTATATGTGCCAGTTTTGAGCAACTCCGTCACGGGAGCTAATAATTCTTCGGGCAATTCTTGGATATTGTTGAGAACTAGAGTACCTTCTCCCAACCATTCCAACAGCCCTGGTTTACCGCCAGCGCGACCAAATAAATCTGCACCGCTCGTTTGGAGAATACCACAATTTACTTTAATAATTGGTTCTCGCCGTTTTGGAGAACCAAAGTGGATGAGGGCTGCGATATTGTCTTTTTCTAACCCTGGTTCTCCAAAAATATCCACTGATTTGCGATCGGCAGCTGCTTCGCGAATTTGCTCCCGCAACCGCACAGCATAACGACTTGTACCGACAATTCCCCGTTGCGCCTTGGTAACTAAATATGGTCGCAAAGCAATGGAACGTTCTTGTTCGTAGCCAAGTGCAGATGTAACCTGAGCTAATTCTTGAGCCAATTGACGCGAAAAAGCCTGAGCAATTTCGGGGTATTGGGTGGCTAATTCCCGAAATTTAGCAGCAGGAACAACCCACAACTGACATTCTGTTACCGTAGTAATTGTGAATGGGGTTAATTCATCCAACAGCAATTGTTTGAGTTCAATCACCGAGCCGGGGAGGAATCCACAAGCTAAAGCTGGGTTAGTTTCATTGGTGGTATTGCTTTCGAGTTGACCTTCTACAAGAATATAAAGGGCTTCTGGAGGAGTGCCTTCGCTAACTAAGTCAGTTTCGGCACTTACAACTTTTTCTTCAATTACTTGAGCGATCGCATTTAACACCTCAAGCGAGAGAATCCCTAAACTCGTGCGTTTTTGTAGCCATGTAACCATTTCTGGAGATGTCATCTTAAGTTCTCCGTGTCGGCTGCTGTATAACAAGAATTATCGCTGAAAGAGGATGTCAAAATATCTGTGTTCATCTGTTGTGCATTAATACAGAATGTGCAATGTTTGTTCTTGCTGCTTCGTGTGGTTCACAACGCACGATCTATAAATACAGAATTATAGCAAGACCATTAAGGGAAAGAATTATGGCAATTTATCTAGACTCAGCGATCGCATCGGAAGCTGAAGTTGTTAAGCTTTGGGGATGGGTGAAAGGCATTACCACAAATCCCACGCTGTTGTCTCAAAGCGATACGCCACCAGAAACCACGCTCAAAAAATTGGTTGCCTTGACAAATGGCCCGTTATACTACCAACTTGTGGCATCTGATAAAGCTGGGATGCTAGCTGAAGGTAGAAAAGCTTTCGAGATTATTGGTTCGCAAACAATTTTGAAGATTCCCGCAACACCGTTAGGGTTTGAAGTGGTGGCTAGTCTATCCTCAGAAATTACCTGTTCGGTGACAGCGATTTACAGTGCAGCACAGGCAGCAGTAGCACGGGAAGCAGGAGCTAAAATTGCCATAGCTTATGTAAATCGGGCGACGCGGTTGTTAGGTGATGGTATTGCTTTGGTGCGGGATATGGCTAGCGTCCTCAAAGGCAGTAATATGGAAATCTTGGCAGCTAGTATCAAATCTCCCGAAGAAGCAGCCGCTTCATTGCAAGCCGGGGCGGATCATTTGACTTTACCATTGGCAATGTTGCAGGCGATCGCTACTCACGAATTCTCACAGAAAACTGTTGAAGAATTCGCTAAAGGAGGCATTGGCTTAAGATAATTCGTAATGACGCTCCTACGTCGCTACCGCTACGCTAACGTAATTCGTAATTTAAATATGAGTTTGTCAGATATTCCTAATCTTTGGGTTCCCTTGGCACTTTTAGGTTTAATTATTGTCGCTGCTGTATTTTTCAGCCGCAGTTGATTACCAAAGCATTACAAAAGTTACGTAAGGTAAAGTAGCAGAGCCTTCTGCTGCCTGACAGCACTTTGGTAATAATCAACAATCTCGTTGTAGTAATCTGTCATCCAGTCCAACATTTCTTCTTCTGACCAGTCAATCCAGGAAATTGGTGCTGATTTCTGTGACTCTTGGATGAAACGATTCTGGAAACCCTCTCGTGAAAGTTCTAATAATCCATCAAGAATTTGTCCAACTTCATCACCTGGCGATAGATAACGGATAGGGCCATAACCCGTTTCATAACCGATTTCTGTACCAGCACCAAAGGCATTAACCAAAGGCATACCATCCCACGCAGAATTTTCTACCACTAAAAATGGTAGGAAATCTTTTTTATATCCTTTATCTACGATCAATTCTGGAATTTTACCTTGAGGTGTAGCATAATAACCCGGAATATACCCAGCTAATAGAAACGTTAGTTCCTGCCAAGATTTGTGTAAATCTAGTGCGGGGTTTTCCCATTCACCAAGAAACTGTTGTTCTAGTGCTTGCCAGTCATAAGTCTTTTTCCACTGTTTCCGATTTCCAGGAATGAACCTGCTTAAACCCTGTGTTTTAGACAATTTACCAAACCGCGCTCTCACTTCTTGTTTGATTTTTTCATATCCTTTCCAATAAGTTACTCGTTGCCAAAGAGCATATTCTGGCAAATATTCAGCATCACGAAATACCTCAACAAGAAGTGGATCTCCTTTCAATAATTCAAGCGTTGATGCAGAAATCTGCTTAATCTCACCTATAATTCCCATAAAATTTTGTTGCAGCGCTTAACAGTTATTGTCCTCGAAGTATAGCTACAGTTTATCTAAAGCATTACAGTTGAGGTGGAGGTATCAGTTCTATGTTCGCTGTTGTCACACCCGATACAATCCATTTGCCCCCAGGCGCAGTAGTCCGCCTACCCGGAAGTTGGCAAGACTATCAAGCATTGAATGAACAACTAGGCGATCGCTCTTCGCCTCGTATCAAATATCGAGATGGAGAAATTCTCTTGATGGCACCGCTACCAGAACATGGGCGTAAAGTAAGTGTAATTGCAGATGTAGTCAAAGTTTTGCTCGACCGTTTGGGACGAGAATACGAAGCATTTACCCCAATCACAATGGAACTGCCACAGCAAAGTGGTATAGAACCAGACTACTGTTTTTATATTGAAAACTGGGAAGCGATCGCAGGTAAAAACCGCATCAATTGGGGTGTCGATCCATCACCCGATTTAGTGGTGGAGATAGACATCACCAGCTACACCGATGTGAATGACTACCTGCCTTATCGAGTACCAGAAGTTTGGTTGTGGAGAAAGAACCAGCTTGTGATTTACAGATTGCAAGGCGATGTCTACACTGTTGAAACCAGTAGCCGTTATTTTCCCAACATCAATGTGTCAGAGGTAGTCACAGAGTGTTTAAAAATTGCCTACGAGCGTAATACTAGCGCTGCTATTCGGGAATTGCGACAGAAATTGGCGAGTGAGAATTAAATGATTTTGCGATGTCTTCTCTACGAGACGCTACGCGAACGACGGGCTACGCCAACGCCGACAATCTTCATCAACGGCGGCTACTTGGTACGATAAAGTACAGAGTGTCACAACTTACTTTCAAGTAAATAAAAAAGGAATGCGTATATGGGGAAAGGCAGGTTAGAAGCATTCAGCGATGGGGTGATTGCCATCATCATCACCATAATGGTGCTGGAAATCAAAGTGCCGCATGGATTCGATTTAGCCGCGCTGCGTCCGCTTATCCCCATATTTCTGAGCTATGTGCTGAGTTTTATTTTTATCGGCATTTACTGGAACAATCACCATCACCTACTACAAGCAGTTCGGCACGTTAATGGCCGTATCCTTTGGGCTAATCTGCATTTGCTATTTTGGTTATCGCTAATTCCCTTCGTCACTGGCTGGATGGGCGAGAATAACTTTGCCGCTATGCCAGTAGCACTTTATGGTGTGGTGCTGTTGTTGTCTGCGATCGCTTACTTCATCCTCACCCGCGTCCTGATTTTTCACCACGGTAAGGATTCGGCTCTAGCGATCGCAGTCGGTGGAGACTTCAAAGGAAAAATATCCGTGGTGTTCTATGCAGTGGCGATTCCACTTGCTTTTGTGAACTCATGGTTTGCCTGTGCATTATACATTTTAGTTGCGATCGTGTGGCTTATCCCCGATCGCCGCATTGAGAGAACTCTCACTTCCTGAACGAATTACAAAACCCTACTAGACAAAACGCACACCAATTGTGATTAGTGTGCGTCTGCGGTTAGATTTTAAAAATTCTCGAACTTAGCGATCGCATCCTTCATCTTATCCAGCACCTCATCTACAGGTATGACTCCCAATTCCCCAGAGGCGCGGGTACGGATACTCAAAGTGTTGGTTTCCACTTCCTTAGCTCCCACCACAGCCATCACGGGTATTTTTTCTTTCTCTGCATTGCGAATCTGTTTACCCAAGCGATCGCCACTGGTATCAACTTCAGCACGGATGCCCAACGCACGCATCTTCGCCACCACATCTTTCGCAAAGTCTAGCTGTGTATCGCCCACTGGGAGTAATCTAGCTTGCACTGGCGCTAACCACAAAGGGAAATCACCCGCATATTCTTCAATTAAGATCCCAATCAACCTTTCCAGCGAACCAAAAGGCGCACGGTGAATCATCACTGGGCGTTTGCGAACGCCATCTTCGGCAACGTACTCCAACTCAAAGCGTTCTGGTAAATTGTAATCTACCTGCACAGTTCCTAATTGCCACTCCCGATCTAGGGCATCACTAAAGATAAAGTCGAGTTTGGGGCCGTAAAAAGCTGCTTCTCCAATACCTTCAAAGTGTTCCATCCCCAAGGTTTCAACTGCACGGCGAATTGCACCTTCGGCTTTGTCCCAAACTTCATCTGAACCGATGTACTTATCACTAGCTGGATCGCGGAAACTGAGTCTAGCTTTAAAGTTCTTCAGTTGCAGCTTATTGAACACTGACAAAATCAAATCCACCACACTGAGGAACTCACTATCTAGCTGTTCTGGGGTGACGAACAGGTGAGAATCATCCACAGTAAAACCGCGCACCCGCGTTAAACCGCCCAATTCCCCTGATTGTTCGTAGCGGTAAACAGTACCAAATTCCGCCAGTCGCATCGGTAGTTCCCGATAAGAGCGTAACTCACTCTTATATATTTGGATGTGGAAGGGGCAGTTCATCGGCTTCATGACGAAGCCCTGTTCCTGTGCAGCAGCTTCGGAGTTATCTGCCATTAAAGGGAACATATCTTCTTTATATTTCTGCCAATGTCCAGAGGTTTTAAATAAGTCTACTCTGGCAATGTGAGGCGTTACTACAGATAAATAACCCCGTTTTACCTGTTCTTGTTTCAGGAAGTCTTCTA
Organism: Nostoc sp.; assembly: GCF_036917095.1. Classification (GTDB taxonomy): domain Bacteria; phylum Cyanobacteriota; class Cyanobacteriia; order Cyanobacteriales; family Nostocaceae; genus Nostoc. Next base: position 109,935 of record NZ_JBALFH010000044.1, read on the forward strand.
AAGTACTCCGTAACAGAGTACCTTTGGGCGTCCACAAAGGTAAACCCGGCCCCACTAAATCAGAGAATATAAATAATCCCAGTTCCTTACCCAGTTTCCGGTGATCTCGCCGTAGCGCTTCTTCTTTGCGTCGCTTATATTCAGCGAGTTGTTCTGGGCTTTCCCAAGCGGTAGCGTAGATACGTTGTAATTGGGCTTTAGTTTCATCCCCACGCCAATAAGCACCAGCAACGCTTTCTAGTTCAATTGCCTTAGGGTTTAATTCGCTGGTATTTTCCAGATGAGGCCCTGCACACAAATCCCACCATTCATTCCCCAGGTGGTAAATCGTGATTGGTTCCTCTTTGATATCTGCCAGGATTTCTAGCTTGTAAGGTTCGTTAATTCCCTGAATCCGGCGTTCGGCTTCTTCGCGGCTGACTTCTTCTCGAATAACCGCCAACTTGCGATTAATAATCTTCGCCATCTCTTTCTTGATGGTTTTGAGATCGTTTTCGCTAAATGGTACTGGATTGTCGAAGTCGTAGTAAAAACCGTTTTCTATCCAAGGGCCGATTGTAACTTGCGCCTTGGGAAACAGCTTTTGTACTGCCATTGCCATAACATGGGAAGCAGTGTGGCGAATCTTCTTTAAGTTCTCCGATTCGCTGGTACGCGGTAAATAAATTTTTTCAACTTGTTCGGACTGATTGGATGAATTTGGCGACATTGGCTGCTGAACCATTGGCGAAGTGATTACAAAAGGTGATTTCTCTGAACCTGTAGGCTTATTCAACTATAACGACTTTGATTTTTGCTTTTTTCACCTTTATCTTCCAACTATTGACTTAATTTGCGATCGCGGATAAAGATAAATTTTTGATCGGTTTCCTGAGTATCAAATTCAGTATTCCACGCGATCGCTAAATTCTCTAATGAATTGCAACTCGGTGTCAGCTATACCTATAGATGCCTCTCTAAAGGCACTGTACAATCCCGATCTCAAGAATATATAATAAAAACTGTGTTCTTTGTTACACTTTTTTACATCCTCTAATTATGAGAGAAACAAAAAAAACGTTAAGAAACGTAAATAACGTTAATATTAGTAAGAAAGTTTGAAATATCCTTCTCATTTATGTCAGACTCAAATTTACCAGGGACTGAGTTGTTGAAAACGGTTTTAGAACCCCTGCTGGAAGATTTTCAGCATTGGTTTACGCGATCGCGCCACTTACTCGAAACTGAACAGCTATCATTTATGAGTAACCAAGAGCAATCAGACTTACTCTTGCGGGTTAAGCAAGCGCAAGACGAACTAAGTACGGCGAAGATGCTGTTTAATGCGACTGATAAACAAGTCGGGATAGATATGGCAACTTTAATGCCTTGGCATCAATTAGTAACAGAATGCTGGAATGTCGCAATGCGCTATCGTCAAGGGCGTGAAGTCTAAGCAGCCAAGAGCATCTGCTAAATTTCGGCACACAACTTAGCGATGTCTGTTGACTTGCCAAGGAAGTGTTTACGCAAAACGGTAGATTCAGTCATCGAAGAGATAGTACTAAACTCTTAATATTTTCTTAACATTATTTGGATTAACAAATTAATGTATCCTATGTTACCGTAAGTGGAATAACGGTTGACAAATAGCTTCATATAAATGTAAGCGCCCAAAGAGAGCGTCAAATACTCATCTTAACTGTGAGTCACAGTATCGGCGAAACAAAGCGTTACAAAATAAACTTTTAAAAATTGCTGCCCTGGAGGAAAATTCAATGTTACACCTGCTTTACATTCTTGCTTTTACAATCCTTGCATTTATAGCTGTTGGCAACTTAATTCGTAACCTGATTATGTTCAGTTTCGATCGCGATCGAACTTACCCGACGAATTCCTCGCCAATGAATAATCAAGGTAACTACGGTTATTATTCATCAAAAAAACAGTTTGTACCCCATCCAGAGTTATTAGATAGCGCGGGTAACTTAATTAAAGAGCCACTTTTGGTAATGCGTTCGATTAACGTTGAAGATGCGCGGCAACATCTCGATGCACTTTATGAAGCATCCCCAGGACATAAAAGAGATAATTCCGAAGAAGCATAACCTAGAGACGCGATTAATCGCGTCTGTTAGCAGTTTGGGTGTAAATGATTCTTGTTCTTACATCCTTAACTTTTTCTAGTATAAATTTATTACCATATCAATCAGTCAATGTAGCTTTTTCGCATTTTGTTAAAAATACTCGCGATCGCAGGCGGATGCAATTTTCATTCTATTTAGCGAATTTGCAATTCTTTTTTGGCACTTTTCAACTGTCTCCAGAGGATGTGAATTTGTTTGTAAGCCTCTTCTGGGGAAAGTTTACCACTAGTTTGGAGGCTGCAAATGTAGTTTACCCGTTGAGAAAAATCTTGAAGATTAGCGTTAAATACTAGATACTCTGGTTTAAATTGCCCATAATATGGACTACGAGGATATAGAAAATCACATAGTTCGGATAGCAAATCAGGTTGTCGGTTCATAAGAATTTAGAGTATTACGGATTAGAAATTATCTAATTGGAAAATTTTAACAAAGCTTTCGCGCACCCTTTTGACAAGCATTACAGGAAGAAGTTTGAGGTTCAAAGTCAAGACACCCGAACGCTTCCTCAGAACAAGCTTTAATTGGATGTACAGTACACTTAAGGCGATAGTCGTTAGTGAAATATTCACAAGCATGACAAGGAATTTCATGTAGCTTTTTTAAATGATTTATCCCTTGTTTTAAGGTAAACCAGATACTCAAAACAAAGAAAATCAAAGTGGCCCAAGCAAATGAAGCACAAAAAATTGTAGCCAGCATAAGTCATCCTCCTAAAGATTAGAAATAAAATGCCCGCAGTCAACTGCTTTTAACCGCAGGCATGAAATATTATTAAGCTGTGTTGAGTGAAACTAAAATAACTAAGTCAGTAGGTAGACATAAATCAATATGTCATTGCCTAAGCAATCTAATTATTAACTTGTTGACATTGGGATTGCCGTATCTATGCATTTCTCACTAGGTGGGTTTATTGATATAAATACTGATTTAAGCAGTACTTAATTTCACTAGATACTTTACTGTAAAGACGTAGCATTCTACGTCTTTACATCATGGATGCTAAATCGAGTTAATTGCGATCGCAGCGAATAAAGCAACACTAGTCAATAGCAGATAAGCGAAGATTGCTCCACCAATTCCACCAATCAAGAAGCCCTCAGTAAATTGACTCCATTCGGCGACAGTATTGATGCTCTGTGGCACTTTGGCAACTGTTGCAACCGAAACCGATCGTGAATAGATTTCCTGTTGTCTTTCGTAGCTGGTAGTGCCATAAAGCGAAAAACCAATTGTCAGGATGATAATCAAACTGCCTGTAGCTAGTAAACCAACCAAGCTGCCCACATTAGAATTGCGTAATAAACCTAATGAACCTAACGTAGCAAAGGGGCCAACTAGCCAGTAACCATGAGCCATGCCAATTTCTAATCCCCGCCACAAAGCAGATATACCAGGGCGGTAAATTGGCAAGTATTTGAGAAACTTCAGCGTCAAATCAGAAGAATTGACTGCGGTTATCTGATTACTTGTTTGGCGATTTACCCGTGGCGGCTGAACCATATCACCATTTTTAAAATCAAATCCGCCTGCGATCGCACGAGCGCGGAGAGCGTGCCAAATGTGACCTAACAGAAATATGAGCGCTAGGACAAAATGGAAAGTTACCAACCAACCACGAGCGGAAACTATACCAGCAGAAGTTTCTATAGCTCTAACTGGCCCATAAAAAACTTCGGGATAGACAGTGTTATTGACTGATGCAAAATATGCTGCTAAAAAGCCCATGTATGCTACAGCACCAATGCTGTAAGATAAATATGCTTCCCCTGAGTAAATCAAAACTCGGCGTGCCCAAGCAAATGGCTTAGTCAAGATGTGGAAAATACCACCGCCAATTAACATCAAACCAACCCAGATGTGACCGCCAACAACATCTTCCAAGTTATCAACAGCAGCCAATCCCTCTGAACCCCAAGCCCCAAATAGGTAGCCAAAAATGCGGAATGGGTTAAGTGTCGGATGATTGATTACCCTAACATCTCCACCGCCAGCAGCCCAAGGATCAAACAGTCCACCCCAAAACACCGCCTTAGCAACTAAAGCCAAAGCACCCAAACCTAAAAGTGTTAGGTGAATGCCCAAGATGGTTGTCATCTTGTCCTTATCTTTCCAGTCATAGCCAAAAAATCCAGCCCAAGTGGGATTATCTTGTAACACTTCTGGCCCCAGCAGAGAGTGATAAATACCACCGGCTGCCAGAATCACTGAAGGTATCAGATGCAATACGCTGATTACAAAGTAGGGATAGGTGCTAATAACTTGCCCACCAGCACCGACACCCAAACCTAGAGTTGCTAGATGAGGCAGTATGATTAACCCTTGCTCATACATTGGCACATTAGGGTTGAAGCGCGACAATTCAAACAGCGTCATCCCTCCAGCCCATAACAAAATCAATGCAGAATGGGCAATATGAGCGCCTAGTAATTTTCCCGATAAATCAGTGAGACGAAAGTTACCAGCCCACCAACCAACATCAGGTATCTGTTGCTTATATGGGCTATCTTCAATTACTGCTGTCATTTCCAAAACTCCTTGAGAATATTTAGCAATATTGTTGAGCTTATGCTTCTAGACAATTGCAAATCTATTGCATTAAATTGAATTTAGCTAATTGGTTGCGGAATTACCGCCTCCTGACTCACCCTACCTTTGCGAAAATCGAACCCACGCGCCCGCAAGGCGTGCCATATATGACCTTGGAGAAAGAAGAAAGCTAACCAAAAATGGGCATTAGCTAACCAAGTCCGGGCAGTTACCAGGTCAGGGTCAGGTGATGAAAAGTACGGCACGATATTCTGTCTAACTACAAGCGCCGGCCCATAAAAAACTTCAGGATAAACAGTGGTGTTTACCGATACAAACAGAGTTGCAATAAAACCCATCAGTGCCAAAGCGCCTAGACTGTAAGAAAGGTAAGCTTCTCCAGACCAAACAAATAGTGGATGTGTCCAGGTAAAGGGCTTTGTCACAATGTGGAAAAGTCCACCGAAAATCAATATCGCACCAACCCAAATGTGTCCGCCAACCACGTCTTCTAGGTTGTCAACGCCAGCAATCCAGAATTTCCTAATTGCGCCAAACAGATAACCAAAAATGACGGCTGGGTTTAATGTTGGATTTGTAATTACCCGCACATTTTCAACATTTGGGTCGTACAAACCCCCAAAGTACATTGCTTTGGCGACTAACAAGAATGCACCACAACCCAGTAAAACTAGATGTATACCAAGGATTGTGGTCATTTTACCCGTGTCTGACCAGTCGTAGCCAAAGAAAGGAACTCTACCTTCCAATTTTTCCGGGCCACGCAGGGAATGAAAGATTCCTCCGAAACCCAAAAAGGCTGAAGAAATGAGATGCAAAGCTCCAATTACAAAGTAGGGATAAGTATCCACGACTGCACCATTTGCGCCAACACCCCAACCTTCAGTAGCTAAATGAGGTAGCAAAATTAAGCCTTGCGAGTACATCGGTTCTGCTGGATTAAAGTGGGCTAGCTCAAATAAAGTCATAGCTCCTGCCCAGAAAACGATCAGACCAGAATGAGCGACGTGAGCGCCTAGTAATTTGCCTGATAAGCTGGTGAGTCTGGCGTTACCAGCCCACCAAGGCGAGTCAGTAAGGTCTTGCTCTACCGACAGCGGACTTGTAGAAGTTGTCATTTTACATCTACCTTCTATTGAGAATATTATTCAATAACTCTTGAAAAAGAGTCTACACTAAAATTTCAATTAATGAAAGTAAATCTCATTAATAATTTTGATGCAAATGAAAAATTACTTACATCTCAATACGTTTGGTGTTGGTGATATTTGACTCTGGGAGATTCCCCTAACCTTATCAGTAACAAATAACATCATGGACAATTTGTCAATAAGTAATAGTGCTTAAACTGCCTATCGGATTATTTATTGGGTTGAGGAAGACAAGAAACAGGTAAGCATTGCAAGGTTCTGGCACACATCAAGATTCAGTCTTGAATTGTAATTGTAAACTTTTACAAAAAAGCGTATTGACATACGTAAATACATCTTGCCTAGACTATGAGGTATGGATGTGTTTTTCGTGCTTAATGGTGTCACCTTCCTTTGGAACGAGGAGAAAGCTCGGATTAATCCCAGCAATCATGACGGCATAACATTTCAGCAAGCCGTAGAAGCTTTCTTCGATCCGTTTCTAGTGGTGGTTGATGCAAGCCGCAATGATGAGGAGCGGGATGCTGTGATTGACTTGGACAGACGATGGAATCTTCTGTACGTCGTCTACATTGAGCGTGAAAACGACATGATTCGGATCGTCTCCGCTCGAAAAGCGACGCGCAAGGAACGTGAATACTATGAAAGCTGAAGACTTAAAAAAGCGGCTCGATAAAAGTCGTCCAATGACCACAATCACAATTCGCATTCCCGAAGATGTGATTGAAGATTTGAAGCGAGTAGCACCATTGTTAGGGTTTTCTGGTTATCAGCCATTAGTTCGCGCTTACATAGGACAAGGACTTAGAGCCGATCTCGATCGACTTGATGGTGATACTGTTTCTACATTGATTGCCAGCCTGAAACGGCATGGTGTGAGTGATGAGATAATTAGTGAAGCACTCAGCGAAGCGACTGGGCGACACAGCAACAGTTAGTAACGGCAGTATCAGGAGTTATCTACTTGTGTTTGAGGTTACTAGCATGGAATAACCTGCGATCTATTATTTAAAAGTGCATTGACCAGATTTGAGTTCATAGTAGATGGGCCACCAGTATCACAACAGGCTCGTAAGCGCGGTAAGGGCAATCGGCTTCAAGATTGGAAAAAGACAGTGCGACAAGAGGCTGAAAAATATTGGTCTTCGGAACAAAAAACAGCTACTGGGTTGGTTATGCTCCAGATAACCTATTTCTATGATTCCGATCAATATAGATGTAGACAATATAGTGAAGCCTATTCAAGATGCAATAAAAGGATTAGCCTACGTCGATGATAATCAAGTAAGCGATCTCCTAGTTAGAAAGAGGAATTTGTCAGGTAACTTTAGAATAGAAAATATGACCTCGACATTGGCGGAAGGTTTTGCCCGTGGCAATGAGTTCTTACATATTGTCGTAATTAATGCTCCTAACCAGGAGGTACTTACTTGATGGAAACTTCAACCGCAAACTTAGAAAGAGAGCGATTGCTAAAACTAGCAGAGGAGTATCGTGAAAAGGGTTACGAAGTTTTTTTTCATCCAAATCCAGAAGACTTGCCTGGCTTCCTTAATAACTATCGCCCTGACATGATAGTACGTCGGGGAGAAGAAAATGTAGTTATTGAAGTTAAGTCACGCTCCTCACTTAACTCTTCTTCTAATCAATACTTAGGTAATTTAGCTCAAGCGGTAGAAAAACATCCCGGTTGGAGATTTGAATTAGTAATGACCAACCCGGAGGATACAACGTATTCTCTGAAAGCAGAGGCTTCTCTTCAAGAGCATGAAATAGAATCACAGTTGCAAGCAGCAAGGCAACTTACAACGCAACATCCAGAATTAGCTATCTTATATTCCTGGTCTTTAGTAGAAGCAACTTTGAGACTTATTGCCCAAAAGGAAGAGCTAAGTTTACAAAGATTTGATCCACGCTACTTAGTAAAGGAATTAGCAACTGAAGGTGTAATTTCAAAATCTGAGTATCAGTTACTAATGAATGCACTCCCATTACGCAATTCTATTGCTCATGGCTTCAAAACTACACAAATTACACAAAATTATGTATCTGAATTAATCGAGCTTACAGAACAGCTATTGAGAACTCTACACACTGGCGATGAAGCAGGCTAACACTGTGTTGGTTGGAGCGGATGGTTAGACAAGCACTGATGGTGAATTTCAGGTCATGCTACCGAGCGATGTCTACGACAGGCTACGCCTACGCACCAACCATAAAATAGGGAGTGGTGAATTTCCTACTCCCTACTCCCTTCCTAAGCTTCGATAACTACCCGCAAATTACCGCGTTTTTTAGCAACGCGACAAGCAGTGGTAGTCCCAGAACGCTCGAATTCCAAATCGAGGATGGTAGGGCCGACTCGCAAATTATGAAATGACAGGCGATTAATCGATTCTGGCAAAGCGGGGTCGATTATTCGCAAGCAGTTATTTTGAGCGTCAGGCACCAAGTTAACCATCATTTGCAGCAGTTGGAAGACACTGCCAGTAGCCCAAGCTTGGGGAGTGCAGGCAACTGGATACTGCACAGGGGCATTATCACCGTTCCGTTCGTAGCCGCAGAAGAGTTCTGGAGGACGTTGATAAGGCTGCTGACTAGTCATATCGAATAAACCTTGGAAAAGTTCCAGGGCTTGATCGATCAGACCCAGCGATCGCAATCCCATTGCAATCAGAGCATTATCATGGGGCCAAACCGAACCAATGTGATACCCCATCGGATTGTAAGCGGGTGACAAACTACTCAGGGTACGAATGCCCCAGCCATTAAACATATCTGGTGCCCGCAAGCGTTCTGCTACACTATAGGCTTTTTCGTGGTTGAAGAGGCCCAATTGCAGACAATGACCGGGATTTGAGGTAATACTATCTACTGGCTTGCCATCTCCATCCAAAGCCAAAGCGCAGAAATCCTGGTCTTCTACCCAAAAATCTCGATTAAAACGAACTTTAAGACTTCTGGCCTCTTCTTGCCAACGATCTGCCAAATCAAGCCGCTTTTTCATCCTAGCTATTTCTGCTAGGCGCATTTTTGCAGCATAGACATAAGCTTGCACCTCACACAAGGCAATTGGGCCGTTGGCTAATTCTCCCTTGTGGTCTACGATACAGTCACCAGAATCTTTCCAACCTTGGTTAACAAGACCGCGTTTGGATTTACGGAAGTAACTGAGGTAGCTGGTTTCTTGCATATTGCGATCGATCCACTCCATTGCTGCTAAAGCATTCGGCCAAAGTTGCTCTAGGAGTTCTTGATCGTGAGTCCAAGCATAGTGTTCGGCATACAGCATCAGCCACAGGGGAGTGGCATCAACTGTACCGTAGTAGGGCGTATGGGGAATTTCTTGACAACGAGCCATTTCTCCCAAACGTAACTCGTGCAAAATCTTACCCGGTTCTTCTTCACGCCATTCGTCGTCGATTTTACCTTGATACGTCACAAGTAGTATTAGGGTTTCTTTGGCGATTTGCGAGTTTAACATCAGGGTTTGAGAAGCTGTAATCAGCGAATCTCGCCCAAATAATGTCGAAAACCACGGCACTCCAGCCGAAACTGTTTTATGCTTCCCAAAAGACTGGCGCAACAAATACATATCTTGCTCGGCCCGCTCAATCACTCGATTGAAGGTACTCTTATCTGAGCTAATGCGTGTAATTTGCTGTACCCAGTTTTGCTCCTCCATCAACTCAGCGGCTTTCGCCTGTCCTAAAGTGAAGGCGGCGCTCACGGTTGAACTAGACTGGTTGTTTTTCAACATGCTCACTCGGTAGCCCAGCTTTTGAGTTTCGTGAGAAGCTAACTCTAGCTGCCAAACCGCAGTGTAACCCTTGAAATAGTCTGGTTGGCGATGCTGGAATAGAATCCGGGATTCCATCACTGAGCTATCCAGACCTTGATAGGCAAGTGTTAAAGATTCTTCCCTAGAGGTGTGTGGCTCTTTGGGTACAGGTGAAACCCCATCGGCGAGAGAAGATGTACCTTCCTCAGCCGTCGGTTCTACTAGGCGTAAAAGCCGACCTCGTTTTTCTCTGTCATAGCCCCGGACTTCAAATAAATCAACAAAATCCGCATCAAAGCTGACGGTTAGTTCAAAATTGACGGTGGTTGTGCTGTAGTTAGATACTTCTATTTCTTCAAATAATGCTCCATTCAGCACCATTTCTCGGCGAATTCCTACAGTTTCGGCTCTTAGGCGTTCGTCGATTCTGGGGTTGGTACACAAAACGGAGAGTGAAAACCCTTTTTCAGCAGTACTACTGAGGAGTACAGGCGATCGCCCTTCAATTTGCAACTCTAAGCGATTGAGAAATCTTGTATCACAACAAAACAGTCCCATGCTGGGATTGCCATCGTTGAGGGAACAGCCAGAAATATTCCCGATAGTATCCGTCACAAAAAATAAATCATCATCTTTAACCGTCAGTGTCGGTTGTGGTCTTTCACTCACAACGCAAGGCCACTCCGGGATAGGTAATTGTTCAGCAGGAATAAAAGTTTTTCCATCCAGAAAAATTTTTTCCGGGGTCATTAGCGTATCCGGTGTCATTAGCCAAAGTTCCGTGTACAGGTCGTAGATTTTTGTGGTATTCCGAGTGGAGGTATTTGACCCTCACAACTTGCAGAAAAAACCCTCTCTAAAACTCGTTTGAGCCATTCAAACCAAAATAATCGTCACATACTGCTGACAAAATAGCAGCGCTCAAATCTATCCATGAATAGCAAATTTTTAGGATTTACGCACTTTACACATTGACCATCATGTAAATAGTAGGCTTTTAAGCTCAAAGTCTTGCCCTGCCTCGTTCCCAAGCAGAGTTAGAAATGCAATTAACAAGGCTTTGCCTCGTGGTTTGACGGGAGGCAGCAGCCCTGCTACAACAGCATTACAAGGCAGCAGCCGAGTAACGATAGGTAATTCACAGTTGGTTGTCTCTGTCAATGCGTAAGTCCTAATCTTGATAAATTTATATTTTAGAAGTATAAAGTCAAGACTGAAAACTGAGGATTTTTAGATAATTCCTTAGTCGTTGAACATTTTAAAGACACATAATTCGGAATTCCCCGTTTTGGTTGGGTAGAGAGCATTTGTTACCTAAACTATTATACGATTTTGTTTTAAATATCTTGGGCGTTTGATTAAACAAATTTATGCTAATTAATTGATTGATTAAAATTAATCACTAATTATGGATTAAATTATGTGAATGTAGCAGTAATGATTTTTGGGTAAAAAAATTTATTTAGTGAGCATCAATCAACGTAGGCAAAGTAGGCGATATCTACAACGGCTTACGCCAAAACGTGGACTATCAATCAATTAACACTGGTAATTAGCGGATGTGAAGATTAAAAATATACAGATAATAGTTGTGTAATACTTAGGATTGAAAGATTTTTAGTTGTACAAGCATATTTCAAAGTTGGTTGAGAATGTATATTGGGCGTAGTAGGTTGTCAATCAACAAATCAAGTTGTACCCACTCCTCCTAATTGGTAACAAAGTGTTGCGCCTGCTTTGGCAGAAAGTGCTTTTTAGCGTTCTTTACATATTGCAACTCTCTATTTAACTTGAGAGTACCTTGGAATTTGTACAATGCAGCTGTGACGTGGATCTTGTCGAGGTTGAGCGTTTAACAATAATTCATGAGCATTTCGACTTCTGTGCTGAGTGATCTGCTAAAGTCCCTACCATACTTGCGGCCCCAGCTATATTTTAAGGCTTCACTAACGGCGCTCTCCCATGCGATGGAAGATCAAGTTTTGGCTGCGACTTTAGCACAACCCCTTGTAATTGCTAGTTTCCAGCGAGAGCGATTCTACCGCCAAGAAGCTCATCGCTACCTGCGACTTGCCTTGCGGAGTAACCAAATATACGTACTATCTGCTCCAGAAACGGATTTTACTAACAGTTCAGAACACTATGAAAAGGTCGCTTTTGAGCCAACGGATGGCTTAAGTCAAGAGTGGCATTTGGTAGTGATTGCTGACAATTATGCGACTTGTCTGGTTTGCCGGGAAAGCCTTGGTTCTATTGCCAAAAATAAGCAAGTACCAGAACTAAGCCCTAATTTGGATATAGACACAGCGCGAAGATTTGAGGGAGTTTGGACATCGGAAAGGGGAGTTAGTCTCAAAGCAGCTGAATTGCTGTTAGATAGGATTTTAGTTTACAGACCAGAACTGGCAAGTAAAATTGAGGAGGCACGTCAGAGGTTTGGCATCGGCGAACCACGAAACAACTCTGGGACAGAACAGATCAACGAATATGCTTGTGACATCGATACAGATCCCTTTGTGCAGCGCTTAGTAACTTATTTGCAAGCTAGCCAGTACAAATTGCACAAAGCCTACCGTTCAATTGCTGCCCAAGCACGAAAAGAACGATTAGTCAACTCCATTAGCACTGCCATTCGGCGATCGCTCGATCCTCACGAAGTTCTCCAAGTGGCGGCACAAGAATTAGGGCAACACCTAGAAGCTTGTCGCTGTTTAATTTACCGCGCTCAAGCCACAGATAGCCAAGCTATAATTGAACACGAGTTTTTGAATCCCGGCGTTTTATCGCTTCGCGGGCAAACCTGGGAGTTAGAGAAAAATTCTCTATTTCTGGACGTAATCCAACAAGGCGAAGGGGTTTGTATTAGCGATACGCTGAGTGACCCTCGCGTTACCAATTCGCCAGCCCTTTCCACGATCGCCAAAAGGTTTGCCATTCGTTCTTGGCTGATGGAACCAGTGTTCTATCAGGGGCGATTATTGGGCATTGTAGAGTTACATTATTGCCGGATGCCACCGCACGAGTGCCAACCAGGGGAATTGGATTTGGTAGAAGCGATCGCTACCCAAGTGGGAGCAGCTCTTATCCAAGCGGAAGCTTACGCTAACTTAGAAGAACTTAACCAGCAGTTAGAAGCCCTAGACCGCACCCGCAGCAACCTTATAGCCATTACCGGACACGAACTGCGTACCCCCCTATCCACAATTCAAGTGTGCCTAGAAAGCCTCGCTAGTGAGCCGGATATGCCTTTGGAGTTGCAGCAAATCATGCTCAACACTGCTCTTTCCGATTCGGAACGGATGCGAAAATTGGTACAAGATTTCCTCACACTTTCCAACTTGGAAAGCGGTCGGGTGGAATGGCATCCAGAATCCCTCACCTTACAAGAGTGTGTGGATTTAGCACTCAGCCGAAATCGGACGCGTTCCTCAACGGAAAAACCGCCCCAAATCAAGACTCAAATTGCCGAAAACCTACCTCTGGTAAGAGCTGATGGTGATTGGCTAGTAGAGGTACTGGCAAAACTCATGGACAATGCTTTTAAATTTACGCCACCCCAAGGAGAAATTACCATTAAAGCGATTTACAACAGTCGTAAAATGGTCGAGGTCACCGTGGCTGACACTGGACGCGGCATTGAACCGAATCGTTTAGAAGTAGTATTTGACCGCTTCTATCAAGAAGAGGGAGCGCTGCGCCGCACTACTGGCGGGACTGGACTTGGTTTAGCAATTTGCCGTCAAATTGTTAATGGCTGGGGTGGGGAAATTTGGGCAGAGTCAACTGGCAAAGACCAGGGTAGTCAGTTTCACTTCACTATCCCAGTTGTTCAGAGTAGCCAAGAGGAAAAGCGGACAAAAGTCAAGAGTAAGTAGGCAGGGGGAGCAGGAGAGGCAGGGGAGGCAGAGGGAGCAGGGGAGGCAGAGGGGGCAGGGGGAGCAGGGGGGCAGAGGAGAATGACTAATGACCAATGACTAATGACCAATGACTAAAAACTGTTACAGTCTATGACGCGATCGCAATATGATCCTGGTTGCGGTGTTAGGATTCCCTAAAAACGTTGAGAGAACAGACTTATGGCAGAAACACTCTCTGGACAAACCCCGCTATACGGTGGCAGCACCGGTGGCTTGCTCACAAAAGCAGACCTAGAAGAAAAGTACGCTATTACTTGGACTAGCCCGAAAGAGCAAGTTTTTGAATTGCCTACAGGTGGTGCTGCTATTATGCGGAAAGGTGAAAACCTACTGTATATAGCTCGTAAAGAATATGGAATCTTTTTGGGCGGTCAGCAACTCCGGAAACTCAAAATTACAGATTACAAAGTTTACCGGATTTTACCCAACGGAGAAACCACTTTACTTCACCCAGCCGATGGTGTATTCCCTGAAAAGGTTAACCCAGGTCGTGACAAAGTGCGTTATGTAGACCGTCGTATCGGACAAAACCCCAGCCCCTCTAAAGTTAAGTTTAGCGGTGTTACTACCTACGACGCTCCGTAACTAGCTATTAGTAGCTAATGGGTAATTAGTAATGGGTAATTGGTAAATAAAAACCCATTACCCATTACCAATTACCAATTACTTTTAAAAAATAATGATGTTTCCGGATTTCTCCCAGTTTTGCACCCTAGCGCAACAAGGCAACTTCGTCCCGGTATATCAAGAATGGGTAGCAGACCTAGATACGCCCGTATCTGCTTGGTATAAAGTCTGTGCAGGTCAGCCCTATAGCTTTTTGTTGGAATCGATCGAAGGCGGGGAAAAACTGGGACGCTATAGTTTAGTGGGTTGCGATCCGCTTTGGGTTTTGGAAGCAAGAGGCAATAACACGATTCAGAAAAACCGTGATGGTTCGCAGGTCGTTTTTGAAGGTGACCCTTTTACAGCTTTAGCCGAATGTTTAGCACCTTTTCACCCAGTCAAGTTACCACAGCTACCGCCAGGAATTGGTGGTTTGTTTGGTTTTTGGGGCTATGAATTAATTCGCTGGATTGAGCCGCGTGTGCCAATTCATCCACAAGATGAGCGAAATATCCCTGATGGGTTGTGGATGCAGGTAGACCACCTATTGATTTTTGACCAGGTGAAGCGGAAAATTTGGGCGATCGCTTATGCTGATTTACGCGATCCGAAAGTAGATTTACACACAGCTTATCAACAAGCGGGCGATCGCGTCACCCAAATGCTCGAAAAGCTATCTCTACCGCTATCGCCGCAAAAAACCAGATTGGAATGGAAACCGCCTGGAAGCACAGTATCTGGAGAAGCAGAGGAATACACCAGCAACTTTACCCGCCCTGATTTTTGTGCCAGCGTCCAAAAGGCCAAAGACTACATTAAAGCAGGCGATATTTTCCAAGTAGTAATTTCCCAGCGACTATCAACAACATACACAGGCGATCCATTTGCCCTTTACCGCTCCCTACGCCAGATAAATCCTTCGCCTTACATGGCTTACTTTAACTTCCAAGATTGGCAAATCATCGGTTCCAGTCCTGAAGTGATGGTGAAAGCCGAAACAGATCCAGATGGTGGAGTAATCGCAACGGTACGACCAATTGCCGGCACGCGTCCACGTGGTAAAACCAGCCAGGAAGATGCAGCTCTGGCTCAGGATTTACTCGAAGATCCTAAAGAAATTGCCGAACATGTAATGCTCGTTGATTTAGGGCGGAATGATTTGGGGCGTGTTTCTCAAAGTGGTAGCGTCAAAGTTGATGAATTAATGGTAGTTGAGCGCTACTCTCATGTGATGCACATTGTTAGCAATGTTGTGGGTAAATTAGCACTTGGTAAAACAGCATGGGATTTACTGAAAGCTTGCTTCCCAGCAGGTACGGTAAGCGGCGCACCCAAGATTAAGGCAATGGAAATTATCCACGAGTTAGAGTCTAGTCGTCGAGGTGTTTATTCCGGTGTGTATGGATATTACGATTTTGAAGGACAATTAAATACTGCGATCGCAATTCGCACAATGGTAGTGCATGATAATACGGTGAGCGTACAAGCTGGTGCAGGTTTGGTAGCTGATTCTGAACCAGAGAAAGAATACGAAGAGACGCTTAATAAAGCTAGAGGTCTATTAGAGGCAATTCGTTGTTTGCGTTGAACTAGGTAACTAGTTGGCGTCAGTTTGCCTACCTTTAACCAGTTACTCAGAGCAACTTGTCTGGTTAATTGAGATAGTAGCTTGATTTATGCTGTGCTGTACTAGTGGTCTGTCCCATTAATTCTGACGACTAGATAAATTCTTCAATTTCTCTTCTTCTTTCTTCAATTTTTCTTCTTCCTTTGCGTACTTCGCGTCTTTGCGGTTCGTTCTCTTATTCCTGAAAATTAATGAGACAGATTGTTAGAAGTCCGTCAAGTTTAAATTGATGGATAAGCAAGTTTGTAGTAAGGAATAAAGTCCCTACTACAAACTCTTAAAACTAGCTTGAAAAATTACTAAAAACTGGAGACAAAAGAGAGACAAACAGAAGACTAATAACTCTTAACTTACCAGTCACCACTCTTTAAAAGAAGGTCTAATATCGTTATTTAATGCCTGTATAGTTCCTTTCACCTATAATTAATTGCACACTGGTTTTTGTTGCTTAATTGTATAACTGGGCTTGATATAAGTACAGTAACAGCTCGATTTGCTGTATGAGAATCCAGACCAGACTTTAAAAGTTGATATACCAATATGCTTCTATTTTGAATTACATAGGTTTTACTTTGAACTGCAAGATATTTGGAAACAATTTGTGCTACTTCTAAGCCTGCGTATCCACAATACCGCGACAAATTGGGAAGCCTTATAAATCCAATCAACATCAGAGTTTTTCCAAAGCTAAACAGAGTTTTTTAGACGTATGAAGTTACCAGG
The DNA here is from genome assembly GCF_036917095.1 of Nostoc sp. Lineage (GTDB taxonomy): Bacteria > Cyanobacteriota > Cyanobacteriia > Cyanobacteriales > Nostocaceae > Nostoc. Next base: position 126,416 of record NZ_JBALFH010000044.1, read on the forward strand.
CGCTTGAAAGGAACAAACTTGCTCATCCCAATTGGCTGAAGTAAATTGCCCAAATAATTCCAGTTACCCCGATGGCAATTAAAAGGTTAGTGAAAAATCTACCGAACTCAATTTCTTGTCCCAGTCCCTTGTCGTCTTGACCGACAGTGAAAAACAATGACCAGGCTTGATTTGCATTGATAGTCTCAAAGTTGTTGAAATCAGGTCTAAAAACAACGGGCCCAATCAAATCTTTTTTGGGATAATCAAAATCAGTTTTCATAAGTTTCCCTCTAAATTGCTTTATTCGTCAAGTAAAGAAAATTCGTAAATGTTAAAGTGTCTTCTCTAAAGGCTGGTTAGCCATCCAATCAAACCGTGTCCGGTGAGAACTTCCAAAGCTACGAGTAAGACAAAACCACTCATTGCCAAACCGCTATTGAGTTTTTCGGCATATTCAGTGAAGCCTGTTCGTGGGGTTTCATCAACATAAACCTTGGGTGCAATCGCAAATCTGTTGAGTTAACCGCACGTTACTGGTAAAGCCTCTATTCGTCCTCTTTTACTCCCTATTTTTGTAATCCGTAAATAAATATTAACTATTGTAAATATTTTTTGCAACTACTTGACATAAAGATAGAAGTAGTAAAAGCCGTACTAAACAAGTAGGGTATTTTAGATTTGCGCGTAGCTTGCTTTACGCTATCGGTGACGCAATAACTTCAGTTAAAGATTATGAAAATTTGATGCTTGTAGAGATAGTGCGATCGCTCTTGAAAATGAATATGCACAAAGATACCAATTGTGCGTAATCTATCTTAAGTAAAACTTATGTTTACTATAAGCAGAACCTATGAAAATATAACTGAGAAAGTATTGCTTATTTGTAACGATATTGTTATGTTTCTTTACATAAAGATACAAAGCAGCTTAAATGCGTTGAACCACTGTTGATTAAGGCTTTCTAAATAAATATGCAGTTGAGCCTGCAATGTGCGTTGCCGAGTATCCAAACTCAATGGCAGCAGAATCTCTATGCCTTTGGTAGAGCGATGTCTACGAAGCGCTATCGGTGATGCCAAAACAGCTGAGTGCCTTTGTTAATAGCTAAACGCATTTGTCCTCCGTCTTTGCACATTTGATTTTTCACATTCGATAGAACTGTAATTTTCTTTTTGGAATTTCTGCTATGTCTTTTACCATCCAGTCGGCTCAAAGTATTTTTCCCGGCACCCTAGTTGCTGACGTTGTTCCAACCGTTGTCGAATCATTCTCTAAGCTCAATGCTGAAGATCAACTAGCATTACTTTGGTTTGCCTATACCGAGATGGGTAGAAGTATTACGGTTGCGGCTCCTGGGGCAGCCAACATGATCCTCGCACAAGGCTTACTCGAACAAATTAAGCAGATGCCTTTTGAGGCTCAAACGCAAGTCATGTACGATTTGGCTAACCGTGCTGACACTCCCCTTTGCCGTTCTTATGCATCCTTCACCGTGAACATCAAGTTGGGCTTCTGGTATCAGTTAGGAGAATGGATGGCTCAGGGAATCGTTGCTCCTATCCCAGAAGGCTACAAGCTTTCTCCTAAAGCAGCTGAAGTGTTGCAAGCCATCCGGAATGCTGATTCAGGTCAACAAATTACCATCCTACGCAATACCGTAATTAGCATGGGATTTGACCCGAATGCTCCTGGTAGTTACAAAAAAGTCTCAGAACCTGTGTCTCCTCCTACTGCACCAGCATTTCGGACTAAAGTTACCATCGATGGCGTTGACAATCCTACGGTGCTGGGCTATATCAACAACATGAATGCCAATGACTTTGATGCAGCAGTTGCTCTGTTTACCTCTGAAGGTGGCTTACAACCTCCTTTTGAAAGACCAATTATTGGTCAAGAGGCAATCCGCGCTTATATGCGTGAAGAATGCCAGGGACTAAAGATGATTCCAGAGCGCGGTGTCTCTGAGCCAGTAGAAGATGGCTATACACAAGTTAAAGTCACAGGTAAAGTTCAAACCCCTTGGTTCGGTGCCAGTGTGGGGATGAATATTGCATGGCGGTTTTTGATAGATCCTCAAGGAAAAATCTTCTTTGTAGCGATTGATTTGCTCGCTTCTCCGAAAGAACTGCTGAACCTAGTACGTAAATAGAGGGCTAGATTAGTTGCTGCTTAAGCGTGGATGAGTGAAGGAGCGACGCCGAATAGCCCGTCGTAGACATCGCCACGCTTAAGCAAAAGAAACTGATAGCGCTTTATTTAGTATTTTGATGTTGCGATCGCTATTGAAAACAACCGATTCCATCAGCGATTTTTTAGTTTTTAAAGTCTCAAAATATACTAAATTATAATAAGTAGTATTGACTTCTAGAACCTTTCTCGCTCAAGAACATCTCAACTATTCTTTACTTGTTTATATTTAAATAACAATATATCTTTGGATAGAGTAATAATTTATTCATCTACCAAGGGTAATAGATTATCAATGACTTTGTTCAATTCCTCTGAGCCGCTCCTGCGTGAAAAACAGCAAGAGCTAGATTTTCAAGATATTCAAGGTCTAGTCTGTCTCAACTACCAAATTGGAAATTTCATCCTCTTTTCAAAGTTTTATACTCGTGTCGATCAAGCATTTATTCTCTGGGGACTAATTTCATCTGGAATTTTCGTAACTGCCCAGTTTCTACCCATTAGCTGGAGTAGCCAAGCAATTTTGTGGTCAGTGCTTACCTTATTCGGTGCAGTTGGCATGGTAAGTTTAACTTGGTTTTGGGCAACTGTAGAACAGCTACGCTGGGTTGTTTATAGTTGGGCGATTTTAATCTTAATGGGTTTAATCTTGACCGATTTGAGCATTTTTTTGGGGTGGGGAGAGGTGTTGATCCGTTTGTGTCCACTGTGGTTAGGATTAAGTGCCATCGGCTACTTTTGCACCGGGGTAGGAATGCGTTCGCGCACATTTATTCTGACGGGGTTTATTCATTTGCTGGGAATTTTAGTTTTGCCATACTGCGGTGTTATGCAGTTTCTCTCAACGGGGCTAATTATGACCGTTAGTTTACTGTTACTAGCAGAATTACAATGGGATATGCAATCTTCAAGTGATTACAGCGAATTAACACTACAACAAAAGCAGTTTAACCAAGCACAGTCCCAACGGCGTCAAATGAGTAGCTAAAGTTATAATGAATTAAAATCTTACTTTAGACAAGTTTGTATAAACAATATAGCTATATCTCTTGACTAGGTAGTGTTTATACTTGAGAGAGAGAGTTTTTCACCCAACTGTTAGCTATTCTAGTTTATGAAAACAGACAGCACTGTATGGGTGTTATGCCGCTGTGGCCCAATATCAGACATCGAAGGAGAGCGATCGCAGATGTTTGAACAGTGTAAGTCAATAAAAATCCTTGACGGTGTGGAGTTTTTGTCGCTTCCTCCACTTTATTATCACTTAGGGAAGGTTAAATTCTTCATCAGAGCGGTCTGAGGTGATAGGCGTCTTGCGTTTTTTACATTACAAGTTAATTTTTGATACTCCAATATCCTTGATTCAAACTAAATTAAGGATATTGGAGTTTCACGGCTAATGTAACTATCTGTTAGTTGGCGTTTGTGTGTCAAAATATTCACGCCAACGACTAATTTGACTATCTTTGAAATCTACAACAATTACGTCATCAGCTTTATTACGACGACCTGTTGCCTTTTCTGTATCTTCGTAGTACCACTCTACTGCTGCCTGATTTGCTCCAATGATAATCCGCTGGATGTCTATTTTGACATCTGAATACTGTTGTTTAAAATTGGCAATTCCTTCTCGAATTTCTTCTTGTCCCCGCCAGTATTGACCAGGCACGATTAGTTCTCCATCAATCGTAAACAATTGTGCAAGGGCATCGACATCTTGAGCAACCCATGCATCTTTAGCTTTTTCTATTAATATCTGGATATCTTGTTGGTTCATAGACTGACTGGCAAATAAAGGTGTGCTAAAAGTTAAGCTAACAAATATAGTTCCTAACACTAGCCATTGAGATAACCAAAGCATCTAGATTTTTCTACCCTCTAAAGTATCAAGCTTATAGAGCATTAGTAAAATTTAACCAGAAGTTGTTTGCATTGCGATCGCTCTCCATCATCTCCTGGCAGCGATCGCACCCCACACACCACTAAACTAGAAAGTAAGATGCTCAGGATAGTTTATGGACGCTGTTACAACCACTTTCCCTTCTACACTTAAATTGAAAATCGACTTAACTGACGATCAATTTTTCCAAATATGCCAAAAAAACCGCGATTATCGATTTGAGCGTACAGCATCAGGGGAATTATTAATTATGTCACCGACAGGTACTGATACTGGCAAACGTAATGTTAAAATTACCACTCAATTAGATATTTGGAATTCTGAGACTAATTTAGGCGAAGTTTTTGACTCTTCAACTGGCTTCACGCTACCTAATGGTGCAGAACGTTCTCCCGATGCTTCTTGGGTGAAAATTGAGCGGTGGAATGCTTTAACCCCAGAACAACAAGAAAAATTTGCCCCAATTTGTCCTGATTTTGTAGTAGAGTTGCGTTCTCGTACTGATTCCTTAAAAGAATTGCAGGAGAAAATGCAGGAGTATATCGAGAATGGCGCTCAATTAGGCTGGTTAATTGACCGGAAAAACAAGCGAGTAGAAATTTATCGTCCAGGTAAACATGTAGAGATATTAGACAATCCTGCTAGTTTATCAGGAGAAAATATACTACCTGGATTTGTCTTGCATTTACAGCAAATTATGTAGCTTTATCGATTAGGATAAACATGGCGCATTTCAAAGCGACTTTGTTCCCAAAGTGGTAGCAAAGCCTGTTTAGCAGCATTTAATTGAGCTTGCGAGAAAGAAATTTTACCATTTTCTATAATCCAAATAAATGTCCGAGTTATTAAATCTGCCTTAAAACTATTCTCATATTCACTATTATTTATTCTTGCTACTTGTTCATCTAAACAATCTATAGCGTATTTAAAAGTCAAGTTCTTCCAGTCTTTGAAATTGCTAGAATTTTCTTCTTGCATATTTTTCCACTCGACCCTATGCAAATTTCCTATAATATAGTCTATGCCTGTTATGGATGAATCAGTATTACGCACCAAATTTGTATAGGCTTGGTAATATGGTTTCAAGACTGAAGCAGCAATATTTTCTACATATATATGTAGCCAAGATTGTATATCGCGAAGATAAGGTGCTAAGTCTCTGATATTATCGATTTCTTTAATCAGCACGCGATCGCTTGTATAATTGATTATTTTGGCTAGCAATTCAGCTTCAGATAGTTGAGTCTTTCCTGAATAATAATTAATAACCTTTGGAATATATTTCTCTAATAACCACTGTTTAGTATATCTAGCTGTCCATGTTCCTCGGACTCCAATATCTTGCTGCCATAAGGGAAACTTACCCCTCTCAATAGATTGTAAATTCACATCATTTAGCTCATAGATGATATGAATTTGATTATTAAATAAAAAATCAGAAGTTCTATCAACTCTAGGTAAGATAAATGTATGGTCGCGAATTCCTCTACTTACTCGGATTGATATATCTTTTTTATGGAATAGATGCCATTCTGACTTGCCTTTAGTATAATCAAATTCATTAGCAAACTGCTGCATTAACTCCCATAATTTTTGTTCTACAGAAAAAAGGATAAAACCTCGAACTTCGGAAAATTTTACTAATTCAAAATTCCATGTTTCTAAAGCAGTTTCAAATTCTATTATTGAATTTTTATATTCTTGACAAACCCCATCAATACACAAACACAAGTCTGCTGCTTCTAGCTCCGATAAAATAAGAGTCGTTTGACCTAAATATACCTCAAAAGTATTTTTATCTAACTGTTTAAAAAACCGACGACATCCCCAATTTGCTTGTGTGTGCAATCCAGTCATTAATTGACCTAAAATATCTTGATGATTTAAGTGAATTTTTAGTCCTCTTAAAATCATATTGCTGAACTCTATCTCACAACTACCCTCTCCAAAAGCTTTGGGTAAATTACATGCGATCGCTACTTTTGGTTTTACAACAACTAAATGGTAGCCTTCTCTCGTAGTGGAAGGCTCAAAATCACATTTTTCTAAAATATTCTGTAAATCTGGATAGCGGCTTATAAATTTCTCTATTAAGTTAGATTTAGTATGTATAAAAATACTTGCTGTATTTTTATCGATATCTCTAACCAAACCAAAGTTTAGCTGATTATAAAATTTTGAGGCAATATCATCATTTATAAACGTATCAATATTTATATCAAATATGGACTCTTCTCTATGGTATTGCAGGCGTTTAAAAACCTTTATTTCATATCCGTTAGTAACAACAAATAATAGTGTTTGAAAATGATTACTATAAAATTTAGATTGCTCAACAGCTTCATGTAATTGACTTTTATGCGGTTCTACTGTTTTAATCAAAATAAGTGACGTATCTATATTTTGTTGTTCAATATTATCTGTTGTATAATAAACATGAGCAACTTCTGGATTTATACCGTAATTTCCTGAGTTAGATGTTTCTAGAGGGTATTCACGATGACATTTATCTGGATAACAGAGATAGCGAAACATTGGTAAAATAAACTTTTCTTTGACATCATCTTCATTGCGTAAAAGACGATGGTCAAAACCTTGTATCCATGTGATGAATTGTTTAATTGGCTCTGAAATATTCATCAGATAATCACCTACTAGTATAAATTTGCTGTGCCTTATTTTGTTTGTGTAATTAGCAATTTATCAAGACAGTTCAGATAGTATAGTGATTGTGAATACTATAATGAAACCAGCAGCATCTCATTTTTGTAAAAATATGCCCACCCCTGGCGAATAGAATTTGTACGCCACTTACTTTAAATAGGTGGAGCCGGACGCTAGTCACCAAAAAAGGGAAACCCGTCTTCTAAGGAGACGCACTCGCGTTCATTGCTGGCTCTCTAACGCACTGGCTTGGATAGACAACAAAACCTCTGTTCAGTCTTCTCTTTACCTACGCAGGTTTCAAATTCCTTAAGTCCGCCTATGCTGACTACCTTGGGGGAAAGCTTAATTAATAACCCACGACTTGGATTCCTAACACTAACAATAACTGAATTATTTATATTTTAGCGAGATGCTTTTGCAGTATACATAAGCAATCGGGAAGTAGGTTTAAGGTAAAATTAAGGGCGTTATCAAAATCGAAAGATGATTCAGTAATGCCCTTAATTTAATTTATTAAGCCTCGACAATGTGAAGTCTAGCTACACAATTATGGTTGAAATTAGATCGGGAAAGGAGCCAGAAGGTAGGAAATTAGATGGAACTTTGAGTACTAAACAAAACACTAATTAAGCAAAGGCAAAAATTTGCGAATTAACCCAATTGTGACTGCTGGCAATTCCAACTGCGGTGTTAACCCCACATCTTCCAACTGTTGAAAATATCGAATTGCTTGGGGATTCATTTCGGCAAGGCGGCGACCAATTGAGGGCCCTGTAAATTCCGACTTTTGTCCCCAAATAATGGCGGTGGGAGTAGTCAACTGTTGAATGTAAAGGGATAAATCAAAGCATAAATCGCCACGGACAAAGGACAGTGCTGCATACTCAGCATTAGGCTGTTGAGCAGATTGTAAATAAGCATCTACAATTTCTTGGTAGACTCGATTAGACTGAGCAAATTGCCGTTGCTCTAAGAAACTGCGAATACCTCCACTGGTAGCTACTCCAGTGCTGTAAAGTAAACGGTCAACAAAGGGAACGCTGACTAACTGGGCAAAAAAACTACGAGAGTAGTCTTCGCCAAAGTCGGAAAGTCCAGCAGGGGTAGTGAGAATTAAAGACTTGAATAAATCAGGATAATCGGATGCTACTCGAATTGTAAATGCTGCGGTCAAAGAAGAAGCGATCGCTGTTACAGACCCAGTACAAGTCTGCTCGAAAAACTCCCGAATCCCGATTAAATAATCTTCAATCTTATAGCTCCGTGCTGGATGCTCAGACCTACCCCAACCGATTAAATCTGGCGCAATGACCCGATATTCAGCGGCAAAAGCCGGATAAACTTTCGACCACTCATAAGCAGAAGATCCACCACCAAAGCCGTGCAGGAACACTAAAGTTTCCCGATCGTCTTTGGCAGTCACATTGTCCACCCAAGGTGACCCAGCAGCAGTATAATATACCATTCTACCTAGTGAGGTATTTATGGAGCGTTGTTCAAATCCTAGTGGTTGAAACATAAGTATTTTTTGTTAACACAACTAACAGAATAGTCCTGTGGACGTAAAGAGAAGTCTGTAGCAAGATGCCGCAGGGTGCGCCACCTTCCGGCGATCGCGCAGCTTTTCGTAGAGAAGGGTACAAAACTTTGCCTAAGTATAGACGCGTAAAGGACGGAGCACAGGGAAAGAGGATTTGATAATTTCTTTGCGTCACCGCGTCTTCTTTAGTCACCCTAAAATACTTACCTATTTAGTTCACTCCCCACTGATTATTATCGGCGAACCAATCACTCTAGGACTTCTCGCTACCGTTAGATTAAGTAGATATAAAATTACCAGATTACTTATAAAGATTTGGTGATTTTTTTCACAATAAAAAGTCACTTAACGTTGTAATTACTGTTTTATAAGGGTTTTTTATAGTAGCGAGTATTACTAAAGCCTGAATCAAACATAAGTTTTTATGGTAGTCTATCAAGAAACTCATAAATAATTTTGAGCGTCAAAAATACTTAAAATGCTCATTTTAATAAGCTATTAATTCTACTTCTATATGTAGAAACAATAGTTTTATAAGTATAAATAATTAATTAATATCTAAGTAATAGTAAGGTGAAATGTCATGGTAAAGCAGGCTACTCTTCAATCAAATATACTACCACCGATTGAAGACGCTAAATTTGCGCTTGACAACTTTAATATACAAAACGAAATTACAGCTTCAGCTTGGCAAGGCGAGGTCGAGCCAGCTATTGACGCTGCCAGGGTGAGTGAATCTACTTGTATTTGTTTAGACTTAGGAGACTTGAAGTGTTTTGAAGCAGTAGAGCGCCAGTATGAACGCTGGGGAGTGATTTTTCACAATTGTCTAGCAATACAGCCATCAAACCCAGCATTTCCAACCTACTCAGGGCTAACAGTTTTAATGGGAGCGCCTAAAAGCGGGTTTTTAGAAGCTACTTTCTTGCGTCCGGTTAACTCGGTTAGCGCCTTTGTCACTAGTTCGCAACGGCTTGTGCTTTCCGCCTACGATCGCGATCGGCAACTGCTCGGTCAAACTGCACTACCCAGCGCTAATCTTGCCAATTCAGACTCGGCAATTTCCCCCAATACCTTATTATCTATATCAGTGAATAACATCTACAGCGTTACCTTCTGTGCTTTTGATGGTCAATTCACCCTTGATAACTTTCGTTTTTGTGTTTAAAAAGCCTTTATGCTCTTGCTCTGAGCCATTTAAAATGGTATCTTGATTTCCGCCGTGCTGTACTAATCTACTATACTGTCCTTGAAAACTGGGCATCTTGTGGATTGGGTCTTCACTCTTTTTTCATTCCTAGTAAAACTTATACAATAGTTAATTTCGTAATCAAGTAGGTAAACACTGTGGCACAGGCTTCGTCTTCTTGGCAGCAATTGATTAACCAGATCCCCAACTGGAACTGGCCGCTTCCAAAGTTCAAGACAAAGGGAGCCATAAAGCAGCAAACATTTAAGCGCTTCTCTGGCCCTGGGGGCTTTCTTGGGTTCCTGACAATCGTCGTTGCTATGTTGTTGTGGAACTGGATACTGCTATTGGCTCTCTTAATCGGCGTTGGGGTAATGGTATTGGTTTACTCAATGCAGGAGTGGGACTGGGAATTGCACTGGTCTAAGATACGTAAGTTCTTAAACAGTTCCAATCGTCGGTTAGCTTTAGCAGTCGTCAGTGGTGGTCTTGGTACTGTCAGCACTTACATGGCCGCAGCAATTTGGGTTGACTCTCACAGTCCGTGGATTGCCGCTGGTGCTATTGTGCAAGGTGTGGGAACCCTGTTAACTTTAATTTTATTGGTATGGCAAATTATCAACTTCTATGAAAATCGAGAAGAAGACTACCTCGATCGGTTGTTGGTCAATTTAACAGAAAAAGATCCATTAAAGCGGTTGATTGCCCTACGTCAACTAACTAAAGTTATCAACCGTAAGCGAGTTGATTCTTCAGTGCAACAAGATGTTGTCGAATGCTTGCAACTCCTACTCAGCCGAGAGCAAGAAGTTGTAATTCGAGAGGCAGCTTTTAAGAGTTTACAAGCCTGCGATCGCTTACAAGTTCTACCCCCAAAAACAGCAGCAACTTTCATACCCGTATCAGCAAAAGTCAAACACCACGTTTATTAGTCCTTTGTCCTCTGTCTTTTGCAAATGACCAATGACCAATGACTAATGACCAATGACCAATGACTAATGACTAATGACCAATGACTAATGACCAATGACCAATGACTAATGACCAATGACTAATGACCAATGACTAATGACCAATGACCAATGACTAATTTCGAGACAGATGTCCATTGCGAACTTGCACTACCGGATGATTGCATCGCCGCACCAGTTGTTCATCATGGGTGGTAACAATTACCGTAGCCCCAAAGGAATTTAACTTTTGGAGAATCTGGATCGTTTGCCAGGAATTATCTGGATCGAGATTTCCAGTAGGCTCATCCGCCAACAGCAGCGGTGGTGTACCAACGATCGCACGAGCAATACTTACCCGCTGTTGCTCTCCCCCAGAGAGTTGATCTGGGAAGCAGTCAGCTTTATTTAGCAAACCCACCAGCTTCAAAGTTGGTTCTAGGCGTCGTTGAATTTCTTTACGGGTATACCCTTGAGCTTGCAGTACAAAAGTTACATTTTCCGCTACTGTTCGTTGGGTAATCAATTTGTAGTCTTGAAACACAATGCCAATCCGTCGCCGTAATAATGACAAGCGATCGCCCCGTAAACCCGCTACATTACATTCATCAACAATTACTTCTCCCTGCGTCGCTAACTCCTGACCATACAGCAGTTTCAAGAGCGTTGATTTACCAGAACCACTTGGCCCCGTGATAAACAAAAATTCTCCCTTTTTTACCTCAAGGTTCGCATTCAACAAGGCGTGAGTGCCGTTATTATAGGTCTTGGTTACAGATTGCAATTGCACCTTTGCAATAGTATTGCTACCATGCTGTTGAATTTTATCGTCCTCTTTATGAATAGATTTGTCTGTCTTAACTTGAGTTGTTAATACTGGCATTGTTAAATTTTCCTCATCCCCACAACCAAATATTACGGGCTTAGATTTGATATTCTCCTCAAAATAAGGATTCCCAGGTTTCGCCTGGGAATTTGAAATTCAACAAAGAAAATTTAAAATTTTTTGAAGACTTTAATATTTACTAAGTAATAATACTCAGAAACCTTAACTAATTGCACCCCTTGCAGTCAAACGATAAACAAACGCTTTCACAGCAAACGCTGGCAAAGCCAACATTCGCCGCCAACGCCAAGGTTCTTGATAAAGTCGATACAACCATTCCAAATTATTATTTCCTAACCAGGCAGGAGCACGAGTTTTAGTTCCCGACCAAATATCAAAGCTGCCGCCAACGCCAATCCAAATTGCTTGAGGGCACAAATAGCGGTTTTCGGCAATCCATAACTCTTGACGTGGCACTCCCAAACCGACAAAAATCACTTGTGGCTGCAATTGAGCCAGAGTTTCTCGCAATTGTGCTTCTTCTTCTAGAGAATGGTAGCCTGAGTGAGTGCCAACTATATTCAAATCTGGAATTTGCTGCTGCCAAAAATTTGCTGCAATTGAGGCCACTCCAGGCCCTCCTCCATAGAAAAATACCTTTGCCCCTGTCTTCTGTTGCCCTATTTCTTGCAAAAGTTTTTCTGCTAGTTCAATCCCCGGAAAACGCTGCACTTTTTGCCATAACAGCCACCGCAAATACAGAACAACCCCGGCTCCATCTGGAATCACTAGTTCAGCATTTTTAATTACCTGAGCTAAGATTTGATTTTGCTCTGCCTGCATAGTCATTTCGGCATTGAGCGTTACGACATGAGTTCCTTTGCCTGCGTGCAGGCATTCTAACAACCAGCCTGGATAGTTAGCCATCACATGAACTGGTATTCCTAATACTGAAAATGCTTGATTGTCGTTAGACATAGCCTATTCTTGATTAATCCTCACACCAGATTTTACTTGAATGTTAAGTTTATCAAATTTTTTTATATTAGAACTTAGGCAGGAGAGATTCCCCATTGCCCTGCAACAAGAGAAAGCATAATTAAACTAATTAGTCTTGGGCGCTTGTACTTGGGCTGAACCAGTCCAAATTTTATTCTTAAGGTGTAATATTCACTCAGTAGAAACCGCTCAACTCGCAACTCTGGTTCCGGGAATATAAGCCCCCACTATACTGCTTGCAGTTAGTGTGGGAGTATGTCACGAAACTCCACTTGACGGTTAAGGTAGTGTAACGGGCTGAAGTTGGCTATGAGTAAAATTCGTATCGCTCTGATTGAAGATCATGACCTAACTCGTGTGGGTATTCGGACAGCACTAATGCAAAAGGATGAAATTGAAGTTGTAGGTGAAGCTGCCAATGCTGCTGAGGGATTAAAAATGTTAAAAATGGTACAACCAGATATTGCCATTGTAGATATTGGTTTACCAGATAAGGATGGCATTGAGCTTACACGGGAGGTAAAATCTACTGCTAATGGGCAGCAACTAGTCACAAAGGTGTTAATTTTAACGTTGCGGGATAACAAAGAAGCGGTTTTGGCAGCTTTTGCCGCTGGTGCAGACTCTTACTGTATGAAAGATATCAAATTTGATAATTTGCTGGAAGCAGTGCGAGTAACTTACAATGGCAACGCCTGGATCGATCCGGCGATCGCTCGGATTGTATTACAACAAGCGCAACAAAATCCCCAAAAGTTGGAATCGGCTTTTGGAGATAACAAGACTATTATCACTAACCCTGATTATGTCGAGAATCTGGAAGGAATTCAACCTTACACCCTGACAGAAAGGGAATTAGAAGTGTTACAGTTGATTGTCGAAGGTTGTAGTAATGCAGTAATTGCGGAAAGGCTTTACATCACTGTTGGGACTGTTAAAACTCACGTTCGCAATATTTTGAATAAACTATGTGCCGATGACCGTACTCAAGCAGCAGTCCGCGCCTTGCGTTCTGGGTTGGTTGGATAAAGTTCATTTTGGTGTGGAGCATTAAAGACGATCGAGGGAAACTCATAACTTTGAGAAAATTATATTTTCAAAGTGAATGGCTTTTCTGGTTTTTTGTTACTTATTCGGTGGGATAAACATCACACTATCTCGCTATTCAAATATGTGAAAACTAAAGTCAAATATGGCTGAGATCGGGGTGGACAAACTTAAGCTCATGGTGGTAGATGATGAGCCAGATAACTTAGATTTACTCTACCGCACTTTTAGGCGAGATTATCAAGTATATAAAGCCAATCATGCCTTTGGTGCTCTGGAAATCTTAGATCAATTTGGCGAAATGGCGGTGATTATTTCCGATCAAAGAATGCCAGAAATGAGTGGCACTGATTTTTTGAGTCGCACCGTAGAGCGCTTTCCAGATACGATTCGGATTTTATTAACTGGTTTTACTGATGTCGAAGATTTGGTGGATGCAATTAACTCCGGTCAGGTATTCAAGTACATTACCAAACCCTGGAATCCGGATCGGCTTAGAGCGTTAGTTGAGCAAGCCACTGATACATATCGCCTAGTTAAGAAGCGCACGCAAGAGTTACGTCGGGCCCTACGGCGAGAATCTTTGTTTAACGCGGTAACAACGGCAATTCGGGAATCTTTAGACTACGATAGTATGCTGCAAAAGATTGTAGCAACTCTTGGAGAAACATTTGAAGCTACCAGTTGCTTGCTCAGACCAGTAGAGGGCGATCGCCTTACACAAGACGAGTTCTTCTACCGCGATCCGAAATCTGATGTATTAGATTCCTTCTTCGACTCCAGTGTTTTAATAGAAAAGGTGCTGGAAACCCGTCATTATCAACTCGCTCAAGATGTATATAAGGGTAATCCTTCTCACCACTTGGTTGTGCCACTTAGCTATCAGCAGCATTTATTGGCTGTGCTGGCCCTCCACCAATGGGGACGCGATCGCCCTTGGCAAGACGAAGACATCCAACTGATTGCAGGTGTTGCCGAACAAGCAGCCTTAGCCCTCTCTCAAGCAAAATTCTACCAGCGCCTCCAAGAACAGCAACAGCAGATTCACAATGAGTTGGAGGTGGCTCGCCAAATTCAATACAATTTGCTACGCCAAACTTTACCTGACATCAAAGGTGTGAAGGTGCAAGCCTGCTGTTACCCAGCGCGGGAAGTCGGAGGCGATTTTTTTGAAGTATTTGTCCATCCCAAAGGCGACTTGTGGTTGGCAGTGGGTGACGTTTCTGGCAAGGGCGTCCCGGCTGCTTTATTTATGGCTAGTATTATTTCAGTTTTACGCCGGGAATTATCTCAAGAAACACCAGCCGAGCCAAATGTGGTCATGCAGAACCTCAACCACGCTCTTAGTGAAGACTTAATTAGCAACAATTATTTCATCACCCTTGTGTTAGCTTGTTATACCCCGCTCACAAAGGAACTCGTTTACACGAATGCCGGTCATATCTATCCACTGTTATGGTCACGTCAAGGTGCTTTAGCCGACAATCCCAATTACCTCAAAGTCCGCAGCGTTCCTTTGGGAATCTTGCCTAAGTGGCAGGCACAGTCTGGTCGTTTGGTTCTCGCGGCTGGAGACACACTGTTACTAGCCAGCGATGGAATTACAGAAGCAATGGTATCAAACAATACTGAATCAACAGTAAAAACTGGGACTGGCATTGAGCCAGTTAACCGTTCTATGCTGAATCAAGATGGTCTTTGGCAACTCTTACAACAAGAGCAACAACCGCTTTCTCTTAACCATTTACTAGCTCGCATCCAGGCAGATAACCACGTTCAAGAAGACGATCAAACTATACTTTCACTGGAGATTTTATAAGTAATGAAAAGTGAGCTTCATGTACCAAGTGACTTAAATTTCCTTAATATTGTCGAAAACTGGTTGCTGGGATGTTTGAAAATCCAGCTAGGAGAATCAGTAGATTGGTCGCGGCAATCAAGCCGTTTGAGACTGGCTTTAGTAGAAGCCTACTCAAATGCAGTCCGTCATGCCCACAAGGACAAACCAAATCTACCAATTTTACTGCGTTTGGAAGTGAAAGACCGGGATCTTGCCCTAGAAGTTTGGGACTATGGCGAAGGCTTTGATATGTCTAACTACTACGCTCCAAACCCTATGGAAAAGCAAGAAGGTGGTTATGGTTGGCTAATTATGAATCGTCTCATGGATAAAGTAGATTACCAGTTGCAGGTTAATGGTGCCAACTGTCTCAAGTTACAAGCTACTTTACCTGAATTAGTCCAATAGACAAAAGTTACTACTTTTTAAGTCATGTGATTTATACGAATTTCCAATGCCTAGATTTTGTTTTGGGTACGATCGAACATTGCCTAAGCTTTTATACTTATTTGCTAGTTTTCACGACGTAAAGAAAGTAACTCTTGGGGGGAAGCTAAAAGTTTGATTCTAGTATATGAAATTTGCCGTTCTGGGTTGAGGATAAATAGCCACAAGACATTCACGCTACACCATGAAGTTTCTGCTTTGCCTGTTACGTGGACTTGGATCGTAGCGTTTTCTAAAGTCTCGGCTATTCCGGTGTTGGGGTAAGCTTTAATATTTTGGCCTTCTTGTTTTAAGTAGGTTGCGATCGCATGTGTTCCCACAATATCAGATTCAAATGGTGGGCGCATTACACCATCTCTGGCAAATAAGGCGGCAGTTGCCTCAAATTCTCCTGCATTTAAGGTTTCAAAATAACGCAGTACACTTGTTTCTGTAATTCCCTCAATCTGGAATTCTTGTTTCAACTGCGTTGGGGATATAAATTCGGCAGAGGTCATAAAATTATCTGGATTATGCTAGCTAAATATTAATTTCAATACAAAAATAGATAAAAAGAAACCTGCTGTTGAGATAGATTGCCGCATTTATACAAATCTTCCTCACGATGGTAGTTTTGACTAGACAAATCTCAACGAAAATCGGCGTGAATCCCATCCCAACAACAGGGGTGTCCGAGATAGCCGCCTACCGATTTAGTCATTAGTCATTAGTACTAATGACTTCGGTTTCCCCACACTCCCCTCAATCCCCCAAGCCAATTGTTGCAGCGAGCGTAGGCGTAGCCCGTCGTAGACATAGTTGTTTACAAGGTTATCTTGAGGTAGGTACGGTGAAATCGGTCATAGGTTAATCTAAATCTAGATTTATATGCAGGTTTTGACGTTGAGTCAACCAGATCCCGCCTTGATAGTGATTAACTCATCCCACAGCTACGAAATCATCGCTTTGGTCGTTTTAATAAAAAGCCGTGGGGAAATCTAAGTCATTAGTACTAATGACGGCGGCAAGCTATCCCTCCCACCCTTTAAAGAGATGTGATTACCGCCGATTTTTTTTGAGTTTTGCCCGTAGGCTAAGTAAATTGCTCGGCGGTTTTTAACTCATAGATACTACTAAGCTTACTATATGTAATATAATATGTTACATGACTTTTGCTAGATGTCCTGCATCTGTGAACTTGGTGTTTTGGAGAGATGATGCTGCTCAATGCGATCGCCTACGGTGGGCGGTTACGCCATCGCAAGAAGTATTGCTAAATAATTGTAATAATATTTAATATGAGTCTAGGTTGTGTAATTTAGATTAACTATTGCAAAGAAATTCTCTCAGAGTGAGTAGAATGACAAATACAACGAGGCAACTCTTTTATGGATTAGTTACTCTAGAACTGTAGACGATGTTTTCAGTCCTGAGTTATTACCGTATTTTGCCTCTGAGGCATACCAATCAAGACCACACCAAATCCTTCATTAAGAGCTCCCACAAATCATAATGCCTGTGATTGAGAAGAAAAGAACTCGCGATCTGCCCCAAATTAACGAACGAATTCGCTTCCCGAAAATTCGGGTGATTGACACTGATGGTGCCCAACTGGGAATTATGCCCCCACATGAAGCACTACAAGTAGCAGAAGAAAAAGAGTTAGATTTGGTGCTAATAAGTGACAAAGCTGACCCGCCAGTTTGTCGGGTTATGGACTACGGGAAATACAAATTCGAGCAAGAGAAAAAGGCGCGGGAAGCCCGGAAAAAGCAGCACACGGCTGATGTCAAAGAAGTTAAAATGCGCTACAAAATAGAAGAACACGACTACAACGTGCGTGTTAAGCAAGCAGAGCGCTTTTTGAAAGATGGTGATAAAGTCAAAGCTACTGTGATGTTCCGGGGTCGAGAAATTCAACACAGCGACCTAGCAGAAGATTTGCTCAAGCGAATGGCAACGGATTTGGAGCCATTTGGTGAGCTTCAACAAGCGCCTAAAAAAGAAGGGCGAAACATGATGATGCTCATCTCCCCCAAAAAATAATTCTCTAACTGTATAAATAGACTAAGTTTGAAAATCCCCTGACTTCTAACCAGGGGATTTTTTGATGTTTCGCTTGGATGCAACATGCGCCCAAAGCTCTGAGTTCATTTAAATTTATCAAAAATCGATAGTCCTGAGGGCTGAGTGGGAAACATAATACTCAGTTGCTCAGGACTATTGCTATTTCCAGGGGATGGGGATGAGGGGCACAAGGAAGTATTTTCTTCCCCTACTTCCCCTGCTCCCCATTGCGCGGTGATACTACCAGAAAATAAAACTGCATGGAACTGAAAAATCACTGGTTGGCTGCAAATAAAGTTGCTTTACCACGGCTATTACAGTGGGTGAATCTCCGACCAGAGGAGAGCGAACGAACTCAGCTAATGTTCTTTTTTTACACAACCGTCTCTGTAGGATTGCGGTGGGCAGAGGACAGCACGGTGGCGCTGTTTTTGGATGAATATGGAACTCATCTACTGCCGTGGATGTATATTGCTAGTGCGGTAATGAGTGCCGGACTGGTTTTTTTATACTCTTGGCTGCAAAAGATTTTTCCCTTACGTCGGGTAATTGTGGCGATCGCACCTTGCATGTTGATGCCATTAGTTTTATTAGTTATATTACGTTGGGGATATCATTTTTCCTACCTGGCTGTTATTTCGGCATTTCTGCTGCGGTTGTGGGTAGATGCACTTTATGTGGTCAATGACCTCAACACTTCTATTGTCGCCAACCAAATATTTAATATTCGGGAGATTAAACGAACTTACCCACTGGTGAGTAGTGGTCTTTTGGTAGCAGATGTGATCAGTGGCTTTAGTTTGCCTTGGCTAGTGCAATACACCACGCTGAATAAGATTATCCTCATCGCCTGTATAGTGATTTTATTCGGATCGGCGATTCTATTCTATTTAACTAATCACTATCGAGCAGCTTTCCCTGAAACCCCACAAAGACTAGTTCCTGAACAACAAGCTTCACGAGAGCGTTTCATTAAAAGTCCGCTGAAGCGGTACGTCTGGCAGTTGTTTGCTTTTGTGGGACTGTTGCAAGTTATTGGGTTGTTAATAGATTTTCAGTATCTGCGCGAACTCCAATCCAATTTGAGCGACCGAGAACTTGCGAGCTTTTTGGGTCTTTTTGGTGGGATGTTGGGACTGTGTGAGTTGTTGTTGCAGTGGTTTTTTTCCAGCCGAATCATCGAACGTATGGGGGTATTTTTCACTGCAACGCTTTTACCAATTACCGTCGGCTTGTCACTCCCAGGAGTGCTGGTATTGCTGCATTTAATTCCAGCCATGCAATCGCAAAGCTTTTTCTGGGGTTTGATAATTGTCAAATTCTTTGATGAACTTCTGCGCTACACCTTTGTGATGAGTAGCGGCCCCATCCTGTACCAACCGATTCCAGAGGCAATTCGCAGTCGGATGCAGACTTTATCTGGTGGAACCGCCGAAGCGATCGCCACAGGTTTGACAGGAGCGCTAATTTTTGCGACTCTATTGTTTTGTGGGCGGTTTGTACCCGAATCACTGCAAAAATGGGTGTTGGTAGCAGAAACAATGCTGATAACTGGCACTTGTTTAACAGTAGTTTGGGAATTGCGATCGCGCTATGTGGAACTGTTAGTCTTGAGTGTGGCGCGGGGTCACTTGAGCGCAAGCAATGTCGGCTTACGATTTTTCAAACAGGGTGTAGTCAAAGCTTTAGCAGAAAAAGGCAGTGAGGCTGATAAGCGCTCTTGCATTGAACTTTTAGCCCAAATTGATTCCCAAGGAGCGGCGGAAGTTTTAGCCCCGCTACTAGTGAAGTTAACCCCAGATTTACAGCGCCAAAGTTTGGAAGTGATGCTGATGGGAGGTGTAAATCCGGTTTATTTAGCAGCCATCCGTCCTTTGTTAGAAGAATCTCAAGAAACTAACCCCGAAGTTTTTGCTTTAGCGCTGCGCTACGTTTGGCTGGCGGAACCAAATCCCAATTTAAGCCTCCTAGAAGAATACCTGAACCCCCGGCAAAACTCACTCATCCGCGCCACCGCCGCCGCTTTAGTCTTACGCCAGGGAACGCCCATGCAAAAGGTAGCAGCTACTCAAACCATGCGCCGGATGCTGACTCATAAGCAAGAACGGGAACGGGTAAATGGAGTCAGAGCGCTGAGAGAAGCAGTTTATTTGCAGGCATTGCGGATTCATATCCCGAATTTATTACAAGATGAATCGTTACGGGTGCGCTGTGCCGTATTAGAAATGATTTCAGCAACCCATTTAGAAGAGTACTATTCAGCACTGATTGCAGCACTTTATTACAAATCAACCCGCAGCACAGCCATGTCAGCCCTAGTGCGACTAGAAAATGAAGCTTTAGAAATGCTGTTGCGGTTGGCTACCAATATTTATAAACCAGAAGTAGTGCGGATGTATGCTTGGCGTACCATTGCTCAAGTCGGTACCCAGCAAGCATTGGAGACTTTATGGGAAAACTTGGAAATATCCTGGGGTACTACTAGGGATCATATTCTTCGCAGCTTACTAAAAATCCACAAACAACCAGGAATTAAAGGTTTAGTAGATCGGTTTTATGAAAGTCGGGTAGAAAATTTAATCAAACAGGAATTAAAGTTTTTAGGTGAGATTTACGCCGCATACATAGACTTTCAAACATTAGACCAAAAAGAAAATTATCAATCCAGTGAGAGGATTGTGATTGTCTCTGAGTTACTGCAACGCGCCCTTTTAGAATTAGAATTGGATGTCAAAGAGCGGCTGCTACTGCTACTAAAATTGCTTTACTCGCCAGAAAAGATGCAGGCAGCAGCATTCAATCTGCGATCGCTCTCAGTGGTAAACTTAGCGCGGGGGTTAGAAATCTTAGAGCATACCGTAACTTTGTCTTCAAAGTCTTTATTGCTGAATATTTTAGATAACCGACCACAGGCAGAAAAATTACAATATCTTGTTGAAGCCAAGATCGTAGAATATGAGAACATGATAGTTAGCGATCGCCTCCACAGATTGCTGATGTTGGGTAACTTTCTTTCTGACTGGTGCCTAGCTTGCTGTTTTCATTTTGCTCAAGTGACTCGCATCCGACTGACCAGTTCTGAGATATTAGTGAGTTTGCGTCATCCAACGGGCTTTGTTAGAGAAGCTGCGATCGCATACTTGCATATGGTTTCACATCGCGTTCTCTTGCAAATTTTACCCCAGTTACAAAAAGATCCACACCCTTTGGTGGCCGCTCAAGTTAAAGAGTTACTCGAAAAATACCAGGTTAAAAATTACAATTGAAAATATCTCTGCTGGAATAATTTTATTATTTCCATTGCTGCTAAGTCATACTATTTTCAAAAAGCTTGCAACAAATGAATCGTAGGGACGTACATCTGTACGCCCCTACGATTCATTTGTTTGTTACCCTGTAAATTTAAGTAAAAATTCAAAGAATATCAAGAACAGCTATGTACGTACTCATTGGTGGAGCCGGTTTAGTAGGGCTGAGTTTAGCGCAAAAACTGGTAGAACTGGGGCATACTGTTGCCGTAATTGACATCGATCCTAACGCTTGCCGCTATGCCCGCGAACAAGTGGGAGCAATGGCTTTTGAAGGCAGTGCTGTAAGTACAGAAGTATTGTTAGAAGCTGGGATACGCAAAGCCGGCTCCTTGGCAGCTGTTCTAAGAAGTGATGCCTTAAACTTGGCAATGGTAACTCTTGCGAAACACTACGGCGTCACCCATATTTTGAGCCGGATGCGCCACCCCGATTTTGCCGAACCACTGCGGATAGCTGGGGCCAATCATATCGTTAGTACTGTTGAATTATCAGTTTCAACAATGGTGAATGCGATTGAGTATCCCCAAGTGGAATCAATGATGCATTTTGAGCAAGGACAGATTGAGGTTCTGAAACTTGCCATCCCAAACAATTGCTATGTTGCTGGGCGTAGCGTTGCCGAAATTGCTCAGGATTCCCAATTTCCTACTGGTTCGCTAATTATTGGCTATCAATCCCATCCCCACGAAGATTTGATGATTCCTAACGGCAGTACAATACTGGAACCTCATTCAACTGTGCTGATTGTGACTAAACCAGGAAGTTTACATCAAGTTATTGATTTTATTGAACAAAGATGTTGAGCGCAATCCCTACCTAAAATCTTTATTAGGTGGGGTTAGCTACACATATATAAAATAATTGGTGTAAATAGTTTTGATGAAGCCGTATCTACATATTTATTTAGCGATCGCTGTTATTATTCTTGCATCTTGTGAATCAACACCCAAGTCACAACCCAATGCCATTCCAGCAACCCCATTGCAAAAAACAGTGACGCTGGATAAGAATTTTAAGATAGCCAGCGGTGAAACTCTTTATGTTCCTGTCTACTCTCATATCTATCATCACAATCGCCAAGAGATTTTTGAGTTAGCAGTTACGCTTAGTGTTCGGAATACAGATTTAACCAATCCGATCGTTATTACTTCTGTGCGCTACTATAACTCAGATGGGAAATTAGTTAAACAGTATTTAGAGCGCCCTATTCAAATTGATGCCCTAGCTTCTACAGATTTTTTTATAAATAGAAATGACACCACTGGAGGTTTAGGCGCAAACTTTATTGTCGAGTGGGTAGCTCAAACAGAAATATCTGAACCGATAGTGGAAGCAGTCATGATTGGTACTGACTTTCAACAAGGAATTTCTTTTATTAGTCCTGGTAGGGTAATTAAAAATCAAAATAACGATAAGCGATCGCCTTTAAAATAGGAATCTTAAAAAAGTGCATTTTTATCTGGATATAATTGTAGTAATTTTGCAGTATATATGTATTCAAATTATCTACAATTAATATTAGCAATGCTGCTGTCTATGTATTTGCTCTTTTAGTAGTTGCATTCCTTGCTTTGGAAAGGGTCGTTGCCACTTTTGCTCGAACCCGTGGCGGGTTTCGATATCGCGTAAAGCCCGCCAAAATGGGATAACCAACGATATTCTGGAGCCAGAAAAAGTGAAAACGACTTCCTTTGCGTTTTTAACTCGTAGTTGGTTAGTGTACTCAATTACTCTCAACATTGCTTGCTCATTACTTTCTGAGAAAAGAAACTCATAGTCTATTGGCTCTGCATTCCACCGAACAATTTTTGAATAACCTAATTGAAGAAATAAACTTAATGCCTCCACAAGTTCAGCGAGCGAGTCATAGGGTATATAAGAAGCTATGAATGAGAATTTTTGCTCATTCGTAATCAAGTTAACAGGCATCCATCCGTGATTTATATCACCGAAACGAACACGAAAATTTTCAGACATATTTGCAATAAGTTTTAGCGAAACCTCAACGCCAGAATGGGCACACCAGAGAATAAAAATATCTCTTTCTATCCCCTATGTCCCAATACAGTTTAGTTAAGCTTTTTTCTCTCCCCCTGCTCCCCCTGTCTGCCTTAATAGATAAATGTGCTTAACTGAACCGTATTGCCTTATGTCCCATACCCAACAACTACTTAATCATCTTCAAGTTTTAACAATTGTTCATCAAGAGTTTGTATCCGCCCGCGCACAATTTCTTCTGAGAGAATTCGCTTCCGCATTCCCTCATTGAGCGCTCCTTTTTCTGCCAACAGTAAACGTCGGCGAATGGCTTCAAGCTTACTGCTCTTGCCACTTCCACCTTCCACCCGATCGGGGCGACGATTATATAGTTCCCGCAGTGTTTTTTCTGCACCAGCAATTCGTACCTGATAAGCTGAACGCATCTCTTCATAAACGGCTTTTGGTAATACCCCTGATTTCAACAGGCTATCTAATTCATCTTGTGCCGCCTTACCCGTCATCAACTGGGCTTGCAACTCTTCAACCTGTTGTTGAACTTCGGAAAATTTAGATAACTTTAAGCGTTTTACCACCCAAGGCAAACTTAAACCCTGTCCCACTAACGACACCAGCACACAGCCGAAGACTATAGCTATCAAAAC
Source organism: Nostoc sp. (assembly GCF_036917095.1). Lineage (GTDB taxonomy): Bacteria > Cyanobacteriota > Cyanobacteriia > Cyanobacteriales > Nostocaceae > Nostoc. The sequence continues at coordinate 149,989 of NZ_JBALFH010000044.1, forward strand.
TTCTCGCCCTGGCAGTGTTGTAGGTAAACTTAATGCCAGAGCCATTGAGAGTGAGCCTTTGATGTTGCCTAAAAACAGTAAATGTTGCCAGCGCAGCGGAATTGGGCGGTCAATCCAACGAACTAATGCTAGCAGTGGATACACCGTAAGAACTCGCCCGATTTGATAAGCCAAAACTGCAAGTAGAATTGCAGGTAAAGTTTTCCAGAGTGTTACCAAGTTTATTTCTACACCAATTAACAGAAAAATAAAGGTATTGACAGTGAAACTAGCATATTCCCAGAAACTCAACAAAGTGATGCGGCTAGAAGCAGAAGTATTCTGAGAAAGCCCTAAATTCCCGAAAATTAATCCAGCAACAACTACAGCCACAGGGCCTGATACGCCGAGAAATTGCCCAACCTGAAAAGTTCCTAATGCAACTGCGACTGTTAGCAAAAGACTGCTAAGAGCATCATCTAAACGGGCGAATACAGGTATACTCAAGTAGCCCAAGACTAACCCCACAACGCAGCCTCCTAGAGAGATAAATAGCAGTTGTTGGATTCCCTCTACAAATGTGAGTGAGCCTGTTGAATATACTTGCACGATCAGGTTGAAGGAAACTAGGGCAGCAGCGTCATTGAATAAAGTTTCTCCTTCAACAATGGTGGAAAGCCGTGAGGGTACTGGTATATCCTTAAATACAGCAATCATGGAAACAGTATCAGTGTTTGCCAGAATTACTCCGACAAATAATGCAGGTATCCAATCCAGTCCCAAGACAAATTTCAACAGGACGGCAATAATCGCACTGGAAATCACAGCCCCTGGCCCAGCTAGTAGGGCAATTGGTTTAAAGGTGCTGCGTAGGCGGCTGACATCTGTATTAATACCAGCTTCAAAGATGAGAATTGGCAAGAAAAGATCCAAAACAAGGGTTGGACTTAAACCAATCCGACGAGACAATAGCTCAGTTATGGGCAAACCTGCTAATACTAAACCCGTAACATAAGGGATTCCCAACCGCCGGGACAGCAAAGCTACACCTGTAGCCACAACCAAGAGAATAATTGAAACTTTGACTAATTCGGTAACATCCACTATTGCGTTTTAAAGAGTTAGTTTGACTTGACTGATAGATTCTCTCCTCATTCATGCCAAATTAGCAAGTTCAGCGTGTGGGTTCAGAACTTCTAATTTCCTCCACTTGACCAACTTCAAAAATTAGAGTGAATGTTTGCCCCATCTCTCGCTTGATAAATTCTTCTAATAACTCTACTTGCCGAGGTGTGACAGTTTCTCTTGCCCGGACGCTCAAACGGACTTTGCAAAAATCTTAAAACTCTCTTTCCCTCTGCTTCCCGTCCCCAGCAAGAATTGCGGTCTTAATGATAAGTCTTTTACCTGACATGATATTAATCCCCCTGTGGATGCTCATCCCACAAGGTTGTCAGTTCCCGTAAACTTTGATGATTGCCATTACCTAAAATCAGATGATCTAGTACCGGAATGCCTAAAAGCTGCGCCCCTGCTAACAACTGACGCGTCAATTCTATATCTTCCTGGCTGGGTTCAAGGTTCCCAGAAGGATGGTTGTGGGCAACTATTACCCGCGTTGCGCCTTGGCGAATAACCTCGCGAAAAATATCACGGGGAGAAGCTAAGGTTTCGGTTGCAGTGCCAATGGTAATTACTTGCGTACCCAGCAAACGATTCTTGACATCTAATAGCACCACTGCAAAACGTTCTTGTATCTGCCACATCAAATCTTGGCTGAGGGTAGCAGCAGCAGCAAGTGGGCTATCAATTAATGTGCCATCGTTGGGTCGAGATTGAAAGGCGCGTTTGCCCAATTCAATTGCTGCTAAGATACTTGTCGCCTTCGCCGGGCCAACACCAGAAATTTGCATCAACTCAGCAGGGCTAACTTCTCGCAGAACTACCAAAGGATCGCGTTGGTGTTTGGCTAATTCGCTCAAGATATATTGTCCCAAACCCACAGCAGATAGTTTCCCTGGCCCTTGACCTGTGCCTAGAAGAATTGCAATTAACTCCGCTGTGGCTAAAATTTTGGCACCATGCGTCATTAATCGTTCGCGCGGACGCTCATTTGTAGGTAAGTCGGCAATTCTGAGGCAATAGGTCATATTAAACTAAGAGAATAGCACCACACATAGAACTATCCTTATTTATCCCTTGTTTGCTCTCAAAATCTTCCTTATTTGAGAAAATCTTTAATTTTAGAAAATTTTCTCTATTTCTATATATCTTGCTCTTATTGGAATCATGAACCCTATTCTCCTAAGCCACTGGCTGCCAATCTGCGATCGCGCTGGGCTTGCCTATATTCCAGCAACCTTTGGCCCAGAGGTAATAATCGATGAAATTTTCCGTTTCTTAGAAGGACTGGGAGATACTCCAACACTCGATCGTGCATACGCTTGGTTACGTCAATACTATCAGCCACGGTCTACTATGTGGCGTTGGGATTGTTGTAGTACTGAAATACTGAAGGCGACGATGGCTGAAAGTTATCCAACGGCTCTGCCGCTCTTAGAGTTTGATTTAGATGAACCTCGGTTTATGTCTGTATTAGAAGAGTTGGAGCGATCGCTACGGGGGGTTACGCCTACGCAACAGCCTACTGTCTCTGTTTTGATTAGACCTTGGGTTAATGCCAAAGTAGAGGCAAGTTATCCTGTGGAGTTTAGAGCTTTTACTTTTCCTTCAGGTATTGCTGCAAGCGCCTGTAAAGTAACAATCACTTGCCCGCCTTGCTCTTCGATTAAGTGCGCTGTTTCCTGATTGCCTTGCTCGGCAATGTCGGCGACCACCACCTTCCTGCTCCAGTGACGAACCAATGGATGTGTATTCGCCTCTGGGAGTGCGGTAAAAGTCATAAAACTCACGCTCAATGGCGGTGGAGTTCTCATTCAGTTCATGCACAGTCCCGCCTGTGTATTCGGTCTCGCCGCCCGTGAACTCCACATAGCGTTGTTCAGCCGCCTCTGCGATTGCTTTCTTTCTCTGTTCGAGGGTCGTAGAATGCCTAAGCCCGTTACGGTTAGCCGCACCCATATCGTACATGCTTACCGTCGCAATGGCCTTCATGCGCGGGTCAATCTTGGCGGCGCTGATGACGAAGCTTCCGCTGCCGCAAATCCCAAGAACGCCAATCCGGTTCTTGTCAACGAATGGCCGGGTGCCCAAAAAATCCACCGCAGCACTGAAATCCTCGGCATAAATATCCGGCGAAACAGCGTTGCGGGTCCGCCCCTCACTCTCGCCCCAGAAGGACAGATCGAGGGACAAGGTGACGAATCCCTGGTCTGCCAGTTTCTGGGCATACAGATTCGCGCTTTGTTCTTTCACTGCACCCATTGGGTGTCCCACAATGATTGCGGGATTCTTGGCGGTCTGATTCAAGGTTTTGGGAATGAAGAGAGTCCCGACAACTTGCATGTTGTATTGGTTTTTGAACGTAACCTTTTGCGCGATCGCTTTGTCGCTCTTATAGAAGTTGTCCGCCCCCTCGACCACAGAGGACTTCTGGGCGGGTGCTTGGGAGTTCTTATGCGAGGTGCGCGTTTTGTCGAGCGCAACTGCCGCCGTCGTCGCGCCGATCGCACTAATCAACAGGGGTAGTATAACGAGGTGTTTCATTGAGTTCTCCAAATGTGTGGATTGGTTAGCTGCGGTTCGACGCTTCGATTTCCGCTGTTGCTGTATTTTTCTGCTCCACACCGGCGTTGTTGAAGGCAAAGTCCAGGCGCCCGAAGGTCTCGATGGTCTTGGAAAGAGCTGCCTTCACGTCTTCAGCTTGCGTTACGTTGCACTTGACGGCGATCGCTCGTCCGCCGAGTTCTTCGATCTTGCGTGCCGTTTCTTGATTACCCTGTTCTGAAACGTCGGCGACCACTACATTAGCGCCCTCACGGGCAAATGCCAGTGCCGTAGCTCGACCGATGCCGTTCGCTGCTCCGGTTACAAACGCAACTTTTCCTGTGTACTTTCCATTCTCGTTCGTTGTCATGATTTTTTTCCTTTAATTCTTTACCTAACAAGGTCTTAAAACCACCAGATGCAGAGATCAGTTGGGATACTGCTCGTCGCTGACATGCTCCAGCCAGTCCACAGGCTTACCGTCGAGTTCTTCGTGAATGGCGATGTGCGTCATGGCTGTGGTGGCTGTAGCTCCATGCCAGTGCTTCAGTCCAGGCGCAATTCGGACAACATCACCCGGTCTGATTTCCTGAATTTGTCCGCCCCATTGCTGGACATAACCAGACCCAGCAGTCACAATCAGGGTCTGTCCCAGCGGATGGGTGTGCCATGCTGTACGCGCACCAGGCTCAAACGTGACACTGGCTCCAGATGTGCGTGCTGGATCGTGTGCCTCGAATAGGGGATCAATGCGGACAGTGCCGGTAAAATAATCAGCCTGCCCTTTGGCGGAAGGCTGTGAGCCACTTCTTTTAATGTCCATTTTCTTAATTCCTTCACTTGATGCAATTTTGGTAGCTAGGAGACAAGTCTCTTGCCCAATCAAAACTGAGTTTTCTATTAAATAAAAATCCAGAATGCTTATAAGAAGCCGAAATCATTTTTCATTGCTTTAGCTTCATTCTATGAATCTTGAAGAACAAGTAATAGGACGATCGTCTAAGATCGTTGTACAATTCTGCAAACTTAGAAATGAACGCTGCCAAAACGAGTGAAAAGCCCGATCGCGATTTAATGAACGACCCGCAGGCAAAGCGCGAGGTAGACAGAGCACAAGCCAACAGAGACGAACTCAAAGAGCGTATCGCACACGCGATTCCTCATGATGGGGCGATTGAGCCGCTCAAAGGTTTGCACTTCAACCGCTCCTCCTCGCCTTCGGAATGCGTTCATAGTGTCTCTATCCCTGCGTTTTGTGCGATCGCTCAGGGCAGCAAAGAAGTTCTTTTGGGTAGCGATCGCTATCTGTACGACCCGATGCATTATCTGCTTGCTACGGTCGAACTGCCAATTATCAGCCAAATTCTGGAAGCGTCCAAAGCGCAACCGTACCTTAGTCTTCGCCTCGATCTTGACCCTACCCTCGTTGGCTCAGTGATGGTCGAGGCAGGGTATCCCTCGCGCAGCCGTGCTGATGTGAAAGCGATTGACGTAAGTCCGTTGAATGCAAATCTGTTGGACGCTGTTGTGCGGCTGGTCAGGCTTTTAGATTCCCCTGCTGAAGCTCATGTTCTCGCACCACTGATTAAGCGAGAAATCATTTACCGACTTTTGATGGGAGAGCAAGGTAATCGGCTCCGTCATATTGCAGTTCTGGGTGGCTATACCTACCACATCGCCAGAGCTGTCGAGCGACTTCGTAAAGACTTTAACGAGCCGATCGAGATTGAAAGCATGGCCCGAGAGCTGGGAATGAGTGTATCGGGCTTCCACCATCACTTCAAGTCTGTCACTGCCATGAGTCCCTTGCAGTACCAAAAGCAACTGCGGCTCCAGGAGGCTCGCCGTCTGATGCTGGGTGAAAAGCTTGATGCTACCAGTGCTGCCTACCGCGTGGGTTATGACGATGCCTCGCATTTTAACCGGGAGTACAAGCGGCTTTTTGGTGCGCCACCGATGCGCGATGTGGAGCGGCTGCGAGAAACTGCTAGGGAGACTGCTAGTTCAATATAATCTCCTCAACATGCCCTAATCTTGCCAGAAATCGCTAAAACATTGTGGAGACATCTCTGTGTAGCGCACCGTATGCTGAATGTTCTTGTGTCCTAGATAGTGCTGAATAGATCGCGATCGAGAGCTACGCCAGCCTGGATTTCAGCCTTAACGACCAAAATTTTTCCGTTGCTAAAACTAAGCCACTTCGTAGAAAGCATTAAGACAAAACGTGCTGCCCTACGCTTTTTGAGTATTCGTCCTCAATGGCCAAAACGAGTTTGGAAAAGCAGGAAAAACAGAGGAAGACCCATCAAAATTTCCGTTCCTAGATTTCAGCAGGAGCGATGTTTCGCTTGGTATCAACGCAAATACCGTCGTCTCTTCCTCAGATGGGAGCGTCGAAAGGTTTATTTTTACTTATTACTGATAAATTTGCGTTGCTTTCAGCATGTGGTAGGTAATAATTAGCTGGGTGAGAGCAAGAGGATAACTTTGCAATGTTTCCCCAGTTGTACCAGCAATTTTACCCAGTTCTGGATTACTTTCGCGATCGCAAATACTTCGTAAATGGGGCATATCAGAACAAATAATATGCTCTAGCTTATTCACCTGTTCTAAGGTTGCATGACCATCAACTTCTAAAACATCCACAGGCTTACTCATATCCCTGTCTAGTCCCAGGCGGATTGCTGAGTCAGAATTACCATAGCCAGAGTTGATAATCTGGGTAAAATCTGGGTGGGGAATTGTCGGACGTAGTACCAGACGGACATTCAGGTGTCCATTGGTTTCATCTTCTTCTTCTGTGGGTGGGTAGAAACTAATAACAATATCAGACCATTGCCGCTGCGGACGAATAAATTGTGCTGAGTCTGGTTCGCGCTTTTCTAATTCCGCCAGTACTTGTTCAGCAGTGTAACCCCGCTTTTGCGTATCCCGTTTGACTTTCCATTTAGAGCGTAGTTCTTCTGGTGGTGCAAGGTAAACTTTCACGTCGTAAGAGTCGCGGGCGGCACGAGTAGAATAACCAAGTAATCCCTCAATAATCACGAATTTATTGGGCTTGATATAGTGCGGTGCCTCGAATGTGCCGGTTTTATGGCTGTAAACTGGCTTAAGAATTGGCTGCCCTGTGCGTAGTAACGACAGGTGTTGCTGCATAATATCTAGGTGGTTGCAGTCTGGGTGGAGAGCAGTGATCCCAATATCTGCACGTTCTTTGCGATCGTAACGGTGATAATCATCTGTACAAATGAGCGTGACATTTTCTGGGCCGAGTACCTGAGCGATTCCTCGCGTTAGTGTTGTTTTCCCAGCAGCGCTGTCGCCGACAATACCAAGAATTATTGGACGGCTCATCATACCTCCCAGAATAAAAGCAAGTTTATTAAAAAAATTCCCTACAATAGTTTTTATTTTAGAAGGGTTTAGGCCAGTAACTCAAGCAAAGACTTGGTATGCAATATCTCTACATATAACTAATCTATGCGATCGTTTTTGGCACAATAATTACCAATAACCATCAATGTAAAAGTAGATTGTAATTTTAGACATTTTTTGCTGAATCTACTCTCAGCCTTAGATACTCAATTTTGATACAGGTATCCATCACCACGTTGAGTCCTGCTTCTATTGCTTTTTGTGCTGACGATCGATGCCAGACACCCAATTGCGCCCACACAGTTTTAGCGTCGATCGAAATTGCTTCATCTATAATTTCTGGCAAGTACTCAGAACGGCGAAACACATTAACAATATCCACGGGTTCTGGTAATTCCTGAAGTGCAGCATAACTGGGTTGACCGTCAATTTCTTTAATTAAGGGATTGACCGCATAGACTGTGTAGCCAACTTGCCGCAAAAATTGGGCGATTTGATAGCTAGTACGACCGCGTTTATCAGAGTGACCCACAACAGCGATGGTTTTGGCTTGGGTCAACACCTCGCGTAGGGCGTTATCATCTTCTTTGAGGTTTGGCATGAGCTAAATATCCTGAGTGTAGGCGCAGCCTGTCGTAGACATCGCTTTGCCTATCATACCGAGTCGCATTTCAAGATAATTTTTAATTCTAAAAAATCCTTGGCGAGTATCAAAGACTCGTCCACTAGTCCCCAATCCCCAATCTGATGACAACTCAAACACTAGGACTCGAACAAAACCTTTATGAATATTTACTATCAGTCTCTCTGCGAGAACCGGAAATTTTGACCCAACTGAGACAAGAAACAGCCCAGTATCCAATAGGGAGGATGCAGATTGCTCCCGAAGAAGGGCAATTTCTGGCGTTACTGGTGCAGTTGTTGGGAGCTAAGAAAACTTTGGAAATTGGGGTATTTACAGGTTATAGTTCCCTGGTAGTGGCATTGGCGTTACCGAGCGACGGGAAGGTGGTAGCCTGTGATGTGAGCGAGGAATTTACAGCGATCGCTCGACGCTATTGGCAGCAAGCAGGAGTGGCGGATAAAATTCAACTGCACATTGCCCCAGCTTTGGAAACTTTGGATCGGCTACTCGCAACAGGAGAAGCAGAAACTTTTGATTTTGCCTTCATCGATGCAGATAAGAGCAACTATGATGGCTATTATGAGCGATCGCTGCAATTAGTGCGTCCGGGGGGACTGATTGCGATCGATAATGTCCTCTGGTCAGGCAAGGTTGCCGACCCCCAAGTGCAAGATAATAGAACTAAAAAGATTCGCGCCTTTAATCAAAAGCTGCATCAAGACCAGCGAGTTAGTCTTAGTTTAGTTGCGATCGCAGATGGGTTGACTCTGGCACTCAAAAAGCAATCTCTTTGAATCCCCATTTATCTATTTGTTGCGATCCGAGAAGCGGCTGTAGTGTCGCTTTTATAAAAAATAGTGATTTTACTAAGTTACAAAGAAAGGCAGATGGCAGCTATGTAAGAAGTATGAATAAAAACTTTAGTTTTGGGTTATTGCCCAGTTTCAAAAAAGAATTGTATCAAGACGCATAGCGCAACTTGCATTGCGTCCAATATGAATACCACGTTTTTAAACGTGGGTTCTCTTCTGCCTTCTGAATTTCATCTGTGACTTTTGGGAAAAAGACAATTTCTAGCAGCTGATTTTTTCCACTAAAATCCACTTGGCTACTTTGAAGTGCCACAGTGCTAATTTTCTTTATCTGAAGATTAATCCTAGAGGAAAAAAGTGTACTCGGAAACCTTTCTTTCTTTTTTTAATATTTATTAGGTTGTATATTATGAGAATATCAAAGTAGATAAATACCTCTATTAACTATTTAACCTTTAATATCCGTGGAAGATATTCTGCAAGCAGTAGAAAGAATTCTGCAAGACAAGCCTCTTGCTTCCATTCAGTGGTTTGTGCTCTCTCAATCGTGGTTGGGCAAAACTTACGGTGAAATGGCAGAGGCATCAGGCTACCGCGACAATTACATCAAGGAAGTTGGCTCTGAGTTGTGGCAAGACCTTTCCGTTGCACTTGGAAAAAGAGTAACGAAAAAAAATTTGCATTTAGCCTTGAAGAAACACCTGCAAGACAAGATAGGCGATGGAGAGAATCAAAGCCAACAAAAGTTTGGGGAAGAATCTAGCTTAGAAATGGTTTCTCCAGACCTTTCTTCCACAAAAAAGATAGAATTTCCTAGCGGCCCTGTACCACTGGATTCTCCTCTTTACATCAATCGCCCTCCCTTAGAAGAACTTGTTTATAACGAGATTTTACACCCTGGTTGCTTAATCCGGATCAAAGCACCTAAAAAGATGGGCAAAAGTTCACTGCTCAACCGGATGATTGCTTATGCTAGAGAGCAAGGTTATCAAATTGTCTATTTGGACTTTCAAGAAGCCGATCGAGACGTTTATGCTTGCCTTGATAAATTTTTGCGTTGGTTTTGTATCAATGTCAGCAGGCAGTTAAATCTCTTTCCTTGTCTAGATGATTTTTGGGATACGGAAATGGGGAGCAAGGTAAGCTGCAAAATTTATTTTGAAGCTTATGTGCTGCAATATATCGATCATAATCCTGTGGTTTTGGCTTTAAATGAAGTCCATCGAGTTTTTGAACATCCTAATATTGCCCAAGACTTTCTGCCAATGCTGCGATTTTGGCATGAACAATCAAAGCAGGATCAAATCTGGCAAAAACTGCGGATGGTTGTAGTTCACACAACAGAAATTTATATCCCACTCAACCTAAACCAATCGCCTTTCAATGTAGGGATAACAATTACGCTGCCACCGTTTACTCTCAATCAGGTACAGAATTTAGCATTATGTTACGGGCTACATTGGGCAGCAGACTCCGAAGGAGCAAAACGCCTTGCTCCCCTACAAGCAATGGTAGGAGGACATCCCTATTTAGTGAGTCTGGCGCTTTATCATTTATGTCAGCAGGAAATGACATTAGAGATGTTACTAGAAACCGCATCTACACCAGTAGGAATTTACAGTCAGCATTTACGAGAACTGTTGACTATACTCAAAAAAGAACCAGAATTAATGTCAGCGATGCAACAGGTAATTGCAACAAATGAAAAAGTGGAGTTAGACGCGATCGCTGCTTACAAATTAGAAAGTATGGGTTTGGTTAAACTAAACGGCAATGAAGCTCATGCTATGTGTGAGTTATATCGCCTTTATTTTAGCCAACAGCTTAGAACGCAAAATAGTGTTAATGGTTCTAATTCTTTGTCAAGCGAGTTTTAATGCTTATAAAATAAGGAATAAATTCCTTATCCAACGGGAAAGTTAGTCGCTCTCTAAAAGACGCTGTGGGGAAGCAAGCTACGCATAGCGTCTCGTAGAGAAGACCGCGCCAACTCACTAGTAACTCGCCCTACCCCATCAATTTAAACTTGACAGACCACTAATAAATTGTTGGAAGAAAAATAATAAAAATACTTGAAATTATATGATTTTTATCAAATGCTGTTTGTAATCTCTTATGAGCAAGTGGCGTGAATTTAGGAGGATCTAAAGTTTTGGATACCTTAGCCACCACTTTTAAAATATCCTCTTAACTATGGCAATACAAATTTCTTGATTTAGATACAGAAGGAATTTAAAATCATCAAATGAACAATTATCGATACCAAGTTGGTGGTACACTCACCAATGATGCTCCTAGCTATGTTGAGCGCAGAGCGGATGTGGAACTTTACGAATCCTTGAAGCAGGGTGAATTTTGCTACATCCTAAGCTGTAGACAAATGGGCAAATCCTCACTCATGGTAAAAACAAAGTACCGCTTGCAACAAGAGGGCTTTAGATGCGCCACCGTTGATATGACTAATATTGGTTGTGAAAATATAACTCCAGAGCAGTGGTATAAAGGAGTTGCCGGCGACCTATGGTTGGGTTTTAAACTGTTAGGAAAAGTCAATTTCAAAAGCTGGTGGCAAGAACAAAATGATATTTCTTTGGTTCAGAAACTCAGTCGGTTTATTTCGGAAATTCTTTTAGCTCAGTTTCCTAACGAAAGACTATTTATCTTTATTGATGAAATTGATAGTATTATCGGCCTCGATTTCTCTGTTGATGACTTTTTTAGCTTGATTCGTTTCTGTTATAACCAACGAGCCATCGATCCAGAGTATAATCGGATTACATTTGCAATTTTCGGTGTTGCAACACCTTCAGACTTAATTCTATCTCGAAATCATGCTACCTCGTTTAATCTTGGTAAAGCCATACAAGTAAATGGTTTTACATTTGAAGAAGCTCAACCACTATCTTTGGGATTGGATATTAAAGACAATCATCCCCAGAAAGTTTTGAAAGAAGTATTAGCTTGGACAGAAGGGCAACCATTTCTTACTCAAAAACTGTGTCGGCTACTTGTAAATTTATCTCAAGATGATACGGGTAGAAAGCTCAAAATTCCCCCTGGCACAGAAGAATTTTGGATAGAAAATGTGGTGCGATCGCACGTCATTGAGAAATGGGAATCACAAGATGAACCAGAGCATTTGCGGACAATTCGCGATCGCATCCTCAGAAACGGACAAATCTCCGCCAGACTGCTGGGAATTTATCAGCAAATTCTCCAAGGAATCAAAGTACCAGCCGATGATAGCCGAGAACAGGTAGAACTGTTGCTGTCTGGTTTGGGGATCAAAAAGCAAGGTTTTCTCCAAATCAAAAACCGAATTTATCAAGAAATTTTCAATTTAGAATGGGTTGGAAAAAAATTAGCTTACTTGCGCCCATACTACGAAGCTTTCAATGCATGGGTGGCCTCAAAAGAAAAGGATGAATCTCGCTTATTGCGCGGACAAGCCTTGATTGATGCCCAAACTTGGGCAAATGGTAAAAGCTTGAATAACTTAGATTATCGTTTTTTAGCTGCTAGTGAAGAATTAGATCGGCGAGAAGTGCAGCAAGCATTAGAGGCCGAACGTGCCAAAGAAGTTGAAGCACGACTTGCAGAACAACAAAAAAGGCTGGCTCAACAGAGAAAATTTGCCAGAATAGTAACACTTTTGCTTTTGGGCATGACAATCAAGTTGGCGATTTCTATAGTGTGGGGAATGTCGCTTTTACAAAAGATTGATGCTTTAGAATCACAGGGAAAATGTACCCAGATAGGGCATCAGGGCAAAGTAATAACTGCAAATTCTCGCTTAGGTGGATGCTGAGGCGAATTTGAGATTTTAATTTTTGCATACATAATTAATTAAATGCGATAAGTTAACATGAGTTTGACGAAGCTAAAAAAGCGATGAGGGTAAGACTTATAAGTTTATATCTTACGAATTCTGTTATCAACCCAAATAATTAAGAGGATGAAGCAATTGAGTAACCTAGATAGAGTTTTAGATGCTGCAATGGAGCTTACTTTAGAGCAACAAGAAATACTGGTACAAATTCTCAAAAAACGAATTATTGAAAGTAGGCGAGATGAAATTGCCTCAGATGCAGCAGCTTCCATTGCTGAATTCCAAGCAGGTAGGCTCAAAGTCCAGACTGCTAGTGAAGCAATTCAAGAATTACGGGAATATCTCAATAACCCAAGTGCAGCCGATGTATAAGTTGGTTATCACGAGCAAATTTAAAAGAAGTTTCCGAAAATTTGCTCGTCGTAATGCTGACTTGCAAGGCAGAATAGAAGAAACTATTGCTGCTATGGAAAATGATATATTTGCAGCTAACTTGGGCACTCACAAGCTAGAGGGAAAGCTATCAGGGCTGTTTTCATGCTCTTGTGGATTTGATTGTCGCATTGTTTTCTCACTAAAAACCGATGACGAGAGTGAGGAACAAGTTGTTCTTTTGCTAGACATTGGTACTCATGACGATGTTTATTAGCTCAATCCAAGTAAGATTGCCGATTTTGTAGCAACTGTCTTGAAAATCAAGCGATGTCTACGACGGGCTGCGCCTACGCTTATGTATAATGAATGATTCACTTAGTGCGATGCCTGCGGCGGGCTGCGCCTACGCCCTAAAGAAACGCAGTCTTCCCAATGCTGTCAGTGATGTGAGTTAAAATCCTGATATCTTCAATAACTACTCACGCAGACAGCCCCGGAAAAAAGCGATCGCTATGCTTCAGTATTCCCGTCTCGAACAAGCGCTAAAATATCACTTCGGTTACGACCAATTCCGCCCTGGACAACGGCAAATTATCGAAGATGCGCTGCAAAACCGAGATTTAATGGTTGTGATGCCGACTGGTGGGGGAAAATCTCTGTGCTTTCAGCTACCAGCGTTGTTAAAAAATGGACTAACTGTGGTGGTGTCGCCGTTAATTGCTTTGATGCAAGACCAAGTAGAAGCACTGCGAAATAATAATATTAACGCCACATTTCTCAATAGCAGTTTGAATGCTTATCAGGTGCGATCGCGGGAAGAAGCCATCCTCACTGGTAAGGTAAAATTACTCTATGTCGCCCCTGAACGTCTTTTGAGTGAAAGGTTTCTCCCGTTTCTCGATTTAGTTAAAGAAAAAATCGGTATTTCTAGCTTTGCTATTGATGAAGCGCACTGTGTTTCGGAATGGGGACACGATTTTCGTCCAGAATATCGCCAGTTGAAATCTCTGCGGAAACGCTATCCTGATGTTCCTACTGTCGCCCTCACCGCCACAGCAACCGATCGCGTTCGTAGTGACATCATTCAACAACTAGGACTAAAGCAACCTAGCATCCATCTTGCCAGTTTTAACCGTGAAAATCTTTATTATGAAGTTCGTCCTAAAACTAAATATGCTTACGCTGAATTATTAGAACTAATTCGAGAAACTGAAGGTTCGACAATTATTTATTCTTTAACTCGTAAAAAAGTTGATGAACTCACTTTTAAACTGCAAAATGATAAGGTTGGTGTTCTGCCTTATCACGCCGGATTAACTGATGAGGAACGTAGTAGTAATCAAACGCGATTTATTCGAGATGATGTTCGGGTGATGGTGGCAACAGTCGCCTTTGGGATGGGAATTAATAAACCCGATGTGCGGTTGGTAGTTCACTTTGATATGCCCAGAAATATCGAAAGTTATTATCAAGAATCGGGTAGGGCAGGTAGAGATGGCGAACCATCTCGGTGTACAATATTTTTCAGTTTTGGTGATGTTAAAACAATTGAATGGAGTATCGATCAAAAAACTGACCCTCAAGAACAGTTGATTGCTAAACAACAACTGCGGCAGATGATCGATTACTCTGAAGGTACTGATTGTCGGCGAACAATTCAACTGGGTTATTTTGGCGAAAGGTTTCCTGGGAATTGCGGTAACTGTGACAATTGTCGTCATCCCAAACCGATGCAAGATTGGACGATTGAAGCCATGAAGTTTTTATCTTGTGTGGCGCGTTGCAAAGAAAGGTTTGGGATGGCATACATAATTGATGTGTTGCGGGGGGCGAAAAAAGACAAAATTCTCCAGTACGAACACGATAAACTTTCTACCTATGGTATTGGTAAAGATAGAACTCTAGATGAATGGCGAATGTTGGGGCGATCGCTTTTACATCAAGGGTTAATAGAACAAAGTAGCGATGGTTACTCAGTTTTAAAACTAAATGCCTTAAGTTGGGAAGTGATGCGAAAACAACGCACAGTTTCCCTAGCTGTAACCACAGTCCAAAAGATAACCTGGGAACAGGGGAGCGAAAAAGCAGAAGAAGCAGAAGTATTATTACAGAAGTTGCGATCGCTACGTAAACAATTAGCTGATGAGCAATCTGTACCACCTTACGTAATTTTCCACGATTCCACTTTAAAATTGATGGTACAGGTGCAACCCCAAAACTTAGCTGAATTTGCCAAACTTTCTGGTGTAGGTAGTCACAAACTCGCTCAATATGGTGAAAAGTTTATTACAGAAATTCGCGCCTACCGCCAAGAAAAAGGGTTGCAAAATAAATCTGCTACTTCCGTATCTTCTGCCAAATCATCTTCTTCTTACACAGAATTGCAGACATTACAATTGCATCAACAAGGTTTAAATATTGCTCAAATTGCCCAAAAACGCAATCTTAGTCCAGCAACAGTTAGCAATCATCTAGAAAAACTTATTGAAAAAAATCAGCCAGTTGATTTAAATCAATTAGTACCTTTAGAACATCAACAAAAAATTTGGCAAGTTTTAGAAGTACTCGGTGACATTTCCCTCACTCCTATCAAAGAACAACTAGGCGAAAGCTACACTTTTGATGAAATTCGTTTAGTACGGAGTAAGTGGCGGCGCGAAAATCGCAAATGAAAATTAAATTTTAGAGGATGTTTTCAAAGTATTGGGCGAATAGAATTCGCGGCTACACAAGCAAAGTCCACCTCCGTGGACTAAGAAAAAGTCAAGATTTTAAACCCACGAAGGTGGGTTTTGTCTGTATAGCCGCGAATTCTATTCGCCAGGGCTAGTATGAATTGAGACTTTACAAATATCCTCTTAACTTGTTCCTAATGTACCCCTTATGCCTACAATTGGAGATGAACTAAAACTCCCCGAAAAAAGGCCCGCTTTTGATAGTGCCATCGGGCATAGTGGTATTGTAAACAAAATTCCCATAACTCCAAATAATGTTTGGAGCGATGTAAGCATCTCGGAAGTTAGTTTTAATCAAAATAGCGAACTCAAAACTACTGATGTTTGCTCCACAGAAGACAGCACTACTAGCATTCATCTGAGCCAAATTGGTTCCTCCCAAATCGGCTTCAGTCAAGTTACACCAACTCAAGTTGGCAGAATACAAATTAGCATCCCTGACAACAGCGCGTTTCAACCAAGCGCTTTCCAAGGAAACACCAAACAAATCGGCTCCAGTCAAATCGGCTCTACACAGATCGGCTTGTCTCAAATAGGCTCCGCGCAAGTTGATATCTCTCAAAATAGCACCTTCGAGGTCAATCGAACTGTCAAGGGGAACACCCTCAGATTGAATCAACTCAATCCCAGCGAAGTTTCGCTCTCCATCAGCATACCGAACCAGCAACTCCTCAGCAGTTATTTTCCAAGGCATGATTTAACCTCCAAGTTTTTTTATAATCTCAAATATATGGATGTCTAAGCCTTTATGGGCGGTTTATATCTAGAAAAAAGATAGCCCTGTTGAGTATACTCTGTGAATTTTCAAACATCCTTTTATGATTAAAATACAAGAGCAAGATTAAAGGAGTTAGCCGATGAGTCAGATGCTTAATACAGGAGTACGCTGGACAACTCAGGATGTGGAATTATTACCAGAAAATGAAGGGACGCGCTACGAGATAGTTGATGGAGAATTATTTATGACCAGGGCACCTCATTTTAAACATCAGCAAACTTGTGGCAAGATTTTTCGACAACTTGATGTTTGGTCAGATTCTACTGGTTTAGGAGAAGCTGTGATCAACCCTGGTGTTTTGTTTTCAGAATCAGATAATGTGATTCCTGATGTAGTTTGGGCTACTAAAGAAACCTTGGCGCTAACATTGGATGAAGCGGGACATTTAACTGGCGCACCAGATTTAGTAGTCGAAGTTTTGTCTGCTAGCAACGAAGACCTAAGACGAGATAAGGAAGCAAAACTTAAACTTTATTCTTCCAGAGGAGTAAAAGAATATTGGATTGCTGATTGGCGATCGCGTAAACTAGAGGTCTATCGGCGCGAACAAACTCAACTTAATTTGGTAGCAACCTTATTTAGTAGCGATATTATAATTTCTCCTTTATTGACTGGTTTTAGCTGTACTGTAAACCAGTTTTTTCCTGTATAAATTTTAGGTTTAATGGAAAAACAAATCTCAAGTAACGGATTAACTAAAGTCCAGATACTGATTATGGCGATCGCATCTGGTGTCTGTGTTGCTAACGTTTATTATAATCAGCCAATCCTTCAAGATATTGCATCATCTTTTAAAGTCAGTGAAGGCGAAGCGGGTAGCATATCTGTGCTTACGCAACTTGGTTACGGTTTTGGGCTTTTCTTTTTAATCCCCTTGGGCGATAAAATCAATAAGAGAAAATTAATTCTTTCCCTACTGATATGTTTGTTCTGTTTGTTAATATTCATGACGTTTTCACAAAACATCATCGAAGTTTGGATATTGAGTGTAGCAATTGGGATTGCGACAGTCTCCGCTCAGGTTATTCTTCCTTTAGCAGCAAGTATAGATAGAGTAACTACAGGCCAAACTGTAGGCAATATTTTTACTGGTATATTGATTGGAATTTTAGGAGCAAGGGTTTTTAGTGGATATATTGCTGAATGGTTGAGTTGGCGTTATGTATATGGATTTTCGGCAGTAATGATTTTAATTGTTATTGTCTTGCTAAATATATATTTGCCTAGTGCCGAAAATGATTTTAATGGTTATTATTTGGAATTATTAAAATCAACACTTTACCAATTAAAACGCTTTGCAGTATTAAGAGAAACGTCTTTAATTGGCGGGTTATTGTTTGGTGTCTTTTGCTCATTTTGGACAACACTAACTTTCCATTTAAGCGGAGCGCCTTTTAATTTTCAATCTGATAGAATTGGGATGTATGGCTTTGTAGCGATCGCAGGTGCATTGATGGCACCAGTTTTTGGTAAACTAGCCGATCGAGGTAACTCCCAACGTTCCTTGACTATTGCTGTATCAATGGTGATTGCAAGTTTAGTAATTGCTAAAATCGCTTCTAATTCTGCACTGGCGATCGCTGTTGCTGTATTGTTACTAGATGTAGGTGTACAAGCAATCCAAGTCACCAATGTTGCAAGAATATACTCTCTTGACGCTCAATCGAATAGTCGCATCAACACAGTTTACATGACTACCTATTTTATCGGCGGTTCTGTAGGTACTAGCATTGGTCTATTATGCTGGCATCTTGGTGGCTGGAATTTAGTGACTTGGGAAATGTTAGCTTTTACTTTGCTCGCATTTTTTATTATAGTCAGACCTAAAACAACTACAGGAATAACAAATAAATAATATATGTATAACTTGTCAAATATCGCCTTGCACCAATAACTAAATTTTCTCCTCATCAAGGCGATATCTATAGATAATCAGCTTACATTAAGAAAAGCTGGGGATTTCAGAGTTGGAATCTTGTGATGTAAGAGCAGACCCTGAAGATGCAGTGTTTTGTTTTTTGGCAGCCAAAATTACAGATAGCAGCTTAGGCAGTGCTAGGCAGGCAACAGTATTTAACAGCGTCAGTAATATACCATCAATCAAACTCATATACTAATCTTCTCCGTTTGAAAATTGGTGTTGACTATATTTTTATTTTGAAGCGAAATTAGTACAATTGCTTAAAAACAGAATTTAGATTTCTTTTATTGAATATAAGCTAAATAAATATATTTTTATTCTATATAAATCCAATTTGATTTTTTAAATAATTTAAGTGTATTAAGCAACGTAACGTATTAACAAGCACTTTAATTAAAATAGCATTTACTTAAGCTAGACTCAGATCCCCGACTTGTTGAATAAATCACGGATATGAGCATTAAATAATTGCCTCTTGACAAGCTCAAATTAATTACTATAGGCTATTCATTTATACGCACCTCAGCATAAAAAAAATACAAAATAAACTGATGAACAATCAAGTTAAGATTTTGATAGCAACAGTATTACTTGTAAGTTCTACAGTAATTAAACCTTCCGGTGCGACAGAAAAAAATACTATTTTTTTTGCTAAAAATATTAGCTTTGTAGCTCCAGAGCAAATCAAAATAGCACAAGCTATAGAACCTAAAGTAATTAAACTTCGTCTAGCAGATTCTGGTGTTTCAGTAGGAAGTGTTTTGTCTTGGGGATTTGCTGGTTTGATCCAAAAAAGATCGACTGATTGGGTTCGTTTAGAAATAAGCGATCGCCAAGTAAAAGTAATACATACAACCAGAACAACTAATTGGTTAACTCAGGTCTCCAAATGGTGGGATCATCCTGTCAGAAAAATTGCTTTTAAGCCAGATTCTTGCAAAATAGATAATGTACAAACCCAAGGTGGCTCAGATATAGAAACTCAATTGAGAGAGATAAAAAAGCTGTATGATTCTAAACTAATAACAGAACAACAATATCAAGAATTGCAGCGTAAAGTTATTAATCAAATAAATACCACTCCCAACCAAGCTACTACTACTAATTCAGAATGTATTGTCTTAGGAGAAAATGCTATAGTACCACTTAAAGATATGGCTTTATTAACTAAAGGAGAATTTAAAATTGAATATTTAGAGGGCAATGAATGGAAATATGCAGCTTTTAGAGTACCAGAAAAAGAATATCACTAGTAAGCTGGAAATAATAAATTTTCCACATATATTTTATTTGTGAGAATTGCAACCCGCAGCTCCCCAACTTCATAAAAGTTGTCGGGGAGCTTGTTTCTCTACAAATGATTTACAGGCTAACTATATTTGATAAGCCGTAAACCCTCCAGTCGAACAGCTTCAGGATAGAGAGCTTTGTAAATATTGCAATTTGGAGATTGAATATCATAACGGCCTGTAGCCTTAAACGTTGCCAGAGGACAACCACCTGTACACCAATATTTCCATTCACATGTACGACAGCCTTCTTTTTCCTCAACGGACAAATTTTGAATACCTGCTTTATCTTGTCGTACAACATTTAAAGGATCTTGAGCGTCAACTGAAGATACAGTTTTATGTAGCTGCATCTGGCATTTAGCAATTTGCCCTTGGTAATCAAATACGAGATAGCTTTGTCCAACTCCACAAGTTCGTTTATGAGGAGACGATAAATTAGCACGATCGATCAATGAACCTAGCAAACTTCGATTAGGTAATTTCAATTCGATAACTTTGAATGCTGCCAACATTCCCTCAATCAGCCGAGATTCTTCTAGCTGCAAGTCTTCGTAAGAAGCTGAAAGTTCGTTTTCACGATAGAAATTTAAACTAAAGGGTAAATTATGCTCTAATATCCATTCAATTAAATCGGGCAATCCTTCTGCATTCCGCCCACTAACCGTGATGGAAATATCTGGTATAAGACCCTTTTGTAAAGCAATCTTAATACCTCGCTCGACATCTTGAAACGATCCCTTTCCTCCTGCATAACTTCTTTGGATATTGTGGAAATTTGATAATCCATCTAGTGAAATCATCAGACGCAGATTCAATGTTTGCAGCATCTCAATAATCTCAGGTGTAATCAATGTTCCATTACTGAGAACAACTCCATCTAATATGATGCCTGTCTCTTTGCTAAGGGATTGAGCATACAAATGCAGATACTTAATTAAAGGAGAGCAGAGTAATGCCTCTCCTCCTGCATACTTCAGTTTGACGCGGCGGTAATGATTTAAGGTGGCAGAGCGAAATATAGATTCAAGGGCGGCTCTACCTGTCTCTATTGACATATCCTTTGCTACATGAGGAAGGTAGCAGTAGTCACATCTTAAATTACAGCGATCGGTGATATGCAACCATGCTGTTAAAGTTTCTGGTATTTCATTTAAGTTAAACGAGCAATTATTCTTAGGTGCTATTAAACGTGCTTGATATAGTTCTTGAATAGCTGTGTGTAAGTCTGTCGAGTCAATGTAAGGATGCTCTGTTTCAATGTCATCTAATTTATGTGGAATTGTAAATTTATCTAGTAAATATAGTGCTGATTTATTCAGGATTACTACTTTATGATGAGTCCCATAACAGATAGAATAAGTATCATCTAGATTCATAATCTGCGAGTTGGGAACTCTGATAAACTCTGTTTCCAACATCCCCAGAGACAATCGGATGTCTGAGCTTAATTCTGCTAAAGGGGATAAGTCACAAGCACAATCTCCTCCATCACAGTCGCATTGCCCAGTTGGTACGTAGGTAGAATTGAGAGAAACTAAAATTTGGGGTCGATCAATTTTTTTACTAAACATGAGAAGATGGCTGTTTTGTGGCACGTATTCTAGTCAGGAACATTTGTTGATCGCACCATTCCTTGAGAGCTTTACAATCTTTCCACTGAGATTTAAGTTGCTGGATCAAAGTTTTAGAAAGTTCTATAGGTAATCGTTCGATTTTCTTTTGGATCAAATTTAGCTCATGTTGGATTGAATACGGGCCGAAACCTCCATGCTGAACGATTTTGGGTATTCCTTGAGCATATTTACTAAAAGCAAAATCGTAGTTAGCTTGTTGAAATGCAACATCACCTTCTATCCGTAATATACGGCCAAAATATAGTGTATGGATATTTTCATATGATTGGAAGCGATCGCTAAGTTCTCGTGCATAGTCTGAAATATGCTCGTAGGCTTTTGCATAATAATCAAACTCTGCTTTACCTACAAGGCTATCAATAGCATATCGCGTGTCATTGTACTCTAAACTAGTCTGATAAGAGCGATCGTTGAGTTTTAGAGCTTGTTCTTGTAGAGAGCGATCGCACTTTTGAAACCCAAGATGCCAATAGACACTGGCTGTTTGGTGCAAAATTCTAGGTAATTCCTCTTCAAGTCCATATTTCTCCGCCAGTTTCAGGCTTTTTTCTAAAGCATCTTGAGCTTGACTTAGCAGATTCAGATCCCACTCTACCTGTGTCACATCCCAAACGGCTTCATTTACTACCTCAGCACTAAACCACTGATTTAAGCCTAACTGAAAGTATGCCCTACACAATATTTGATTATCGTTTTCCTCATTGTCGCAACGGCTTAGAGCTTGTTCGAGTAGCTGTTTAGCTTTAACATAGTTACCATTATCTACTGAAATAGTAGCAGAGGCAATTTCGGCATTGGCTATTTCGCGATCGCTCTCAACACTCGACCACATATCAATAGCAGCCTTAAAACACTGTTCAGCCTTTACATAATCTTTTTGTAGTCCGTACAAAAATCCTAAATTATTTTGAATGCTAGCCATAATTTGAGTTAAGCCTTTATTAGGAGCGTCAACTTCCATCGCAGCATCCCAACCTAGTTTGTAATATTTCTCAGCTTCTTGAAAGTTGTTGAGTTGTCGATAAAGATAACCGACTTGGTTAGCTACACCAGGAATAGATGATAGCTTGTTGCCTTGAACTAGGGATAAACACTCTTGCTGATATTTCAAAGCTTCGTCATAAAAATGTAACTTGGCATTCAGCATTCCCAAGACGTTATAAATATCTGCTTGATGAGAAGAATTAGAAGATTGTTCTGATAGTATTCCCTCTAGCTTTTTCACCTCACTTTCTGTTGTACTCTTGTCTTTAAGGGCATAAACAATCTTTGATTCAAAAATCATCAATTTAATCTTTTGATCGGGATCTAGCTCTTTTTCAAACTGCTTCACAATTGCCACTAATTGATTTACAAAGCTAAATTTCTTGGCTTGAGTGCGAATTGTATTAGTAACTTCATACCAAGTTTTAAAGCCTGTAGTCAGATCGGCGTATAAAGCATTCCATAGCCATCGCGTAGTATTGAATTCCCGTAGTTGTTTAACTTCTTCAACCAGAAACTCGATATTAGCAACTTTATGAGAATGATCGGAGTTAAGTTGAAGCTCCAATAACCTTTTTTGTGGCCCTAGCTGATAATCTTTTTTCTCGAAATATTTGGCAGCAATCTGGCTATCTCGTTTTCTCCATTCCCGATCGGGGTCAATATCTACCCATACATATTTCTCAACTAAGTCTCGCACAATATCATGTAATGATATTTGAGAACCACCTATTACTGATTTGATAAAAAAGTAGCTCTGTGCATCAATAAATAATTTCTGAGCTTCTTCTGTAGATAGTTCTAATAAATTAGCAATATCATAGCTATCTAATGGGTAGATACGTGAAAGCAACAGGGTTAGCCGATCCATTGATGTCCGAAGCTGCGTAATATGTCGAACCATCTCAGCTTCAAATCCACCAGTTTTTTCTAACCTACCTGGAATACTTTCTATATCTTCACTCTCTAACCAATCTGGTATAACTTCCCGATAAGCATACTCTACTCCAAATTCAATCATAATCGGACTGCCACCAGAAAGAATTATGATCTTTTTAACTAAGTCTTGTCCGAGAGTAAAGTGAAGCTGCTCCTCTTTGGAAAGAATATATGCCTGCACATCTTCATGAGTAAATTCATTTAATTCAAAATAACTTAATTCATCTTCTTTGAATGACTTTTCCAGAATTTGACGGGCAATAGTAGGGCGACCTGCTAAAATCAATACGGCATTCTCTAGTTGCTGGCAGAGATCGCTAATATACTCCCAAGCTTCCTCTCTTACCTCTGGTTGTCCTAACTTTTCAACCGTATCAATTAGAAATACTAGCCTTTGTTGTTTAGATTTTCGATTAATTTCATCGACTAAGAACTTTTCAAGTTGTCTGCGTTCCTGCTCGTATGCGGTTTGACTGAGGCGATTTTCATCTTCTCGCAGTTGTCGCAACTGAAGCAACCATTCTTGATATGTAGACTCGGATAATTGTTTGGCAATTTGAGTGTATAAATCTTCTGCATCCTTAAAAACAGGGATATCGCAATCAATAATTTCACTTGTCGCAATCTGAATTTCATTTAAACGGGATTGTAGCGCACGAAGCAACCAAGTTTTGCCAATCCCACCTCGGCCCTCTACCAAAACGACATGCAGATTAGGCTTCTGAATAAGGGAAATGATTCGATTTAGATGTTCTTCACGACCAACAAACTCTAATTTATCTAGCTCAGACATAATACAGGACTCCTATTTGATTTTTGCAAAAACTCCCTACTCTTACTTCCTAGTTAATTATTTTGAATAGCTTCATCAAGCTTATGAATTAAAGATTTATATGGCGCATCATTATATTCCTCATTGTGCAGATAGTAATTGATAACAAACTGAAATTCCCAGTCGTTTTCTACTTCAGATTTAAGCGTACAAAGAAATTCATGGATTTGTTCTCGATCTGTATTTTGGAATATTCCCAAAGTTTCTTCAACGGTTTGCTCGAAGAAAGTTTTGCGGAGTTCTTGTCGATAAGCCAGACTATTAGCACCATAATTGATAAATCCAGCATGTTGCTGAAGAATTTGAAAAAAATACTGCATAGACCAAGTACCCGCAGCAGCAGAATCATTCTTTGATTTCAGTTCATGAATATATTTCAAGCAGATGTCAGCTGCTTCACTACAAAGCTCTTGAAAGTTATCAGGCGAACTTTCTCGGAGAAGACCAATAACTAGTAACCGCCGTGTCATTCCATCTTTGATAACAGTTTTTTCACGAGTAAAAATAGATGTTTTTGTCAGTTCGGCATTTAATTTAAAACTATCATCACTGAAAGGTAACTGAAATCTCCGAACGGCTTCTTTTAATATACAAGTACTATTTAGTATGGGAAATATACTCAGTTTTTCAATGGATTCGTACAGATGATTATTTTCTTTAGTCAAGCTTTCTCTAATCTGATCTCTACACTTTTTGAGTTGTTTTTCCCATAATTGGTTACCATAACTGTTTAAAAACAAATTAACTGTGTAACCGCCATCTCGATAAACTTTTAATGCTTCAGCAATTCCCCCTGGATGTCCGCCAGTTAAATATAGTAAATGTCCTGCCAGTAGAGCAAGACTTTCAGAAGTCATTTTGCTCGACTTGAGATATTTTGTTGCTGTATCTTCAATCACTTCCCAGTTAAAAGGAGAGAGTGTTAGTTTAGGAAAAGTCCGATCTAAGGGGAGATCGATCAGACAGCGAGCTGCAATCACAACTCGAAGTCTCCGGGAATTATCTTTAAAAAACTGTAGTTCTTTCAAACATTTTTCAATTCTCCATGCAAATTCTTTAAAGTCATTAAAAAGTTCGTTTAAACGTTGCTTTTGTGGGGCATTTCCATCCAGATCGATTAGCAACACAATACCTTTTTTGCCCTGAGATTGCCATTTAGCCCAATTTCTATGCAACAGTAAGCCTAAACGCTCTCCCCAACTTAATTGATGTCCTTCTGGGAGCGGAAGTTGGAGAGAATTTGCTAATCGTTTTTCTAAGTCTTCAATACTTTCATAACTTGAGATAGAAGCGTAAGTACAACACCATTGCAATTCTTGAAAACGTCCCAATATCTGTTTAAGAAATTCTGTTTTGCCGTAACCTTCAGGCGCTGTTACCAGACGATAAGGAGGAGAATTTATTGCTGTAATTTCACTAATTGCAGCATCACGATTGGTAAATGGGATCTTATCAGGTTCAAGCTCTAAAGATTCGGGATTTAGCTGGTTTAACTCTGATTCAGCTTTTTCTATTTCATCGAATTTATCGTCAAGTTGTCTTTGCAATTTATTCTTATCTACATCATTAAGTGTCCGCACTATTTGTTTGCTGATACTTTCAATATCATTTTTTAAATGAGCTATTAAATGCTCTAAATGGTTCTTTCGTAAATCTGAAGAATTATTCATGGCATTTAGGTATTAAATTAATGGCTTATGGCATTAAGTTCGCTTTCTACTTGCTCAAGTTCTTGTAGTATGGTATTTATTTGGCGTTGGATGATATTGCGATCGCTCGCACTAAGTGTATTGTTGAGTTGATTGTAAGCTGCCTCATAATCACTACTTAGAACGTCAAAGCGTTGTTGCAAAGTTTTGATTTTGAGTTGTTGTACTCTGCTCTTAATAGTCTGGGTATGTGCATTTGACGAAATCGACAAGGCTATTTCATCCCAAGCTTTGAGCAATACATCCGCAGGAATCATGAAAGCAGTCTTGATATCTTCTCGCCGCTTCTCCGCCGCTACTGCCATACCAACCACTCCTACAAGGGTTTCATCCCATATAGGCGCACCACTAAAACCCGGTTCTACCCTGTAACCAGTTACCTTACTATCTTCCAGTTGCACCCATCCCTTTCCTTGCCCGTCTCGCAACACCCCTGTAGCCCAAACGCCATCATTGTGTCCGTTAGGAAAACCGAATATGCGGAAAGGATGCTCCCAGATATTGCTAGCTCTTATTAGCCTGAGAGGTTGAGCATCTTTAGGCAACTGTCCTTCTATTTGCAACCCAGCAATATCTTCAGGTTCGGAGGTTGATGTATTGCTGACAACGGGTTGCCAAAAAATAACTTTAGCTTTTAGTTGTTGCCCTGATGCAATTAAGGGAAAATCCAAATAAATATCATTACTAGGAGCTTCAACTATATTCTCTGGTAAAGATAGAGCAGAGGTAACAACATGAGCGCATGTCAGGATGTAATTTCGAGTTCGCCCAGAGACTAAAAAACCTACACCAACTACCGTACCATTGGCATGAAAAATCCGGGCGATCGCTGACCTAAAAGTTTGAATATAATTATCTGTACTCGCTACCATACTATGCCTTGTCTTGCTTCCATTTCAAGGTAATTTCGTAGTTAGCTTCACCATTTACAGAAGTGAAAATTGCACCTACAGCAGCATTTAACTTAATACCAAACTTAACCTCTACCTCATCGGCAGGTGTATTAAGCTGACTCAGTTTAGTGATAATTTCTGAAGCTACAGGTTGTATTTGGTCTAATACCTCGTCAAATTTCTTTTTAGCTTCAACTACCATTTGCCCTGTGTCTGGCCTGGCAACACGTACAAGAGAATTACTATTTTCTGGCTCATCAACTTCAGCTAAAAACTTTGTGCCATCGTTGAGAGAAAACTCTGCGATTTGTTTCCGATTCATAGTGAAACCTGTTATTTTAACTAATCGTTTAATGCGTTGATCGTCAAAAGAGTTGGCAGAAATTCTTGTAATTCTATTCTCATTCAACGGTTAACTCGTTAAATACTTCTTCAACAATGTAGGGAAAATTCATGAATTGCCCCTAAGAGGATGTTTGAAAAGTCCTATTGTCGGTATAACAACTTTTAGATCCCCCTAAATCCCCCGATAAATTGGGGGACTTTGATTCCGGTTCCCCCCTTTTGAAGGGGGGTTAGGGGGGATCTAAAAGTGCCTAAAGTCACAGCGAAACACTTTTCAAACAACCTCTAAGAAGAAAATCTGGGTTTCGGCTATTGTTTGCGTAAGCTTTGTAATATTAGCCCATCAAGTCAAGTTACTTATTACTTAAGTGCTTAATATTACAATCAAAGTCTTAACTACAAACTTATTTACTCAGCATAGTTGACTTGACAGCCTACCAGAAGTTTGTGAAGTTTCTGAATAAACTGACCAAATTCTTGCTGCTTGGGCATTACAAGCTGCTTGACTGTCATGTAATAGATTGAACAATTGTTATGTCAATTGTTATATTAGTTATATCTGTAGCTTTACTCAATTAGTAATTATACTGACTCAGCTAGAAAATTACTTGATTCTAAGTAAGTAGGCAAGAATAAAGTAAACTATGTTATGTAGTGTAAATTTAATTAAATTTTATTATCGCGATCTGTCAAGTTGAATTTGCTGGGTTCGTAGTTTGCGCTGTCTTTGCTAAAGTACAAACTACGAACAATATAAGAGACTTGACGCAGAAAGAGTTAATTGAATAGCTGGTCGTCGCAAGCGCTAAGTAATTTTTGCTGGCAAATAGTCCATCAATTCGGAGAACACTTGGCACAAAAATCAGGACTGAATTTACAGTATTGGCTACCTGTCAATTGGTAAGCTGTACAATAAGGAAAACTGGTAAGTTGAATTTTAGCTGCTTGTAATTTGGAAGCATTCGGCAACGCTTCAGTAAGTTTGGTTTTCTGGGCCAGAAAAAGAGCTAAAAGCTTAGGAAACGCCATGCAAGCAGCAATGTTGAGCAGCGTTAGCAGTATAGCGTCTATCAAATTCATAGGTAATCATCTCCTGTGAAACGTAGGCGTTCGCTGTTCTTAGCTGCAAACATAATCATTGCTTGCAGTCTATGTAAATCAACTTTAACATAAATTTTTGTAAATATAAACGTGGAATTCCTGGAATTATCATACACACAGGGGAATGTGGATAATAAGGACGGTTATTGTAGCGTAATAACAAAATAAGCTGGAAAACGATCCGTTTACGATATTTAGGTAAGGTGTTATGTCAAAAACCCAAACCGCGTCTTCTTTTTTATCTAACATCAGCGAACAAGAACGGCAGGCATTAAAGCGGTTGGTAGATTACACAAATGTGGAATCGCTGCCAGAAATTTGGCCTTTGGCAGCTGGGCGATTTGGTGATGTTGTCGCCCTCCGCAACCCTCATGCTAAACCAGAAGTAGCGATTACTTATACCCAGTTGGCAGAGCAAATGCAACTATTTGCTACTGGGTTACAGGCGTTAGGAGTGAAGGTAGGCGATCGCATTTCCTTAATTTCTGACAATAGTCCTCGCTGGTTTATTGCCGATCAAGGCATAATGACTGCTGGAGCCGTTGATGCGGTGCGTAGCTCCCAAGCAGAAAAAGAAGAACTGCTGTTTATCATCGCTAATAGTGGCAGTACAGCAATAGTAGTTGAAGATTTAAAGACACTTAAAAAACTGCAAGACCGTCTTAAAGATTTACCAATTCAGGTGGTAATATTACTTTCGGATGAAGCACCACCGACAGACGAAACCCTAAAGGTGCTGAATTTTTCCCAGTTGCTCGAAATTGGGAAAAATCATAATTTTGTGCCAGTCAAGCAAAATCGTGATGCTTTAGCAACCCTAATTTACACCTCTGGAACCACAGGTAAACCCAAGGGTGTAATGCTGTCTTATAACAACTTGATGCACCAAGTACTCACTTTCAGGACAGTAGTGCAACCAACCCCTGGCGATATCGTTCTCAGTATCCTACCTTCCTGGCACAGTTACGAACGTACTGTTGAATATTACCTACTATCTCAAGGTTGCACGCAAGTTTATACCAACTTACGCTCTGTAAAAGCAGATTTAAGACAATTTAAACCCAACTACATGGTGGGTGTACCCCGGCTGTGGGAATCGATTTATGAAGGAGTGCAAAAGCAGTTCCGCGAACAACCAGCCAAAAAGCAACGCTTAATTAATTTTTTATTAAGCAATAGCGAGAAATATATCAAAGCGCGGCGAGTTGCTCAAGGATTGAGTTTAAATAATCTTCATGCTTCAGCCGTCGAACGATTAGCAGCTAAAATACAAGCATCTGCTTTATTACCCCTCCATGCCTTGGGAGAACGACTGGTTTATGCCAAGGTGCGAGAAGCCACAGGAGGAGAAGTTAAGCAGATGATTAGCGGCGGCGGTGCGCTTCCCAGACACATAGATAATTTCTTTGAAATTATTGGCGTGCAGATTTTGCAAGGTTATGGCTTGACAGAAACTTCTCCTGTTACCCATGTGCGGCGTCCTTGGCGAAATTTGATTGGTGCATCAGGGCAACCACTTCCGGCTACAGAAGCTAAAATCGTAGATCCTGAGACAAAAGCGCCTCTACCAGTAGAGAAGCGAGGCTTGGTATTGTTGAAGGGGCCGCAGATTATGCAAGGCTATTACCAAAATCCCGAAGCGACAGCGAAAGCAATTGACGCTGAAGGTTGGTTTGATAGCGGCGATTTGGGTTGGCTGACACCGCAAGACGACTTGGTGCTAACTGGCAGAGCAAAGGATACGATTGTATTGACTAACGGCGAAAACATCGAGCCGCAGCCAATTGAAGATGCGTGTTTGCGATCGCCATACATCGATCAAATTATGCTCGTCGGCCAAGATCGGCGCAGCCTGGGAGCCTTAATTGTCCCCAATGTCGAAGCCTTAGAAAAATGGGCAGCAAGTCAGAATCTAACGCTGGATACCCCCAACGATCGGGTGACTTCCTCAGATAGTCAAAAAATTGACTTCGAGAGTAGAATGATCCAGGATTTATTTCGGCAAGAATTGAATCGAGAAGTGCAAAATCGTCCAGGCTATCGACCGGATGACCGCATTGGGACATTCAAACTCATTCTAGAACCGTTTTCTATCGAAAATGGTTTGATGACACAAACACTAAAAGTTCGCCGACACGTCGTCACGGAACGCTATCGCGATATTATTGACGGCATGTTTGCCTGATAATTCCACCTCCCAACTGTAAAGAGTGAACGTGAAATATTTATGGATGTCTCCAAATCTAACTTGCTCCTGAAACGTGTTGTTAACGTCAAAGTCATTGTGACTCCCCTGTGGAAAGAGGAAGTACAACAGCAGCTGCAAACGCAGATCAATCAACTCGATCAGCAACTGCAACAGCTAGACGTAGAAGGACAAAGAGCGATCGCTGCAATTCAAAAGCAGAGTCTGCAACCACCTGGCCCCCAGACTCTTCAACAAATTGACAATATTCAACTCCAAGTCAATCAAAAGAAAAGTGAATTCCTAGAGCAGAAAAATCAATTGCTGCAAAACCTCCAGCAAGTGCAGTTTCTCCAGCAAGATCAGGAAGTCAACCAATTCCAAATGGAAGGCTTTTTCCGGGTAGAAACGGGAGATAACCTAATTAGTAAAATGCAGGTCGAAATAGTTCTGCGCGATGGCGTTGTAGAGGAAATTCGCGGCGACATTTAAATTTTTCATTAGTCATTAGTCATTTGTTTTGTTACCAATGACCAATGACTAATGACAGATGTGATTTAACTTAGCCTGGGAGCGGCTTCCAGCCCAACATTCCACCTGGGAGCCAGCCCAAACAATTTGCCAGACTGGAGGTGAGCTAATAAATAGCGATCGCCCGAAGGCTGTCATTTCAACTCGATATTTAATACCAACTGAATCATCACCCCGCTTGATTTGCGTAATCGTCACAAAGGCTTGATTTCGTTGCGGATAAGCTACCTCTACCTTTCGCGTTCCTCCCACTAATGCTATATCGTCAAAGGCATTCAGGGCGAGGGTCGCAGGATCGCTACCTTGGAGAGATGAGTTGATCTTTGCTAAAGGTATGGTTTTATAATCGGAACGCTCTGAGTATGCCACAACCTCTTGAGACTGATGCATTGCTGCCACCTTCTGGGTTTGCCCATCACTAGTCTCAATAATCGGTGCAGATGGCTGACGCTGGATAATATAAACTCCAGTGCCAGCAGTGGCAAAGATACTTAGTATCACAATCAAAAAGAATTTTAACTTTGCCGACATAAAAGTAAACAGGAATTTCAAATAGGTTTATTACCAATTTTGAATTCTAGATTGAACTGCATTCCATATCCTCTACCCGTAAGAAGCTCCTGTACCTTAAGCAGTGGTTATGAGGAATATAAATAGCAATCCCATTTAATGCGTGAGAAACTCGTGGTGATTTTTCCAAGTCAACGATTAAAACGAGATATTGGCTAACCATTGAGGATAGCTCTGTATTATAGACCTCTAACCCATATTTAGGTTCCTAAAGTCAATCGGTTAGTCATTAGCCAAGAACTAATGCCCATGCCCAATGCCCAATCCCCAACCTAAAATATAAAATCTCCAGCCTAAAATTCTTTTCTCAAGATACAATTCGATCTGACAAAAGCTGTTAAAGTCCATAAACCATTGATTCCCAAACCACCCTATGAGCATTCACGAAGTATTTATGCCGGCGCTGAGTTCCACCATGACGGAAGGCAAAATCGTTACCTGGGTGAAATCGCCAGGGGACAAAGTGGAAAAAGGCGAAACAGTGGTGGTTGTAGAGTCAGATAAGGCAGATATGGATGTAGAAACCTTTTATGAAGGCTTTCTTGCCCATATCATAGTTGAAGCTGGTGAAACTGCCCCGGTAGGATCTGCGATCGCCTTCATCGCCGAAACGGAAGCTGAAATTGAACAGGCCAAATCTCTTGCCAATTCCGGCGGCGCGGCTCCTACTACTACCTCTTCGCCAGAACCAGTCCCCGCCACAGCCTTAGCTGCCACACCTGCCTTAGCGTCTCAAAACGGGTCTAACCACAAAGAAGGAAGGCTTGTCGCTTCACCCCGTGCCCGCAAGTTAGCCAAAGAACTCAAAGTTGATTTAACTACACTCCAAGGCAGTGGCCCCCACGGTCGCATTGTCGCTGAAGATGTAGAAGCATTGTCTAATAAAGGCAAGCAACCCACCCCAGTTGCCCCACCAGCACCTGTACCAACCAGTGCCCCAGTTGCACCCCCAGCACCTCGCACACCAGCACCCGCGCCAGCAGTAGCGGCTGTTCCTGGTCAAACCGTGCCTCTAACTACCTTCCAAAATGCCGTAGTGCGGAACATGGTAGCTACCATATCCGTCCCCGTCTTCCGTGTCGGTTATACAATTACCACCGATGGATTAGACAAACTTTATAAACAAATTAAATCCAAAGGCGTGACAATGACAGCGCTACTGGCGAAAGCTGTAGCGGTGACTTTACAAAAACACCCATTGTTAAATGCTAGTTACTCAGACCAGGGTATTGTTTATCATTCTGATATCAACATTTCCGTAGCAGTAGCGATGGATGATGGCGGATTGATTACACCTGTGCTGCAAAATGCAGACGCAGTGGATATATATTCTCTATCGCGAACTTGGAAGTCTTTGGTAGAACGTGCCAGGGCAAAACAACTACAGCCTCAAGAATACAACAGTGGTACATTTACCCTGTCCAATTTGGGGATGTTTGGCGTAGATAAATTTGATGCGATTTTACCGCCTGGACAAGGTTCGATTTTAGCGATCGGGGCATCGCGTCCGCAAGTGGTAGCAACACCCGACGGTTTATTTGGCGTGCGGCAACAAATGCAAGTAAATATTACTTCTGACCATCGCATTATTTATGGTGCCCATGCTGCGGCGTTCTTGCAAGATTTAGCAAAATTGATTGAGACGAACCCTCAATCTTTGACAATGTAATTTTGAAAAGACACCAAATTTAAATGTTAGCGCTATCAGCGAACATTACTTTTTCGTAGAGTAGCGCTAACAACAAACAATACTTAAACTAAATTTTTGATGGACAAACTATGTAGCGATATCACGTCTCTACATGAGTTTATGTCCAAACTAATATCACAGTGACATACGACAACACCCTAAAATATCTAGTTGAGCAATATCCAGAAGATTTTATCCGCTACTTACTCGCATCTGAGACAACGGATATCCAGATTCTCAAAACAGAATTAAATCAAGAACCAATTCGTGCCGATTCTGTAACCTTTTTGCAAACTGCCAATCAAATACTGCATTTAGAGTTTCAAACCTTACCAGCATCGACTCCACCCTTGCCACTGCGGATGTTGGACTATTGGGTGCGGCTATATCGACAATACAATTGTGATATCGAGCAGATAGTGATTTTCCTTAAACCGACAACTTCAGAAGCTGTCTTTGTAGATCGATTTACTGCCCGCAATACTACCCACCGTTACCGCGTCATCCGAATTTGGGAACAAGATCCAGAACCCTTACTCTTATCTCCTGGTTTATTACCTCTGGCAACTTTGGCGCGAACAGATTCTCCTCAAAGGTTACTTCAACAGGTAGCAGTTCAGGTGAGTATGATTGAAGAAGAAGCCACCAAGCAGAGCATCTCGGTATGTACCCAACTTCTAGCAGGGTTGGTATTCGAGCCAGAACTAATTCGTCAGTTTTTAAGGAGAGAAGATATGAGAGAATCTGCCATTTATCAAGAAATTCTTGAAGAAGGACTCCAAGAAGGTAGACAACGAGGCATTGAACAAGGTCTTGAACAAGGTCTTGAACAAGGTCTTGAACAAGGAAGACAATCAGAACTGAGGCTAGTGATACGTCTATTAACTCGTCGGCTTGGTTCAATTAATTCTCAGTTACAATCTCGGTTGCAAGAGTTGTCCTTGGCTCAGTTAGAAAACTTGGGTGAAGTATTACTAGATTTCGCCAGTGAAGCTGATTTGATGAATTGGCTAAATACAATAGAAAGCTAGAGTTTGCTCTAACTTTTGCATGATATTTTTGATTGTTAATCTGTTAAATAAATTTAAAGAAACCGTCAATAGCATATATCTTTCAATTTATTCCACAATTCCAGTGCAGGAATGTTACTCAGACCAGCAAATTGTGCATCGGCTGTTTCTATCACTATCCATTCTCCACTTTCTAATTGCCCGATATCAATTGCTATATAAGGAACACCAAGACGTTCAGAGGCTAAGATTGCCAACTTTAATACTTGCGTCTCTTCTTGTTTTGATAACTTGCTTAAGTCATCTTGCCCATCCCAATAATATCCATATTTTAGAATCTGCTGATTATAAATAAAACATCTAAATTCTCTTCCCATTGGAAAGCCATTTGGGGCTAGGCGATTATGCCATAAATTTACTAATTTCCTAACAATAACTCTACCTCGTGAACGCTCTTTAAGTTTTAATAACCACTCTGTCAGTCTGACTAATTCCTCCAGATTATTTGCTACACAAGATTTCCATCCTTGCATTTTTATAGATTGAACTGCGCCTTTGACAAACACAGGAAATCCCAAAAATTCACCAGCCTCAATACATTCGTTTGTTGAAGTAATTACCAAACTGTTAGGTGTCAATCCTTTTAAGTAAGGGTAAAATAGGTCAAACTCTAGTGCTGTCTGGTGTTCTAAAGGAGTATTAAGTAGTTTTATTCCCTTAGTCAAGGCTGCATAATATATGGCTTTGTAACGCTCAAACTCAGGAATATATCCTATCCAGATACCAGCATTTACTTTAGGATAATTAGGAATGTGCCATAGAGCATTTTCTGCTGTACCACATCGTTCAAAATCTCGTGGTATATGGTAGACTTTACACCCTAATAATTGTGCAGCCTCAGTCATCAATTTATTTTCGCTAGCGCTAGCAGATGGCTCTATTTGTTCAGTCGATTCACTTAAAACAATCATTTCTTCCTTAGCGTACCTCTGCGCTTACCTCAGCGTGCCTCCGCGTTTAAAAAAATAAAAAAGGTGGGCATTACCCACCCGATAAATTTATCCCTTAACACAAAGAACTTGCTTGAGTGTTGCTACAACCTCAACCAAATCAGCTTGATTTGCCATAACTTGTTCTATCGGCTTATAAGCACCAGGAATCTCATCTAACACACCCTCATCTTTGCGGCATTCTACGCCATTTGTTTGCTCTATCAAATCATCCAGTGTGTAGACATTTTTTGCCTTATTTCTTGACATCAAACGCCCTGCACCGTGAGAGCAAGAACAAAAACTATGGGCATTACCTTTACCCTTAACGATGAAAGACTTTGCCCCCATCGAACCAGGAATAATCCCATAATCTTCAATCTGGGCGCGGACTGCACCCTTACGAGTAACATATACATCCTCATCAAAATGCACTTCTTTTTCGGCATAATTGTGATGACAATTAACCTGCAATAAAGGTTTAGTTGCTTTCCCACCTACCAAATGCTTCTCAACTATGTGCTTAAAACGCGCCATCATCACATCACGGTTGACACGCGCATAGTTTTGTGACCATTGCAAATCATGCCAGTATGCTTTAAATTCTGGCGTACCAGCGACAAAATGAGCCAAATCAGGGTCAGGCAATTTATTAGCAGCCATTTTTGCTAATTCTCTGGCTGTGTGAATATGACACTGGGCAAGTTTATTACCAATGTTACGCGAACCAGAATGCAGCATCAGCCAAACTTGATTCTCTGTATCCAGGCACACTTCAATAAAATGGTTTCCTCCACCGAGAGAACCCATCTGTTTCATCGCTTTACTTTGGAGGTCTTGCACGCCGCGATGCAAGTCTTTAAAATCATCCCAGTGTTGCCAATTGCTGACAGATTTTTCAATGTCTTTGTTTTCGTTGAATCCAGTAGGAATTGCTGCTTCAATATCCAGGCGGATTTTCTTCAGTTTGCCTTCTAGTTGTTCGGCGGTAAATGCTGTTTTGATAGCGCTCATCCCACAACCAATATCCACACCCACAGCCGCAGGTATAATTGCCTCTTTGGTTGCAATTACAGAACCCACTAAGGCACCTTTTCCTAAGTGAACATCTGGCATTAATGCGACGTGCTTAAATACAAATGGTAGCGATGCTACATTCTTTGCCATCTTAGTTTCTTCTGGGCCCAAAGAGTGATTCGCCCAAGATAAAACTGGTGCTGCTGTGGTAATTTCTAACTTTTCGTAGGGCATAATTTTTTGTATTTTGGATTTTAAATTTTAGATTTTGGATTGGGTATAGGGCAGCGATAATTATCGCTATGCCTTATAACCCATTACTTAATTAGTTGTAGCAATTGAAATCTTGTATTGTCTTTCATTTGCCTCCCTCAATTTTCGTGAAGCTGAAGAACTACTTTTACGAGTAACACTTATATACTACAAATGTAACAATAAAAGTTACAAGCGTCAACCTATCACCACAGAGAGAAAGCAGATGTTTTCCAGATGTATTAAAATTTGTAAAGAAAATTACTCTGTTTAAATATCCCCTTAGAGTTCTGACACAATATGGCAGTGCGTCAAGATACAATCTGGGAACGTTTTTTATCCCCTGTAGTGCGTCTTTTGATTGATGAAGACGGTTTACAGCGTTACGCTGATAGTATTGACTGGAAGAAAGAGTGCGATCGCTATCGACGAGATGATGTGATAATTCCGGCGTACTACAGCAGTCAAAATTTTCACGGTGTTACAGGCGGATATCTGAATTACAGTGCAGCAGTTAGTTACGATCCAATTACCCAATATGTTGTGCCACCGAATGAAACTATTGTCCGTCAGGCTTTAGTTGATGCCGTCAAGGTAAAACCACGACGCATACTTGATTTAGGCTGTGGTACAGGTTCCACTACTTTAATGCTAAAGCAAGCTTTCCCCGAAGCGGAAGTTATTGGTTTGGATTTATCGCCCTATATGCTGGTAAGGGCAGAAGATAAAGCTAGAAATGCTGGTTTAGATATAGTCTGGCGACACGGGAATGCAGAAAAAACTGGTTTTAGAGATGCAACATTTGACTTAGTGACAGCTTCTTTGCTATTCCACGAAACACCAGATGCGGTGTCTCTAGCAATTCTGCGCGAAAGCTTCCGGTTGCTGGTAGCTGGAGGGCAAGTATTAATTCTAGATGGGAATCAGAAGACTCTGCGTCAGTTAGAATGGCTTAATGATGTTTTTGAGGAGCCATATATTCGTGAGTATGCTGCTGGTAGCGTAGAGGCGAATATGGGTGCAGCCGGATTTGAAGCTGTACGATCGCACGATGTATGGTGGATAAATCAGGTAACTAGTGGCGTTAAACCAATAGCAACTGAAAATGTCCGTCAGTATATTCCCACATCAATAGATAATAATGATTTGGAGGGACTTGGATCTCCAGCATTTGGCATAAGGGCATGAGTTTAAAGGCAGTTCTCTTTGATTTTAATGGTGTCATCATTAACGATGAGCCAATCCACCTGCAACTGATAGATGAGATTCTGATTGAAGAAAATCTCCAACCCCAACGCGTAAGTGAGCGTCAAGCTTCTTTAGGACGCAGCGATCGCGCTTGTTTTGGGCAACTACTCGCTAATCGTGGTAGAGTCGGTAACGAAAGCTATTTAACTCAGTTGCTGTACCGCAAAGCCCAAGCCTATGTGGTGGAACTAGAGAAAATCGAGAAACTGCCTTTATATCCAGGCGTAGAAGATTTAATATTTCAGGTGCGATCGCGGAATCTGAAACTAGGATTAGTTAGTGGTGCTATTCGCCAAGAAATAGAATTGGTACTCCATCGAGCTAAACTAGCCGAACATTTTAAGATTATCGTCGCGGGTGATGACATTACCACCAGTAAACCAGAACCCGACGGTTATCTACTGGCAGTGAAACTTCTGAATAAAGAATATCCAGAATTGAATCTTCAACCACACGAGTGTCTGGCAATTGAAGATACTCCAGCAGGTATCGAAGCGGCGAAGCGATCGCACATGCAAGTTGTTGGGGTAGCGAATACTTACCCATTCCATATGCTCCAGCGTTGCTGTAACTGGACTGTTGATTATCTCAGTGATTTGGAACTCGAACGCGTGCAGAAGGTTTATTCTCAAAAACAGCCTCAGCCATCGGCAACTGAATGTTAGAATACTATATGGTGATAGAGGATTGAGGTAATGAGTAATATTACTCTTGACTTTGCACCGATTAAGGGGAATTAGCTCAGTTGGTAGAGTGCTGCGATCGCACCGCAGAGGCCATCGGTTCAAATCCGTTATTCTCCATTACCCCAGAGTTTCTGTAATATCTTTTTCGGATGGGATTCGAGAAACTCTAAAAACTGTTCTGACTCATAAGAGTCATCAGGAAAGAATGTTAAAAGCTCTAAATATTGATTAGTTTTTTTGGGTATTGGTTGATTCGGTTTTTTTGGGTCTTGAAGTAATCTGACAACAGGGTACATTCGATGCCAAAGTTTGCCAATTTGCCCAACTTCACCAGTCACGGATGAGCGATAGATAGAACCTTCAGTAATTTTCGCTCTGGGAATCGCTTCCCGGTAGGGACTATGTAACCAACGAATCGCTTCACAGTCTTCAGCCTCATCAGCCAAACGTCCCCAAACTTGCACGGTTTCTGGATGCCATGCTTCCCGCCAAGGTGCATAATTATGAGCATCAGGAGTAATGTTTTGCAACTGCATCCAATTGGCAGCAGCTTGACGCACTTCTTCAATAAACTGGCTGACTTGTTCCAGCTTGCGGACTCGCACATCTTGGATTAAGGATTTTGTTCCTAACCACTGCCAATGACAACCAATCAATGGTTTTGGATCTTCTTGCTCATAGTATTCTGGTAAGAATAACCGATGATCTGCTCGTCGCCAAGATTTGCCAAACCCACCCAGCAGCATTGCAAACCGAGTTAATGCTTTGACTAATTTCTGCAAGGCTTCGCGTTCTCTATCGCCTAAGTTTTGCGTTAATAACCAAGTAAGATATCCTTTAACTTTGTAGGTTGGTGTTATATAAGAACGCTGTCCAAATTCTTCTAGTTCTAAATCTGTTTCACCGAAAGTCATGCTCAACAAACCGAACTTTTCTTGATGGGAACGCACGCCACCAAACAAAGTTTCTACTAACCGTTCAGCTGTATCAGCATCAGTTAAGCCGCCAAAGATTCGCAAAGCATGACCCCGCAGTGCAGCTTTAAATATATTCGGGCGAAACTCACCACTACCATTCAACAGTTTAGAGGCTTGACCTTGCCCTTGTATTTGAATGCGGTAAATAACTTCACCTGTGTGTTGTTGCGGTTGTCCGTAGCCTGCACTAACTCGACAACCAATTCCGGTAGAAAGTGCTTTTTCCCAGATGTTCCAGATAGTTTCCCACTCTTTCGCCTCTAGGGGAATGGTGCTGGAAATGCCAAATATTAACTCTGGTTTATACAGCGAGATTTGCACAAATGCACCGGCTGACTTTTTATCGTCTTTGACTTGCCAATCTTGTTGCGGATGCACAATATCAACGAGGTTTTCTTGCCAGGTGTCACTGGTGGGATAGCCGCCATGAAAGCGGAGAATTCCTGGCTGAAAGTCTCCAGCTTTGATGTCTTTGCCGCAGTAGCGTTGTGCTTGTTCGATTGTGCAAGCGCGGCGAAAAATCCCTTTCATGCTGCTACCAGGATAAAAAGGCCATCCTCTAGCACCAATTACCGGACGAATCACACCATCATCCTGTCCGCTATTGGTAACAAAGCGCCAACTGATGCTGTAAGAGCGAGTTTGCACCTCGTCACCAAATATCGGAGCATTGGGGTAGGCTTTGTCTATCCATTGTTCAGCCCAACGTTCTGCCTGTTGCGATCGCTTTTCCTTTCGGGCTTGGTCATCTATATATTGTATCTGGCAACGCCCTTTGGTTTGCGCTTGAAACATTAAGGGGACTTTTTTGGCTGCGTCAGGGATGTTGTTGGGCATATAGGGGATTTTCAGCCGATGAATATCTAGTAGGATGTGTGGTGTTATTATTTGCTACTTTAGCAGGCGTGTGAAGAGGGGTTTTCCAGGTCGGGGTTTTGTTGTCACTATGATAATTTTGCGCGGATTCTGGCAAATCTTCAAAACCCTGATTCTCTCGTTGCGATCCGCGCTATTTGTCCAGTCAGGGTTTCAGCGATTTTATTTGGATATTGTCGTCGAGTTGTGGCAACATAATTTGCAATTCGCGCAAATCATCTCTGGATGCTATTGTGTGTATGGGTTTCAAAACCCCGCCATTCCCCGCGACAGGGTAACGTCGCTTTGTTGGAAACTTCAGTGAAAAAGAATTTTGGCTTTATATGTCAAGAATTCCCCGCGACAGGGTAACGTCGCTTTGTTGGAAACAAAGAACGCCGCTTGGAGATACGCCTACTCCAAAAAATTCCCCGCGACAGGGTAACGTCGCTTTGTTGGAAACTTTGAGTACGTCTAGCTCTACTTCATCACCTGCCTTATTCCCCGCGACAGGGTAACGTCGCTTTGTTGGAAACTGTTCCCTGATAACTTCTTCACTATTCCCCACCAAATTCCCCGCGACAGGGTAACGTCGCTTTGTTGGAAACTCATCCCCTTTTTCCCAGCGCCCATCGCCTGAATCATTCCCCGCGACAGGGTAACGTCGCTTTGTTGAAATAACAAAACAAATAACCGTCAGCGAATAGTGCCAAACATCCCTGACGGTTTTATAGTGGTTATCAATCGACTTGCAATGTCATTGCATCGACTTGTAATGCCATTGCATCGACTTGCAATGCCATTGCATCGACTTGCAATGCCATTGCATCGACTTGCAATGCCATTGCATCGACTTGCAATGCCATTGCATCGACTTGCAATGCCATTGCATCGACTTGTAATGCCATTGCATCGACTAACAATGCCATTGCATCGACTTGTAATGCCATTGCATCGACTTGCAAAAATTAACTTATTTGAGAGCAACTAAATTTATTTATGGGGTTTGCCTCCCCTGCCTCCCCTGCCTCCCCTGCTCCCCCTGCTTTCTCGTTCACTTATGCCTCTGCGTCCACCAGACAATGCAATCACACAGCGAAATCAACACCGCCAAAGCCACACGCTGATCTGCTAACTCCATCTGCCACAATTTCTCACTCATCGCCTGCACCGCCTTCACATCATCCGCGTTAACTCGATCGTTCGGCAACGTTACACCAGCCTGCTGCATAATCCTATCTAGAACATCCCAAGTTTCTTGCCAATATTGGGACTTGTTCGGCTCCTTTTTCTGAAGGCGTAAATGCTCACCCCAAAAGCGTTCCAGTCCGTAAGCAACAGCCATTCGCATTTTATACGACTGGTTGAGAGAATTTTTATCGCGCAGTTTTGCAGCTAAAACTAGCTTTTGCGCTTCTCGATCTAAACCGTAAGAATGCCAAGCCATTATAGATAATCTCCTCCCAAGGTGACACGACAACGACCAAACCCGATTGATTCCAAACCGCCAAAATACAGTTCGCTGGATGCAGAATTACCAAAAGGTTTCCACCCCTTTTGCTTCAAAGCGACGGGAAACACTAAAACGCTACCTTCTGGCAAAGCTTCCACATCAAAAAACGCTCCCTTTTTCACCTTTTTCTGTGCATCTTCCAGTGCAACTCGACTTTGGCGATAGAGTGCCATGTCGTGCAGAATCGCAATATCGTTATCTCCCACCACCACAAGGTTAGATGCTGGTAAGTCAGCACCGATTGGTATCCATTGTGATAAATCGGCTGATTGTTCTATCTCCATAAATCCCAAGTTGAAAAATAGGATTTTGCGATTAACTCCTACCTGTCTCCCTTGGAGAGTTTTCGGTGCAGTGTAAGCAGCCGGAAGTTCTGCCGAAATTCCCGCAATCATTTTGTATCTTTTTAATAATCTGGGACAAGTAATCCAGACAACGGGTTGACCGGGACAAAACACTGGCAACCACACTAAGGAGGCATATTCAAACTTTACCAG
The DNA here is from genome assembly GCF_036917095.1 of Nostoc sp. Taxonomy (GTDB): domain Bacteria; phylum Cyanobacteriota; class Cyanobacteriia; order Cyanobacteriales; family Nostocaceae; genus Nostoc. The sequence continues at coordinate 191,833 of NZ_JBALFH010000044.1, forward strand.
TGCTTCAGTAGTGCCGCCGTCTTCTCGCCCTTCGACAACATGATGTCCATACCATTTGGCTTCTAGACTTTCTTCGTTAGCACGCATATCGGCACGGAAGCGACCGCGAACTGAACTACCAGGAACAATCCCTGTTTGGGTAAACTGATCTCGAAAGATGAGATTGAGGTTGCCTGTTTCTTCTCCTGCACTAGCGCCCACATGCAGGGGTGCTAAAGTTTCGATGATGCCGTAGGCTTTGTGATACATTCATTTAAATCCTATTTGATGACTTTGGATAACCTCACTTCCATTCCTCTCCGCTTTTAGGGCTACGGTGTACACATCAGTCTGAAATAGCTGATTAACCACGGTTTTACCCCACCCTAACCCTCCCCTTATAAAGGGGAGGGAACTAGATTGATTTCTTGTTTCCCCCCTTAGGGGAGAGAACTAGATTGATTTCTTGTTTCCCCCCTTAGGGGAGGGAACTAGATTGATTTCTTGTTTCCCCCCTTAGGGGAGAGAACTAGATTGATTTCTTGTTTCCCCCCTTTATAAGGGGGGATTAAGGGGGGTAATAGGACTTGTGTGTACACCGTAGCCTTTTAGAGGAGAGGCTTTGAATTGGGGGTTAGGTTTCGCGCTGTGAAAAGTCAGGAAGTAAAGGAAGTGCCAAACCGCATCCCCAGCGTTTGAATGAATAGCCTTCTGTGGGAAACCAAGATTCTGACCATTGATGCCAAGGTTGATGCAGTGGTTCTTTGAGAACGTAGACACTACCAGAAGGAACGGCGTAACGTCCGCGAGAGAGGCGTTTATTTTTGCCCTTACCGCCTAGCCGATACCGAAAAGGTGTAGGGCGTTCCGTGAGAAAAGCTTCTATCTGCCAAGTGGGTTTCCAGTTGTTATCCTCATAAATCATTGGTTCTCGGTAAGAAAGACGATTGGAACCCCAAACTGCGGGGGTTATCAGGGCGAAGTGTTTGCCGAGTGGTTGATTTAACAACTGTTGAGTTGATTCGGCAATTTCCTGACAATGCACATCTACTATATGTCCCTCACCACCGAAGCGATACCAGCCATCAGCTAAAGGTATGTTACTGAGGTAGATTAAGCAGGCTTCAGGATGCATCTGCACGGCGTTTTCTAAAAAGAGACTGCCTTGGGTGCTGTCTGTATCAACTTTGCGCTGATTCAGTTCCATTCTCGGATGCAAGTGCGGCAAGAATTCCCAAGGATCTTGATGTACTTTTTCCGGTTTACACCAAGTATTAAGCGCAATCCAGTGATTTCCCTTGTCAAACTTGCCGCTTACCGATTCACCTGTTTCTGTTAGCCATTCCTGTGTTTCAGAATACCAACGCAATTGGTGTATTTCCCCCTGTTTCACCAAAGAACTAAAGGGTATGGGGACGTAAAAATTTTCTGGTTGCTGACTAAACGCCCAAAAAGGCCCAGCGATTTTCAGAGAAGCGATCGCTTGTTCGTCTAAACTGGCAGCATATAACCCCGATACTGTAGCAGCACTGGGGGGAAAGCTGATACCAGAACGCCCAACTAAATTCTCTGGTGAAAGGAACCTACCTGCACTGCCATACAGCAATCCCAGAGGTTCAATAATAATTAGATATTGGAACATATAGCGATCGCTCGTTTGTATGCAATAGACTTTGACCTCTCTCCAAACCTCTCTCCTAAAAGGAGAGAGGCTTTGAATCTTACTCCAAGGAATTAATGAACTATGAACTTTTCAGATTTGACTCTCCTAAAAGGAGAGAAGCTTTGAATCTTACTCCCCTTCCCTCATAGGGAAGGGGTTGGGGGTTAGGTCTCTGTTATACCCTGACATCAGATGAAACCCAACTTTAGCAAGGTTAATAATCCACTCGTTGAGACTTTGATGCTTGTCTTTACAGTCTTCCTGACGATTTCCCAAAATCCCAGTTTTGCCATCACAGTCCCACAAGTGTTTCTCCAAAGTGGCGCGATTATCTTCACCAAAGTAAACCTCAAACATTGCTAAAGCTACTTCTGATTGATTTCCCTCGAAGGCGTGACGCGATTTCAGCACGGCGACATCATTATATATATGCGTCCAATTTTTCCCCTGGTTGCGATCGCCATAACTCTCTAAAACATCTTCCAGAAACCACCAAGGGCAAACCCATTCCATCCAGTTACCACCATTGAACAGGATTCGCAAGGCAATGCGATCGCGTCCATGATTCTTTGCTGATTTCTCCGCTTCCCGGCAATGTTGCAATACATCTCGTTGTGGCACTCCATATCCTGCCCAAACAAAGCCGATGCTGACTGTGATTTCTTCTATTCCATGTCTACGCCACACTTTCTGAAAACGGTAGAACCAACCCAGGCATTCTGGGGCAGTTAATTCTGGTTCTGGGGGATTGCGATAAAATACTCCCAAAAAATCATCGCCGCCTGCATAGATAACTCGACCTAAACCTTCTTTTACAGAAGGTTTCAGGTAGTTCTCCCCCCAGTTCAGCATTGCCTGACTAAATTGATTAAGAATCTCTGCTTCACTTTCAGAAGATGAAAATTTTGTCAAGTATTTGCCGATGCTGTCACCGTCGCCTTGAAACCAGCCCGTCCAGCGTTTTTCTCCCAAGCGGTTGAGGTCGCGGAAGGTTTTGGGAATTTCCACACTGGGGAGTTGATTAGATGGAAGGTTGAGTTTATTGGCGATGACATCATAAGTAATCAGCCGCTTTATCAGTTCGGGAATGCTTAATTGCTCGTTTTCATCAACAAAGGCTTCACCCAAGGGTGTTAGCTGACGCAATTGAGTGTAAAAAGAACGGATTTGTTGACTTTCTAATGTTAAATTGCGTTCCTTTGGATTGCGATCGCGTCCCATGCCAAACCAGGCGATCGCATCTGCACCAGATAGAGTAGAACTTTCACCTTGCCAGTTGATGCCAATCCAATTGCGCGATCGTTTAATATTGTTCAGCTTTCGCCTGACATTGCCAATGCTATTACCTTGCTGCCAAAAGAATTCCCAAGCGTGATTTGTCCACAATTCCCAGTCTTGCCGCCATTGATACTCTTGTTTAATTTGGTCTACAATCCACTGCTGACAAGTGCGGGTAAGCATTTTCCAGGCATAGTTAAATGTAGCCGATGCCTGTTTGCGATCGAAATCACCTAGTATGATTATCTGGTTGGGAGTGCCTTGTACAACATTGATAATGGCTGGCGAGACAACCTGATAACCTTCTTTTTCGGCAGCTTTGCACACCGCACTGGATAAGTAGGAAAGGATAAATGAACTGCCGTATAAGTCTCGCAGTTTGCGGGATTTTTCAATGAATCCTTGAACGGGTGCAAAAGTGATAGCAGTATAAATGCTGTCTTTCATTGCTGGGGTTATTGCGGCTGGAATATTCGGAGCAATTTATACTTTAACAGGTGGTGGAAGTAGGGAATTCCAAGCAATTCAAAAGGCAAAAATTCGGTATTTTCTTTTGAGGGTGCGATCGCTAAAACCCTGAGAACCTCCTTCTATCCCGCAAATGGCTATTCTGGTATAGGTTTTAAGCTTCATAGCTGGTAATTTATTAAGAATTAATTGTAGTTATTTGCCGCAAAATTTGCATCTCACAAAAAATGGCTGTAGACTTGGCTTCGAGCAAGCCTTGCAGAAGCTAGCCCCTTGCGACAGGGCAAAGTCGCTTTGTTGGAAACCTTTGAAAGTACACGTAGTCAGTATGCATTTTGCCAATGCCCTTGCGACAGGGTAAAGTCGCTTTGTTGGAAACACAAATGTCGTGCCGTCGCCCATCTGTCCATACGACCCGACAGGTAAAGTCACCTTGTTGACAACACCAGAATAATTCAGCAACATAAAAAAGTCCGCGCAGGTAGACTTATTTGAACCCGCGTAGGCGGGTTTTGCTTGTGTAGCCATGATTTCCAATCGCTAAGGCTTCAAATAACTATCACAACTTATTTAATAAATGCGTACAATCCTCACAACAACAGGCACATCTCTGCTAACTAACACCGCCCGTGAACTCAACAAAAAAGCCGCATCAGTTACAGATGAAGAACTGCGGCATTTCTTTGAGCAAGTCGGAGCAGCTAAAGCCTCAGCCGAAACTAATTCCTTGCTGAAAATCGCCGAAAAAGATGATGAAATTGTTCTGCTATACACCACCACAATAGAAGGAGAACGTTGCGCCAAAATCGTCCAACAATATTTACAAAATCAAAATTGGAAATTTATTCGCTTAGTTCAATTACCCTTAGAGCAAAATGAAGCTCAGTTTGAACGCCACGGCTTGCGGGAATTAGTCAACATTTTAGTGGATGAAATTACTAAAGCTACAAACCAAGGACGAGAAGTAATTATCAATGCCACTGGCGGATTTAAAGCAGAAATTGCTTACACTACAATGGTGGGTATGATTTTCCAAGTTCCGGTTAAATACATCTATCAAGACTTTAGTCAACCGATTAACTTCCCAGTTTTACCGATTACCTGGAACATTGACTTTTTACTGGAATATGAACCATTTTTTAAGTGGATAACATCTGACTATCGCACTCAATTAGAACTAGAACAACGGCTAAAAGCCATTCCAGATCGAGAGCGGATTCTTGGAATGCTGTTACCGCCTGACGTTGATAATTATATCTTCCTTTCCCCAGCAGGTGAGATTCTCTGGCGACGAGTTATCCAACAACAACAAGCAGCAGAAATAGTAGCAGAACCTTCTGTTTCAGAAATTCCAATCTCAGAAAAAATCAGCAGTTCTGTTAAAAGTGTTAAACATCATTATCCGCAAGGAACTTTAAAATTTGCCGAAAACCTTGCTCAACTCGCTTTTGTAGAATCTGTTATTGGTGGTCATTTTGAAAACACCACAATGCGACGCATCAAAAGTGTGAATGATGATGGTTCGATTCGCCTGTTGTGGGCAGATAATCAAAAAGCAGTTAACATTACGGTTCAGACTACAGCACGGGGACAAGTTCAAACATTAAAAGTATGCGATTTTATCCGTCCGCTACTGGATGCTTAATAATTTACTGCGATCGCTCCAATAATATTGATGTAATTAAGCGAGATTCTCTTTGAATCTAAAAACTGCAAGTTAGTTATAAACAATATTAATTCAGTTAAGCATTTCTTCCTTTTCTTTGCGCCCTTTGCGCCCTTTGCGGTTCGTTAAAAAATTGACTTTCACAAAGAGTTTTAGCCTTAACTGAACCGTATTGATTAATATAGTATTTCTATTATTTTTACAAAAACCGGAATAAAAAAAAGGAGCCTAACTTAGGCTCCTTAATAAAAAACTGGTAATAGAATTGTGACTACTTAACAGTCACCTTACCGCCAGCTTCTTCGATGCGCTTCTTAGCATCTTCAGCAGCATCCTTAGCAATACCTTCTTTAACTGCCTTGGGCGCAGCTTCTACCAAGTCTTTCGCTTCTTTCAGACCCAAACCGGTCAATTCCCGGACAATCTTCAGTACGGCAATCTTCTTATCAGCTGGGACTGATTCAAGGATCACTTCAAACTCGGTTTGCTCAACAGCTTCTTCAGTAGGAGCAGCAGCAGCACCAGGGCCTGCGAACGCTACGCCAACGGGTGCAGCAGCACTCACGCCAAAAGCTTCTTCAATTTGCTTAACTAACTCAGAAGCTTCCAACAAAGAAAGGGTTTTTAGTTGTTCTAAAATTTGATCGGTTGTAGCAGACATTGATATAACTCCTGTAATTTTGATTATTTATTAGTCATTAGTCATTAGTCTTTAACTATAGACTTTTGACTTTTGACTGATGAACCACGAAGTCTATTCAGCAGCAGTTTCTGCGCTGCTATCAGCTTCAGTAGCGGCTTCGGTACTGCTATCTTGAACAGCAGCAGTTTCGGTGCTACCACCACTTTGCTCTTGGTCGGCCACAGCCTGCAAAGCACGAGCCAATGAACCAGGAACTTCGTTGATACCCACAGCAATCTTGGTAGCCAAGGCGTTGATAGCCCCAGCAATTTGGGCAATGAGTTGTTCCTTAGATGGCAAGTCTCCCAGTACCTTGACATCAGGTTCTTTGAGTAGGCGACCTTCCAGTACACCACCGCGAAGTTCTGTCTTCTTGCTGACTTTTTGGAATTCTTGGTATGCCTTAATTGCCGATGAAAAATCTTCTTTTACCAGCAAAAAGGCGGAAGAACCGTTGAGCAATTCCGACAAAGGCTGCCATTTTTCATCATCTTTAATGGCAATACCCATTAGAGTGTTCTTCGTCACCTTACAAACGGTGCCGCTAGGACGCAGCCGCCGCCGTAAGTCTGTGATTTCAGAAACTGTTAGCCCCTGATAGTCAATTACCAGTGCCAGAGTTGACTGACTCAAAGTTTCTTTGAGGTCAGCTACTATCTCTTTTTTATTTTCTAGTGTTCTACCCATTCCAATCTCACCTCCTTAAAATAATCGGTGAAGTGCCCTACTTGTACGTTTTTTCTAAACCTGAACCCAAACAACAAACCCCAGCTAATCTAGCCGGGGTCGAGTATTAAGACTCTTGACGCCATAGTTATCACACCTTGATGGGTGGTAATTCTGACTATTAGAGTTTTAACCTCGGCAGGATATTTAAGCTTTTAGCACCTGCTGTCTCCGGCTTTGCCTATTTAATTTTGTAATTTGTCATTTGTCCTTTGCCTTTACAAATAACTAATGACTAAGGACTAATGACTAAAAATTAACCAGCTTCGCTCAGTTTCAAATCTCGTAGGGCGGTGACATCAATTTTAATCGATGGCCCCATTGTGGCTGACACATAAAATGTGCGCCAATAACGACCTTTAGCCCCTGAAGGACGGTTACGGTCAATCGTCTCTTGTAATGCCTTCAGGTTGACTAACAAATCTTCAGGCGAGAAGGTTGCCTTACCAAACATAACATGGACAATACCAGTTCGATCGGCTCGGAATTCTAATTTACCAGCTTTGAATTCTGCGATCGCACTTCCTAAATCAAATGTTACGGTTCCACCTTTGGGCGATGGCATTAAACCACGCGGCCCAAGCAACTTACCTAGTTTTGCCACCTGTGGCATCACATCGGGTGTGGCAATCAGCTTGTCAAAATCCATTCTACCTTTCTGGATTTCGTCAATAAGTTCTTCTGAACCTACTATATCAGCACCAGCGTTGCTTGCTTCGTTGACCTTTTCGCCTCTAGCTATCACCGCCACCCGAACGATTTGTCCTGTACCTTTGGGCAGTGCTACCGTTGTCCGCAACTGTTGGTCTGTATACTTAGGGTCAATTCCTAACCGGATATGTGCTTCCGCAGCTTCAGCAAATTTAGCTGTTGCTGTGTCTTTGAGAAGGGCTAAAGCCTCTAAAGGTTGATAGTCCTTATCTTCTACTTTTGCTTGCAGTCCTTGCAAACGACGCGATATTTTTGGCATTTTGTTCTCCTGGGGTAATTCCGAAGCCTCGCCTCTCCCCCGATAATTTGTTATTTGTCCTTTGTCATTTGTCCTTTGTCATTTACCAATGACTAATGACCAATGACCAATGACTAATCCGTGATTGTTACACCCATATTTTTAGCCGTTCCTGCCACAATCTTCATTGCCGCGTCTATGTCGTTGGCGTTAAGATCGGGGAGTTTCGTTTGAGCTATTTCTTGCAATTGGGCTTTGCTAATTGACCCAACCTTCTTTTTGTTGGGTTCGTTCGAGCCTTTTTCAACTTTCGCCGCCTTCCGAATCAGCACTGATGCTGGTGGCGTCTTGAGTACAAATGTAAAACTCCGGTCTTCAAAAACCGAAATTTCTACAGGTATTACCATTCCAGCTTGGTCTGCTGTTTTGGCGTTGTACTCTTTGCAGAACATCATGATGTTAACGCCATGTTGACCCAAGGCGGGCCCGACTGGCGGTGCTGGATTGGCTTTTCCAGCATTCAGGGCCAGTTTAATGACCGCCACTACTTTCTTCGCCATTTGTATTTAACTCTGTTTCTCTACCTGATTAAATTCCAATTCTACTGGTGTATCCCTGCCGAAAATTGAGAGCAAGGCTTTAAGTTTACTCCGTTCTGGAGAGACTTCAATTACCTCGCCTTCAAAATCTTTAAATGGGCCAGAAAGCACCATTATCTTATCACCAGTAGCCATGTCAATTTTGAGAACCGGCTCTTGTTCGCTGGTTTGTTTGAATATGCGCTCGACTTCTGAAGAACTCAGTGGTATGGGGTTCACATGACCGCGACCCTTGCTGCTACCACGTTTTTGTTCTGAACCGACAAAATTAATTACATGGGAGGTGTTTCGTACTACCTGCCAGGTATCATCATCCATCATCATCCGCACTAGCACATAGCCAGGGAAAACTTTTTCATCTGTATGCTGGCGACTGCCATCTTTACGGATTTTCACCGCTGGCGTGTGCGGAATTTCCACTTGGATGATTTTGTCAGCTACATCAAAAGTTTGAATGCGTTGCTCTAAGTTAGTCTTTACACGCTTCTCACAGCCTGAGGCTACTTGCACTGCATACCAGCGTGCTTCTTTTGACGCTGCTTCTGCTGTTTCTGCTGTTTCCTCGGACTGCAACGTGGAGTTGCGAGGTTCGTCTGTTGCAAAAGTCATCAGAACACCTGTTTTGCTGCCCAACCAAACAATCCATCGACCAAGTATATCAAAGATGCGGAGAGTGCCACCATTAACAACACAGCGGCGGATTCGCTCACTATCTGTTTCCGACTGGGCCAAACTACTTTTTCAAGTTCTTCTCTGGTTCCCTGTATGAAGTTGCCAAAGCTAAACCCATTTGTGGTTTCTGGCAATTCTGCTTCATTTTTTTTGGCCACGACCGTTTATCCCCCCGTTTCTTATACAGCTATATACTGCTTAATTGTCATCTCGGTTTGCAGCTTCGACTCTATTTCACTTACTGAAAGCAAAACAACTGCAAATACAATAAGTTTACCCGAAATTATTAGCGCTAACTGCTATATTAGCAGCTGCGTAATTATTTCGGGCTTTGTTTTTTGCTCTTGAGCGCGCCCTGGAGGACTTGAACCCCCGACATCAGGTTTTGGAGACCTGCGTTCTACCAACTGAACTAAGAGCGCACAAGCTGTTTTTGATTCAGCCATTGCGCTGAACTAAATTTCAGTTTAACGCAATATGCGATTTTTATCATACCTTAATTTTGTCGGGGGAACAAGTCAGCGGCAGATGCCGCTTGAAGCTTGAGATTTCTCCCATATTTTTGAAGGACGAATCACAAAGGGCGGTCAAACCGTTGCTTGATTCGGGTTGCCTTACCTACGCGATCGCGGAGATAATACAGTTTAGCACGGCGGACTTTACCGCGACGTAATACCTTGATGCTGTCAATTCGGGGAGAATGCAACAGAAATACCCGCTCTACGCCTACACCTTGAAAAACCTTACGGACTGTAATAGTTTCGTTGATGCCGCCATTGCGCTTGGCAATCACTACTCCCTCGTAGGGTTGTACGCGGTATTTTTCGCCTTCCTTGATTTTCACTCCGACTTTTACGGTGTCGCCCACATAAATGTCGGGTAGATTGGATTTTATCTGTTCCGCTTCAATGGAGCGGATAATCTCTTGAGCATTCATAGTCTTTCTGTCTGCTTAAAAAAAAACTCACGATCATCAATGATAAATCGATAATCCTATTTCAGTCTACTTGTTGGGATTGATAATTTTACTGATACAACAGCCTAAAGTTCAAAGCTATATTGCAGAATGCTGTACCACTGGGGTGAAATTTATGAAATTTAGCGTCGTCATCAGTACCTATAATCGCTTGAACTTGCTGAAAAGAGCAATTGATTCGGCTCGTAACCAAACAATCGAGTGCGAGGTGGTTATTGCGGATGACTGTTCTTCTGACGAGACCCAAACCTATATTAAAAGCTTAGGGGATAAAGTTGTTTACCATCGTAACGAAGTGAACCTTGGTCATGCAGCAACCGTAAATGCTGGAGTTGCCAAAGCTAGCGGCGACTGGATTAAGTTTTTAGATGATGACGACTATTTAGCGCCTAACTGCATAGAAGAGATGGCAAAGGCGATCGCACTTCGTCCTGATGCTGTAATCTGCTCTTGTGTGGCGGCTCAGGTGGATGAGCATGAAGTTGAACTTTCTCGCACCCCCCAAGTTGGCCCTGGATTAGCTTTTTATATCCCACAAGCTGATATTCACTACGGGATGCTTTTGGAGCTTGTACCTTTTGGCACGCCTGTACAAGTAGCTTGCCGACGTGATGCTTTTCTTCAAACTGGTGGTTGGGACTCCACGCTTGATGCTAACTGTGATGACATCGATTCCTGGATTCGGATTGCCAAGTTTGGCGATGCTATTTTCTTCAACCAGTGTCTTGCTTACCGGACTATCTGGCCCGGTGCTTATAATCAAAAGTTTTCTTTGTCTCGGCGGTTGGCGACAAATATTTTGATGAAGGAGAAAATTTACGCCTTGGTAAATGACCAACATCGCTCAAAGATTCCCGTCTTTCAGGATATAAAGAATTATCTGAAACTTCATTGGATTTTAGTAGCACTGAAGCAAAAAAATCTCAAGAGTTTTCTGTCAATGATAGATCCTTCTATACTTTCTCCTCAGTCTTGGAAGTTTTTACTAGCTGCTGCTTCATCACGCCGCTCTCAGGGACAAAATTCTGAGGTTCGCAAACTTGTGTTAATTGAGTCTTAAGAACCTACAAGCATCAAAACCTTTAAAGAACTCCACAAAAATGAATGCCCAAGTTTTTTGTCATATCTTTACCCCTGAAAAAGTTAAGTATTTTCAAGGGTAATTGCAATATGCACAAGGTTAATAGCTACCTGAGAAGCAGGAGCATAAGGCACGAAAAACCCTGTGGAATTTTCCTGATTCCGAACTCCTTTTATCCCGATTTATTTAGCCGTTACTGAATAAGTCTTTAAAGCTAAGTGGCTGATTATAAACGCTCTTAGTCAGTAGCTAGTGTTAATTTACGCAGTACTGACTACTTTTGAGTTGTCGTTCAAGACCTCAATAATTATGTTGATTTATACTCAGTTACTTATCTTTATTTTTTATACATATCTCAAAGATTATGCGAATCATCCATATTTTGAACCACGTTCAAGAAATAGGTAACGGTATTGTGAATGTGGCTGTGGATCTGGCTTGTTTACAGGCTAAATCTGGTTATGAGGTAGCGGTTATTTCTGCTGGTGGTGAATATGAGAAATTACTAAATATATGTGGTGTCAAACACTACCAACTAGACCAAACTAGGAAACCAATAAGTATTATTAAAGCAGCTGTGCGTTACCTGGCGATCGCAGCAGAATTTCAGCCGGATATTGTTCATGCACATATGATGACGGGGGTCATATTAGCACGCATTTTTAAAGGGCATAAGTATGCTCTAGTTTCCACAGTCCACAACGAATTTCAGCGTTCCAGCCTGCTGATGGGTTTAGCTGACAGGGTAATTGCCGTTAGCAAGGCTGTGCGAGATTCTATGGCAAGGCGCGGGATCGCAGAAAATAAGTTGCGGGTAGTATGTAATGGAACTTTGGGCAGCCCCCGCACGCGACAAATACAAGATTATCAAGCTTTACCATTACAGCGTCCAGCGATCGCAACTGTAGCCGGAATGTATCAACGCAAGGGAATTGCTGAGTTAATCGCTGCCTTTGCACAAATTGCCTCAGATTTTCCCCAAGCACATCTTTATTTGGTAGGAAATGGCCCTGATAAACAGCTATTTGAGGCCCAGGCACAAGCAACTTCTGTAAAAGAACGCATTCATTTTGAAGGCTTCCAACCCGAACCTCAACGCTATCTCATATCTTGTGACATATTTGTGCTAGCTTCCCACCGCGATCCTTGCCCACTGGTACTTTCAGAAGCTAGGGAAGCTGGAACTGCCATCGTTGGCACTCAGGTAGATGGGATTCCTGAAGCTTTGGACAATGGGCAAGCAGGTATGTTAGTGCCAGCAAAAGATAGTAAGGCTTTGGCTGGGGTTTTAGTACAATTACTGAGTAATGCCGATATGCTCCACGAATGGAAACACCGGGCAAATCAAAACCTTGAGTGGCTGAGTGTTGCCCGCGTCCATCAGGAAACATTGGTAGTGTATCGTGAATTAATTACAGATTAACAGTGTAGCGATCGCTTTAATTTTAAAGCTACACCTAAAGTGCCAAAGACCAGTACACCCAAAACGTTAGTTGATTCAGGAACAGCGGTGTAATAAGCGGCCACTCTAATCGGCCCATCTTTATCCACTTGCTCTGCTGGCACTGCTGGAATTATTCCAGCACCTGGCGCTAAGTTGGGCTGGGTAGCGAATGGATTGTAAAACAGGGTTCCGTTTGGGATTACGCCACCACTAAAAGTGATGAGGTTATCTTTTACGGTAACGTCTGTAAAAATATTCTTTAGTTCGGGGTTACTAGAGTAACCAATCTTGCCATCTCCATTAACATCTCCCCACTGCACCGACTCATTATTTAATGCTGGAGTAGAATCTGGATTATTATAGGACAGCGTTTTTAAATCAAAGACTAAGCTATTTATGTCGTACCCGGTAGCATTTATAAAGTTATTAGCTACATCTGGAACACCATATTCTATTACTTCCCCTGGTTGATAGTCTGTAAGGGTTCTTGGTTTTTTTGTGTCGAGTATGTCTTGATTTGTAGCCGTCACAATGGGTTCTACCAAAATGAAGGCTCTCGCTGGTGTCAAAGACAAAAAACTAATTCCTGTTGCTCCTAGAACAGACAAGGCTATTTTGGTTGCGATCGTAGTCATATTTCTGTCCTCTTCATATTGATTGAGAGAATGCTATACCCTATGGGTTAAATCAAACAGCTAAAGATTTGTGCTTAAGCTGCTATCTACTTGCTGGATAGATAAACAGTTTAAGTCTGCCTTCATGCATAGTTGACGCTTACTCATCGGTTGAGATATAGAGCAATTTTTATAATGCTTCATCACTATTAACAAGTAATTTTACGCAATCTTTATAAAAAATATAAATTAGAACTTATGTGTTGACAGATTAGACAATATGTGGATGTGAAAAAAGCTGATTAATAATATTTCTAAAAATTTTTGCAACAAAACAAATTAATAGGCTGTAGAGGCACACAGATGTATGCCTCTACAGCCTATTTGTATGAGGATTTTTGTGAAATAGTATGGAGAGCGTGATTTTGTATTAATCCTTAGCAGGGATTGATAAGCTAATTGTCATTCATTTTTCCAGAATGATTGGCTCGTAGTAAACGGCTCCATCTCTGGTCTTATGAAATCTAAATGCTCATTAGCTTATAAATTTTTTCGTAAATCCACGCAACCGGATTAACACTGGCTTCGCCCAATTTACACCTAGTAAATCGTGCAGCAGAATATAAAAACAGGGGATGATAAATAATGTCAGCATTGTTGCGATCGCCATCCCAAAGAAAACTACAATCCCTAAAGGCTGCAAAAATTCAGAACCTTCGCCAATGCCCAATGCCAAAGGAAACAGTCCCAAGATAGTGGTGACTGTGGTCATGATAATTGGGCGCAAGCGTTGAGGAGCAGCTTTCATGATGGCAATTTGGCGACTACAACCTTCTTCTTCCCGAATTTGGTTCGCTAGTTCTACCATTAAAATCCCTGCGTTCACCACAATTCCCACCAGCAGCACGACGCCAACAATTACAGTTGCGCCAATTGCAGTTTTGGTAATGTAAAGTCCAAAAATTCCCCCAGCTAATGCTAGTGGTACGGTGAACATAATTACCAATGGGTCAATTAGCGAATTGTATTGTACCGCCATAACGACAAAGATTAAGAACGTTGCCAACGCCCCCAAAGTTTTTAAAGCATCCTGAAGTTGTTGATTAGTTTCTTGGGCAGAACTAGGCACAATTGAAACCCCATCAGGTAAGTCTACATCCTTGAGTACCTCGTTGACTTCTGCGATCGCTTCACCAAGACTAGCTCCTTCGCTGAGATTTCCCGCCACAATAAAAGCTTGACGCTGATTAATCCGTTGCACCTCACCAGGCGCTTGACCTTCTTGAATGTTCGCAACATCTGAAAGGCGGATTAGCTGATTGTTTTCTGTAAATAACGGTAATTGTTCTAGCTGGGAAGGACGCGCAATTGCTTCCTTATTTAGCTGCACCCGCACATCAACTAAACGATTACCGCGTTGAATTTGCGTGGGAACTGAACCTTCAATTGCTGTTTGAACTGTTGCACCAATTTGTTGAGCGCTCAACCCTAAAGCTGAAACCCTTTCCCAGTCGGGGCGAATTTGGATTTCCGGTTGTCGGGGGTCGGCATCTGGCCGGAACGTTGCTAATTTTGCCCTTTCCTGCAATGCTTGCAGCACTTGTGCGCCTGCTTGCGTTAAGTTTTCTTCATTCTCACCTTGCAGAATCACGTCAACGTCTGACCCTTGCACTGGAGAATTACTCAAGATTAAACCCCGCACCTGACCAGGATTGAGGCGCAGCAGAATTCCTGCTAAGTTGAGTTTGTTAAATTCCTGAGTTACTTTTTTTACGAAGGCTTCGACATCTGTGCCTGGTTTTAGATTGATTGTGCTACTGGCGCGTAAAGGATTCTCTGTAGTATTGCTGCCAAATAAACTACCCCCCACAGTTGTGAAAGCAGACTCGGTTTCTGGTTGTTTGAGCAAAATGTCATCGACAATTTGCATAACTCTTTCAGAAGTTGCTAAAGGTGTACCGGGAGGAAACTGCGCTCTCAAGTTAGCTTGACCAGTACTGATCCGGGGTAAAATTTCTTGGGGAATTTGACCAAACATAAAGAAACTGCTGCCGCCTAAAATTCCCAAAGCAGCGATAACGACGAGGAGTCGATAGCGTAAAACCTTGGTTAAGAAGTTTCCGTATCCCCGCGTCGCATCTTCAAATCGGTGATTAAACTGTCTAAGCAGCCAAAATTCACTAATCCGACTAGACCAGCGAATTCCCAAGAGTCGAGAAGACAGCATCGGTACTATTGTGATGGCGACGACAAGGGATGCTGCGACTGCGAAGCTAATTGTCAGAATCAATTCATTAAATAGCAGTGCAATAAAGCCGCCAATTAAGAGGAATGGCACTACAGAAACTAAGTTGGCACCTGTAGCAGCAACTAAAGCAGATTCTACTTCTTGGGAAGCTGCGATCGCACTATCAATAAAGAATCTTGAATTTCTCCTCTGCCCCTCTGCTCCTCTGCTCCCCTGCTCCCCTGCCTCCATCTCTCTCTGATTGGGAGTCATCCCTGTTTTTTCGGAAATGTTCTCCAAGATCACAACCGATGTATCAATTGCTTGACCGACTCCTAATGTCAAACCTGCTAAACTGAATACATTCAAAGTCAAGCCAAATATTTTCATCAGAGCGATCGCTGCCAGAGTACACAGCGGAATCGTCAAACTGATAATCAATGTTTGCCTGAACGATCCTAAAAATAACAACACTGCTGCCGCTGCTAATAATGCCCCAGAAATCCCCGAAAAGATGACATCATTTAAAGAATTACGGATGAAGACAGATTCATCTGTGGTGGGACTCAAGGTCATGTCTGCTGGAATTAAACCCGATTGCCGTAATTGTTCAATTCGCCGCTTAACAGCATCTACAACTGTGATTGTGTTGGCTTCAGGCTGCTTTTGAATTGAAAATTTCACCGCAGGCTGACGGTTGAGGTAAACAAATACTCGCTGTTCTTCTGTATCGTCAATTACCTCTGCAAAGTCTCGCAAGTAGACGCGGCGGGAAGGTGTAGGGGAGGCAGAGGAGGCAGGGGAAGCAGAGGAAGCAGGGGAGGCAGAGGAGGCAGGGGAGGCAGGGGAGGAAACTTCCAAGGAGAGGTTTTCAATTTCCTTGGCATTTTGGAAACGTCCTACAGTCCGAGTCAATGGCTCGGAAGTTTGCCCTAGAATCCGACCGCCAGAAGTATCTTGGTTACGGGCTGTTAGTTCATCTAAAACATCATTTAACCCGACACCCAAGGCTTGCAATCGGTTTAAGTCAACAAGTACTCGTACTTCTTCCTCAGCACCGCCAGATACATCAACTGAAGCGACTCCCGGCACGACACTGAGTTCACGCGTTAACTCTTCATCAGCAAATACGCGTAAATCTTTACCTTGTAACGAAGCAGATGTCAGTGCCAATTCATAAACCGGCAATTGGGAAGGATCGACTTTAAATAATCGCGGCTCCTCTATCGTATCTGGCAGTTGTCCTCGGCCTCGGTTAAAAGCAGCAGTAGCATCGTTTAGGGCTTGGTCAATATCGCCCCCTGGTTGGAAGTATAAATCGAGGCTCACTTGTCCTTCACGGGTACGGGAAAAAACTTGCACTACATTCTCGGTTGCCCGTAAAGCTTCTTCTAAAGGTCTGGTGATTTCATCAACTGCTACTTCTGGTGAAATACCAGGGGCTTCTAGCCGGACGCCAATTCGCGGATAGGTAATAGCCGGTAGCAGATCGACTTGGATAGTTGTGAGAAAAAATACCCCAATGACAATTACTGCCACGGTGAGCATGAGTGTGCCAATGTGTTGGCGGATAGCGATCGCACTAAGGCTAAATCCGCTATTGCCACTATTATTATTTGCCTGTTGCATGATACTAAGTGATAAGTGCTGACTACTGAGTACTTTTTTTCATTCGTGTGGTGGTTATTGCTCACCCTACTATTGCTTTTCTGAAAGAATTGAAAGATTTACAGTGTCACCTTCTTTTAACGGCTTACCACTACGAACAACATAGCGCTCTCCCGCTTGCAAACCAGATAAAATTTCCACTTTCCCATCAGCCCTTTTTCCCAACATTACGGCTCGTGCTGTTACCTTGGTTTTGCCTTCTGTGTCTTGGACAACAAATATTGTTCCACTTCGGTCTTGCGACTTTGCCTTTGCTATACCAGATGTGTTAGATGGGGAAGAATCTTGCCGTACATTTGTTTGCGTCTCCCCTGTACCCTTGGAATTCTTAGTGCCTGCTTGTTTCTGAATAGCTGTTTGCGGCACTAAAACCCGCTGTTGTGTCTGGTTTTCAAAATTGACTCGCGCCAATAGTCCGCTGCCAATCTTGCCCTGATTGTTGGGAATCACTACCTCTACAGGTATCAAGCGAGCTGTGGCATCAGCAGCTGGGGAAATGCGCGTAACTCTGCCAATTAATGTTTCGTTGGGGAAGGCATCTAAGCGCACTTGTACAGACTGCCCAACTTGAATCTGTGCCAGTTCTAATTCGGAAACTTGCACGACGACTTTGACGCGGTTAAAGTCGCCAATTTTTAAGACTTCGCTACCTGCTTGCAAAAGGTTGCCAGGTTCTGTCACCTTTTCTGTGACTATGCCAGCGATGGGGGATGTGAGTTGAGCGTAAGACCTGCGCTCTTTGGTTTGGGCAACCAATGCCTGCTGGGCAAGTACTCTACCTTGGGCGGCAGCGACGGCTTGCTGTTCTGTACGGACTTCTTCTTGAGCTGCCCGCAGTGCTTGGGCGGCTGTTCTTGCCTGGGTACGTGATTGCTGGGCAGTTTGTTCAGCGATCGCTCCAGCTTTGAACAACCTCTGCTGCCGTTCTGAGTCTGCCTGGGCTTGTACCACTTCTAGCCGCGCCCGTTCAACGTCTGCACGAGCATTACTTACCTGATTTGTTGCCCTAGCTACTTCTGATTTGAGGGCAGCTAGCTCTGCTTCTGCTTGCTTTAATTCGGTCGAAAGTATGGCAGCATCTAACTGCCCGACGTTTTGCCCTTGCTTTACCGTATCGCCTACATCAAGGTTTAAAGCCAACAACCGAGCTTCTACTTGCGATCGCACTGATACAATCCGAAAGGGTGTTGTATTACCTGTATATTCGGGTGGTTTTTCGAGCAAGTCAGTTCGAGCGATCGCCACATCTACAGCCGTTGCACCACCACCTTGTCCACTACCAGGACTCTGAGATTGTGCATCAGCTGGTTCTTCCTTGGGGAGTGCTCCACAATTCGCTATCAGCAGTCCTATCCCCAGCAAACAGGGAATCAATAATATTGATGTAAAAGGGGTAGACGCCTTTGTGTCAAAACTATTTTTTACATCTGCAACAGCCACATCAGTTGTCACAACTGAATCTAACTGGGTATTAATTACCTGGTTAGCGGCTGCGAAAGGTGAGATTTTCGCCTGCTTGTGCGGCTTATTTCTGTCCAAAATCATTTATTTTTCTCCTATTTGGGCAGTTTTTGGGATTAAATAGCCGTGCATTACCAAGTAATTTTGAGACATTATGACTAATGAAAAGCGGCGAGAGTCAATTAGCTATCTTCTTGCAGAATTTTGTATCAAAAACTACTTTTTATCACGAAAAATTCTCACCACTTTAACTCATTACACCGAGTATGCAGCTTTTTAGCTTTCGATGTAATTCTTAACTTAGTATAAATACTTTTAAATTTCTTGCAATCTGCCCTTAGTAGAAGACTTGCGTTACCTGAAGATAGTGGATTTTCACGCTCTTACTTCTAAAATTGGCAGTATCAAATAATTAATACTTGTGCTTACACAGGCATACTTACTATAGCAAAATGGCTAGTAATTTTTACGCTCGATCTAATATATTAAGAATAGTAAAGATAAATTGCATTTTTTGAAGCTGTAAAACTTCGATCGAGGAATTGCATCATATACAGCCAAGAAAAGGCCGATATCTACTACAGCCACCAAATATTAGGTGAGGAAAGTTACGAGTGACATCATTGCTAAAAATTGCACAAACCGCTGACGAATCCCAGATTTCCGAGTTTTTCCAGGAATCAGGGGGTAAGTGGCGATCGCAACGACGCTACTATACCCTCCCAGAGGGAGAAACTAAGGAAATGGAGAGTATAGTTACGATCGAGTTTCTCGATCGGGGCTGTGATGAATTGCAAAAGCTAGCTCAGATGCACGATTTGGCTGATATAGGTAGTTTGATCTGTGGTGCAGCAGTTACATGGGAAAGTACCGATCTGCTGAAGGCAAGGAAAGAGTCGCAAGGTTCAACGATATTTGGGGTTCTGGGAAACACTTTGTATCGCGATCGTGGTTTTGCCATATCCAAACCAGTCACCGCTCACTATTATTTCTCCAACCTTAAAACACTGTGTTTGCGAACTGAGTACAACGGTTCAGTATTTGAAGAAGAGTTAAAGCTAATTGGCAGCAAATACCGCACCAGACAGACCATTATCTCTCGTGCTGGCGAGCAGTTGATGATTGGTCAATATTTAGAAAAGAGAGTGGATTAGTTTATTGGGTGGGTGCGGTTCACTATACTTCACCGAAGAGAGCAGGGGAAGGAGGGGAAGCAGGGGGAGAGGAGAAATACCTCTCCTACTTAAAAGGTGACTGAGAGCAACTAAATTTATTCATGACAAATAGAAAAGATGTGTTTCATCGAATAGGTGCAAGAAATACTGTGTCCTTATTTGAGAGCAACTAACTTGAGTTATGGGGTTTGCTCCCCCTGCTCCCCTGCCTCCCCTGCTCCCCTGCTCCCTCTCCCTCCCCTGCTCCCCTACTCTCTTGTTCGCTCGTTTTGGATTAGCCACCAACCACCTAGCTACCAACTGCAAATATAACTTTTTATAACATTTTTTCAAACTTTCCCCAGAACGTTAGTTGGTATGTCATCATGGGAAGTGAAATGAGAATTAATTCGGCGACAGTGTTTGATTTTAGTATTGACAGGCTTTTCCCTTTTGGTATTACAGACTTCTCTCCGAAATCTAAATCTCTACAAACTTATGATTTTGGAGACATTTAATGTCAATTTACGTTGGTAACCTCTCCTATGAAGTTACACAAGATGCGCTAAGTGCTGTGTTTGCAGAATATGGTACTGTTAAGCGTGTTCAGCTTCCTACTGACCGTGAAACAGGTCGTTTACGCGGCTTTGCTTTCGTGGAAATGAATTCAGAAGATGAAGAAACAAAAGCCATTGAAGCCCTTGATGGTGCTGAATGGCTTGGTCGCGATCTCAAAGTTAATAAAGCCAAGCCCAGAGAAGACAGAGGTGGTTCCTTTGGTGGTGGAAACCGTGGCGGTGGTGGCGGTGGCTACAACCGTAACCGCTACTAAGCTCCATAAGCGGAAGTAACTTAATTTAATTTAGAAAAGGCTCAGGCAGCAATGCTTGAGCCTTTTTTGTAGCAAAACTTTACTTATGAATAGTACTCAGTAGAATGACAAGATCGTATCCGATTAGCTATGCAGAGTTGATAAAACTGCTCATCTGTAAGGTGAACGATTGGCTCCATTTTAAAAAGTTTAAAGTCACTTTAAAAATTTTAGTCTTTTCCCAGATTATCCAAAATCAAAGCACCCCAGCCCCAATGCCTCCCCGCAAGCGAGGAGGGAAACAAATGTACTAGCAAAAATAAGCTGGGTTGGAAATTGGCGATGATTAATTAATAATGAGTTGCCGACTTGCGATGATGCACGGCTGTAACGCCATCAGTATCTAACAATTTGCCATTTTCGACAGTGGCATAAACTAGCCAATGGTCGCCAGATTCCATCCGATTTTGTACGGAACATTCAAGATATGCTAGGGCATTTGTAAGTATAGGAGAACCATTTTCAGCTTCTTGGGCAGCGACATCGGCAAATCGATCTTGTCCGGGGCCGAATGGTTTGAGGAAGTGCTTCATCAATCCCAAGTGATTGCCTTCTTTGAGGATGTTTAGGACAAATTTGTTTCCTGTATGCGTCAGAGTTTCCACTGCGCGATCTTTAGCGACGGCTATGGTTAAACCAGGGGGACTAAAGCTAGCTTGAGACACCCAAGAGGCTAACATGGCACTGGAGCGATCGCCTTCTTTGGCTGTGAGAACACAAAGAGAACCGACAATTCGACCAACTGCTTGTTCTACACTTGTTGCAGGTTGACTTGGCGATCGCACTTTTCTGATTTTCTTCAATGCTTGAGCAAAGTCGGTTCCAGCTTCTTCACACAATTGTAAGGTGGCATCGTCGGGTTTGAATTTTACGCGGATGGTATCAAAACCAAACCGATAGCCAGCATCTTTTAATTTACCTTCAATTAAATCAACCGCTTCCCCACTCCAGCCAAAGGAACCAAAAGCACCAGCGAGTTTATTGTTAGTCGCGGTGGATAGGACAATTCCTAAAGCTGTTTGTACGGGTGTGGGTGCATGTCCGCCAAGCGTAGGAGAACCGATGATGAAACCACCAGCTTTTTCCACAGCCGCCCGGATTTCTTCTGGTTCGGTAAATTCACAGTTAATCGATTCTACGGCAACGCCAGCTTTTGTAATCCCACGAGCGATCGCTTGGGCTAATGTTGCGGTATTCCCATAAGCGGATGCATAAATTAACGCTACTGTCAAGTCAGCAGAGGTTTGCTGTTGACTCCATTCTCGATAAGCTTTGGTCAGTTCGATTAAGCCGTAGCGCACCAAAGGGCCGTGTCCATTGGCATACATTCGCACGGGGAAATCGGCTAGTTTATCCAGCGCTGTTTCAACCTGACGGGCGTGGGGAGCCATGAGGCAATCAAAATAATAGCGCCGATCTTCGTTATATACTTCCCAGCCTTCATCAAATACCTGATCTCCGCAAACATGGGCCCCAAATAACTTATCTGTATACAGAATTTCTGTTTGCGGATCGTAGGTGCAAAGTTGATCTGCGTAACGGGGATTGGGGGTGGGAATAAATTGTAAATTATGCCCGTTCCCCAAATCTAGAGTTTCTTCACCCCGCATGACAAGAATTTGCAAATCTGGATTTTCCAGCGCCCCACGTAAATTTATCGCCCCTGGATTAGAACAAACAAAAGTAATTTGCGGGGCAATTTCTAGCAAAGCTTTTAAAGTTGCAGCACGATTAGGATTTACGTGTCCTAAAATTACATAATCTAAGTCTTCGAGATGGAAACGTTGCTGCAACGCTTCTAAATAAATTTCCGTAAACGTTTCCCCTGGAGGATCGATAATGGCGGTTTTTTCGCTTTCTATTAAATAAGAATTAGCAGTTGTACCCTTGGCAAGAGCGTATTCAATTTCAAATCTCAGCCTTGACCAACTGCGCGATCGCAGTATCCTTGTATTTGTAGCTATTGGATAAACTTGAACGTCACGGGGTTTATTTGTTGGCATAGCTGAAACAATTTTAGATTTTAGATTGTTAATTAAAGATCCAAATTCTGGATATTAAGTAGGGACGGCTATACTACACTAATGCTTTTTTGAGTGGTTATGGATTTTGGATTATTAATCTAAAATCCAAAATCCAAAATCCAAAATTAATAGTGATTACCAACTTTGCGGTGATGCACAGCAGTCAAAGCATCTGGTTTAGAAACTCGTCCAGCGTAGACGTTGCTGTATACTGCCCAGTGGTCGCCACAATCCATTCTACTGACGACTTCGCACTCCATGTAGGCGAGAGCGTCATTGAGGATGGGAGCACCATTTTCGGCTGCCTGGGTTCTCACTCCTTGAAAGCGATCGGCACCAGGGGCGAACCGTTTCAAAAAGTGCTTCATGAGTGGTTGGAAATTGCCTTCTTCTAAGACATTGAGAACAAAGCGATCGCCTACTTGCATGAGTGATTCAATTGCTCGGTCTTTGGCTACTGCAATGGAAAATCCCAAGGGTTTGAAGCTAGCTTGAGCAACCCAAGAAGCTAGCATGGCACTGGAAACATCGCCTTTTTTGGCAGTAATAATATATAGTCCGCCGCTGATTCTGCCTAGTGCTTTATCTAAGTCAGCACCCAGAGATTTCATGGCTTTGATACTGCGATCGCGTGTTACCCATTGAGCTAAGTCCGTACCCGCTTCTTCACACAGCTTGTAGGTATTTTCTGTAGGCGTTTGTTTAATCCGAATTGCTGGAAAAACTGTTGTCAAACCCAAATTGCGGAATTTACTCAGCAAAGGATCTATCGGTTCATCATCGCCACCGCCGGCTTCAAATACGCCAATAGCTTGTTTTTCTTTGGCAGATCCTAAAACTGTGCTGAGTGCAGCTTGAATGCTAGCAGCGCCAGAAGCCGGAGGTAGACCAACGATTAGCCCAGCACAGCGGCTAACTAGTTCCCGCAGTTCTTGTAAATCGACTTCAGATCCCAAATCGACAATTTCCACGGCGACACCAGTTTTACCGATACCGTTGGCAATTGCTTGCGCGAGGCGATCGCTATATCCGTATTCGGAAACATAAAATATGCCAATCACTGTTTCTGGCTTGGCTTGGGTTTGGCTCCAAGTGCGGTAACGTCCAACTAGTTCCTCAACATTGTGAGATAATAATGGGCCGTGTCCTGTGGCAATCATGTCGATGGTTTTCAATTCCGCCATCCGTTTCAGGGCAGACAAAACTGAGCGGGCATTCGGCCCCATCAAGCAATCGTAGTAGTAATGAAAGTCTTCTTCGATCGCTGCCAAGTCTTCATCAAAGGTGCTATCTGAGCAATAGTGCAGCCCAAAGGCATCGCAGGTATAGAGAGTTTTGGTTTTGTGGTCGAAGCTGAAAATGGTATCCGGCCAGTGTAAATTTGGAGCAATCACGAATTCAAATTCATGACCATTGCCCAAATCTAAGCGATCGCCATTTTTCACAATCCGCCGCTTGAATGGCTGATGTACCAAATCTTCCAGAAACTGAATCGCCACTTTAGAACCGACAACAGTAATTTCCGGAGCCATTTGCAGCAAATCTTTAACTAAACCGCTGTGGTCTGGCTCGGTGTGGCTGATAATCAAATAATCAATCTCTGTTGGCTTGATTAGTCCGGTGAGCGTATCGAAGTATAGTTGACGAAACTTTTCGTGGGAGGTATCAACTAAGGCAGTCTGCTCCCCACGGATGAGAAACGAGTTATAAGTGGTACCATTTTGCAGACCAAACTCAATATCGAAGCGATCGCGATCCCAATCCAGAGAGCGAATAGCCGTCGTCTCTTGAGCGATTTCCACAGTCTGTATGGTGAGCCGTTTTTCAGTTTTTTCGGTGAGTGCTACCATAACTCCCCTCCTTGACACAATGAGTATTTGTTCCTCTTGTTTTATTGTGACACGGGATGAATGTTAATTTTTATTAAAAAATCTATGAATGACTTAAAAAAGTTAAAAGTGTGAAACCGGATAAGCACCCAGAACACACAGATAATATTTGGCTAGCTTTGGAAATTGGGAATTCCCGCCTGCATTGGGCGTTGTTTATTGGCGAGACGCTTTACTCAGCTTGGGATACTGACCATCTATCTGAGTCTGTCATATATCAGTTGTCTGAATGTCAAACCCTGAATGATTTACTAGAGAAAATTTTTCCACAAGGTGAATCTCTAACAAACACTCTGCCCCTCTGCCCTCTCCTCGTCGCCTCCGTAGTCCCCAGTCAAACTGCTATTTGGCAAACTTACTCAAATACTCGCGTTATTACTTTAAACCAATTACCACTAACAGGTATCTATCCCACATTAGGAATTGACCGCGCTTTAGCTTTATGGGGCGCGGGGAAAACGTGGGGTTTTCCAATGTTGGTAATTGATGCTGGGACAGCACTAACTTTTACGGCTGCGGATGCTAATCAGTGTCTAGTTGGAGGCGCAATTTTGCCGGGATTAGGTTTGCAATTTGCAACTCTCGGTCAACAAACAGGACAATTGCCGTTAGTAGAAATGCAAAATTTTCCATCTTTACCAGCACGTTTTGCTCTCAATACTACAGAGGCTATTCAAAGTGGGGTAGTTTATACAATATTAGCTGGAATTAAAGATTTTATTGAAGCGTGGTGGCACTTATTTCCTGATGGGAATATTGCGATGAAAGGGGGCGATCGCACTTTATTTATAAACTATCTACAAGCCTTATATCCTACCATTGCAGCACGTTTGATTGTAGAACCCAATTTAATATTTTGGGGAATGCGTGAAATAGTAATGGATGATAGCACAGATGGAATAAAATGAAGAGATAAGTTTACCCATAGTGAAGTTATGCCCAAAGCATCATCGCTTTATGTAATTATGCAACAACTCGCTGCCCTTTCTTTAGTGGATCTTTTCAAAGTTAGGGCAATAATCGATGCGTTAATTGAGGAAAAATCTTCTCCACTGTCCAATATTGTGAGTGGTGGAAGCTATCAAAGAGCAATATCTGTTTCTAGTGAAACGAGAGACATTGATATCGCTGCTGTATTTCCCCCTATGATTCCGGGGTCGAGTATAAAAGGTCAGATCAGATCGGCTATTATCTCAGGAAACTTAGAACACATTAATTTAGATTTAGATGAATATCAAGTTGTCCAATTTTCTAAATCGGAAGCAAAAAGGGATGACTCCTTAGAAAAGGTAATAGAACTGGTTGACGAATGGATGGCTGATGAATTGGGATATGATGAACAAACGTACCCACAGATTGAGACAGGCTTGAATCAGAATCGGATGTCAGTGTAAAAACACAGATGAGTAGAGCCATATTGCTAGACACTCATCCTTTGAGCCAAGTAACGCATCCAAAAGTAAACCCAAAAGTTCAGCAGTGGTTGAAATCTTTACAGAAAACTGAAACTGTTATACGTGTGCCAGAAATAGCCGATTATGAACTTCGGCGTGAACTATTGAGACAAGGAAAACAAAAAAGTATCGATCGCCTCAACAAACTTAGCCAAATTTGTCTCATACCACTGACTCCCGAAACGATGCGAAAAGCAGCCGAATTATGGGCATGGGTAAGAAATCAAGGGAAACCTACAGCAAGCAATGAAAGTTTGGATGGTGATGTAATTCTTGCTGCTCAGGCAATTCTTCAATTGAAGAGTTTTGATCGGGTGATCGTTGTGACAACAAACTTGAAACACATATCACGGTTTGAGAGCGAAGGAATATGTGTAGTGGATTGGGAACAAACCCTGAATGAGCTAGTTTAATTCGTTGAAATTATGGTTTTTTAAAATACCTTGAATAAACTCCCGAATCTCGATCGCCACAATCCCAGCACAAGATTCTGGTAAGTCATTTCCGGCATGGGCAATCATTTTCAACTCGACTTTCGGTATCAGTTGAGTATAAACTCGGCTTTTGGCCAAAGCATCTGGTGTATCTTGGCCACCTTGTAAAATAAAAACCGGGGCATCTATCATATAAAGCTGCTTTTGCACTAATTCCGCTTCAATTTCTGCTTGTCGCCGTTTGAAGAGTAACTGGCAAGCTATGGGGTAACGCAACAATTCCTGACGTAATTGCAAATCCTGTACAATTTTTTCAGACCAACCCAGAATTTTAGTGAAGGGAGTTAGCGATCGCAACAATTTAACTATTAGTGGTGGATAATTCAATAATCGCCGCATCTTTCGACAATGCTGTTCTTGTCCTTCTATCTCTACACCCTCTGGTGCTAGCAGTACCACACCATCAACTTTCTCTGGATACTTTAAAGCATAGCTAGCAGCAATCCAACCCCCAAGAGAATGCCCTACTAAATATACTTTTTCTAGCCTGACAGCTTGCAAAAATTCAGATAAACACTCCACTTGTAAATCTATCGAATGGTGGATATTCGGATTTTCTGACTCACCAAAGCCTAACAAATCAGGTGCAAAGCAATGGAAATCTTGTGCAAGGGAATCCATCACAGCTAACCATTGACTGCTCTCATTCCAAGCACCATGCAAAAAAATTATAGGAGTTTTTTCACCGACTTCACGCCAGAATATCAGCCCTTGAGAGAGCTTTCTCCGGGAGTTACGGAATAGTGTATCCATTTTCATTTAGTAGTTAACTTTTAGCATCATAATAAATAGTCATTAGTCATTAGTCATTAGCATCTGACAAAAAACAAATTACTAATAACAAAATATTATTATGCCAATGTTGTCAAGCCATTTAAGTAATCTTGCAACTGCCGGGTATGGTCGTGAGACATCTTTCCTGAAGGTAGGAAATTCGGACAGAAAGCTTGGATTTCCATGACTTCCAAAGTGTCCTTA
Organism: Nostoc sp.; assembly: GCF_036917095.1. Lineage (GTDB taxonomy): Bacteria > Cyanobacteriota > Cyanobacteriia > Cyanobacteriales > Nostocaceae > Nostoc. The sequence continues at coordinate 218,850 of NZ_JBALFH010000044.1, forward strand.
ATCTCCATTGTCCCATGTACCTCGGCTTCAACCACAATACAAATTGAATGGATTCTGGGATCGCGGTCTGGTGATGAGTAAACTCCTACCAAACGATTAATTTTTACCAATTCTAGCCCGGTTTCCTCCATCAATTCCCGGCGGACTGTGTTGGGAATATCTTCTCCCCAATCTACCATGCCTCCAGGCAATGCCCAAAGACCATCATCACGTCGCCGGATCAGTACTATCCGACCATCGGGTAAAATTGGGATGATACTAGTGCCAGTAATGGGATGACGAAATATAATACCCAATACCGTTTGTCCGATACGCCATAAACTACGTGTGGACTGGACAGCTGCCGGAAAAAAAGCGATAACGTTCAATCTTCAAAATTTATGTATTGTATTCTATAGTTCTCTGCCACTTACGTAAACTCAACTAATAAAATTTTTATTGAGTTTTATTTTATACAAAAATGTTTGTGGTTTGAGATTTTATTCTCACGATTTACGTAGAATATTGTCAATTCTAACATCAAGTTTCAAGAGAAGCACTGTATTAATATATACATAATATTTGTTAAATCATAAAAATTCTCAGTTTATAACAAATATTAGCCTTACCCAAACCAGCTATGATTAATAGTTTTTCAGCACACATTTAAAAAATTAATCTGAATAATAAGTTAGAATGCATAATTCAGAAAAGAAAACTAAGCAGGGTTTGAGACCGTTACCTAATTTTTGTTAAAATTGTCTGGTTTGTCCCAACAACAACAACTAGTTCGCTAATTTACATCTATTTGACGGGCTTGAATCTAACAAAGGATATTTTTCGTCTAGCTGGTGGCAATAATTCTAAATTTTTATTGACACAATAAGGTAAAATGCGGTAGACTAGTACACTGTTTAAAGCGTATTGATTGCTGCACTAGGCTACAAGTATATCAATAACATTGGTAGCTGATATTGCCTACGTGATGCCTAGTTGCTACTTTTTTGTTGTTTATTAATGAGGTGAACATGGCCAAGCGCCGTAACCCAAAAAAAGAAAAGGCGCTACGTAACCAGGCGTATGCCAGAAAGTTTCGTAAACGGACTACGACAGGAAGAATGCAGAGAAGGTTCCAACAAAGACCACCAAAGAGTGAAGAAGAAGAAGGCGCAGCAACAGCAGCTGACACTGACTAAGCTGTCTGCTTAAATCCTTGTTATTTAGATTATTTATTTTTTAGGGCGTACAAATGTACGCCCTTATTTATTACTCAACAGCAATTTGAGCGCGGGCGGCTATGAGTGCTTTGCTTACCTGTACAAAGCCAGTACCACCGTAACTGTTGCGGGCTGCCACAACTTGACGGGGGGATATCGCCTCATAAATATCTGCTGCAAATGCTGGATGTAGTTCTTGCCACTCTGACAATTTCAAATCTTTCAGGAGTTTACCTGCGGCAATACTAGTTTTTACCACCTTACCCACCAGGTTATAAGCTTCCCGGAAAGGGACGCCCCGTGCAGCCAGATAATCTGCTACGTCGGTAGCATTAGAAAAATCTTCTGCCACAGCTGATGCTAACCGCTGGGTACGAAATTCCAAGCCTTCTCTGAGCAAAATCGTCATTGCTTCTAGAGAGGCTTTTATTGTGTTGACGCTATCAAATAGACCTTCTTTATCTTCTTGTAGGTCTTTGTTATACGCCAGAGGTAACCCCTTCATAATCACTAACATCGCCTGAAGATGACCAAATACACGCCCTGTTTTCCCCCGCACCAATTCTGGGACATCGGGGTTTTTCTTTTGGGGCATGATACTGGAACCTGTGGCACAGCTATCTTTGAGAGTGACAAAGCGAAATTCTTCAGATGACCAAAGAATGACTTCTTCTGCAAGGCGGCTGAGGTGAACCATAATCAAGCTAGCAGCACACAAGAACTCGATCGCAAAATCGCGATCGCTCACTCCATCGAGGCTATTAGCATAAATATCGTCAAAATTCAAGAGTTTAGCTGTGTAGTGGCGGTCAATGGGGAAAGTTGTTCCCGCTAAAGCACCGCACCCTAAAGGTGAGATATTCACGCGGCGAGAAACGTCTCCTAAACGTTCCCAGTCGCGTTGCGCCATTTGAAAGTATGCCAAGAGGTGATGAGCTAAACTTAGGGGTTGGGCGCGTTGTAGGTGAGTATAGCCAGGAATCAGGGTTTCAACGTTTTTTTCAGCTATATCCAGTAAAACACCTTGAAATTCTCGCAATTCCCTTTTAATTTGTTGGATTTGGTCGCGGAGGTAGAGTCTAGTATCTGTACCAACTTGATCGTTACGCGATCGCGCCGTATGCACCTTTTTGCCTACATCGCCGACAATTTCTGTCAGTCGTCGTTCAACTGCAAAATGTACATCTTCAGCATCAACACCAGGCTTAAATTTATCCTCGCGGTACTCTTGGCGAATTTGTTCTAAACCTGCAACCAGTTTCTCTCCTTCTTCTGGGGAGATGATGCCCGTGTGAGCAAGCATTTTGACATGGGCTTGAGAACCAGTGAGGTCATATTCGATTAATTCAATATCAAAACCTATACTGGCATTAAAACGAGCGATCGCCGGATGCAACGCTGATTCAAACCGCTGGCTCCAAGTTTCTTCTTTGGTCATAAATATTATCAGGGGAGGGGCATTGGATTTTAGATTTTGGATTAACTAAAATCTAAAATCCAAAATCTAAAATTTCTTTAACCGTAGCTAGTTAGATTCCGAATCATATAGCCAATGATTAAACCAATCAACAATGCCCACACTTGACCTGTTTGTATAAAGTGGCCCCAAGCTTTTTGCATCTGATCCATAACGTTTGGATCGGTGATTGTTTGTGCTAGGGCTGTCCAATTTACAGGCAAATGCCAAAGAAACTGAGATGTCAAATCGCTGTAATTGCTCATCTTTGGTGATTAAGAAGTTAGGGGAGGCAAATTTCAGCATCAGTTTATTATTTACATTAATTACTGATATTTACTGAAATATTGGATGTAACTTCAATGTCTTAACTCAAGATGCAGCTGATGCCAACCGCAATTTCTCGGCAGTCCGCAAAATCTGTCCCGCCAAAACTGCTGCGCCAAAACCATTATCGATATTTACTACCCCTACTCCCGCAGCACAAGAGTTAAGCATTGTCAATAAAGGTGCTAAACCACCAAAACTAGCGCCATAACCAATGCTAGTGGGTACGGCAATCACAGGACAACTGGCTAAACCCGCAACAACACTAGGTAAAGCGCCTTCCATCCCTGCCACGACAATCAACACCGATGCTGACTCAATCAGGTGGCGGTTACTTAATAAGCGGTGAATCCCAGCAACGCCAACATCCCAGAGGCGCTGGACTCGGAAACCAGAAAGTTCAGCAGTGACAGCAGCTTCTTCAGCAACGGGTAAGTCGGCAGTACCAGCGGAAAGAATAGCGATTTCTCCCGCAAATTGTGGTTCGATGGTAGGAGGAGCGATCGCACAAATTCGCGCCGATTGGTAATATCGCAAATCGCTAACTTTTGATTGCAGTATGGTATAAACTGCTGGTTCGATGCGGGTTGCCATCACCACCGGGTTGCGGAGGCGCATCACCTCCATAATTTGAGCAATTTGATCGGGAGTTTTACCAGGGCCCCAAATCACCTCTGGGAAACCAGTTCTTAGCTGGCGATGATGGTCGATTTTGGCAAACTCACCTACAGATTCATAAGTTAAGTCTTTGAGTGAGTCTAATGCCGTATCTGGCGTAACTTTACCATTGGCAACCGCAACGAGTAGCGATCGCAAAGTTTTTTCATCTGTCATTAGTCCTTTGTCCTTTATTCTTGCCACTAACCACTGACTAATAACTAATGATTAATCCGTTATTTTGATTTCATGAATGTTCCAGAATGCGCCACCCAGTGCAGAGTATTGGATACCTTCAAATCGATTACGCACTGCTGACATTGCTAAGGGGTTAACTAGATAAATAAACGGTAAATTTTCTTGGGTAATCTTTTGGGTTTCGGCATAAATTTCTTTCCGCTTTGCTGGGTCTAATTCCCTTGCCCCTTGAATGTATAACTTAGCAATTTCTGCTTCCCAAGGAGCCACTTCCCAACCTTGAATTGGTTTTTGTCCTGCTTGGGGTTTCTGATTAAACATGTGTAATCCACCTTCGGGAGACCAGACATTAGCCCCATCATTTGGTTCTAAACCACCAGTCAGACCCAGCATAGAAACTTCCCAGTCTAATGAATTTGATAGCTTATTTGTGTAAGTATTCCATGCCAGAGGAGTGAAATCAACTTGAATACCAATTTTACTCAGGTCTTGTTTAATCTGCGATCCAATTGCTTCGCGGATTTTATTACCAGCATTGGTAAGCAATGAGAAGCGGACGCGGTTTCCTTGAGCATCAATTAGTTGGTTATTGTTATATTTGAATCCTGCTTTTAGTAGCAGTTCCTTCGCCTTTTGTATATTGTAGTTATAAACTTTTAGTCCTTGTTCAGGCGACAAATAATAAGGGCTTTGCACGGAAATGGCGGAATTTTGTGGTTTACCTAAACCACGAAAAGTGTTGTTAATCATTGTTTGTCGGTCAATCGCATAGGCTACTGCCTGCCGAAATTCTACAGTATTGAACCAACGCGATTTTACTGGATCGACCAGGGGTTTTCCATCCCTTTTACCTTTATTCAAATTGAATAAAATAAACGTCGTACCAGTTGCTGGCCCACCATTGAAAATTTTGAATTTTCCCTGTTCTTCTTGCACCTTTAGCAAAGAAAAATAATCTGGTGAGACTCCCACAGTATCTAACCCGCCAGAACGAAATTGCAGCAAGGAGGTATCTGTTGATTCTACAATTTCCCAGATAACCCGTTCAATATAAGGTTGGGATTCTCCTTTCGGCCCTTTGCGCCAATAGTAAGGGTTGCGCCTGAAAACTACACGCTGACTGGTATCGTAGCGCTCTAGCTTGTAAGGGCCGTTGACGATAATTTGATCTGGAGGCGTATCAACGCCCCACTTTGACAAGAATATTGGCTTACCCTCTTGGTCTTTTGTCTTGACAAATGGTTCTAGGGTATGAGCAGGTAAAATTGGCAGTCCTAAAGTTCCTAAAAACGGTGCAAATGGTTCTGGAGTCGTAAATTCAATTCGTTGAGTATCAATTTTTCGTACCTTTGGCAATGCCCGACTTTCACCAATCCGTAGCACATCTCTAGCATCTGCGGGAATCGCTTCGTTAAGATAAATTTCGTTGAAGGTAAATACTACATCATCTGCTGTTAAAGGCTGCCCATCAGACCATTTCAATCCCTGGCGTAGGGTAAAAACAAACCGCAATTTGTCATCAGAAACTTCCCATGATTCTGCTAAAGAAGGCTCGATTTCGCCATTTATAGGGTTTTCTGTAGTTAATCCTTCATAAATCAGAGGAAAAACATTCGGAGACTCCTGACTGAGAGGATAATTAAAAGTTTTGGGGTCACTGAGAATGGCACTTACCAATTGCGGTACTTGAGCATCTGTGCTTTTGAAATTAGCTGGGTTGCAGGCGGTAAGTGTAAGCGCTGTTGCTGAAGTCAAAATTATTGGCAACCAAAAATCTTTAATTACCAGAAATATTTTTCTAAAAAATTTCATAATTTCAAATTTCTTTCCATCCTAATCAGTTTTGAATATCTTTATCAACAGCTAAAAGAAAAGTTATTCTGAAGCAACTAGCAAGACAACAGCATAAGCACATATACCTTCTTCACGTCCTACGGGGCCTAATTTTTCATTGGTGGTAGCTTTAATGCCAATTTGATTTGGTTGTAATTCTAAAACTGCCGCTAGTTTGTCGCGCATGTTGTGAATATGCGGTTTTAATTTTGGACGTTCTGCTACTATCACCGAGTCAATGTTTCCGATCTGCCAGCCTCGATCCCGAATCAGTTGATGTACTTGATTTAATAGTACTAAACTATCTGCTCCTGCCCATTGGGGATCGCTAGGGGGAAAATAATGACCAATATCGCCTAAGGATAATGCCCCAAGCATGGCATCCATAATTGCGTGTGTTAACACATCAGCATCACTGTGGCCTAACAAACCCAGTTCATGAGGAATTTGAATTCCACCTAAAATCAAAGCGCGATCGCTCACTAATCGATGAATATCGTAGCCATTACCAATACGAATTTTTGTCATTAGTTATTAGTTATTTGTCATTTGTAATTTGTCATGAGTTAGAAATTATTATTCTCCCCCTGCTTCCCCTGCCTCCCCTGCTCCCCCTGCTCCCACTTCTCCAAAAGATCGGGACGGCGATCGCGGGTTTTTTGAATCTGTTGTTCGTAACGCCACCGCGCGATCGCTGCGTGATTTCCACTGAGCAAAACATCAGGTACTTTTAAGCCGCGAAAATTGGCAGGACGAGTATATTGGGGATAGTCCAATAACCCCTCCTCAAAACTTTCTGCTGTAAGGGACTCCGTTTTGGCCACAGTCCCTGGTATTAGCCGCACTACGCCATTAATTAAGGCCATTGCTGGAATTTCCCCGCCGGTCAGAATAAAATCGCCTAAAGATACTTCACGAGTTACCAAATGTAGCACCCTCTCATCCACTCCTTCGTAATGCCCGCAAATAACTACTAACTGGTCATAATTTGTCGCCAATTCTTTCAAAAGAGGTTGATTAATTGTTTGACCCTGTGGACTCATCAAAATTATTTCTCTTCGGGGTAGAATCGGCAGCGACTCCACAGCGGTAAAAATAGGTTCTGGCTTCATTAGCATCCCAACGCCGCCGCCGTAGGGTTCATCGTCTACCTTTCGGTGTTTGTCAGTGGTAAAGTCCCGTGGGTTCACCAGATGCACTTCGGCAATCTGTTTGGCTAAGGCTTTACCCAGTAATCCCGAATTGAGAACAGAGTTAAAACAGTCAGGAAAAAGTGTAACTATATCAAAGCGCACAGTTATTCGTATTCGAGGACACTAATCTTAAATTTGGATGTCTAGCAAACACCAGCAAGCAAAGCTCGAGTCAAACTCCAGTTAAACTTTATCAATAGTATCTAAAACTACCAGACCTCTTGGATTTTAGATGGGATCAAAAGTTTTTCTAATTACTTAATTTATGTTTAAATGTTGTCACAAGTACATTTAAATTAATAATCATATCAAGTTAACAACTTCCAGGATGCATCGAGCCAGCCTCAGAAAAAAGCGTAGTCTTAACTGCTCGTCCCCAACCCTAGACTGGGAATTTAGCCCCCCAAAGACTATTTTGCCCTGCTGCAAGTGGACAGGTGAAAAACAAGGCGCTGGCTTTGAGAAATGAAAACAAACACGTTTAGACTGAGGCAACGTGAGCGTTAAGCGAAAATTTGGAGAGTGGCTGCCCAGTTCCAAACTTCAAAAAAGTGTCCTCTCAAAAGTTGCAAAGCGCAAAAATCATCAGGCTTCTGAACCTTGTTAAATTCACCTGAAGTTGTTGACAGGAGAAACACAATGCCGCAATTACAAGCTAAATCGCTAGAAATGAGGACACCCCAAGCAACTAAAACCGCCGTTCTGGTTATCGGAGGCGCAGAAGATAAAGTTCATGGGCGCGAAATCCTACGAACTTTTTTTGGACGTGCTGGTGCTAGTAAGGCTTATATTACAATTATTCCATCTGCCTCTCGCGAACCCGCTATCATCGGTGGTCGCTATATTCGCATTTTTGAAGAAATGGGTGCTCAGAAGGTAGAGATTTTAGACATCCGCGAACGGGAACAGTGTGAAGCCTCCCAGATCAAAGCATCCTTAGAAGCCTGTAGTGGGGTATTTTTGACAGGAGGAGACCAGCTGCGTCTTTGTGGTGTGTTGGCAGATACGCCAGCAATGGAAATTATTCGTCAGCGGGTAAGGGCGGGGCAACTTACGTTAGCAGGCACCAGCGCAGGAGCGGCAGTGATGGGGCATCATATGATTGCTGGCGGCGGTAGTGGAGAGACGCCAAATCGTTCCCTAGTTGATATGGCAACGGGCTTGGGATTTATTCCAGAAGTAATCGTTGACCAACACTTTCACAACCGTAATCGGATGGGGCGACTGATTAGTGCGATCGCAGCTCACCCCGATCGCTTAGGTATTGGCATTGACGAAGATACTTGTGCAGTGTTTGAACGTGATGGTTGGCTACAAGTTATGGGTAAAGGCAGTGTCACCATTGTCGATCCCACCGAAGCCACCCACACCAACGAACCCCATGTCGGTGCTAATGAACCATTAACAATACATAACTTACGTCTCCATATCCTCAGCTACGGCGATCGCTTCCACTTGTACCAGCGAACTGTATTGCCTGCTGTACACCGAATCTCCAGCTGACGGGATAGAGTATCTGAGGTTACACTGAGTTGACCGTAAACTTGAGATTTTGGATTTTGGATTTGAGATTATAAAGAGGTTTTCGGCACATACCGCCAGGAAGTGGGCAAAACAAATCAAAAAACCCCTCGATAGCGCAGCATTAGCGATGTAGGAGTGTCTGACTCGTTAAGGCTACACCATCCTAAATCTAAAATTAAGAGAGCTAAGTACCGTAATCGTCTCTTTCAATCCAAAATCATAAATCTAAAATCCAAAATCGGTTGACCGCACATTTATTTCTTGTTGTACAAAAATGATGAGAATACCATGTAAAAAGAAAAAACTGTTTGCAATGAACAGTTTAGCGGTCAATTCCAGTAAGAAACTAGAATTTTGGTTCCGAATCTCCATCTACCTATTCCCATGAGAATCCTCAAGATCCAGACCTTACGCGGCCCAAACTATTGGAGCATTCGACGCCACAAACTGATCGTCATGCGCCTCGATTTAGAAACCCTTGCCGAGACGCCCTCGAATGAAATCCCTGGCTTTTATGAAGGATTAGTTGAGGCGCTGCCGAGTCTGGAGGGTCACTATTGTTCGCCTGGCTGTCGCGGTGGTTTTCTGATGCGAGTCAAAGAAGGCACTATGATTGGCCACATCGTGGAACACGTAGCCCTAGAACTCCAGGAATTAGCTGGTATGCATGTCGGCTTTGGTCGCACCCGCGAAACTGCCACGCCCGGAATTTATCAAGTAGTGATTGAGTACCTGAATGAGGAAGCGGGACGCTACGCTGGACGAGCCGCAGTGAGGCTGTGCCAGAGTATCGTCGATCGAGGCCGTTATCCCAAGGCAGAACTAGAGCAAGATATCCAAGACCTGAAAGAGTTTACCCGTGATGCTTCCTTAGGCCCTTCCACTGAAGCGATCGTCAAAGAAGCAGAAAAAAGAGGTATTCCCTGGATGTCTCTGGAAGCCCGCTTTTTGATTCAGCTGGGCTATGGCGTGAACCAGAAGCGGATGCAGGCCACAATGACCGACAACACTAGCATTCTAGGCGTAGAACTAGCTTGCGATAAAGAAGCCACTAAACGCATCCTCGCTGCCGCTGGTGCGCCAGTACCCAGAGGTACAACGATCAACTTCTTAGACGATTTAGAACAAGCCATTGAATACGTTGGTGGCTATCCCATCGTCATCAAGCCACTAGACGGCAATCATGGACGTGGGATCACCATTGATATCAGAACTTGGGAAGAAGCAGAAGCAGGATACGAAGCTGCCAGACAGGTTTCCCGGTCAATTATTGTCGAAAGATATTACGTTGGGCGCGACCACAGGGTACTAGTGGTAAATGGCAAAGTAGTAGCAGTTGCCGAGCGCGTCCCGGCTCATGTGACTGGCAACGGCAGATCCACCATTTCCGAACTGATTGAAGAAACAAACCTTGACCCAAATCGCGGTGAAGGACATGATAACGTCCTAACCAAGATTGAACTAGACCGCACTAGCTACCAGTTGCTAGAAAGGCAAGGCTACACCCTAAATAGCGTGCCACCCAAGGGGACTATTTGTTATCTCAGAGCAACGGCAAACTTGAGTACAGGTGGTAGTGCCGTAGACCGTACCGATGAAATTCACCCAGAAAATCTTTGGTTGGCACAACGGGTAGTCAAAATTATCGGTTTAGATATCGCCGGACTCGATATTGTCACCACGGATATTAGTCGTCCTCTGCGGGAAGTGGATGGCGTGATTGTCGAAGTTAACGCCGCTCCCGGTTTTCGGATGCACGTTGCCCCAAGCGTTGGTATCCCCCGCAATGTCGCTGGCGCAGTCATGGATATGCTGTTTCCCAACGAGCAATCTAGCCAAATTCCAATCCTCAGCGTCACGGGTACTAATGGCAAAACCACTACTACCCGGCTACTAGCACATATTTATAAACAGACTGGCAAGGTAGTTGGATATACTACTACTGATGGAACCTATATCGGTGATTATTTAGTAGAAGCTGGCGATAACACAGGCCCCCAAAGTGCCCACGTCATCCTCCAAGATCCCACAGTAGAAGTAGCGGTACTGGAAACGGCTCGCGGTGGTATTCTCCGTTCTGGATTGGGCTTTGAAGCAGCAAATGTAGGCGTAGTTTTGAATGTAGCCTCCGACCACTTAGGAATTGGCGATATAGATACCATTGAGCAGTTAGCTAACCTCAAAAGTGTAGTAGCGGAAGCCGTATTCCCAGATGGCTATGCGGTACTCAATGCCGACGATCGCCGCGTCGCCGCCATGTCAGAAAAAACTAAGGCTAATATTGCTTACTTCACAATGATTCCCGACTCAGAATTGGTGCGAAAGCATATCCAAAAGGGCGGAGTAGCAGCAGTATATGAAAATGGCTATTTGTCAATTGTTAAAGGTGATTGGACACACCGCATAGAAAGAGCAGAAAATATACCTTTAACAATGGGCGGACGTGCACCGTTTATGATTGCCAACGCTTTAGCAGCTAGTTTGGCAGCATTTGTGCAAAACGTCACAATTGAGCAGATTCGTGCTGGTTTGAAGACCTTCCGGGCTTCAGTTAGTCAAACGCCAGGACGAATGAATCTATTTAATTTAGGAAACTACCACGCTTTGGTAGACTATGCCCACAACCCAGCCAGTTACGAAGCTGTAGGTTCCTTTGTTCGGAACTGGACTACAGGACAACGGATTGGCGTAATTGGTGGGCCAGGCGATCGCCGCGACGAAGACTTTGTTACTTTGGGCAAATTAGCAGCACAAATTTTTGATTACATCATCGTCAAAGAAGACGATGATACAAGGGGACGCTTACGGGGTTCAGCCGCCCAGTTGATTATTCAAGGCATCACCGAAGTTAAGCCTGATAGCCGCTATGAATCAATTCTGGATGAAACCCAAGCGATAAATAAAGGCTTAGACATGGCTCCTGATAACAGTCTGGTGGTAATCTTACCAGAAAGCGTTACACGAGCTATTAAGTTAATTAAGCTGCGTGGTTTAGCCAAGGAAGAGACACACCAACAAAATCCCAGCACAACTGTTATCGATTCCCAAAATGGGATCGCGCCTTCTTCTGTTGTAAATACCTTGCTGTAGTCAGGAGAAAACTGTGCTGGCTCCCCAACGCACAGGCTCCTCCTGTCTTTTGTATTCTGACTACTTTAATTATTCTTTTTCTTGTTCCGAATTGGTTTCGTCACTGGGAGTTTTCATCTCCTCCTTAAACCCTCGTAGGGTTTTGCCCAGTGCGGTTCCCAGTTCGGGAATTTTTTTTGGGCCAAAAATTAGAACAGCGACTATGGTAATTACAGCTATTTCTGGCCATCCCAGTCCAAACATATAAATTTCCTCTAAGGCTCTGTAATTAAATATAAACATTGATGGCTCAAATCCGATGAGTTCGCCATTGATAAGCGCTCTATGCTATTGCAAAAACAGAGTATAAATAAAATCAATACAAGTAGGATAAGTAGGCTATTTATCTTGAAAAAGTTTTTGCAAAGCAACATAACATAAGCGGTTTAGGGAACTCCAAAAATTAAATTACTCAATTCCTCTATCCAGGAGGACTAATAGATATTTTTTCCCCTGCTTCCCCTGCTCCCCCTCATCCCTCATACTTATGATGGTTGACTCAGAGCAGCCTGACATATCTATACTCATTTTCATGCAGCTATCAAAGGCGGAATCATCGGGGACATTGTTCGGGAAATATTGAGACGAATCTGGGCAGAGGAGGGTCGCTCCCCTTTCTTAGCATTTAATGCTAAGTAGGAACAACCTTGGTCTGTTAATTGCGAAGTATATGAGCAGTTTCGAGGAACTGAGTCAGAAAACTTTGAATAAAGTTCATAAAACCTATGAAAGAACTTAGTAAAAAGGAGATCGTCTGTGATTAAGAGTCTTGGATACGCAGCTCAAAGTGCAACTACACCACTGAGCTTGTTCACTTTCGAGCGGCGAGAGTTAGGCCCGCACGACGTACAGATCGAGATCCTTTACTGTGGCGTGTGTCACTCGGATCTGCATACAGTCGCTAATGAATGGAAAGGCACGGTTTACCCTGTTGTACCTGGACATGAGATAGTTGGTCGTGTAGTGAAGATTGGTAAGCAGGTTTCCAAGTTCAAGGTAGGCGAGGCTGCGGGCGTTGGTTGTATGGTCGATTCTTGTCGCACCTGTCCAAACTGCCGTGAGAGTTTTGAGCAGTACTGTGATAACGAAATTATCTTCACCTACAACAGCCCAGAGAAGCAGACAGGGAAAACGACTTATGGGGGTTATTCAAACCAGATAGTCGTAGATGAAAATTACGTGCTACGCGTTTCGGAAAAGCTGGATCTCGCTGGTGTCGCACCCCTATTGTGCGCGGGGATCACGACTTACTCGCCTTTGCGGTACTGGAAAGTTGGCAAAGGCGATAAGGTGGGTATCGTCGGGCTTGGTGGGTTGGGACACATGGGGCTAAAATTAGCTCACGCTTTTGGTGCTTACACTGTGTTGTTCACAACATCGTCAGGAAAAACCGAAGATGCCAAGCGCCTCGGAGCCGATGAGGTTGTCATTTCAAAAAACAGCGATGAGATGGACAAGCATATCAACAGCTTCGACTTCATTCTCAACACGGTTTCGGTATCGCACAATCTGGACGCGTACACGCAGTTGCTTAAGCGTGGTGGTACGCTGTGCTTGCTTGGTGTACCGGAAAATCCGCACCCATCACCCAACATCAGTAACTTGATTTTTAAGCGCCGAGTAATTGGCGGTTCGATGATCGGCGGGATTCAGGAGACACAAGAAATGCTCGATTTCTGCGCTGAACACAATATCGTCAGTGACATCGAACTGATCCCGATTCAGAAGATCAATCAAGCATACGAGCGGATGCTAAAAAGCGATGTAAAGTACCGCTTTGTGATTGACATGGCATCGTTGAAGGAAGAATGAGAGACTTCCAAATAAAAAAATGTCCTATCGCTTTTAGGGCAGGGGAGCAGGGAGCAGGGAGCAGGGAGCAGGGGGAGGAAAAATCGTTTTGATTCCAAAAATTGGATAATTTATTTTTTGGAATTCCCTGATAGTAAAAAAATGTCATTGTCACTTTTGATGAAAAGTCCTGAATCCTTTGCCTTTGTTTAAGGTGTAAGAAAAACGAATAAAAAAAGTCTGAGTGCCGAAAACCAACGCTCAGACTTTTTAATTAAGAACAGGACTTACGCAAGAACTCTCTGAAACTCTTATTCCTTTGTGTCCTTTGCGTCCTTTGTGGTTCGTTTTATCATGGTTTTGCGTAAGTCCTAAAGAATTAAATGATTAGCTCAACTAACTTCTGATTGGATTGGTAATTGGCAAACCTAACCACTCACTTAATTCATGAGCTAACCATTCAAGTTCTACTTCGGATTTAATACCAACATCATTTCCACTAATCTGATATTTTTGTAATCCTGAGGAAATATATAATTGTGCTGGAACGGCAACTCTAGTGCCTTGAGAGCCTTTAGTAAAGTGTTTTGGAATATAAACTAACTTATTAATACTTTGTCTTGGCGATGGCCGGGGACGCTCAAATTTCCAACTAAACAACTCCCAGCTTAGGGCAATTTGTTCTGCATTCAGACGTAAGCAGATGCGTCCAAACAAACTAAAGATAAATTTATACATCATTAGAAAGCCAGCACTCCAAAAAGGAAGTGAGAACAAAGCAAAGGGGATGTTGGCAGGAAAAGGGGCCGAGAGAGCGCCAAGTGTCCAAACTAGGATAAATGAATTCCAGGCGATCGCAAATAAACCTGTGAATACTATTGATGGATGGAAACCAGATGGCGGAATGATAATTTCTAGAGAATCCCAATTTTTGGTTAGTTGAATCCTACTCCCGTCTGGTTTGCTGCGAACTAAAGCAGGTAAGTTGGTCGCTTGTGGTTTGTCTAAGGCTGCGATCGCTTGTGTCGCAGAACTAAAACGCCCTTCTAAACTGGGTTCAATCATCCACTTCAGCCAATTGCTAAAGCTGCGACTCACATTAGCTACTTGTTCAAACTGAATGCGAAAATCCTTTTGCGGTAAATCGGCTGGGTGATTACCCGTCATTAAATAAATTAAGGTTGCGCCTAAACTATAAAGGTCAGATGCTGCAACAGTCCGTCCGCCAAATTGCTCTGGTGGCATATAGCCATAAGTTCCTACCACAGTTCTTGTCCCGGTTTCTGTGGCGAGGACAGTCTGCACTGAGCCAAAATCTACCAAATAAACTTGACCAACACTATTACCAGAACGCTCCCCTAATAAAATATTGCTAGGCTTAATATCACGGTGAATTACAGGCGGATACAGCCCATGTAGGTAAATAAGAATCTCTAAAAGCGCTTTGGCTATCTGTTTGACTTCAGCTTCTGTAAAAGTTCGCCCACTTTCTAAATATTGCTCTAAAGTTTTTGCTGGGATATAAGTTTGTACTAGGGCAAATCCTTTGATAGTTGGTAAATTTACCTCAAAATAGTTTAAATACTGAGGAATTAAGGGATGTGACAAAGATTTTAAAGTTTCAGCTTCCCGCTCAAACAACTTGAGTGAATCCCATTCAAAATCATCACCGAAAGAGAGTAACTTGATAACAACTAAGTCCTGAGTTTGCAAATCACGAGCTAACAAAGTCCGCCGCCCTGCTTTTTTTCCTAGTAGCTGCTGAACTTCGTAGCGTTCGCCTAATATTTCGCCGATCATTATGGTTTCTTCTAATGCTACGGTTGAAAAGTTTTTAGAGCTTATAGCTTTTCAATTTGGCAAATCTATATCTTTAGTATAATTGCGTAGTTTTATGCCCTCCCAACTTTGGCCTTATATTACCCCTGGTATTCCCGATGAATTATTTGAACATTTGCCAGGAATTCCCCTGAGCCAGCGAGAAGTCCGACTGCTATTGATTGCCCAACTGCGGCTAAAATCAGATTCTGTGTTGTGGGATATTGGCGCAGGGACAGGTACAATTCCGGTAGAAGTGGGCTTATTATGTCCAGACGGACAGATTATCGCTGTAGAACGGGATGAAGAAGTAGCTAATCTAATCAAGCGTAATTGCGATCGCTTTGAAGTGAAGAATGTGGAAGTAATTGAAGGTAGTGCCCCAGAGTGTTTACATGACCTCAAGGTTACCCCTCACCGCGTTTGTATCGAGGGAGGACGCCCCATTCAGGAAATTTTGCAAGCAGCGTGGCATTATTTACCGCCATCCGGTCGGGTTGTAGCCACAGCGGCTAATCTAGAAAGTCTGTATGCTATTTCCCAGAGCTTTTCCCTATTAAGGGCTAGAAATATCGAAGTCGTCCAGTCTGCGGTTAACCGCTTAGAAACACGCGGCTTTTCTCAAACCTTTACCGCCGTCGATCCCATTTTTATCCTCAGTGGTGAGAAACTGGACTAGGGACTGGGTATTTGGGACTAGCGACTAGGGACTGGGAACTGGGGACTAGGGACTGGGAAAAAGTTTTCCTAATACCCAATACCCAGCACCCAATACCCAGCACCCAATACCCAGTACCCAGTACCCAGTACCCAATACTTCTATGCCTTGGTCTCGGATTATTAGTGGAATTGTTGCGATCGCTCTTGCTCTTTCTGCAACCCTTTTGGGGGGTTGGTACTTTACCATCATCTTTGCGGTCATCATCTTTTTGGGTCAACAGGAATATTTTAATTTGGTGCGAGCCAGAGGCATCGCTCCTGCCGCTAAAACCACTATGGCTGTCAGCCAAGTCTTGCTGGTGATTTGTACCCTTGATGGCAGTTTAGCTGACGCTGTGATGCCCTTAGCTGGCACACTTATTTGTTTCTACCTGCTGTTTCAGCCCAAATTTGCCACGATCGCTGATGTTTCCGCTTCAATTATGGGTCTATTTTACGTAGGTTATTTACCGAGTTACTGGGTGCGATTACGAGCGATTGATAGTGCTGCTTTTAGCAATCTCTTTTTCGGAGGTTATTGGCCCACAACTTGGACAGATTTCTGGGAAAAGGCAAATTCCACTTCCTTACCACAAGGTTTTACAGCAACACTGCTGACTTTTTTGTGTATTTGGGCAGCCGATATCGGCGCTTACACCATTGGCAAATTCTTTGGGAAAACCCGTCTGTCTGAGATTAGCCCGAAAAAAACTGTAGAAGGTGCTGTCTTTGGGATTACTTCAAGTGTTGCGGTAGCCATAGCAGGAGCCTATTATCTCCACTTGCCCCGATCCCCTTTCACTGGTTTAGCATTGGGTTTGCTGATTGGCATTGCTAGTCTTTTAGGGGATCTTACCGAGTCTATGCTTAAGCGGGATGCTGGAGTCAAAGATTCTGGACAGTTAATCCCCGGTCATGGTGGCATTTTAGACCGTACCGATAGTTATATTTTCACAGCTCCTTTGGTTTACTATTTTGTGACATTGGTATTACCACTACTATGAGGAGAGCAGGGGGAGCAAAGGGAGACTAGATGCCTCCTTGTTCCCCTTATCCCCTAAGAGGCGCTAAGTAAGTTGGTACAATAAAACCAAACTGTGTCAAAAAAAGTAAACAAGGCTCAAACCCTTTTTACCCCTACCTGTTGCCTTATCCCAACCATAAGCCGACCTACTTATATCATTTTAAATAAATAGGGTATTAATATTTTTTAATCAGCGATCGTCAAGGGTTAACGTTAATCCGCCCACGACACACCAGCTTGTTTGGAATCAGCGTTAATTCTTGGATATCGACATCTGAGCCAAGATCCAGATTGTACTGATGATTTTCCTCTAATACATCTCCTTGGTCAGACTTGATTTGGATATGTGCCAGTTGTAATTCATGGCCACTGAGTAACTGTAATCCTAGACAAATTTGCAAAGGTGTTGGTTCATCACTATTGGTTACTCTCATACCTCGCAGTATAATTTGGTTGTTATCAAGAATAATTTCTTGCCAATTAATTGGTTGTGACTTTGGGCAATGTGTTGGTAAAACCTTAACCAGCAAATCGCTCAAAGCAGTTGATAATAAGTCAGATGAGAGAGAAGCATTAAGATCCTTCTCATCTACGAGCAAATCCCCAACCACTGGTACTGTTTCTAGCAGTTTTAGGGGCTTTCCCTTGAGTACGGAGCCGATATTTAGCCGAATATTTTCGGCAATTAATTGAATTTGTGTAATCAGGAGACCTTGATAAACTGCATGAGTAGCAAAAATAGATATCG
Source organism: Nostoc sp. (assembly GCF_036917095.1). Lineage (GTDB taxonomy): Bacteria > Cyanobacteriota > Cyanobacteriia > Cyanobacteriales > Nostocaceae > Nostoc. The sequence continues at coordinate 236,443 of NZ_JBALFH010000044.1, forward strand.
ACGGGATACGTCCAGAGAGAATTTGGCGATCGCTCGCTTTAATCTCCACTTCTAATTCAGATATTTGGCTCACTTGCGCTCTCAACCAGAGCTTTAGTGCTGTTGTGAGTACCTGCGTAATTATGCGTATTTTATTTGCATTTGTTGTTTGGGAATTTTGCTCTGGCATCTAACCAATCTGTGTTATGAGTATCTGCTCAAGAACCGAACAGAAATTAAACGAGCTTTAAATGTAACATTTATGCCTACTCGCTACAAAATGCAAATATCATTTAATTGTTAACAGTAAATAAGCAATTACACATGGAGGCACGGTTACAAAAAATTCTCGCTCAATGGGGTATCGCATCGCGTCGTGAAGCCGAAGAAATGATTAGGCACTCACGGGTGCGGATCAACGGGGTATTGGCACATTTAGGTCAAAAAGTCGATCCCCAAAAAGATGCGATCGCAGTCGATGGTAAACTCGTATCCGAAAAGCAGCGTCCGGCTTTAATATATCTATTGCTGCACAAACCAGCGGGAGTGGTTTCGACTTGTTACGACCCTCACCGCAGACCAACAGTCCTGGATCTACTACCGAAAGAATTACGAGAGGGTTCAGGTATTCACCCAGTTGGGCGTCTAGATGCAGAGTCTACAGGAGCGTTAATCCTGACAAATGACGGAGAACTGACATTTGGACTAACCCATCCCCGCCACAGTATTTCCAAGACATATCATGTTTTGGTCAAAGGACACCCTCCAGAAGCAGTACTGCAAATGTGGCGTCAGGGTCTGATGTTGGAGGGTAGAAAAACCAGGGCCGCGAAGGTACGTTTACTAGAACGTGGTACCGAGGAAAGCTTGTTAGAAATAGTGTTGCAGGAGGGAAGAAATCGCCAAATCCGCCGTATAGCCCAACAGTTAGGATACCCAGTAATCAAGCTGCATCGGACTGCTATCGGCCCAATTCAATTACAAACTTCAAAAGAACCCTTTTTGTCAGAGGGTAAATATCGTTCCCTCAAAGATTGTGAGATTCACTTTTTGCAAGAGCAGATAACCCAACCTAATTATTGATTTAGCGGAGTTAAGGAGTGTCAGTAGGCATGAAATGGCTAAGAAAGAAGAATAATCACCAGCCATCACTTTCATTAGAGCAAGAACGAGCCGAAAAGTTAGGAGAATTAGGCGCTCAACTTTGGGCATTGCGTCAAGAACAGGGTCTATCTCTAGAGCAAGTGGTTGTATTAACCAGGATTCCCCGACGATTATTGCAGGCGATCGAAGAAGGTAATTTAGACGATCTGCCAGAACCAGTCTATATTCAAGGTTTGATCAGGCAATTTGCCGATGCTCTAGGCTTGAATGGAGTAGAATTTTCTGGCACTTTTCCAATTACTTCTACACGAGTTAACCCCCAAGGTATGGGGAATAGTTCATCGCTTAGTCAACTACGTCCGGTTCATCTTTACTTTCTTTACATATTCCTGATTGTATGCTCTGTGAATGGCTTATCTCAGTTATTAAATAACGCTATATTACAAGCAAGTAATAGCCAAAACCAGCCATATCCAAAACAAAAGTCAGTTCTTAAACCAGAAATAGCTCAACGAAAAGAGTCAGTGAAGGTTAAACCGGTCAGCGATACCGCCACCGGCGTCCAACAGGGACAGATTGTACAGATTGGTGTGACTTTAAAATCATCATCTTGGATTCGCGTCGTAGCCGATGGCAAAACCGAGTTTGAGGGTATTCTCCCAGAGGGAACTCACCGAATTTGGAAAGCCCAAGAGCAACTGACAGTGAAAACTGATAATGCTGGTGGGGTGTTGATGAGTGTTAATCAAGAGAAAGCTAAAGAAATGGGAGAGCCTGGGAAAGAGGAAGAAATTAGGATTGCTGCTAAACCTAAGCTTTGAGATGAGGGAGAAATCAATTCAAAATCCAAAATTCCAAATTGTACCCTTACAGGGAAGCAAGCTACGCCAACGTAGAGAAGAAAAAGACTGGAGAAGATGAGAAGGATGAGGGAGACAAGGAGAGAAGGAGGAAAAGGAGGCATTTACTGCTCCCTCTCCCTTGTCTGCCTTGTCTGCCTTGTTTTTCCCATCTCCCCTGCTCCCTCATCTCCCCAGTTCTCACTGCTCTTGCGGGGCGCGTCCATTAAGTCTGGTAAGAGCTTTCAAGCGATCGCGTAATTCGTCTGTCAAAGCAGCTGCTTGATAGCGCCACGCCCAGTTACCCTCAGCAATACTAGGAAAATTCATCCGCGCTTCATTTCCTAATCCCAAGATATCTTGCAAGGGAATAATCGCTTGGTTGGCTATGGAACTCAAAGCTAGGCGAATTAAATCCCACTGAATGCCTTCAGGACTAATACAACCTAAATAAAGCAACAGGTTTTGCTTTTCGTTATCGTTGGCTGAATTGAACCAGCCTACAGTTGTGTCATTATCGTGAGTGCCAGTATAAACTACAGCATTTCGCGGGTAATTGAATGGTAAGAATGGATTAGCGGGATCGGAACCAAAGGCAAACTGTAAAACCTTCATTCCAGGAAATTCATACTTATCTCGCAGTGCTTCTACCTCTGGTGTAATTACTCCCAAATCTTCCGCCAAGACAGGTAGCTTGCCCAATTTCTGCCTAATCACTTCAAAAAAAGCATCACCAGGCGCTTCCACCCATTTGCCATTCATGGCAGTTTCTTCGCCTTGGGCTACTGACCAATAAGCCTCGAAGCCGCGGAAGTGGTCAATGCGAATTATATCTACATAATCCAGCATTGCCTCAAAGCGCTGTACCCACCATTTAAAGTCTTGTTTTTGCAATTCCTCCCAGTTATAAACCGGGTTGCCCCACAATTGACCTGTGGCACTAAAGTAATCTGGTGGAACACCTGCCATTTGGGCAGCAGCTCCTGTCTCTTTATCTAAGCAAAAGATGTCGGGATGCGCCCATACGTCGGCACTATCGTGAGCTACGTAAATGGGGATATCGCCGATAATATCTATACCGCGCATGTTGGCGTAGCTTTTCAGGTCTGACCACTGCCGGAAAAACTCAAATTGGACGAACTTGTAATAAAAAATCTCTGCATTCAGCCGACGCTCTACCTGAGCTAATGCTTCGGGTTCTCGCTTGACAAATTCTGGCTCCCATGAATGCCAGTTTGCATTTTCGTTAGCATCTTTCAGCGCCATAAATAAGGCGTAATTATCTAGCCAATAGGCTTTGCTGTCGCAAAAACCTGCAAACTCTTTTTGTTGGATCTCCGTAGCATTTGTTCTAAAGTTTTCACAGGCTTTTTTCAGCAGCCCAATCTTAATCGGCACAACCTGGTCGAAATCTACCTTCTCTACCGGAAATCCTGGTAAATTAGCAAAGTCTTCTTCAGCTAGCAAACCCTCATCTCGTAGTTTTTCTGGGCTAATCAGTAGGGGATTTCCCGCCATTGCCGAGTAGCACATATAGGGGGAATTACCGTATCCAGTGGGGCCCAAGGGTAAAACTTGCCAATATTGTTGATGGGTGTCTTTAAGAAAATCGATGAAGCGATAGGCTTCTAAGCCTAAATCGCCAATGCCAAATCGGCTGGGAAAGGAAGTAGGATGCAGCAAAATACCACTGGATCTAGGAAAAGGCATATTTAACCTGAATTATAAGAGGGAGCAATTGTCTGATCGACACGCTACGCGATCGCATCGAATTTATCACGGAACAGTATTTGCAGGGTAAATCTAGTAAACTCATTTTGTTTGTCCTTTGTCATTTGTCCTTGACTAATGACCAATGACCAATGACTAATGACCAATGACCAATGACTAATAACTATGACTTACCGAAATCCTACACCGACAGTTGATATCATCATTGAATTAGTAGATCGACCTCATCGGCCAATAGTGTTAATTGAAAGACATAATCTACCCTTAGGTTGGGCTATTCCTGGTGGTTTTGTAGATTATGGGGAAGCGGTGGAAGTGGCGGCGCGGCGCGAAGCTGAGGAAGAAACGGGTTTGCAGGTGGATTTGGTTGAACAATTACTGGTGTATTCCGATCCCAATCGCGATCCGCGTCAGCATACAATTAGCATTGTGTTTTTGGCAACAGCGACGGGGGAACCAAAGGCTGGGGATGATGCTAAGGGTGTAGGCATTTTTGAGTCTTGGCGAGTGCCTGGTGATTTATGTTTTGACCACGATCGCATTTTGCAGGATTATTGGCGATATCGGCATTATGGGATACGTCCGAGGTTGGGGTAGAGGGACGTAGACGCAAAGCGGCGGTCTGTTGTAACAGTATTGTATGAGTGCGATCGATATCCTGACTTGACTGGTGCGATAATGCCAGATGGAGAAGTCTACAAACCGATCGCCTCTGAAGCAGAAATCGGCAAACAGGAAACATCGTTAAGCAAAGTAATATCTATGACCCGTAAAGTAATTAATACTGATAACGCACCCGCTCCAGTCGGCCCTTATAATCAAGCGATCGCAGCTTCTGGTCAATTTGTATTCATAGCTGGACAAATTGCCATCGATCCCCGCATTGGTAATGTCGTCTACACTGATGATGTCAAAAAGCAAACCGAGCAGGTATTAGCTAATCTTGAAGCCATTCTCACAGCAGCTGGTGCGACTTTTCAAGATGTCGTGAAAACCACTGTATTTTTAGCTGATATGAATGATTTTGCGGCGGTGAATGCCGTTTATGCTAAATATTTCCCGGAAGATACAGCCCCAGCAAGGGCTTGTGTTCAGGTATCGCGCTTACCTAAAGATGTGTTGGTAGAGATTGATGCGATCGCTGTAATTAGCGGTTAGTGCCAATACATTCACAAAATAAGTCTACAACTCTACAAACAAACCAGGCTTTGTTATTGACTTTTGTTCTTAAAAGCTTTAAATATTTTTTAGGAGTTAATTGCAATTAATTAGCAAAAGAACTGAGAAAACTTCCTAATGGAGAGTTGCAAATGAGTGTGAGGAAAAAGAGCTTATTGGGTGCTGGTGCGGCATTTGCAGTGCTTACAGGTCTAGTAGTCAGCACAGTAGGGACTATGCAGACAACGATCGCCAACCCCGCCACTAATCAACAGACACCACGCTTACTTGCCCAAGGGCAGAAGACTTTAATAATAGTTTTTCCCAGTCGTGCTGATTCTACAGACTTGCAAAATAAGGCAAATGCAGTAGTAGCTCTTTTATCGAAAGAGTTAGGTATTCCAGTCGTCGCCCAAGTTGGTGATGATACAGCTGCTGTAGAAGCTTTGAGAGCAAACCGAGCTGATGTCGCTTTTTTAAGTAGCCGTCCGGCTTTGAAAGCAAAACAATTAGCAAACGCCAGCTTGTATCTAGCCGAAGTTCGCTCCACTTATTCTGGAAGATACACCTATAGCTCAACATTTGTTGTCCCTAAGAATAGTCCCCTAAAAACTCAAAATTCAGCTAAAGCAACTTTAGAACAACTGCGGGGCAAGAAAATTGCTTTTACTTCCCCTACTTCTGGCTCTGGGTTTATTATCCCTGTCGCTGAGTTGGTCAAACAAAAATTTGTACCCAACCGCGATCGCTTAGATGGTTTCTTTGGTCAAGTTTCTTACGGGGGTAATTACAGCAAAGCCTTGCAAGCAGTTGTGCGCGGTCAAGCTGATGTGGCTGTTGTGTCAGAATATGCTCTAAATCCACCTTATATCACCGCCGAAGAGAAAAGTAAGTTACGGGTTCTGCACAAAATAACTGGTGTCCCTGCCCACGGTATTGCTATTGATGATGATGTTCCAGTCCCAACACGGGAAAAAATCATCAACGCCTTACTGAAATTAAATAAGTCGGAAAATAATAAGTTGTTAAGCGACTTGTATAATTCCACAGAATTAGTGCGAATTAACCACGATCGTCACCTAGCAACTATCCGCGACGCTCTGCAAATTGCTGGCATTGAACCATAATTCAGTTAACAGTTATTTAGTAAACATCTTGAATAACTGTTAGCGAATATAGCGCTAATCATACAAGGTAAATCATAGCCCCCTCTCGAAGAGCGGGGAGGGGGTTGGGGGTGGGGTTCTTGTACTTCACTCAACCGAGAACCGCTATAAATAAATTTCTATGAATGATTATGTTATTGAATGCCATAACCTAGAGACAGCTTATGCTTCCTCTCTAAATCGTCCTATTCTCAACGGGATTAATTGCCAGATTAAACGGGGTGAATTTGTCGTTTTGCTGGGGCTAAATGGTGCTGGTAAGTCTACATTACTACGATCGCTAGTTGGACTAGTGCCATCAGCCAGAGGAGAAATCATCGTCAATAATGTTGAGATGAATCCCCGAACACTGCCAAAGATTCGGCGTGATGTTGGGATGTTATTTCAAGGTGGCGGATTAATTCGGCAGTTATCAGCACTGGAAAATGTCTTGTGCGGATGCCTTGGTAAAAGAACAACTTGGCAAACACTGTTGGGATTTTCCAAACGCGATCGCATGTTGGCACTAAATTTATTAGAACAGTTAGGACTGGGAGAGTTAGCTTTTCAAAAAACCAGTCAGTTAAGTGGTGGACAGCAACAACGAGTAGCGATCGCTCGGACTTTAATTCAATCACCGCAAATTCTCTTAGTCGATGAACCCATCACAGGCTTAGATGTTGTGGCATCCCAACAAGTCATGGAAACTCTATCCCAATTGCACACTCAGCAAGGCATGACTATTGTCGCAGTTTTGCACGATTTGGGAATCGCAGAAAAATATGCAGGGCAAGCGATCGTCTTAGATGCTGGACGCGTCGTTTACCAAGGACTTTGTGACAACTTACAAGCTAAATTTGCGAAAGTTTCCGGTTGAGTGGGATTTGATTTAATACAATATGACTTCCTTTTTTAAATTAAAACGTTTACGCTTCTATCCTTGGCTGAGTTCTCTACTCATCTTATTAATTGTCGTAGTAGTTTATGGGTGGGCTTTGCGAGGACTCAAACTCGATTTTGAACTGCTGCGTTCTAGCTGGCCCTACATCACCGATTTTATTACCCGATTATTTCCTCCCGATTGGAAAGTTTTAGATATTGCAGTTAAGGCACTAATTGAAACTGTACAGATGTCTTTATGGGGAACTACCATTGGAGCCATTCTTTCTGTACCGATCGCTATAGCTAGCGCCAGCAATATTGCACCTGGGTGGTTGCGATCGCTAGCTAATTTGCTGCAAAATACTGTGCGTTCTGTCCCCTCAATTATTCTGGGGCTAATTTTTGTTGCCGCCACTGGCTTAGGCGCACCAGCAGGAACTTTAGCTTTGGGAATCTACACTATCGGCTACCTTGCTAAATTTTATCAACAGGCAATTGAAGCCGTTGATCCGCGTTCTCTTGAATCGTTGCAAGTTATCGGAGCCTCCAAGCTACAGATTGCTCAATACGGCATTCTCCCGCAAGTGCTACCTCTGGGATTAGGTTACACCTTTTGGATGTTTGAGTACAACATCCGTGCTGCTTCTGTCTTGGGTGTAGTTGGTGCAGGTGGTATTGGCTTTCAGCTAAAAAGTTACATCGACGGGTTCGAGTACACCAAAGCAACAACCATGATGTTAGTGCTTTTAGTAGTCGTCACAGTAATTGATGCTTTTAGTAGCCAATTACGTCATCGGCTCGATTCTATGTAACAAATTTTTGGTGTCTTAGTGGTAGCCTATCTTGAAAACTAATGCGTAGGCGTAGCCCGTCGTAGACATCGCCTTTATGACTTTGGAAATACTGAAACTAAGTATCCTAAATGAGTATTAAAAATGGCAGAAAATCGTATCAGTGCCAGCCTATCCCCAGCAGACAAAGAAGCAGTCATGCAGGCGATCGCTACAATTAGAGAAAAGTTACCGTTTTTAGTTGATTTGACGACCGAAGAACGGCGAACAATGTTGAAGATGGGAGATAAAAGTCGGGCTTTTGTAAGCAAAGCCTTAGAAGTGGCGACACAGAACCCTAACTTTTTGCCCCGTTCCTTTGATTTAGAAGAGATGCGCCGAGATTTGACGTTGTTTGAGACATTGTATCCAGTCCTTTTGTCTCTAACGCAACTGCAAGAATTGGTGGACGATACCTGTATAGCCTCTGCTAGCGAAGCTTATGCAGCAGCCTTAGCAGTTTATAGCTATGCCAAAGCTAGCGGTGATGTCACAGGTTTAGATGCAGTAATTGATGAGATGGGACGCAGGTTTAACCGCCGTTCTAAGAAAAAACAACCTGAAACCGCAGCTAGCTAAAGCTTGCAATAGGCAAGTATAGCAGTTGTCAACTTAGTAAAATACACATCATTTTTAGGGGCATAACAATGTTGTGCCCTTTTTGCGTCTTGAATCCAAAGATTTTTGAAACTTGCGGAGGGAGATTTTATTTGTATAGCTGCGATTTCTATAGCGCATTTCGTTTATCTAAAATACACTTTGACCTCTCTCCAAACCTCTCCCCTACAAGGGGAGAGGCTTTGAATCTTACTCCCCTTCCCTTGTAGGGAAGGGGCTGGGGGTTAGGTCTGTATTAGACTTCATGGACAAGCGCTAAGTCGCCAAGGCATTTTTGAGCCTCAGAAGGTCAACGTCGAGCCTCAGAAGGTCAACGTCGAGCCTCAGAAGGTCAACGTCGAGCCTCAGAAGGTCAAAGTTGAGCCTCAGAAGGTCAACGTCGAGCCTCAGAAGGTCAACGTCGAGCCTCAGAAGGTCAAAGTTGAGCCTCAGAAGGTCAAAGTTGAGCCTCAGAAGGTCAAAGTTGAGCCTCAGAAGGTCAAAGTTGAGCCTCAGAAGGTCAATGCATAAAAATTACCTAAAAAAAGTTTAATAAATTCCGAAATACACCTTGTATATTTAGTAGTTATTGTGTAAGCATTCGCATCTCTAAATTGAATATTGTAATGAACCCGCAAAACAAGCCCAAGAGTCTACAAGATATTCTTAAGCAGCGCCAACAATCAGGTTTTGTGGGTCGTGAAGACCAAGTAAACCAATTTCGCCAAAATTTAGCATTTCCCCCAGAAGACGATCGCCGTCGTTTTTTGTATAACGTTTGGGGTCAAGGCGGAGTTGGTAAAAGTACTCTGTTACGGCAGTTTCGTAAAATTGCTGACGAAGCAAAAATTATCTCGGCTTATATTGATGAAGCTGAAAAAACTATACCAGAAGTCATGGGTCGTCTAGCTGAGGAGCTAGAACGGCAAGGTCATAAACTAACGCAGTTTACAGAACGCTACAAAGTTTACCGTCAAAAGCGCCAAGAATTAGAAACCGATCCAGAAGCTCCTCAAGGCTTTTCGGCTTTTGTGGGGAAAACTATGGTGAAAACTGGTGTGCGTCTGGCGCGTCGAGTTCCCGTTGGCGGTGCTGTATTTGACTTTGTAGATGAGGATGCTTTCGCTACCCAAGCTGGAGAATGGGCTTCTTATGTTGCAAAGAAAATAACAAATAAAGATGAGGTGCGTTTAGTTCAAGAACCTGAAGAAGTTCTGACCCCGTTATTTTTCCAAGATATTTTTAAAATTGCTGAGAAAACTGGTATTGTTTTGTTTTTTGATACTTATGAACGCACCGGAGAATTTCTAGATAACTGGCTGCGAGAAATTCTGGAGGGTCGCCACGGTGAAGTATCTCTCAATATATTGATAACTATTGCCGGTCGGCAGGAATTAGATAAAAATCATTGGGCATCTTATGAGGGGTTAATAGTTCGTTTTCCTCTGGAACCCTTTACAGAAGAAGAAGCCCAACAATATCTAACTCGCAAAGGCATTACGGACAATCGCATTATTGAAGTGATTTTGCGCCTTTCTGGAAACTTACCCCTACTAGTGGGAATGCTAGCAGATACTCATCCCAATGACCCAAACCAGGTAATTGAGCCTAGCAGCAGTGCTGTAGAACGCTTTTTAAAATGGGTTGATGACCCCAAACGGCAACAAGTGGCGCTTGATGCTGCCATTCCTCGGTGCTTGAATCGGGATGTTATAGCTAAGTTGAGAGCAGAAGAAGAAGCTGACGAGTTATTTACTTGGCTAAAAGAAACATCCTTTGTCAACGAACGTACCGACGGCTGGGCTTATCATGATGTTGTTAAAACGCAAATGTTACGCCACAAGCGCCTTTCATCGCCGCAAGGTTGGGCTGACATACATGGTAAGTTGGCAGAATATTATGACAGCCTGCGGAATGATCTGCAATTAGAGGAAGAAGAAAAACAGCGCGATCCTAGCTGGCAAAGTCACACATTAAACGTGTTGTATCACAACTTATGTCAGTCACCGCAAAGAAATTTATCTGTAGCTCTCAATGAATTTCTCGTTGCACTCAAAAATCAACGCAAATTTGCCCAACAATATGCAGAAACCATGCTCCAGGCTGGTAAAGATGTCGATTCCTCTGAAGTTCAGCGTTGGGGTGAGCAACTAGTAAATGGGTTAAAAGCTTATGAGGAGGACGTTTATCAAGTTACGTTGGAAATGTTTACCGCAGTCGTACAAAATTCTAGGATTGAAGTTAAATGGCAACCAATTGCTTTAGGTTGGCGCGGTTTTACTTATCACTCAATGGAGCGTTACCCAGAAGCCCTAGAAGATTTTGACCGCGCTATTGAACTTGACCCCAAATATGACTGGGCGATCGCAAGTCGCGGTGAAACTTATTACTCAATGGAGCGTTACCCAGAGGCCCTAGAAAATTTTGACCGCGCCATTGAACTTAACCCCAAATATGACTGGGCGATCGCACAGCGCGGTTTTATTTACCGCTTAATGGAGCGTTACCCAGAAGCGCTAGAAGATTTTGACCGCGCTATTGAACTTAACCCCAAATATGACTGGGCGATCGCAAGTCGCGGTGAAACTTATCGCTTAATGGAGCGTTACCCAGAAGCACTAGAAGATTTTGACCGCGCCATTGAACTTAACCCCAAATCTGACTGGGTGATCACACATCGCGGTTTTATCTACCAATCAATGAAGCGTTACCCAGAAGCCCTACAAAACTTTGACCGCGCCATTGAACTTAACCCCAAATCTGACTTGGCGATCGCACTTCGCGGTTTTACTTACCGCTTAATGGAGCGTTACCCAGAAGCTTTACAAGACTTTGACCGCGCCATTGAACTTAACCCCAAATATGACTGGGCGATCGCACTTCGCGGTGAAACTTATCGCTTAATGGAGCTTTACCCAAAAGCCCTAGAAGATTTTGACCGCGCCATTGAACTTAACCCCAAATCTGACTTGGCGATCACACATCGCGGTGAAACTTACCGCTTAATGAAGCGTTACCCAGAAGCACTGGAAGATTTTGACCGTGCCATTGAACTTAACCCCAAATCTGACTGGGCGATTGCAAATCGCGGTTTTACTTACCGCTTAATGGAGCGTTACCCAGAAGCTTTACAAGACTTTGACCGCGCCATTGAACTTAACCCCAAATATGACTGGGCGATCGCAAATCGCGGTGAAACTTACCGCTTAATGGAGCGTTACTCAGAAGCTCTAGAAGATTTTGACTGCGCCATTGAACTTAACCCCAAATCTGACTGGGCGATCGCAAGTCGCGGTGAAACTTACCGCTCAATGGAGCGTTACCCAGAAGCCCTAGAAGACTTTGACCGCGCCATTGAACTTAACCCCAAATCTGACTGGGCGATCGCACATCGCGGTTTTAATTACCACTTAATGAAGCGTTACCCAGAAGCCCTAGAAGATTTTGACCGCGCCATTGAACTTAACCCCAAATATGACTTGGCGATCGCAAATCGCGGTGCAACTTACCGCTTAATGGAGCTTTACCCAGAAGCCCTAGAAGATTTTAACCGCGCCATTGAACTTAATCCCAAATATGACTTTGCGATCATATCTCGCGGTGAAACTTACCGCTTAATGAAGCGTTACCCAGAAGCCCTAGAAGATTTTGACCGCGCCATTGAACTTAACCCCAAATATGACTGGGTGATCGCACGTCGCGGTTTTACCTATAGTTTAATGAAGCGTTACCCAGAAGCTTTACAAGACTTTGACCGCGCCATTGGACTTGACCCCAAATATGACTGGGCGATCGCAAATCACGGTGTAACTTACTACTCAATGAAGCTTTACCCAGAAGCCTTACAAGATTTTGACCGCGCCATTGAACTTAACCCCAAATATGACTGGGCGATCGCAAATCGTGGTGTAACTTACTACTCAATGAAGCGCTACCCAGAAGCCTTACAAGATTTTGACCGCGCCATTGAACTCAATTCCAAATATGACTGGGCGATCGCAAATCGCGGTTTTACCTATAGTTTAATGGAGCGTTACCCAGAAGCCCTAGAAGATTTTGACCGCGCCATTGAACTTAACCCCAAATCTGACTTGGCAATCGCACTTCGCGGTTATACTTACCGCTTAATGAAGCGTTACCCAGAAGCCCTAGAAGATTTTGATCGTGCGATTGAACTTAACGCCAAATATGACTTGGCGATCGCATCTCGCGGTTATACTTACCGCTTAATGAAGCGTTACCCAGAAGCCTTACAAGATTTTGATCGTGCGATTGAACTTAACGCCAAATATGACTTGGCGATCGTATTTCGCGGTCAAACTTACCTGATGCTTAAGCTATATAATGAGGCTCTCGCAGATTTCACCCGCGCTATTGACTTAGATTCTGACAATAATCAGTATTTATATAATCGCGCTTTAGCTTACCAAGCCTTTAACTTAGCAGATAAAGCACGGGCTGACTTAGCACTTGCCATAAAGCTTGCTAAACAGGATTATGAAAAAGATCCTAAAGACTGGAATAATGCCTTTAATTTAGCCCTTTACTATTTAGCTGCTCAATATACTCAACCAGCAGAGCAGTTATACCGCTATGTTTTATCTCAAGGTGCTTGTTTAGAGCGTGTTCATGCAGCTATCCAAGACCTAAATGATTTTTTAACCGTGTTCCCTGACCATGTGCAGGCTACATCCATGCGACAGTTGTTGCAGTCTTCTCTAACTTAGGTCATGTAATTTCCAACCTACCCGCCAGAAAACACACAAGTCCCAACAACCGCCTGAGAATCAATTCCCTCTCTTACACCTAAAATCTTCTAAACAAAACTAGAAAAAGGTTTCAGTCCACTTAAGTGGACTTACGCTATGAGCCTGAGATTTCAATCTCTGGCGGACAAACGGGTAAGCGCAAAATCCCAGCTTACTTGCCTTCGGGAGACTGGCGGCTAAACCCAATTGCATACAAATATTAAGCGATCGCAACTACTTTGCCTTGCTCATGACAAATCGTAAGCGATCGCTCAATTCAATTGCACAGAGATGTTAGATACAGTGCGTCTACGTACTCACCAATAGACTTCTTGCATAAGTCGGGAAAAGGGTAAGGGGGAAGGGGGAAAAGTTCTGTATTGTCCCCTTCCCCTTTAACCTTTACCCTTTACCCTTTTTCCCCCTCTTGCAAAAAGCACTTTTGCAAGAGGTCTAATCAACCACATTCCCTGGAATCTTTAAAAATTATGGAAGCATCTCGGTTAAAAATTGCTCAATACAGACCCTATTCACTCAAAAAACTGGCCTTAATTAAAGCCAGTTTTTTGGTTCTATTGCAAACTTACTAAAGCTTACGACCGATCATTAATGGAACACACTTGATGAAGATATTATTAAGCTTTCTCAGTGAAATGTCAAGATTTAACTTTAATTCCCGTAAAACTTGCCATTATATATTGCCGCTTCCCTTAATTTCTCAGACTCTGCCGACAAACTCTTGTCACCAAAATGCTTATCCATCAAGGCGGGAACTTGTTCAGCTTGAATTCGGCTATGGCGTGTTTTGTCGGGCATAACTAAGTTCGGCCCAGCTTTACAGTTCTTCATACAACCAGTGCCCTTGATTGTAACTTGGTCTTCTAAACCGCGATCGCTTAAAGCCGCCTCCAACGCCTGACAAACCCCTTTACCACCGCGTTTCATGCAATCAGACTTTTGACACACCAAAATCGTGGCTTTAGCCTTAGCTGGTTTTACCTTGACATTATCAATAGATGGGGGTTCTTGTGGTGCTGCGATCGTTTGAACTATCGCCATTTCAGAACGCGCCGCCATCACACGTTCGGCTTTCAGTGTAACTTTGTCTTTTTTTATATCGTATTCTTTATAACCAACAACTTGTAGCCAAGTACCTGCTGGTAGCCGCAAGTCAAAACTAGCCCGTAAATGTTTGGCGAGTTTAATGTAGCATTCACCCTCGTGAGTACCCAGCAGCAAACCTTTGAGCTTATAGCCATCTTTAATAACAAAATTTATAAATCTGCCCTCAAGGCAAAATTCTGATACTTCCATATTGCGAGATGCACCCATTTTTTTGACCTCCTTTTAACTAATACAAGCTATTTAGCGAGATATTCTCAGCAACAGTTAAAAATTAGAACTGTTAATAGCGATTTTTCCAGCAGCATTCAAGAGTACTAATCTGGTCTTGACGAGAGGCTGTTAATCGCCGTATCACACTCCAAAGTTGAACAGCTGTCAGAGGAGAGCCAATTTCAACTTGCAATGGCTGGTTAGCCGTACAACTACACGGAATGTCTAACTCCTTTAGGCGTTGATAGACTTGCCAGCGATCTGCCCAATTCACCTCTACAAGGTGGTTGCTTTCTATTTCTGAACTAAACGATTTCAAGAGAATTGCCCTCAAAGTGCAACAAACTTGCAGTAAGTACCGCGATTTAACTCTCTGTTTTTGAAAGTCTAAGGAGTGTAACCTCTTAAAACCAGCATACCTTAAGTGCAAACAATTCTCAGTAATTTTGGAAAAAAAAATCAAATTTTTATAGCTATCCTATATTCAAAGCGGGATGAGGGAGACAAAAAGGACAAGATAAAATTTCCTCTCCCCGATCCTGTTGGGAAATATGCACATTTAAGATGGTATGTCAATCTTAATGAGATATTTATGCAACTTGATGAGCGTGCCATCATCTAGAAAACAACAAACTTGAAACTTTTAGTAAGCAAAAATACAAAATCCGATCGTGGCGAATTGGCTTACTATTATTATTAAAATGTTAATATGTTTAGAATAAGCAGTTAAAATCTATAACTGTTAAAAAGAGAGGAACACATGTCTGAAACGCAAACTTTGTTACGGAATTTTGGTAATGTATATGACAATCCTGTCTTGCTGGATCACAGCGTAACTGCTCCAGTTACAGAAGGGTTTAACGTTGTATTAGCTAGTTTCCAGGCGCTATACTTGCAGTACCAAAAGCATCATTTTGTAGTTGAAGGCTCAGAATTTTACTCTCTGCATGAGTTTTTTAACGAAAGCTATAACCAAGTACAAGACCACGTTCATGAAATTGGAGAACGTTTGGATGGACTAGGTGGTGTGCCAGTAGCTACCTTCAGCAAATTAGCAGAATTAACCTGTTTTGAACAAGAATCTGAAGGCGTATATTCCTCTCGCCAAATGGTGGAAAATGACCTAGCTGCCGAACAAGCAATCATTGGCGTAATTCGTCGTCAAGCTGCTCAGGCAGAGAGTTTAGGCGATCGGGGCACACGCTATCTGTACGAAAAGATTTTGTTGAAAACTGAGGAACGTGCATATCATTTGTCTCACTTCCTCGCTAAAGACAGCTTAACCTTGGGGTTTGTCCAAGCTGCTCAAGGCTAAAACTCTCATAATCTAGATTTCTCTACCTAGACTGAAGAAAAAGTTAGTAGCACTAACTCTTAAAATATTATAAAAAATGGCAGAGTAATGGTATCCTTACCTCTCTGCCATTTTTAATTTAAGTAAACATAATTTCATAATATTTAACGTTGCAAATATTTAGCAATTAGATAGCTGGTAAATATTTTTAGCTAAGAAATTTATTTATATTAAATAATCAGATAGCTAGATGCCAGAATAAATAACCATCTGTTACGAAATCTTACTAAATTAAATAATAAAGATTCGCAAAAAGTTTAAAAATTTTTGCATCGTAATTAAATAAAATTAGAAATACAAAATAATCACTGGGGGGCACGATCAATAGTTCTTCCTCTACCTCCCCTGCCTCCCCTGCCTCCCCTGCTTCCCCCGCTCTCTTTGTCATCAAACTTAGAAAACTTAATAATAAAAAGCACGACAGGGGGTAAAGACCCTTAAAATAATCAGGATTTGTATTCTCGTATTCCAAGGCAACGACTATGCCCCGCCGTGATGACCTCCGGAAGATTCTACTGTTAGGCTCTGGCCCAATTGTGATCGGACAAGCCTGTGAGTTTGACTACTCTGGCACTCAAGCCTGCAAAGCGCTGCGAGAAGAAGGCTATGAAGTGGTTTTGGTCAACTCCAACCCTGCAACGATTATGACCGACCCGGAAACGGCCGATCGCACTTACATTGAGCCGCTGACTCCGGAATTGGTCGAAAAAGTTATCGAAAAAGAACGCCCTGATGCTCTTTTACCAACGATGGGAGGACAAACTGCCCTCAACCTCGCCGTTGCTTTAGCAAAAAATGGGGTGTTGGAAAAGTACGGCGTTGAGTTAATCGGCGCTAAACTACCAGCGATCGAAAAAGCCGAAGATAGAAAACTTTTTGGTGAAGCAATGGCAAGGATTGGGATCGCCGTATGTCCCAGTGGCACAGCCGAATCTTTAGAAGAAGCCAAAGCTGTTGCCCGCCAAATTGGTAGTTATCCCCTAATTATTCGTCCAGCTTTCACAATGGGTGGAAGTGGCGGCGGTATTGCTTACAACCAAGAAGAATTTGAAGAAATGGCACAGGTAGGTATAGATGCCAGCCCCGTTTCGCAAATTCTCATTGACCAGTCTTTACTCGGCTGGAAAGAATATGAACTAGAAGTGATGCGCGATTTGGCAGATAACGTGGTGATTATCTGCTCCATCGAAAACCTTGACCCTATGGGCATTCACACCGGGGACTCGATTACCGTCGCTCCCGCGCAAACCCTCACTGATAAAGAATATCAAAGGCTGCGGGATATGGCAATTAAAATCATCCGCGAGATCGGTGTGGAAACTGGCGGTTCTAATATCCAGTTTGCTGTCAATCCGGTTAATGGGGATGTAGTTGTAATTGAGATGAACCCCCGCGTTTCCCGCAGTTCGGCTTTATCTTCCAAAGCCACGGGTTTCCCCATCGCCAAAATGGCAGCAAAGCTTGCTGTGGGCTACACCTTGGATGAAATTAAAAATGACATCACCAAGAAAACTCCGGCATCCTTTGAGCCGACAATTGACTATGTGGTGACAAAAATCCCTCGCTTCGCCTTTGAAAAGTTCCCAGGTTCCGAGGCAGTGCTGACAACCCAGATGAAATCAGTCGGGGAAGCAATGGCAATTGGGCGGACATTCAACGAATCTTTCCAAAAGGCGCTGCGATCGCTCGAAACCGGACGCGCTGGTTGGGGTTGCGACAAAGCCGAAAAATTACCCAGTGGCGAACAAATTCGGGCCCAACTGCGAACACCTAACCCCGATCGCATTTTCTCCGTGCGCCATGCCTTGCAACTAGGAATTAGTGCTGAGGAAATCTACGAACTGACTGGTATTGACCCGTGGTTCCTAGATAAATTTCAGCAACTGCTAGATGTCGAGAAATTCCTGAAGCGGACACCCTTGCAGCAATTGACAAAAGAGCAACTTTATGAAGTGAAGCGGGACGGATATAGCGATCGCCAGATTGCTTATGCCACCAAAACCACCGAAGATGAAGTTCGCGCCTACCGCAAGTCACTAGGGATTATCCCAGTTTATAAAACCGTAGATACCTGCGCCGCTGAGTTTGAAGCGTTTACTCCCTACTACTATTCTACCTACGAAGAAGAAACAGAGGTAATGCCCGCAACCAAGCCAAAAGTATTAATTTTGGGTGGTGGCCCCAACCGCATTGGACAGGGAATTGAGTTTGATTATTGTTGTTGTCACGCCGCTTATGCTTTGAAGAAAGCGGGTTATGAGACGATTATGGTCAACTCTAACCCAGAGACAGTTTCGACAGACTACGATACCAGCGATCGCCTTTACTTTGAGCCGTTAACAAAAGAAGATGTTATTAACATCATTGAAACTGAAAATCCAGTGGGTGTAATAATTCAGTTTGGCGGGCAAACACCGCTAAAGTTGGCTCTCCCATTACAAGAATTTCTTAGAAATGACACTTCTGGACTGCTCACCAAAATTTGGGGTACATCGCCAGATTCCATCGACATGGCAGAAAACCGGGAGCGGTTTGAAAAGATTCTCCAACAGTTGAATATTGCCCAGCCGCCTAATGGTATCGCTCGGAGTTACGAAGATGCGCTGATTGTCGCCAAACGCATTGGCTACCCGGTGGTGGTGCGTCCCAGCTATGTGTTGGGGGGACGGGCGATGGAAATCGTTTATTCTGATGCTGAGTTGGAACGCTACATGACCTTTGCGGTACTAGTGGAACCAGAACATCCGATTTTGATTGATAAGTTTTTGGAAAATGCGATCGAAGTCGATGTCGATGCGATCGCCGACCATACAGGAAGAGTGGTGATTGGTGGTATTATGGAACACATCGAACAAGCAGGAATTCACTCAGGAGATTCTGCTTGTTCCTTACCTTCCATTTCCCTATCACCAGCAGTTCTCAATCAAATTCGCACTTGGACAGTGCAGTTAGCACAAGCGCTGTCAGTCGTGGGATTGATGAATATCCAATTTGCCGTTGTCGGTGCAAGCAGTTATTCTCCCCAAGTCTACATTTTGGAAGCCAACCCCCGCGCCTCTCGCACAGTACCCTTTGTATCTAAAGCAACGGGCATACAGTTAGCGAAACTAGCGTCCTTAATTATGTCGGGGAAAACCTTAGAGGAGCTACATTTCACTGAGGAAGTCATTCCCACACATATTGCTGTAAAAGAAGCAGTATTACCCTTTAATAAATTCCCAGGAACTGATACAATATTGGGCCCAGAAATGCGATCCACTGGTGAGGTGATGGGGATTGACAGCGACTTTGGCCGGGCTTTTGCCAAAGCAGAATTAGGTGCTGGGGAGCGTTTACCGCTAAGTGGAACTGTATTTGTATCAATGAGCGATCGCGATAAAGCTGCCGCCGGTGCTGTGGTGAAGGAATTTATCGATTTAGGCTTTAGAGTGATGGCTACACTTGGTACACGTAGAGTTCTTCTCGAACACGGGTTAGAGATTGAGTTGGTGCTGAAACTCCATGAAGGTCGTCCCCATGTCCTAGATGCAATCAAAAACCAGAAAATCCAACTTATTATCAACACACCTTCAGGGGAAGAAGCCCATACCGATGCTAGGTTAATCCGCCGCACAGCTTTAGCTTACAAAATTCCCATCATTACTACCATCGCCGGCGCAAAAGCTACCGTCGCCGCCATCCGTTCTTTACAAAATACGACTTTGGATGTAAAAACCATTCAAGATTACTGCCCGATTGCGAGGTAGTAAAAAGTGGGGAGTAGGGGGGGAGAATAAAAAATTAGCTCTTTCTCCTCTGCTCCCTGCCCCCTGCCCCCTGCCCCTCTGCCCCTCTGCCCCTCTGCCCCTCTGCCCCTTCCCCTTCCCCAGAAAATTAAGTAATTGTTATAAGAGAATGACTATAGTTCTCATTAGAGATACTTTAACAAATATGAGGAAGCTTATGTTAGCCAGATAATTTCTTAAATTGACCTCTAGTCAACCTTCAGAGCAAGGGCTATATTGCCTGAACTGGAACAACCAGAAAATTTAATGTAACCATATAGCCAAAACATTCTCATAAATGTTACAATTGTTAATAATGTTCCAATAAAAAAATGTTTAAAAAGCGATCTTTTATCTAACTCTAGATACTTGTGAGAAGTAGGAAATAGCTGTAACTTTTAGCAGTTAAGAAGCCTAAATTTGATTATTATAAGCAGCCGAGTTTATCGGGCGCGTAAGTTGTAAACCATAGCATGGGTTCCCAGTCTGACTGGGTAGCACCCTAACAAAGCATCTATCCCTGAATGACCCTACCGCCAAACCCATCATTACCAAAGAGTAGCGCCATGAAGACCGCTCAGACAGCCACAGACCTCGTGCGGACTTACCTGCGTGAGATTGGCCGTGTGCCACTCTTAACCCACGAGGAAGAGATTTTCTATGGTAAACAGGTGCAACGTTCCTGCGCTTTGCACGAATCAAGGGAATCTCTTGCCACCCAGTTAGGTCGTCAACCGACTTTAGAAGAGTGGGCCAAAACGACCAAGCTAGAACCAGCAGAGTTGAACGAAGCGATCGCTGATGCTGAAATTGCCAAGCGCAAGATGGTAGAAGCGAATTTGCGGCTGGTAGTGTCCGTTGCCAAAAAGTATATAAAGCGCAACGTCGATTTACTGGACTTGATCCAAGAAGGTAGTATTGGTATGCAACGGGGCGTGGAAAAGTTTGACCCTACCAAAGGGTATAGGTTTTCTACCTATGCCTATTGGTGGATTCGGCAAGCGATAACTCGTGCTATAGCCGAAAAAGCCCGCACAATTCGGTTGCCTATTCATATAACCGAAAAACTAAATAAGATTAAAAAAGCACAGCGGCAATTGTCTCAAAAATTGGGACGCGCTCCTACAGCCGGTGAGCTAGCTCAAGAATTAGAATTGACTCCCAAACAAGTACGAGAGTACCTAGAAAAGGCACGTTTGCCCCTTTCCTTGGATTTGCGGCTGGGTGATAATTACGACACTGAACTCGGAGAAATGCTGGAAGATCCAGGAGCTTCTCCGGAAGAGTTTGTCATGCAATCTTCCCTATCTTATGACTTAGATCGCCTGATGGGTGACCTCACGCCACAACAGAGGGAAGTGATTACCCTGCGCTTTGGCTTAACTGATGGGCAAGCCCTGACGCTGGCTAGAATCGGTGAAATACTGAACATCAGCCGGGAACGAGTTCGGCAAATTGAGCGGGAAGCCTTAACTAAACTTCGCAAGTCTAAAGCCAACATGGGTGAATATTTGGCAAGTTAGTCATTGGTCATTAGTCATTAGTCCTTTGTTATTCGTTATTAGTTATTTACAAAGGACAAATGACCGATGGGTGAGAAAATACGCTGACTTTGGTACGGTTACACCTACTTCCACTCTTAAGTTAGGCTGTTACATTAGTTGACAGGAAGACAAAAGAACTAAGTCAATCCAAAACAGGCATTTAATATTTAAATCACAAGCACCGCAGCCAACAGTGGTAGTTAAGGAGCTAAAAAATGAGTAACCCATCCAATCGTGTATCAGAATTTTTTAATAGCGAATCAGAAACTAACGATTTACTATGGCAGTACGTTAAATCCTTGAGTCCAGAGACAGTTACCCAGCTATCCAAACCGACGTCTGCCGAAGTGTTTCAAGTCATGGAACGGAATATTACAGGGCTGTTGGGTAATCTACCTTCAGAACATTTTGGTGTCACTCTAACCACCAGTCGAGAAAGTCTGGGTCGGCTTCTCGCTTCTGCTATGATTAGTGGTTATTTCTTGCGTAACGCTGAACAGAGAATGAATTTTGAAATCGCCTTACAAGGGAGTGAAACCAACAACAGCCAAATTGACTAAAAATATAAAATTTGGGAAATTCAATCAATATTGTTGTTGGGCTGATAGGAATTGAAAATAAGCCTCTGCGATATCTTTGGTATTAATTCCCGATCGCGATCGGCTAAATTTTTTGAAAATATCCAAAATAGTGACGAATTAAGGTTTAAATTTAACCGCATAGGCGCTTCGACTTGCCGCAGGGTAGGAGTGCAGAGATTAGGACAGAGTAGCGGGGAATTTTTGAATGCTGTTCTCTATAAACTGATGCAATTTAGAAATTAGTTCAACTAGAGGTGTAT
The DNA here is from genome assembly GCF_036917095.1 of Nostoc sp. Lineage (GTDB taxonomy): Bacteria > Cyanobacteriota > Cyanobacteriia > Cyanobacteriales > Nostocaceae > Nostoc. The sequence continues at coordinate 258,294 of NZ_JBALFH010000044.1, forward strand.
TTCTAAATGATTAATATACATTTGTGGATAAACTAACAGAGGCGGACGACCTTTGCAATAAATCTAAACTCGGCAGAGTTATAACTAGTCTGCCGAGTTTTGTTATTAGTCATTAGTCTCCCTCATCTCCCCCTCTTATCAATCAATTATGAATGAAACCAGTTCTTTCCCACCCCATAAAATCATTGGTGTTGCAGTAATTTGGAATGACCAAGAGCAAATTTTAATCGATCGCCGTCGTCCAGAAGGAGCGATGGGTGGTTTGTGGGAATTTCCTGGTGGTAAAATTGAGCCTGGTGAAACGATCCAAGAGTGTATTCAACGGGAAATTTCCGAAGAACTGGGAATAGTAATTGAAGTCGGAGAGCATCTGATTACTATTGACCATAGCTATACAGACTTGCGCGTTACCCTCACAGTACATCACTGCCGCCATCTTACAGGTGTTCCCCAACCTTTGGAATCGGATGAAATTCGCTGGGTAACCTTGGAAGAACTGGAGCAATTTACTTTTCCTAAAGCAAATAGTCTAATTATTGCTGCCTTAAAAGGAACTGGGGGCTAAGAAAGAAGCAGAGGGAACAGGAAAGCAGGGGAGCAGAGGAGCAGGGGAGCAGAGGAGCAGAGGACGAATAATTAATAACCAATGCCCAATGACAAATGACAAATACTTCTGACAAATACTTCGGCTTCTCTACGAGACGCTGCGCGAACGCTCAGTACAAGTGACAAATGACAAATAACAAATGACTAATCCCGTAACAATCTATTAATTGCATCAGGTTGAGTCCCGCAATTTTCTACAATAAGCGCAGGGACTTTGATTAAAGGTGTCAGTAAATAAATGCCTAAAACCGTTGCCGATGTGATGAGCCGCGATCCAATTGTTGTTCGGACAGAAACTCCATTGAAGGAAGCTATCCAAATTCTCGCAGAACGCCACATCAGCGGATTACCTGTTGTGGATGATGTCGGTAAATTGGTCGGTATTATCTCAGAAACCGATTTGATGTGGCAAGAAACTGGTGTTACTCCACCTGCGTATATTATGTTTCTTGATAGCGTTATCTATTTAAAAAATCCTGCTACGTATGACCGTGACTTGCACAAAGCACTAGGGCAAACCGTTGGGGAGGTGATGAGTAAAAACCCGATCGCTATTTCCCCTGATAAAACTTTAAGGGAAGCCGCTACAATCATGCACGATCGCAGCGTTCACCGCTTGCCGGTAGTTGAGGACGCGGATCGAGTAATTGGTATCCTCACTCGTGGTGATATTATTCGGGCAATGGCAGCAAGTCAAGATTAGTCATTAGTCATTGGTCATTAGTCATTGGTCATTAGTCAAAAGTTTTTAATACTTAACTGTTGACTTTTGACTGTTTTTTACAGCTTTGAAAATCAAGGATAACAAAATGAGTATTACTCCGGAGTCTGTTAAGCAATTACTCAGTTCTGAGGATTTAGGCGATCGCTTACGTGCAGTAAATCAAATCCGCCAATTGGAACCTGCAATCGGCTTTGAATTAATTCAAAGTGCGATTGGCGATCGCAATTCCCGTGTCCGTTACTCAGCGGTGAGTCAAATGGATACACTTGGAACGCAAGATTTACAAATATCCTTGGATATCTTGCGCGATCGCTTGCTTCATGACTCCGAAGTAGATGTACAAGCAGCAGCAGCAGACTGTTTGGGTGCTCTGAAGTTACGCGAAGCTTTTGAAGATTTGCAGCAACTTTATCACACAACCGGTGAATGGCTAATACAATTCAGTATTATTGCTACATTAGGAGAGTTGGGCGATCCACGAGCCTTTGAGCTACTCAAAGAGGCACTCTCATCAGAAAACGAATTAGTTCAAACTGCTGCGATTAGTTCTTTGGGTGACTTGGGAGATGTACAAGCTGTTCCCCTATTGGCTCCCTATGCTACCAATCCAGATTGGCAAATTCGTTACAGACTTGTACAAGCCTTGGCTCGTTTGGGTAATGCAGAAGCCAAATCTATATTAGAAACTTTGGCTGATGATGAAGTAGAAGCGATCGCAAATGAAGCGAAAGAATCTTTGCAATCAGCTTAAGTCTATCTCAGGTTAAGAAAATTTATCCTTTAATAGATTTGTCTGACAATAGAAAAAAATTCGATCTGGTTGGTAAAATTTTGCATTCCAGCCAGATCGAATAGATAAATTAGAGTTACTTTTAGTTGCTAAAAGTAACTTTTTTATTAGGATAGGTTGCTCTATTGAGCGAAACTTTTGCGGCGGCGAGACATAACCATTACTGCACCGACTGCACCCAAGCCTAGTAATGCAGCTGGTTCGGGAACTGAAGTTACCGCAAGACCTGTGAAACTTGCACTAATTGTTCCACCCTTATCAAAAGTTGTTTTTGCAGCAGTATCTTGAGTAGCAAAAGTGATATATCCTTCTCCTTGACTTCCATCGTCAAAGATTCCCTTGAACTTTAAGTTGATATCTGTTCCTCCATTTTGTGGAGTAAAAACTGCTGGATCGAGACTAGTCAAACTAAACAGTTTTTTACCGTCCAAAGTACCAACATCAATAAACGCGGAAGGTGAAAGAAATGGATTTATTTGGAAGCCTTTGATAAAACCTCTAGAATCAGATAAAAAATCTCCTGTCTGATGTGAAAGTAAAATTGCTCCTGGATCGGGAAGAAAGTTTACAAAGGTGTTGCTAATAGTGGCTGTAGTTGGCAGATCGGAAGGGTTTCTATCAGAAGTGCTGTAGTTAAATGAACCAATGTATGCTTGAGCAGAACCAGCAGAAGTAAACAAGCCAGCGGTAGCTAAAGGAATCGCAACAGTCAAAGCTAAAGTTGCATTTAGTAATTTAGATTTAAAATCAATCATTGTCCTTTGAGGCTCCTAGTAATAACCTTAAATCAGAGCAATTGCTTTACTTTTAATCTCAGTAATTTATTTATGGAAAATACTGTCAGTGAAAGCGAAACTTGCGTGATGTATTTCTTATCTCCATAAAATCACATAGATTTAGAGCCTGCCATATTTACTGAGTGGTCTTCATCACATCTTTAATGCATTCCTATCCTTTATGAAATTTTAATTCGTTATATATTTGCGCTTCGTATATCTTTCATTCCATAGGGTTTAAATTGTTGGCAATAGCTCTGACTTTAAGAAAAATAATTTACGTATCCTTAACAAGTTAGTACTTATTAATACTTAAATTTACTCAACCATATTTTAGATAAATGGAGTATGCAGTGTATCTATAATCTCTCTAGTTACTAATACTTAGCGAAACGGTTCCTCCCGTAGAACAAATGGGAGGAACCGCTGTATTTGTTTACTATTGAATGTTTTTAATAGCTAGCCTAGCTGCTAGCTATTATTGATGTTCTCTAATCTGTCAAACCTTTCAAATATTAAGTACCAAATACTTGTGGCCATGTTGTCACAACAAAAACTACAACCGCTGCGATCGCCAACAACCCTTGAATCAAATTTCCAATCAAAGATCCAACTACAATTCCTATACCCGCCTTAACCGCCAACCCGAATTCACGTCGGTAAAGGTACTCACCAATAATTGCTCCCAAAAGCGGGCCTAGTAAAATCCCTAACAGTGGCCCTCCAAAAGGCAATGCTGGTAATAACCCCAAAAATCCCACCACCAAACCGACAATTGCGCCGATTTGCCCCCACTTGCTAGCTCCGGCTTGTCTTGCTCCCACATAGCTAGCTAAAAAATCCACTCCGACACTGAGCAGTAAAACTATAACTGTCACAATTAGGGGAATCTTGATAGCTGCAAAGGAACTACTAACGATTCCCCAGACGATAATTGCAATTAAAATTAAGCTGCTACCAGGAATGGCTGGAACTACAGCACCAATGATACCCACAAGCATTACAGCAAGTAATAGCCAATAAATAATTTGCATAGATAGAATTGTAAATTTCTAAATTTCTGAGTCAGTTAGTCATTACTAGGGGCGTCCCCATTGCATATTGTATCTGGGCGAGATGTTGAAAAATGCTTAGACTTTCAATCTGAACTAAATATGATTTTCTGGTTCAATCTGGTAAAATCTCTCTCTATCGCTCTTGCCTCGTCTTGGTAATTGTCGGTAGTGGCAATTAATTCAGTTGTTGGGCAGATACAATTTATACTATTCAAAAAAACTTAATAGCAAGCGCCTTAGTTGCGGTTTATTTACTACCCAAACCCCTAGCCACAGGCGTAGCGGAAGCATAAGCCGTTCGTAATAAGTAACTGAACTTCCCAAACCCTCCAAGATAAAGCTCAAAACCCATGACGAGAAAAATTTTAACTGGACTGAGTTCAGCAGCCTACGAGCATCCTTTTGATCGCAAAGCTCTAGCTTCTTTGCAAAATATGCCTGGTGTCTCCTTGCTACTCAAAAAAATTAACGAATACGGCATCGATCGCCTACTCAGACTGCAAAGCCTTGGTAGTGAAATCAGAATTTCATCCCGAAATTTTCCCGAATTGCATCAGAAATTTGTAGAAACCTGCCAAATTCTTGATGTTGCTCCACTTCCTGAACTGTATCTGTTTCAAGGTACAGGTCACATTGAAAGCTACATTGTTGGCGTGGAAAAACCCCTTGTCGGTATAAATTTGGATGCAATGGAGTGGCTTGACGCAGATGAGTTGCTTTACATTTTCGGGCACGAAATCGCTCGCATCAAGAGTCAGCATATGGTTTATCACCAAATGGCAATTGTTATGCCAACTTTGAAAAATTTGTTGAGCAGTACCACATTGGGTGTCGGTGGCTTGGTAGCTAGTGGAATGGAACTGGGTTTGTATAATTGGCGGATGATGGCTAGATTCACTGCCGATCGGGCTGCAATGCTTGCTTGCCAGGATATTGAGGTAGCGATCGTTACACTGATGAAACTCGCGGGTTTGCCAGATGAGTACTTGACTACTGCTGTAATCGAAGATTTCCTTGTACAAGCTCGTGAGTTTGCATCCAATAACCTTGATACTGTAGATCGGGTCACCAAAATATTAAGCTATACAGAACCTGGGCTTAACTGGGTAGTTATGCGGGCTGGCGAATTATTAAAATGGGTTGATTCAGGAGAATATGAGAATGTAATTCAACTGAAAAATTTAAAGACACCGGAAGAAGCAGAAGAAAAAGAAGCAAAGACACCGGAAGAAAAAGAAGGGTGGAATTTTTTGACTTCTTGGTGACTTCTAAACAAGCGAATAACCTAAGTATTAAGAGTAACAGCAAGTTTATCAGCAATTCCCGCAATCCAGTTTTCATCTTGTTTGGTGTAACTGCGAGGAGCATTCGCACCCAAAATTAGCGCACCTTGGTTACCAATAGGTTGACAAATTACACCTTGAGTGTTCTCTGGTAAATAATCAAATTCAAGCCTACCTGGATATACTTTTAGTGCAACTAGATAAATCGGCTTTTGTTTTTCGAGTACCTGTTTTAAGATTACTCCTGGTACAACCTCAGATTTAGTACCCAGAATCCCGCGACGCAACAGAACTTTACCTTGATAAAAAACCACAAGCGATCGCGTTACTGTATTAGTCAACAATAAATGAGATGCCCAAGCTAGCTCTGTTTTGACGGCTTCAGGTAAATCTGCTGCTAGTACAAAACCAACTTCACCAATTAGTTCTACAGTATCAGGCGATCGCGGCTGAACTTGCTGCCAAATTAAACCCGTCAAAATTAATACCGCACTCAAAATCACGCCCACCACATCACCACGCGATTGAGACTGGGTTAATTCCGGTGTCAATAAACGATTAATCAGCAAAAGCACAGCGCCTAGCCCACCCACAACAATGGGTAGACGCCGCAAAAATCGATTGGGATCGGGTTTAGTCATTAGAAATTGGGAATTGGGAATTGAGCATTGAGTATGCAGAAGAGACAAGGTAGACAAGGGAGAGACTTATTCAATATATTCCCCTTATCCCCTTGCCTCCTCTGCCCCTCTGCCCCTCTGCTCCCCTGCTCCCCTGCTCCCTCATGTCTCACTCCTCCCCTGGTTCAATAATCCGCTGGAAAAGATAACCAGTACCCCGCGCGGTGAGAATCAATTCTGGGTTGCTAGGATCGTCTTCTAACTTTGCCCGCAAACGGGATATATGCACATCCACTACGCGGGTATCAACATGGCGTTCTGGTGTGTAACCCCAAACTTCCTGCAAAATTTCCGAACGAGAAAAAGCTTCTCCAGAGCGACTGACTAACAACTCTAATAAGCTGAACTCCATACCCGTCAACCGAATTCGCTCATCACCTTTGTAAACTTGTCGCTTATTCGTATCGATTTTAATATTAGCGACATGGATCACCCCAGAACTAGGAATGCCAGAAGCACTGGTTTTGTCTACCCGCCGCAACACCGAGCGAATTCGAGCTTCTAGCTCCTTAGGGGAAAATGGTTTAACTACATAGTCATCAGCACCCAATTCTAGCCCAGTGATGCGATCGGCTACATCACCCAAGGCTGTTAGCATAATAATGGGGACATCTGATTCTTTTCGTAATTCTTGACATACACCGTAGCCGTCTAGCTTTGGCATCATTACATCCAAAACTACCAGGTCTGGCTCGGTTTTGCGAAAAGTTTCTAAAGCTTCTTCTCCGTCGCCAGCCGTCACTACATCGTAGCCAATCATGGAAAGGCGCGTTTCCAAAATCCGGCGAATGCTGGCTTCGTCGTCTACCACCAAGATTTTTTCTTTATGGCTTTCCAAGTTTCTCAAGGCTCCTTAACTAAAAATTTACATGATTAATTTTTAATACCATAATATTAAGATATCATTCCATCAATTGATTTGGAAAAAGCCCTGAATACTACTATTATTGGTTTTTAGTTTTTTTCAAGAATTAAGTAAATATTAAGATTATTTAATAAGATTTAAGAATGGCAAAGCCAAAAACCTTTTACGTTTGTAACGAATGTGGAGCAGAATCACCCCAGTGGTTTGGTAAGTGTCCAGCTTGCGGCACTTATAATTCTCTAGAAGAACAAATTTCTATCCAGTCTTCAGTAGATGTACCCAGCCGAGGGGGAGTGAGTAGTTGGCAATCAACTCAAACAAATGGCAAATCTCACTCTAAACCAGCGAAAGCGCGAGCCTCTTTAACATTTGACCAAATTACCGATCGCCAAATTGCCCGCTGGGAGTCTGGTTATGAAGAATTAGATCGGGTGCTTGGGGGTGGGGTTGTTCCTGGCTCTATGGTGCTGATTGGTGGCGATCCAGGGATTGGGAAATCGACTTTATTGCTGCAAGTATCAAATCAACTAGCGCAGAAATATCGCATCCTTTATGTAACTGGTGAAGAATCGGGACAGCAAGTAAAATTACGAGCTTCTCGGTTGGGAGTATCAAAAACCCTAAGCGTGGTGAATGAGGAGAAGGTTGCTGTAGTAGTAGATACTACACTTCCTATAGACCCTGACAGTATAGGTGCAGATTTATATGTATTGCCAGAAACAGATTTAGAAGAAATTTTACGGGAAATAGACTCTCTAAAGCCAAACGTGGCGGTGATTGATAGTATCCAAACGGTGTTCTTTCCAGCGCTGACTTCCGCACCAGGTTCAGTGGCTCAGGTACGGGAATGTACGGCCGCACTGATGAAAGTGGCGAAGCACGAAGATGTCACTATGCTGATTGTGGGACATGTTACCAAAGAAGGAGCGATCGCTGGGCCAAAAGTCTTAGAACATTTAGTAGATACAGTGTTGTACTTTGAAGGCGATCGCTTTGCTTCCCATCGGTTATTACGCACAGTAAAAAATCGCTTCGGCGCAACTCACGAAATCGGCATCTTTGAAATGGTAGCCGAGGGACTGCGGGAAGTCTCCAACCCCTCAGAGCTATTTTTAGGCAACCGTGACGATCCTGCACCTGGTACTGCTATTGTCGTTGCTTGTGAAGGTACTCGCCCCATCGTTGTAGAATTGCAAGCTTTGGTGAGTCCCACCAGCTATCCCTCACCCCGTCGTGCTGGTACTGGCGTAGATTACAACCGCTTGGTGCAAATTCTCGCCGTCTTAGAAAAACGGGTGGGAATTCCCATGTCGAAATTGGATTCCTACGTTGCTTCTGCGGGTGGATTGAATGTGGAAGAACCGGCGGTAGATTTAGGAATTGCGATCGCGATCGTTGCAAGTTTCCGCGATCGCATAGTCGATCCCGGTACAGTATTAATCGGTGAAGTTGGGCTAGGCGGACAAGTGCGATCGGTTTCCCAAATGGAACTGCGGTTGAAAGAAGCTGCTAAGTTGGGATTTAAACGAGCGATCGTGCCAAAAGGGACAAAATTTCCCGACTTAAATATTGAGATATTACCAGTATCTAAAGTAATAGATGCGATTATCGCCGCCATCCCGCATCAAGAATTGACAGCCGACGATTTAGAACCTGATGAAGAAGAGTAACTATATAGCCCCCTTTTTAAACGGGCTTGAGGGGAGCTAAAATAATCACTCTCCATTTCTCCTCTCTCTGTGTTCTCTGCGTCTCTGTGGTTCGTAATTTATTTCTTGTAAATTTACCATCCCAAAGGACAACCCACGATGACAGCCCTCACCCAAGACTACCAAATCACTTGGGAAAAACTACCCGATGATTACAAACTCCCAGACGATCCAGTGGACAACATCAACCAACCAGCCTTAGCTGCTGCACTTACAGAAAGCTTACAATTAGCCGAAAAAATTTCTGCTAACGCCCTAACAACAACTAATTACGGCATTTGTGCCACTCTCAACAACAAAATGGTGATTAAAGCCCCTGATTGGGCTTTCATTGCCAAAATTAACGTTAATAGAGAAGAAGTAATACGCAGTTACACACCTCAATTACAGGGTGACATTCCCGTAATTGTGATGGAATTTGTTTCCGATATACAGGAGACAGAATATTCTATCAAAGCGACATATCCCCCAGGAAAATGGTTTTTCTACGAGCGCATTTTAAAAGTACCAAACTATATTATCTTTGAGCCAGACAGCGGTAGTTTCGAGATGTATCGCTTAGGAAACACAGAACAGTACATTTTGCAAGAGTCTGATGAAAATCAACGCTACTGGATAACAGAAATGAATCTTTACCTTGGGGTGTGGCAAGGTACTCGTGAAAATCGTGTAGGAAAGTGGTTACGGTGGTGGGATGAACAAGGAAACCTTTTACCTTGGGGTTCTGAGTTAGCCCAACAGGAACGCGATCGCGCCGAACAAGAACGGCAACGTGCTGAACGACTAGCAGCACAATTGCGGGCGGCGGGAATTGAGCCGGAAAATTAGACTTCCTCTAAATAATTTAGGTTTGCTAGATTAGCGAAAAATTTGCTAAATCTAGCATTTTTTTTAGAAATATGAAATTTTAAATAATACCAATTACAGCCAAGAATTGAGAGTATTTTTGTTAATTGTTATTGTTAATATTACCAAAGCTAAAGCTAATTTATTCCCGTTAAAACTTGAAAATTATTATTAATAATTTTCAAGTTTGCAGTTGATAAGTATAATTTTATACCCTAATATAAAGACATGATAAAGGCGATCGCCTAATCCCGGAAAGAAGAATGCGATCGCCTTTATGTCACCCCTTTATCAGGAGATAAATACAATGATGGCACAATTACAAAAGTCTGCCCAATCACAGTTAAAGCAATACCTGGGTGAAAATTTAGATACACCCACCCGCAAGGAATCAACTGCACAGCCACTTCCCAACAGAGAACCGATTAAGCATCTACTGATTGGTTCTCCCAAAGCTGTTAGCAGTACAATTCACTACTTGCAGGTAATTGGCTATGCCAGTGTAGGAGATTGGAGTCCACTGCTACCAACCGCCAACCCAGGTGAAGTAATGAGTATTTTAAGCCGTCAAATTTTAACGCAATAACCCCTATCTAACTTAGATCCCCGACTTTTCAAAAAAGTCGGGGATCTGAACATTGCTTAAAGTCCAGCTAACCGTAACGAACGCAAAGCTTATGAGTCAGACCTTTGAAATGGATGATGACTTATGTCCTGAATACGACTTTACTCAACTCCCAGTTATAGCACAGGGTCAAGGGCGCAAACGATCTACCCTAACTGTCCAGTTAGATCCCGATCGATGTAGCAGCAATTTTTCCAGATTCTGGGGCAGTTAATGAAGGGCTACGCCTATTGATAAGATTGATTCAACAAACATCATCCCAAACAGCTGTAGAGTCTGTAACTGCATCAAAAGAGGTATAGTTAAACAAAAGCGATGTCTGTGATGGGTTAAGCCTACGTCCCATTTAATCTAAAAATGCGATCGCTATAAATTTATTACAATTGAATACACTGCTTATTGTCGGCTGCATCAGAATTGCCTAAAGTTTACCTTGCTAAATACCCGTAATGAAACAAATCAAAATTATTGTAGAAAAACATTCTGACGGTTATGTTGCCTATCCTCTTAGTATAAAAGGGGCTGTAGTTGGTCAAGGTGATACTTATGAAGAAGCTTTAGCCGATGTCAAGTCAGCTATTCGTTGCTATATCGAAATATTTGGCAAAGAAATGCTCGAAGATGACTCACCAGTAATCGAAGCTTTTGTGATAGATGCAGAGGTGGCTATTTAATGCCCAAGTTTCCTGTAGACGCTCCAAAGAAAAGAGTTATTAAAGCATTTGAGTTACTGGGGTTTCACATCATTCGGGAACGCGAACATATTGTTATGGTGCGAGAAAATGAAGATGGCTCGCAAACACCATTAGTCATGCCTAATCAATCTCAAATTAAATCAGGGACATTAAGATCGATTTGCACTCAAGTAGCTATCTCGCGGGACGAATTCTTAACAGCCTATGAGCAAAGTTGAGTAAAGAACTTAATGTAGAGACACTATAGATATACAGCTTAGACATCAACTTTGCCAAAAACTGAGATTTATGGTGTGCCAAAATAAATATCAGTAAAACTACGGTTTTGACCAATGGCGTGGAATCCAGGGCAGGAGTTATTTGGTAGTCGCTACATCATTGAGAGAAAATTAGGCGAAGGTGGAGTTGGGATTACCTATCTTGCGAAAAATCGACGCGGTGAATTGCGAGTCATCAAAACCCTCAGAGAACAAATCCTCAATCATCCTGACTGGATACCACATCAAGATAAATTACGGCATGACTTCCGGGATGAAGCTTTGCGACTGACTTTGTGTCGCCATCCTCATGTTGTGCAGGTAGAAAACGTCTTTGATGAAGGTAATTTGCCATGTATGGCGATGGAGTACATCGAAGGCGAAGATTTGGGGAAGCTGATAACCGAAAAAGGGGCGTTACCAGAAGCAGAAGCACTACTATATATTAGGCAAATTGGCGAAGCTTTGATATTGGTTCATGAGAAAGGCTTGCTGCATCGGGATTTGAAGCCGAGTAATATTATGATGCGGGCGGGTAAACCAGAAGCGGTGCTAATTGACTTTGGTCTTGCTAGACAATTTATTTCTGGTGCAGCTTTACAGCATACAGAGAGTGTTACTCATGGTTACGCGCCACCAGAACAATATGTACCCATCGAACAACGGGGAGAATATATAGATGTTTACGCCTTCGCAGCTACGTTATATTCTTTAGTGACTGGACAATTGCCTATGCCAGCACCAGCTAGACTGCAAAATTTTACGCTACAAGCACCCAAGGAGTTGAATGGCAGGGTTAGCGACAGGGTGAATGAGGCAATTATGAAGGGGATGGCGTTAAATTACAAGTTTCGTCCCCAGTCTGTGCAGGAGTGGTTGGATTTGTTGGGTGCAAGTCCCATACCGCCAACACAACCAGTAATATCTCGATCTCGTCCCAATACACCCCCATCTTGGGAATGCGCCCACATCATCCCTGGTATTAATGGAAGAGTCGCCCTTAGCCCCAAGGAAGATATTTTAGCAAGTGTGGCACATTCAGTTATTCACTTGTTTTCATCAACTACAGGTCAACTTCTTTGCACCCTCACTGGTCATTCCAAAAGGGTTAATTCCGTCGCCATCAGTAGTGATGGGCAAATTCTTGCTAGTGGTAGTAACGACAACACTATCAAACTGTGGTCGGTGACAACAGGAAAGGAAATTCGCACCCTCACTGGTCATTCTGACTGGGTTAGTTCCGTAGCCATCAGTAGTGATGGGCAAATTCTTGCTAGTGGTAGTCAGGACAACACGATCAAACTGTGGTCGGTGACAACCGGAAAGGAAATTCGCACCCTCACTGGTCATTCTGAGTTGGTGAGATCCGTAGCCATCAGTAGTGATGGGCAAATTCTCGCTAGTGGTAGTTGGGACAACACGATCAAACTGTGGTCGGTGACAACAGGAAAGGAAATTCGCACCCTCACTGGTCATTCTGAGTCGGTTAATTCCGTAGCCATCAGTAGTGATGGGCAAATTCTTGCTAGTGGTAGTTGGGACAACACGATCAAACTGTGGTCGGTGACAACCGGAAAGGAAATTCGCACCCTCACTGGTCATTCTGAGTTGGTTAATTCCGTAGCCATCAGTAGTGATGGGCAAATTCTCGCTAGTGGTAGTTGGGACAACACGATCAAACTGTGGTCGGTGACAACCGGAAAGGAAATTCGCACCCTCACTGGTCATTCCGAGTCGGTTAATTCCGTAGCCATCAGTAGTGATGGGCAAATTCTCGCTAGTGGTAGTAACGACAACACTATCAAACTGTGGTCGGTGACAACAGGAAAGGAAATTCGCACCCTCACTGGTTATTCTGACTGGGTTAGTTCCGTAGCCATCAGTAGTGATGGGCAAATTCTTGCTAGTGGTAGTAAGCACAACACGATCAAACTGTGGTCGGTGACAACCGGAAATGAAATTCGCACCCTCACTGGTCATTCTGAGTTGGTGAGATCCGTAGCCATCAGTAGTGATGGGCAAATTCTTGCTAGTGGTAGTCAGGACAACACGATCAAACTGTGGTCGGTGACAACCGGAAAGGAAATTCGCACCCTCACTGGTCATTCCTCCTGGGTTTTTTCCGTAGCCATCAGTAGTGATGGGCAAATTCTCGCTAGTGGTAGTGACGACAACACGATCAAACTGTGGTCGGTGACAACCGGAAAGGAAATTCGCACCCTCACTGGTCATTCTGAGTTGGTGAGATCCGTAGCCATCAGTAGTGATGGGCAAATTCTTGCTAGTGGTAGTAAGGACAACACTATCAAACTGTGGTCGGTGACAATCGGAAAGGAAATTCGCACCCTCACTGGTCATTCCGAGTCGGTTAATTCCGTAGCCATCAGTAGTGATGGGCAAATTCTCGCTAGTGGTAGTGACGACAACACTATCAAACTGTGGTCGGTGACAACTGGAAGGGAAATTCGCACCCTCACTGGTCATTCCGAGTTGGTTTTTTCCGTAGCCATCAGTAGTGATAAGCAAATTCTCGCTAGTGGTAGTGACGACAACACTATCAAACTGTGGGAAATATCAACAGGTAAAGAAATTCACAGCCTGGCTCATTTTGACGGAGTTTTATCTGTCGCCTTTAGCCCCGATGGAAATTGGCTTGCTGCTGGAGATGCTAGCGGGAATATCAAAATATGGCGATCGCAGCTAGTTGTGCAATAACAGCGTCAAAATAATATTAGAACTAGCGAACAATAAACATAATATGAAAGCATACGAATTTCCTGCCAATGTCACCGATGAAGGCAAAATAGAATTACCAAATGTGATTTGGCAACAGTTAGCAAATAACCAGCAGGTAAAAGTAATTATTCTCGTCAATGAACCCACAGAAGAAGAACAAGAAGAAACAGCTTGGCATCGTCTTGCAGCCGAACAATTACTAAAAGGCTACAGCGAAGATGATGCTATCTACGACACGATTTAATCAATGCAAAATTATCAATCTGGTTCTGTTATATTGCTCAAGTTGCCATTTTCTGATGCAGTAACATTCAAACTTCGCCCAGTATTAGTACTTTTAGATACCGGAGATGACGATGTTATTGTGGCGCGTATTACCAGTCAAATCACTCAAACTGCTTTTGATGTTGAAATTATCGAATGGCAGAAAGCAGGTTTAATGCGTCCTTCGGTAGTGAGATTGCATAAGATAAATAAAAGGAAAGAGCCTTTGAATCTTACTCCCCTTCCCTTGTAGGGAAGGGGCTGGGGTTAGGTCTTTATTCCACTCAACCGAGAAGCCCTACAAACCCTATTGCTCTTTAACCTACAACTGTTTAGCTCTAAACACAAACTTTTTAACTTCAAACGAAAACATTCTCACTTCAAACCAGAAACTTCTCGTTTTCAACCAGAACATTCTCACTTCAAACCAAAAACTTCTCGTTTTCAACCAGAACATTTTCACTTCAAACCAGAAAGTTCTCGTTTAAAACCAAAACATTCTCACTTGAAACGAAAACGTTCTTATTTGAAACAAGAACGTTCTTGCTGACAACAGCAAAATTTGAGCTTCTGACTGGAAGTTTTTCACTTGAAACAGAAACACCCAAACTCAGAAGCTCAAAGTTTTAGGTTTTTAGGTAGAAGCATTGAGTTAATTTCTCGACTTAGGGAACTCCAAATAAAAAATACTCAACTACTTCTTGTGGGGTGGACGACACGATAGCCCATAGCCAAGGGCGGACAAGATGTCCACCCCACAAGATTGGATAATTTATTTGTTGGAAGTCCCTTATGAACTTTGTGGTTGCACTTTTTTAGCTTTCCGGGCAAATCTGCGTCCTAAATCATCAATCATTGACTCTAAACCCGCGCCTTTACCACTGACTTTCGCATAGTTATATACCATCAACCCCGCCGCATAAGCTTCGCTACCAACAGCCACAGAAGTATCATCCACCAGTTCTTGCAGTTGCGTCAACGACAGCAAAATGGGATACAGTGCTTCAAATAATTCGATATCTTGGCGCATTTCATTCAAGTCAAAAGAACGAGGTAAGAAGTCAGGGTTTTGTGTGCCGATTTCCAACGCCTTACTCACAAACGCCCGACTCTTATCCCCCAGCTTAGGTAAAGCTTTACGCTCCTCGGTTGTCAAATCAATCAAAAACGGTAACTTTTCGCGGATAGTAGTAATAGCTTGCATCACGGCTTCCCTGTCTGCCGAGGAAAGTTTTGCACTGACTTTATTATCTGCCATTATTCATACACCTTTAATGGTACTAAATTTCAGTATTCCCCAAGTAATTTAGAAAGTAATAGTTATTTATAAGCAATTAAGAAAATTTTTTATACCTTTAAATAAGTGATATCTCGCTAATTACCAACCTTGAGCAAGTTTCACAATTAGAGTCCAGTGGCATTTGACCCAAGGAAGCCGAACATTTAGAGATAATAGTAGCAGAGGTAATCTCAAAATTTGGCATTAGCAAAGCGGTGCGCTAGCACTTCGCAGCTAATTGTAAAATAACATTATTACTTCTATAGGAATCTTATTTGATTGCGTGAAAAAACTCAGTACACATCTATTCGCTTCTGTTCCCTATTCCCTATTCCCTCTTAGCTCGACTTTATCCAATTACGCGGCATAAACGGCAATGTCCCGCAAACGTTCAAACAAAGGGCGAGGTACTTTTACCATCTCAAAGGATTCATGGGACATTGAAAAAGTGCTAGCCCACAAAAATCGCCGCACTAAAGCCAGTGCATCTGAGAAGGAAGGCAAATGTTTGGAGTACCAACTTGTTTGCCGGACTTGCCACTGAAAATCATTTTGTAAATGGTGTGCCAAGACAGTAACTAAGGAAAAAAGCCCAAATAATAATGGTGTTGTACGAGCGATCGCTTTGTCAGACCAAAGACAAAGTTGAGTTTCAACTCCCAAGTGTGCCCTGACTTCCTCAAAAGTAACTTCCACTTGCCATCGACGTACAAACCACTCCAAAATCTGTATAGGAGAATAAGCCAGACCAGTGCTGAGTATTGCCTGTGTTTCAAACTTACCTTTTGGGTCACGAATCAATACCCAACGAATTGGGACTACAGGCTTTGCGGTGTGATACCAAACAGCAGTGTCACTACAAATTTCTACCTCGCGTTTGCCTTGGCCATACCAGTTGTTAACTATCACAGTTTGCCAATGAGCGTTGGGGTCAACTGATATGTGTTCTAGATTTGGTAATCTTTTGCCTTTGAGTGCTGGTCGCCCCATAGTACCTGCTTTCCTGTTGAGTGCTGGCTCATATAATGCGGCATCCAAACGTAACCGAGTAATCATGTGTATGGGCAACTTGTGCTGACTCACACGAAATAGAAGTTCTAATGCTGCAAAACTGCTATCTGCAACCATTACCAACTCTCGGTTCGGCAACCATCGTCGAATTTGTAACATCATTTGCCTTCCCCAATCGGTCAGGGTTTTATGGCGACGTTTAAGTTGCTGGTTGTAACGTTCAGATGGTGCTAAAGCGGTGAGAAAAGGCAAAGCCCAAACTCTTTGTGCCCAAGGTATTTCTACAAGTAACATGACTCCTAACCATCGTAGACCACTAACTTTGACAAACTGGCTGTGGCTTGAACGTACTGGGTCACGATAGATACCTTTTGCTTTGATTTTCTTCCCTTTCCTCCTTTCAATGGTGTCGTCAATTCCCATAATAATTGGCCCTGATGGGACAAAAATACTGATCAGAATCATTAACAAAATGCGACTAGCTTCTAAGTTTGACCACACCGCACGACTTAAAACACGATGATAATTTTGAAAATTTTTCTCATGCGCTATTCCCATGACTTCCAGTATTGAGGATACTGTACGCTTTCGCGTCGTTAGAATTGCCCCAATCATCAGTACTTCGGCCTGCTTCCAGACTCTGGTTGAGAAAAGCCTTGAGAACACTTGTATGATACTGGCTATTCCTGCGGGTAAATTCAGGCTCATGGGTATAGATGCATATTGTCATTGACGCTACTTCCTATTTTCCCATGTTCATGTTTCTTCCTTTTGCCCCCTCATATTCTCAAAAATGGATAAAGTCGAGCTTAGAAGCTGTGAATTTAGCATAATAAGTACGCTAGAGCCATAAAAGTAATAGCCGAAAAATATCAAACCCAATTTTTATTATGACTTCTTCTCCCCATTACATCCCTCAATCTGACCCGCCGCTTCCTCCTTGGGAAACTCTACCAACGATGTATGATTTACCAAGTGACAACCCAGAGGAACCAGGTTTGCCAGACGATTTTCACTTTTTACAGCCTCTACTTTTATACTTAACTTTTCAGCCCATTAACTGGAATCCCGAATTAGTTTACAGTGCTGCTGACCTTAATCTTTACTATGATTTACAACATCCTTTGTGGTATAAGCGCCCAGATTGGTTTGGTGTAGTAGGCGTAGGAAAATTATACAAAGGGCAAGACTTGCGGTTAAGTTATGTAACTTGGCAAGAACCAGCAAATCCCTTCGTAGTTGTTGAGTTATTATCTCCAGGTACGGAAGACGAAGATTTAGGCACAAGAAGAGAAAATGCAGCAGATAAACCTCCTAGCAAATGGGAAGTTTATGAGCGAATTCTGCGGATTCCCTACTATGTTGTTTTTAGTCGCTACACTAATGAACTTCGGGCTTTTCAGTTAGTCGGCGGTCACTATGAACCAATGAACTTGACTAATGGATACCTACTAATGCCAGAGATAGATTTAAGTTTAGGCTTATGGCAAGGTTCATTTCGAGATATTGAAAGGTTGTGGTTAAGGTGGTTCACTTTAACGGGAGAATTAATTCCCGCACCCACAGAGGAAGCGGCGGCTGCTACTGAACGAGCTATCATTGCCGAACAAGAAGCTGCTCAAGCCAAACGAAAAGTAGAACAATTAACAGAACGTTTGCGTCAGTTAGGCGTGAATCCTGATGAACTAGATGAATTGTTGTAGCTTCACAAGTCTTTTCTGATACGCAGTATCATTTTCTGCTTTTGAGGAATCATGTATACTGAAAACCTTGATAGCCGATGCTGAAACAGTTATTTGATAACGATATTGGCTCCCAGAAAGATTAATTTTTGAGAGCGATCGCATATTCAGCACTTGAAATACATATAATAATTTCTTCAGCAAGTCTATAGCAAACCCAGTTTTTCTGAGGAACTACTATATCACGCTATATCCTTACCTAGCGTTCCAAAGCTCAGTGCCAATTGAGTTACTAGGGGTAAAATGTGGTTCATCTGCGAATCCAAAAGGCGATGCCCAGAGCATTCGCAGAGATTACCGCAGACACTCGTTATGTTCCGGCTGCTAAAATACGTAAGTATGAGTAGTACCATCGAACTGCTCAGGTAAAAATTGTCTATTTAGTCACACAAGACCGTCAAAAGATTGTAGAAAAGTGTATTTCCTTGTCTTGACAGTGATGCTAATCTCAATTTTAAGGATGTTATAAGCCTTTATCTGCTAGAGTTTCTGACTTTCAGCAAACTGAATAATCTATCAATAATAAAATCGCTAGGAGTGCGATGAGATGTCACAGTCCCCTATGACAAGACCAGAAATAGCTGCTGGAACTCTAATCGATAACCGCTATGTTATCCAAAAACTTCTGGGACAGGGAGGATTGGGGCGAACTTACTTGGCCTTTGACACTCGTCGGTTTAATGAAGCTTGTGTTCTCAAGGAGTTTGCGCCCATTGGCACAGGCGAGAGTGGGCTGGAACAATATCGCAACTTATTTAAAAGAGAGGCAAAAATTCTTCATCAATTGCAACATCCTCAAATTCCCAAATTTTTGGCTTGCTTTGAAGGAGATGGTCGATTATTCCTAGTACAAGAGTATGTTGACGGTAAAACATATTCTAGGCTGCTGGGAGAACTTCAACGTCAAGGAAGAAATTTTTCTGAAGAGGAAGTTATAGAGTGGCTAAAAAATCTGCTGCCTGTTTTGGAATATGTCCATCAACACAACATCATCCATCGAGATATTTCTCCTGACAACATCATGTTACCCGATGGCAAGGATTTGCCAGTGCTGATTGATTTTGGTGTAGGCAAGCAAATTGCTGACATGAATGAGGGCAGAAGTTCCAACAACCAGGTGACCTTTGTTGGCAAAATGTCTCTTGTAGGCAAAGTCGGATATGCTCCCCGCGAACAGATTAGCTTGGGTTTATGTTCCGCCTCTAGTGACCTTTATGCTTTGGGAGTAACAGCTATTGTACTACTCACAGGTAGAGATCCATCCTTACTCATGGATCAGTACTCATTAGAATGGAACTGGCGTTATTATACCTTTGTTACTGATAGTTTCGCCCAAGTACTCGATCGGATGTTGGCAGATAGGCCTAACAAGCGATATCAAACAGCTAGGGAAGTTCTTATAGATTTAGAGCATATTGGAGAACCAGAAGTGGTAATGTCTCCTGCGATCGTGGTTGATGATTTGCCTGCCACGGTATTTAACCCTGAATTTCAGGCTATGTCGGCCATATCGGAGTCATACAAGCAACCTGGAGAAGCAATTTTTAGTTCACCTAGTTTACCAGTTACTCCGCAAATTGGGCGAATTGAACAACAACAACCTTCTCTCCAACCAGCATTTATCAAACGTTGTCAGCAGCAGTTAGCCTACCACATCGGGCCAATGGCAAATCTGGTTATGGAAGAAATATTAGCTCAAAATCCTTACATTTCAGCTGACCAATTTATTGAACTCATCGCTAGGGAAATTCCTAACTTTCAAGCAGCTTTTGAATTCAAAAAAAGCTTATTTTCCTAGATATTGATATTTAGACATCACGGATTTAGTGATGTTTTTAATTTTTAATTTTTTAGTCCCCTGTACTTCCTTGAGTGCGTTTGATTCTTTTCATTGCCATTTCTAAACTTAACTGCATCCGTTTAAAGGCTTTAGCTAAATTACCGATTTCATCATTAGACATCTGCTCAAATTCAACTTCCATATGTCCGGTACTAACTTCCTCGGCTATGCGAGTCATCCGTTTGAGAGGCATAACAACTTGTCGATTTAAGAAAAAGTTGACTAACAAGATAGTTGCTATAAATATAGTTGATACAATTAGGATAATTAGTAAGGAAGACTGATTAGCTTTATTAATGACGTTATTCGCAGGTACTGTTATGATTTGAGCGCCGACAATTTCATTAAGCTTCCACCCAAATCCATTAGCTGTACCATAAAGAGTAATCATACTTTGGGGTGCAACTTCAGGTACGCTATGACACTTCAGACAGCTTCCTTCAGAAATTGGTAGCGGACGAGCAATATAAAAGATATCTCCACCAGGAATTGAGCGAAATCCACTCACCTCTTTAAGGTCTGATTTATTTCTGAACCTTTCTACAATTTCCGTCTCAAAACCGTCAGCCTTATCCCGAAGATTTGTGGGATTGAGAGTTGCTTCTTTATAAAAAAAATCACGGTAGTCTGTTGTTTTCCGTAAAATCTCAAATACCTCTCGTGCTGAGTATGCAGGCACACTTTGCGGCAAAAACTCAGTTGCCAATTTATCAGCTAGCTCTGGATTTACTTGAGTACTGGTGTATTTACGAACAGAACTCATTGTTTGCATGAGCATGAGAGCAGTTGAACTAATATCTTGTTTAGCATTTTCTCTGAGCAGAGAAGAAAGAGCAAATCCACTCAAGCTCAAACCGAATGTCAGAATTACCAGTAGGAGAATTGTAAATTTTTGTTTCAGATTGAGATTCTTTAGCATAATTTAAGATTACCTACAAGTCAAATTATTATGACCAAATATGGCTAAAGTCATCGTTTACTCTAGCATGAGCAATCAAATAAAGATTTTGGTTAAAGGTTATAGTTTCGCTAAAACTATTAGGGTATACCCAATTTTATATTAGTAAGGAAAATGTTTTTTAACTAACTAAGTTCCAAAAAGCTATAACAGCAAAACAAAATTGAATTTCCAAAATTCGTGTTGGCTGTTCTGATACCGTGCCAAAATAAATACCAGCAATTGTCAAATATTACTAATGGTGTGGAATGCAGGAAAGTCTTTATTCGGTGGACGCTACATTATCGAAAGGCAATTAGGTGAAGGTGGAATTGGCATTACTTATCTTGCCAGTAATCAACGGAATCAACTGCGAGTAATTAAAACTCTCAAAGAAGAAATCCTGAATCACCCCGCCTGGATACTCCATCGAAACAAGTTACGGCAAGACTTCCGTGATGAAGCAGTTCGGCTGGCTGTGTGTAACCATCCTCATATAGTACAAATAGAAACCATCTTTGATGAGGGAAATTTGCCCTGCATGGTGATGGAGTATATCGAAGGCGAAGACTTAGGACAGCGCGTGAGACGCATAGGGGTGCTATCAGAAGCAGAAGCACTGCTGTACATCCGGCAAATTGGCGATGCTTTGACGCTAATTCATTCTAAAGGATTGCTGCATCGGGATCTCAAACCACGTAATATTATGATCCGCATTGAGAAATCAGAAGCAGTGCTGATAGATTTTGGCATCGCTAGAGAATTTATTCCCAATACAATCCAAAGACATACAGTGTATCGCACTCCTGGTTTTGCCCCACCTGAGCAGTATGAATCAGAAGCGCCACGAGGAGAATACATTGATATCTACGCCCTAGCTGCTACCTTGTATAATTTGCTTACCGCCGTTATCCCGACGAGTGCAGATGATAGGCGTCACAATATTAATTTAGAACCACCAAAATATTTTAATCCTAACATCAGCAATAGGGTAAATCAGGCTATTATGTGCGGCATGGATTTGGATTCAACCTATCGTCCCCAGTCTGTGCAAGAGTGGTTAGATTTATTGGTTCCTGATACTGAAAATACTGGAACAAAAACATTATCTACTTTACTGATAACGCCTAGACTTAAACCACCTCCATCTGTTGTATTAGATCGACAGAGCTGGCAATGCGTACAGACCCTTAAAGGTCATTCTAGTATGGTTCATGCGATCGCCATTAGCTCAGACGGGCAATTTATTGCTAGTGGCAGTAATGACATGACTATTAAACTTTGGCAACTGGGTAGTGGCAAGCTAGTGCGTCAACTCGGTCGTTGGTCTTCTGGTCATTCTAATATGGTTCATTCCGTCGCCTTTAGCCCAATCTCCTCAAAGCTTTCTTATCAAGGCGAATCAGGCAAATCTGCGGGAATCGCAGACCGGAATTGGAAGATTTTGGCTAGCGGTAGTTGGGATAACACGATTAAATTGTGGGATGTAAACACAGGCAAAGAAATTCGTACTCTCGTTGGTCATGCGAATTGGGTGAATTCCGTTGCCTTTAGTCCAGATGGCCAGTTTCTGGCTAGCGGCAGTGCTGACTGCACAATTAAATTGTGGGATGTAAACACAGGCATAGAAATCCAAACTCTCATAGGTCATTCTGACTCAGTTTCGTCAGTTGCCTGCTCTCCGAGAACGCCGACAGCGAATAGCAAAGATAAAGAGTTTGTGGCTAGTGGTAGTAATGACTACACTATCAAACTATGGCAACTATACACAGGCAGAAATATCTGCACACTTGCAGGTCATTCTTTCTTCGTCAACTGTATCGCCTTCAGCCCGGATGGGGAAATTATCGCTAGTGGTAGTGCTGACAACACCATTAAATTGTGGCATGTAAATACAGGCAGAGAAATTCGTACTCTGATTGGTCATTTTGATTCAGTTTGGTCAGTCGCCTTTAGCCAGGATGGGCAACTTCTCGCTAGTGGCAGTTGGGACAACACTATCAAACTGTGGCACGTAAGTGGCAGAGAAATCAGCACACTTACAGGGCATTCCAACTATGTTAGATGCGTTACCTTCAGTCCCAATGGCCAAACCCTAGTCAGCGGTAGTGATGACGATACTATAAAGATTTGGCGACGGGGATAATAAATAATTCAGAATTCATAATATTTTTGCTTAGTGTGGTTCGCATACTTTTAAATCTACAGATAGAACTGCGATCGCGCCAAATTTGTGACAATAATGGCGCAACCGTGATTTTTGAACAATAAATTTTATGGGCTTTGGTATTGGTGATTTATTCTGGATTTTTCTCCTTTTGACTTCTTTGCAACCCCTTTGGCAAAAACGTCAAATAGAATATCGGCGCTTGCGTGCTTTACAAGAATTCCAGCAGGAACGCAAAAGTCGGGTGATTTTGCTGATTCACCGCCAAGAGTCCATTAGCTTACTGGGAATTCCCTTATCTCGCTACATTACTATCGAAGACTCAGAACAAATATTGCGAGCAATTCGCCTCACACCCCCAGATGTGCCGATTGACTTAATTTTGCACACTCCTGGTGGTTTGGTTTTGGCTACAGAACAAATCGCTAGAGCATTAATTCGCCACCAAGCAAAAGTTACAGTTTTTGTACCCCACTACGCCATGAGTGGCGGTACGATGCTTGCCCTCGCCTCTGATGAAATTATTATGGATGCTAACGCTGTCTTAGGGCCAGTCGATCCCCAATTGGGGAATTACCCCGCAGCGAGTATTTTGAAAGTAGTTGAAGATAAACCCATCGCTGAGATTGATGACCAAACCTTAATTATGGCCGACCTCTCACGCAAAGCAATACAGCAAGTCCAGCGGTTTGTGCGAACTTTGCTTAAAGACAGTATACCCAAACAAAAAGTTCTGCCAGAAAATATCGAATCGATTATCGAAGCCCTAACAACTGGACGCGTCACCCACGACTATCCCATCACTATTGAAGAAGCAACAGAAATGGGGCTGCCCGTAACCGTCGGACTGCCCCATTCTATTTATGCTCTCATGGATCTGTACCCACAACCACAAGGAGGGCGACCCAGCGTGCAATACATTCCCATGCCTTACAATGACCGCCGTCCAGTTCTACCTACACCCAAAGGCAGACCCTTGGAAGAACCAAATCAGATAACTTGAGGCACTTTGGGGTAGGAATTTTTTGTGGCGACTAGGGTGTAGCTGTTGGTGTCGGTGTAGCTGTTGGTGTCGGTGTAGCTGTCGGTGTAGCCGTTGGTGTAGCTGTTGGCGTAGCTGTCGGTGTAGCCGTTGGTGTAGCTGTTGGCGTAGCTGTTGGTGTAGCCATTGGCGTAGCTGTTGGTGTAGCTGTCGGTTTAGCTGTCGGTTTAGCTGTCGGTTTAGCCGTTGGTTTAGGCGTTGGTGTAGCTGTGGGCTGAGTGAAGACTGTCTTTGCTTCTTCATTCAGCTTTTGGCGAAGTGCTAAATTAGCAATTCCACTTTCTTGCAGTTGATATTTCTTCTGGTACTCCTTTACCACTGCTTCCGTGCGGGAACCATAAAAATGATCGCGCGGGAGGGGAGGATTTGGCTTTACAACTGCATTCAAATTTGTGTGCAAAATTTGAACGATGTTAGCAGCAAAATCTTGGGTTTTTGGCCCTGCTATCCCATCAACTGGTTTTAGCCTATAACCTGTTTGAAATTCACGAATTGCCTTTTTAGTTTCCTCATCCGTCAAAGGAGTATTTGTTACCTTGACGTTATAGCCTAACCCGTGCAGTACAGCACGGAATTGCTCTGGCGTATAGCTACGTTGACGGGCTGCGAAACCAGTGTCTGCAATTACAATGCTAGCAGTTACCAGGCAAGTAACAGCAAAGGTCGCGCTTGATTTTCCAAACCCACACCACATACTTAAAAACTCCTTTGGGTTAAATCAGCAGGATTATAAATCTTAACAGCTGCATTTTAAGTTTGTTTAATAACTTTTTTTGCTATTTTTTAATGTTTTTTGAATAATTTTTGATTTAATTTTGTCAAATTTAACTAAATTTACAAAACCTAATTTGTGTCATCCATCAAAAGGAGTATCTTGTATTAGCAGAGATACAGCAGTTATCATTTGAATCGAATCCACCCCTTCCTTAAACGCTAAATAACCGTAACCCTGGCGAATGGAATTTGCGGAGTTTCTGGGCACCACAGATAAGTCTGAATGGCGGCTGACAGCGATCGCTTCTCTACGAGAGGCTTCTCTTTCAGAGACGCTAACGCCAACGCCAAGGGCAAACAGAACTGATTCTCTGGTCTTTACTACGCTAACAGAGCGGGTTTCAACTGCGTAGATGCGGTTTCTAATGGCCGATTTGAGGTTAAGTTGATACCAATGCATCTGTGCGCCACTATTGGGGTCTACTCAACTGCAAATTCCTGTAATTGCTTGGAAAAAGCCGAAAATTAATAAATGAAAGAGTTTATATTCCAAATCTTCAAACAATGTATAATACATGACAAAAAATGAAAAATATAAATTATTCTAAGCAGCGGAATCTTTGGTTTGAAAGATTTATGGCAATTACTGCCACTGTAAATTTAGGTTTAGTTTTGTTTGATTTAAGTTACGTACCTGGTCGAGATTTCTACTTGCGAAAACTTCCTCAAATTATTCAGATTTATGACCCAATAAAAGGTATTGAACCCTATCGAGACACGAAAAATTATCTAGAAGTAGTAAAGGCATTAGAAGAACAAGTCAGCCAAACAGGGTTACAGTCGCCTCAGGTAAATAGCAGGCTAGAGGAAATAAGGCTTCTGAGCAACGAGATGATTGACACTAACCCGTTTGCGGGAGTGAATAAGAGTGGTACTCTGGAAAAAATCAAAAATCGGATGCGCGATCGCATCGGTAATAAATCTGCAAAACAGTCCTTTGCCACTTTTTGGAGTCAGCCGTATTTATCACAAAATGGTTGGTTTCAAGAAATTAGTTTTTTCAACCAGAGAATCCGCCCTTTGATTGCCTCTAACTACTACCGCCAAATTGGGGAAAATGGGGAATTTGTTGATAATTTTTGGATTATTGACTTACCCTTTGTGATTTTATTTGGCGTAGAATTGCTGGGGCGTATCTTCTTAATCAGACGCCAACATCCTGGTTTAAGCTGGTTTGAAGCACTATTGTGGCGTTGGTACGATTTATTTTTACTACTGCCATTTTGGCGGTGGTTGCGAATCATCCCTATATTAATTCGCCTCGACCAAGCGCGGTTATTGAATCTGCATCCAGTGCGAAAGCAAATTAATCAAGGGATAGTCGCCAATTTTGCCGAAGAACTGACAGAAATTGTAGTGGTGAGGGTAATTAACCAGCTTCAGGGTTCAATTAAGCGGGGTGAGTTAACGCGTTGGATCTCACAACAGGAAAATTTACGTCCCTACATAGATATTAATAATGTGAATGAAGTGGAAGCGATCGCAGGTCTTTTGGTAAAAACAATTGTTTACCAAGTGCTACCCGAAATTCAACCTGCGATCGTTGCCATTTTGCGCCACAATATCGAAACCGTTTTCCATCAAATCCCTGTCTACCGCAACCTCCAGAACCTCCCTGGTGTGGGAGAGGCCCAAACCCAGTTAAGCGAACAACTGGCAACCCAAATCACAACTAATCTTTACAAAACTTTAGTTAGCGCTGTTGAAGATCCTGTTGGCGCAAAACTCACCAGTCAACTAGTAGAAAGCTTCAGCAAAGTCTTGGGATCTCAAATCAAGGAAAAACACGTACTCTCAGAAATTCAGAGTTTACTTTTTGACTTCTTAGAAGAAATTAAACTCAACTACGTCCAGCGCTTGTCCCAAGAAGATATAGACCAAATTATCGAGCAAACTAGGCAGCTACGAACACAAGTATCAGTTCCAGCAGTAGTTGATAAAAGCACCACTCTCCCAGAAATCCGGCAAGGGTAGAGAGAGCAGAGAGCAAAAGACAAAGGAGAGAATACAAAATTACCTCTTTCCCCTCTGCCTCTTCCCAATACCTAATGACTATTGACTATCCAATAAATGCGCTAAACTCGAATTAGGGCGAATCATCATTGGTTCGTCACAAGACTTCTTGGAAGATATCCATATCGCAGGAAGTGGGTCAGTGCCCACTTTTTTTATTGAATTCTCTCATGGCTCATCCTTTAGTTCCACAAATTATTGATTTGGCGACACCAGTAGCAGAAGAACTGGGATTGGAAGTGGTTGGTGTGGTTTTTCACACTAACCAAAGTCCACCAGTGTTGCGGGTAGACATTCGTAATCCTCAGCAAGACACTGGGTTAAATGATTGTGAGAGGATGAGTCGTGCTTTAGAAGCCTCCTTAGATGCTGCGGAAATCGTTCCAGATGCCTATGTCTTGGAAGTGTCTAGTCCTGGTATTTCGCGGCAACTGGTCACCGACAGGGAGTTTATTTCTTTTAAAGGATTTCCTGTCATCATCTCCACAACGCCCCCCTACGACGGACAACAAGAGTGGACTGGTCAGTTGATTCGTCGGGATGAGACAGCACTTTACTTAAACCAAAAAGGCCGTGTAGTCGAAATTCCCCGCTCCCTAATTACCAAGGTGCAGCTAGACGAGCGCCGATAAACAAAGGGCTATGGCTCAGGAGTTAGAGACTAGAGTGCGAGTCGCTCAAAGCTAGAGGTTAGGGACTAAAGGTTAAGCACTAGGGGCTAGAGGTTAGGGACTAGTGTAAAGCTATTCTCTAATCCCTGGCTCTAATGCGTAGTTTTCAGTCCCCAGTCCCTAGTCTCCAGTCTCCAGCCCCAGTCCCCAGCCCCTGATTTTTAAAGGAGATTGCTTATGTCAATGGTTACTTTACCTGGATTAAAAGAATTAATTGAAAGTATAAGTCGCGAGCGGAATTTACCCCGGCTTGCAGTTCAATCAGCTATTAGAGAAGCACTACTCAAAGGCTACGAACGCTATCGTCGGGCCCAAAATTTAGAACGCAAACAGTTTGACGAAGATTATTTTGAGAATTTTGAAGTAGAACTTGATATTGAAGGAGAAGGATTTCGCGTTCTTTCTACCA
Source organism: Nostoc sp. (assembly GCF_036917095.1). Lineage (GTDB taxonomy): Bacteria > Cyanobacteriota > Cyanobacteriia > Cyanobacteriales > Nostocaceae > Nostoc. Next base: position 286,090 of record NZ_JBALFH010000044.1, read on the forward strand.
AAACCATTGTCGAAGAAGTCAATAACACAGACCATCAGATTTCCCTAGACGAAGTTCAGCAAGTCGCTCCCGAAGCGCAATTAGGGGACTCTGTGGTGCTAGATGTTACCCCCGACCAAGGAGAATTTGGTCGGATGGCGGCGATGCAAACCAAGCAGGTACTTGCACAAAAATTACGGGATCAACAGCGCCAGATGGTGCAAGAAGAGTTCCAAGATTTAGAAGGAACTGTCCTGCAAGCAAGAGTCCTGCGGTTTGAGCGGCAATCAGTGGTTCTGGCAGTTAGCAGTGGCTTTGGTCAGCCAGAAGTAGAAGCTGAATTACCGAAGCGGGAACAACTACCCAACGATAATTATCGGGCAAATGCCACCTTCAAGGTATATCTGAAAAAAGTCTCCCAAGGTCAACAACGAGGGCCACAGTTGCTTGTGTCTCGTGCTGATGCTGGCTTGGTAGTTTATCTCTTCGCCAACGAAGTCCCAGAAATCGAAGATGAAGTGGTACGGATTGTCGCCGTAGCTAGGGAGGCAAACCCCCCTTCCCGTTATGTAGGGCCGCGGACTAAAATAGCAGTAGATACTCTCGATCGCGATGTAGACCCAGTAGGCGCTTGTATCGGAGCCAGGGGATCGCGAATTCAAGTAGTAGTCAACGAATTACGCGGTGAAAAAATAGATGTAATTCGTTGGTCGCCAGATCCAGCAACATATATTGCTAATGCCTTAAGTCCAGCACGGGTGGATGAAGTACGCCTGATGGACCCAGAAAGTCGGCAAACTCACGTACTCGTGGCTGAAGATCAATTGAGTTTGGCTATTGGGAAAGAAGGACAAAACGTCCGTTTGGCAGCCCGCCTAACTGGTTGGAAAATAGACATCAAAGACAAAGCTAAGTATGACTATGCAGGAGAAGATGCCAAATTTACAGCGGTAAGAACAAAATATCAATCACAGGAATCAGAGGAAGACGATCTTGACTTTGAAGAAGAATTAGACGATGAAAATCAGGATGAATTAGAAGAGGAGGATAGTTTTGACAATCTAGATGATGAATAATTGATTAAATTTGTAAAGTTTTGATACTGTAGATTGTACTCTCAGTCTCAAGGATTATTTTCTCAAAAGCTACTTGGTATAAGTAAAAAATAGTAATAATAAACTTCTTTTTACATCCCAAATCCTGGACTGAGATCGCAGAGAACCGATGAAACCAAATTATCGGCGCTGTATTAGTTGCCGCAAAGTAGGTTCAAAAGATGAGTTTTGGCGGATTGTCCGCGTCTTTCCATCGGGAAAGGTACAATTAGATCGGGGCATGGGGCGTTCTGCCTATATTTGTCCCCAAACGAGTTGCCTACAAGCGGCTCAAAAAAAAAATCGACTAGGGCGATCGCTACATGCATCAGTGCCAGAAACACTGTACCAAAGCTTGTCACAGCGTCTAGCCCGCAGTAATACCCAAAACTAAATCTAGTTGGAACAACTTTGTGACGTCATCTCCAGAGCAATTGTGTCGAAAGCCGAAGTCGCGCTTTCATCACACCCTCTGTCGATCGTTAAGGTTAGTGGCAAAATAGTAAATGGGTGTAAAACGCATTCGGCTCTCCCATAACGAGAGGCGAGGCAACATTCCCAGAACAAGATGTAATCGATTGTGTTGTGGAAGACTCAGAATCAACAAAACAAGAAACTACAAAATGGCAACCTGGTAGCGCTCAGGCGCAGTTCGGCGTCAAGGGTTCCTATAAAAATCCTTTATTTAAGAAATTTTTATGGGTCCCCTTCAACCATCACAACTGGTGGGGATGCCATTATTAAACCGAAACATCTCTCTTTCCTGATTGGAGGCACCGGCAAAAACTGAACGGCAACCTAAAAACAGTAATCCAAGGATGGAGATGTCGCAAACCAGGCAGCCATCCGCTAAAACTGTAAATTAAAGGGGAAGAGTGGATGAACAACGGCAAAGTTAGAATCTATGAATTATCAAAGGAATTGAATTTGGATAACAAAGAGCTATTAGCAATTTGCGAGCAGCTCAACATCTCGGTGAAAAGCCATAGCAGCACGATTTCAGAATCCGAGGCAGAAAACATCCGGGCGGCAGCAGAAAAGCTGGCAGCTACGAATGTATCTGCTAGAAAGGAACTAGGTACAACCAGCCATAAGCCAAATTCACCACCGAATGGCGGACCTGCGCGACCTGCTGCACCCCACAAACAGCAAATTCTGGAAATACGCAAACCCAAAATATTGAGAAATACTACCTCCAACGCCTCCGAGGCGTCAGTTGCTACCAATACCCAAGCTGCCTTGTCTGAAGCTAATCCTCCCTCTCCTCCACGGCCTTTCGCTACACCAGTCTCACCCATGAAGCCGACGGTACCAACCCGACCTGTACCCCGGACTCAATCTGAGACTCAAGAGCAACCTCCGATCGCTGAATTGGAACAAACGCCCAATCCAAATCAGGCACCGGAAAAAATAGCATCCCAAAAACCGGAAAAAATAGTTCCACCCAGACCGAAACCGGATAAACCTCAAAAACCACAACTAGTTGCTCCTCCAGCAAGACCTGCGGCGGAAGAAGCCCAGGTGGCAGATGAGCAAGTATCTCAAGCAGACAAACCGATCCTCAAACGCGACCAACGCGTAAGACCCGTCGAAGGCGATCGCGAGCAAATTAAGCCAAGAGTCGCGAAGCTGCCAACTGACCCGTCACCACAAGGTGCACCACAAAGAACAAGTCGTCCCACTCCTTCACCCAGCCGACCAGAGCAGAGGGGCAATAGACCATCTGCACCATCACAACTAGGAGAAGGGCAACGACCCAGACCAGCCCGTCCAGGTGAAGCTGTAGCAGCCGCAATGCCGATCGCTACTCCACCCAGACAGATGTCAGGAATTGCGGGCAAATCTGAAAGATTGGGTGACGAGCCAGTCGCACCCGATTTGTTGGATTTGAAACGCCCAAGTCCGCCTCGCCCAACCAAAGGTGGCAAAAAGTGGGTAGAAGAGGAAATCATTGACGAAGTTAAAGAGAAGGCTAAGGCTGGCGTCAAAGGCAAGCGGATCAAGCCAATACTTGATGACGAATTTGAAGAAGATTTGCTGGATGATGACGATCTCGACTCACCAGCGACCGTCCAAGTTAGCCTTTCCATCGCCCGTCCTCCCAAACCCAAAGCGACTCGACCTGTGCAGATGCCAGGCGCAACCCTTGCTAGCGCCCCAACTGCTAGAGGAAGTAGAAAACCTGGTTCTAAATCTGGTTCTAGCCGTGATAATCACAATAACCGTCGCCAACAAGAAGCCGATACAAAGCGCGATCGTCCCGAAAAGGTCACGATCACAGGCCCGTTGACTGTGCAAGAGTTGTCTGACGTTTTAGCCGTTCCCGATACAGAGATTGTGAAAATCCTGTTCCTTAAAGGCATGGCGGTGAGTATCACCCAAAATCTGGATATTCCCACAATTACCCTGGTAGGCAAAGAACTAGAAATAGAAGTCGAAACCGTCGAGCGAGAAGCAGAAGCTCGGAAAATTACGGAAATGGTCGGTGCAGAAGACCAAGAATATCTCCACCGTCGTCCGCCAGTCGTGACAATTATGGGTCACGTAGACCACGGTAAAACAACCCTGCTCGACTCAATCCGCAAAACAAAAGTGGCTGCTGGCGAAGCTGGTGGGATCACTCAACACATTGGTGCGTACCATGTGGATGTGGAACATGAGGGCAAACCACAGCAGATAGTCTTCCTGGATACTCCTGGTCACGAAGCCTTTACAGCTATGCGGGCCAGAGGAGCGCGGGTAACAGACATTGCCGTGTTAGTTGTGGCTGCTGATGATGGTGTGCGTCCCCAAACCATTGAAGCCATTAGTCACGCCCAAGCTGCGGGAGTGCCAATTGTTGTTGCAATCAACAAAATTGACAAAGAAGGGGCACAGCCAGAGCGCGTTAAACAAGAACTCACCCAGTATGGTCTGACCTCAGAAGACTGGGGTGGTGAGACAATCATGGTTCCAGTGAGCGCCATCAGAGGTGAAAACCTGGATACGCTCTTAGAGATGATTCTCTTGGTAGCAGAGGTTGGAGAACTATCTGCTAACCCAGATCGGACTGCCAAAGGAACTGTAATTGAAGCACATCTGGATAAAGCTAAGGGAGCAGTTGCTACCCTGCTGATTCAGAATGGCACCCTGCATGTGGGAGATATCTTGGTAGCTGGTTCGGCCTTCGGTAAAGTCCGGGCGATGGTGGATGACAGAGGCAAGAGAGTAGATATTGCTTCTCCTTCCTTTGCTGTCGAGGTACTAGGTTTAAGTGATGTCCCAGCAGCCGGCGACGAGTTCGAGGTCTTCCAGAACGAAAAAGAAGCCAGAGCACTCGCTAGCGATCGCGCAGACAGACAACGCCTATCCCGCCTGTTGCAAGGTCGTGTTACCCTTACAACCTTATCGGCTCAAGCACAAGAAGGCGAGTTGAAAGAACTCAACTTGATCTTGAAGGGAGACGTACAAGGTTCCGTAGAAGCCATTGTGGGAGCGCTCAAGCAAATCCCTCAAAACGAAGTCCAAATCAGGATGCTGTTGGCTACTGCTGGGGAAATCACCGAGACAGATATCGACTTAGCAGCTGCCAGTAATGCTGTAATTATTGGCTTCAACACCACCTTCGCCAGTGGTGCCAGACAAGCTGCCGATGAAGCCGGTGTTGATGTCCGGGAATACAACGTCATCTACAAACTCCTAGAAGATATCCAAGATGCCTTGGAAGGTCTTTTGGAACCAGAGTTGGTGGAAGAACCCTTGGGTCAAACCGAAGTCCGTGCCGTCTTCCCAGTCGGTCGCGGTGCTGTTGCCGGTTGCTACGTTCAATCAGGCAAGCTAGTTCGCAACTGCAAAGTCAGGGTGCGACGCGGCGGTAAGGTAATCTTTGAAGGCGTCCTTGATTCCCTAAAACGGATGAAAGAAGATGCCCGTGAGGTCAACGCTGGTTATGAATGCGGTGTCGGCATAGATAAATTCAATGATTGGGTTGAAGGTGACATCATCGAATCCTATCAGATGGTTACGAAACGCCGCACTCTCACCTTAACGAGATAGTGTTAAGGGTAAAATGGTTAGATGTTAGGAGTAATAAATTAGGAGTTAGGAGTTAAAGGCTGCTAATTCCTAGCTCCTAACTCTTAAATCATAAGTTTTTATTATGCAATCATTTCGCTCTGAACCTATTTTGTGGATTCACGTCGCTGGATTGGCGACGTTGCCTGTTTTTTTAGTCCTCTGCTTATTGTTTTTGTCTGTAGGCGAGCCATTTTTACCAGTCTGGATGGAGCTATTTTTAGTTGCTGCCATTGGTATTCTCCCTTTGCTATGGATGCAGTTGCGTCGCCCTTTTTATATATTTGCTCTTTTAGGAATAGCCCTAAAGCCAGAAAATCTGACTGAGCGGCAGCGAAAAATTCTCTGTTTAATTAATACAAAAATAAATCGTATCCTGGCATTAGTGGCAGCAGTATTGTCGGTTTTGGTGCTGTGGCAGCTTTACCAAATTGCCCCATTAGTAGCAAATTCAGCTAAATTTCTCCCACAATGGCGTAGCGTTGCACTAGTGTTTGCGGGGTTAGCGTTTTTGGGCAGCAATCTATTTTTACAAATACCTGTGAGTGTAATGCGAGTTTTAGTGACTAATGACACAGAATTCGCTGGCATAGAGCCATTATCTTTAGAAAAGATTAAGCAGGATTTCACAATTTTAGGGGTGCGGGTTAATCAAATGGTTCCCCGGTTGTTGCAATCTTTGTTTAGGATTAATACAGACTCGTAGTAGCCTTCAAAGTAATATTATTTACTTTAAAAGGCTAGAAATAAGCAGCAAGGGATCGGGATGATAGATTTCTAACTCTTGACCCTTGACTATTGACTGTTGAAGTTAAAACAAAGGAATGAGGAACTATGGCTCAAATTCCAGCTTCTAGCGATCGCCAATTTTCTGCTGATACTGAAATTTGGCATAGCCTCAAATGTGCGATCTCCACTAGTTCCGGTTTTCAACGCTGGCAACTAGAACGCGATGTCCAATTACAGGGAATTCGCTTGGAACAGCAGGTACAACGGTATTTAAGGGAAACTTTAGAAACTTTAGCTTACTAAAAATTGAGTAAATTTTGTAAGCTTGTTTGCAAGCGGCGGAGTTGACGGTATGCACCCTCCAAGCGATGCCTACGACGGTAAACTACGCCATCAACTTCCACTTCATTGCTAGGATAATTCTTAATAATTTCAATCAGCGACACCTGCGCGTCTTGACTCGCAGAAAGTACCAAAGCGGCTCGCAAAGCCTGCCGATCTGCTTTTTGAGACGGTGTAAAAATAACTTGACTAACTCGATCCAAAATAATATTACCAATCCGGCTATTCAGCACTCTATCTAAAAATACAAGGTTTACCTTCACTGGTTGCGTTAAATACTGACGAATGGCTTTGGGATCTTGTCGCGCCAAAGCAAAATTAACTCGTAGCGAACGTGAAAGTTCGCCTGTTTGGGCAAAGGTAGATAGCTCCCCCACTGAAAGAGATTCACGGAAGATACCATACTTGAGTACCACTCGTTCCGCAGCAAAGGCAGGAGTGGATAAAAGTAGAAAACAGATACTAGTTACTAAAACTAAAGCGCGACGCAGCTCGAAAAATTTAAAACGCATTTCTCCCAATTTCCAATAGGTTTGCTTTTCCTGCGATCGTATTCCAGCAGAATTACTTGCGGCATCTAGCTTTAAAAATAATCATTCAGTAGTCGTAGCAAAGGCAGGATGAGCGCCCAGATAAGGCAGCGAGAGACTTATCCCGAAAGCCCCTACCGCAAAAATCCAGCTACCATCTCAATTAACAAGACAAGTAGCTCTGAGCAACTGGTTAAAGGTAGGCAAAGTTCCGCCACAGTGTACTAGCAGAATTTTCTGAATGACACAATATAACTAATGTATAAGTTCTGTGATGTATCTAAGGAATTTAGCTGAATCAGTGCTAATCATCCAGTATAGTTTTGCATGGGTTTTAGAGCAGCTACAAGGCTGCTACTTTTAACCTTGTTCGACATACCGTAATTCAGCACATCACAGACTCAAAAAATGAAATACTGGGGTTTTCACATTTCTGCGAAAAATTTTCGCCTTCTTTCTAGCACTCATCTCAGTTATACTTTACGCGTGGGAGCCGGACTAACGGCAATGCTTGTTGTTTCTAGTGGGTCAATACTACTACCGGGTGAGGTTAATGCTGGTACTACTCACTCAGAAGGTGTCGCCCCAACTCTCACAGCGCAAGCTCCTGCAACTGCCGCAGCGATTTACGTTAATCCAGCAACAGGTATAGATCGGGCTGGTGCTGGTACAACGTCAACTGCACCCTACAAAAGCATCAGTTTCGCTCTCAGTCAAGCCCAACCAGGTGCAGTGATTCAATTAGCACCTGGAAACTATAACCAGGAAAGTGGCGAAAGCTTCCCGCTATTGCTTAAACCAGGGGTGACACTGCGGGGTGATGAAGCTACTAAAGGCCAGGCGATATTGATTACAGGTGGAGGTTTTTACACGAGTCGCACCTTTGCCAGACAGGATATTACCATCCTTGCCGACCAAGATGCCACGATCGCAGGTGTCAGCGTCACCAACCCAAATAGCCGGGGTACGGCTGTGTGGGTGGAGTCAACTAATCCCACTATCAAAAACAGTACTTTTACTAACAGTGTCAGAGAGGGTGTTTTTGTCACGGGTACAGGCAATCCCAGAATCGAAGGTAATCTCTTTGTGCAAAACAAAGGGAATGGGATTTCAGTTGCTAGAGCTGCCCAAGGAGAAATTCGGAATAACTTATTTCAGGATACTGGTTTTGGTCTAGCGATCGGTGGCACTTCCACACCCCTAATTGTAGAAAACCAAATTATCGAAAATCAAGACGGTCTTTTTATCTCAGAGTCAGCGAAGCCCGTATTGCGTAAGAATGTTATTCAAAACAATAAGCGGGATGGAGTAGTAGCGACTGTCAACGCTTCACCCGACCTTGGCACCAACGAAAGTCCTGGTGGCAATCTTATCCGCAATAACACTCGTTATGATGTGAACAACGCCACTAAAACCAGTAAAATTGTCGCTGTTGGCAACGATATCGATCAGAAAAAGATTTTCGGCTCAGTAGATTTTGTTGCCGCAACTGTTGACGTACCACCTGGTGGGCCTGTCGCCTTTAAAGATGTGCCAGCAAGTTACTGGGCAAAAACCTACATCGAAGCTTTAGCCTCCCAAAATATTATTGCTGGCTTTCCTGATGGCAGCTTTAAACCCAACGATCCTGTAACCCGCGCTCAATTCGCCACTATTGTCACTAAAGCCCTAAAACCACCAACCAAACGCGCAGCAATTCAATTTAAGGATGTAGCAAGCAATTTTTGGGCTTACGCTGCAATTCAATCTGCTTACCAGAGTGAATTTGTTTCTGGTTATCCCGATGGCACTTTTAAGCCACAGCAACAAATTCCTAGAGTGCAAGCGTTAGTCGCTTTAGCTAATGGTTTGGGCTTAACTGCGAGTAATCAGAATGTCCTTTCCTTTTACACCGATGCTGCCCAGATTCCTAATTATGCGATCGCTCCTGTTGCTGCGGCAACTGCACGGCAACTAGTGATCAACTTTCCCACAGTGAAGCAACTCAATCCTAATCGTCAGGCGACTAGAGCCGAGGTTGCTGCCTTTGTTTACCAGGCACTCGTCAATGCTGGACGTGCCCAACCAATTCCTTCATCTTATTTGGTAACAGCCCAATAAATGCCTAGTTAGCAAATTGGAAGCGCCAGACTAATAATTTGTTAATCTGACGCTTCCAATTAATATGAGTTTTCTTAATTTTGGAGGTTTTTAAACATTCAAATGGGGTCTTTAAATATAGCTGACCCCATTTGAATGTTATTGGGTTTATCGTCAGGGTCTTTATATTGGCTGACCCCGTTTCAATGATTTCTATTTTCTCAGAAATTCTTGCTTTTCTTGATATTTTAATATTCATCAAAGCATTAATAAATTTGAAGAATATAAAAATATATTCAAAGAAAGTAAGTATCTAGGCAGAAATAAATTTATTGTTTGTAGTAAGGACTTTAGTCCTGATAATCCTTGCTCTGAGCGATAAATAGCTCACTACAAACTATGAGTTTATTTTATATTTAATTATCTCTACCTACTTAGTCAAAAATTAACTAGCTAAAATTTCTCTCTTCAGGAGTTAGGATTTTTACCTGATTGGGGGCGTTGTTGCCGACGCTGTTCCCAGCGCCAGAGAAAAATCATTAAAGCAACTATTCCTACTTGGAGAGCTAAATTAGGCAAAGCACTCTCAACATTGCGTCCGGCAAGCACTTGGAAGAAAAAGACGAATGCACCGAGTGAGCCAGAAGCAGCGAAAGCGATGTAGAAAAATTGTCGTAAGCCGCGATAAGGAGCGGCTATTTCTGCTTTGAGGCTGGCGTATTGTTCAGGGTTAAGGCGATTTTTGCGATTTTGATCCACCATGATTAAATCATGTTATACTCTTAGATTGTGTACGCCGATGTGGCTCAGTGGTAGAGCAGCTGATTCGTAATCAGCAGGCCGTGGGTTCAAATCCCATCATCGGCTTTGATAAAAGTATTGCTCAATAGTCAAGTTTGACACAAATCACGTACAGTGACTAATTATCTACGATCGGTGACACATTGATGTCGTTGTGACAAATTATTGTCATCAAACCTAGATTATTACTGATGATGGTGATTATGCGACAGTGCCAGGAATTCAAGTATTTACTACTAATTCGGGAGCGATCGCATCCTCGACATAACAAAATGTTGGCGACAAAAAGATCCCCGACTTTTTAGAAAAGTCGGGGATCTGGTTTCTTGTTTAAGTAGGTGTGGATTATTGCAGCAAAGGAGTTGTGCCATTACCGTTAGTTGAGGCATTGGCAATTGCAGCTTGAGTAGGTTGAGTAGTAAGAACCGCTACAAGTGGAGTAACTTTTGAACTAGATTGTTTACTTCGTTTTCGATTGGAGCCGCCAGCCTTGGAATACTCTATACTGTTTCTGCCGTAGACAGTTGCAACTCCACTTAGCATTCGTTCAGACATTTCGGAGAGAGCTTTATCCATCTGGGTTACTGTTTTACGCGATTCTTCCAGATTGGACACCAGGGTATTATTAGCTTCTACCATCGCACGGGTAGTGTTGATTAAGTGGTTGTAGGCTTCAATGGTTAACCCATGTCCCAAATCCAGATTTTCATCAATAGATTTAAGCAAGGCGAGACGAAGTTGGGCTTTGTCAATAGCAGCAGAACCACGAGTTTTTAAAGACATGAGATATCCTTTTTTTAATTCCTTTTTCAAGATAGTGGAGTATCTTTTTGCCTGAGATGGGTAGTTTTGTGGATTTATTTCCTTAAAAGTTCAACGAAATAATTACGACTTTGCCTGTGTTTTTACTCATTTTTCATATCGATTTGTTGTTTGAGAATAAGTACAATCAGCAACAGTAATCGCAAAATCAATAAATGCGTACTCCGAAATAGCAATTGCGTACTCCGAAATAGCAATTGCGTACTCCGAAATAGCAATTGCATACCCCGAAATAGCAATTGCGTACTCCGAAATAGCAATTGCATACCCCGAAATAGCAATTGCGTACCCCGAAATAACAATTGCGAACTCCGAAATAGCAATTGCGAACCCCGAAATAACAATTGCGTACCCCGAAATAACAATTGCGATCGCCAAATCTATAAATGCGTTGACGTAGCCCACCGTAGGCATCGCATCCATCCTCTTTTTACCTGAAACTGGTAGTGGGCGATGCCTGGGTTGGGCTACACGCAATACGCTTCGGTTAAGGGAAGAGACGCGATAAATCGCCGTCTCTACAAAGGACTGATTATTGTAAAGACGGCGATTTATCGCGTCTTTGCGATCTATAACTTTTATCAAAAAACCTTATCCGAACCGTATTGAGAGCAAAGGTTACTTAAAAAAATTCGCCAGCTACCTCCTGAAGAAGTTTCGCTAGTTGAAGATTTTATTGATTCTTTGGTTCAGCAAAATACAGACCATAGTCTTACCTTTGCAGCAGCAAAACTTTCTGAACCAGTTCTGCTTAAAATCTGGCATAACCCTGATGATGCAGAATATGACACACTATGAATTTGGTAATGTTAGCTATTTTGGGTTGATATACGAGATCGCACCTTCAAATCAAATCCTCGATACATCACTCAAACTCAGTTTCGCAGAAAGTTTTTAACAAATCGATACAATTAGCGATCGCTCCTAAATGAGCAATTTCATAGCCATGTGTGTTTTGGGTAGGAAATGCCAAACAAGCAGCACGCCCAACATGGCCAAATTTCATCGCAATTGAAGCATCACTACCAAATCCGCTGAGAGTTGTGAATTGGATTGGCATATCGAGTTGCTTGGCACTATGGCGCAATTGCCCATTTAACCCCTCATCATATATTCCATAGGCATCTTGAGATAAAAGTACGGGACTTTTCCCATCTTTAACAGGATATTCCTCAGATAATGGACAAATTTCTAAAGCAATCAAGGCATCCAAACGCTGATTTTGAGTGAAAAATAGCGCCCCAATTGCTCCCACTTCTTCTTTAGCTGAAGCCACCAGATAAACATCAACAGATGGCTGTTTCAGGTTTTCAGCTAAAGCTAGCAAAATCGCCACAGAGGCTTTGTTATCCAAGGTGTAACCAGCAATATGATCCTTTAACCGAATTGGATGCTTGCGATGTTTGCCGATTACCATTCTAGTTCCAGGTCGAATGCCAGCTGCTTCCAATTCAGCAGATGTGAGCTTCGTTTCAATCCAGGCATTTTCCCACTTAACAGTAGTATCTTCCTGCTGCACTTTCTGGGGCGATTCGTGAGAAACATGGCGGGAACCAAAGCTGAGAATACCGTTAATGGTTTCGTTATCTCCGAGTAAATCGACAACGCCTTCGCCGTAAACCCACGGGAAAGAACCGCCGAGTTTGCTGACTTTGACACGACCTTCATCACCGATATTCTTGACAATTGCGCCAATTTCGTCTTTGTGTGCGGTGATAGCGATCGCTCGATCTGGAATTTTCCCCGGAATTTTCGCAATAATATTATCGGCGCGATCGCACCAGACTTTTACACCCAGCGCGGCAAATCGTTTCATCAACAATTGGTTAATCTCAGCTTCTGCACCACTAGGGGAATGGTGCATGATTAATTCTTCAATAATTTGAAATAAGCGATCGTAATCCCACATCAATACAGTTAGTTCAGTTTTCAACTGTTGTATGAGACAATTGTGCATCAAAAACCCGACCTGCTGATACAAGTGCTGACCTTTTTTGTTGACGCTTCAGCACTCCTACTGCACCAAAAGCACCAAAGGCTAAAATCCCCAAGTTTATCGCGGGTTCGGGAACAGACTTAGCCTCAATCGCCGCCAGTGCAGTGTCTGCTATCACCTTATGAGCAGCGGTCGTTGGGTGGAAACCGTCCCAGACGAGAAACTTGTTGTTGGCTGGGTCACATATATCTAGCCTAGATAGACAAGACTCGGTTACATTCGTAAAACCCAATGCGCTTGCCTGATTAAATAAAGAATTAGTATCAACCGAGATGATGTTGAGATTTGGGTTTTGGCTCAAAGCGCTGACAGCTGTTGCTAAACCTGAGTTAAACTCATTAGTTGATTTGCTAAGGGTTGTAGGGTTGCGATTATCGATTTTAGCTGCTGGTAGCTGTCCCAAATCTGGCAAGTTAAACACCAAAATATTTTTTGCCCCGACTCCTACCAGAGTATTCAACGCCAGGGATATATTACTGATTGGCGTTGTCGAGTCTTCGGGGTTAAGAAAAAAGAAATCATTAGCACCTCCCCACAATGTATAAAGTGCATTTGGGTCGGCAGTTTGATTATTTGCTTGCAGAGTTCCCGCAAAACCAAGGACTTGTTTGAGCACTCCTGGTAAATTTTGGTTTGGAAGGATAGCGTTATCTAAACCAGAGCTAGCACCACCGAAAGCAAAGTTTATCCCTTGAGTAGGAGGTGTGGAAGCAATAGTAGTCAATAAAGTAGGCTTTAACCCTAACCGCTCTCCGAGATAATCTACCCAGAGCGGCCCATTGGAAAAACGTCCTTCAAAGTAAGGTGGGCTTAGAGGGTATGTTTGCCCACTAGCATTGTATATATTGCCTGTATCGGAAAGACTATCGCCAAATACATAAAGCCGATCGAAACTCACAGCCGAGGCTTTGGTCGGCAACATGAAAGAAAATAGAACAAATCCTGCGGCTATAGCTTGTTTTTTCATCTTCGTTTTACCTGTGGTATTTTTAATTTCTTTAAAAGTAATCAAAGGACCATAGTATGACAACTTGTCTTTTGACTTACTTCAAAACTAAGTACACCTATTGAGTTAATTTACGTTATTTCACTTAACTATGGCTCAAAAGTTCATCAAACACAGGTAAAAACGCTGAAAATACTTAGATTTACACTTTATTGATAAAAAATAGCTATATTACAAAGAAATGGCAAAATTTACATGCTAAAGGTAGAAATCGCCCACTTTTATGCTAATAGGGACTAACCACAACATAATAGAGCAAACCATCCTAGACATTGCTCTAGGGAACTCCAAAAAATAAATTATCCCAATTTCTGGACTCAACATGACTATTCCTCCCCCCTATTCCCTGCCTTAAATGCGTACCCCTTTGGGGATATTGCTACGCGTAGCGTCCCGCAGGGATGGGATATTTTTTTAGTTGGAAGCCCCCTAACTAATTCTGGGGGTTTAAGTCAAAAACAACTAACAAAACGTTCCGCCAGCGCTCAGTCGAGTTGTGGCAAGTCTTGTGGCTCTTGTCTTTATCCCCATTACGAATTACAAATTATTATTAACTTCGCTTTAATTTCAAAGCCTCAGCAGCCGATACACCCTCACCCTGACTGCCGAAGTACCACAAAGCTGTAGCAGCCTCAGCACGAGTTACTGGTTTTTTAGGTTGAAACAGAGTCGTATAACCAAACACCCGCCGAATATTCGATTGCTCGCCGTTCTGGTAATCAGCCAACACAGCTCTTAAAGCCTTGGGGTCAATTCGCGCTGCGTCTTGGAAACCCCAGGTTTGTTTAACTGTATCCAAGTTAGCAGAGGGTAAAGCTTGACGAGTATCTAGGGGTAATTTCCACAGCAGCAACTGTTCCCGCGTTAGCGGTGCATCAGGACGAAACAAAACTACTGTAGAATCTCCAGACAAAGGACTGGGAATTAACCCAGCTTCGGCTAATCCCTGAATTACTGGAAAATCAGGGTCTTTTACGGACACATCACTAAAAACTGGTTGAGTACTTTCTGATGCCAAGCGAATTTGTTTGGCTGGATTGCTGGCATATATGGCATTGTTAGCAGCAATTAGCCAACGGGCGTATTCTCGATGTGTGATGATTTTACTGGGTTCAAATTGGTTACTAGTGGTAGTATTGCTCTTGGCTGTCTTTGGTTCTAAAGACAAAACACCTAATGCAGCCAAATCTTGGATATGTTGCCGCCATTCTTGCGGTGCCTTATTTAGATCGTTGAATTCCTGAGATTCCGGTGTCGCTGTAGAGACTGTTTGGTTATTAGCCGTGCTTGGTGGCTGTACTGCCAAGTTTGCAGGTGGTACCGGGCCAATGAACTGGGAATTTCCTGGTTGAGGAACGGCGTTAGTAGTTTGGTTAGGATTTGTAGTTGGGGTAGGTTGTGCCGTTGCAATACTATTCGGTACGTAATCAATCAATAATTCAGTGGCTGTTTGGGGTTGATTAGGTGTCGCGTTAGTAACTGATTTAGGCTGAATGGAAACCTTCAACAGCAAATCGTTACGACGTGCCTCAAAAGCACCTCCCGCATCATCTGTTGGCTGTTGCAAAATCTGCCAGTTATTTGTTTGAAACTGGCTACTATAAAAGCTAGCAATAAAGTTGCTGGGGTCAGAACTCAACCAACGAGTTGAGACTCTGTTTTCTGAGCCGCTAGCAGGTGTAACTTCCTGTAGTTTGGCATTGGAATATAGGGGGATATCTTTGGGGAAATCAGGTGGTAACTGAACTGTTGATTCATTTTGCTGTGCTTGCGGTTGGTTACCCTGAGATTCTCCAAAGACAACTGGATTGCCTTGCAGCTTCGGATCTGCCGCCAAAGATTCTTCAAGGTTTTTGGCGACTGGACTGTTAGCACAGGCTGTTAATGAAGTCAGTAGAACAGCCCAAATTAGAAATACAGCTGGACGTTTACAGGGAAGCACAGGAAATCACAAATTGAGTTTCAATTCTTACCCTAGCGCAGACTGTTCATTAAATGGGATTGGGGATTAGGAAATAAAAACCAGAGAAGTTAGGAAAGAATCGAATGTCTCCTCTGTTCCTCTGCCTCTTCTATCGCCAAAAGACACTACCGGCTCACGGCGTCTTCTTCGTAAATGTCTCTATTGGTGAAGATAATATCTCAAAAAATTAGTAAACGGTAGCTTTTGCTACCGTGTTGTCTTTGTTTTACAGCCATTAGGTTTTATTCCCATGCTTATTTATAGAGTTCCCTAAAATTTTGGAAAACTAACATTTTTGGAAAAAAAAACCAAATAAACCTGAAATACTTGCTAAATAGGAGTTTTATGATTTTGGCTCTCTCAAATCACAGGAATTATGACAGGTTAGGGGAGCTAGAGCCACCCACTACGAACTAATCAACATTAATGTGGCAGACTCCTAGATTGAGAATCAATTTTTTAGAGAGTTGTAGAAATATTCAGTTGGCACCGATAACTGATTGTTAACTCACCAAAGAAGAGTGTAGCTAGCAAAAGCTTTAATCTTCTTCCAGATGCACTAGTTGTAATGCGATGCCTACGGCAGGCATTGCCTACGCCAAGCAACTGAAGTGATAGACTAGAACTAAAGCCCCCCTTAGCCTCACCCAAAGAGGGGAATGGATAAAGTTCGCTAACGCTGGCTTACAATGGATTCTGGAGATTATTCATCTGACGATGGTAAGCTGAATAAGGCAATAGGTGAAAAATGCCAGTGTTAAGCAATTCCAGGAACTTAGCGTAAGTTTGTTATTCTTGGCGACTGGGGTCATAGGCAAAGCAATCAAGTGTCGCAGCAGTTTCCCTAGTATCTCTAAAGTTGATTTTCTGGGGAAAGTGCTACTTGTGCTGTAGTCAAGAGTTTCTTGGCAGCCTCGAAAACAGTAAGTGCTTCCTCTAAAAGTGCTTAGTTTACCGCCGTAGGCATCGCCTCTATGTTATCCAAAGCTTTCCCTCAAGCAACCCATCCCCTGTTCTTCTCGGATAGGGCGGCGGTTATTTTACGACAGCTGGATACAGGCTGCGCTTGGCAAGTCATAGAGGCAGTACGTAGTTAACTATAACTGTTTACCCAATCCTACTAATGATTGGGTAGAGGCAAAAAAGACACTCCATCGGATGCACTGGCGGTTGAGAAAATCCTCTACAAAGTTTGTCTGAACAGTTAACAGCTTGCTGATAGATTAGATACAATTAGCATCTGCGTTTGCTTGGGCGTAGGCGTAGCCCGTCGTAGACATCGCTTGTTCAAAGCGAGTACTCGAATCGACATGATGCTGCACTAGCCGATTTGACATCCTATTAAAATTTTCACCTGCTGCCTCTGGCGAAAATTTTGTTTCCGGGCAAATTAAGACTTATATTCAAGGGACTTGGGTGTTTCTTGAGATGAAGTTAGCCAAAAAGGGGCAAAAGGCTGAAAAAAATATGTCTAATGTCAAAAACGCAGAACTGATAGAGGATGAAAATCTAAAATAGATATTAAATTGAAGAGAAAACAAAGACCATCGACAACCGTCAGTCCATTTTACTTTCTGTAAAGCGTCACCGGGTTGTTACCAGTGCTGAAACACGATTACATGCAAGTTTCCCAGGATCAGCCTATTTATTCTGAGGCTCAACTCCAGCTGTTACTGTTTGTCGATGGACGCCCAAAGTCCCGGCAACAGGTGCAGCGAATACGTGCTTATTTAAAAGAATTGCAGGCTGAGTATAGTTTTGAACTTCAAACTATCGATGTTGGACAACAACCTTACTTAGCAGAACACTTTAAATTGATAGCAACGCCAGCTTTAATCAAAATCCATCCGGAACCACGACAGGTTCTGGCTGGGAGTAATATAATAGCGCAATTGAAAAACTGGTGGCCTCGCTGGCAAGCCGCTGTAGACGCTTACTTAAAAGTACAGGAAGACTTACAAGAACGTATAGACGACAATGCCAAAGCAACGTCACCCATATCCACTATCCGTTCGGTTGCTGTTTCTGCTGAACTAATCCGACTCTCAGACGAAATTTTTCGCTTGAAACAGGAAAAAGATAACCTTCAAGAGCAGCTACAGTTTAAAGATCGGGTGATTGCTATGCTGGCGCACGATCTCCGCAATCCGCTAACTGCTGCCGCGATCGCCATCGAAACTCTTCAATCTAATTACAATTTAGAAACAGGGCAATTCCAGCGCCTCAAACCATCCTTGACGGCGCATTTATTAAAACAAGCCCGCAATCAAACTAAGATCATCGATCGGATGATTACCGACCTTTTGCAAGTAGGTCGTGGCAAAGATACAGAGATCCCGATTTTACCGCAAAAGGTACAGATAGGTAAACTCTGCCTAGAAGTACTGGAAGAATTGTGCGATCGCTACACAGCCAAATCCCAAGAGGTAGAAACGGATATTCCCAGTGACTTGCCATACGTATATGCTGACCCAGAACGCATCCGTCAAGTGCTTGTGAATCTGTTGGATAATGCCATCAAATACACCCCCGAAGGTGGCAAGATTAGCATTGCCGGATTACACCGCACTACCCAAAAAGTTCAGTTTAGTATTGGCGATACTGGGCCTGGTATTCCTGTAGAGAATCGCGATCGCATCTTTGAAAACCACTTCCGCCTGCAACGGGATGAAGGTACAGAAGGTTACGGCATTGGTCTTTGTTTATGCCAACGCATCATCCTGGCACATTATGGCCAAATTTGGGTGGACTCTGCCCCTAAGAACGGAGCATGCTTCCACTTCACACTTCCAGTTTATCCTTCTTAGGTATTGGGCGAATGGCACTAAGTTAAGCTGAAGGGTAGGCGGCGTAAGGATTGCAGAGGGGCAGGGGTGCAGGGGGGAATTTCTAAATATCTGAACGCAATGCCTAAAATTTTTTCTTTCTCCCCTGCTCCTCCGCTCCTCTGCACCCCTGCTGCCTCAACGATTTTACCTTTTCTTAGTGCCATTCGGTATTGGGCATTGGGGAGCCAGCGAGGTCTTCTCCTTCCCTTCTCTACGAGAGGCTTGTCTGCGACACAAGAAGCAAGTCGCGTCATTAGTTATTAGTCATTTACAAATGACAAATGACTAATAACTAATGACAATTAAGAACTTGAGATAAAGCGATCGCGCCCCCCGGCCTTTGCTTGGTAGAGTGCTTTATCTGCCAGCACAATCAAATCTGAAGGTGAAGATTCCCAAGTCGGGACAACAGTCGCCACGCCCATACTGAGGGTGACATGCTGACTCACCACAGATCCATCATGAATAATTTGCAAATCTTTGACTCCCGCTTGTATCGCTGCGGCAACGTGAACTGCGCCAGATGCAGGGGTGTATGGCATAATCACAGCAAATTCTTCGCCACCATAACGCGCTACTAAATCCTGATGTTTTTGTGCCTTAAGGGTTAAGACAGCACCCACCTTTTGCAAACAGACATCCCCAGCAGGATGGCCATATCTATCGTTATAAAATTTAAAAAAGTCGATATCACACAAAATCATTGACAAGGGAGATTCCTCTTGTGCCAGATTAATCCACTGAGTATTGAGATAATCGTCAAAGCGGCGACGATTAGCCAACTCAGTTAAGCCATCTACATTGGCGAGGTGCTGCAAAGCTTGGTTTGCCGCTTCTAATTGTTTGTATACTTGCGCTTGCTGTAGTAGTCGGCGCAAGCGCTGGCGCAATACAGGCCAGTGAATTGGCTTGGTGACGTAATCAGTCGCCCCTGCTTCAAAAGCACGGTTTACGGATTCCTCATCGTCCAAGCATGTAATCATCAATATGGGAGTGCGCTCCCATATCTTGGAGATGACAGTATTGTTAAGGGCCGAGTCAGTATCAAAGGTGGCAAGGGCTGAGATTAAATTATTCCTGGCAATCTGGAGCAAGTGCTTACAGCAGGTAAAGCCATCCATCACAGGCATTACAGCATCTAGCAAAACTATATCTGGTTTGATAGTCTCGTAAGCATCTAAACATTGCTTACCATCATTGACCTCGACCACTCGATAACCTTCTTGTTCCATAGCTTTACGCAACAATACTCGGATGGTCTTGTCATCATCAGCCACTAAAATCAGTGGTGGTTGCTTAGAAACAGTAAATGGGCTTATGCCTGACATGAGTTGCCTTCCAGTTGCGAGACTATCCTGAAAAAGGCTATGCAACCCAATTGCATGGGGGCGATCGCTCTTTTCATCAATGCCAGGATTTGCGGCAAAGGTGTGTCTGGCTTTACAATCAACTGTTTTTTGACAATAGACTGCTCAATATTCTTGAGCCAAGTAAGCGGTAGATAACTAAGTTGCATAGACAATCTATAATTGGAACACGAAGGCAATTGTTACCTTTTTGTTCGGCTATGGTTATGGGAGGAAATGTTACTTTTATATTTCCCCATTGTTAAAGTCAAATTGCCATCTTTTCGAGAATTACAAATGCACGCCTTAATTATTTAGTTCTGTAGTTAGTTTAGAAACCTAGTGAGACAGGGCAAAACTATTGCCAAAGTCCACTTAGAACATAGCTAATACTAAATCCTAATCTCACTTTACTTAAATTCATTTAGTCTATTCGGTAAGGGTTGCGAAGGTTTAGTATAATTACATAAATTTAAAAGTAAACTTGGCGCAAAGCTTTATTTTCCAGCGTTCCTGGGTTAATAAATTAAGTAAAAGTTCTTATTTAATTAGATTCAGTATATTTAGTTCAATCAAAAAATAGATTGTTACTTATGAAAAACAGCAATTTATTAGCTCAATATAGATATACTAAATTAAGATTAACCTTTGTTTTAAACAACTAAATCCTATAATTACTTCATAGGCAGCACATAAAACCGTTATCTTTTTGGTTACACAAACAACCAGAAATACTTACAAAAAAAATATCTACGTTCACTAAATCTTTAAAATGCCAGACCCATTAATGTATCAGCAAGATCACTTTGTTGTTCTAGAAACAAATCAACCAGAACAATTTCTGACACCATCAGAATTATTAGAAAAGCTCAAAACAACTCTCCAGCAAATCATGGTTCAAGATTTGCCACCTGACTTGCAAAAGCTTGATAGTGTGGAAGCTCAAGCACAATATTTACTTGACACCAGTTGCGAATTAGATATCGATCCTGGGCAATATTTACAGTGGTATGCAGTTCGTTTAGAAAAGTAAGTTCTTAATCACTGGTTAAGAGGAAAAGGAGTTAACGAAGAAGCCCAGAGGTTATCTGAGCGGATGCTTCCGATGTTCGCTATCCGTTAGCGACGCAGGAGCATCACTTTTCAACTTCAAAGGGAGCAGCGGGGAAATCCTATCCTTAAAAACCTTGTCATTACCAACATCTTTTAAATCTTCCGCTTCGTTGTCATCCCGCCTTAAAATAAATTCCTGGGGCCCATAGCTAAAGTTCTTTCAAGAGGATTCAATGCAAAATTTTAAGCGATGTATATGGCTATCTTCTGTGAAACTGAAAATTTAAATCCACGCTTGGTGGACAGAAGCTATTAGTCCAGAACTTAAGTTATCGGCGAGATGTCGGTTAGCGCGGCTTGTTCTTGACTATTGACTAGTGACTAGTGACTCTTTCTGAGTATTGATCAGCGCTAGCTCAATGGTATTTTCAGATGGCTGCGTTATTTGAATCTCTAATCCAGGGCCAAAATAGTTGGTCATTTTTTCCTGCTTTTTTTGCCACACATCAATTGGTATTAGCGGTGAATCAAATTCTAAAATTAAGGCATAGCTCCCATTCACTTCTGTTTCTCGCAACCCTATGACTGTTGGTCGTTCCTGGTCTGAGGGACTCAAACCCAGAAAAGAAAGCGTTGTATCTAGATGAGCATCTTGACCGTAACAATATCGGGTGATGTCTTTGCGAATTTTATTTTGAGTCTCAGTTGCTTGCTGTTCCCGCAATATCAATGCTGAGGGTGAAGTAGTTTGGGTAAAGGGCACTGGCTTAAGTTCATTAGCTTTCAGCGCCAGCCCTCCTAACAATAGAGGAATCCCATAAAAAAATCCGACAAGATTGAGCGTGGCATTATTAACACCATAGGCGACAAAGCCCATGAGGGTTAATATACTGCCGATAGTTAAACCGAGTGTTCCCAAAGAGATTTTGCGTAGCATGAGTTTAAATTAATATAAAGTCTGAATACCTCAGTTTTATTATCATCGGCTATGAGTAACAAATTAGGGAAGAACATCGTCCCTATCTGGTACTATTCAACCAACTCAAAATTGCCACGTTAAGACTGGCACAACCAAAAGTTAGGAGCTTCTGGCTTCCTTAGTTTAGAACTTCTCCTATCAGAGGCGCTCTTGCTAGCTGAGGAGTAGGGGTACGAGAGACACGGAGAGTTTCTAAAGAAGGAAAGTTAGTGTAGTGGACTACTAAGGACGTAAAATGTCCCAGAATGTTGGATTTTGAGTTAAGTTTAAATTTAAAGGTAGTTAAAGATAGGAAAAAAATAATGGAGCTACAGACTATAAAAGAACGAATTGCCGCAGTTGAAAGTAAACGCGAGTACCTGTTAAGCCTATTGGAACAACCAAACCTGGGAACTTTAAGAGTTGACGTAAATCAGGCTTTGGAAGAACTGGATGAATTAATTGATGAATTTAGACGCACCATTCCGGTAGAGTAAAAATTATTACAAATTGCGTCGGTTTAGCCGTCAACTTCAGGCTAAACCGACGCTTCTCAGTAGTATCATGTCCTCAAATCCCCAAAATTTAACTAAGCCTGAATTGCTTCAGCAACATAGCTGTATGATTTATCCTGCAACTGAATCATCCTCCTGCACGCTGACCTAACTGCCTAACTAAGGCAATAAGCTCGCTTGTTGGTACATCTTTCTTGCAAACGTCATCAAAGCTAGACATTGCCTTTGTCCCCTGAAAATTTACATCTTCCACTGAGGAGTAAGCAAGGATCTGGGTGTTGGGAGATATAGCTTTAATGTGACTAGACGCACTCCAGCCATCCATAACTGGCATTTGTAAATCTAGAACAATCACGTCAGGATGGCAACGTTTTACCATTTCTATAGCTTCTTCACCATTACTGGCTAAACCTACTACTTGAATATTTTCCTGGCAAGAAAAAACTAATTGTAAGGTTAAACGAGTCAGTTCGTGGTCATCAACTACTAGAACACGCAAGGTAGAAAGCTCACAGGATAACATTAACATTCAGGGGAAAGACAAAATTATTTCAGAACAGCCTCTCTAGTTTATGGGGACAAATGCCAGTACTCACTCTATCCAATGGTTGAATAACTTGTGTCAACCCATGACAAACAACTTAGATAACTTCTCAAAAAATTCAAGTTTTCTAAAAATAGCTAAGTTTAGCTAGTTGTCAAGGTAGAAGTCACTTATTTTTTAATCAATCAGGTTTGAGGCTACACCAGTTGAGCGTAATGCCATATTCATGAGGATTTTTTGTGAATTAGCTTCTGGAGAATCATCATAGGGACGCCGTTGAATGTAAGTGCCATCGGCTTGTAATTCCCAAGCTTGGCGATTATCTGCGAGCATAATTCCCATAATTTCTTGCAAATCTTTAGCAATATCAGGGTCTTTCACTGGGGTAATTACTTCTACTCGGCGATCTAGGTTGCGGCGCATCCAGTCGGCACTGCCGATATAGATTTCCTCCTGTGTATTGTTATGAAAATAATAAATCCGAGAGTGTTCTAAAAAGCGACCGACAATGCTGATTATGCGAATGTTTTCACTGATGTCTTTGAGTCCAGGACGCAAACAGCAAACGCCTCTGATAATTAAGTCTATTTGTACTCCGGCGCGGGAAGCTTCATATAAAGTGGCAATAATTTCTGGATCGACTAGAGAATTCATTTTCGCAACAATGCGTCCAGAAAATCCATTTTGAACATTTTCGATTTCGCGGCGAATTAGTGCCAAAAAGCGATCGCGCATATTCACAGGCGCAACCAGTAACTCTCGATAAGACTTTTGTCGTGAGTAGCCTGTCAAGAAATTAAATAAATCTGTGATGTCAGCACCTAATTCTTCACGGCAGCTGAACAATCCCAAATCTGTATATAGCCGTGCCGTTTTCGGGTTATAGTTACCAGTGCCAATATGCACGTAGCGGCGTATCCGGTCTTTTTCCCGCCTTACCACCATGACGGTTTTACTGTGGGTTTTCAGCCCTACTAAACCATAGACAACATGAACGCCCACCCTTTCTAGTCGTTTTGCCCAGTAAATATTATTTTCCTCATCAAATCGCGCCTTTAATTCCACCAGCACGGAAACCTGTTTGCCATTTTCGGCAGCGGCAATTAAGGCGTTAACTATGGGCGAGTCGCCAGAAGTCCGGTAAAGGGTCATCTTGATGGCTAACACATTCTGATCGTAGGCGGCATGAGTGATAAAGCGCACCACTGTAGCCGAAAAGGATTGATAGGGATGGTGTACTAGCAAATCCTTTTCCCGAATCACAGCAAAAAAGTCTTTTCCTTCATCCGTCTCCAGCGCATCTGGGTCTAAACTTGGTTCTCTGAGCCTTTGCAGGCGTGATGGTACAACAGATTGGCGGGGTGGATCTTTGAGTTCCGGCAATGGCAAGGCCATAAAATACATCAAATCTCGCAGGCCCAAAAGACCGTCTACTTCGTAAAGATCGCTTTCTGTTAATTCCAAATCATGCAATAATCGCGATCGCACTATTTCAGGTGTCTGGGATTGAATTTCTAGCCGCACTGGACTCCCACCCAGTCGCCGTTTTCGCAATTCCTGCTCGATCGCTAACAACAAATCATCTGCTTCATCTTCTTCTAAAACCAAATCGGCATCACGGGTAATGCGGAACGGATGATATTCTTGAATGTTCATCCCTGGAAATAGAGATTCCAAGTTATGAGCGATCGCTTGTTCTAAAGGTACTCCAGTCCAGTGGGCAGGTTTGTCGCTATTCTGATCTCCCAACTCCGGCGGTATCGGTAAAAATCGTGGGAGAACGCTGGGGACTTTGACTCTGGCAAAGAATTCTTCTTCGGTGTCTGGGTTTTTGACCACAACAGCCAAATTCAGACTGAGATTAGAAATAAAAGGAAAAGGATGACTGGGGTCAACAGCCAGAGGAGTCAACACTGGAAAGACTTGTTCCTCAAAATAACTGTTGAGATGAGTCCGCTGTTTTAGATTCAAATCTATGTAATCCAGAATATGGATGCCGTGATTTGCTAATAAGGGTCGAAGTACTTGCTCAAAATGCTGGTGCTGTTTTTTTACCTGGGGAATGAGGGTAGACCGAATATCGTCTAACTGTTGTTGTGGTGTCCGACCATCGGAAGTTAACAGGCTAACTTTCGCCTCTACTTGTTGCTTTAAACCAGCAACCCGCACCATGAAAAACTCATCCAAATTAGAGTTGAATATTCCCAAAAACTTCAGGCGTTCCAGAAGAGGCGTGCGATCGTCACAGGCTTCATGTAATACCCTGCCATTAAATTCTAGCCAGCTTAACTCTCGGTTAAGATAATATTGTGGATCGCTGAGATTGATGGGTGTAGCGCTTTTCTTAGATTTTGCCATAATGACCTAAGGGCAGGCAGAAGTAGCCCATTTAGCTGGGGGACAATAAACATAGTAAGTTAAATGGTGCTTGAGCATAACGCTGAGGCCATTTTTGGTTGTACTGATTCTCTAGCTCACTACTTGTAAGGGACAGACATCTAAACTTGTCTCTTAAAAGGAGAGAAGCTTTGAATCTCACGGGCTGGGGGTTAGGTCTGTACTGGACTCAATTGAGAAACGCCATAACGCTTAAATCAAAAATCTATTTGTATCTAAATAACTTCAGTTCAAGACTAAAAAATAAACTCGGTAGGCACGAAAGGCAACATTAACTAAGAAATTTTTTGGTTTTACGTAGACATCGCCTCTAGCGGATGCTTTGCACCATCGCGTAGCGTCTCTTTCAGAGAAACACTCTAGCCAACCCATAACTTAATACGCTTGCGCTAAAGCTAATCCTCTCTAACCTTCATTAAAAAGGAGGGAATTAGAGCAAGCCTTTTTAATGGGAGCCAACGCAGTCTTGGGGTCTCCCCAAGTGGAGCGAGTGGCGCGGGTTGGGCGGATCTTCCGGGGAAAAATATCACTACACCAACCCTATTGACCTATAAATAGATTTTATAGCCGTTTTCAACTGCGTGGAATATGATATGGGCGTACAGTTGTGCGTCCCTACAAAATATTGCATCCATATGAGAACCGCAATAAGTCTGGGGATTGAAATCGTTGCCCACAGCATATTACCCATGAAGATGCACTTAAGATTTAGCAAAGATATGACATGAGCTTTTCCAAAAAAGTGTCACTAATTATTAAGTGGATTTTACAGAGGTTATAGGATTATAAGCGGTCTAAAGCTTTACCTTAGGTGCTTTATAGAGTTGGTTTTCCAAAATCTGGAATCTGGTAAGCATTGCCACAAATTTAATACAGGCATTAAGAAGAAAAAAGCATCGCCAAATATTTACTTTTCTTAGGTTATTGCTGCTGTTGCTCAGATCCGCACTAGCAATTGCGTTTATGATTTTTTTTAAATTCTGACCGCCAATATTTTTAAAATTAAGTATTATTACTGATATAGTTTTGTGTAGCAATGGTTATATTGAAAACACAAAGAGAAACAACACGAGGAGTTTGTTAATCATGAAAATTTCTGCGATCGTTAAAGGAAGCATCTGCTTGTTGGGTTTGGTTGGCGTTGGTAATATCCTGGCTGCGCCAGCAAGTGCAGATCAAGGGCAAGCTTCTGCTCGGGGTGCGGTTACAATAGTTAGACCATCAGGTTCTTCTCTCAGCATCAGTGCTGAGTTAGTTGCTGCTCCGGGTACAGACTTTACCGCACTAGATGTTGTTGTTAATGGTGGTGCTGATATGGGTACAAACCAAGAAGTTGCCACAGGCCTCACATTAACCCCAACAACTGGAACATCTTCAACCACACCTCCCACCACAATTTCAGCAGCTATTGCAGCACAGATTGCTGCTGGTAGTTTTACAAATGTTGAAGACTTAGCAGCCCTTGTCAGAGCAGCTGGTGCTGGTGGTGGTCTAGAGTAGATTTAATTTTTGCCTCGTAAGTACTTACAAAATTTTTAACAACTGACGCAACAGTTGAATAAATTAATAGATCGTAGGGAGGAGAAATAGCAATGCTATATCTGTTCCCTATATTTATTTTGTGGCTCAGATTCCCGGCTTCTTAAAAAAGTCGGGAATCTTGTTGTATGGGTCTTTCGTAGGGGCGTATAGCTGTCATTGGTGTCAATCTAACGTTAAAAGGACAGTTAGAAACCGTGTCTACACGAGGGTTTATCCACCTCCGTAGGTTCAAAGCCTTAATTTTTCCTTAGTCACCGAGGACGGACTTCGTTTGTGTAGCCGCGAATTCTATTCGCTGGGACTTAAGTTAACATCAATGCACATCTATGTGTCCCTACTGAAAAGGCTCCTTATAATGCCTTTACATAACTCTAATGATATCAATATAAACCCTGAAACTCTCACTGAATAATGAGTAGAGAGCTTGCGTAAAAATACGAAGCCTCAAAATGTCCATCTTTAACAAAACCCCTCACAACAAAGGTTTTATATTTTTCTACACTGAAAAAATAAAAGCAAGAAAAAAGGTTCTTTCTCTACTTCTACTGGGCGATGCATATTCTGCAATGCCAAGCAAAATTTGGGAACGAGCTTAAGACGAAAAACATGAGGGGTTTATAAAACATGAATAATTTTTCTAATAAATTATCTATACTTCTTCGGGGAACTATCTGCTTATTAGGTATAGCGAGTGTGGGAAATTTTCTAGCCACGCCAGCAAATGCACAGCAAGCCAGTGCTCGTGGTGCTGTTACTCTGATTAGACCTTCTGGTAGTTTTCTCAGTGTGACTGGGGAGTTAATTTTACCTTCTGGCTCGGATTATAGCGGAGGCATCACAATTGCACCAACTTTTGGAGGCATAGCAGGTGGAAATGATGAAACCATCACTAGTCTGACTATAACCCCAGGAGTAGTTAAAACTACTACACTCTCTAGCCCAAACTCATTGATTGATGCACTAACAATTTCGCCAAATAATAGTGTTTCCATTGAAGATACAACAACTCTAATCCGAGCAGTTGGTGGTACTAATAGCTTAGGTGCTTTAGATTAGACTGATTTTCCCAATCGAAAGGTTTACTTCCCAACTTCTTTGAAAAGTCTGGGAGCTTCCACATTTTTGTAACAGTGGTAGTGGTAGGGTGTGTTAGCCTAACGCTATAACACACCCGATTGGTTAATTTTTCTATTGGATCGATTGAGCCTTATTAGACCACTACAAAATTGGATATTTTTTAATTGACAGTGCCTAAAAACTTGGGTGGCGTTACATTAATATCATCAGAATCGATAACCTCCTTGAAGCTTGAGGTCGAATCCATTCTCGCCTGTACCAATTTGAGTTTCTATAAACACACTATTATCGGGGAAATTATGTCTCAGAATGAGTCCATAATTGAAGCCAGAAACTCGGCTGCTCAAACCCAAATTATTAACACTGTAATTTTTTAGATAAATACCAGCAGAAATATTTCTGCTGACTTTTTGTAAACCCTGAAATTCATAGAAAAATTCTTTGCCTAGCTCTAAGTTTGTCTTCAAATTCAAACCATGACTAGTACCAAATTCTCCATTAAAAAGACCTAAAAACTCTCCATTACTATTCTGTTCAATATAAGCAATACTAGGAGCTAAGGAAAAACCAAAATTTCTTTCTTGATGCTGATATAAATAACTTAAAAAAGTTGAAAAAGGATTATTTTTATTAGAGGCGCTATTCCAGTTAACTCTCAAGTACGGTACATGAGTGTTAACAGCTACAGGCTTTTTGGCTGAATTTAAGCGCACATCAGTTTTAATATAGTTGACAAGTAGATTACTATAGATACCTATAGTTGGTTCTTCTATTCCTAAATTATTATTGGAAACCCCTGGTGCCGAGTTGGCATCTACATTAAACCACGTGCCTAAATTGGCAGTATAGTTAAAATTCCCAGAAGTACCTGCGGCTAACAATTCAACTGTTGGTAAAGATAGATAACCGTTAAAGTTATTAAAACTAACACCTATTTTGTCAACTCTAGTGAGTTCCATGTAATCGAATGCTAAATCCGCAGCTCGTACTTGGAGTGGTACTATCGTAGTATCTTCTGAATTAAATTGCTGTACAAATTGTTGCCCTTGGGAACTGGTCAAAATTACTTCTACAGCGGAAGATTCATTAACAGGATTAATGGAAGTATCATTTAAAGGAATTGGGATTCCAATATAAGTTAGAGGGCCAAATTTCTCATTAGAAAGATTGAGATCGGAAAAAAATGTATTGCCTTCATTTAAAATAGAAATATTTCTTTCAAGAAACTGGACTGCTCGTTTGTGGTTTCCCGTTCTTACTTGCAAGATGCTGGAATTCTTAGGGGTGACTTGGCTCGGAAGTGTGTAAGTTCCAGATACTTGCTCTAGTCCACTACCTGTATTAGCGTAAGATAAGGTACGATTTAGCCTGTTATTGATTTGTCTTCTTTGTTCAGGCGTCGCAGATGTATTTAAAGGAGAAAAACTTTCTCCTTTCTTAAATTTTTCTTTTGCTTCTTCTAAACCTTGTTGAATATTCTCAATTTTAATAGCTTCAAAGACTCCACCTAATAGCAAACCTAATGTAGAGTTCACTGATTGGATAGCATCGATGCTAGTATCGCTGAATTTACCTGTTATTGATAATCCAGGAGCAGAAAAAATATTAGAGTAAGTAGCTTTAACTGCCACTGGATCGTATTGAATTAAACTGCGATTATGAGGATGGCTAACATACAATCTGTGCCAATCAGAACTTTCTTGAGTTTGAGAGAGTGTCTGAAATTCAGGTTGTCTTCTCCCTAAAGATAACCACATTAAAGAGTTAAAATAATGAAAGTCTTTCTGAGGTTGAGAAAGAAAAGGATTGACTGCTACATTTAATAAATCATAGTTATCAAATTTGCCAAGTTGAGCAATCTTAATACCTGGTAAAGAAGAGATAGGAGCATTAAAACCAAAACCTTCTCCTGTCAAGATATTTCCCCAGGAGATACCGGTGGCTTCTAGGGCACTATTAGGAATGATTTCGCCTATCTTGAGTTTGACATTTCCATCATCTAGTAAAGGCTGTATATTCGTCGTTGGAAAGCCTTGCAAAATTTTAGGGGCATTGACAGCATCTAAAGCTTGAAATAAAGCTTGTCCACCGTTAACACTCAAAGTCGAGCCACTACCAATATTTGGTATAGGATTTCTTAGGACTGTGACATTAGGATCGTTTGCGTCAATTGCACTATTAATGATAACTCTGCCAGCAGGTATCCCTTCAGGATTTACTAGTTGTCCTGCTATTGAGGTTATGGAAAAATCCTGAGTATCAACGTCTCCAAATAAATTCTGAAAATCTGTAGGTATAGCGAACAGAGTTTGCAATCCCCAAAATGCCTGCTGTGAGGTAACATTTTGGGTGATATAAGTATTAGTTTCTCTTCCTTGGTAGAGGATACCTACTTGATTCCCTTTAGTTTCAACTACTACTCTATTATTATCGAGAACCCAATAAAATTGGTCAGCTTTTGGAAATTTAGCATAGGTAAGTTTATTAATAATCTGATTGTCTCCAGAAAATCTTATACTTATATCCGTATCTATATAATTTTCATCATCATTTGGCTTAAATAACTCCGTGGAAAAAGTAAGGTTATCTGTTGGGTTAACAATCCAAGGATACTTATTGGCACTAAATGTAAGGGCATCAAGGATGATTTGTTTTTGTTTTACTTGTTGTTGCTTTTTTGAACGGCGTAGTTTTTCTATTAGTATTTGTTGTGTTGATGGTTTAGTTGGATTTGGTTGAGTTGGATTTGGTTTAGTCTCTTCTTCACCTTGATCGGGAGGCTTGGGAGGTTCTACTTTATACTGTTCAATTGGGATAATATCAGCTATAGTGAATTCGGATAATTTTTTGGTTTTATGTAAGTTAGAGTTAGTACCATTTGAAGTTTCCTTTAATAGAGTTTTGCTTCGCGATTTATCTAGTTTATCCGACTTTAAAGAACTATTATCACTAAGATTTACATGATTTTGTCTGATTACATCAATTGCGGTGAGTTCGGTTAAGTGGTTGGTTTTTTTTAAGTGAGAGTTAGCATCTTTTAAACTTTGCTTTAATAGAGTTTTGCTTTGTAAGTTATCTAGTCCATCCAGCTTGGGCAAACTCTGAACACTAGCATTTGCATAATTCTCTCCGATGATATGAATTGTGTCTAATTCGGATAATTGTTTTATTTTTTGTAAGTTAGAGTTAGTATCTTTTAAGGTTTGATTTAATAAAGCTTTATTTTGTAAGTTATCTACTGAATTCGGGTTGAGCAAACTTTTTTTGCTAGTATGTACATTATTTATATTGTTAAAATTAATATTATTTCTGCCATCAAAATCGAATGCGATCGCAGAAAATTGAACTAATATTATTTTGAACAAAATTGTTGAAGATAAAAAGTAACTTACAATAATTTTGAGATTTTTATTAAATCTCATTAGTGAGATTTTTACAAATTTTCGATTTGAAATTTTACAGGTTTCCACAATAGAAATATGCTGTTTGGTAGATTCAATGAAAAAATTACTACAAACTCAATTTTCTGAAGAAAAATTTACAGGTTACTTAGCTAAAAAACACTTTTTAATTATTAAATTTCAGTGATTAATTCATTTTTTTAACTCTTTTTTATTGGTTTGTTTAGATGCATTCAATAGTCGTTTGAGTTAATTCGATAAAATAGCCAAGCCAAAGAAAACTGATTTTTTTATCCTGGCTGTAAAGAATAAAATAGGATTAAGCAGATTTACTGCAACAAGAGTGTAATTCTTGAGCAAAAATTAAACCTCAGCAAAATCACCAGAGCTAGAAAAGTGAGTTATTGTTTAGCAGTAGAAACACGTAACGCGAGAATATTCAGTCAAAAAAGTGGGTGAAAAAGATGTTTCAGGCTACTCGCCGCCGTCTTGCAATTTGGTACACTGCCGTCACTGCTGTATTACTATTACTGTTTGCCAGCAGTGTTTATTTATACGTTCATACTACATTGATTGAGCGGATTGATGATACCCTTAACCATGTAGTGGAAATAGTGGAGCGTTGTCTCACAACTAGTCCCTGTGCATCTACGCTCATATTTGAGCCAATTAATGCTGATGCAGATAAATTTCGCATTAATTTAGAAGCCAGTTTTCGCGACAATTCTGACACCGTAGAAGATGACCACATCGACCTAGAATGGTTTAGTCCGACTGGTGAATTACTTTGGTCAACGCTATCAGAACCCCTAAATATTCCCATTCATGCCAACCGCACTGGTGAAACCGTGCGCGTAGTCAAGGGAGAGAGTGAAAATTCAAAATTTAAAATTCCTGACTCAGCACTGTTATTGCGACAAGTCACCCAACGGGTGGAAGTGGGGCGGCAAGTATTAGGATATCTGCGTGTTAGTCATCCCTGGTTTGAAGTTACTAAGCCCAGTCGCCAATTAATTTTTGATTTGGCGCTAGGTATTGGGTTAATGGTGCTTTCTGTGGGAGCAAGTGGCTGGTTTCTTTCGGGTAAAGCGATGGAACCTGTAGGTGAGTCTTATCAACGCCTCAAGCAATTTACTGCTGATGCTTCTCACGAACTTAGAAGTCCCATTACTTTGATTCAAACCAATGTGCAAGTTGCCCTTGCTGATTTGGATTTAGCAGAGACAGAAGTGACTACTTCTTTACAGTATCGGCAACAGTTAAAGGTGGTGGAACGGTTAACGCAGCGTTTGGGGAAGTTAGTCAATGATTTACTCTTCCTTGCACGGCAGGATAGCGGTATTAGCAAAGATATCTTTTCAACTTGTCCATTGGATGCATTACTGATGGAGGTGGTTGAAGAGCAACAACTATTAATGCCTGAAAAAGAAATTGCCCTTTCTCTAGACTTAGTTGACCCTCCCGCCTCCGAAACTAATCCTGAATTACTGGAAAATTGGTTTACCCTTGTGGGCAATTGGGATCAACTGTTACGGCTGTTCACAAATTTGATTGCTAATGCTTTGCATTATACTCCAGCCGGTGGACGGGTGAAAGTGGAATTGGCGCGGATAGAGGGAATAAATCGCGTTTCTGGACTACGTTATACCAGTGCCCAGTTGCAAGTTAAAGTGATTGATACCGGAGTTGGAATTCCAGCGTCAGCACTACCACGCTTGTTTGACCGTTTTTATCGAGTAGATCCGGCACGTACTCATACAGCTGGGAATACAGCTACAGCCAGCGCTACTGGTTCAGGATTGGGATTAGCGATCGCTCAAGCTATTGTCGAACATCATCAGGGTCATATTCAAGTTGAAAGCACTCAAAGCATTGGCACCACGTTTACTGTCACTTTACCAATAACTCTTGAGCCTTAAATCGCAAATTCAACAATTGTTTCCTGTGACAGATGCAGACAAGTAAATTTATTTATTAAATTTATTAATTTATATAGCAGCAGTTGCAGTATTTAGCCATTCATTTGATTGCTAATAGTTTGATATTTCTATGTCTCATACTTTAGCTGATAAGAACTGCTATGTATGTGGGTAATTTTCCCATAACCATAAGAAAGTAAACATTTCAGTCCAATTGCGTGGACTTTAACTCTTAAGTAGGAAATTTACTGACTGCGGGGATGTCAGGAAAAAAGACAATTTTATTATAAAAATGTGGCAAATGCCAAAATCTAAAGTCTGAAGGATTATCTAATGACTTAGATTGTAAAACTTTAGAATGAGAAATTATGTCTAACAATCTCTTATTTTTCAATCTCTAGCTAGATAACAAACCGGAAATAGATTATTAAAATTTAGGTGTTAATCCGACAGATTAGCCACTACTTAAATTTCCCCGTTGAAAAAATTTTAAATAGAAATTCAATTGTATCAGGAGTCAATAATGAATATCAAGCCCCAAAGTTTTCGCAAGTCTGTTGAGTTATTTGGTGCTATTTGTGGTGGATTGCTGATTAGCCTGCCAGCAATCCCTCAAGTAGTAGCACAAGAATCAGTAGTACAAGAATCTACTCCCAAGATTAATCCCTGCCCTAGAATTTTCTACGAAGAACCACATAACAGTCGGGTTGTGGTACCACAAGGATGTCCTCCGAATGCGCTAACTCAAAGACTAGCTGCTCAAGGACTTCTTCCCACCTCTACGACCCCATCACAAGACCAAACAAGACTGGGTGTAGGCGGTGAAGCACTTCAAGGAACCGGTTCTTCAACAGTTAATCCCAATACTAGTATTCCTAATCAGCCGCCCTATAATAGCTCCCAAAATACTTCGCAGCCTGACGGTTCTACGCAACCTTCGACCTCATCAGAAGCTGGTGTCAGTCCTGCAACCACAGCCCCAGGTGAGCAAACTCTAACGCCTGGAGGTTCAAATACTTCCACAACTCAACCACTCTTACCCAACCAACGACAAACCCCCAACGCGACGATCGCACTGGCAAATGGTAGAGTTAATGTCAGGTTGGTGAATGAGACTGCCGCTAATGTAACCTACCAAGTGATTGGCGATACGGCACCGCGATCGCTACAAGGTAAATACAATGTAACGCTCCAAGGTCTAAGCGCACCAGTAACAGTGACATTTGAACGAGAAGATGGCGGACAGTTGATAGTAACTCCACAACCCTCTTCAGAGCCAGGAATTTTGGAAGTTAGATTTAAGGAAGCCACGAATGCAGCACAGGGTAGAAGTGCTATGAGAATTGAACGAAACGGTTCAGTGTTCTTGAATTAATCAAAGGTGAGTTCGATGAACCTCTCCCCAATTGATCGAGGATTTAGGAGCATTTAGAAGGTTTTGCTACTGAGAAGAGTAGTTTTATAGCGGTTCTCGGTTGAGCGAGGTACAAGAACCCCACCCCCAACCCCCTCCCCGCTCTTCGAGAGGGGACTATGATGTAATTCATGTGATTAGGAAAAGCTATAACCCTGATTTTAAGGCTTCTCTAGTTCCCTCCTTTTTCAGGAGGGTTAGGGAGGATCGAGCCTTAACCTTTTTGCCTACTGCTAACAGCAGCATTTAATAGACGACTTGCCACCAACCGAAGGCTGGGCCGATAAAACGGATAGTTGCCCATCCTACAACCATAAGGCCAATGCCTATCCAGGCACCACGACTTGTCCAACTGACAAATAATTCGGCTTGAGTTTTTGTGATGGGAAGCCAAGGCAAGATGCGAGTCTCTTGACCGTATGTTTCCCCTAGTGTACTTTTACGACGCTTTGCTTCACCCATAATCAGCAACTCAATGTTTTTTAGGTTCTAAATTTATCTTGCCAGGAATCATGGCTATAGAGAGGTGATGAATTGCATTACCTTCATAAAATGTAAATTGGGCATTGATAAATTACTTTAGGCAGAATTTTCTTCATCGGTATTAGAAAACAGACTCGGATCGAGATAGTTAATCCGTGCCAGAGGACTTAAGGCGGTGAGAATTTGAGCGCCGTAGCTGCGATTAACTACACGACTATCAAGTAAAGCAACAATGCCTTGACTTTCTCTTACTGGAGCGATCGCTCTTTGTAATTCATTTAAAGCTGCTGGCAACAAATATAAACGAAACCAATCTTGATGCGATCGCTTATAACGAGCTACCCTACCAGCTACTAGCGGATTTTCTAAAGATGGTAAAGGTAAAGTAGCAATAATTAACAGATGTGGAGCCGGCAAGACTCGTTGATGTTCTCGCCAAAATTCCCAACCGCTAATCAAAATCCCATTTTCATCTAAACAAGTTTTTTCTACTTGCACCCGCGAACCAAACTCTGAGGCCAGAATTGTCGCTACTTGAGACTTGAGTGGTACATCTCCCACTAAGACAACCGTTAATCCTGGTGCTGTAGCACTTAGACAAACCAGCGTGCGGACTTTGTGAATAAATGCCGCTTGAAATTCTGGTGTGTTAGGTAGGGGCAATTTATAGGGTACATACAGTTGAATTGCTTCTGCTTGACTCTCCGAAGAGAACTTCAGGCAAGTTAAATCGTCCAAACCCAGGCGCTGCCGGAAAAGAGGGGCCTCAGTTTCCGGTTCGATAGCGCTGCCAATTAAAACTACTGGTTGCCGCTGCCAAATGGGCGAGAGGATTTCGCCTAATTCCATTGGAGCATAGTGCAAAGAAAATAAACCTTGCCGATGGGCAATAGTCGCCCAGAAGAGAGCAGGGGGGGCAGAGGAAGCAGGGGAGGCAGGGGGGGAAAGATTTTCGTCGAGGGTTTTTAATTGCTGCCAGAAATGTTTCCAAGTATCTGGGAGGTTTGCTGGATCTAAAGCAGCATAAAGACGGCTTAAAATCTCTATTTCTGGCTGGGAAATTAGATAGCACCCATAGGGATTGACAGGATGCTGAAAAAGCTCGTGTGTCAGTTGTATCCGGGCTTCGCGAATTGCCTCAGCTTGATTTGGGCAAGCCAGCATGAGTTGCTCCCAATCATGGGGTTGAATATCTTGGGTAAGTCGATCGCGCACCCAATCTTCTAGATCGTCTACCCCATCAATAATTGTGGGGATGCCTTGGGGAAAGCAAGAGCCACCAGCAAATTGTCCTTTTAACCAGGCTTCTGGGGAGGTCAACAGTAGCCCTTGGAACTCAGCACCAGGCCAAGCGTCGCCTGTCCTAATCGGTTTGTTGGCTGGTAGCCACTGCTGTAGACGGGGAATTTCCACCCGCAACAGAAGTTGCTGCACTGCTTCTTGAGCAACAATAATTACAGGGCCATGCCACATCAGGGCTGATGCTACGAAACTAGTACGATATCGCCCTTGATAGCCACAAACTGCCCCTACTTGAATTAGGGCACTACGTCCCAGCCGCAAGGCGCGTGCTACCAACCGTGCCATCGTCAAATGATGGGGCCAGGAAGGGAACCCCGCCTGCGATCGCAAAAAGTTATGTAGTGACAAATGAACTTCTGCCTCAATCACACGCTTTTAATTCCATACAAAGTGATTTTTACTTCCAATAACCCCATTTCTATTATCTTGTCATTTGTCATTTGTCCTTTGTCAGTTGTCCTTTGCTAATGACTAATGACCAACGACCAATGACCAATGACCAATGACTAATCACCCAACACCCTGAATTATGCCAACTTACACAGGAATTTCCAGCGAAGCCTTCAGGCATCCACTAGATCGCCAAGCCGAGCAAGCTTTACGAAATTTACCGGGATTTGATTTAATCGCTCGTAAATTTGTGGAATTTATCTACGAACGCCCTCAATTAGTCTATCTAATGGGTAACACCATCCAAGTCGGGCCGCGTCAATATTCCACTATTTACCAGATGTTCCGGGAATGCGTCCGAGATTTGGACATTTACCCAGAACCGACACTGTTTGTCTCGCAAAATCCCCAAGCAAATAGCTATGCGCTGGGGCAAGAGAATCCTTACATAGTCATAAATACAGGGATACTAGACTTACTAGACGAAGCCGAGATTCGGGCGGTGCTAGCCCATGAACTGGGGCATATTAAATGTGGTCATACTATTTTAATTCAAATGGCGATGTGGGCGATGAGTGCTGCTTCCGCCTTGGGAGAATTAACCTTCGGCATCGGTAATATTGTCACACAAGGCTTGATTTACGCCTTTTTTGAGTGGCGGCGTAAAGCTGAGTTATCGTCAGATCGCGCCGCACTACTAGTGATGGATGACTTGACTCCGGTGATGTCAACGATGATGAAACTCTCTGGCGGTAGTAACAAATATGCCAATGAATGTAGTTTACAAGAGTTTATCAAGCAGTCAGAAAATTATCAGGCACTGGATGAAGATGGACTAAATCAGGTGTATAAATTTTTGATCTACAATGGCGCTCAGGGTACGATGTTGACTCATCCTTTCCCTGTGGAACGCCTGCATTACTTACGGGCGTGGGCAGTATCCGAAGAATACCAGCAAATTCGCCGAGGAAATTATCAGCGATCGCCTGCTTCCGGATCGGTAAATGTTGCAGCAGAGCCTTCCGCAAATGAAACAGAAACTTTGCGCCGTCAAATTGAGGAATTACAACGGGAAATCGACAGAATGAGAAGGTCTGAATAAATTGCGTTGAGGTGCGTTAGGTTTTTCTAACGCGCCACATCCATCTTATCCAATAGGTTACCCGCTCCGTAACACTACTTTTGTTCGGTGATTGCTACTTTCTTTTATGTTTGAGAGCAAACCTGGAACTGAGTATACCTAGTAGAACTGGATTTTAGCAAAAGTAAAACTCCTTCTACTTACTTGGATAAACTGAAAGTGCTATTAATCGAGTTAACTTTGCCACTCTAGTTTTTTTTGATACCCTCAAAGCGGATAATATTTTCTAGCTGGATTACCATCCTCTTGGGGGTGGAACAAGTCTAAGATTCAAAATTAAGACTTAAAAATTGCTTGACTATATCTCAGCATTAAATTAGATGTGGGCATTTCTCAATATGGCAATTCACTTGATAAAACGGCTATCTGTGTTCGCTGCTATTCTAGCTCTTGTGCTTTTCATGCCGGGAATTGCCTTAGCTGCACCCGTTCAACTCCATACTACTTCTGGTGTCATTTCCGCTCAAACTCCCAAAACTGCAAGCTACTCCACCTCATCGGAGATTAACCTGACTCCCTTACAACGCCAAGAACTCCAGGCTGTGCGTCAGCGAAGAAACAGGGAAATTGAGGCAGTCTTAAACACATCGCAACGCACCCAACTTAATCACAATCTCCGGGCTGGTAATAATATCAATCAAGCCCTAGAAAAACTGCATTTGCAACCAGAACAGCAAGATTTTGTAAAGGCGATCTTGCAATTTACTAACTTGAAAATGAAAGTAATTTCATCTAGGCATTCGCTTAAATTAGACCAGAAATAATGGTTTTCCTTGTAGAGTAAAATATTGAGCCTTTGTGAGAGAAGATATCAATAATATTTTCTCTGGCAGCCTTTTGGATAAAATGCGAGCGATCGCACTTTTTATTTAAAAAATTTCATACTCAAATTCTGTTACCTAACTTATGGAAACAGTTGACTAATCTGAACTTCAATTTCTGAAAATGCAATCAAGGATAACGTTGCATCCTCCTGCAAAATCAATTGTTGATTGTAGCCTTGCAAAAATGGTTCGCGGAAAACAAAAACCTGACGCTGATTCACATCCAGAATCCAGTAGTCAGCAATTCCTGCCTTAGCATATAAAGGTGCTTTTTGTTTGCGATCGGTGTCTAGCGTTGTATCTGCTACCTCAATCAATAAAAAGATTTCATTGGGTGCAGGATGGCGATCGATGTACTTTCGCGCATCAATGCGGACAACGGCAATATCTGGTTCAGGTTCCGAGTATTGGCTTAACTGAATGGGATCTTGCACCCGAACTAAGGCAACTTCTGCTAGCAGCCGCTTGAGATAGTCAGATGCACATAGGGTTGTTGCTGCGTGTGGAGGATTTTTGGCACTCATTGGGATAACTTGCCCATCAATCAGTTCTACCCGTTCATCCTCTGTAATAATACCCGTTTCAAACATCCGGTGATATTCGTTTACAGTCCACAGGCGGACTCTAGTTTGTGTCATTGTGTATTTCCTTTAGCGATGCCTGGGTTGGGCTACGCCTACGCACATCAATTTTAGGCGATATCATCATCTGCAAAGTGCAAATATCTCTTACTCTCAACTTTTGCAGCATCTATAATTAATCTTGCCCTATTTAGTTCGTTACCATGTCGGAAGAAGATATCCGAGCCGCAAGGCTGGAGAAAGTAGAACAACTCAAGCAGCTAGGGACTAATCCCTACGCCTATCGCTGGGAATCTACCCATCATGCAGCACAGTTGCAAGAACAGTTTGCCGATTTAGCCAGTGGTGAAGAAGTTGATTTAGAAGTTGCGATCGCTGGACGCATTATGGCGCGTCGCGTTTTTGGTAAACTGGCTTTCTTCACTTTACAAGATGAAACTGGCACAATTCAGCTTTATTTGGATAAAAATCGCATCCAAGAAGGGATGGCAGATATTGATGCTGATGCCTTCAATCACTTAAAACAACTCACAGATGCAGGCGACATCCTGGGAGTTAAAGGTACTATTAAACGGACTGAAAAGGGCGAGTTATCTGTCTACGTTAAACAATATACTATCCTGACTAAATCCCTGTTGCCGCTACCCGACAAGTGGCATGGATTAACGGATGTTGCCAAGCGCTACCGTCAGCGCTACGTTGACTTGATTGTTAACCCGGAAGTGCGGCAAACCTTCCGCCGTCGCGCTCAAATTACTGCTGGTATTCGCCGTTATTTGGAACAGCGAGATTTTCTCGAAATTGAAACGCCAGTTTTGCAAAGTGAAGCTGGGGGTGCAGATGCGCGTCCATTTATCACCCACCACAACACTTTAGAAATGGAGTTGTATCTGCGAATTGCCACAGAACTTCATCTCAAGCGGTTGATTGTGGGTGGTTTTGAAAAGGTGTTTGAACTGGGACGGATTTTTCGTAATGAAGGAATTTCGACTCGACACAATCCCGAATTTACAACGATTGAAATTTACCAAGCCTACGCCGACTACAACGATATGATGGCGCTGACTGAGGGGATTATTACCACTGTCGCCCAAGACGTACTTGGCACATTGCAAATCACCTACCAAGGGGAACCTATAGATTTAACACCACCTTGGCGGCGAGTGACAATGCACGATTTAGTGAAAGAATTTACGGGCTTGGATTTTAATTCTTTCCAAACATTGGAAGAAGCAAAAACAGCAAGTAAAAATGCTAGTATTCCTGGTGTAGATGAAGCCAAATCAATTGGAAAGTTACTGAATTTAGCTTTTGAAGAGAAAGTAGAAGCTAATTTAATTCAACCTACCTTTGTAATTGATTACCCAGTAGAAATTTCGCCCTTAGCAAAACCCCACCGTTCTCAACCTGGTTTGGTAGAAAGATTTGAGTTATTTATCGTCGGGCGAGAAACTGGAAACAGCTTCTCAGAACTTACCGATCCCATCGATCAAAGAGAACGCCTAGAAGCCCAAGCTGAAAGGAAAGCTGCTGGCGACTTAGAAGCCCAAGGTGTAGACGAAGACTTTCTGACAGCCCTTGAATACGGTATGCCGCCTACGGGTGGTTTAGGGATTGGGATCGATCGGTTAGTAATGTTATTAACTGATTGTGCCAGTATTCGGGATGTAATTGCCTTCCCGTTACTCAAGCCAGAAGGCAGCGTTATTAAGCAATATAGCTATGAACAAAAAACTCAAACACTGACTATTGAATTTGACAGTGGAAGTGTTTACGAGTATTTCAAAGTCCCTCCCAGCGTCAAGGAAGACTTAGATAATGCACCGTCTAAAGGTCAACACTTTAACAAGTTCATTAAAGGGAAATTTAAATTTGAACAGTTGAGTTGAGTTAGTAACTAGGATTCAACGGTAGGGTGCGTTATGGCTTTGCCTAACGCACCATTTTTATTACCTAAGTTGCACTCACTGATTTTATATGATATTCCTTTAAAGGAATAATACAATTGACATTCCTTATAAGGAATACTATACTGTGAGGTAGGAAGTGACCTGGAGTTGGGAACTTTATCAAGATGTCAATGGGGAAATCCCTAAAGATTTGCTGGCTTTTTTCATCAGGATGATTCCCGAAGAGGAGCAACCAGAAAATCCACCAAAACCATTACTGAGTGCTTCCGAAACCAAGCGTTTGCAAATTAATCTTGGCTACCTGTGCAACAAAGGACTCGCATCACTTACCAGTGGCATCTTTGAGAAACTGGAAGATGATTTGTATGAGTTACGGATGACTAAGAGCGAACATAATCCCCGATTTATCTTAACAACTGCTACTCCTCAGAGGTTTGTGGTGCTACACGCCTTTATGAAGAAATACGACAACGCTATCAAAGATAGAGACAAAGAACCTGCAAGAGTGAGATTGCGTGAATTGCAGCAGAGGGAAAAGTCATGAAAAAGCCTAATTTTCAAGCTTGGTTGCAGCAAAAGGTAAGCGACGAACCAGAAGTGATTTTGGCGGGAAAGTTAGAGTATCTTCGCCTATATCTTACCGATGCGATGCGGGAAATACGTAATAAAGCAGGATTGACTCAGGCGCAGCTAGCGGAAAAACTTGGAGTGAAGCAAGCTGCGGTGTCTAAACTGGAGTCGGCGTTAAAAGAGCATGAATTGGAATCAGTGTTGCACTATTTACACGCCTTGGGTGCAGATTTGCTGGTAGCTGTCAAACAAGGGGATGAATTATATCAAGCCAGTGATAACGAAGGTGTATTGCTGGTAGATGTACCAGATGTGGTTTTCCAAAAGGCATTAGCGGCAAACATGAGCGTGCGGGAATATGTGCGTGTAGCCCTTGATAAGTTTTCCTGCGAGGATGATGGACTGAGAACAGCTTTGGTAAAACTGCTAGAAAGTGACGATGCAGTGGCGGTGAAAGTAAGAGCGCGTTTAGGTTCAAGGACAATCCAAGAAGTTGCTGTAGAGTTGGAAAAATGTTTGAGTCTAGTTAAAGAAGAAGATAGGCTTTTTTCTGTCAAAAATGTTTTGGCTGCTAATGTGGCGGGTGGAGAAAGCGATCGCGGAACTAGTGATGAAATTGATGAAATTGAGTTATTGGATTTAGCTGAGGAATTGCTGGAGAAATTGGCAGATTTTTAGGATGATACAGACTACAGTCTACTTTGGTGCTACATCTCCAATCTCAAGATGGAGAGTTTTGCACTTATCATTTAGACTGATAAAATAATTTTAAAATTTCAGCGACCTAATCCAGATTTGAGGTTTATCATTATTTGCAAGCCAAAGAAATTAAAAAACAATTAAGATTACTCATAGAGGAAGCATCTGTCAT
Organism: Nostoc sp.; assembly: GCF_036917095.1. Classification (GTDB taxonomy): domain Bacteria; phylum Cyanobacteriota; class Cyanobacteriia; order Cyanobacteriales; family Nostocaceae; genus Nostoc. The sequence continues at coordinate 328,550 of NZ_JBALFH010000044.1, forward strand.
AGATCCTGGTTTAACGAAAAGGCTAGAAGAGATAAATCGCTGGGTGAAAGATGTCAAACCGGGTTCGCTGACTGCTAAAAGATTTGTCATCCTGTTTTTGCAACAAATAATCCAAGATGCTGAAGTTTGGCTGAGACTTAAATCATTACCATCTGAAGAAGAGCAGCAATCAGCTTTAACAATGCTGAATCCAACTTTAAAATATTGGTATGGTTACTTGTTTCCTAAATGGTTGAGTGAAAACGACCCTAAATTTTATATCTGGAGACAGAAACTGATGGCGGGGGAGTTCAATCAGGAGGATGCCAAATTAATTGGCTCTATTGCTAATAATATTAAAAGTTGTGGCGGGACAATTTTACTACGCTATATTGCAGACCTATCTATGGCAACTGATATAATTGTTAGCAGTACGCAAGAGAGTCCATTATGTATTCAACTCACTAGCGTTTCAGAAGAATTTTCTCAAGAAAAGTTTGATGATTGGGAAAATACCCTAATTTTTTGGGCAATAGATAGAGGATTATTTTTAAGTTACAATCCCCGTGCAACTGATTTTGTGAATCAGATAGTTAACATATTATTATCTAACAGCGATAATCTCAGTATAGGTAGTTATTTAAAATTTAATTTATAGTTGTCGGTCACTGTCATTGATTGGATTTGTATAACCACCTTATTACTTAACAAAGTGAGTCCTTATGGTTCAGGAAAAACAATCTGACCGTCAACAGAGATTAGACAACTTTTTACAAGCTGTAGAAGCTGCTCAAAAAGTGCAGGATGACATCATAAAGTATGGGCTTGAAGCTGCTCATTTATATTGTGATGATGTTGATGGAGATTGGCTAGAAACATGGGGAGAAGACGAAGATGGGCAGCAAAGTTTTGTAGAATTAGTGACTAATTTCCTGCAAAGTGATGATTTGGTAGCGGTGAGAGTAAGAAAGCAGCTAAAAGATAAATCGTTACAAAAAATTGCTGTTGAGTTGGAAAGATGTTTGAGCCTATCGAAAGAAGAAGAAGAGCGGATTTTTGGTGTTAAAAAGGTATTAGTGGGTAGTGTGACAGTTGCAGAAATTAATCGCGGAACTAGTGATAAAATTGATGAAATTGAGTTGTTGGAGTTAGCTGAGGAATTGCTAGATAAGCTGGTGGAAATTTTAAGTAAGCAGTAAGCATAAATAGAGATTAAGTAAATAAAAATGGGAAAAAGATTCGGTAATTCCAAATCTAAGCAAGTTCAAAAAAACCGCAATACTGAATTCTATTTTTTTCTAAAAGAAGCATCACATGTAAGCTATAAAAGTATAAGTACTGGTAAATATGAGATTGCATATTCGTTTATAGAAGCAAATTTAGACAAGTTAAATTATGAATTTCTTAATTGGCTTCAGACAAGAATACCAGATAATCTGTCTAAAATAGATTTTAAAAAAGCAATTTTATTAGGAACAAAACTTTGTGGTTTTAGTGAGATTCTTTGCAAGTTTCCTTTAGGAAATAAAGCACTAAACTTAGAAATTTCTATTAGCCAATGGGAAATTTGTGCTGAATTTATAAGTCATCAAAAAGTAAAGTTTGCAAAACTATTCTGGGCAGAAATACAATGCAATCTTAGTTTAGCCTATAGTAGCCGGATATATGGACATAAACACGAGAATATAGAAAAAGCAATATCAGCTTGCCATGAAGCATTAAAAATCGTCAAACGTGAAGATATGCCTGAAATGTGGGCATCAATCAAAAATAATTTGGCGCGGGCTTACTGTTACCGTATTTATGGAGATAAAGCTGATAATTTAGAACAGGCAATTAGCCTTTTAAAGGCTGCTTTACCAATTCACACCCGCGAATTATTTCCTAAAGAATGGGCAAAACTACAACACAATTTGGGAGATATTTATTTTCAAAGGGTTAAAGGTGATAAAGCAGAAAATTTGGACAAGGCTTTAGATTATCTTAGTTCAGCTTTGTCAGTTTATACAAAAGAAAGTTTTCCAACATTATGGGCTAATAGTTTTAACACTCTAGGTGCTATATTTTTTGAACGAATTCATGGCGATCGTGCAGAAAATTTGGAAATGGCGATCGGTTGCTTTGAAGCAGCCTTGCAAGTCCGCACCTGTGAGGCGTTACCTTATGATTGGGCACAAACAACACTAAATCTAGCAAATGCCTACCGTGAGAGAATTAGAGGCAACCAAGTTGTTAATTTGGAAATAGCTATTCAAACTTATACAGGTGCTTTGAAGGTCTATACCAAAGAGAGATTTTCTCGAGAATGGGCTATAACCCAAAACAATTTAGGAATAGCATATTTAAAGCCGCCATACCTCTACTTTGCAAAAAATCAGGAAGCAGCGATCGCAGCTTTTGAAGCAGCTTTGCAAATCTACAGTCAAGAGACATTTCCTATGGATTGGGCAATGGCTCAAAAAAATTTGGGTATTGTCTATAGCGAAAGGATAATAGGTAACAAATCAGAAAATTTGGATAGAGCAATTCAATATTATGAAGCAGCCTTCCAAGTTTTTACCCGTGATAGTTTTCCCGACTTTTGGGCTAAAAACCAAAGTAATCTGGCTATTGCCTACACACATTTAGGGAAGATTGATAAAGCGATCGCTTGTTGTCGGTTTTCCCTAGAAATCTTCACAGCTACAGCCTTTCCTTCGCAGTGTTTAACAGCTTCTAATCAACTAGGTGAGATTGCTACAAACGCAAAGCGTTGGTTAGAAGCTATCGAAGGATATAGCCTAGCCATTGAAGCAGTTGAAACGAGTCGTTCTTGGGCAAAATCCGAATCACGTCGTCAGGAAATTCTAGAAGAATCCATTGATGTTTATCAAAAAATGGTGCAAGCTTGCATCAACGCTGGACAAATAGAAAAAGCCTTTGAATACTCCGAGCGATCGCGTTCCAAACGCCTGGTAGACTTAATGGCAAGTAACGATATCTACCAAAGCGGCGAAATTCCTCCAGCAGTTGAGAAGTTATTGCAGCAGTATGAAAAACTGCAACGGCAAATTGACCAAGAACGCCAAAGCCATAAATCTGAAAATAATCGCAGTGAAACACGCGCTGCATTCCAAGCTTATAATGAAGCGATCGCACTTTTAGAAACCCAAAAACAACAAGTTTGGGAAAATCTCAGACGCGAAGATCCCGTATTAGCTGGCGAAATTCAAGTTAACCCCCTCAGCTTGTCAGAAATTCAAAAGCTAATTGACCAAGCCAATACAGCTATCCTCAGTTTCTACACTACCAACAGCGACACTTATATTTTTGCCGTCCAGCAAAATAAAATTACTCTCCACACCTGCACAGGACAAGGCTTAAATACGTTGCAAGGCTGGATTAACCAAAATTGGTTATTGTCTTATATGAATGATTCCCAAAAATGGGAAACTCAAATTAACAGTATTCTCCGCGAACTAGCTGAACGTTTGCAAATACCTCAACTCATCTCCCAACATCTTCAAGGAATAGAAGAGTTAATCTTAGTACCTCACCTGTTACTCCATCAGATTCCCTTCGCTGCTTTGCCTACAGGAGAATATCAGGAATATTTAGGAGATAAATTTCTAATTCGTTACACCCCAAGTTGCCAAATTTTAGAATTTTGTCAACAACGCGATACTGTAGTGACATTTAATGAAATATCTCTGCAATATGGAACTGTAGAAGATGCTGAAGATAACCTTCCCTGTGCCAGATTTGAAGGCGAAAAACTCGCCCAAATGTATAATATCCCATTAGAAAACAGATTAATTGGCAGCAGTCAAGCCACCTCTAACAACTATCGACAGTTAGCACAACAAGTTCAAGTACTTCATTCCTGCCATCATGCCCAATCTCGCCTCGATAATCCTTTAGAATCACAGTTAAAATTAGCTGATGGTTGCGTCACATTAGGGCAATTGATGACACCAAGCTGGCGTTTACCTCAACTTGTAGAAGTGTTTTTATCTTGCTGCGAAACTAATTTGGGTACTCCTTCTCTAACTGATGATATTCTGACTCTCTCCACAGGCTTTTTGTGCGCTGGTGCTAGAAGTGTAGTTAGTACTCTGTGGTCAGTTAATGATTTAGCTACAGCATTATTTTCTCTTTTCTATTACCAGCAACGACAAGAAGGTAAAAACCGTCCTGAAGCTTTACAGCAAGCCCAAATTCAGCTACGAGAATTTACAAAAGTAGACCTAAAGAAAGTATTTCATGAAGTAGAAGCAAGGGAAAAAGAACTAATACGAAATAGAAAAAAATATCCTTCAGATTCTATCGAATATGAACAATGGAAGCGTGAATATAATATGTATGCCAAATTGAACAAACGAATTATAGAAATCGAAAATTCTCCTCAGCAATTTCCCTTTTCAGATCCTCGTTACTGGGCTGCTTTTATTTGCCACGGTTTTCGGTGATAGGTCATAAGCTTTTATTTAGCAAAACCCAATAATGAATTTAAATAATCAATACTAGAGCGATGCCTACGGCGACAAGCTACGCCCCACCTGCTATATAAAAAAATATTGGGTGGAGTGATGCCTACGGCGGCAAGCTACGTACCCCACCCAACCTAAAATAGTCTAAAATCTAACGACTAATTCGCTACCTCAGCCACTTCAATAACCCGCCCTTCATAGTCCTTGACCAAAAAATTCAGGGGCTTCTGGTTGCGAATCTTGAATTTCAAACCGCGCACTTCGACTCGCATTAAAATCATTTCCAGGCAGTCATGGTCAAAACAAACGTGGCGTTGCTGATTTTTGCTACCTAAACTCGCCCCAGTAATGACATGTAGCTGGGTGTTTTTCTTCAATTGATACCACAGCCCATCGTTGCCATTATTCATCATTTTACTAGACAAGCTCGGCCCAGTAGACATATATAGTGGATCAATGCCAGTTGCGCCGATTGTTTGTTCGTAGTTGTAGTAATAGTGCAATGGCACCTCAGCTGCTGGCAAATCTAGCAGCCCTTCATACAACTGTCGGGCAATCTCCAAATCCGACACCATTACTGTGTGTACTTTTGGGGCACTGGTGAGGAACATCCACATTGCGCCAGCGTAAGCTGCTAGCAGCATCACCATAATGCCTTGGGTGGAGAACAGGCTATCTAAGGGCAGGGAAGGCAGAAAGGAGCCTAAGGTAAGGGGACTGAGCAGGAACGATATCACACTAACTGCTATAACCATGAACAAATAAGGATTCTATAAGGGAGCCGATTTTATGATTGTCGATTAAGACTAAAATTAAGTCTTTGTTTCTAGTTTATCAATACTCAAGTAGTCTGAGTTTGGTCTACAAACTGGGCAACACCAAGATATTATGCGATTAACTACGGGAGTGCAATTCCCAAAACTATTTTAACAACTATCAATCGAAAGGCTTATGCAAATTCCTCATTTTCCGGAAGCTAATCACCCCCTGGTGAAGTCGCTGTTCCATCACAGTGACCATGAATTACTGACCCTGTTTCAGCGCAATCCAGATGCCGGAAAGTACTTTACGGTGATTTTTTGCCGCTATAGTCCCATAGTGTATACCTTAATTCGGCATTCGGCGCGATCGCCTGTGCAGGCAGATTATCTGTTTGCCCTCACCTGGCGGCATATCTACTACGAACTTGGTGGACTTAATTTAACCGGCTCTGAATCAGGCGAGGAAGCCTTAACGATGCAAAATTGGTTAATTAATATGACAGCTTTCTGTATTAACGAGATTAAACTACCACCCACAGAAGCAATTCATTATTCTCTGCAAGCGACTTCGCCGCCGCTATGGTGCTATGTAGAACAGGCGTTAGACCAACTACCGCCAGTTTTGCGATTAATCGTGTTAATGGCTCAAACTTTCCATTGGAGCGAAACTAGAATCGCTGCCTATCTGCAAGCCGAAGGAGAAGCGATCGCACCTAACGAAGTAGCCAATTTTCTCCAGGAAGGCTATCGTATGCTAGAGGACAAATTACCCATAGATATCCGCGCCATATACTTTGGAGAAGATTTACCCCAATCATAATTTAAGTATAAATTCGTATATTTATTGTCTTCAATTTAAAAATTTAAAACTTCTTCTTAGACCTTCTACTTAAACCCACAAAATTACGGGTAATTTTTATGAAAGAATGGCTTGTATTTCCAAAGCAAAAGCTAGGCTTAATTTGTGTAGGTAAGTCACTGCGTTGCTCTGGTCAAAAGAGTTGTAGCAACTGGCGTGCGATTTCTCATCCTCAGATACTTTTACAGAGCTTTTTACTGTTTACTTTTTTGCTCAGTCCTATAGCTGCGGGTGCGGTTGATATTACGCAACAACTCCACCGCCCTTTAAATAGTTCCGTTGGGGGACAATCAAGAGATGAAGCAGACAGTTTGCTGCGGATCGCTCAACAACAGTACGCCTCAGGATATGCCGAGAAAACAATTGCGTCTTCCTTACGGGCACTGGAAATATATCACTCAATTGGCGACCTGAAAGCACAAGGTCTAACTTACAATTTGCTTGCCAAGGCTTATGTCCAGGTTGGTAGTTTAAAAGAGGCAGAAGATTCTTTACGACGAGGATTAGCGATCGCTCGTGATACTAAAGATTTCCAATCTCAGATTTTTGTGCTAAATAATATCGGTACATTTTTGCTGCAACTAGGAGAATTTCCTGCTGCTGGTAAAACAGTTGAAGATGCACTCGCAATTGCTCACAATGTCAAAAATATTGAAGGTGAAGGACTGTCTTTGAGTAACTTGGGATTAGTAGCAGCTAGGTTAGGAGATTACAACAAAGCGATTAAATTGTATGAAAATGCTTTAATTTTCCGCCGTCAGACTGGCGATGCCATCGGTGAAGCAAATACCTTGAATAATTTAGGAGATGCTTACTTAGCATCTGGAAATTATCAGGATACCATTGCTACTTATGGTGAAGCAATGCGGACAGCTAAAACTAACCGCGATCGCACTAATGAATTACGGGCAATTGACGGTTTAGTTACTGCTCATACTGCTGTAGGACGTTATGAACGAGCCTTTGATTTATTAGAACAACGTTTAGCACTCGCTAAAGAATTGCAAAATTTGCGAGAAGAATTAAAATCTTTTGAGTCTTACGCTCAGTTATATAAGCAACAAGGTAATTACGTAACTGCCCGCAATTTTTACGAAAGGGCAATTATATTGGCGCGGACATTGGAAGACAGCAAGCAAGAAGTGCAATTGCTGGATCAGCTAACAAAAATGCTTCAGCAGAAGTAGGAGCCATTCAATAATGTAAGTTCGACGCCTTATGTGGTGTTCGCCTGAGGAAAGAACTTCCCTGGTTTTACTACGCAAATCTGTCCCTCTTTGCGTCGGAGAGGGGTTTGGGGAGAGGCCTGCCGACTTGTGTATACACCGTGGCATTTTTAAGGGGAGCCAGCGCGGTCTTTTCCCTTAGCGCTAGCAGGTACTCTTTTCAATTGGAATTTTCTTGCAGGTTTGGTCAGAATATGCTCCATGTATCGGGTCTATCTTTGTAGTATATAAAGAAGCACTTTTGACCTGAGATTATGCCCTCCTCTAAAAAACCCTTTACCTACCCATCCAGCCACAAAAGCAATCAAGTCGATAACTACCACGGTACTTTAGTCGCAGATCCCTACCGTTGGTTAGAAGATCCTGACTCTGAAGAAACAAGGGCTTGGATTGAGGCACAAAATCAAGTTACTTTTGGCTATTTGAGTGAAATTCCTAGCAGAGAAAAAATTAAACAGCGCCTTACCAAACTTTGGGATTATGAAAAATATGGCATCCCTTTTAAAGAAGGCGAATCTCTGCAAGACGGTTCCACCGAACGCTACTTTTATTTCAAAAATGACGGGCTGCAAAATCAAAGTGTCCTCTACACTCTGAAAACCCTCGACGACCAACCCAAAGTTTTACTCGACCCCAATAAACTTTCAGAAGATGGTACTGTTGCTCTTTCAGGATTGTCTATTAGCGAGGATGGTAAACTTTTAGCATACGGTCTATCCGCCTCTGGTTCTGATTGGCAAGAGTGGAAAGTACGCGATGTTGAAACTGGTGAAGACCTGCAAGACCACCTGAAATGGATTAAATTTTCTGGTGCATCGTGGACACACGATCGTCAAGGTTTCTTCTACAGTCGCTACGATGAGCCGAATGAAAAAACTCAATTAGAAGATGTTAACTATTATCAAAAACTCTACTATCATCAACTAGGTAAACCCCAATCAGAAGACGTACTAATTTATCATCGTCCTGACCAAAAAGAATGGGGTTTTGGTGGCGGTGTTACTGAAGATGGAGGCTATCTAATAATTTCAATTTGGCTAGGTACTGACTCCAAAAATTTGGTTTTCTTTAAAGATTTGACTAACCCTAATGCTGAAGTCGTTGAACTAATTAACCAATTTGAGGCAGATTACAGCTTTATCGATAATGATGATAGCGTATTTTATTTCCGCACGGATTTAAATGCACCACGGGGAAGAGTTATTGCAATTGACACCAAAAATCCTGCGCCAGAAAATTGGCGAGAAATCATTCCCCAATCAGCAGAAACGTTGGAAAGTGTAGGCATACTCAATAACCAATTTGTTGCTGATTATCTCAAAGATGCTCACAGCCAAATTAAAATTTTTGACCTCAAAGGTGCATTTGTTCGCGAGGTAGAACTACCTGGACTCGGTTCAGCAGGTGGATTTGGTGGCAAACGTCATGATACCGAAACTTTTTATAGTTACACCAGCTTTACCACACCAGGAACTATCTATCGCTACGATATGGTAACTGGTAAAAGTACCATTTTCCGCCAGCCACAGGTAGATTTTAATCCTAATGATTACGAGACTAAACAAATCTTTTATCATAGCCAAGATGGTACTAGAGTACCAATGTTTATTACTCATAAAAAGGGTATAAACTTAGATGGAAATAACCCGACTTATCTCTATGCCTATGGTGGTTTTAATGCCTCAATGACACCTGGTTTTTCTGTGAGTCTTTTGGTGTGGATGGAGATGGGTGGTGTCTATGTTATGCCTAATATACGCGGCGGTGGAGAATACGGCGAAGAATGGCATCAAGCAGGAATGAAGGATAAAAAGCAGAATGTTTTTGATGACTTTATTGGTGCTGCGGAGTGGTTGATTGCTAATAAGTATACTAAGACTGAAAAGCTAGCGATCGCAGGTGGTAGTAACGGTGGTTTATTAGTGGGTGCTTGTATGACGCAACGTCCCGATTTGTTTGGTGCAGCTTTACCAGCAGTCGGCGTCATGGATATGTTGCGGTTCCACAAATTTACCATCGGTTGGGCTTGGACTTCCGAATATGGTTCAGCAGATAATTCAGAAGAGTTTCCAGCGCTATATGCTTATTCGCCACTACACAACATCAAACCAAATACAGCTTACCCAGCAACCTTAATTACCACAGCCGATCATGACGATCGCGTTGTCCCTGCTCATAGTTTCAAATTTGCCGCAGCTTTACAAGAGGCTCACGCAGGTGATACGCCAACGCTAATTAGAATTGAGACTAAGGCAGGACACGGTGCAGGTAAACCCACGGCTAAAATTATTGAAGAAGCCGCAGACAAATGGGCTTTTTTGGTGCGTACTTTGAATGTTGAAGTTTAGAAGATTTTTAGGGTGGGTATTGCCTACCCTATGAAACTAACCTAAGTGAATCATTAATCAATTTACGCAGCACCAATCGTTGTGTTTCCATGCTGATTGAAACTTGAGAGATGACTTAGCATTAAATAATTATGTAATAGCGATCGCTCGTAAAAATGACAATTTGAAAAATCTGTTGTAATAAGCCATTCATCAAAAGTTGCGATCGCCCAGATGCCAAATAAAAAGGGAATCGGGTTAAGCAATAAGGGCAGGGCTATTTCATTCTCATCTAGCCCACCTCAGAATTTATTCTGAGGCTAATAGTAAAAATCGTCTAAAGACGACTAGAAAGGCTTTTAGTCCACTAAGCGTGGACTTGGGCTATTAGCCCGGAACTTTAGTTCTGGGCGGTTTATGTCTAGAACGAAATAGCCCTGGCAATAAGGGTGAAGAGAAACGATTATTTACCTTCATCCTTACTGCTTTCCTTCATCTGAGCAAGAAGTTTAATTTTTTTAACCCTCTTGTGCTTAAAACGCGACAGCTTGGGCTGTCCCCTTCAGATGGATTGTTGTATAAGTTTGTTTCTGCCCCTGGTTGAATTGAGGAATTACAGAAAAGCGGTTTGTTGTGGTGATTCCTTTAGTTTCAACTTTTGCTTCGATGTTATTTCCAAGGTTTACACGAGGTATGAGCAAGGTAAATGTGGTATTCCCAGTATCTACTGTCTTTTTAATAGTCACAGTCACTAGTGTACCAATTTCCGTATCTACAGTACGGATGTCATTTCCCGTAAAGTTTAATGTCTGTTTCTGCTCTTGATAGTTGAAAAGGGGCTTACCAGTAAAGCTTGATGTTGAGTAATTAATACTGACTTTCTCGCCTTTTGAATTATATCCTGTGAAATTATACAAGTTCGGTGTTCTTTCTTCTTGGGCATGAGATTGTAATACAGGTATTGCTGCTAAGGTTATACCTAATGTGAATGATGCAATTAAGTTTCTCGTTTGCATATTTCAAAAAGTTATTGCTAGTTTGACGAAGATATCTACGCCGCTGGGATGACAAGGAATCAAACCAATTCTAAAAGTGGATATTCTGGAAAACTTGTCATACTTGTAATAATTTGTAATAGTGGGTAGACTTATATCTGTTTTGAAAATAGAGAAGAAGTGGCAAGTAATAAAGAAAGGGATTTTTATACCCTTGTTGTAGGCTATTACTCGTAAATGTCTTGCAAATAGGTGAACTTGAAAACCGACCATTACGGCATAGCGGAAATAAAGCTACCATTGAAAATGGTAAAAAAGGCGAGAATGTAGGTCTTTTGACTTCCAGAAAGCGATACTAAGGTTTTGTTTTATAATTAGAAATTTTGCATTTCCCATTGCTTATGAAGCTACGCTCATATATGCTTGTAGGATTTTTTCTTAGCCTTGTGCTAAGTATTGTGCCTTTGTCGGGCAATTTCACTAATGCTGCAACACCGACAGCAGTCGCACCTGTATCTGCTGTCTCATTCACCCAAGGGGTACAAAAAACGGTATTGGACAATGGTTTAACAGTACTAACTAAAGAAGTTCATACCGCTCCAGTCGTGAGCGTGCAAGTTTGGTATAAAGTTGGTTCGCGTAACGAGGTTAAGGGAGAGAATGGGATTTCTCACCAGCTAGAACATTTAATGTTCAAGGGTACAACTGCGCGTCCGGTGCAGTTTGGAAGGTTGTTTAGTGCCTTGGGTAGCCAGTTCAATGCCTTTACTAGTTATGACGAAACAGCTTACTTTGGCACAGTGCAACGAGACAAACTCGAAGCATTGTTGACACTGGAAGCCGATCGCATGGAAAACTCCTTAGTTGGGCCCGATCAACTCACAAGTGAAAAGCGGGTGGTGATATCCGAGTTACAGGGGTACGAAAATTCACCAGGCTATCGTCTGAGTCGGGCAGTGATGCGAGATGCTTTCCCTAGCAGAGCCTATGGCTTACCAGTGGGAGGCACAAAAGCAGATGTAGAAAAATTCACGGTGGAGCAGGTGCGGAATTATTACCAAACCTACTACAGCCCAGATAATGCCACGTTGGTGATTACAGGGGATTTTGACACGAAACCTGTACTCAAAGTCGTTCAAGAAACTTACGGGAAGTTGCCAAAACGAGCCAAGACGGCTGTGGCTAAAAATTCCGCCCAAATAACTACTCCTACCTCTGTTGCGAAAAAAGCACCGATTGTCCTCAAGCAACCTGGAAGTGCAGCACTATTGCAAGCGGTGTATCCTTTGCCAGATATCAAGCATCCTGATGTCCCGGCAATTGATGTGATGGATTCGATCCTCACAGGTGGACGTAGTTCTAGGCTTTACCAGGCTTTGGTGGAATCTGGACTCGCCAGTTCAGTCAGTGGCGGTGCTGCCGAACTCATAGAACCTGGTTGGTATGAAATTAATGCTACGGCGGCTCCGGGTCAAGAGTTAGGGAAAATTGGCCAAGTGCTTCAGGAATCTTTAGGAAAGTTGCAAGAGCAACCAGTCACCACAGAAGAATTGAACCGGGCGAAAACGCAACTACAAGCCTCGTATATCTTGGGTAACCAAGACATTACTAGTCAGGCAACCCAACTGGGGTATAACCAAACTGTAGCTGGCGATTATCGTTTTATTGAAAGGTATCTGGCTGCGATCGCTAAAGTCACCCCTACTCAAGTGCAAGAAGCAGCGAAAACTTACCTAAATCCGGCTAAACAAACCATCGGCTTCTTTGAGCCGACTCAACCAGATGGTAAACCAGGGAGTCCTAGCGCTGGTTCTGGCCGCACAGTGGAAAATTTCAGCCCTGGTAAGCCTGTAGATCCAGCAGAACTGGCTAAATATCTGCCACCTGCCACATCAGCTACAGATTCGAGCAAACAATCATTACCAGAAGAGTTTACCTTGAATAATGGTTTGCGGGTTTTGCTCTTGCGCGATCGCAACCTCCCCACCATTAACCTGAGCGGACAAATTGACGCCGGGACTGAATTTGACGGCAATCAAAAAGCTGGATTAGCAAATTTGACTGCGGCCAACTTAATGAATGGGACGCAGACTAAAAATGCTCTTACCCTAGCAAAAACCTTAGAAGACCGAGGAGCCGATTTGAGCTTCAGTGCCAGCCGCGAGGGAGCTAGTATTAGCGGTGAGGGACTTTCAGCAAATCTGCCGATATTGATTCAAACTCTGGCAGATGTGTTAAAAAACGCCACTTTCCCCGCCGATCAGTTAGAACTGAGCCGCCAACGCGCACTAACAAGTCTCAAAGTCCAGCTAGATGACCCCAGAGGACTGGGAAGACAAGTATTTCAGCAAGCAATTTACCCAGAAAATCATCCATTCCACAGCTTTCCCAGCTTCGAGAGCTTAAAGAGCATTACTCGTGAAGATTTGCTTGGCTTTTACCAGACACACTACCGACCAGATAACACGACGATCGCCTTAGTTGGAGACTTCGATCCAGTTAAGCTAAAAGCTTTGCTGAATCAGGAGTTTGGCAAATGGGAAACCACAGGTAAGCCACCTGTTCTCAAAATACCATCCGTGCCATTGCCGCAAACTTTGACACGTTTAAACAAAGTGATACCTGGAAAGTCCGAAGCTGTGACCTACATCGGCTACAACGGGATTTCTCGCAAAGACCCACGTTATTATGCAGCATTGGTACTGAATCAAATTCTGGGTGGTGATACCTTATCGAGTCGCTTGGGTACGGAAGTGCGCGATCGCCAGGGTTTAACCTACGGTATCTATAGTGGTTTTGCCGCCGGAATCAATCCCGGCCCGTTCTTGATTCAGATGCAAACTGCTCCTCTTGATACCCAAAAAGCGATCGCCAGTACTCTCGCTTTACTCAAACAGTTGCGCGAACAAGGAGTAACTGAGACTGAATTCAACGCGGCAAAACGCTCAATTACTAATAGCTACCCCGTGGATTTGGCTAATCCCAGTGATGTATCAAGCATCATTTTGGATAATGCTGTCTTGGGACTTTCGCGATCGGAAATCCGAGATTTTCCCCAGAAAATTCAAGCAGTTACAATGACTCAGATGCAACAGGCAATTGAGGATTTAATTAAGCCGGAAAATCTGGTAATTGTCACCGCCGGGCCTGGAGATACTGTACCCAAGGGCGGTTAATTATTAGCTGAGGCGGTAATTTTTCCATCACTAACGAAGAAGCTTATTTCTCGCTCACTATCTTGGCAAAATCCTGTTTTAAAAGGCTTGCTCTAGTTCCCTCCTTTTTAAGGAGGGTTACGGAGGATCGAGTCTTAACCTAAGCTTATTGTCAGATACAGCGGTTTTCAGTTGCACGGAATAAAAAGTTTTTATTAGGGGCGCACAGCTAGCTGTGCGCCCCTAATGCTCTGTATTATTCTTCAAATAAATTTTATGTGTTAACAGATACATATGCGAACAGATTGATAAAATATTTCTCTACCTAACGGAGGAATTGAGAAAGATAGTATCAAGACAAAATAAACAGATATTCCTATCATCTGACGAACTTTAACTCCTATTTCCCCATTGCTAGATAGCAATGGGGAATTTTTCAAAAGCTATTAACATAAAATTCTAATGAGATATTTATATGTTTTAAGGAGGAATAAGATAAAGCCCATAAATAATAAAAATTTAATTAACCCGATTACCTTACCAGACTTTAGTTTTAGCTCTACCTATGTTTTTATCTAAAGGGGGAGAGTTTATTTAAAAAATCGATAATATTTAGTCTTAGCGATCGCAGATGAGAGTGCTTTTAAAGCAATACACTTGGGTTAACAATTCACTCCTAAATAGAAAGCAAATTTTTAATTATTTTGTCTAGGTTTTCAAGTCCCTTCTCTATGTCAATTAAGTCGATGTATTGTAATGTAGCAGATTTAGCTAACTTTTTAGCTCGTTCATCGGTAGCTTGTCCACGTAAAGCATCTGCAAGTATATCTGCGGTTCTACCACTACCAGCAATCACAACAACTAACCTTCCAGTATTAACGCTAGAAAACGCATCCTCAAAGGTAATTTCACCACCGTTCAAAAGTACAGTTACCGAAGGCGCGTTATTGGCCAGCACAGTTGCAACCTGAGATATCCAAGGAGATTCGTCACCCCAATTATTGCCAGGAACCAGTACAAAATGAGTATGGTTTGGCTCTAATTGTGTCAAATCAGCAGTAGGTTCTTGTTGATTAGGTAAAGCCACTTTGCTTTCAGGTGTTACACCAATCAAAGCAAACTTAGCACCGATCTGGGTACGAGCCTCACCCATCAATTGCATGACTCCCACATCCGTACCTCCATCTACAACATAAGCCCCCAAACTTTCGGCGATGGGGGCTAAAACTTCCGTAAACAATCGTTGAATGGAAAGAAAGTCAGCTTCACTCATATTACTTGCACCACCCACCACCACCAGAACAGAACGCGAACCGCCAAGCCCTATCCCCTCAAGAGCATCTGGTAATTCGGCTTGTCGATCGACTCGAATAGCTAATGCTGTTTGTCCGCTGTCAAAGGTAAGTTTCAAAAAATTTTTCATTTGTCAAAATACTGGCTGCCTAAGTTTTCCAGCGTAGAACTTCGCAGCCATGTTCCGCAAGTGCTGTATTACGCACAGTCAATTGCCCAAGCGTTCAGCTTTTTGTCCCACAGAGGAGCGATGTCTCCGACGGGCGTAGATGCAGCAACAAGCTTTAATTAGCGCAGCTTCAAAAAGCAACGTTATGATAATTAATCGTCTAATAATAAATAAGTTGGCACAAATAAACCTCAATAGTACGGAGACGATTAATTGCCTCTGTAGAGCAGTCAAAAATCATTGAACTATAGACTTTGGGCTATAAACTCTTGAGAGTGGACTGTTAGGTGCTGTATCCAATCCAAATCAGCCGTTGTACAAATTTCCACAAGGATAATTGAAGTGACTAAGACTAACTCAGATTTTCTTTCCTCCACCGATCCAGCGATCGCGGAGTTAATCAACGACGAACTACAGCGTCAGCGAGATCACTTGGAGTTGATTGCTAGCGAAAACTTTACCTCTGCTGCCGTATTGGCGGCTCAAGGTTCAGTACTGACAAATAAATATGCTGAGGGATTACCTGGTAAACGCTACTATGGCGGTTGTGAGTATATCGACAAAATCGAGCAGCTAGCGATCGATCGTGCTAAACAGATATTTGGCGCTGCTCATGCGAATGTGCAATCCCATTCTGGCGCACAAGCCAATTTTGCAGTGTTCCTGTCGTTGCTGGAACCAGGGGACAAAATTATGGGGATGGATTTGTCTCATGGGGGACATCTCACCCACGGTTCCCCTGTAAACGTCTCAGGTAAGTGGTTCCAAGTTAGCCACTACGGTGTCAGCCAACAAACAGAACAACTTGACTACGATCAAATTCGGGAGCTGGCGCTGAGGGAGCGTCCTAAGCTGCTGATTTGTGGTTATTCGGCTTATCCCCGTATAATTGACTTTGAAAAGTTCCGTAGCATTGCTGATGAAATCGGCGCTTACTTACTTGCCGATATTGCCCATATTGCTGGTTTAGTTGCTAGTGGCCTTCATCCCGATCCCATTCCTCATTGTCATGTGGTAACAACAACTACACATAAGACTCTACGCGGCCCTAGAGGTGGTTTAATTTTAACTAACGATGCAGAACTAGGTAAAAAGCTAGATAAATCTGTTTTTCCTGGTAGCCAAGGCGGGCCATTGGAACACGTTATTGCTGGTAAGGCAGTAGCTTTTGGAGAAGCCCTGAAGCCTGAGTTTAAAACCTATTCTGCCCAAGTGATTGAAAATGCTCGTGCTTTGGCAGAACAACTGCAAAACCGGGGTTTAAAGCTAGTGTCTAATGGCACTGACAACCATTTAATCTTGGTGGATTTACGTTCTGTCGGTCTAACTGGTAAGCAGGCAGATCGGCTAGTTAGTACCGTGAATATTACTGCTAACAAAAATACTATTCCCTTCGATCCGCAATCGCCATTTATTACCAGTGGTCTGAGGTTAGGTTCGCCTGCAATGACCACGCGAGGTTTGGGAGTAGGAGAATTTACCGAGATTGCAAATATTATTAGCGATCGCCTACTTTCTCCAGATTCCGACGTAGTAACCCAAGATTGTCGGCAAAGGGTAGCGGCATTGTGCGATCGCTTCCCCTTATATCCTCACCTGGAAATTCCTGTACCAGCACTAGCATAGGCCATTGAGAAGAGGCAGAGGGCCACTTAGCAGGGAGCAATTTTTTATTCTCCCCCTGCTCCCCCTGCCTCCCCTGCTCCCCCTGCCCCCTACTCCCTACTCCCTATTCCGAATCTAATGAGTGCAGAAATTATTTGTGTTGGTACTGAACTGCTGTTAGGAGATATCCTCAACGGCAATGCTCAATTTTTAGCGCAACAATTAGCGCAGTTAGGTATCCCCCACTACTATCAAACAGTGGTTGGGGATAATCCAGAACGGTTGAAACAAGTTATAGAAATTGCTATTTCCAGAGCGCAAATTCTCATTTTCACTGGTGGACTTGGCCCGACACCAGATGATCTCACCTGCGAAACGATCGCCGATTTTTTTAAAGTCCCGTTGGTAGAACGCTCTGACATCATCGAAGACATAACCCAAAAATTCGCCCAACGCGATCGGGTTATGTCACCAAGTAACCGCAAGCAAGCTTTGATTCCCCAAGGTGCAGAAATTTTACCCAACCCCAGTGGAACAGCACCCGGTATCATCTGGCAACCCCGTCCTGAAATCACGATCTTTACCTTTCCCGGTGTGCCCAGTGAAATGCATCTGATGTGGCAAGAAACAGCCGTGCCATTTCTCAAAAGTCAAGGTTGGGGTAAAGAAATTATTTACAGCCGGAGTTTAAAGTTTTGGGGTATTGGTGAATCTGCTTTAGCGGAAAAAGTTTCTTCCTATTTGAAGTTGCCAAATCCGACAGTAGCCCCTTATGCAGGTAAGGGGGAAGTAAGATTGCGAGTTTCTGCTAAAGCCACTTCAGAAGTCGCCGCAGAAGATTTAATTGCGCCCATTGAGAAACAACTTAAAGAAATTGCCGGACTGGATTTTTATGGCGTTAATAATGATACTCTTGCTTCCGTAGTTGGTCAGTTATTGCGGGCATCAAAAGAAACGCTCTCGGTGGCAGAATCTTGCACTGGTGGCGGTTTAGGGCAAATGTTGACTGAGATTTCTGGGAGTTCTGATTACTTTTGGGGTGGCGTAATTTCTTACGACAATTCGGTGAAGGTTGGGCTGCTGGGGGTTAACCAGGAAGATTTAGATAAATTTGGAGCGGTAAGTGCTACTGTTGCAGAGCAAATGGCTATTGGGGTAAAAACCCGCCTTGGAACCACTTGGGGATTGAGTATTACTGGAATTGCTGGCCCAACTGGAGGGACAGATACAAAGCCGGTAGGTTTAGTTTATGTTGGTTTAGCTGGGCCAAAGGATGAAGTGACAAGTTTTGAATATCAGTTTGGTACAGTGCGAGGACGCGCTCTAATTCGTCATGTCAGCGCGAATGCAGCCTTGGATAATCTGCGGCGAAAGTTGTTGACGAGGTAGGAGTTATATGATGTTTGTCATACAAGTTGTATGACAAGCGAACCTAGGATGAAACACTATCACATTAATATTTTCTATAGTGAAGAAGATGAGGGCTATATTGCTGATATTCCTGATTTGAAATACTGTTCAGCGTTTGGTTCAACTGAAGAAGAAGCACTTCATGAAGTTTTGAAAGCAAAAGAAGCATGGTTAGATGCTGCGAAAAAGGAGTAAAAACTAATTCCTGAACAGAGATATCGTCTTGCAATTTACCAGATAGCCTCATGATTAGCAAAGAAGCGATGTCTGACGACAAGCCGCTCCACGTCTACGCACTTTTGCATAGAGGTTGCGTGCGATCGCCTTGGGAAAAAAATCTTAACACCAATATTCAAGTTACTTGATTGCAGCCAAATCACAGTTTAACTTTTTGTTAATAGAATCTATAACCTTAGCTTCTTCGGGTGTAATTACCCCATCTAAATGAGCAATTTTTTGACATTGCGCTAGTAAAGGTACGGCAAAATCACTATTAATTTGCTCAAGTAAAGTTTCTAAAGATGGTGGAGATTTGATATGAGAAGCGATCGCATCAATTGAAGGAGGACTAAGGTTGGCAGCTTGTAATTCTGGAAAAATATCTTCCCAAGATTTATCTGGATTACCTGCTAAGACAATGTGAACCAAAATCTGATCCATAATCTTTTCTTGAGAAATAGCGGCTTCGAGAAATTTTCCGCTCTCTAGTTGAGCATCTACTAATGTTGCCTCTAAAGTTAATGGATTCTGCTTTGCCTCATAAAACTGACAAGCCGCATAACCTAATGCGTAGATCATTACTGCATTTGAGCTAGCACCAATGACGGCTCCCGCTACTGGCAGATTTCGGAGTAACCCTAAACCAGCTTTGATTGCTGTTTTTCCACCTACCCCTAAACCAAAAATTGCTACTGCTTCTCCTCTGCGCTCGGAATCATTTAAATCCATTCCATAGGCAGCAGCAATTTGATACACCAACTCCACTGATAATGCAGATGTTGCAGCCCAATCCACTACAAACATTGCAGCTGCTTGTCCTGGTGTAAGACTACTAGCAAGCCCTGTTCCTCCTGCTAAAACAGCTTTTTCCAGCATAAGATGATGGGCAATTTGTGCTGGTTGTTCATTTGGGTGTTCTTGCTGTAGCTTTCTAACGGCAGCCTCGGCTTTAACTAAATCAACCTGTTGAATTAAAGGATTTAACCAATCTTGATTTAGAGATTTTATTGCTACTTGCAATTGAGGATTATTGCCAACAATTGCTAGTGCCTGCCCTACTATTTGTGTTGCCTGAAAAGCTGCACCACCAATCGCACCGCCAATACCTACAGCCGCCCCTGCAACAGCTTGCCCAGCTTGAACGGCAGCACTCCCTACTGCTCCTGCTGTTCCTGATACTGCTCCAAAAAATGATCCTAAAAAAGATGGTTTTTGTAGTGATAATTGACCATCTGTTGTTGTAATGGCATTGGAGGATACAATGTCAACATTTGCTTGAGCTATCGATGAAGGTGTAATTAGCTGTACTTTTAACTCAAGCTCTTGTTGCCAATCTGGAAAATCCTCGCCTGTTACTCTACCGTATATTTTGACATTCTTAAAAGATTGGATGCCTAAATTAATTAATCCATCACAAATAAGTGGGACTACTAACTGTTGTACTGGAACTTCAAATGATTCCAGCATTATCTGTAGACAATTTTGTTTTAAACTAGTCTTTGGCGTAATTTTGGGTAAATTTAACCACTGACTCACCAGAGTGTTAATCGCATTTGTATCACCCTGCTTGGCAAGTTCTAGAATGTTTAGCTGTATCATACTTAGTACTGGTGAGAATCTTAGCAATAACTTAGTTCAATTATTCCCACTCACTAGATGAGAAGTAACATTTAACACACTGAAATTCTAACCATCAGCCATCCTATGCCTATCCATCAGCACAATTAATCGCGGGATCGCTTGCTGTATTCTTCACAGTTTGTTACAAAAGTACAAAGAACTTCTAGAGACTAAAAACCACATGTTCGGCGGACTTACTGGTTTACAAAATCCTAAAGGCACAGATTGGGGAGAGCGGATGCTCAACACGGTCGCCAGCCAAACGATTCGCCACTTGTTTACGCAAAGCGAGTCAGTAGAAGTCTCTGTGCGCTGCTATCCCTCCAGCAAACTGTTGCAAGGCAGCATTGATAGCTTCAAAATGAGCGGTCGTGGCTTGGTGATTCGGAGAGATTTCGCGGTAGAGGAGATGTCTTTTGAAACTGATGCGGTGGCTATTGACTTCGGCTCGGTTTTAAGTGGCAAACTCAGTCTCAAGCAACCTACTCAAGCGATCGCCCAAGTAATTTTATCAGAAGCAGGCATTAACCAAGCCTTTAACGCGGAACTGGTGAAAAAGCGCCTGCTTAACCTCACCATACCATCACTGACAGAATTATCTGGCGGTGAACCAGTCTCCTTTACGGAAGTCCAGGTACAGCTATTGCCAGAAAATCGCTTACAGCTTCTAGCAAAAGCAGATTTAAATAATGGCGAACTCGTTCCCCTGAGCATGAGTCTAGCTTTAGGCATTGAAAGGCGGCGGCGAGTTTCTTTCAAAGATCCAAAAATCGAACTCGACCAAGTGCCAGAAGCTCAACGCGAAATCTCGCAAACCTTGAGTGTGGCGTTGGTAGAAATTTTAGATAATATGGTCGATTTGGATCGTTTTGACCTCGACGGAGTGAAAATGCGGCTCAACCGATTAGAAACTGAAGGTCAAAAACTTATTTTCAGTGGATATGCTGAAATTGAGCGTATCCCACATAGCGCTTGATATGAAATTCTCACGTAAACAAGCTAAGTAAAGTTTTTTCAAGGTGGGTTCAATGAACCTCTCCAAGTCTTAAACTAAAGTTCAAGTTTCTCTCGCCCGTCGGAGAGAGACTGTTCTACTTGGTAAAATCTCTTAGCGGTCTTTTGATTCGGCTAATTAGACGGACACTATATGAATCGAATTCACGTTTTTTTAGCGTCTTTGCATGAAGCTCTAATACAAAATTAAATACCGCCTAAATCGTTTTAGGCGGTATTGTAAATCTTTGGGTTTTAAAAAGAGTTAGAGTTAAGGGCTATTGATTATAGGTTGTAAGCAATTCTTATCCATCATCGATCGCTCCTAACTCTTAAATCTCTATCTTCCTACGCCTACATATTGGAATCCAGCGCGTATCATTGCTTCGGGGTCAAGGAAGTTACGACCATCGATGATAACGGGATGGGCCATCAATTTTGCCATCTTCACATAGTCGAGAGTGCTGAACTGCTGCCATTCGGTGACCAGTACTAAAGCATCGCAGCCATCAGCAAGTCTTTCGGCATCGGTTTCTACTAGCACGCCGGAAAGCCCGTGACGTAGACCTGTTTGGGAAACAATGGGGTCGTAGGCTTTGACTTTGGCTCCGAGTCGGTTTAGCTGCTCAATTAGGTTGAGTGCTGGGGCGTCGCGCAAGTCGTCGGTATCTGGCTTGAAGGTCAGTCCGAGTAGCCCGACTGTTTTACCTTTAAGGATTTTCAGAACTTGTTGGAGTTTCTCCAAAGCAATCAACCGCTGGCGTTCGTTGACACTGACAGCAGCTTTGAGTAATTGGGCTTCATAGCCATAATCATCAGCAGTGTGAATCAGAGCGGAGACATCTTTAGGAAAGCAAGAACCACCCCAACCAATACCAGCTTGTAAAAATTTGTTACCAATGCGAGAGTCTAGACCGATGCCTCTGGCTACTTCGGTGACATCAGCACCGACGCGATCGCAAATATTAGCAACTTCGTTAATGAAACTAATCTTAGTGGCTAAAAAGGCATTAGCGGCGTATTTAATCATCTCCGCCGAACTTAGGTCTGTTGCCAGAATTGGCACAGGGGGCAAAGATTGATCCTCTGCGTACTTGCGTTCCACAATTGGGGCATACAATTGTTGCATTAAGGCTACTGCCCTTTGACTATTGCCTCCTAGTACAATGCGATCGGGGTTGAAGGTGTCGTGAACTGCCGAACCTTCGCGCAAAAACTCTGGATTGCTGATGACATCAAACTGGGCTGTAACCTCAGGTAATTTCTCATCACTTGGCACTCCACCTGCGGGGATCAGTGTTTTTTGCCGTTCAGCAATCCCATCTAAAACAAGCATCCGCACCCAGTCACCTGAGCCAATGGGTACTGTAGATTTATTCACTATGACTTTATAACCACCGTTGAGATTTTCCCCAATCCCACGAGCTACAGCTTCGACGTAACGAGTATCACTTTCACCAGTTGGTAAAGGTGGCGTTCCCACAGCAATAAAAAGAATTTCTCCGTGGGAAACTCCAGCAGCTAGATCGCTGGTAAAATGAATCTTCTCTGTTTGAATCGCAGACTGGATAATTTCTGAGAGTCCCGGTTCAAAAATTGGGGACTGCCCAGACTTCATTAACTTAACTTTTTCTTCGTTGTTGTCTACGCAAATTACATCATGCCCAATATGAGCCAAGCAAGCACCTGTAACTAAACCAACGTAACCAGTACCAATCACGCAAACACGCATTTTTTAACTCCTCACTTTTTTGGGTTAGTCTTCAAAAAGAAGTTCTCAATATGACACTTACACACTGACAGTCAACTCAGCCACTAACAACTCAGCCACTAAGCATACTAGCTACCGATAGGGTGAGCCTGCATGGAAATTTAGAGCAACGCTAGGCGGCACTCAGGTGGTTGAATTATTCACATCGCTTTGAATGCGATCGCTAAAATCTTCTATTGTTAGTTTTAACCCTTCTTGCAGAGCAATGGTAGGTTCCCAATTTAACCAAGTTTTTGCCTTTGTGATATCAGGCTGGCGACGTCGGGGATCGTCTGAAGGTAGTGGCTCGAACTTAATCTGCGCGTCTGGGTTAATCAAGTTTTGCACAGCTTCTGCCAATTGTAAAATCGTATATTCACCAGGATTGCCCAGGTTGACTGGCCCAATGTATTCGCTATTCATTAAGCGGATAAATCCTTCTACCAAATCGGAAACGTAGCAGAAACTACGAGTTTGCGAACCATCACCGTACACGGTCAAAGGATTACCCCGCAAGGCTTGAACGATAAAGTTGCTCACCACCCGACCATCGTTTTCTAACATTCTCGGCCCGTAGGTGTTGAATATCCGAACAACTCGAATATCAACTTTATTTTGCCTATAGTAATCAAATGCTAGAGTCTCAGCAATTCTTTTACCTTCGTCGTAGCACGAACGTATGCCAATGGGATTGACGCTACCCCTATACTCTTCGGGTTGGGGATGAACTTCTGGATCTCCGTATACCTCACTAGTTGAAGCTAAGAAAAACCTAGCTTTCACACGTTTAGCCAGCCCCAACATATTCAGCGTTCCCATTACGTTAGTTTTAACGGTTTTAACTGGGTTGTATTGGTAATGTACTGGGGAAGCAGGACAAGCTAAATGATAAATCTGATCCACTTCTAACCGAATTGGTTCGGTAATATCGTGGCGGATCAGTTCAAAGTACGGGTGGCCTAACCATTTAAGGATGTTGCGTTTGTGACCAGTGTAAAAATTATCCAAGCATATTATTTCATGCCCATCGGTCATTAGTCGGTCGATGAGATGGGAACCAATAAACCCAGCACCGCCCGTCACCAAAATTCTCATAGTTTCCCAGTTACTTACAAATATTTTCAGTAGCTATTGCACTTACTTTTAGATTACCCAGCTTGGAGACAAAAATACAAAACGAGAAAAAAGAACAATACTCAATCAAAAAAGCTTGTTGAACTTACTTATTTTTCTACGGATGTAGTTTTGTAATATTTTGACCTTTTTGCTTAAGAATTTAATTAGCAAAATAACAAACTTAGTCTCAAAATTGTCAGTCTTCCACCTAAAGTTCATCAAATCTTCAAAAAGATAAAGTGTTTTACGGTTACTACTGTTCTCAATTGCATACAAAACAGTAGCGATTAGGTTGAAACTCCTCCAATTTCAAGGTCTCGCGATTATCCATATTTTTGTAATAGTCAAGTTGTGTCGCCTTTGCAAACATTCCGCCCCGCACTTGAGTGCAAAGACCCATACCATTCCACAAAATTTGTGCTACAAATACATAGATTTTTAGGGACATACATCTGTACATCCCTACAGCCGATCGATTTGTTACAAAGATTTTTTTTTGTGAATGCGATGTCTTTGGCGGGCTATGCTAACGCGACCCAAGCCCACTCATGTGGACTGAAATCTGCCTTATATCATACAGCAGATGTAATGGTGGTAGCCGTGTTAGATATTACTACATTTGTGGTTTGGGTGCGTTGCGGTTCTCCAAGCATGACAATGGAGCAGGTGAGTTGTCTGGCTAACTGAGTTGTGACATCGCTAATGGCTAACCCTCCAGGGCTGGTACGATTACGTGTAAAAGGTAAAACGACTAAATCATATAATCGTGCTGCCTGCAAAATTGCTTGGGCAACATTTTCATGAGCAATAATTTGAATTTCTGGGGCATTGGTCAAAGCTAATTTAGATACCAATAAGGAGAGATGCGATCGCCTCCAAGCAATTTTACTGGAACTAGTGCGGCGATCGCACACATTCAGCACAGTAATGTGGCTCTGATTTGCTTCTGCCAGCATCTGGGCAAATTGTACAGGCTGTAATGTCGGCGCTGTTAAATTTTCTACTGGTACTAAGATGCGCTGAATTTTTTTCGGTGATTCTACTAAACGTGTCACCGCTACTGGACAATGGGATGCCCAAAGCACACCATCAATCACATTCCCAAATAAACGCGCTCGCAACCCAGTCCGTTTACCCCAACCCATAACAATTAAATTAGCCTTTTGTTCGCGAGCTGCTCTGCTAATTCCTTGAGCAAAGTCATCATCAATTCGCAGCACTGGTTCTGCGGGCACACCCAATACTCGACTTTGTGCGGTGGCTTTGGTCAATAACCGCTCACTCCGTTGTAGAGACGCTTCTAGCTGCGGTGCGTCCATGTGAGCAGCAGCAGTAGCGATCGCCAGGGGTATAATTTTACCCTGAGACTGACGCGCTAATAACGCCGCCATTTCAATCAAATACTGCTCAGTCTGAGGATTATAAACAGGTACGATTATAGTAAAAGCGCTGTCTGTCCTTGGTGCGTTTTGGTCAGGTAGGGGTGGTGCTGGATCTTCGGCTGGTGAGGAAGTCAAACCAACAGCTATTCTACTGGTCATCAACGGCCCCAAGGTTGATGTGACAACCATTAAGACAATGACGCTGTGTAATACTTCTAGCGGCAGCAACCCAGCCCGATATCCCACTAACGTAGCTGCTAACGTTGTACTAACCTGGGGAAGCGATAGCGACCACATCGTCAGGATTTCTTGCCAGTTATAACGGTAAACCAGTTTTGTCAACAAAGCTACGCTCAATTTACTGACAATCAAACCGACTATCATCAACAGCGTTAACTTGAGCGTGTCCAGGTTGTTCGCTAAGGCAGGTAGATCGATCAGTAAGCCAAGGTCAACAAAGAAAATGGGAATAAATAGCACACTGCCAATAAATACCACCTTTTCTTTGACTGGGCCTTCACCGACAGCTTCATTCACCGCCAAACCCGCTAAAAAAGCACCAACAATTTTTTCTACTCCCATCAATTGAGCGCCCACAGCTGCCAGAAACACAGAAAGCAACACAAACAAAAACTTGTTTCCTTCGTCGTCTCCAGACCGCTTGAAAAATTCTTTGCCTGCCCAATCAAAGCCTGTAACAACGGCAACAGAGTAAATAATTAACCAACCCGACAAGGTAAGTAGTTTAGCCAAGCTGAATTCTCCAGCATGAGCGACGGCTACACAAACGGCTAATATCAGCACTGCGCCAATATCTGTAAAAATCGTAGCTCCAATGGTGACAGTAACAGCTTCGTTGTTTAGCACTCCCAAACGACTGATTATGGGATATGCCAAAAGGGTATAGGAAGCGAATAAAGAGCTAATTAAGATTGAAGTATTCCAGCCATAGCCTAAAATCAGCCCTACTAAGGTTCCCATCACCAGCGGTACACAGAAAGTCAAGCTAGCAAACCCAAAGGCGCGACTTTTTTGCCGACGAAACTGTTCTAAATCGACTTCTAACCCGGCGACAAACAGCAAGTAAATTAAGCCAATGTCTGATAGCAGGTTAATCATCGGCGAGTCAGACTGAAATAAATTCCAGCCTGAGGGCCCAAGTACTAGCCCTGAAAAAACCAAACCCACTAATCCTGGTAATCTTAGCCGCTCAAACATGATGGGTATAACTAAGATGACCACCAGCAAAATAGCAAAGGGAACAATTGGTTCCTTGCCAAGAACTTGGGAAGTTGGTTCCAGAACAAGAACTTGTGATATGAGTTCCATAGGTAGGAATTGAAGGGGCTATGGTAAAACTGCGATTACCTTGGGGGCGATCGCCCGATCGATATAAATTGGAGAAGCCACCTGAGGAAAAATCAAAAATCCTAATTTACACTAGCTAGGCAATTGTTTAAGAACTAACTACCTACGGGTGGATTTGACTCAAAATGAATCGCAAGCGATCGTAGTCGTCTTTAAGTAGCACACTCAGGCTACGTCCAGCTTTAATTAGCCATTCTCGGTCAGCTTTGCGTAACTGGTATATATCTCGAATGGCTGCTGCGGTCAAAGACTCTATTGGCGCACCATTGATACAAAGCAGTGTCCGCAAGAAATCGAGTTCTTCAGTAAATTTAACGATCGCTTCTGGTTCACACCGATAAACAGCTTGATGAATTTGCGGAGGACGGGGTGGTAGATACTGATATACTCTTTGGTTATAACTTTGATTTTGCGAAGATAGTTCAAATCCCACGATCGCAGCCCGGAATTCAGTTCTGAGCATGGCAAATATCTGGGGTTGTTCCTCCCGTAAGTCTTGCAAGGACAACCCCAAAGCTCTGGCCCGGTGTACGGAATCTATGGGCATAGTTGTAGCATAATACACCACAGCATAAATCTGATTGCCAGATTCTTCATCCACAGAACAGACCCAACTACCAAAGGGTGGCATGGAGGGAAAGCTCAAGTCTTCAGGTTCCAAACACTGAGCCAAAAATTCGGTACTAGTAGTTTCAATCACCTCCGCAATGTGGTTGGGATGGCGATCGCCAGTAGCAAACTGTGGTAAGGGGAGGCGCATAGTAATTTAGTCATTAGTCATTAGTCATTGGTCATTAGTCACTTGTACTGAGCTTTGCCTCTGGCGCAGCCTAAGAAGAGAAGTATTAGTTTTTGCCAAACGGCAAAGGACAAATAACTAATGACTAATGACTAATCTTATTTGGCTTTTTTACGTCCGGCTGTGGTCTCTACGAGTTCCAATTCGCTCAGGCGGAAGGTAACTAATTTATCCCAGTTACCACCTTCAAATAATACGGCTACTTTGCCATCACTCACGCGTTGCACGAGTCCTTCGTAGCGATAATAGGTATCTGCGGGATTCTTGACGCGAACAGTTGCTCCAGGCAGGATCATGTTTTTAGCCTCGCTTGTTTCCTTTTAATAGCTTAATACTTGTTAATAGTCATTTGTCATTAGTCATTGGTGAGCCAGCGCGATCTTGGGGGTTTCCCCCATGAGTGACTGGCGTTAGCGCAGCGTTAGCGAGGAACGAGCGTCACCCGTAAGGGTCATTAGCAAAGAACATAGACGCGCCAGCGGCTTCCCGCAGGGTAGGACAAATGACTAATGACGAATCAATAATACTTCTGTCTTTGTCGAAAATTTGCTACCGATTCTACTATTCCCAAGGAAATGAAGTTAGTCAGCATAGCAGAACGCCCATAACTCATCCAAGGTAGGGGAATGCCTGCCACAGGCGCTAAACCAACAGTCATACCAACGTTGACAATCACCTGAAACACGATCATGGATAAAATGCCAATAGCCAACAAAGAACCAAAGTTATCTTTGGCGGTTTGGGCAATATGCAGTAGACGGAAGCAAATTAAGCAGAAGACAAACAGCACTACCAAACAACCAACAAAACCGAATTCTTCTCCGACTGCGGAGAAAATAAAGTCTGTATGCTGTTCAGGTACGAAATTTAGTTGCGTCATTGGCCCCTTAAACAGACCCCATCCCCAAATTTCACCAGCACCAATAGCAATGCGAGATTGGATTAAGTGATACCCAGCACCGAGTGGATCGTGATCGGGGTTCATGAATACAGTTAGCCGATCTTTTTGATACTCTTTCAATACATGGTTCCAGGCAAAGACTCCTAATTCGCCACCCAGTATATTCAGAGTCCACGCACCGATAGCACCTAAACCAAATCGACGCCAGGGAAGAGTTTGCCAGCCGACAATAGCCATCGCAACTGACCAAATTAGCCCTAATGGCCCAAAAGATAGTTCTTTAAATAAAACTATCGGCTCTGATAAAGGCCAAGATATACTAAACAAAATGGCGGCAACCACAGGAGAAATCATCAGAATTAACCAGCCTGGGTTAGCATTTGCCCAGTAAAGCATTCCTAAGACGATCGCACCAAATACCAGTGATGTTGCTAAATCTGGCTGTAAAAATACCAGTCCCCAAGGTATGGCGGTGATTGCCAGAACCCGGAAAACACCTTCGAGGCTAGAAGCAGTGCGTCTGTGTAGCAAAGCTGCTAAGGTGATAATCATGCCGATTTTGGCAAATTCTGAGGGTTGCACGTTAAAGCCAGCGATACTAATCCACCGTTGCGCCCCTTTGGCACTAGTACCAGCAATCATCACGGCGATTAAGCTAAAGTTCGTTAGTGTGTATGTTACCCAGTGCCACTGCATCAAGAGTTCGTAACGGGTGCGAGATAAAAACAGCGCTATAAGCACGCCGATACCCGCTACCATCCAGTGCCACCACCAGTCAGTTACTGGCTGCTTCAGTTCCGTGCTGAGGATCATGATGCCACCAAAGATGCTGACAGCAACCGGCAAACAAAATAGTAGCCAATCTACATACTGCCAGGGCTTAACCCAAGACTTCCAGCGAATTTTGGGGAGCGATCGTTTTAACAACATTGTGCCAGTTTAGACTTTAGCTTTGAGATTTTAAATTTAAGTGTTGGGGCATGGGGAAGCCAGCGCGGTCTTCTCTACGAAACGCTAGGCGTTGGCGGAGCCTCTCGCAGAGAAGAGGGTTTACCCTATGAATAACTGCCCGTCGGCTGTTCGCTCTTAGCGTTCCCGCAGGGTAGCAAGTGGCGTCATAGGGCATCGGGCATTGGACAATATATTAATAGTTCTTTTTGCCTTGCTCCCCCATCTCCCTTGTCCTTCCTTAATACCCAGTCTCTAGTATTCCCAAGCTATAGCTCAGGAAGTAGATGGAAATTAAAATTTATTATGTCAGGGCAGCAACTGATACTTTACCAGCAATGGTAAGAGCGATCGCTGTTAATGCCTTTGCCGAAGCCGAATCTGGATCGCCAACGACTATTGGCACACCACTGTCACCACCAACTCGCGTGGAAATCTCTAGCGGTACGCACCCCAACAGTGGCACTCCCAATTCGGCAGCTGTTTTGGAGCCACCACCGGAACCAAAGATGTCATACTGCTTATCTGGTTGGTCGGGCGGTATAAAATAGCTCATATTTTCCACAATCCCCAATACCGGAACATTCATCTGCTGGAACATCCGCAATCCTTTGCGAGAATCTAGCAGGGCTACAGTCTGCGGCGTGGTGACAATTACTGCTCCAGCCATCGGCACTGCTTGGGTCAAAGTTAACTGGGCATCTCCAGTTCCCGGTGGCATATCTACAATCAAATAGTCTAGTTCTCCCCATTCAACTTGATAGAGAAACTGGCGAATTACACCATTGAGCATAGGCCCCCGCCAAATTACTGGTTGATCTCGGTCAATCAAAAAGCCCATTGAAACTAATTTGACGCCGTGATTAAAAGCAGGTTCCAGGATTTCACCTGTTTCACTGGAACGGACAGTAATTTGGGCATCAGCCAGACCTAGCATGGTGGGGTCATTGGGGCCATATATATCAGCATCTAGCAAGCCGACTTTCGCCCCAGTTTGAGCTAGAGCCACTGCGACATTTACCGCCACTGTACTTTTACCAACGCCACCTTTGCCGCTGGAAACAGCAATGATATTTTTCACCCCAGAAATCCCAGTGCGGTCGGGCAAACTTTTTTGCTGCGGTGTTTCTGCTGTCACTTCTATGCTTACATCTGTAACGCCTGGGAGCTTTTTGACAGCTTTCTGACAGTCTTCAACGATAAATTCGCGTAAAGGACAAGCAGGAGTGGTCAACACCAAAGTGAAACTAACCTTGCCAGCGTCAATTTTGACGTTGCGAATCATATTCAGTTCTACCAGACTTTTGCGGAGTTCTGGGTCTTCCACTGGTCGCAACACTTCTAAGACAGAACGGGAGTCGAGGACATCGTACATAAAAAATTCAAAATTCAAATTTGAAAATGAAGAAATACACTCGTGGCCAACATCTTAGCTATTAACTGGATGCTTTCTTAAGCAAGATCGGCTTAGTGTTATTACTGTTACTGCCGTAATAAAACTTAGCAAATTGCATTATCACCTAAATAGAATCTTATCTTTCTTTAGGGATTAGTTATTGGATATTGAGTATGGGGCATAGGGGATTGGGCATTGGGGAAAACTTTTCTTTGTCCCCTCAGTCCCCAGTCGCCAATCCCTTATTACCTAAAAATCAAAACAACTGTCATTAAGGGATTTTTTCTTACCAGACACCTTTGGCAATGCCGTCTTTTCTACTGCCTCTACTAAAGACCTTGCTACGCGGTCTGCATAAGGACGGGATAAAGACCAAATCAGGGGCGATAACCAACCTCGTAGCGTTACAGAATAAGACAGACAAGTACCACAAACCGTTGACTCTACTTGGTAAGTCACCCGTTCCTCTATCCCAGGAATTGCCAGCACTCGGATACTCAGCATCTCTCTATCATTGACGCGCTCTACAAAAATCCGGATGGGAATCGGCGAAAAGCGTGTTACAGCATGAAAAATCAATCCTGGTTTGGGTACTAATCCGTAGGGGACATTAGTACTCTTAAGTAGCGGATGCCAGGAAACATCTGTTAAGTCAGCCACTTTTTGCCACAGTTCATCTACAGAAGCAGAACTAATCTCTCGATACGTCCGCACCAGAGAAGCGCAAAACCGACGACGTTTGCGGTGGATGAATTTGGATAACCAATCTTGCATTTTCCTAATCCTCCTCCTGCCTAGACACTTTCTGGTAACTCTGATATGGTATGCAACTAAGCTCAACCCTTAAACTAAAACTTTCTCAAAGATGCCCTAAACATAGCAAGCCTCTATAACCTAGAGATAGGGCAAATAGATTTTGAGCAGATCGGTTAAACCCTTGCTAACTCAAGGTTACGACTAAAATATAGTGTTTATACCAGAATATTCCAATTAATAATTTCAAAAAAAGCTCATTCAATATACAAGCCTATACGCATTTGAGGGAAAATAACTCTAGTGATGCCCATCAATCGTATAAATGCTTAACCAGTAAGAAAAAAGCGGGTTGGGCAAATAGAGCTTGATTGTTGGCGCGTGTTTCCCTCAAATTTTAAAATGAAAAATTTGTGGCTTTCTGGAAATTGTAATTTAGGTTCGGGAATCTATGTTGACCAACTCGCAAACACCAACTGTAACAGCAGAATCATCCAAGTCTTTGCCAGCGGCTGACGCTCAGACTAGAGTCAGTCAGTTTATGAAACAACTGCAAGACGAAATTACCGAATCATTAGCAGAACTAGATGGTGGGGGCAAGTTTCTCGAAGATAGTTGGGAACGTCCAGAAGGAGGTGGAGGGCGATCGCGCGTGCTGCGAGAAGGTGCAATATTTGAACAAGCTGGTGTAAATTTTTCTGAAGTTTGGGGTTCCCATTTGCCAGCCTCAATTTTAACCCAACGCCCTGAAGCCGCAGGGCATGGCTTTTATGCTACGGGTACTTCAATGGTATTACATCCTCACAATCCTTATGTGCCCACAGTTCATCTAAATTATCGCTACTTTGAAGCGGGGCCAGTGTGGTGGTTTGGTGGCGGACTTGACTTGACGCCCTATTACCCCTTTGCAGAAGATGCGGCACATTTACACAAAACGTTAAAACAGGCTTGCGACCAACACCACCCAGAGTATTACCCAGTGTTTAAGCGGTGGTGTGATGAATATTTCTACCTCAAGCATCGTGACGAGACACGGGGTGTAGGTGGTCTGTTTTTTGATTACCAAGATGGAGAGGGTGCTTTATATCGCGGGCCAAATCCTAATGGGGAAGCGGCTATTTATAGCAACCAGGTGGGAACACCAGAAACCCGCAATTGGGAAGATTTGTTTGCCTTTGTGCAAGACTGTGGCAGAGCATTTTTACCAGCCTACGTACCAATTGTAGAACGGCGGCATGGGATAGAATATGGCGATCGCCAACGGAATTTTCAACTCTACCGCCGGGGACGGTATGTAGAATTTAACTTGGTTTATGACCGAGGCACTATTTTTGGTCTGCAAACCAACGGACGCACTGAATCAATTCTCATGTCCCTGCCACCTCTAGTGCGCTGGGAATACGGCTATCAGCCAGAACCCAATTCCCCTGAAGCCGAATTGTATGAAACTTTCCTTAAGCCTCAAGATTGGATCAACTGGACATCCAGCCAGTAGTGCTGAGTGCTGTTTTGAAAATCGAGCATAGAGCATAGGGCATAGGGCATTTGGTTTTCCCTCTGCTCCTTGCTTCCCCATTTCCGGCATTTCAACTTGGTACTCAGCACTATTTTGGTGAGTTAAACTACTAAAGGTAAGCACTTAGCAGAAAAAGGTGACAATTTTAGCTATAGCTTGTTAATCTCAAGTGACAGCATTAGAAAATTCTGTAACTAGTTAATCTTAAGAGGAATGCCACGGGGAGGGCTTGAGTGATTCATATAGACCAAAAAACTTATACAACCCAAGACGGAAACACCGTTATTGTCCTGACACCAGCAGGTCGCCTAGACATTACTACTGCTTGGCAATTTCGCCTGAAGTTACAGGAGTGTATTTCCAAACTCAGTCATCATGTAGTTGTAAATCTGGCTCAGGTGAATTTTATTGATAGTTCTGGTCTGACATCTTTGGTAGCTGGAATGCGTGATGCTGATAAAGTCAAGGGTAG
The DNA here is from genome assembly GCF_036917095.1 of Nostoc sp. Taxonomy (GTDB): domain Bacteria; phylum Cyanobacteriota; class Cyanobacteriia; order Cyanobacteriales; family Nostocaceae; genus Nostoc. The sequence continues at coordinate 362,031 of NZ_JBALFH010000044.1, forward strand.
TTTCCGCATTTGCAATGTACATCCAGAAGCCAAACTCGTGTTTGAAGTGACAATGATGGATACTGTGTTTGAAATTTTTGAAACAGAAGAGGAAGCTTTAGAAGGTGTACCTCGTAGCATTGCCAGCTGAAAAAGAGTTAGGAGTTTGGAGTAGAGACGCGATTAATCGCGTCTCTACAGGAGTTAATTCCAAATTCATAACTCATGACTTATAAGTTTATGTTATTGAATACTGATTTCGCTTGGTGTAGCGATAAGGCCCCATAATTGCTCCCCAAGTTGCTTTTCCAGTTGCTGGATCGATTCCTTTGTCGTAGCTGTGAAATTCTGCCGCAGTGGCTTCAAATCCCAAGGAAACATACACGCTCTTGTCAAGATAAGTAAAGCTGCAACGACTCTCTGGTAGTGGGGTAGCGGTAAACTTATAGCGATCGCCAGCTAGTGTTTCTTGGGTAACTGTTAGGATACAACCTGGTAGTAAATCTAATTGTTCGGGTGTCAGTGTGTTCAGTAGAGCAGGATTATTGCCTGCGCCTATTAATGCACCTGGATATTGAGGCATGTAGTATTGTACTTCCAAAGATGTCTCATTGCTACCCTGACGCAACCGCATAATTCGCTGGCGGTAAGGTTTATCTAGCTTAAGAACGTTAGCCTGTTCGGCAAACAGGGTGATGCTATCTTCTGCGAACAGATTAATTGGTCTTTGCCACAGCCGGAGGTGGACATACCAAATTGGTTCTCCTATGGCTTGTTCCTGATTATCAAATTCACCAGCTAGATACTCACCTAAAGCAATTAATTGTGGCGAAAAGTTCATAAATGCGATAAACAAATCATTAAAAATAAATATTTTGGGCTAGTTTTGTAGAGGAAAGGGTCTTAATCCCCTGTGGCTACTAGCTTATAAAATACTTTTGATTTGTCTACATTGTAAATGAAACCGTCACCAGCCAAAAGCTCAACTTGGCAAAGTCGCCTTTAAGCGAGAAAATAAAGATACGTCGCCCTTAACATTTTCTTTGTGAATAACGTCCGTACTGTCTCTGATACAAAACGAACTTTTTACAATCTTCATACTCGCCCGATTAACACTATTTATCGTCGGGTAGTAGAAGAATTGATGGTGGAAATGCATCTGCTGTCAGTAAATATCGATTTTAGCTACAATCCAATTTATGCCTTGGGCGTCGTCACTACTTTTGACCGCTTCATGCAAGGCTATCAACCAGAACGGGATCAAGAATCAATTTTTAACGCCTTATGTAAGGCTATAGAACAAGATCCGCAACGCTATCGACAGGATGCCCAAAGATTGCAAACTGTAGCTAAAGGTTTGCAAGTTAAAGATTTAATTGCGTGGCTGGGCCAAACTAGTTACTTAGATAGAGATGCTGACTTGCAAGCAAACCTGCAAGCGATCGCCAATAATCCTAACTTTAAATACAACCGCTTGTTCGCAATTGGTGTATTTTCGTTATTAGAACAGTCAGATCCAGAATTGGTTAAAGATGAAAAGCAACTCACTGAGGCGCTAAAAGCGATCGCTGCTGGCTTGCACCTGTCCAATGACAAACTTAACAAGGATTTAGAACTGTACCGTTCTAACCTAGATAAGATGGCGCAAGCACTGGTGGTGATGGCAGATATGCTCTCAGCCGATCGCAAAAAACGCGAGCAACGCAAACAACAATCAACTACTCCAGTTGCTCCCCCAAGTTCCAACGAATAGTTAGAAATTAAAAGTTAGGAGTTATTAGTAATTCCTAACTTTTAATTTTAGATGCCTAATAATTTGTAGATTAAACTGTTAATTATAGTCAGCGTAAATGCCCCAATAACAGCACTCCAAATCCCGTAACGCAAGCGAAAGCCCTCTACTAGCCAAGCAGCAATACTAAAACAAACCACGGCAATCATAAAAGTGAAAATGCCGGATAACAAGTCCAATGTGAGTAAATTGGGTACTGCAAAAACGAGCCTTAAAATCGGTTTGATTATAGCCGTCACGATTCCAAGCACTGCGGCAGAAAGGAAGGCTTTACCAGGAGTATCAATTTCAACTCCTAAAGGTAATTTACTAATTATCAATAGGCTGATAGCTGTTACTAACCAAACAATTAAAAGCGTCACAAGATTCATGCCACAACCCCTGAAACGTGAATGGCAATTGGCGATAAATTACTTTAGTTTATCGGTGGAAAAATCTTTAAAGCTCAACCAATTATTTGTAAATTAGCAGAAATTTTGTCGCTAACCGAATTTTATTTTAGATATCTTTAGGATTGGGAAAAAGCTTGAAGAGGACGAAGAGGAAGCAAAGGGCAGGGGGGAAAGAGGTAATTTTTATTCTCACTTTTGTTTCCTGCTCCCTGCCCCTCTGCCTCTTCCCAATGCCCCATGCCCCTATCTCATCTTTTAAGAGTAGGTTGGGTTTGTTTGGGTGCTACAGGCGCTTGTGATGCTGGTGGGTTGGAAATACCAGGATTGATAGGACTGATGCCTTGTCCAGTTGGAGGCTGACTTACGCCGGGAAAGGGTACGGAATTAGGTGCTAAGGGAAATTTCGGGGCAAGGTTCCCTTCGGGATTGATGCCTGGGACTGGTGCAGCACCAGGATTGATTGGAAATGATGGAACACCAGGCTGGTTAAGTGAGTTTGTGGGTGGTTGAGATGGGCCAGGAATAATTCCCAAAGAGACGCGATCGCCTCCTACTTGCCGTAGCAAATCCAATGTCTCAATTACATCATTGTAAGTTGCTGTTCGCGAAGCATTCAGCACTACAACGGCACTAGGGTTTGCTTGGAGATATTGTTTTAACCTCTGTCCCAAATCGTCCCGTTTAACAGGCTGTTTTTCGATGTAAGTATTGCCAACGGCATCGATAGTTACAATCAAATTTCCACTCTGTGACGTTATTCCAGATACTGAACTGGAGCTAGCTTTGGGCAAATCAACATTTATTGCCTGTTGTCGCGTAAATTGTAAAGCCGCTAATAAAAAAAACGTCAGAATACAAAAAACAACATCAATTAAAGGGATGATTTGAATTTGGACTTCTTCAATTGGGGTATGTAGATTAACTTTCATTTTCTCAATTTAAACGCCTAGTTCGGGGGTTGAATTATTGACTAATTAGGTAAATTCGGGGGTTCAGGAGGTTCGGGCAATCTAGTCTTTCCTGGCTTGCGCGGTGGAGTGAAATTTTCCCGCACAATTGCTGATGTACTATTACTAAAATCAGGGGGGGACTGGCGATAGAGCAATTCCATCTCATTCCCTGCCTTCCGAAAAACTTTGACTTGGTTGACTACAAAACTTTGAAATAGACGGTAAAATACCAAACTAATGATGGCAACTATTAGCCCAGTTGCCGTACTAATTAAGGATTCACCAATACCAGTAGTCACCCCAGCGGTAGATTCAGTTCCCAAATCGCCAATCCGAATTGAGCGCAGAGAGTGAATTAAACCCAAAACCGTGCCCAACAATCCCAGCAGGGGCGCAAGGGCAATTACAGCTTCTAAAAGTTTTTCGCCCCGCCGCATTCCAGCCAATTCATCTTCGGCTGTAGCCTCAAGTGCTAGTCGAAAGGTTTCCGCATCAGTTTTTGGAAAACGTAGAGGGGCATAGAGAAAACGCCCGACAGGCTGGTGGCTGGCTTGTCTTGCAATATCCGCAGCTACTTGCCAATTATCCTGGGCAGCATCCAGGATGCGATCGACTATTTGCTTTTCCTGAGTCAAAATTCGCAACCAGAACCACAGACGCTCAAAAATCACGCTTAAAGCTAGAATCGACAGAACAAGTAAAGGCCACATCGCTGGCCCGCCCTGATAAAACAAATCTAAAATATCCACTGTTTAAGTTTCCTCCCTCCATGACTACAGCAAATGTGCTAAGGCATTTTAATTCTAGAGATTAATGCAAAATGAGGGGCTTCCAAAATATAAATTTATCGAAAATCTAAAAAGACATTGTAAACATGGCGTATTTGACTTAGGCTGCTGTAGAAAATTGCTGCTGGGTAGGCGATTGAATGAGAAATTCACTTCCTTCACCAAGAGAAAAAAAACATTCCAATTTACCACCATGTTTTTCGGTGAGAATTTGATAGTTGATTGCCATGCCTATACCTTTTCCTTTGCCCACAGGTTTGGTGGTGAAGAAAGAATTGAAGATGTGGTTTTTAAAGTATTCCGACATTCTCCCGGCATTATCAGCGATGCCTTCTCTGCGAGAGGTTACGCGTAGCTTGCTTCCGGAAGGGTACGGCATTGCCAACGCAATTTCCACCGACTGCGAATTGCTCATTGAGGTGCGGATGATAATCTGGGTAGGATTTAGGTATTTGGTTACAGATTACGAGTAGCGTCTTCCAGACTAACTAGGGCGGTTATTCCCACCGGGAATTTTTAAAATAATTTGCCAAAATTAAAGATAACTGGAGGTTCAAAATATGAAATTTTCAATTCAATCACTTTACACCTGGTATCGCAGTGTGCTTCGTAACCCCAAGTACCGTTGGTGGGTAATTTTAGGAACGTTAGTCTATTTGGTCAGCCCATTTGATATACTCCCAGATTTTATACCCGTTGCGGGACAGATTGATGACGTTTTTCTTTTGACCCTTCTAGTTAGTGAGGTATCTGGGCTAGTAATTGAAGGGTGGAAAGCTCGTAAGGGTGATGTAAGTGCCGAAGCGCCCAATAATCAAGAGGGTTCTACCTCGACTGCAAGCACCATTGATGTTGATGCTGTTTCGGTTAAGTAGTTTTGCGAACAAAATTTAATTTAACAAAACCCCTGCTTTTGGAATCTGAGGTGGGGGATATTTTTTTAACGCAGAGGAACGCAAAGGGAAGCGCGAAGGTTCGCAGAGTAAGAGTTAGAGGTTGTTGGCTACGCGTTTAATACCTTCTTTGAGGTGGAGGACGTTAAAGTTGAGGAGAATACCTAGTTTGCAGTTTGCTAGTTTGAGATAGGTTAGGAGTTGAACGGAGTGAATCGGGTGGAAAGATTCTACAGATTTAATCTCTACAATTACTTTATTTTCTCCTATCAAATCTAATTTATAAACGCATTCCAATTGCACATCTTAGTAAACCAAAGGCAATGGAATTTGCTTACCAACATTCAACCCGGCTTTGTTCAACTCATAATTTAAACACTCCTCATAAGCCGACTCCAACAAACCAGGCCCCAAAGCAGTATGCACCTTCATCGCACAACCAACGATCGCCCCACTCAACTCATTCTCTCTCATCCTCTGCGTTCCTCTGCGTTTCCCCTTGCGCGACGGCAGTCGCTACAACGGGGGGAACCCCGCAACGCGCTGCCTCCCCTCTGCGTTTAAAAATCTTTCACAAATTCCGTCAAGAATCTAAATGCCTTCAAAATATAACTAGCGCAATCTCTAGGAGAAGTATTGTAAAACGATCGCCACGCACTCGCCTTATCCTCGTCATAGCGATCGCTGCGTTGACTATGGTTTTCCAGCCACGCCAATCGCACTGCATGGCCGATTAACACATCCAACACGATATATTCTTCAATTTGCAGCTTTGGATTATTGGCTGCGATCGCAGCTAATTCTATTAATGCTTCAATATTAACTTGGCGATATTCTGTAGCTTCGATTTTATTCAGCAAATGCTCAACTAACAGAGCAAAATTTCTTTCACCTGCTGTCATTTCCGACAGCATTATCTCACTATCTAAACGATTGCGGCGTTCTAATTTATCGCCAATTACTATACCCTTGCAATGTTGCATTAATAGCCAAACTTGTTTAAAAAATTCTTTTGGTACGCGCCCCGTCGCACCCTCGGCTTGGCGAAACCGTCGCCAACCTCCCGGCGGAACTTCTATCCCTTCGGCGATTCCTGGTAACACTACCCAAGCAATATCACTTTCTTTTTGCTTAACGTGCAGTGATTCTTGCTGGCGTAACAGGTTACTCATGCCAGTATATCCAGTTAATACCTGACGCAAGCGTGTTTTCACTTCAAAGGGCGAAAGTTGCATTAAGCGATCGTAAGCTTCATCTTGAGTGACATGCAATTCCCGCGCTAGTTCGCTGGTTATCAATAAGATGAGATAGCCGACTCTCAGGGTTAGTAATCCCTGGAATAGTTCGGGTTCTGAGCGAATTAAGATACCAACATAGATTAAAATCTCTTGGGTGAGGACGCGATCGCGGATATCCTCACGACAAAAATGATTAATTTTATCGGCAATTTCATCGTGGGACATGGGTACAGTAATCAAGGACGCTTCACTGTAAGCTTTACCCACAGCAATTTGCTTACCCCGTACCAAAATACTCGTCACTGCATCTGATAGGCTGATATCAACCATTTGGCGCAACCCCGCAGCCCGACGCACTACTGCCCAAATGCCTAAATCTCCAGCTTTGGTGTAAACTTCATCTAGTAAATCGGCTACGGTGACAGGATATCCTGGCCCACCGTACCCCGTATCAAATTTCATTCCCTGCAAGCGAGTTAAAGTTTGCAATAACTCGATTTGCTCGTAAATATTTTCTGATGAGCGCAAGCAAGAAAGCAATAACCCCAAGTTAGTTTCGTACTCCATTTGAAATTCTTGGGTATGTCCTAAGCGCCAGTTTTTCTCAGGATGATAAGCTAAATAATAGCAATGTGGACTAGCATTTTTGACTGGCGATCGCGAAAATTCTGCATTGGGAAGAAAATCAATTCTTTGGATTCCTGCTGTCAGCATTAGCTGATTTAGCCGCCCTAATTTCACCCGCACACCGTTACAAACCCCATCTTTCAGTTCTTGCATCAATTCCAGTAATGCTTCCGAACCTGCTTCTAACATGGTGTGTGTCAACATTAAAGTCAGAGTAGGACGGCCTAAATCGCTCCAATATTTTTGAATGTAAGCTAGTTCGCTTCTAATTTGATCCAGCAGAAAATGGTAATCAAGGGTTAAGTAAAACTGTTGAGAGTCTGAGAATGAAGGTAAAAATACAATTGTTTCACCGCTAATCCGAAAGATTCTAGATGTTGTTAAACTCCGCAGCCGCCGCACTGGCCGTCCAGTTAAACCAAGCTTATCGTTACGTCCGATTTGGGTATAAATAGCTGAAAATTCTCCAGCTTTTCTCACCTGAATCGGTTCTACTTGGGCGGGTGTTTGCGCTTCAATTCCGTGAACTTCTAATTTTGTTTGTAAATCTTCATCTTCTGCTAACAAGGCAATTTGTACCAATGACTCGCGCTGTTTTCCCACACATAAATGTCTTCCTAAAGGGTCGATATCGCCAACTGCTAATAACCCTTCACTCAACATTTCACCGAGAAAATATAAACTCTGCGCCCACACCAAGGGAATATTTTCATTGGGCAAACGTGGTTGCGTTTGAGGTGCTAACTTTTCTGCTTCTATGTTTTCGGCTGGAACATAATAAAGTTCTGGCAATAAACGCAAGCCGTTTTGTTCTATGAGTAATGATTCTAAAAGATTTTGGTATTTTTTAACTTGTTCTTGTTCGCCGCGAAATAATCCATCTAGAACTAAATAAGTGAAAAATAACGGCCATTCGCATTCAATATGCTCAAACTGCTTGAGTTCCCACGGTTCGTAGTGTAAACGCTGATTATCTTCTAAAACGGTTTGGTGTCCATCACGCAGAAAGCGTTTGCAGCCGTATTTACCTGCGAGTTTATTGATAATATCGTTTAAAGTGCGATCGCGTAACTCCAAATCTTCCACTGCAAAGGCAGGATAACTAATAATACTCAACAGCGCCGCATCAATTTCTTTGGAACCAGATTCCCTCGGTAATAGTGATTCTAAAGTAATTCGGGCGCGGGCGATTTCATCTGGTAGTACATGAATCACTGATGCCTGACTACCACGCACACCAAACAAATCCAGTCCATTGATAGCTTCTAAAGCCGCTTTTGCCATACCTACGGAACTGGCATTTAACTCGGCACTACCCCGATTTATTTTATTACCGCGTTCCCAAATGCCATAATCTGGTGTGCGGTAAGCTCGTCCAATGTAGTAAACTAAATTTTGGACGAAATTCACTTCATCAATCGTATAAATTATTTGCAATCCGGCTGCCGTCATTTGCGCCAATATCAGCAAAAATATAGATGTGGCATCAAGTTGCAAATGTCCCCATTCATCATCACCAACAACAATGTCACCAGTCGCGGTATTATATTTGGCGTGCAATCCATCTAGTAGCGACTGAGTATGTTTAAATGTCTCTACTTTATGAGCCTGTCGCATCATCGCAAATAGCAACCCGCGCATCAATTTGATGACACTGTGTTCTAGTTCATAGGTGCGTCCTTTATCGTCGTCAATCTTGCGGTATGCAAGTCCTAAACCCCAAACTGCCAAAATGCTATAAACGTTGTCTCGCACCCAGGCGTCTGTATAATCGCCGTGGGCTGTAATCGCTGTACTTGCGGGTAGCAAACCAGTAATCGGATTTTGCCGAGTCAGGATGATCGTTTTGATTTGCTGGTAGTAATAGTCTAGGCGAGTTAGCAATTTGGTAGATGTTTTCATGACTTGGTTCAGAACAACTTGCAAAATTTGACCCTGTGACTCTAAACCAAGCCAGAACAAGTTCTGTAATGGTTGATGGGACAACAGCTAAAGGTGGTGTGAGTTTATTATTATCTCCTGTTAATACGCCTCTGGGTACTAAATTTTAGCGATCGCAAACTAAAATACGATATTTATTTAAATATTCATTATATATGTGATATTTTATACTTAATTCACAATTTTCTTAAGGTATAATGAATTCTTTTGTTGATAGTTTAAATTAGATAAACGAGTGCTAATTTCAGCGATCGCTCGCAGAACGTTTAAGATGCGAACAGGCAACAATAACTCGTTGGTTGAATGGGAAAATTGCAACACCCTTACCCAACTGCGTCAGAAATTAGCCTCTGTGCTGGAAAATATTGAAAGAGAAGGCAGCTATGCTGGGGCAGTTCTTGCTGGAGGAAAAAAGTATGAATTTAAAATGAATAAGTTATTATTGCATCAACTTATTCACAGTTCTGATTTTTCTTGATCGCATCTAGAGAGAAAGTCTATAATCCATTCACCCAAAGTTATGCCTCTAGAAGTCCAGTTAGGAACTTGTTCCTCATCAATTCCGATACCTAAAGCTTCTTCAAGAGCCAATACAAGCTCCAGCATATCCCATTCAGGAGTTGGCAATTTTATTATGTCTAGAAATTTATCATCTGGATAAAGCTGTTCAGGAGATACTCGATAAGATTTGCCTAATTCAGTTCTGCAACACTTTACTGTTTTTATTGCAGCCTCACCAGATAATTGGAGCCTATGAAGAAAGTTTTCATCGTTCATATTAGGACGCTGTAAAATTTCATTCAGTTTTTTAGATTGATTAAACCAAAAGAGCATAAACTTCTCTCTTGAGTTTTCTAATTAGCGTAGCCCTCTTGGCCAATTCTAGGCAACACATTATAAAAATGCTTTAAAAGATCCTTCTGTCCAGTTAAAAAAATTCTCCACTGCTCGTTAATTCAGATACTGTACTGACCCTTACACAAACTGACTTTTAGGAGAAGAGCGATCGCGCCTATTACAGAGTATCAATTTTTATTGTTATATCTAAGTATAGAGGAAACTAGGCACACCCAAGAGCGAGCGCTAAAGCTCAAACACCTTACCGCGACTATGAAGTGAAATCTGCTAGCCCATTTCTGATTCTCCGTCGTCCAGGTGACTATGCATGAAGTTGCTTGATGCAAAGGATTACTTAATAGTGTTGTAAATATTTTAACTGTATAAAGTTTGCGAAAAAAATCGTTTATTGCCTTGACATAGCCTATAGCAATAGTAAAATCTACTTTAAGCTAGACGAAAATTACCTAAATTTCGAGGTAGTTAACTTAGCTATTAGTGGTAAATATTATAAATACTGAATGCTAATATTCAGTATTTACCGGAGAGTGCTATTCCGGGTTAGGATGATGACTAGCGATGCCTTAATTTAGATATCGATATTGATTTGTTGAAATTTTATGGGCAATAGTCCACCAGATGGCAGTATCAACCTCCTCTGAGCTGGCGAGGAAGTCTCCCAGCGCGGGGGAGACTTAGGAGATATATCTCATGCTTACACAAGATATTCGTGATTTGCTGACTGATACTACCGATTTAAACCAGTTGAAATGGGATTTAAATCGTTTACAACCTGTGGATGTAGGAGACTACATTACACAATTGCCTGAAAAACAACGCGCGATCGCATTTCGTTTACTCAACAAAGCTCAGGCAATTGATGTATTTGAATATCTGCCAACAGAGGTGCAAGAAGAACTAATTAATTCTCTACATGATGTCCAGGTAGTGCAACTTGTAGAAGCGATGAGTCCCGACGAACGGGCAGAATTGTTTGATGAACTACCTGCTGGGGTAATCAAACGCCTATTGCAAGAACTGAGTCCAGAAGAAAGGCAAGCAACAGCGACGATTCTCGGCTATCCAGAGGGTACGGCTGGGCGGGTAATGACAACCGAATATGTCAGGTTGCGCCAAGGATTGACTGTAGGTGAAGCCTTGAGCAAAATCCGCCGTCAGGATGAAGACAAGGAGACGATTTACTACGCCTACGTCACAGATGACAACCGGACGCTGGTGAGAGTGGTTTCACTGCGCCAATTGCTGTTTACCTTTCCCGATGTTTTCATCAAGGATATTGCTAGCGATCGCGTCATTAAGGTGACAACTGAAACCCCTCAAGAAGAAGTGGCGCGAATCATGCAGCGCTACGACTTAATCGCTATCCCCGTGGTTGACCGAGAAGACCGATTGGTAGGCATTGTCACCATTGATGATGTCATGGATATTTTGCAAGAGGAAGCCACAGAAGATATTCAGAAACTGGCGGGTGTGAGTGGTGATGAAGCAGCTTTGTCCTCTCCCCTATTCACCATCCGCAACCGTTTGCCTTGGCTATTGGGAATCATGGCACTATATATTGGTGCAGCCAGTGCGATCGCACCTTTTCAATCTGTAATTGCCGCAGTGCCAGTTCTAGCAGTAATCATGCCAATTTTTTCTAACACTGGTGGTACTGTTGGGATTCAATCATTAACGGTGACAATTCGCGGCTTGGGAGTGGGAGAAGTAACATCCAAAGATACCTTAAAAATTCTCCGCAAGGAACTTTTAGCTGGTTTAGGTACAGCCGTAGCTTTAGCCACAACGATGTTCCTGCTTTCCTTAATTTGGGCGCGACCCCAAGAACGATGGGTGGCTTTAATTGCCGGAATGGTAATGGCAACTAATACAATTGTGGCTGTTACACTCGGCACTTTACTGCCAATGGGTTTGACGCGGCTGAAGCTTGATCCTGCTTTGGTTAGTGGCCCATTAGTGACTACAATGCTAGATACAATTGGGTTTTTAACGTTCCTCAGCTTAATTTCTCTAGCTTTAAACGTTTTCCATTTACCAGCGTGAAAGGGAATGGGGCATTGAAAAGAGGCAGAGGGGCGGGGGGCAAGGGGCAGAGGGGAAAATTCTTCTCCCTTGATCCCTGCTCCCCCACTTCCCACTCCCCACTCCCCAAATTTTATGCCTACTAACACCTGGAATCGTCATCACGTTCTTTCCCTAGCTGACTTCACTACCGCCGAATACGATACAGTTTTGCAAACTGCTGCCAGTTTTCAAGAGGTGCTATCGCGGCGGACGAAGAAAGTACCAACATTGCAGGGACAGGTGGTGGCGAATTTATTTTTTGAACCCTCTACTCGTACTCGTAGTAGTTTTGAACTCGCAGCCAAACGCTTAAGTGCAGACACGCTAAACTTCGCCGCAGCATCTTCTTCTATGACAAAAGGAGAGACAATTCTCGACACAGCGAAGACCTATTTGGCGATGGGAACTGATATTATGGTAGTCCGCCATCGAGAGGCAGGTGTACCGAATGCGATCGCGGCTGAAATGGATCGTCTAGGTGTAAAAGTTAGCGTCCTCAATGCTGGTGATGGTCAACATGAGCATCCTTCCCAAGCACTGCTAGATTTATTTACCATAACTACTTTAATTGACCCAGCTAGTCCTCGACTGGAACTTTTAAAAGGTAAAAAGATTGCCATTGTTGGGGATATTCTCCATTCTCGTGTGGCGCGCTCGAATATTTGGAGTTTAATTGCCAGTGGTGCCGAAGTGCATCTCGCAGCACCGCCCACCCTCTTACCCAAGTTATTTGCCGAGTATATCTTGGAGGAGGCAGGAGTCAAGAATCAGGAGTTAATTATCTCCTCATCGCCTACTCCCCAACTTTTTCTACACTGGCAGCTAGAACCAGCTTTGCAGAATGCTGATTTTGTTATGACTTTACGTCTGCAAAAGGAACGGATGACGGCTCATTTGTTGCCAAGTTTGCGAGAATATCATCAGCTATTTGGCATTACACGCACAAAACTGCAACTTTGTAAACCTAACGTCAAAGTTTTGCATCCAGGCCCAGTCAACCGTGGTGTTGAAATTAGTTCTGAATTGATGGATGACCCAGAGTTTAGTTTGATTCAATCACAAGTTACCAGCGGTGTCGCGGTTCGCATGGCGCTGCTCTATCTATTAGGTAGCGGCAAGGCTTAAGATAATTTCCAATGGATAAAAAACTCTCTGAAACTCTTATTTCTTTGCGGTAGCCTACGGAATTATGGCTAACAATCCTTTAATATTAGTCCCATCGGACTACCTTACAGAAGAATACCTAGTCTTAAAGAAATTATATATTCCTCCGATCGCATGAGCACAGAATTCTGTAATCTTGGCACACTGGTAGCGTAGAAGTTAAAAATTTAATGGCTTCTACTAGAAGTGTCGGAGGTAAATATGAAACGAATTTTTTTGACGGCAGCAGCCTTACTCAGCACGCTATCTTTAGCTGCTCCCATTCCCGTCAAAGCAGAAAACTCCGCCCCTGTCCGGCGCTTGCTGGAAACTAGAGAATGTTCTGGATGTAATTTAACAGGAGCAAACCTCAAGGGCGCTCATCTAATAGGTGTTGACCTGAGAAATGCAAATTTAAAAGGAGCTAATCTCGAAGGTGCTAACTTAGAAGGTGCAGATTTAACGGGTGCCAATTTGAAGTCTGCTAATCTCACAGAAGCATTTGTCAGCGATACTATCTTAAATAATGCCAATCTCACCAACGTTAATTTGAGTAATTCCCGTTTATATAATACTGACGTAGATGGCGCTGTTTTGGCTAATATTGATTTAAGCGGTGCAGATGTATTTAATACTGCCATCAGCGTCGGTGGTGAATATTAATGGCGAGTAAAAATTTCCAAGTGGTGAGTTAAGAGTTATATTCAACTCCTAACTCTGCACTTTTTAAATTTTATTCACCAGTAATCGACAGTTCATCAACCCAAATTTTCGGGCAAACTCCCCCTGGCGTTAACTCCACCTCTTTTTCCACGTAAATAATTGACTTCAAGAGTTCCAAGAAATCGCCAGCAACCGTTGCCGATTCAATACTCGTCCTGACACCCTTATTAACTAGCCAACCATCAAAGGGCAAAGAAAAGGAACCTTGCAAGGATTTAACTCCAGCATGGAGAGCTTGTAAATCATCGATAAAAATCACATTTTCCGCAGTTTCTAAGGTAAATTCCTGCTCAGGATTTGCTGTTGTAAAAACGTGATAAAAATTGGGACTAACGCTGACTTTTGCCCCAATACTAGCATTACCTGTTGGCTGGGTATTTAACCTTTTAGCAGTGCCTGCACTGTGGAGAAAGCTTGTTAAAACTCCATTTTCAATCAGCGAAATCTGACGAGTAGGAGTTCCTTCACCATCAAAAGTTTCTGCCCCTACGTTAGCTGGGTGAAGTGCATCATCAAAAACCGAAAGCAGAGGAGAAGCGATTTGCTTACCTAAATCATCGGGAGTGGATAGACTTTGATTGTCCAAAATACTTTGGGCATTGAACAAGTTAGAAAAAGCACCCAACAGACTTAAGAAAGCTTCCGGTGAGAAAACAACTCGATATTTACCAGTTTTGATTTTTTCATAGTTCAAGTGACTGATAGTTTTATCTGCGGTTTCTTTGATGCAACCATTAATGTCTAGTTTATCTAAACTTTGGTTGATTCTAAAAGCACCTGCACTGCGCGGCTTTTTGCCATCTTCCTCAGTTTTGCTGTAAAGATAAACTGATGCCAAAGAGTGAGATTCAGTTCTGACTGCACCATCGCTATTTAGATAAAACCTGTCAATATCTCTTTGCGATAACCCATTATAAGGCACACCTTTTATTGCTGGATGGGCTGCCAGTAATTCTTTTTCAGCTACCAACAATCTTTCTATAAGTTCAGCAACAGGTGCTTGGGGTGTCTTATCCTGACCTTTATCTGCAATAGGAACGGTAGCTTCTGGACTAAAATCAGGAACATTTTCCTTAACACCAAAAAAACTGGCTTCGTAAGCAGTTTTCAAAGCTAATTCCAGCCCCTTGGGATCTACATCTGTGGTGCTGGTGACACCCATTGTATTATCTTCATTCCAGACACGAACAGTAACACCAGAGCGATTTGAGGCTTTGACTTGTTTTGGCTCACCTTGGTCTACTTGCACGCTAGTGTCATCTACTGTTGAGCCATAAATGTCGAATTTTTTAATGCCAAGCTTATCAGCATTGTCCTTGGCAGAATTTGCAATTTCATTGATATTCGGCATAGTCAATTTTAGATTTTTGATTTTGGATTGGAAGCAATTTTATTTGTGATATTAGATTTTGGATTTTGGATGTTATGACTTATATTTTTCTCGTAGTGTTTTGATTGATGCAACAGGCATAGTCTAGTTTGTAGCAGTTGCTTAACCAGACAAATAACTTGTAATGCCAGATGCTTTGTTCTAGTTTTAAACTCCTACTCATTCACAATCCAAAATCCAAAATCTAAAATCTAAAATTCTTATCGTCCACCTACGGTAATAGAATCAACCTTGATGTGTGGTTGTCCAACTGTGGTGTAAATACTGCCACTCACAGAACCACAAAAACCTGGTGCAATTTCCAAATCTTGGGAACACATAGAAATTTTGTTCATAATTTCCTTGGCTTCACCAATCAAAATTGCTCCCTTTAGGGGTTTGGTGATTTTGCCATTTTCAATCAAATAAGCTTCATCAACACTAAAGTTAAATTGACCTGTAGCACCAACGCTACCACCACCCATCTTTTTACAGTAAATACCTTTATCAACAGAGGCAAATAAATCACCAGTGGTGTACTCGCCAGAATCAATATAAGTATTACGCATCCGGCTAGCAGCGGCAAAGGTATAATTTTGGCGGCGTCCACTTCCAGTTCTGGGGTGTCCGGTGCGGGCAGAACCTGTTCTATCTGCTAAGAAGTTTTTAAGAACACCTTTTTCGATTAATAGGGTTCTTTGAGCGGGCATACCTTCGTCATCCATGTCAATTGTCCCGAAGGCATTTTCAGAGCGCCCTTCATCCCAGGCTGTCAAACTTTCGTGGGCAATTTTTTCGCCTTTTTTGTCAGCAAAGGGAGTGGTATTGCGTTCTATTTGAGTGGTTTCTAGCAAGTGTCCGCAAGCTTCGTGGAAGATTACGCCGCCAAAGTGATTGGCCATAATGATGGGGTAAGTACCCGATTCCACGTAATCTGCGTAGAGCATTTTTCCAGCAGATTCTGCTATTTTCTCAGCGGCTTGTTGGGAATCCCAAGTTCTCAAGAAGTTGGCATCGCTAGTATTGCCCGCGCGATCGCCAATTGAGGTACGATTAGCACCATCAGCACATAACAGGTTAAATCCTACTGACTGAGTGAGACGAATATCACGGGCAAAAGTACCATCACTGGCAGCAACTAAGACTTCTTGCCAATCCCGGAAATAGGTAGCACGGCGCGATTGGACGTGGCTAGCTTTTTGCTTCAGGTGGGCAGTACCATCAAGGAGGACTTCTCCCATTTCTCGGATGGAGCTACACACTGGTAGCCATGCATCTTTGCCTCTTTTGGTAGCGTAATCTCTCAATAATTCCAGGTTGATTTCTGGGATGAAAGCTTTAGCAACAGGTAGTTGTAATCCCAGGATAGAAAGACCTTTTTCTAAGGCTGCTTTCAAACCGGAAAAAGAAAGGTCATTGGTGCTGACATAACAGTCAGCTTTGCCGCGAAATACTCTGACTCCCGCGCCTGTAGACAGGCTGGGTGAAATACTAGTGATGGAGTCATCTTCTGCAAGACAACTAATATAGTTGCGACGCTCTAAAAATAATTCGATGAAGTCAGCACCTGCGGCGCGTCCTAGTCCCAGGAGGGTAGCCAAGGGGGCTTCCCAGGTTTCATCGAAACGCTCTGGTGTGGAGGAGTATTGGAGGGTGGGAAGTTGATTCGAGAGAAGTAGCGTACTTGTAAGCATGGGTAGCCTCGTCTGCTGGCGTAGTTCAGAGATTTGACTGAAAAATCCTGGTGTGTTCAGTCTAACAAATCAGTTAAAGCCAGAGTCTGCAATTAAGTAGTAGAGGTTTCCTCACCTTGGAAACTCACTTCTCCCTCTTAAGGGTCAGTGAAATATTTTAAGTAACGCCCTTTGGAGAGCGATCGCACTTCATGTAGAGTCAAGATAGAATACAGTTTCATTTTGCGACAATAGGGGTAAAAGTTCCACAGCATTGCTAATACCCGCAGGGACTGTTTTACCTAGAAAAGGAATATAAAAAATGAGTTCGTATGCTTTTTGGAACAACAAAGGCGGCGTGGGAAAGAGCTTTCTTTGCTTTGTGGCTGCTGCTGAATATGCTCACCGTCACCCCGATACAGATGTTTATGTAATTGACTTGTGTCCTCAAGCCAATGTCTCAGAAACCATACTAGGAGGATATCTTAATAGTCCAAAAGCACTACATTCTTTGAGCAGTAAGACACCACGCTCGACAGTGGCTGGCTACCTGGAAGCACGTCTTAATTCTCCCTTCCGAATGATTACAGATGTATCTCCTTATGTTTGTGAGCCAAAAGAATTTAACCCACAAATACCAGAAAATCTGAGGCTCGTATGTGGAGACAATCTTCTCGAAATAATTTCTGAAGCAATTAGGCAAACCTCTCAACTGTCCATACCGAATGATGCTTGGAAACAGGTGCTTAATTGGATTCGAGATTTAACAGTTTCTCTGCGTATATTTAGTGGTGAGAGAGATACTATATTTTTAATTGACTGTAGCCCTAGTTTCGCTATTTATACACAGCTTGGTCTGGTTGCAGCAGAGGGTGTTATTATCCCATTTAGTGCGGAAGAAAGTTCACTTTATGCGATTGAAAATGTAGTTGCACTTTTATATGGCATAACTGATATCAATACTGCACCCTATGCAAAAATTAGCTTTGCTAAACGTGCAAAAGAAGAAGGCATATCCGTGCCAAAATTATATGCATTTGTTCTTAATCGGGTGACAATGTACGCAGGGAGAACCGCTTCTGCATCCATAGCTATAAACAAAATGATTCAGAAAACTATGGATGATATACATCAGAAAAATCGTCATATTTTTGCTAATCCCAAAGACTTACCGAGTAATAGTTTTCTTGAAATTCCCAGTAAGAGTATAATTGAAATTCCTGCTTTTCACACTGTTGCTATGGTTGTTGCGACAACTGGCACCCCTTTACATAAACTCAAACCAGGTATCAAAAAAATTGGCGAGGAGCGAGTGCAATTAAATCCAGAGCCATTACAGAGGTATCGAGATGCACTTGAAGAGTTTGTAAATTGTCTTTGAGAGCATCGCCGTGCCATCACCAGCAGCATTAAGGTACGATAAAGCGGCTTATAAGGCTCGTGTCCTACGTGATACTGCGACAGATCCCCGCTTACGTCCAATATTAAACAGCCAAACTCAAGTCTATTACCATTCAGCTTTAGCGATGTTTGTTGCTGGATGGGAGGCTTATATTGAAGAACTAGTTCGCAACTTTTTTGATGTAACCGCAAATCCTTTAGATCCTCAGTTTCATGCTGTACATTCTATTGCTAAAAATGCAGCAGAGCGATCGCTTAAACAATTTAATACACCAAATGCAGATAATTCGCGTAACCTTTTGTTTCAATATACTGGCTATGACCCTATCAACGATTGGGTTTGGTCAAAAAGAAGTATGAATGCACTCGCAACTCGACAGATGCTAAACGATATTTTGCAGGTCAGACACAGTTTTGCTCATGGTTTTCCAATTCCCGCATGTTCTTGGACACAAACACCAACTGGAAAAGTTCGGCTTACTGCTAAAGCTATTAGGGATGTTGATGCGTTGTTACAATATCTTGTTACTGTTACTGACCTTGGTATGAAGCAAAATATTAAAATTATCTATGGCATAGTTGCGCCCTGGTAATCAATGAAGAGAATGTTTAGAAATTAGAAAATCAGCTGCAATACTGGATGTAATGTTTTTCATACATAATAGGAAGACGGTCTAAGACTGTCTTCCTATTTTTTAAACTATAGGAAGGAACATACACCCACGTGTATTAGTAAAAGCAACAATTTCATTAA
This sequence comes from Nostoc sp., assembly GCF_036917095.1. GTDB lineage: Bacteria > Cyanobacteriota > Cyanobacteriia > Cyanobacteriales > Nostocaceae > Nostoc. The sequence goes on from NZ_JBALFH010000044.1 coordinate 380,616, forward strand.
ACAAACTTATTTTTGATTTCTGCCTTGCTCATCCCTATAATTACACCGTTGATAAATTATTATTTTACCATCCAGTTAATTCTTGGTGAGAACCTATTCCTTCTAAGATTTATTTCCGATTTCCGATCTTTTCTGGAATTCTTACTATTTGTTGCTCATTGAATGTCTGACCTAAATCGGGAGTTTTTCCTGTCGAAGATAGATTCTTAAACAAGAGATTTAGTATTCGAGTAATAGTTTTTAGAACTTTCATTTTGCTGGCAGTCGGCTTTTGATCGTATCTCAAAACCATTGGTATTTCTATGATTTTTGGTTTGAGCACTTTGGCTTTCAGCAATAAATCTATCATACAAGCAAATCCACTTTCAGTGAATAAACTGTTCCCATAATACATATGCAGTTTAGTGACGAAAGTACGGTTATATAGCCTGTAACCACAAGTGTAGTCTCTTACACCTGGTAAATTGGCTGCAATTCTAAAAAGCCAGCTAGCTCCGTAACTCATCAGCTCTCTAAATTTTGATAAGCCTATGACTTTAGAGCCTCTTCGGTATCTAGATGCGATCGCAATATCATAGCTACCAACTATCATCGTGTTATACATCTTTATTAACAGTTCAGGTGGTTGAGTGTTGTCGCAATCCATCGCGGCTAAAAAATCACCTTCTTTAGAAATTTCTAAGAAAGTCATGAAACCTGTTTTTATTGCTTGACCTAAGCCAGCATTTTTAGGATGTTGTACTAATTTGAGTAATATACCCAGTGATTGAGACTCTTCTAAAGCAGTCTGAGCCGTTGCATCACTGCTGCCATCATCAACAAGAATTAGCCGGATCTCCATATTAGAGATTTCTTGTAATGTCTGAAACTTTTTGAACAAGGGGCGAATTGATTCTTGCTCGTTGTATGCAGGTAAAAGAACAAAAAGACTCATAAAGACCTCGTGTGATTTTTAAAAGAAAATATCAGTACTCAAACTTTAATAATTGAGTAATGTTGATTTTTTTAGGAATTCATCGACCTGTCGAACTACTGCGTTGTTGTTGACGCTATCATTGACCAACTGTGAGGTATTGACGACGAAAAAATCATCGTTTTCAGTACTCACTTTTGGAACAAGGCTTGAATAATCTAAAACTTGTAGTGGCTGTACTTTAATAGCTCGATTAATGTGTGCTGCGACAATATCATCTGCTTTGAGTTCTGGGAACATCAAACGTATACCCTGGAAAAATACTTCGCGCAATTCATCATCTGGCTGTTTTAACAACGGGTCAGTGGAAAGTATATATTTTGGTAGGAATGTCATGTGATATCCTGCTGTCTCTTGCAAAGAAACTAAGTTACTCATACCGATGACTCCGGTAAAAGGAATATTTCTATCGGCAATATTTACTACGTAATAAGGAACTAGAGCTTTACGAGTAATAAGTACCATGCAGATTACACCCAGGTATTCTACTGTTTTACTAGTATCTGAAACTTTCACCAGTCCCTTAGCAGCAACCTGTTGGAGAATATTAACTGGCCCAGTAAAAATTACTTTATCAAAATGTTCTTTTTTCCCCTGATATTCTATCCACATTCCACCCTCTGGATGAGGTGCGATATATTCAACCGAAATGCCTGTATGAATACGACCTCCAGCCGCGTAAATTAATTTTCCTATATGGTCAAAAACAGTTTTGTAACCCCCTGAGACATAACCAAGTTGTTCTTTGTTTAATGAAGAATCCCGTGCTGAAAATAGTCGTTTGATATAAGCCCAGATAAAAACTGCTGATATTCGCTTATAGTTCTCCCCTAATTTGGATAGAAGCAAGGGTTTCCAGAGCTTTTCGTATGTGCTTTTTCCGCCGAGTCTCAATAGCCAATTTTCAACTAAAATCTTCTCTAAGCGCCGCCAGTTATTAAGGCGCGAACCATACAAGAGAGTAAAAGCTAATCTGATTTTACCTAGAAGTCCAAACAGAGGAAAGCGCAGAAATTCTATGGTATTACTAATAGAATAAAATTTCTGATTGTCGTAGAAGCCTGTTAAGCTTCGATGCCAACGCAGTTTATCTCCAAGACCAATATCTCTGAGAAAATTTATTAAGTGAGTATCAGAAGGGAGAATAACGTGGTAAAAGCGATCCCAAGTAAATAATCCGTAATCATGATAAGTCGTAAGTCCACCAAGCTGCTTGTTGCTATCAAAAACAGCGACTGTATGTCCTTGATGTGAAAGACGTTGGGCTAATACTAACCCAGTAATACCTCCACCAATGATGCCTATATTCATAAGTTTCGATTTTTGTAGGGGTGTTCTTGAAATTTATATTTTTTCAGAGAATTTTAATGCCAATAACCTCATTAATTGCTTTTCTAACTATTAATGAACAACAAGAATTACGCCAGCTATGATAATTCCAATTCCTAACCACTGGCTAAAAATAACTTGCTCTTTCAGAAAATAGTGAGAAGCAATCGGTATAAGTGCATACATTAATCCTAGAACTGGAAATGCTTGACTCAAAGGAATTGTCTGCAATACATAAAGCCACAATATAGTCATAAATGTATAGCAGATAAACCAAATCAAAAAATAGCGAGAAAATAATAAATTTCGGATAGATGTGCGTGTTCCATTAGTAGAGGTAGTAATGTAAAGTCCATATTTTAGTGACAGATTAGCTGTTGTTCCTAATAGAACTACAAGCATTAAATGTAGCAAAATAATAATGTTCATTGTTCTTTGGAGAATAAACTGTAAATCTAGATTGACTTTTTAAAGGGAATAACTACTAGAATGATACCTACAAAAATAGTGATTACTCCTGCTATTCTGGTTAGCGTAATTACCTCATTAAAAAAGTAGTATGAACCTAAAAGTATCCCGACGTAATTTAAACTAGTCAGTGGATAAGCAATACTCAATTTTACAGAACGCAAAGCCAAGATCCAATTTACTATTCCCAAGCAATAAACAGTAATAGCTAATGCTAATTGCTCAAGAAAAGTCCAAGTAAATATTCCATCATTTGTATGGCTCATGGTATGCTTCATCAGCAATTGACCAGAAATACTAAATAAAATACTGACAAACAAGATGATATAAGGAATTATTTTAAAATTGGAAATTTGCGAGATAGATTTCATAGTACATTTGTCTCAATCAATATAGATAGTAGGTATCAACTGGACAGGAAATAGCCCATTGTTTTGAACGTTTTGGATTTACGTCACACCTTCTGTGCAATTCGACCCCAACTTCATTAAATAGACAACAAAATAATGACCATCGAAGCTCATGTCCAAGAGTTAGCTACTAAATTGCAGCTTGCAGCATGGTTGCTGTATTATGGCAGCGTCCAATATTATCGGAGTAGAGTACGCTAAATTGGTTTACTGGGTTATAGTCCCAGACAAACTAGTTTTCTTACTTGGCAATTGGCACAATCAATTAGGCTTTGCCCAGCTGTAAAGTGCAGAAATCTTCCCTATCAGCCAGTTATGCTTCAACACTACTTTATAGTGCGATGGCGTATCCGCCCGCCGTAGGCGATCGCAATATCTAGCCCATAGTAGATGCAGACATAGGGAAGATTGAGTGCTTTGCCAAAAATTTGCTCTGGACAAAGTTTAGCAGTGCGAGTAGACGTAGCCGATCGTCAACATCGCTTATGCTGAACTCGAATTCGACCTGTATGTTCAACAGATGAATCTAAGGGAATAAAAATAGATTGCCAGGATTTTTGATTAATCCATTCATTAACTTTCATCAGTTGTATGCTTCTTATTGAAGATACTACTAAAATTCTCTAGCCATTAACATTATTTCTGTATAAAGATGTACTAGGTCACACTTAAGTAGAACACAGAAAAACGTAGACGAAAAGTGGCTTGGCGGCAAGCTAACGCAAAGGATGTAAAGAACAAGTGAAAAGGGTTTGGCGCAGCCTCACAAAGGAATTGTATAACTTAACTGGATTGATAAATGTTTTTACATTGTCTCCAGAAAAATTTATTAATTTACTGAGTTACCATAGAATTTCTCCAGGCTTACAGACATATCTGTAACCCCAGCTAGCAACAAAGCTGATTAATAAAAATTTGTACTCAAATTGAGTGTCTACACGTGCTCTTTTTGGGCATGGAAACACAATGATTAGCAGAAGTCTACTTGGCTGCGGAAACCATACATGAAGCAGTCTACAGTAATTCCCTTTACAGGTTTTTGGGTAATCTTACTGCATAGCTAAATGAAGTTTTTAAGGACGCTAACAGCTAATGTAAACTGGCATTGGCCGATCGAGTCGGAGTTGAAACTGATTGCATCGGGTTTGAGAGATTTTTACATTATTTAGTATTAGCTTTACTTGATTGTTTCCATTACTTAGATGTAATTACTTACTAGAATACCACGAGAAAAACATGTTGCAAATTTATCGTCAGAGTTTATCAAAAATTCATTTACCAGTTCATGAAAAGTTCATTTAACAAAAATATACTTCAATAACAACTTCATAAAATCAAAATGAGTTTTTATTTTTAAGGATTTGATGAATTTTTCTTTTTTATTTTTAAGGATTTGTACATCTTACTTTTCAAGGAAAGTCATCCTCAAACCACGAAACAGCGTGGCTTTGTCATACTCACACAGAATAATTTTTCATAAAAAACATTACCAGCTTCCGTTTTTCAGTACATTACTGAGTTAGCTGCTTTATAATTTCCAGCAGCTTAAAGTTGAGAAAAAATTAGTAAATATTAAGTAAGGTGCGTTAGGCTTGGGCCTAAGCATCATGTTATCTAGCGTGCGTTAGGTGCTCATATCATCTTTTTTGTGAGAAGTTAGCTCAAAAGATGCGCCTAACACACACTACGGTAAATTTATTTTTACTTTATAAATAACTTTTAAGGCTTTCCAGCACTTTAAATACGGCTTGGGCCTAACGCACCATGTTATCTGGCGTGCGTTAGGTGCTCATATCATCTTTTTTATGACAAGTTAGCTCAAAAGATGCGCCTAACACACACTATGGTAATTTTATTTTTACTTTATAAATAACCTTTAAAGCTTTCCAGCACTTTAAAGTTGAGAAAAAATTAGTTCGTGGTAGTTGGTATTATTTAATTTCTCTTGGTTGTTTTCCTGTAGCTTCAGTTTGTTTAGATTCATTTTCCTGCAAAAGTCTGTTGGTAATGATTAAAACAATGATTAACAATCCAAACTGAATCTGCCAAGGTGCTAATACTAAACTTAAAATCAAGCTAATACATGCAAATACACCTGCAAGGTATGCAATTTCATCAGTACTCTTTTTAAATAAGTAGCCAGTGGCTAAAGCAGTACACAGTGGTATCAAGAAAAACAAAGGCATTTTACTAACCTCTGAACTAAAAGTTGTTGTGCTTAAAAAACAAATTGAAATTGTTTTGGGAATTTTGGATAATTTTACATCCAATAAGGTTTTAGTCACAACAGCCGATAGAAATAAATATTATAGAAAGTCAAGATTATGCAACGTCCTATCTTACATCAATTGGAATAATGATTGCGATATATGAAGCGCCCAAAAGCTTGGCAATAACTCCTTCGTCTGTGGTTGATGCTGCGCCAAGCTTGCTTTAAGAGTAGGAATAGGTTCCCTTCTCCTGTGGGAGAGGCTGCGCCAAGCTTGCTTGATAGTAGGGGTACGTGTGACGCTCGTTCTACCGCCCCGACCCAGTATAGCTGCGCTATGCTATACAAACTCTCGCTCACCTACGCGAATTGAAAGGGTTTAAAACTTGCGAAGGTAGGTTTTGTCTATTTTGCCAATTGCACTTTTGTGAGCAATCATCTGGTAAATTAGCTTAAAACTTTGGCCTTGCGCCAGGATAAGGATCTAGCATATTACCTTTAGAAGTAGCATTTTCATTTTAGATACCCAATGCTGAACATTCCTCAACTACTAGCAACTGAAATAAACCTCAAACCCCATCAGGTGCAAAACGCGCTGGAACTTTTGGCGGAGGGTGCAACAATTCCCTTTATTGCACGTTATCGCAAAGAGCGCACTGATGAAATGAATGAAGTGCAACTACGCGAACTGTCCGATCGATATACTTATTTGACAGAACTAGAAGAACGAAAATCGGTAATTTTAAGTGCGATCGCTGACCAAGGTAAACTTACAGATGAACTCAAAGCCAAAATCTCATCCTGCTTACAAAAAACTGAACTTGAGGATTTATACTTACCCTATCGACCAAAGCGACGCACCCGCGCCACCATCGCCAGAGAAAAAGGACTCGAACCCCTAGCAGAGTTCATCAAGTCGCTAAACATCAAAAATGCTGCAACGGCTTCCCTGGAAGAAGAAGCGGCTAAGTATATTTCTGAAACGAAGGGAGTAAAAACAGCAGAAGAAGCGCTCAAAGGTGCTGCTGATATTTTGGCGGAAGAAGTCGCTGAAAAAGCTGAGTTACGCGCATATATCCGCGATTATCTCCTACAAGAAGGGATATTCGTCTCCCGCATTAAAGATGATTATCCTGAAGGTACAACCAAATTTGAGATGTACCGTAACTATCAAATTAGGGTAAAAAATATTGCACCGCACAATATGCTGGCGTTGTGTCGAGGTGAAACTGAAAAAATATTAAGCTTTGAAATTGCTTTCGATGAAGATACGGTACTTTACTATCTTGAGTCGAAAGAAATTAAAACCAAAGTCCGAACAATTCGAGATTTTTATCAGTCAATGCTGAAAGATGCATTCAATCGTTTGATGAAAGTCTCTCTTATGGGAGAGGTCATTTCTGAGAAAAAAGTTTATGCAGATATAGAATCAATCAAGACATTTGAAACTAATTTGCGGGAGTTGCTGCTGTCTGCACCAGCAGGGATGAAACCAACGCTGGCGATAGACCCTGGATTTAGAACTGGGTGTAAAGTTGCAGTCCTCGACCAAACTGGGAAATTTTTGGAATACCAAGCGGTATTTCCCCACCAAGCGGCTGAACAGCGACTCAAAGCTGCACAAACTGTCAAAAATCTGATTGAAAAGTACAAGATTGAGTTAATCGCCATCGGTAACGGTACAGCCTCGCGCGAGACAGAGGAGTTTGTCACGCAAGTATTACAAAATATAGAACGCAAACCAGTTAAGGTGATGGTGAATGAGTCTGGCGCATCTATATATTCTGCAAGTAAAGTGGCGCTGGAAGAGTTTCCCGATTTAGATATTACCGTGCGCGGTGCAATTAGCATCGGCCGCCGTTTGCAAGACCCCTTAGCAGAACTGGTGAAAATCGATCCCAAATCTATTGGTGTGGGACAATATCAGCATGATGTCGATCAGAAGTTGCTGAAAAAGAAATTGGATGACACGGTAGAAAGCTGCGTTAACTACGTCGGCGTAGACTTGAACACCGCCTCCAAAGAACTTCTGACATCCGTCTCTGGGATTACGGCAACAGTAGCCAATAATATTGTCGCCTATCGTAACCAGAATGGAGCCTTTAAAAATCGCCGACAACTGTTGAAAGTTCCCAAATTGGGGCCAAAAGCATATGAACAAGCGGCGGGTTTTCTGCGGATTCGCGGCGGTGATAACCCCTTGGATAATACAGCAGTGCATCCAGAAAGTTATTCTGTAGTAGAAGCGATCGCATCCGATCTAAATGTGCCATTAAATCAGGTGACACAAATTGCCGAAAAACTCAAAAAGACCAATCTGAAGAAATATGTTACCGATAGCGTCGGCGAACCCACACTGCGCGACATCCTCAGCGAACTAGAAAAACCCGGTAGAGATCCTCGTGCAGAGTTTAAGTATGCCACCTTCAGAGAAGGCATTAAGGAAATCAGGGACTTAAAGGTGGGAATGGAACTAGAGGGAATTGTGACGAACGTCGCCAACTTCGGTGCCTTCGTCGATATCGGCGTACATCAAGATGGCTTGGTACATATATCCCAACTTGCTGATAGATTTGTAGACGATCCCAACAAAGTTGTCAAAGTCGGACAAGTAGTTAAAGTGCAGGTGTTAGAAATCGACGAGAAACTCAAGCGGATTAGTTTGTCGATGAAAGCAGTTAAACAATAATTAGAAACAGCAGATGGCAGTTTATCAAGTTAGATTCATCAATCCTACACTTGGCTTAGATCGCACCATTCAAGTACCAGACGATCAATATATCGTAGATATGGCGGAAGATGCTGGTATCCGCCTACCATCTGGGTGTAAACAAGGTGAGTGTTCTGCCTGTGTCGCCAAAATCATTAGCGGTGAAGTCAATCAAAGCGAGCAAAAATTTCTGCGTCCAAGTGAAATACAAGCTGGTTATGTTGTGACTTGTGTAACTTACCCTTTGTCTGATTGCACTTTAGAAACCCATCAAGAACAAGTCTTATATAAATCGGCCCTTTACTATAAGCCTGAGTCTGGAAAATCTGAGCGATCGCAATATTAATCGGTTAAGAAGATTTGTAGGTTGGGTTGTAGGTAGTGAAAACCGACAGAGCCGTGAAAATCTTGAGTCTACTTTCCTCAAGCCAACCTACTTCGGAGTACTTTGTTAAGCAAAACTTACGCAGTATTAAAGCCGCTATCTTTTTCTCAACGATCGGTCTAACGATAGAAGCAAATTCTATCTTTCAAGAGAGGTTAAAACCTAACACATAGTTGAAGATGAGATAAGAAGTTACAAAAAATCTTTAGTGATTAGGTAAGAAAAATGTTAACACCATTATTAACCGCCCTAGCTACAGCTTTGAGCCTGTTGATTGTTGATTTAGTCGTCCCAGGCGTTAATATTGCTAACTTTCCCGCAGCTATGATTGCGGCTTTAGTTGTTGGTCTTATTAACGGTTCAGTTAAACCAGTTCTGTCTGCTCTTTCTCTACCACTTAACTTTGTATCATTTGGAGCATTCTCGCTCGTAGTCAACGGTTTGTGTTTCTGGTTAGCATCAGCGCTAGTTCCTGGATTCTCAGTTCGTGGGATTATTGGTTTCCTTCTTGGGCCGGTTATTCTAACTTTTGCTAACACCTTCATTAACAACTACTTTGTTGAAAGAAATCTTTTAACCGGTAGTGGTGATATTAAAAGCCAAGACCAGTTACCCTCTAGATAAGTATGAGTAGGAGTAGAAATATTAGGTATATTCGGTTTCTACTCCATATAAAATCTCCGAATTAAGATAATTCATTAGGTAGATTTCCTAATTCGGTATCTTCAAGAGAATGTATTTAAACAAAATCACAAAGCTGTAAAATCATGAAATTAGTTCGTTTTCTTCTAGGTTTGTTAGTGCCTCCTTTAGGCGTTTTCTTGACAGTTGGAATTGGCCCAACTCTCTTTATTAACATCTTGCTCACAGTTCTGGGTTGGCTTCCCGGTAGTATTCATGCAATTTGGGTTATTGCCAAGCATGATGAACAACTGAATAGAGAAGGAAATATTTACTAATACGCAAGATGAATTTTAGGGAATCTTAAGTAGGGTGCGTTAGGTGAAAAACCTAATGCACCATTTTTATGTATGGAATCTGCTATTATAGTAGGCGCATATTTTAAGATGATTTGTAAAGAAAAACATTTCGCGAAAGCGCCTAATCCCAAGTTAAAATATTTAGTCTTGTTGGGAATTAAAGTCTCTACTAGAATGACTTTTGAGCAAATAGAACAAAGACAACTTAGTATAATGCAATCCTATCTAATTTGTGAAAAATAATTTGTTATATAGACGCGGAGGGGGTTACCGCAGAGGCGCAGAGAACGCAGAGAGAATAAAGAAAGGTTTTCACGAATGATTTAGAATTGCTAAATAAGATGGTGCGTTAAGCTTTAGCCTAACGCACCATACTTAAAATTTACTGAGCTAAATCAACATCAAAGCAGTCTATTTATGAATAGTCTCGCGCTCTTTATTCGCAGGTTCCTTATCTTTGAATAAGTCAGCCGCGGTTAAGAGTAACTCTCTCAAGGTTTGTTTGATTTGGCGCTCTTTTCTTGCTAGAGATGTACCAGCTTCACCCAGTTTATCTTCTAGCTGCGATCGCTTCTGTTCTACCTGCACAGCCATAGATTCTGCTTGAGGACGAGCTTTATCGTACCAGTGTTTAGCCTCGTCTAGATAATCTTGAACTTCCATATTACGTCCGCCATAGCGTGCAGCTAAGTTAGCTCGGACAATGGCTAGCTGCGCTTGCAGTTGTGCGTAACGTTTCTTTAACAATCCTGCTTCTTCACTATCTTTAAGGGCATTGATAGCAGAATCAATTGCAGTTTTAGTACTAGCAGGTTTTTCCTTAGCCGTTTCTTCAATTTCTGCCAAAATTACATCAACCTCTTGCTGGAGTTGTTCTTCTTCACCATCCAATTGAGCCTGTAGCCTCTTTATATCTGTTTGAGTTTTAGCAATGTTTTCGTGTCTTTGACTATTAATCCCTTCCAGCGCTCCTTCAATTGAAGCTGTGACTTCATCTTTTAGTTCGCCACCTTTTTCTTGGAAGTTTTCAATTACAGCAGAAACTGCATCTTTAACAATACTACGAACTTCACTAGAACCTTGTTTAAACTCAGAAGCTACTTGAGAAACTGCGGATTTCACAATTTCTCGAATCCGCTCAGTTCTTAATTGTCCGGTTTCTTTAGCCTGTTGCAGGTCGGCTTGAATTTGTTGTTTGATATTGTTAGGCATTTTCAACTCTTGGTATTTAACTAATTTGGATAAAATTATCTAGACGCGTTCTCATACTCATATTATGGCGTAGTCTCATAAGGCTCGGTACTTCCTTTAGATAGAAAATAACAACCCGAAGGAGGTGATATGTAGCATGTTGCCTATTTGTGAGATGATTAATATTTGTTGGTAGTAATTGAGATGAAAATATGTGGCAAGTAAATATTACTTGTTCGGGCGATGCCTGGAAGCAGTATGGTATTGATTTTAAAGCGATCGCAGAGAAATACAAAGGTGAATTGATTGGTTCCAAAAAAATGCCAGATGGTACGCGCATCATGTCTTATAAAATTGAGGATGTTAGTGATGCAGAAGCCTTTCAAGAAGATTGTGCAAGTTTTGCTGGATTTACAACTGACTTTGAATCCCTGTAGTATCGGTTCTGACACTTCTGCGTGCAACCAATATGTCAAAATCGGGAGAGATTAATTGAGAAAGCTACTTACATTAGTATTAGTAACATTTTTGTTATTGATAAGCACTTTTACTTTTCCTGCTAGTGCAGCAGATACAGTTAACGGCGAACAAATATTTAGCGTTCATTGTGCTGGTTGTCATATCAACGGCAGCAACATAATCAGGCGAGGTAAAAATCTCAAAAAGCAAGCACTGAAAAAGTATGGTATGGATTCAATAGAGGCAGTTACATCTATAGTAACTAATGGCAAAAATAATATGTCAGCCTACAAAGAGCGCCTTACTGAACAGCAAATTCAAGATGTTGCTGCTTACGTTATTGAAGAAGCTGAAAAAGGCTGGCATTAGAAAGTTAGGAGTTAAGAGTTGGGAGTTATAAGTTGGGAATTAATAACGATCGGCTATGATTTAGATATCATTATTGCTTCCTTTTCAACGCTACTTGCTACAACTCTCTTGAGCAGAGTAACGTAGCGCTTCCTCCTAACTCCTAAACTTGAAAATGAACTTACCCACAGCTAGCCGTCTCCAATTCACTCCCGATTTGAACATTTGCCGGATATTAAATGGTATGTGGCAAGTTTCTGGCGCACACGGACGGATAAATCCCCAAGCTGCCATTGAGACGATGTTCAAATATTTAGATGCAGGCTTTACTACTTGGGATTTAGCAGACCATTATGGCCCCGCAGAAGACTTTATTGGTGAGTTTCGCTGTCAACTAATTGATACTCGTGGGAAAGATGCTTTATCTCAGGTGCAAGCCTTTACAAAATGGGTACCTCGTCCGGGGAAAATGACGAAAAAACTCGTCGAAGAAAATGTTGATATTTCCCTGAGAAGGATGAATGTGGAATCTTTAGATTTGATGCAATTCCACTGGTGGGAATATCAGGATAAAAATTACTTGGATGCCCTCAAATATATGGCGGAACTTCAGACTGAGGGTAAAATTAAGCATCTAGGTTTAACTAATTTTGACACGGAAAACTTGAAGATTATTACCGAAGCAGGTATCAAAATCGTTTCTAACCAAGTGCAATTTTCCCTTGTCGATCGCCGCCCGGAAGTTAATATGGTGCAGTTTTGTCAACAGCACGATATAAAGCTTTTTACTTACGGTACACTGTGCGGCGGTTTGTTATCAGAAAACTATTTGGGTAAACCGGAACCGCGAGGATTAGATCTGTCTACTGCTAGCTTGAAAAAATATAAAAATATGATCGATGCTTGGGGTGGTTGGCCCTTATTTCAAGAGTTGCTGGCTATCTTGAAGGAAATTGCTAATAAGCATGGGGTAAGCATCTCGAATGTGGCAGTGCGTTACATTTTAGATCGGCCAACTGTGGGAGGTGTAATAGTTGGTGCCAGACTTGGTGTATCTGAACATATAGAAGATAACGCCAAAGTATTTAGTTTTAGTTTAGATGCTGACGATCGCGATCGCATCAATGCAGTATCTCGCCAATCACGAGATTTGTATCAGCTTATCGGCGATTGTGGCGACGAGTATCGGCGATAAAAATTAAGGCTTTAGAGCCGGGTGATAATTCAAGGTGAAGGTTATTGGGGAACCTGTTGCAACCCATACCCCTAAACTTCACCTTCGCCCTCAGCAAACTTTTGAACTACGCTGTGATTACGGCTCACGTCGCTTGGATAAAACGGAGTTAGCAGTACTAATAGAACTCATGTTGAGCAAAATTACTATGCTCAACATGAGTGCACAGCTGTGTACCCATACTAATAACTGTGGAGTTACTTAGTAAAAGCGGACTATTGTGATTAATTAACCTCGTGATATTTGCTTAGTTGCTGGTTTTTCTCAGAATAAACCTCATATACATAATTTATATAGTACATATATACTATTTGCTGCTAAAATGCCTTAAAAGTCAGCTAGTCTCGCTTGAGGTAGTATGAAAAAAATCCAAGACACGGACAAAAAGCCCATTTTGCTGAAAGTTTCGGTGTTGCAACCTACACCTGTAACTACTGCCATAGTGCCACTGCAACCCCAAAAGGAAAAAATCATTAGCGAACGCGAACGTTTAATCGCACAAGTCGAACGCATCAATCAGATGGCAAAAGAGTTAGAAGCAGCGATATTAGAGTTGAAAGCGATCGCTAATACACTTAATACTCAAAGACGTTACCCACTTTTGAACAAGGAACTAGGCAAAAATATTTGTCAGTATTTGGCAGTTAGCGTCCCTTGGGTGAAACGAAAGCCTGACGAATCATTTATTCTGACGACGCGAAGAGTTGATTTATTCCGAGCCGAAAGGGAAGCCGCACTGCTAGCACAGCAACTTCGTCAGCAAACCAAAAAAAGATTAGCATCGCAGAGACATCGAAAAAACAAAAGTGGGGCTGAGGCTGACACAAAACGCTTCTTCAAAAAAGTATTAGTCAACAAATCTTAAAATTATCAACATTCAACGGCAGCCCACCCCTGATGTTGTAGCAGTTATGCTGATTGAAGTGGCAGAAGGAACTTATTCTTCAAAATTGTTAGATATCGCACTGCCATTGCTAATTGCCACCAACTTTGGTGGCAATTAGGCAAAGCTGCCCTTATATTTGCACTTCCGTAAACCAGAGTGCAAGATCGGGGACAATCAATCAGCGCACAGAAGAGGTAAAAATAAGGTGTTAAAGACACTTTTAGTGATTGCCATTGGTTTTTTACCGTCCCTGATTTCCCTGTGGGCGATCCGCAAAACCCATGCGCGAGCACGCTTACGGCTCAGACAAGCAGCGATGAATTTTCCAGTGGTGCAGGGGCGGCAAAACGTTAGACCTGTGGAGAGCGATCGCTATTATTTAGAAGGGGTGGGTTACCTGATTGGCGACATCAGCTGCAAATTTAATGCCCGATCTGGCTATATCCGCTGTGCTGTCAATCCCGACGGCCCATGTAACGGTTGCCGTCACTACGAACCTAAAAAATAGCTGATAGTGAAAAAAGAGCTTAAGAGTGCTTACTTAGTACTCAACCAAACTGAGAAAGCAACTTCATAGCACACTCCCAAATATAACCGAGGAATGATAAAATCATTACTAATTATAATAATTTGTATTTAGAAACACTTTGAATATTTGTCTTTGCATGGTGAAATAAGAATGATTTAATAGAATTCGTGTAAAAGTGTAAATCTGCGTAATTTCGTTTGCAGATTATTAACTTTTGCCGAATAAATAACTAGATGATTATCCAACGATGAACAACGCGATCGCTCGGACAACAGCATTATTATCAACTTGTGCTTTGCTATTAGCAGGCTGTGGCGGCGGCGGTGGCCCTGTGACTGTGACAAATTCTCCAAATACTACCAGAAATAACACTGCAACCGACACCACAACTACAACGGGTACATCGTCGGCTGCTATTCCCATCGGTATTGCTGTTGCTCAAACTAGCAACGTGGCATTACTAGGTCAAGAGCAAGTTGCTGGAGCCAAACTTGCCGAGAAGTATTTCAATAGTAAAGGTGGTGTCAACGGGACTCCAATTAAATTGGTGTTTCAAGACACTAGCGGTGATGAAGCAGGGACAATTAACGCTTTTCAAACTTTAATTAACAAAGATAAAGTTATTGGGATTGTGGGCCCAACTTTGTCACAACAAGCTTTTAGCGCTGACCCTATTGCCGAACGTGCAAAAGTACCAATTATTGGGCCATCAAATACTGCTAAAAACATTCCCGAAATTGGTGATTACGTTGCTCGTGTTTCTGCACCAGTTTCTATTGTCGCGCCTAATTCGGTAAAAGCTGCACTTAAGCAAAACCCCCAACTTAAAAAAGTCGCAGTTTTCTATGCTCAAAATGATGCATTTAGCAAGTCAGAAACAGAAATATTTCAACAAACAGTTAAGGATCAAGGGCTAGAATTAGTAACAGTACAAAAGTTCCAAACCAGTGATACAGATTTTCAAAGCCAAGCTACCAATGCGATTAATCTCAAACCAGATTTGGCGATCATTTCTGGCTTGGCTGCTGATGGCGGTAATTTAGTCCGACAATTGCGGGAACTGGGTTATAAAGGCTTAATTGTCGGTGGCAATGGTCTAAATACATCGAATTTATTGTCAGTTTGTAAAGCACTTTGTGATGGCGTGTTGATTGCTCAAGCCTACAGTCCAGAACATCCAGGCGAAATTAACGCGGCGTTTCGTAAATCCTATACTGAAGAATATAAAAAAGAACCTCCTCAATTTAGTGCCCAAGCTTTTGCAGCAGTACAGGTTTATGTGGAAGCACTCCAAGCTTTAGATAAAAAGAGCAAAGTCAACAAATTACAGCTATCACAATTGCGGACGGAATTAAACAAACAACTACTTGTTGGAACATACAATACACCGCTGGGTGAAATTGGTTTTACTCCCACAGGTGAGGTTGTACAAAAAGATTTCTATGTAGCCCAAATTAAGATGGCAAAAGATGGGAGCCAAGGTAAATTCACATTTTTAAAATAGTTGCTAAATGAATATCAATCTATTTTTGCAGCAATTATTAAATGGGTTATCTATTGGCAGCGTCTATGCAATTTTTGCCTTAGGATATACCTTGGTTTATTCAATTTTGGGCATCATTAATTTAGCTCATGGTGCAATTTTTACTTTGGGTGCATATTTCACTTATGCACTTATGGGTGGTAACTTTGGATTTAATGGCTTGCTGGCTAATGCAGCCCTGCCGATAAAATTACCTTTTGCTATATCCTTGATTTTAGGAAGTACCTTGGCGGGATTAGTAGGGGTAGTAATGGAACGCGTTGCTTTTCAACCTTTGCGGCGTCAAGGATCTGACCCTTTGCTAACTGTTGTTTCCAGCTTGGGGGTAGCAGTGGTAATTGTGAATTTAATCCAGTATTTAGTAGGCGCAGAAAGTTACACATACCCTGCAAATACTTACGGAAACTTGCCACCTGCGATTAACTTTGGTAGTTTAGAAAACCCAATTCCGATTCGCAGCGTTCAGGTGGTAATCTTTGGTGTATCAGTTGCGATCGTGGCAATTCTTACCTATTTTATCAATCGAACTAAATATGGTAAGGCAATGCAAGCGATCGCAGAAGATCCAACTACAGCTAGTTTGTTAGGAATTAATAGCGATCGCTTTATCATTCTAACATTCTTCATCAGCAGTTTTTTAGCAGGATTAGCAGGAACTTTAGTCGCCTCTAGTGTTAGTATTGCAGGGCCATATTTCGGCATTGCTTTTGGTTTGCGGGGTTTAGCGGTAATAGTCTTAGGTGGTTTAGGTAGTATCCCTGGTGCAGTGGTGGGAGGCTTAGTTATTGGATTAGTCGAGGCATTTGTTCCGGCTGAATTCTCTGGATATAAAGACGCAGTAGCCTTTGGAATTTTGTTTATCATGCTATTAGTTAGACCCCAAGGTTTACTAGGGCGGCGGTTTATTCAGAAAGTTTAAAGAGACGTAGCGCCATGAAAACATACACCAAACAAAAGTTAACTTTCGAGCAATTTTTAGAACAATGTCCAGAGTCAGGTTTTTATGAACTTGTGGATGGGGAAATTGTAGAAGTGCGTGCAACCAGAAATCATGATGATGTCGCTGACTTTACGGCTGACTCTTTCAATGATGAAATTAGGCGAATAAACCTAAATTATGTAGTTAATAACACAGCAGTCTTTAAAACTATAACTACTAATGGCATAGAGCAAGGACGCAAGCCTGATGTAAGTGTCATAGATAAAGATAAATGGCGCTCAAATCGTTCTGCTTATGCTGCACTTGAAGAACCTATCCAGTTAACTGTAGAAGTGACATCAACTAATTGGGAAGATGATTACATTGATAAATTGGATGAATATCAACGTTTAGGTATTACAGAATATTGGATTTTAGATTATTTAGCAATCGGGCTAAGAGAATATTTGGGAAATCCAAAAGTTCCGGCTGTGTTTGTTTTTCTATTAGATTCTGAGGGAAAATACCAATGCACACATTTTAGAGGTTTAGAAGGGATTGTGTCACGAACTTTTCCTGAACTGACGCTGACAGCAGACCAAATATTAACAGCTTAATAGGTGATAAAAGCGATAGATTTGATTAAGCTTAATCAAAATTTTTTAAAATGGCTGATTTTTTCGCTACTTATGGTTCTCTAATTGTCTCTATGGTATTGGGGGCGCTACTAGGGTTATCGCTTTACTTACCGCTTATGACAGGACAATTGTCTTTAGCCAGTCCGGGTTTTTATGCTTTAGGTGGGTATATTGCAGCGATTTTATCCACAAAAGTTTTGACATCTAGCAGTAGTTTCTTTCCCATTCCATTGTTGTTATTGGAGATGTTAATTGCTGGTGTAATTTCTGGTTTATTGGGTGTAATAGTAGGAATTCCCGCGTTGAGATTACGAGGAATTTATTTAGCGATCGCTACTATCGCTTTTGTGGAAGTTTTGCGCGTAATGTCCCTCAATCTAGATATTACAGGCGGTGCTGTTGGGATTTTTGGTATTCCTCAGCCTTTCCAAACACCAATTGAATATTTATGGATTGCTTTGCCTTTATTATTAATTAGTATGGTGCTGCTTTATCGTTTAGAACGCATCCGCGCCGGAAGGGCTTTTATCGCTATCCGCGAAGATGAATTAGCTGCGGGTGCAATGGGAATCGATCCCACTTATTACAAAGTTTTGGCGTTTACACTAGGGGCTATACTTGCAGGGGTTGTAGGTGCAATTAGCGCTCACTTCCTTAATACCTGGAATGCTCGTCAAGGTACTTTTGATTCCAGTATTATATATTTAACTTTTGTTTTGATTGGTGGTTCAAGAACTTTTTTAGGGCCTGTGGTTGGAGGTATGGTATTTACAGCCTTACCAGAGATTTTGCGAAGCCTAGCTGATACTGGTGGTTTACCTAATTGGTTAGCACAATTTTTGCGAGATGGTAGATTAATTATTTTTGGCTTACTAATAGTAATAGGTACAATCTTTTTTCCCCAAGGGCTAATTACTCCAGATATTTTTCAAAGACGGAAAATTCAAAAATGAAGTATTTATAATAATATGCAAAAATATCAAATGATCTCTGGGCAATTAAACATAATACCCGGAACCCCACCCCGCCAAAGCTGCGCTTTAGCTCCCCTCCCCGCCTGCGGGGAGGGGTTGGGGGTGGGGTTTTTTTATTATGGGTAATTTGGCGGATATGATATCATACGGGACTCCAACAACTAACACCAGTATTGTCTTAGAAGCAAGGGCATTGACTCGTCGCTTTGGTGGTTTGGTGGCGGTAAATAATGTATCTTTTAGCGTAAATAAACATGAGATTTTTGGACTGATTGGCCCTAATGGGGCTGGCAAAACAACACTGTTTAATTTGATTACTGGTTTCATTCCACCTTCTAGCGGTCAATTAATTTATCAAAATGCAGAGATTTCCCAACAGCGTCCTCATCAAATTGCTGCTTTAGGTATCGCTCGTACCTTCCAAAATATCCGTTTATTTGGTGAATTATCAGCGTTAGAAAATGTGATAATCGGCCGACATTTACACACTAAAAGTAATACGATCGCAGGAGTTTTGGGATTACCACCAGCGCCTAGTGAAGAATTGAAAACTAAGCAAGAAGCTTTAGATTTATTAGATTTGGTGGGATTAAGCGATCGCGCTGACGAAAAAGCCAAAAACTTTGCCTACGGCGATCAACGTCGTTTAGAAATTGCCCGCGCTTTAGCATTACAACCGCAAGTCTTACTTCTCGATGAACCTGCGGCGGGGATGAACCCCAACGAAAAGCAGCAACTCAGTGCATTTATTCGCAGCCTTCGCAATGACTTTAATTTGACGATCGTCCTTATAGAACACCACG
Source organism: Nostoc sp. (assembly GCF_036917095.1). Classification (GTDB taxonomy): domain Bacteria; phylum Cyanobacteriota; class Cyanobacteriia; order Cyanobacteriales; family Nostocaceae; genus Nostoc. Next base: position 399,604 of record NZ_JBALFH010000044.1, read on the forward strand.
TACCATTAGTTATGGGTTTGTGCGATCGCATTGCCGTGTTAGATTTTGGTCAATTAATTGCTTTGGGCGAACCAGCAGTTGTCAGAAACGATCCGGCTGTAATTGAAGCTTATTTGGGAAATGAATGAATTTATGTAGACAAAGTTACTACAAATTCGTCTAAAGAACTCACAGCGATCGCGCTATCCATTAAGCTTTCTAATTTTTCCACACTCTCGCCCTCAAGCCTTACTTCCACTTCATGAGGAATTTCGCCAAAGCGTTGTTCCAATACCCGGATTAACTGCCGTCGCGCACCCTGCTGAATACCTCTTTGCTCAATTTCTTGATACCAAGGCGATTCTCGCAATACTGCCATATCCCACCTCATGATTTGTTGCACTAAAGGCGTGTCTAAGACAAAGCTAGCAAAAAATGCCAGCAATGATTCTAACTCGTTCAACTGTGCATCTGCTCGTAGTGCCTGTAATGCACGTTGCACAACTGGCACCTCTCCCCCACCTCGCAAGATTGGCACAAAGGGTAACAACGATGGTAGTGGTTGTTCAAACACTATCTCAGCATCGATTTCCCACAAATTAATCGTGCGATAATCTTGGATAGCACGTAATCCCAAAAATTCCTGATCGTAACTACTGGCAATCGTTAAGGTGGATAGGGGCGGTAAAATGTTGATCAATACTGGGTAAGTTGGCAATCGGTAGCGTTCTTGTGCCAAGGCAGCATAGGCTCTCATCCGTAGAGGCATCTGTGCCGTGTAACGCAACTGTAGTTCATTTAGTACTAGAAAATCCCCGTGAGTGGCACTGTATGCTTTCACCAACACATCTGTTTCGCGGCTAATCCAGTGAAACTCAGAGCCGAGAATTTCTTTCGCCACGACTTCAGGAAGCTGTGTCACCCATTTTACCCATGCATCGGGAGCTAAATTAATTAGTCGCTTGCTACCAATATCTGCTACTTTTCCCACTGGACTCTTGATATATTTATCAGTAATTAATGGTACATCATAAAGATTGCGGTATTATGGCGTTGGTTTGAAGTTTCAGTAATGTCTTACGACGGGGTACGCCTACGCACTGTTTTAAGAAATATATGATTGATGTATGTTAGGTTTTGAATCAACATTTCTGGATGTAAACCGCCGATGAAAGCCGATAGTAAGCCAAACTATACAATTTTAGAAGTTCAAGAACTTGATGTTAATTATGGCGGTATCCAAGCTCTCAAAAAAATTAATTTAATTATTCAAAAAGGCGAGGTAGTTACTCTAATTGGTGCTAATGGTGCTGGTAAAACTACCACACTCCGCGCCATCTCTAAAGTAGTTAATCCTAAAAGTGGTATAATTATCTATAATGGACATAATATTAACCGCCGCCAAACTCATGAAGTTGTACAACTTGGTATTGCCCATTGTCCTGAAGGACGTAGAGTATTAGCGCGGCAAACAGTATTTGATAATTTACTTTTGGGTGCTTATATTCGCTCCAATCAAGCTGAGATAAAAGCAGATATTCAGCGACAATTTGAACTATTTCCGCGTTTGTCACAAAGACGCAATCAACTAGCAGGAACCCTTAGCGGTGGCGAACAACAAATGTTAGCGATCGCTCGTGCTGTCATGAGTAAACCGCAACTCTTACTTTTAGACGAGCCTAGCTTAGGTTTAGCACCTGCGATCGTCCGGGAAATCTTCTCCATTATTGAAAATCTTCGGGCTACAGGTGTGACTATTCTGTTAGTTGAACAAAACGCTAACCTCGCGCTACAAATTGCCGATCGCGGTTATGTTCTAGAAGCTGGTTCTATAACTTTAACAGGTGCAGCATCAGAATTGATTAGTGATGAACGAGTTAAAAAAGCTTATTTAGGGTAATTAATTAAATGAAAATTTGGGAGGTACAAGCGGATGGTAAAATCACCAACTAAACCCCTAACTTTAGAAGAGTTTTTAAAACTACCAGAAACAAAGCCTAGCTCAGAATACATCAACAGTCAAATTATTCAAAAGCCAATGCCACAGGGAAAACATAGTATTCTTCAGGGTGAACTAATCAGTAATATCAATTCTGTAACGAAACCTCAAAGAATTGCTTTTGCATTTCCAGAACTGCGGTGTACTTTTGGCGGACGTTCAATTGTCCCTGATGTAGCTGTGTTTGCTTGGGAAAGGATTCCCATAGATGAACGTGGAGATGTGGCAAATGTTTTTCATACCTATCCAGACTGGACAATTGAGATTCTTTCGCCCGATCGAAGCCAAACTAAAGTAACCGGAAATATTCTACATTGTTTAAGGGACTTCCAGAAAATAAAATATACAGCCCAGCAAGAGTTAAACTCCAGTGATTAGCTCTGCCACTCAAACTTCGATTGAGTAGCCGTCACGCCACTTTGCGATTTACAAGTTCTTGAAAGTACTGCGGTAGCGATCGCGGCTCTCGTCCAAGCAGTGTTCGCAGCACGATCGCGTTCCCGCCAGGAAAACCATACCGATCGTAGTCTTGGTACATCACCCGCAGGCGATCGCGTAGCCCGTCCGGGATATGTGCGCCTTGTGCCCACTCATCGAAGGGAGATTCACCCGCCTCAATCGTGCGCCCGATCGCCTCGCCCATCATCACCGCCAGTTCTACGCGGTTGACCATGCCCGGAGCGCATAGCTCAAACGTTCCGTAGCTTAACTCGTTACTCGTTAACGCCTTTGCTGCGACTGCCGCCACGTCGCGGTAGTCCACATAGCAAGCTTTTGCTAGCTTGGAGTAGGGCAGCGAGAATCGTCCTTGCTTAATCACCGTATCCCAGCCCGCCGCAAAGTTCTGCATAAACATCGACGGTTGCAGCACGGTGAACTCCATACCCGACTCGTACATTGCCTCTTCCACCGGACGCTTGGCAGCATGATTGCTCAGTTTGGAGAGCGACGGGTGATAAACACCAGAGAATACAAATTTCCGCACACCAGAGGCTTTAGCAGCTTTGACCATCGCCACACCCAACTCCGCTTCGTTGGGAGCGAAGGCAGGGTTAATATGAAAAACGCTGTCCACACCAGCAGCAGCAGCACGGAGACTATCCAGGTTTTGGAGGTTGCCGATCGTCGTCTCGTCTGCGCCTTGCTGGCGCGCCGCTTCAATTTTGCTCTCGTCACGCACTAGGGCGCGGACTGTGGCACCGCGCTGCTTCAGTTCGGGCACGACAAGGCTGGCGTACTTACCTGTTGCTCCTACGACCAATGCTTTCATCGTTTTCTCCTGATTGTTCTGATACTCGTTGTGAACTTTCTGCTAATCTTTTGACTAGTTATCGGATGCGCTTTCGGCAGATTTTGCCCAGCCGCGACCGCGCAAATAGGATTCAAAATCGGTTGGTTGAGGAAAATCGCGTTTCAACCCCGCCAAATCTGCGATATAGCCGACATTTTCAAACCAGCGATACATAATGGTCACTTCCTCTCCAGCTTGCTGCTCAAATGCTTCAAATGGAATTTGTTGGTATGCGACGTTCTTTCCTAAGACGCGGCTAAACGCGGCAGCAATTTCTGTCATAGTCATCTCCACACTGGCGACTTCGATTTCGCGGTTTATGAAGTCTGCGGGACGCTCGAATACCTCGGCAACCATTGCCCCGTAATCTTCCTCGGACAACTGCTGCAATTTTGTATCGGGACTCAGTGGCTGGAACAGCGTTCCACTTTCTACCATCGATCGCATCCCGTTGTAATTGTAAAAGAAGAAGACCGGACGCAGAATCGTATAGGGCAAACCTATCGCTCGGACATGTTCTTCGACTTGAAACTTGCTGTTGAAATGTGGAATACCAGTGTTGCGGTCGGCGCTTCCTACCGAACTGTAGACAAAATGCTCAATGCCAGCCGTTTTCACCGCGTCAGCGAGTGCCTGACCATGACGAATTTCAACCTCCGCTCCTTCTCGGAAGTCCTGCATCGAAAAAATGCCGTGAACGCCTTGCACAGCGCGATCGAGTGAAGCCCGATCGTTGAAATCTCCTTGGACGAGTTCTGCACCTGCTTGTTGAAGCGCTTGAGCAGCAGGCTTATTTTGATCGCGAACCATCGCGCGAACCTTGAATTTTCCGCGTTGGAGAAGATGACGTGCGATCGCACCGCCCTGATTGCCCGTGGCTCCGGTGACTAAAATGAGTTGCTCTGGTTTTGTTTGCTGTGCCATACGTGTTTTCTCACAATTGTTTATGGATTTAAAGTTTCAATTCATCTAAACAGTAACTTGTACAAGAAAAGAGAAAAAGTAGTTAAACTTCAAAACACTTGTGCAAAAAATTCAAAGATGCGGTGGCTTCAATGGACAAGCTCAAAAGCCTGATGATTTTTGTGCGCTCCGCCCAGTGTGGCAGCTTTTCAGAGGCAGCAAGGCAGTTAGGCATGGCTCCGTCAGCCGTGAGTCGAGCCGTATTGCGCTTAGAAGATAACTTGGGGGTGCGCTTGCTTGGGCGAACAACACGCAGTTTGACACTGACCGAAGATGGCAACCGATTTTATCAACGCTGTCAGCAAATTTTTAACGATTTAGAAGAAGCCGAACTCGAAGTTAAACAATCGCAGTCCCTGCCGCTTGGAACATTGCGGCTTGATCTGAGCTTTGCGTTTGGCAAACTGCATATCGCCCCGGCTCTCCTGCAATTTACCGCACAATACCCTGACCTCAAGCTGAATGTTTCGTTTAACGATCGCTTGATTGATCTAGTTGAGGAAGGTATTGATGCAACAGTGCGGATTGGACTGAACAGCGATAGCAGTTTAATCATGCACCACCTAGCAACTGCACGTTATATCACCTGTGCCTCGCCGCAGTATCTCGCTCAGAAGGGTATGCCCACAACGCCCACAGAGCTATCGCAACATCGCTGTGTCAACTTTATCTATCCGCAAAACCGACAAGAACCGACCTGGAAGTTTGAACAAGATGGCAAAGCAATTGACCTTGCTGTGGACAGTTATCTACGATTTGATAATTCAGAAGTCATTTTAGAAGCAGTTATTCAAGGCGCGGGTGTGGTTCAACTGCCTAAATTTATTGCCGCAAATGCGATCGCGCGAGGCGACCTTCAACCAATTCTTCAATCCTACGCGACTCAAGTTGGACTCTCGATCGCCGTGTTATATCCCCAGAAACGCTATCTCTTAGTTAAAGTGCGCGTCTTTGTTGAATTCATGACAGAATTGGTGACTGCCCTAAAGCGAACTGATGTGGTCGATTAAAACCTTTAACTCGCTCAATTGCCCGAAATCTCATGCCATTGACGTCAGCAATTCCAAATTCAAAATATTTCGGATGAGTCAGTGACTGAGGATAGAAGCGAGTCCGAGAGCATGAAGTCAATCAAATGCTGCCAACTGTCAAACAGCAAATACTTGGTGAGGCTAAGGATATCTTGAAATCATGTGTATTCGGGGAGTCTTGGATTGCCGATGGCAACCCTTGTCCTCTCCCATTATAATGATTATCATTTCTCTTAACTGTATATTTTATTTCTTGGAAGTCCCTAAAACATGGTAGTCGCTTCGGTTGGTTAATCGATCCAGGCGATCGCTCTGTTTTAGTTTATCCACCAAAGCAGCAACCAGAACTTTTACAAGAAGACCAAGAAATATTACCAGTTCCCGATTTAGTTAGCGGCTTTAAATTAACTGTAGGGCAATTATTTGGATGGTTGAAGTTATAAGTAATGGTATAGATTCATATCTAGCTTTGGAAAAACTAAAGGAATGCCTACAATAACCCTATCTTGCTACTAGCCTATAGAGGCTTAACCAGTATTTACTGCTAACAATTCCCTTGTTCATAGTATTCTTGCTAGTGGAGTTTGTCACCTAAAAAGCTTATGTCATTTACAGATAGATTTAAACAACTTGCAGCAATTCTTTCTAATGAACTGGGTGTGCAAACAAAAGATATTACTCTTAATACACGGCTTCGGGAAGACCTCAAAATAGATGGTGATGATGTTGATGAAGTATTTTGTAAAATTACTGAACAGTTTGGCATAGATTGGCAGGGGTTTATTTTTTACCGCTACTTCCGTGAAGAACCACATTTATTTTCTTTACTTTTTGAGTCTTACTATCGCAAACGTCACGGCATACTCAAAACAATTACCGTCAGCCATCTACTATCAGTTATTGAGTCTGGAGTTTGGTTTGAACCGTCCCAATCTGATATTTACATTTGAGTTCATTACACAATCTTAACTAATTTATACTTATAAGTTTTCCTGATCGTTAGTATTGTTAAATCTTATTACGATTTTTGTCATATATTAATATTTGCAGCCCTCCTTGCAGATATCTATATATTTGTTTAGCGGGGAATTCTATTCACCGGAATAATTAAACCCATGAGTCAAATAGTCTGGATCGCAAGACACGCTAACCGCCTCGATTTCGTAAACCCTGATTGGTTTCTCACCGCCGAACGACGCTACGATCCACCCTTGTCTGATGATGGTATGGTGCAGGCACAACAGTTAGCTAGACGATTGAAAAAAGAAAAGATTGCCCATATTTTCGCTTCTCCTTTTCTGCGAACCGTACAGACGGCAAACGCAGTTGCAGAAGCGCTAAACTTGCCGATCAAATTGGAAACAGGCTTGAGTGAATGGCTAAACCCAGTTTGGATGACAGAAGAACCTGAAAGACTCTCAACTCCAGCATTAGCAGAGTTATTCCCTAGAATTGACACCAGCTATACTTCGCGCATCGCCGCCAAATATCCTGAAACTCGCGAAAAAGTGCGAGAACGTTCTGGGCAAACTGCGAGATGTTTAGCTACTGAGTTCTTACCAGAACATATCCTGCTAGTAGCACACGGCGCATCGGTGTTAGGGGGAGCAATGGGGCTAGTGGGGGAAATTGCCAAAACAGAAGTTAAAGCTTCTTTATGTTCGCTGGTAAAAGTGGTACGCCAGGAACCAGAATGGTTATTAGAACTAACGGGAGATACTTCCCATTTAACCCACATAGAAGAAGTTATTCGATTTGCTTAAACCTCTGATAGAGATTTGTGTTCATGACTTCTGCTAGGTTGGGTATATCTTACAAAAAAGTAATTTAATTCACCAATAAATTCTATGACTTTGTTACTAGCAGGAGACATCGGCGGTACGAAAACTATTCTGCAATTGGTTGAAACATCAGATTCAGAAGCTTTACATACTATTTCTCAGGAAAGTTACCACAGTGCCGATTTTCCCGATTTAGTACCAATTGTGCAGAAGTTTTTGGACAAAGCTAATACACCAGTACCAGAAAAGGCTTGTTTTGCGATCGCAGGGCCCATTGTCAAAAATACTGCCAAACTCACCAATTTAGCCTGGTTCCTAGATACCGAACGTTTAGAAGAAGAATTGGGTATCCCGCATATTTCTTTGATTAACGACTTCGCCGCCGTTGGCTATGGCATTTCAGGTTTACAAAAAGAAGACTTGCTGACATTGCAAGTTGGCAAACCTCAACCCGAAACCCCCATTGGAATTATTGGTGCTGGTACTGGCTTAGGGCAAGGATTTTTAATTAAGCAAGGAAAGGACTATCAAGTTTTTCCCTCAGAAGGTGGACACGCTGACTTTGCCCCTCGGAACGAGATGGAGTTTCAACTGTTGAAATACCTGCTGGGTAAACATGATATCCAGCGCGTTTCTGTGGAACGCGTGGTTTCTGGAATGGGAATTGTGGCAATTTACCAATTTTTGCGCGATCGCAAATTTGCCGCTGAATCACCAGATATTGCCCAAGTCGTCAGAACGTGGGAACAAGAAGCGGGACAGGAAGAGAAAAGCGTCGATCCTGGTGCTGCAATTGGTACAGCTGCACTAGAAAAACGCGATCGCCTTTCGGAACAAACCTTGCAATTATTTATAGAAGCTTACGGTGCAGAAGCCGGCAATCTTGCCCTTAAACTCCTACCTTATGGTGGCTTATACATTGCTGGTGGAATTGCGCCCAAAATCCTCCCCTTAATTGAAAACAACGGTTTCTTATTAAATTTCACTCAAAAAGGCAGGATGCGCCGCCTGCTTGAAGAGATCCCCGTGTATGTTATCCTCAACCCGCAAGTGGGGCTAATAGGTGCTGCTTTATGTGCTGCTAGGTTATAACAGCTAGCATCATCAGTGAGATCGGCATCTCAAAAGGCATAAAATATGACAGTTAAAATTCTGTTGCCATTAATCGCCGCCACACTTGTTTGTGGTGGTTCTGTTTTTGTGGAAGCGCGTCAACCCAAACCTGCGGCGACTGTTGTCAAACCAAAGGTTTCTCAACCCGTGCAGCCAAAATGGAAGTTATACACCGCCCCAGATGGGCGCTTTACTATTTTGATGCCGGGAAACCCCAACAGAAATACCGAATCCCAAAAAACTTATATGGGGGAAATTACCTTAGAAATATTTGTCGCTCAACCACCAAAACAGCAAGTAGCATACATAGTTGCTTACAATGATTTTCCTTATAGTTATGGTCAAATAACTGACCCCCAAGCTGTACTTAATAATGCACGGGATATGGCTTTAAAGACTACGAAAAGTAATTTAATTAGTCAAAGGAATATTCGGAGTTCTAATAATCATCCTGGTAAAGAAATTGAGTATATCAATTCTGGAGGTAAAATTACTAGAAGTAGAATGTATGTTGCCGAAGGAAGACTATATCAAGTAATGGCAATAACTACAAAAAAACAGCAGAAAACATTAGCTAAAACTATTACTGGGTATTTAAATTCCTTCCATGTAGTTTTGAAAAAGCCAAATAACTAAAACTCTACTATATTAGTCTTGCAATCAATTGTGTGGCTAATATAGCGCTTTTTATTTGTATGCAATATACTTTGACCTCACTTCCATTCCTCTTTCCTAAAAAGCTATGGTGGTGTAAACAAGTAGAATTTACCCCCCTTAATCCCCCTTTCCAAGGGGGGATTAAGAAATCCAGTTCCCTCCCCAATACATACGGGGAGGGTTAGGGTGGGGTAAAACTCATACTAAAACCTCGTTTTCTTACAGATTCCGCAATACACCACAAACCGGATAAAAACTTTGGATTGTCGCTAACAATATTTTTCCATTCCAAACTTCTAACTCCTAAATTCTGCTATATTTTAATTATTTAATTTTTTCGCTCAGATTATACAACTTATACGCTACTCAACCGCTTATTAAAACATGATTTCTAACACTAGGATGTCATGCTATTAATTATTGATGACCAAATTAAATAAAACCAAGTGAAAGAAATGGCTGATACTACTGTTACTGCCGTTAACTCTGGTTCTTTTAGCACTCTAGTTGATGCAATCAAGGCTGCCAATTTGATAGATACTCTCAAAGGTGTTGACTCATTTATCGCCTCTGCATCTACAAATCAAGCTTTTGCAAAGCTTCCATCAGATACTGTAGAGACATTGCTTAACAATATTAATAAGCTCCAGGAACTCCTGAGGTATCATATTGTTTCCGGCAAGCTGATGCCCATAAAGCCGATTAAAGCTTCAAGTTTGAAAATTGACCCTTTTCATAGTTTCAATGCACATTATGAATCACAGCCTCAAAACCCGATGCTGTTGATGATAACGGTGTCATCCACATCATTGTTGATTCCTCAGTCAACAAACAAACGTATAGATAGCGAATAACGTGTATGGGCTAGGAACTATTTATAGTCACCACCTCACGACTACTTAAGTATTTACTAAGTAAAACGTTAAATCTTATACCTTATTTCTTAGAGGATGTTTGAAAAGTCCTCTTCTCGGTAGTGAAACGTTTTAGATCCCCCTAAATCCACGCCAGTTGCTCATGGGGGAAACCCCCAGACGCTCGCAGGCTCGCTAACGCTGCGCTATCGCCCTTGGCGTCTCCCCTTCTCCCAAAGGGAGAGGCTAACGCCAAGGGAGAAGACCGCACTGGCTCCCCTTAAAAAGGGGGACTTTGATTCCAGTTCCCCCCTTTTTAAGGGGGGTTAGGGGGGATCAATAAGTGCAAAGATACAGCCAACTACTTTTCAAACAACCTCTAAGAGAAAAGAGGTTTATTTTATATTTTTTGAGGTTGTTTTACTTAGTAAATACTTTAGACGACGACATAATTTATCTTCAAAGTTACCCGATCAATAAAAACAACATTAGCTAAATTAGTTTAACAATTTAGCTCTGAACATGAAATATTTATTAACAAGTCAAAATAATTTGATTATTGGTTGCAGCCAAAATCATATATCTACAGAAATCAGTCAATTTATGAAGGGCAAACATGCTTGTGTTTGTTGTTCAAATACTTTACTCCGTCACGTCAATTACCGAGGAGTTTACTGGCGTTGTAGCAACTGCCATCAGGAAATGCCAGAAGGCTATCTTTAATCAAGTTTAATTAATCATTGGTATCCCTTATGAATTTATTTCAATCTAATCAATCAGAGTTTGCCTGGTGGGTAGAAATTAACACCGTTGTTCCGCGCTGTACTTATTACTTTGGCCCTTTTGATAGTGGAAAAGAGGCGCAACTTTATAGAACTGGCTATGTCGAAGATTTATATCAGGAAGGAGCTAGAGATATCGTTGCACTAGTCAAACTATGTCAGCCTGATGCCCTAACAATTTTTCAGGATGAAGCAGAACTCCAAATATCTAGTTTTTGAAGCCCGTCTCGCAGATATTTTGCTAAAAGGGGTTTTTCGATAATATAACTGGTTGCATAGTTTTGAGGTATAAGCTCTACTACTTGTTTAATCAAATTGGTGAAGTCTTCTGGTACTTGACCTGATGAAATTCGACCAAGCCATATCAAAGCTATTACCTCTGTTTTTTCTTCCTCTGATAGTTCGTCAATATATTTATGTAGGACATTTACTGAACATCTTCCTGTGATATTGAAATCTTCTAAATAATCAGACAATTTATCTATAAATGTTTCTGATTTATTTATTCTCTCAGATCCCATTTTTCCATAAATTAATTCAGCCATTTCAATAATTTTATATATTTTGTTAACTGATAATAAACTCATATTTTTTATTTAAGTTGGAGTTAATAAACAAAAATCTAAGTATAGAGAAAACTTAGATTTTTGTTAAAAAAAGTTTTTGGATACATATATACTTAAATTTTTTGTATATAATGCAACTATAGTTTTTAAATCAAGCAAGTAAGTGCTAAATAACCCTTTAACTCATAATTGAGCATTACAGATCAGTGTTTGAATTCAGGTTTCGTCGAAAGGTTGAAATGTATAGGATAAATGTATAACGTTTGATTTCGATACAAAAAGTTAAAAAAAGGAAAGTATACTCTAGGGTTTTGTATAACTTTAAATTAGTAGAATGTTATTATCATAGAAAAATCTATAAGATAGCAGATTTTAATAAAAGTTAAAGTTCATGATTTGAGGAGCAGGGTTATTGTCGTATGGTCAAGCGATCGCTCCAAGCATCACTGACTGGAATTCAACAGGCTAAAACAGCATTTGCTCGCAAGGGGTGGACACAAGACAATCTAGCAGCAGAAGTGAACCTCAAGACTAGACAACCCATTTGGCGGTTTTTCAGTGGTCGTCCGGTTGAGCGTCATACCTTTATTGAAATTTGTTCTGTATTAGAACTGAATTGGCGGGAGATTGCTACCAATCCTCCGGCAGAATTCTTGGAACTAGAAGAATATACCAAGCACCCTATCTTGAATATTGATACATTAGTGGAGCAAGTGCGATCGCAACGCTTCGACAAAATTCAAGACCAGTGTGGTATTTTGCAGTTATTGGATATTAGCCGTCCCGTTGCGATCGATGACATATATATAGATGTGAATATTTTGGAGGAAATTGCCAGTCTTCAGTACTTAGAAATAGCTGAACTGCAAAACCTTGACCCCAAACAATTTGACCGTTTTGGCAAAGGTGAGGCCGATCAGAACCAGATACCTGGTACAGAGGCAGTTGAAAAATACTCCAAGCTGAGGGTGCTAGGTAAACCAGGAGTAGGTAAAACCACCTTTTTACAATATCTCGCGATTCAATGTAACCAAGGTAAATTTGCGGCGAATCAAGTGCCAATCTTCATCACCCTGAGAAATTTTACTGAAGAATCTAAAGCCACCAACGAGTTCAGCCTATTAAAATACATCCGCCAGGAGTTCCTCACATCTGGAATTTTAGATCCGTCAGTAATTGAAACATTACTTAGTGCAGGTAGAGTGTTAGTGTTGCTTGATGGCATGGATGAAGTTATTAACCAACAAAGCAATGCTGTCTTAAGCGAAATTCGCAGATTTTCAGAGAAATATCACAAAAATCAATTCGTGGCCACATGTCGAATAGCATCTCAAAAACTCAGACTCCGAGGCTTTGCCGATGTTGAGATTGCTCCATTTACCTCAGAACAAGTCATTGCCTTCGCTCAAAAATGGTTTGTGACATTTACCAAGACCAACATTCAAGATGGTCAAGCACAATCCGTTCAGTTTATACAGAAGTTGGAGTTAGATGAAAACTGGCAATTTCGCCAACTCGTGGTTACGCCCCTATTTTTGCATCTTGCTTGCTGGGTGTTTCACGCTCAAGAAAAATTTCCGACTAAGCGGACTGACTTTTATAAGCAAGGTTTAGACCTTCTATTGGGTAAATGGGATGAAGCCAGAGGCATTGAACGGGATGAAGTTTACCGAGGGTTTTTATTACCCCAAAAGCTGAAGTTATTGAGTCAGATTGCAGCAGCGACATTTGAGCAAGGTCAGTACTTTTTTGAGCAACGCATCGTTGAGCAATACATTGGTGACTATATTCAGAATCTGACCAACGTGCCAATGGATGCAGAGTCACTGCAAATAGAAAGCGAAGCAGCGCTGAAGTCAATGGAGGCTCAACATGGGCTACTGGCAGAACGGGCGCGGGGAATTTTTTCCTTCTCCTATCTGGCGTTTCAAGAATACTTTACAGCAAGAAAAATCGTTGCCAGCCATAACCTAGAGGCATTTGGGCAAGCTTTAGAAGGATTAGTTAGTCACATTACAGACCCACATTGGCACGAAATCTTCTTGTTTACAGCTACCATGCTCCGAAGTGCAGACTCTTTGGTACAGTTGATGAAGCAACAGATTGATGCACTGGTTGCACAAGACCCTTATTTACAAGAGTTTTTGACCTGGGCTAGCCAAAAATCTCGCACTATTCCCACGCAAACAAAAGAAGCGACAATTCGAGCATTTTACCTTGCCTTGAGTCGGACTCCTCACCTAGCTCCTCACTTTGCTCTAGCCAGCAGCCTCGACCAGGGAATGTTTCTGGATGCGGCTTTAGATAACCTGCTGGTGGAGTGTGCAATTGATGGGAGCCAGGACTTTGCTCACATTCACGCCTGTGGAGATGCTTTATCGAACATTCTGGGCATTGTTCTGGATGTTGGACTGCATAAATCTCTGCAACAACTCTCTGACCAATTGCCAAATTTTCGCCAAAGTCAACAACGGTTTGAACTATGGTCGCAAACGAACTATTCAGCTTGGGCTGAACAGGTAAATAAGACGGTGGTTAATTATCGCAACATTAACCACCAGTGGCAGTTTAGCCCTGAACAACAGCAAGTGCTGCAACGCTACTACGATGCTAATCAGTTACTACTCGATTGCCTGCATAGCAATTGTGAAGTGACGGCTGCTATTAGGCAGGAAATTGAAGCTACCTTATTGTTGCCTCAAAAAGAACTTGAAGACAGGGAATGGCAATAATTCTTTTAGTTAATTACGCAAATAGGTAGTTGCCAGATTAGTTTTTATTACGTTTTGTGTCGTAGTCAATCAACTAATTTAGTAAATCAAACAACACTTTGCCATATTAAAGAAAGTTTTTCATCTAATTTCTAGCAAAAATCCTTCTTTCGGTACTTTTCTTTGTAACCACTCTTCTACTGAGACAAAAGCTGCGCGTAGCTTACTTAGAGTAGTACGGAAATGTTTCCAATGAATGCACCTTTTGACAGAAGCAACTAGAGACGGGTTAGCGTAATTGTGCGAAGCTAGCCCAGTGCAATTTCGCATCTCTACTTACTCATTTTTCAACCCACTTTGCACTTACAGCTTTAATGGCAGGTCTTGTTATGAATTTAATCAATGGCTTTTGCTTGACAGTTGGGTTACTCAAAGATGTAGAAGTACTCGTTGTAGACAACGATCGCGATAGTAGAGATTTGTACGCTTTTTTACTCGAAGACTTGAGCGCAAATGTGATTACCGCAGGTTCGATAAAAGAAGCTTTAGAAATCCTGAGTTGGTTCACACCCAAGATTATTGTCTGTGAAATTAGGTTTTTAGGTGAAAGTATTTATACATTGCTAAATACATTGAGTGCTATGGAAGCAAACAATGGAAAGCATATCCCAATTATTGTGACTTCAACATCTACCACAGGTACTCATGACCAAATTCCAGATGTGGAGTTTGAAGAATATTTACTTAAACCATTCGGCCTTGACAAATTTGTTTCCACGATTAGGAATCAAGTACAGGAAGATGTGGCGGAAAATTCTTGTCCAGATGTATTAGTTTTACACACTAAGCACTTCTCAATGCCACAATTGGGTCGAGTTTAGCAGCGCGACGTGCAGGAACAACACCAAAGAATAAACCAATACCACCAGAGACACCAACTGCCATAGCAATCGCGGTTGGAGAAAGTGCCGCTTCTAAAGGAGTCAAGGCTCCCACTAATAGAATGCCACTGACGCCAACCGCAGTTCCAACTAAACCGCCAGCTGCGGAAACTATTACTGCCTCAATGATGAACTGTAGCAAAATATCTTGCTCAGTTGCGCCGATCGCTTTTCTCAATCCGATTTCTTGAGTGCGTTCGGTGACGGAAACAAGCATAATATTCATGATGCCAATGCCGCCGACAAACAGCGATATACTTGCGATCGCAGCTAGCATAATTGTCAATGCACCTGTAATTTGACCGACAGTTTGCAAAGCATCCTTTTGAGAACGGATAGTAAAGTCATCTTCACCATTAATTTTGTGCCGTAGACGCAGCAAATTAGTAATTTGAAATTCTGCTGCATCCACACTCTCTGAATCACGAGCCGCAGCAACGAGATAATCTAAGGCGATACCATAGGGAGAATTCTTTCCCACAAGTCGGTTTGCTGAAGTCGCGATCGGTATTAAAGCAGCATCATCATAATCTGCTCCCACGCTGGAACCTTTGGCTATTAACGTCCCAATCACTTGAAAGCTGGTATTTCCAATTCGCAATTGCTGACCGATGGCGTTACTATTACCGAATAGTTTTTCTGCCAAGTCTCCACCCAGCACAACGACTTGGTTACTTCGCTTGATATCTACCTCAGAGAAAAACCTGCCTTTATCAGTTTCAAAATCCCGCACCGACAAGAAGCTGGGAGTTGTGCCAATGATGTTGACATCGGTGTTTCTGTTGCGGTACACAACTACCTGTCTGCTGTTTAACTCTGGCGCAACTCCTACTACTGTTGGGACTTGAGAGGCGATCGCATCAGCATCTTGTAGCACCAGAGTTTTTGGCACTTCAAAGGAGATACGCTGAGTTTCTCGATTACCTGGTAGTATAAACAGCACATTTGGCCCTAATGACTCCAACTGTTTATTCACGTACTTTTGCCCACCTTCACCAATGCCAATCATGGCAATCACTGAGGCGTTGCCAATAACTATACCCAGCATCGTGAGGGCGCTACGCAGCTTATTTGATAGCAGGGTTTTACCTGCCATGTTAAGGCTTTCTAAAAAATTCATGTCAATTTTTGATTAAAAGTTTTTATCAGGGTTTGTAGTCAGCACTTTAGTGCTGAAAAATAAGGACTAAAGTCCTTACTACGAACTTGCTTATCCCAATTTGGGATTATTTATTTTGTTGTTCTTTTGCCTTCTCGGTTTTGTAGTCTTTGGGTGGATTCACAAAAACGCGATCGCCTTCTTTAACTCCCCCTATAATCTGAGTTTGGTCTTGGATTTGTGCCCCAACTGTAACTTCGCGGAACTGGGGTTTATTCTTTGCATCTGGTACAAGTACGCCAGTTTGACCCTTTTCGGTGACGATTGACACCGTTGGTAACACCAAGGCATCATTAACGCGATCGCCTAAAAAAGTCAGATCCACATTTAAGCCAGAACGCAGTTGATCTGTACCAGTATCCAGAGCAACCCGCACCTGGAAGGATGTTACACCTTGTTCCAGCACTGCTTCTGGAGCAATTAGGCGCACATGACCTTTAAAAACTCGATCGGGATAAGCATCAGCGATAATTTCCACCTGCTGTCCCGGTTTAATTCTGCCAAGATCGGCTTCGGGAACTTGAGCTAATACTTCTAAACCGCGTGCTACGGCGACAATTGAACTAGAAGTTGCCGATGCACTAGCAGATGCAGAAGTTGTGGGTGTGACAAACGCACCAGGATCGGCATACTTTTGGGTAACAATTCCCGAAAGAGGAGCGCGAATAATTGTATCTTCTAACTGCACTTGCACACCCTTCAATTGAGCTTTAGCCGCTTCAACAGCTGCTTGACGCTGGACAATTTCTTCAGAACGAGTCCCATCTTCCAACAGTACCAATGCTGCCCGTGCTTCATTCACTGCTGCTTGACGTTGGGCAATTTCCTCAGTCCGAGTCCCACTTTGAACTAACGAAAATCTTTTTTTAGCTTCTTCTAAATTGGCTCTAGCACTTTTGTCTTCGCTGAGGGCTTGATCGAATAATTGTTTTTTCTCTGCTCCCTCTTTGTATAGATATTGGTAACGTTTTACCTGTTCGCTGGTGTAATTCACCTTAGCTTGAGCCGCATCCACTTGGGATTGAGATTGAGCAATCTCTTGGGGACGATTACCAGCTTGAGCTTGGGTTAGCTGGGCTTGAGCTTGGGCTAACCGCGCCTTAGCTTGAGCGATTTCTTGAGGACGACTACCAGCAAGGGCTTCGGCTAGTTGTGCTTGACTTTGGGCTAAGTTAGCACGGTACTGGCTCTTTTGAGCCTCAATACCTGCGCTATCCATGCGGGCGAGAATTTGCCCTTGTTGAATGCGATCGCCTTGTTCCACATATAATTGCGACAGCACTCCAGGATTCTTCGGACTAATATTTACGCTCTGAACTGGCACGACTTTACCACTAGCTGTAATCCGCAAGGTGACGTTTTTCGCTGCTACTGGCACAGTTAATTGAGCAATATCTTCTTTATTTGTCCCTTGAATTACCAGGGTGTAGGTTGTAATCCCAGCAACCAAGGCACCCCCAGCTATCAGCCCCATTAGCCAGCGTAATGGATACTTAACTTTGCCAATAACAGGAATTTCTATCTGCGTAGCCATATCTAGAAGCCTATAAATCTTGTTTTATGGAAGTAGCCTGTAGTTATATGATGATGTCCATTAAATTGCCCATAGTAAAAGCACGCCAAATTGCACTCCGCGCTTGTGGGGAGTGGTTGAGGGTTGCTCTTAACTATGGTTAATTGAGCGGACATAAATATTAAAGGGCAGATGCAGAAATGCGGAGTTGTTAAAATTTTTAGATTAAATTTTTATTAATGAACTAACAACTAGACGCATAATTAGCTTCATAGTTGCTTAATCTTACTTCATAATATGTATTACATGTTTGTGTGCCTTCACCTGAATGGGTGACTTTAGCCACATTATTAGGTAAAAATTCGCCAGCAGACGTACTACAAGTGAGGTTGTGCTTTATTTCCCCCAGGCTAAAACCTGGTGCTACTCGTAGCTTGCTTCTACTTGGCCATTTTTGGCGGCGATCGCTACTGTTGCACCAAAGAAGTCACAAGACTTAGGATACTCGACTTGCAGTATTGAAGCATGATGCTTAACGTAGACGCAAAGCGCAAAGCCGGAGACTTTGGGTTTGTCGTCACACCGACGATCGTACCTAGTTACTTCATTGAAAAAATAAATAAAGTCGAATTTAATAAGCAAAATACCGAAATGAAAAAGCATTTAGACTAAATGCTTTCTCAAAATGCTCGATTGCTTTCTCATTTCAGTAGATTCAGCAAGCAAAAAGGCATATTGCTTTCTCAAAATGCTTGATTGCTTTCTCATTTCGGTAGATTCAGCAAGTAAAAAGGCATATTGCTTTCTCAAAATGCTTGATTGCTTTCTCATTTCGGTAGATTCAGCAAGTAAAAAGGCATATTGCTTTCTCATTTCGGTAGATTCAGCAAGCAAAAAGGCATATTGTTTTTTCAAAATGCTTGATTGCTTTCTCATTTCGCTAAATCGCGTACTCATTTTAGTATTTTCCGCAAGCAAAAGTTCGCATTTCGCTAACAGAGTCAAATTATACGGGAACAAATCTTTTTTGTCTAAAGCCCAATAATAGTGTTAATCATTGAAAGTGTTGTACTTAAAGTTGAAAGAAATTTATGAGTAACGAAAATCCAAATAATAGGCTCAATAAAGAGAAAGTTAAAAAAGCGGCGCAGCATCCCAATCGACCGGGAGAAAAATGCCAAGCAAAGCCTAACCAATATATACCCATCATCAATCAGAATAAGTGCGAAGGGAAACGAGACTGCGTAGAGGTTTGCCCTTACGACGTTTTTGAGGTGAGGCAAATTGACGATCAAGATTTCAACAAACTATCGTTTTTTGGAAAGCTGAAAAGCCGCGCTCATGGAAGAATTACAGCTTACACACCGCACGCCGATATGTGTTTGGCTTGCGGATTGTGTGTCGTTGCGTGTCCTGAAAAAGCAATTACCTTAACGAAAGTGATTTCTTAGCGATATAGGTTTTATCCATTTTCTTTAAGATGGGGTGGGATCGGCAAAGACAGAGAATTTAGTTGCAGTAGTCTGAGACTATGAGTTATTGCCCGTTGGATTCTAGATTTTGAAAAGCATATATTCTGAGTGACGCTAGTTACTATAGTTACAACTGGTAAGCTACTCTCTTCCCAGCCCAAGATTACCAATCTCCTTATGAAAAACACTATTACAATTACCGATTCCCTAGTTCCTAATGCTGTACCGAAACCAGCAATCATTCGGCTAGAAAACATTTTCAAGATTTATGGTAGTGGCGAAACAGAAGTACGAGCGCTAAATGAAGTCAACCTAATTGTGGAACAGGGCGAATATTGTGCAATCATGGGCCCCTCAGGTTCTGGTAAATCCACAGCCATGAATATTATCGGTTGTCTCGACCGTCCCACAAGGGGACATTATTATTTAGATAACCTCGATGTAGCTCAAATGGACGATCGCTCATTAGCACACATCCGTAATAAAAAGCTGGGGTTTGTGTTTCAACAATTCCACCTATTGCCCCAACTAACAGCCCTAGAAAATGTGATGCTGCCAATGGTGTATGCTAGCGTGAACCCAAAAGAAAGAAGCGATCGCGCAACAGAAGCACTGACGCGAGTAGGTTTAGCAAATCGTCTCAACAACAAACCAACTCAACTATCTGGTGGACAACAACAACGAGTAGCGATCGCGCGGGCGATCGTTAATCGTCCCGTGGTACTCTTAGCCGATGAACCTACAGGCGCACTTGATTCGCGCACAACCCAAGAAGTCTTAGATATTTTTACCGAACTCAATGCTAGTGGAATTACCGTTGTCATGGTAACCCATGAGCCAGAAGTTGCTCGTCAAACCCAGCGCATCGTTTGGTTCCGTGATGGTCAAGTAGTACACTCCAATCTCACACCATCTGACTTGAGTCAGTTGGCTGTCTCATAGATTATTAAAGTCCGCCTACTGCTTGGCAGAACTCGCAAGATAGGCGAACTTTGTTTGTGTAGCCAAGACTTTTAAGAATGCGAATTAAATAACATCCAAATATCGTTTTTAACCTCACCCCGCTTTTTATTTTTGTTAAAAGCGGGGTGAGGTTTTGTACTTTATTAAATCCGCATTCCCTAGTCCCCAGTCCCGATTACAAACTTGACGTTTTTCCAGTTTCTGCTTGCGTTTCAATCGGCTTAACATCGGTGTAACCAACTTCACCAGATATTGTCCGAAACACCGAAATTTGCTCGTCAAAATCTAATTTTTCAATCTGGGAAACCAGATCGGTAATTGCCTTAGTTGGTTGATAGGTACTTGGTAAGTCAACCACCTTATCCCCCATAGCTACTGCCCAAGCATACCAAACTAACAGCTGGTTGTTTTCTTTTATCGCCCCATAAGCACGGGAATATTCTGTATCTTTGCGGTTAACTATATCCCGCATAATATCTAGTTGCTGCTCATCTGACAACTCAAAATAATCTCCTAGCAGAAGTGGTGCTAACTCAGGTTCGGCAGCAGCAGGAGCAGCTGGTGTGATAGAATCACCCATTTTTTTATAAACTAAATAGAACCAGGCTAATTTTGCATCGGTATCTAAATTGTTAAACGCATCTACCAAATTTTGAGATTCATTGCTCTGGGCTTGAGAAATATCTTTATCGTAACTTGCAGTCATAATTTTATTTCCAAAGAAATTTTACACGCCAGACTAAGGCTTACCAAAGTTTGAGCATCAGATTCTACTATCAAGAGAAAGAGTTATATTAATTGCAAATTTCAGGTTTAATCTATCTTTTAATAGAGGTAAAGCCTCTCCTAAGGGAGCAAGGAAAGAACTAATTACTTTGCTATGCTCTTTTAAGTAAGCAATAAAAAATTTAAACTAAGGATTTTAATTATGCCTGATGAAGTAAAGCCCAATGTTAATGAAGCTCCCACCCATGATGCCCAATTAGCTGCTGAAAACATAGCTAGTGGTGAAGAAAAAGCGCCAAACGTCGATTTTGATGCTGATTATGCAACTGCGCAACAATTCAGCGTTAGTGAAGTCGATCGCACAGGTAAAGGCGCAGCAGCAGCCGAAGCAGCCACTGCACCTGACTATAAAACCTCTAAACCAGTAGAGACAAAAACTGAAGCGCAGTCAACTGGTAATCCTGATGATTATGTAGAGTTAGCAAAGGAAGTTGGGAATTCTAACACTGAGGGTGTAACTAATGTCAGTGATGATTTAGTAGAACAAGCTTTGGAAAAGGGCGAACGGAAAAATTAACTTTTCGTGAGATTTTGCTATTTTGTCGGGTGGGCATTGATATATGGCCCACCCTACTCTTTTGGTCAATCGTTAATAGTCGTTAATAGTTAGGATTTTCACTATTAATAAAGAGTTTTTGGTATATATCTTGCTCCTTCTGGGCGAAAGAAACTAATGATAAGCTATTCTACATTTAACTTGCATAATTAGGGCGGGCAAGATGCCCACCCCACAAGAGTTATATTAATTTTGAATAAGCAAACTAGATGTGGTTTAGCTTATCAGACTTATTTAAACCACGCCCCCAAGGGACATGGTTTGTTTTGGACTAATGACTCTCGCGTTGCGGTTTGATTAATTAACAACCATTCATCACTTCTAGTAATTCGCTAGGCCGCTGAATTAAATAATCTGGTTCTTGCTTGGCTAGTACTTCCGGTGAGTTAAAGCCCCAAGCCACTGCAATCACTTGGATATTTGCTTTTCTTGATGCTTCTATATCTCTAGTTTCATCTCCGACATAAATAACTTCTTGAGGCTTGAGTTGATTTTGCTTCAAGACATTATTGATTATGGTTGTTTTACCAAAAATTGTAATTCCTGAGTAGATAAAATCAAACAGGTGATTTAAACCGTTAATGGTAAGGAATTGCGTAACATTGTCTTTAGAATTAGAAGTGATGATGCCCAGTTTATATCCTTTAGCTTGGAGTTCCATTAATGCTTCTTTAATTCCCGGAATTGGCTTTAATTCTGGGATTTTGTTTTTTAATTCCCCTTTAACTTTTTTAACTAGAAAAGGTATCTTAAATAGAGAAACTCCTGAGTACTTAATAATTTCCCTAGATGTTAAGTTTTTAAGTAGGGCTAATTGCTCTGGGCTTATTTGTCTATAACCAAAGTCTACAGCTAGACGATTGGCAATACTTACAAGGGCATCTACCGTATCAGCAATTGTGCCGTCAAAATCAAAAATAATTACTTTCGGGGTCATTCTTTGGCCTGGATGCGTCAAGATTAGCTAGGGCGTTGCGTCGTAACATGTCTGGCTTAATCCGCCGCAAGGCAGATGCTGTAAATCGTTTATCCCATTCACGCTCTGAGATTTGGGCTAATTCTACCAGCTGTGGAGCAATATTGGCAGGATTTGGCTGAAACTCTTCAATATCAGTTGTGCTGGCAAAACGTTGATTCCAAGGACAAACATCTTGGCAAATATCACAACCAGCAACCCAGCCTTGTAAATGGGGTGTTATTGTCTCTGGCAATTTTTCTGCCCGATTTTCAATTGTATGATAAGCAATGCAGCGATTAGCATCCACAACAAAAGGCTGAGTAATTGCACCCGTAGGACAAGCCTGAAGACAACGAGTACAGCTACCGCAGTGTTCTGTATGCGGGCGATCGCTCTCTAATTCTAAATTGGTCAACACTTCTCCCAAAAATACCCATGAGCCATATTCTCGTGTAATTACATTACCATTTTTGGCAATCCAACCAATTCCGGCAAGTTGAGCCAACACTTTATCTTGCACCGGGCCAGTGTCTGCATAATAACGAGCTAAGACACCTTCATCAAGTGATTTTAGCCATGTGGCAAGCTGCTTGAGTTTTTTATGCATTACCTTGTGATAATCCCTTCCCCAACCATAACGAGAAATTTTGGCGTATTCCTCGCCTGCGGGACGTTGATGTGGTGTGTAGTAATTTAGTGCCACACACACTAGCGATCGCGCTTCTGGCATTACTAAGCGGATATCATGACGTTTTGGGTTAGCCATCCATTCCATATCGGCGTGATAACCCAGTTCAATCCATGCTTGCAACCTCTGCGCTTCTATAGCATCTACCCTATCTACAGCAGCAATTCCAACTTTGTGAAAGCCCAACTCGCTGGCTTTCTCTTTCACTAAACTGCTGCTTGTTACACAATACTGATTCATTTTTTTATCTGGATTTTGCCTCAATTAAGGCATCTTTATTCTACATTACGTAGTCAATGCTTTATTAACATTTGTTGCTTCTGTGAATCCCCGTCTCTTTAGAGCAGGGAGTGTCAAAATAGTATTTCCACGCTGATGAATTAAAGGAGACTGTGACCACTACATTACACTGGCAGGAACGGGTTGGTAATCAAAGGGATTGGATATGGCGCGGCTGGCAAACGCGCTACACTTACATTCGCCCTAGTCAAAATCACCACAAATCAATACCTCTGATATTGCTACATGGCTTTGGCGCTTCTATTGGTCATTGGCGACATAATTTAGCAGTGTTGGGCGAGCATCATACAGTTTACGCCATCGATATGCTGGGTTTTGGCGCTTCTGAAAAAGCCGCAGCTAATTACAGCATCGAACTCTGGGTTGAGCAGGTTTACGATTTCTGGAAAACATTTATCCGCGAACCAGCGATATTAATAGGCAATTCCAACGGTTCGCTGATTTCTATGGCCGCCGCCGCCACTCACCCCGATATGGTGCTGGGTATGGTGATGATGAGTTTACCCGACCCTTCACTAGAGCAAGAAGCAATTCCGCCTGTGCTGCAACCAGTTGTCAGAGCAATTAAAAATATTGTCGCTTCGCCGTTGATACTTAAACCTGTATTTAACTTCGTGCGCCGTCCAGGGGTGCTGCGTCGCTGGGCAAGTCTGGCCTACGCTAACTCAGAGGCAATTACCGATGAACTCATAGAAATTTTAGCCGGGCCTCCCCAAGATAGAGGTTCTGCCAGAGCTTTTAGTGCTTTGTTCAAAGCTGCGATTGGAATTAACTTTAGTCCCAGTGTCAAGACAGTATTACCAACCTTAACAATTCCGATGTTGTTAATTTGGGGACAAAAAGATCGGTTTGTTCCGCCAGCCCTTGCTAGTCAATTTGCCCAGTACAACGAGAAATTAGAAGTGCTGAATTTGGAGAATGTAGGGCATTGTCCCCATGATGAATGTCCAGAACAAGTCAACCAAGCTATTTTAGATTGGATTGAGAAATGGGTTGGCGATCGCAAACCGTTGGTTATTCCTTAAATGTTATAGTTTCAGTGCGATGGGGTAAGCAGTGCGATCGCCACACTTGAATTTTTTAATTTTTAATTTCTTAACACCTAGCCAATCGTGGCTTGGTTAGTGTCAACATCTGTAGCCCCATTCACAGAATTGGCTACAGAAACCATTTTGTTGAGAATTTCTTGACTGGGAACTTTACCTTTCAATACTACAGTGGTGCCTGTCTGAGCAACCCAAAGGGTATCAACATCATCGAGTTGGGGATCTTCATCAAATGCCAACGCTACCCGCTTTGCTAAACCACTTTGGTCGTATTCTCCATTTAATCCCACACGTTCTGGTGGTGTCGATTGCGTAGCACTAGGCGCAACGTTAGCATTGGGAGCTTCGGGTATTGCCTGTGCAGTCGGATTTACTTCCGCATTTGGAGGTTTTTCCATTCCAAATAATCTTTGTAACCAACCCATAAAAACTTTTCTCCTATTAGAGGCTTATCAAATCTGAGTATAAAGGGTTTACAAAACCACCGCATCTGCCAATAAAAAGATATGCATTCAATAAATCCAAGCTTGCAGTATGATTTCTGCCCAATTTATCTCTAGGAATGCAATGAGTGCAACTATTAAGTTTAAAATAGAAGGTCGCACTGAAAATTTAGTGCGGTAGCACGTCTAGCGTAGCCGTTAGCGAGTGTCTGCGTTACTCAAATTCCTGCTCTAGCCTCTGTTGGCGAAGATGAAACATACCCTTTCAGTTCTCGTAGAAGATGAGGCGGGTGTTCTTTCCCGCATTTCTAGTTTATTTGCGCGTCGTGGCTTTAATATCGAAAGCCTTGCTGTTGGCCCTGCTGAACAAGGAGGAGTCTCCCGAATTACAATGGTTGTACCTGGTGACGATCGCGTCATCGAGCAACTCACCAAGCAACTGTACAAGTTAGTCAATGTCCTTAAAGTACAGGACATTACCGAAACTCCTTGCGTCGAGCGAGAATTGATGCTTTTGAAGGTGAATGCTACTAGCAGCAATCGCTCAGAAGTGATCGAACTGTCTCAGATTTTCCGGGCGCGAGTCGTGGATGTGGCGGAAGATTCTCTTACCTTAGAAGTTGTGGGAGATCCAGGTAAAATGGTTGCGATCGTGCAGGTGTTGCAAAAATTTGGTTTGAGAGAAATCGCCCGCACTGGCAAAGTTGCTCTGACTCGTGAATCGGGTGTGAATACCGAGTTACTCAAGTCTTTGGAAGCAAAAGTTTAGTTGGGAACTTAAATAAAGGGTTGTAAATAATCTACTTGTGGGGGCGAACATCCGTGCGCCCTCAATCTGTTTTGCATCCATAGACGCGTATCAGCGAGCGAGTTGAGCGAGTTTCCTGTTTTACAGCTATTTTCAGATAAATAGACCACGCGGTAGGGGCGCAAGGCCTTGCGCCCCTACTAGTAACATATATGTCTTTCTATATGCACAAGATGATAATGGGCTTTTGTTGCGAACCCGATTGCATATCTATGCCATAAGATAGCTGCTTTTTTAATGTATATAGGATTTGAAAGTTGAATAAAAGTATCTATAGCATAGCAATAAGTTAAAAACTACAGATAATAGATTTTGTGACTTACTGATAAACGCTTGTATGTTCAGGCAGTGCTTCCAGAACAAATATGTTGAACAGAAACACCTATAGGAAAATCTGGAATGTCTGCTGGAATCCTCAGAACAAACTTTAAAAGCGGCTTTTTCTAAGTTGGTACTACTAAGTGTATTTTCATAAATAACTTTATATATTTTGGCATCTTAATTTGTTTTAACACTAGCAAATTCTGTTAATAACGATTTATGTACAACTATAATTTACTACGATCGCAGCGATCCCCAATTACCTTACTTCAGTAAGATGTCCGCTCGCTACCTCAACCGTTATTATATTTATTAAATGGAAATTCTAGTTTACGTAATGAGGTAAGTAATGGCAATTAAACTGAAAGTCCCGGATATTAAAGGTGATGACTGCGCCCAAAAAATAACTAAATCTATTCAGACTATGGTATCTGATGCCAAAGTAGATGTAGACGTTAATGCAAAAACCGTAACTGTAGATGGTGCGGCTTCGGAAGAGACAATTAAACAGATAGTTCAATCTGCTGGTTATACTATAGAGGGCTATTAATTACATTTCTAAATTTCTTAGGATATTTAGAAATGTAATTTAGCCAGCACAATTGCTTAATCAGAATATATTCGCCCGTTTTCCGGGCGGAATATTATTAACAAATTACTCTACTTGAGCAAGAATATCTTTCTGCTATGAAATACTTGGCTTTCTGCTTTCCTTATAAGCTGTAACAGATACAGCTAAAAAGTGTAGAAATTTGAAAGTATTGCTGTATATTTATTTGCTCTAACAAAATTGTTAAATTTTCCAGTAGCCATTTTCAAGAACGAATTAACATTGGGTCATAAATTTGACACTCTTGAACCCCATAATTGCTCAGTATAGAGCTAGCGCGTTCGAGTTCATTGTCTGTGCCACTAACGATGAGTATGTAATTACCTTGCTCAATTTGCTCGTTGTAAAAACGTGCCCACTCATCTGCTATTCCTAGCCTCATAGCGTCAAAGCGATCGCTTAAATTAACGCCTGTTGACCCTTTGAACTGGGAGAAGTCTTTACAAATTAAAGAAATCTGGTTTACTGGCAAACCTGCGACATATATATCGTTAATTGCCGCTTCCACATTATTTATGTCATTAAAGTCACTAATAGCATACTTGATCAGAATTCCACTTTTATTAGGAATGGCAGTAGCAGAAGTAGTTGTGGACAGATAATTTGTAGTTCCATACTCACTGTTGAAATGTTCGTAAATGCCAAACTCTTCAATACCCCAACGCTGTAAAATTGCTTCTACTTGAGCAATTTCAGCAGATGTACAATCCACGATTATTAAATAGTGTCCATACTCTACTCGCTCGTTATATGTTTTAGCTTGCTCCTCCGACATTCCCCAACCAACTAATGCACCAGCAAAAGTCCCAGTTGCAGCACCAATACTTGCACCTACAAGGGTTGTAACCAAAGCAGTTGCGGCTGCACCAGCCAGCATAATTGGCCCAACTCCAGGGATTGCTAAAGTACCAAGACCTACTAATAAACCAGTCAACCCACCAACAGCGCCCCCTGAAAGCCCTCCTACAGTTGCACCTTCGTCAGCTTTATCACCAGTGCGCTCTTTAGTTTCATTATCGACAATCTCATGATTGCGGTCTGCATTCTGTACAACTACAGATACTCTCTCCATCGCCAAGCCTGAATCTCTCAACTCATGTAATGCCTGTTCTGCATCTCTACGATGGCTAAATACACCTATAGCACGTTGATATTGATTTAAAACCATTATTACTCCTTAGTAGGGGAAAATTAATCGCCGACAAATTTAGTAGTTGAGTACTTATAATATTAAATACGAGTTTGTTTAACTGAAAATCATCCTAAGTAATAAAATATATTTGCAAACGCTGCGATCGCTACCCCTAAAACTCAACTAACTGCCTTTTTGCACAAGCAATCCCCCACTGCGGAAATTTTGCAGCAACGTCTTAATAAGTATGAGAAGCGGGGAGTTATCCTCCCAGCACAAAAGCAAAAAGTCGAAACCTGGATTATATTTTAAAATCACCGAGTTTAAAACAAAGTTAGAGAAAGAGTAGGTTAGTATCTGGAAAACCTCTCTCTAAATCTCTCTCCTAAAAGGAGAGAGACTTTGAATTTTCCCCCTTCCCGCGACGAGTTGGGGGTTAGGGGGTTAGGTTTTTTGTGTGCTTTTCCACATAACGTGAAAAGTCAGACGCATTAACAAGGCCGCCAACGCATTAACAAGGCCGTCTCCGCATTAACAATGCAAGCCAACGCATTAACAAGGCCGCCGCCGCATTAACAAGGCCGCCGCCGCATTAACAATGCAAGCCGACGCATTAACAATGCAAGCCAACGCATTAACAATGCAAGCCGACGCATTAACAATGCAAGCCAACGCATTAGTTTTGTAACCGTCTCCATAAAAATCCTTTGACGCAGACAGCATCAATTCTCGCTAATTACTGCTGTAACTCAACCTGCTAAAGAAATCAGGAAGTGCGATCGCTAATTTTGTAGACTACGTTAGCTCCAAAATCTAAAATGAGATTACTTTAGATATATCAGTAAATTCAATCCTGGAATTGTGCGCGAAAGTGTCCACAAAACTAGGGTGATGTAAATTACACCCAAACTCCATTGATACCAAGCAAGTGCAGAGATTATACCTGGTAAGTGTTCGTCTCGCAGGCGGATGTCGTTAAATCCTAATTTAACTAAGTTGTTGAGGCTAAAATCATAGTAGTTGAGCCAGTTCCAACGGCGATCGCTTTGGAGAGGCATATATCGTTCGCGAAATGTCTGATTCCTTGGGATCGTTGGCAAACGTCCAATCAACAATCGTAGCTGGCGAAATGTGCCGTCTTCTGTGAAGTAAGAAACATTCATTAAATCGTGATAACGACCTTGTTGGTAAAGTCGGATTAATAAAGCCACTGGCACGGGGACAATAATTATTAAAAGACACCCCAATGTCAGCCAAGGTTGTTGAGCATTGCGAAAGATGGCTAGTAAACTCAAGAATTCTAAAACGCTAAAACTGACTAATATCGAAATGGTTTCGTAAGATGTGGGAATAATTGGTACGGGATGCAGCCGCCGATAGCGATCCACTAGCCAAAATAATAAACCGAAATAAGCGATCGCTAATCCTCCCACACCAAACACTAACCAAAAATTTGTACCATAGCCACTCAACAACAACAGTACACTCAACGCCAACCAACTCCAAGCTTGCAGTAACCATCCACCTATAGACAGGGTTTCGCCAACAATTAAGCGATCGCTCAGTTGTGTATATTTTTCTAAATCGATATCTGCTAAGGTGAGTAACTCACTGCTTTTGTGAAAAGATTTTACCAGACGGCGCTGGGCGATCGCTTCGGCTTGAGTTGCAGAAAAACCCAGGTTAATCAAACTTGCAACGGAGGCACTATTAATATTTGTAGCCGTCAAACGGCGGCTCATTTCTACTAATCGCAGTCGTTGTTTTGTGTATTCCAGTTCATTAGCATCGGCAACTTGTTGTTGCTGACGAAAATTTTGCCCCAAATTCCGCAATATGTTCTCATTACCTTGCAATGTAGGGATGCAGAACATCTTACCAATCTGACCAGGATTACCTAAAATTTTTGCTTGGTTAGAGTTAAAAGTTAAACCAGGTACGCTTAAACAAGCTTCTGTCGAAAACATCGCATCGCTAAAATCTGCTTGGTTAAGAATGTTCGCACCTTGCATATTTACCAATTGGTTAAACTCTGTTTCCCGGAAGCTCACAGCTTGCTCAAATGTTGCTTCTGTTAAAAGGAGGAACTGATTAAAACTCGCTTTAGTAAACTGGACTTGATTGGCAAAGCGCACATCAGAAAAATCAGCATTTTCTTGCCACTGCACGCTATTGAATTTAGCCAACTGTTTAAAATTTGCTTCGTTGAAGTTGGCAGTTTTTTCAAAGATACTGTCTTGAAAATCAGCAGATTCCTGAAATTTGATTTTTTTAAAATTAGCTTTTTCAAAAAAAAGACTACCCTGAAAATTGCTTGGTTGCTGGAAGTTAGCACTGATAAAATTAACGGGACGAGCGAATCTGGTTTCAGTCCAGTTAGTGGGTTGGAGAAAAGTTGCACCTTGGGCATCCACAGACTGAAGAAAAAATGTATTGGAGAACTTCACTTCGCCATTGAAACGAGTTTGCACCAGTGTCAAAACACCACGAAAAACGGCGATTTCACTCGATGGAGTTGACTTTTTTCCTAAAAGCGATCGGCAATCTTTGGAGTTGGGTAAAGCGTAGATGCGGAGTAGCTTGTCGTCAGACATCGCTAGTGAATCCAAGCAAACGAAGCGCAAACGTTCTAGTTCTTGTTGTTCAGTAGTGGTGAAAATGGCAGCAATCGCTTGAGCATACAAGGGTGTTCTTAAACCCAAATCGCTGCCCACAAAATCACCCAAAATCAGAGCATAGCTGAGGTCTAAACCTAAAGATTTTGCATTTAATTCTTTTCGCAGCAGTTGGTAAAAAGCATCACGAAAGATGGCGTTTTCTGGACGCAAATCAATCACCATCTTCTGCAAATCTACGGTCAAATTGCCTTCGCGGAGTATGGGTGTGCGTAGTCGTTCTTGCAATAATTCCAGAGTTAAGAATGTGCGTTCTGGCTGCGTTGGCGCTGCCCAAGTAGGTAGGGGGAGGAAGAGGAGAAGAATTAAAAAAACGCAAAGGAACGCAGAGGAAAGCGCAGAGGAGCGCAGAAAAACTCCTCTATGTACCTTGGCGGAAGGCGAAGCGGCTATGCGTTTAAAAAATAATTTATGCAAATTGTTCGATCATTCGTCGCTAATCAGCAGAACAATTTTACCTGTCACAGACCCACTTTCAATTAGTTGGTGCGCCTTAGCCGCTTCTTTTAAAGGAAACTTGTGGCTAACATGGATTTTTAACTTGCCTTCATCGATCCAGGTGGCAGATTGTTCGAGAATTTCTGCATGATGCTGGAGACTGTCTTCCAATCCTAGCAACGCTGGTGCCAGCATTAATTCTAAACCAATGCGGAGATTGCGTAGTCTAGCAGTTTTCCAAACAGTATTGGCATCTGGTTCGAGAATCGTCACAATATCGCCATACACTCGCACTGCGGGGAAGGTTTTGTGAAAGGTTTCGCCGCCTACGGTATCAAAAGCCAAGTCTACGCCTTCGCCGCCAGTCCAATCTAATGCTGCTTGTACAAAGTCTGTTTGTTTGTAAAAAATTACATTATCGGCACCGAGTTCTTTGACAAAATTAGCTTTTTCCTCAGAACCCACTGTGGTAGAAACAGTAGCACCTTTGAGTTTCGCCAATTGAATTGCTACATGCCCGACACCACCAGCACCCGCATGAATCAAAACCCGTTCCCCAGGTTCCAATCGTCCCCGTTCATATAAAGCTTCCCAAGCGGTGATTAACGCCAAAGGCGCTGCTGCTGCTTCGGCAAAGGAGATAGAGGCAGGTTTCCGTGCCACAAACCGCTCATCCACAACGGTATATTCAGCATAATTACCTTGGTGTGCGCCCAAGCCACCATAGCAAAAATATACTTCATCGCCTGGGCGAAAACGCTGAACGCTAGCACCCACCGCTTCCACAATACCTGCACCATCGCATCCTAAAATTGTCGGCGTGCGATCGGGGTAGAAAGTGCCTCGGCTACGAAGTTTAGTGTCAATTGGGTTAATCCCAGCCGCCACCAAACGCACTAAAAGTTCAGTATTCCCTACAGGAACAGCAGGGTTTGGCACTTCCTGTACTTGCAGAACTTCGGGACTGCCAGCTGCTGTCATCAAGACTGCTTTCACAACTCTTTCCTCCTGGCTTTAGATGCACGTTCATTTGCAACTTTAGCGTAAGAGGGGGGATACAAAGTTATGTCTGAGGGAAAACTGCGTAGGCGTAGCCCGTCTTAGACATTGCCTTAAGGTTATAATAAATGTACATTTAAATGTACACTTATTGATATGCCAAAGTACCTAACCGTTACGGAAGCTCGACGACAACTATTAGAGTTGCCGAATGAGTTGAAAGATGAGCCAGTTATCATCACCAAGCATGGTAAGCCAGTAATGGCAGCACTTAGCTTTGAACAATTTGAATCTTTGTTAGAAACTCTGGCAATCTTATCCGATCGGGAGTTTGCCCATCAGCTACAGGAGAGTATAAGCCAAGGAGAACGGCAAGAAACCATTAGCTGGAAGGAAGCAAAAGCCAAACTTGGACTCTGATATACCACAACCCGTTAACACAGAGTATGAAATTGAACTGACGGCACTAGCTTTAGAAATGTTGGCTGGTGTTAAGGATCGGCGTCATCAGAAATCTTTGAGCGATAGAATAGACAAACTCAAAACAGATCCAGAAAAGCAGGGAAAACCTCTAGTTGAGAAGCTTAAGGGATATCGCAGTGTCAGGGCTGTCGGTCAACGCTACAGAATTATTTATAAAGTAGAACTAGAGAAAGTTGTGGTTTTAGTAGTTGGGGTAGGACTACGGGAAGAGGGTGACAAAGGGGATATTTATACACTCTTGCAGAGATTCTTGGAGGAATGAATAATGCTTGATGAAGGATCGTCCCTATCTCATTCTTGAAAAGGAAAAAACCGCGAAACATTATAATGCTTCGCGGTGTTCAGTGTGGTGTGAGGAGTTTAACTATATATCATGATAAAATACCTGCCCAATAACAACGCACTCGTAACAATTTTGGTAACAGACTTTTTTTGCAATGTTGATGTCATTTAGGTTTTTAATAACCAGCTTGTGCTTAACAAACGTGCTATTCATTCGGGTATTGAGAAGGAAAAATATATATTACTATTCTCAAGATATTTTATGCAGAGACGCAATTTTACTCGCATCTCTACAGCGTCTTTCCATGACTTTTATTCAGCGTTCACAAATTCCAAATATCCACTACTAAGTTCTTTCACCGCCAAGTCATAAAATTGCTTACCGTGTTCAGGCGTTGCTAAAGCCGGATTTGATCCCATACGTCCATCTGGATAACGCACTCGAAAGTCAGCAGCGCTATAAATCCGATGTCCGCTTGCAACTTCTGGTGAAAGATATGCTTGCTTAATCGCATTTGGATAAACGTACTGGGTGAGTGCTACTTCACTTGGCGTTGCATGAGAACCTTCTCGATCCCCATATAATTCTTTAGCTAGCTTATATACCGAACCGCACATAAACCAGTTTGCCACTTGACATTGCACATGTTGAGCATTAGGAATTTGCAAATCTTCTAAATGCGCGTAAGTTTCGGAAAAAGCAGCTTTCAGGGTTGCGATATTACCGCCATGTCCGTTAATAAAGTAGAACTTGCTAAAACCAGCTTTGGCTAAACAAGTTACATAATCTCGCACTACTTGAATTAAAGTGCTGGGGCGCAGACTGATTGAGCCAGGAAAAGCAGTATGATGCAGTGCCATGCCCACATTGATTGTAGGGCCAACGATCGCACCAGTTGCATCACCCACACCAGATGCGATCGCTTCTGCACAAATGGCATCAGTGCCAATTAACCCCGTTGGCCCGTGTTGTTCTGTGGAACCAATAGGGAAAATAATCCCCTTTGACTGCTGTAAATAAGCTTCGACTTCTTGCCAAGTACTTAAATGCAGTAACATTTTTGATGATTTTCCTCAATAAAATTGCGGTGGGACGAAACCTTTCTCTGCTAAACTCCCACTACCATGATTATGAACTCTCTAGATTTTCTGTGGTGGCGACGCTATGAAATTCCATCATCTCTGGCAAACTTTTATCGGATTAACTGGAATATTTTTGCTCGTCAACAGTATTTATAGCCCTTCTGCTATGGCGGGACGCTATGTTTTCAATCAAACGCCTCAAAGAATCGAGCGCTATTTTGGCCGTTATATTACCAAACAAACCAATGGCGATACCGTTAGCTATACCTATGCTCCACAAAGCTTTCGGCGGCTATTTCGTCAGTTTCCTAAAAGCAATTTCTCGATCGTCTTTGTGAACAATCAGGTTAAATATATCAAGCTAAATTTCAACGGTGATTTTTCTCAATACCAAGGAAGTTATAATTACGATCGAGCTGAGGCAGCAAAATTTTACAACTATATTTTTAGTTATCAGCCATCAATCTGGCAGAAACTTTCTGACAAATTTGGAGGGAATGAGACTATTTATTTCTATGAATATTGTTTAGGCGATGGAGTGGCAACAAGTTTCGAGAGATATGGATATAAGCAATTTACCGATTCTGCCACTTTATCCTATGACACTCGCTGCGAACCCCCTTATAGTAGAAATCAGAATTGAGTTTTGAGACGTTAGTATTGTGGATCGTCAACTAAACAACGGGGATCAATCTTTTCTGTTGACTAATCAAAGTAATAATGTTTTTTCACGTCCTTTGTAATTTCCCATGTGCAGGACATGCCAGCAGGAAAAGTCACCAAATCGCCTTTACCCATTTGCACTGGCTGTCCACCATCAGGAGTAACAAGAACATCACCTTCCAAAAAGTAGCAAGTTTCTTGAGAATCATAAGTCCAAGGAAATTTTGAGACTTCCTTTTGCCAAATTCCCCATTTAGAGACACCTAATTCATTGAGGCGTTCTTCCTTGGGTTGATGCTCAATTTTAATTTCCATATTGTGTTTTATCTAGTTATGTTCAGCAGTAGGATTGAATATCTTCTCCACACTGATCTACTAGATAACACAAAGCGCGAAAACGCAAGTAGACAAGTTCGTTATAAAGCGGATTAAGTTTGCACATTGGCGGAATATGCCCTATTTTGCGACCAAAAAGCATAATATCGCGTTCAAATGGACATTGGGCAGGAATAAGTTTAGCAATAAGTTTGGCTAATTTACGATTCTGAATGTCAATTTTATCCACCCATTGACGTAATGGTTGCAGTAAATCTAATTTAGGTCTAGCAAATTGCTTTTTACTACCTTTTTGATTCTTTTCTTCTAAAGGGCTAACAAAAGCAGGCAGAAAAATACGCTGATTAATTGTTTTAAGCATAGTAGTAGGCAAGGTTTTCCTTGTGTAGATGAACTATTTGCCGATTGGGAATATTAACATGTAATCTGTTAAGCAATTTGCATTATGCTTGTAAATTTAGGCAGTAAAAGAAGCACAAGGCAAATAATTTACATGCATCTTTGGGGGGAAATTGTTTAACTAATTGTTATTTAACCCCACCAAATCAGGAAGAACTGTCCCGTTAAATACAAAATAACAAAGAAAATATAAAAATGGCATTTCTTTAACTTATGGATTGCTAATATCCGAGATAGCAATCTTATATATTAGATATAAATGCCTGGTTCTAAAACTGCCTAGTATCTATAGATGGACTTTGGGTAAGAAAATAACAGTTTAGCTCTAACTCCATATAGACTTCGCTAGGATTAGCCTCTAATATCTAGCGATTTTAGGCTATTAAATATCTAGTAATTTGTCTGGTATGTTACACTAGCTAGCCTAGATATTATCTAATAAGTAGCAAGAAACTCTTTGATAAGTCCAAGCTAATATACTTAGAACTTATACCATTTACAAGAATATTTTGCAATAAATGCATCGCGTGTAAGGACGTAGAGCACTATGCCCCTAGCAATATAGCAGTTCTCACTTGGGCGCAATACAGTCTGAACCTCATCCCGTATTTGAGGTCTGCAAATACTCCCCTCTCATTACTAAGGAGACGGGTTAGGGGTGAGGTTTAAAAAAGTAGTTTATGCAAAGGAGAACCGTTACATATATATCAGATATTTTGTGAAATGGTTTAATTACAAAAAAATGGTATAATAACAAAAATCTTATTTCTTAAAATACCTCAAGCCGTAACGATCTTGATATTTGCTGATATACTCTACATTCTGTTGCTCTAATTTTGACAGCAATTTAGGTGGAAATGCTTTTGGTGAATATATAGGGCGATACCAAGGTTGCTTATTAAAGTAATCTTGTATTTCAGGAGTATCAAAACGGCGACCGTGACTAGCAAAAATCGAATTTCGCATAACATCTAGTTCAAAACCGTCTTTCCCATCCAAATCTGTATCAGTTACAAGTCTTTGGGAAAGCCAGAAATAAGTGCTGACAGCCGTGGTAGCATCTGGCGATATTGTATTTACCGAAGATGTAGATTGAGTTGGAAATGGGGTGGCTGGTATAAATTTAGGAGTTTCTATCACGGGGCTTGTGCCAGTTGACGGCGTTTGTGAAGGTAATACCGTTTTGTCTGCTGTAGATTGAGAAGATTTTGGTAACACTTGGCTAATAATCACAGATGCACCGATTAGCCCACCTGCAATCAAACTGCCGATGAGGATATTATTCTGACTATTACTTTGAGGGGTAGGCTGTGGTTTGACAGGCACTGTTTGAGGTGGCGGTGCAGAGACTACAGTCGGTTGAGTTAAGAGGGGTTGCGTCGGTGGAATTGGATTTGCTATGCTCTGCAAAGTATCCAGCATTGCTCTAGCTGTAGGATAGCGATCGCGCGGATGATATGCGATCGCTTTATCAATCACTCCTGCCATAATTGGGCTAACATGACTCGCGTACTGTCGCCACACAATTTCACCCGTCTGGGAATCCGTTTGTAGTTGTTGCGCCTGTTTACCAGTCAGCAAATAAATTACCGTCATTCCTAAACTGTATAAATCACTCGAATAAACTGGTCTACCTGCGGCTTGTTCGCTAGGCATATAGCCAGGTGTACCAATCACAATCGAACTGGTAGGATTGCCTTGAGAATTTACTACTGTTCCCATCGACTCCCGGATAGCGCCAAAATCAATTAGCACAGGTTTACCGTCCCGATGACGCACAATAATGTTATCCGGTTTAATATCGCGGTGAACGATATGCTTAGAGTGAACGTAATCCAGGACAGGTAATAAATTCATGAATAATTCCTGAACAGCGGCTTCACTAAATAGCCCTTGCTTTTGAACTTTTCCAGTTAGGGTATCGCCTTCAATCCACTCCTGAACTAAGTAAAATTGCCCACCTGAAGAGAAATAGGCATACAATGCTGGAATTTGGTCATTTGCGCCACCGAGTTCTTCTAGAATAGCTGCTTCGCGTTGAAACCTCTCTTGCACTAACTGGTAAATTTGGGGATTGTTGTGAATCGGTCTTAGCTGTTTAACCACACAACGGCGCTTTGAGGGCATATAGGTGTCTTCAGCTAGATAGGTTTCACCAAACCCACCAGCGCCCAGTGTGCGGATAACTTGATAGCGATCGTTCAGCAGCTGTATTGTCATGGGAGATTAGAAGCAATATTCATAAGATAGTTTTCCCAAAACTACCTTCATTTCAAATCTAGTAAACCTTCTTCTTTCAATTTCGGATTGAAGCGAATTTGCATTTGCAAACCACGCACTTCTAATAATTGCGTTGAAATTTCTGCTTCTACTCGCCGCGCCACATTTTTAAGAATTTTTATTTGTGCTAATTCATCATTAGCTGGATGTTGATATTTTGCCTGTTCTTCAGGTGTCATTACGACTTTGACATCAATGGGATGAGTCCATTTTTCCTTTTGATCCCCATTTCCCCAAGGGACACTGCCATTTTCAGCAATCCAAGCATTTTCAGTATTTTCTAAAATTGTGCGACTAGGGCGTTCAATAGTTTGAACTTTGACCCAATAGCATTGCTGTGGCTGACGGACTAAATGCTGCTTGAGGCTGAGATAAACATCACGAGAGTATCCTACAAATTGCAGCACTTTTTCTTGGTCAAAGATAGCATAGACACCGATTTTACCCTGAAATTGTTCGGGTAATTGGCCGCGATCGTCAATGTAAGGAATGTATTCTAGGGCTGCCAAAGAAGAAAGATTCGTTTCAAGAGCCATACATCAAATATTAAACTTACTATTTGCTTTCAAAATTGCTAACTAGGGAAAAAATATCTTTAAAATTATCCGTTATCCACTTTTTGGTAAATTGCACAAAGCCGACTGGGTTTAAAAATCTTAGCACTAAACATGAAATTTGGTGGTACGTTGATAATGGCGTATTCATCAGATTCATGATACTTTTCAAATTGTGCTGGCATTCCTTTCGTGGTAGTTAAGCTGTAAGGAACTGGTTGGAAAAGTAATTCTGTAAATTTAACTTGCTCGCACTGTAACTGTTGACGAATTTGGTTTAAGAAAGCCTCGCTGGTCAATAAATTGAATAGAGTTTCTTGAGCTTGTGCTTCGAGAGTGAAACTGCTATCAAAGTTCTGGACGATTTTAAGGGACATTTTCTGTATAGGTAGCTATTAACGACTAAGTGATGTATGGGATAGGCAAGAATCCAAAAGTGCTGACAACGAAGCCTGCCTTTTCGTGCAGATGAGCTTTCTGAAAAATTACCACTTTAAGATCAGCCTATTGGATTGTGTGACTTCTGTCAGCCACAGGAGGAAGCTAGCGTGATTAAGAATCGTGAAGTTTAGCAGATTTCTAAGGATAGATGATTTTTCCTTAAGGTTGTGCTGACAAACTTCAGATATTGTCCTAAAGCGATAGCCTATGGTGGGCTGCGCCTACGCACTTATCACACTAGCCCCCACCTTCCCTAAAAACGATTCTCACACAACAAAAATGAGTGGATAATCGTGATATAAACCACAACTATCCACTCAAAGTTTTGTAAATCGGGTTCACTAGAAAAACCCAAGTAGATTATTGAAACTTGGTAAACTTCAAACCAATTAACGTGACTCAGTTCCTTGATTGGGGCTACCTGCTACAGAATCATTTTCTGGTGCTTCTGGTGTAGCAGTGGGTTTAGCATCGCTCTTTTCATTATCGCCAGTTTTGCGCTTACTTTCGTCAACAGTGGTTTCGTAATTACCAGAAGCGGGTGTATCTTCTTGGCTACCAGCTTTTTGTGGTTCAGACATTATTACATTCCTAATAATTTTATTGTTGCTATCATCTTAAGAAGATTAGGAGTGGAAGTGCATCTATCCAGATATAGTTATGGCTGATTTCTACCTCTATCGAAAGTATTGTTTAGTACTACTCATGTATACTGAAAAAAATCCAGAAATGTAGAGTTTTTTAAGCTTACAGCGCTTTCTATGGTTAAGGGAGGTTTATTTTTGCCTGCCTGTACTAGGTGAATAATATGATGCGA
This sequence comes from Nostoc sp., assembly GCF_036917095.1. GTDB lineage: Bacteria > Cyanobacteriota > Cyanobacteriia > Cyanobacteriales > Nostocaceae > Nostoc. Next base: position 438,477 of record NZ_JBALFH010000044.1, read on the forward strand.
TCGTTGTGATACAAACTAATCATTGTGTAATTAATGAATCAGAGCAATCTATCGTTACCATCTGGGTGTATGCTTCGCAAGGCAACCTCTGGGGATCAGTGGTCGATTCGATTGCTGGTGTTTTCAGCGAAACTCGACCCAACCCAGTTAAATTGGCAGCAATTTTGGGTAGTTGAATGCGATACCTACGGCAGGCATTGCCTACGCAATCTGGTAGCTTGTGGACAGCTACGTAATTTCTCAGGCGCACAAGAACTTGGCAGTTTGGTCGTTGCATCAGCTTGGAGAGGTCGCGGTTTGGGTACTTTGCTAACCCAGCATTTGATTAATACAGCAACGCAACCACTTTATCTTGAATGTTTAGGTGAACGATTGGCGCAGTTTTACAGTCGCTTTGACTTTGTGCCAATATCTTTTGAAGACTTACCACAATTCCCCAAAACAAAAGGCAAGTCTACGCTCAAGGAGAAATTCAGATTCTCGCAATTAGCTAAAAGGCTGTTCAGAGTTCCTGTGGTGTTTATGAAACATCGAGATAATTCGTAATTCGTAATTAAAATATGCAGGAAAAGGCTTGATACAAGCTGTTTTCAACCTTTTACTTTCGCCTATTCCCCACTCCCCATTTTTAAATCTGAGGTTTAGCAAAAATCGTTAGCAACACAGGCCCTAGTAAATAGTGGTGATTCAAACACAATAACCCAGCCGAGGAGCCAAGAAGTTGACGTTGATTAGGGCTGTAGAATCTAATCCCAAGGGGAGAGACTGGCAATAATTGAGGTTCTGTCTCTTTTATGAAGGTAAAATCAACCAAGTAGAAGCGTCCACCGGGAGAAAGTACCCGTGCTATCTCACTAACCACCTGTTTAGGTTCCAAATAATGCAAAAAGCTGATAGTGCTGAAAACAGCATCAAATTGACCATCAGCAAAGGGAAGAGACTCAGCTTTACCCTCGACATAAATTAAACGTGGACGGTGGCGGTTGCTCTGTCTGGCTACCCGCAACATATTAGCAGATAAATCCAATCCGATCGCTTGCATGTCGGGAAACTGAGTAGCAAGACGCTCAAGTAAGCGTCCAGTACCACAGCCGATATCAAGTGCATTTGCTGACTCTGGTAAATCGACGTACTCCAGCAACCGTTTGTGAATGGCTCGATAAAACACTGAAGGAAAGAGCCAGTCGTAACTTGGTGCCCATCGGTCAAAAAGGAACTTTTTGTTACTAAAAAAGTCATTAGTCATTAGTTTTCGCAGCTTCCCTGAAGCTTGATGCTTTTTTTGGGTAAGTTTAGCTGCGCCTCCAAGAAGTGGGTTATAGCTTTGCAGTCTGGCAGCATCTAGCCTAGCGTTTGGCTACTTATGCTCGCCTTGGTAAATCATCCGGAATTTTGGCAATTGAATCTGTAGTTAACAGTATAGCTAGAGACTCATTCTATCTCTGTAGAGAAGCAAATAACGAGCAATAAGTGCATAAAACTATAGAACCTAACCGTATCTATTTATAGAGGTTCAAATACAACAAACTCAATCTAGCTTGAAATTATTAAGGTGAAAAATTATGACAAGTTTTACTCAAACCCGGTTACACAACGATTTACTGCATCCAGTCCGCGAGTGGTTGGAAACGATAGAAATTCATAACTCCAAATTAGCTCATTTCCTGTGCAAAGCTATTCCTGCTCAGTGTCCCTTTGAGCGAGACATCAAGCTGTTTGGCCGGAAGCTATTTCACATTCCTCCGATGTGTAAATTAAATCCCCTATACGAAGAAGTGGTTGGTTTGCGTTTTAAAGCGCTCTGTTATCTTGCCGATGAATGCGGTGAAGATGTCACAGTCTATTGCTAATAGCCAGTTGAATCCTTGTTCGATCGAGCCGCCATCGGTAATTGCAGACTTACGGTTGTTACTTACTCAGGTTTATACTAAGCTAACGTACACCTAATTAGATGTTTGGCTATTAAGTAGCCGACACCTCGCGAAAGTGTTTTCAGACCGTATTGTTGCTTACCGTATCCTGCTGAAATCATTAACATCATCATGACGCACATCTTACTGGTTGAAGATGAAGTCAAACTGGCACAATTTATCGAATTGCAATTGAATTATGAAGGCTATCAAGTCAGTATTGCCTACGATGGATTAACTGCACTCACCGCAGCGCGTGAGTTACATCTGGATTTAGTAATTTTAGACTGGATGTTGCCCGGTTTATCGGGGTTGGAAATTTGCCGCCGCCTGCGAAGTATTGCTGAGAAAGTGCCGATAATCTTATTAACCGTCAAAGATGAAGTGAGCGATCGCATTGCAGGCTTAGACGCTGTTGCTGATGATTATCTCGTTAAACCCTTCAGCGTTGATGAATTATTAGCCAGAGTTAGCGATCGCTTGCGAAGAAGCCAGCAAGTAGACGGGGCAGATGTTTTAGAATTTAAAGACCTAACTTTAAATCGTCGCACGCGGCAAGTGTTCCGAGATCGGAGGTTAATTGAGTTAACTGCTAAGGAATTTGATTTACTAGAATATTTACTGGCCCATCCGCGACAGGTAATTACCTGCGATCGCATTTTAGAAGAAGTCTGGGGTTACGGCTTCATGGGTGATGCCAACATCATCGAAGCTTACATTCGTTACCTGCGGCTGAAACTTGAAGCCAATAACGAAAAGTGCCTTATTCAAACTGTGAGTGGTGTCGGTTACACATTGCATGATTGAATTTGGGACGGGGCATTGAAAAGAGGCAGAGGGGCGGGGTGTTGCTCTTGCTGAGGGGAAAACTCTCCTTCCTTCCCCCCCTATCCAGTGTGAAATAACGGTAAAACCCCAAAGCTTTCTATTTTACGAAGATTTGGGGTTTTTGGCAATATCAGCAAAAACTCATCCAACTCAGAGCTAATTATATTAGGATGCAGAAGGCCGCGATCGTTTAAAATGGCATGACTTATTTAGAAACAGCAGCGCAATTCTACCGCGAAGTTGCCCAAACCCCGCAAGTTGGACTTTGTTGTGTGCAAAGTACACCCCTGCAACTACCAGGATTGAAAATTCCTTTGGCAATGCAGGAAATGAACTATGGTTGTGGCACCACTGTTCACCCCACCGAACTAGGAAACCAACCGACTGTGCTGTATGTCGGCGTTGGTGGCGGCTTAGAAGCGTTGCAATTCGCTTATTTTTCCCGCCATGCAGGCGCTGTAATTGCCGTTGAACCAGTTGGAGCTATGCGGGAAGCAGCCGCACGCAATCTGGAAATTGCTGCTCAAGAAAACCCGTGGTTTGACACCAGTTTTGTAGAAATCCGCGAAGGTGATGCTTTTAACTTACCCGTTGCAGATGCTACTGTCGATATTGTGGCGCAAAATTGCCTTTTCAACATCTTTGAACCAGAAGATTTAACCCGTGCTTTAAAAGAAGCTTATCGGGTATTAAAACCAGGCGGACGGTTGCAGATGAGCGATCCAATTGCCACTAGTCAAATTCCAGCACATCTCCAACAAGATGAACGATTGAGAGCCATGTGTTTATCAGGGGCACTCACCTATGAAGAGTATACTGAACGGATTACAAATGCTGGCTTTGGTCAAGTTGAAATTCGCGCCCGTCGTCCTTATCGTCTACTAGATTCCCAGACTTATAATTTAGAAAAACACCTACTTTTAGAAAGCCTGGATTCTGTTTCTTTTAAAGTTGCTATTCCAGAAGATGGTGCTTGTATCTTCACGGGAAAAACAGCAGTTTATGCTGGCTCGGAACCCTTCTTCGATGACTCAGCAGGCCATCTACTCCAGCTAGGTATTCCCGCAGCAGTGTGTGATAAAACTGCTGCTAAACTTGCGGCTATCAAGCCAGCAGAAATAATTGTCACCAATTCAACCTGGCACTATAGCGGTGGTGGTTGCTGTTAATTTATAAACCCCAAAATGTTGTTAATTAGTCTATTTATCGCCACGCTTTTTTTAGCATATTCCAATGGTGCAAATGACAACTTTAAAGGGGTAGCAACGTTGTTTAGTAGCCGAACAAGCAGCTATCAAACAGCAATTTTGTGGGCAACTTTTACAACTTTAGCTGGTGCGGTTGCTGCAACTTTTTTGGCCAGTACATTAATTAAAAACTTCTCTGGAAAAGGATTAGTGCCTGATGCGATCGCTAATACACCAGAGTTTCATCTGGCAGTTGCGATCGCAGCTGGTTTAACTGTGATCGTAGCTACCTTCATGGGGTTTCCCGTTTCCACAACTCACAGTTTAACAGGTGCGCTGGTTGGCGCTGGATTAGTTGCGATCGGACTCAAAGTTAATTTTGCAGCTTTGGAAACTTCGTTTATTTTGCCTCTATTACTCAGTCCAATCATTGCTATTCCTTTGGGAGCAGGAATTTATAGTTTATCTGGCTATATCAATTCAAAATGGAATCTATCAGTCAATCAGAAAATGATTGATACTTGCCATTTTCTCAGCGCTGGAGTTGTCAGTTTTGCTAGAGGATTAAATGATACGCCCAAGATTTTCTCACTCATTCTAGTTATTGAGTATTTTTCAATTCAGGGAGGAATGATCGCGATTGCGATCGCAATGGCACTTGGCGGTTTACTCAACTCCCAAAAAGTTGCAGTAACCATGAGTGAAAAGATTACCTCATTGAATCATCCTCAAGGCTTATCAGCAAATATAGTAACTGGAATTTTAGTCATTGCAGCTACTCAGTTTGGGCTTCCAGTTTCCACCACTCACGTTTCAGTTGGCTCTATTTTTGGAGTAGGCTTGACTGGCAAGAAACCCAATATGCGTGTTTTTTATCAGATACTATTATCGTGGATTTTAACTTTACCAACTGCTGCAATTATTAGTGCAATAACCTACAGATTATTGCAAGGTTAAAAAAATTGATTGAATATATTTCTGGGATGTTAAAGGAGTAGTAACTAATGCAAACTCAATCAAAAGTTACACTATCAACAGTCACTCCATTTAAAAACAAACTCAATTCCCCTTTGACAAAAAAGGGAATCACTGTTTTACAAGTTAATCTAGGTAAACGTTGTAACCTTGCTTGTACGCACTGTCATGTCGAAGCTGGGCCAAAACGTACAGAAGAACTTTCTCCTGAAGTTTGCGAACAATTGATTTCGCTAATCCATAAATTTCCCGAAATTAAAATTGTGGATTTGACTGGTGGCGCACCAGAAATGAATTATGGATTTAAGCCATTAGTAGAAGCAGCAAGAGCAACTGGTAAGCAGGTGATTGTTCGGTCTAATTTGACCATTTATTTTGAAGATGGATTTGGTGATTTACCAGAATACTTTGCTCAACACCAAATAAGAGTTGTAGCTTCCCTACCCTGTTACCTAGTAGATAATGTTGATAAAATGCGCGGTGCTGGTGTTTTTGATAGTTCAGTCAAAGCTTTACAGTGGCTTAACCAACTCGGCTATGGTAAAGAGCCAAATTTAATTTTGGACTTGGTATTTAATCCCCAGTTACCCACAAATGAAAAGTTTTCCTTAGCTCCCGAACAGACCAACCTAGAACGAGATTACAAAATGTTCTTACAAGAACATTTTAATATTGTGTTTAGCAACCTCTTCACTATTACCAATCTACCAGTTGGTAGAACCAAAATGCATTTAGAACGGAAAAAACTGTACGCCACATATTTGCAGTTTTTAGAGTCGCATTTTAATCCCAGCACAGTTGAACATTTGATGTGTCGCGACGAACTTTCAATTGACTATCTAGGCAATGTATATGATTGTGACTTTAACCAGATGATGAATTTACCTGCGAAAAATCGTAATGGTGAAACTTTGACAGTTAGCAAACTATTAGAAGGTGGCAGTTTAGACCTAATTAGTGAGATACAAACTGCTGCTTATTGCTATGGTTGTACTGCTGGATGTGGTTCTAGTTGTGGTGGTGCTTTGCTCTAAAGTTAGCTAAAGAATGAAGTTAGAAGCGATCGAATTTTGAACTCACCCTTCAGACTAACTTGTTTCCACCAAACGTCTACATCCAAAGCGGGTCAAAGGATTGTGATTTTCCACTGACTGGATAATAATATCCTTATGTCAGAAAAGGATAATTCTGTTAAAAATTACGTCACATATGCCTCACTAATAGTCAAATGCTTTACGATCGTACTTACTTAAGTCTCCTTACACCACACTAAAAAGCTGTGTGAATTGTTTAAATTTTCACGGCTTTTATTTTTTTACTGAAGATAAAACCAGCAAATCATTGAGCAATTAGCTCATGCACTTATTCATCACCTATTAACCCAAGCTTGATAAGCATTTTAGTTGATTGTTACAAGCATTACGCGATGTGCAACTTAATATTCTGAACTCTCTCCTGGATAGAGGCTTGGAATTTTAACCCTTGCCTATGAGCAAGCGAGGAGGGGCTATGATTCAAGTACATTAATTACTCCAAACTGCCAAAGCTTAAGCTTCCTTTTGCTGAAACTGGCTCAATAACCAAGCTCCAACTTCAGATTGATTTATTTCACGGCTACGGCGTAAAGCTTCTTCTAAAGTAGACATCGCCAGCCCAGGCAATACCTGTGATTCTTGAATACGTTTACTGCCTCGATCTGCGATCGCTGCTGTAAAAAAGCAAAACTATGATTTCCCCCCCTTTTTAAGGGGGGTTAGGGGGGATCAAACCCTGTATCTGCTCACACACACTATCAAACTGATTTAAAACTTGGCTATTTGTAAACCTGAGAATCTTTAAACCATGGCCCTCCAGAATATGAGTTCTCTCTATGTCATAATCTTGACCTCTATCTGTAAAATGACTATCCCCATCAATTTCTATCACTACTTTTAAAATGGGACAGTAGAAATCAACGATGAAATGATTAATCGTCCGTTGTTTTAAAACGCGAAATTGAAAAGTTCTCAGATATCCATACCAAAGCTTCTTTTCTGCTGGAGTCATGTTTTTGCGAAGTTCTTTTGCTCTTTCTACAAGCTTTGGATTGTAGGGTAGATGGAAATCGCTATTATTGAGGTTTTTGGTCATAGTTTCTAGATTTGATCCCCCCTGCCCCCCTTAAAAAGGGGGGTAATATATAGGTTATATTCGTACTTCCTTACCTTGTTTTACTTTGGCCAAGTGTAAGTATAACTAAAATTTTCATTCGCAGAGTAAAGCTGGTCATCGTAACAAGGACTTATTAGGCGTTAACTCGCTCTCAAAACGGCTGTAAACAACTTGGGTTGGATACCAAGAAGAAAACCAGTACAAATCTTGAATAACTTTGTAATAACTACTCCCATCTACTAACTCAAAGTGAACCAGACCTAAATTATTAAATCCAACTACTTCTCGCCCCTCCTGAACCCAACGAAATTTCCAAAACATCAGGGGTTGTAACCATTCCCATTTGGCATTTTCGGCTTGTTTCCAGGGAGCTATTAACGATGATATATCTGCTCCCAAGCGAGAAGTCTTAACACTGTTTCGAGGTATCCACTCCAATACACAATGCCACTCAGAGTTAGTCAGCATCTGGCGATTATGTTGTAATTGTTTATCGGAAATTTCTACCATATTGGGTGGATTAATCCAACCTATCCAATGTCGCACCTTTTCTGGTAGCAGCCAATGTTTTAATCGTGTATGAATAAGCCGCGTCAAAATCTCTTCATTCTTCAATGCACTAGCAGTTAATTGCACCAAGACAGACTGTAATTTGGAATGAGTCCGTGCGTAAGACAAGTGGGCAACAGAACTGTAGTGAATATCTCCTGATAGAATAACGACTTGTTGACGTTCCTCAAACAAAGTAGTTAGAAATTTCGCCAGTGCTTCAACATTAATGTTCCAGGCATCTCCAACATCCGTTGAAAAAACTTTCTCTTGTTGTAAGTGCCAATGGTGAATCCAATCAATCACTTGTAATCCAAATACATTGGTGGGCGCAATCACAAATGTATTTTGAATCTGAGTTTGTTCAACTATTTCTTGTAAAGGTAAAACTAGTTGTTGCTCAAAGGCTTTTGGGCACATCAGCATTGGCGGTGCAATTGGTTTTTGATCGGCTGGATAACCCCGCCAAGTGCGCGTATCCAGCACAATTACTTCATGGCAATCGCTTCTGACTATGTAATTCCAAGTCAGTGCTTCAGGATGTCGATCCAGAATGAACACTGAACCATCTCGGACTAAAATAGGTAAATCTGTGTGGGGATCGTAGGCTGGCATACCTACATAACGAGCGATCGCCTCATCAGCCTTGGCATCTCTCCCTTGGGAAGCTGACCAAGCTTGTGCTGCCGCTAACAGCTTTTCACCGGATTGACCTTCTGTAAATTGCTCGGGCGTATTGCCCCAGCTTTGAAATACCGTATAGCCTAACAAGGCATTTTGGACTATTCTTCTCCCCAAGGGACGCCCCAATACTCGCAAACACCAAGCTTGGTTTAGGTTCCAGTCATCACTAACATCATGGTCATCAAAGATGGTGTACATGGGAATATTGGCAAGGGCGCGACGCACTTTCCAAAGGGTATATATGAATTGGCGCAAATGCCGGACTTCTCGGTTCCACTTCTTGATAGCTTTGCTCCCGCGTGTTACTTGGTGTCCTTTGGGAAATGCGGACGGCCAACACACTGGCGACCAAGCTAGTAAATAACTAGCATAATATTCCCCAAGACTGAAAAGATGACTGGCAACTTTCTCAGCTTTATTATGTAATCCTGCTGTCAAGCCAGCTTGATTTGTCGCAACTTCAAATCGCTGTCCGGGGGGTAGCTGCTGGGGAGTGCAGTAGACTCCATTCACAGGAAGTTGTTCTTCCCAACCCAAGAGGGCATCGCCAAGAGTACTGGCAACCCACAACGAGGGTTCTGCTACATCGTCGCCGTAAATTTGATCGCCCGTGAGGAATAGCTGGTGAGGGCGGTGTTGGGGTTGATTCACTGATGCCTCAATCAGACAGTCCAGAATCGGCAGTGCATCAAACCCATGACCATGAGGTTTACGGCAGGAAGCATGGATAATTTGTAAATCTTGCAGCCGATTTGGCGGCAGCACAAAGGTTGGTTTTTGATGCTCAAAGTAGCTGATGCTGACTGGAGGAGAAGAGTTTGAGCATAAAGCTTGTTGTATTTGCAGGCTTTGGTCAGCGAGAGTGAATTGGAGATCGTATGCATAGATGCGGTTATTAGTTAAACGATCCCCCTCCATAGACCGAGCTGTTATAGCAGCAATGTGAAGATATTTGCCCAAAGCGACGGTAGAGCGTTGCCCCTCTAATAAGCAATTTCCCAGTGCTTTACCATCATTTGTTGTGCCATAAACCTTGAGTTCTACCTGACAAGACTGTTTCAGTGCCACCCATACCGTTACTGACTTCGGTTCAGTATGTTTTAGAATTGGCCCCGCCAAAATCAGCGGCAGTTCTTGTATAAACTCGCCTCCAGCTTGGTACTTCATTAAATTCAGACATCAATATCCCATCTGTTTCACTTTATCAGTCGATAGAGCAGTCGATTGTAGTCTAAATAATAAAGAATGGGCGAGATAATTTAAAGTTCTGAGCGGTGAAAGGCAGCGCTCAGAATTTTGTGCATCTTACAAGAATTATTCTTTTAATTTATTAATTCCCAGCGATACCTTCTTGACGCGCGGCTTGTTGTACAGCAGCAGCAACAGCAGTGACGACGCGCTCATCAAAGACTGAAGGTATAATATGTTCCCGATCCAAGTCTGAAGGCTTCACTAAAGAAGCGATCGCACTTGCAGCTTCTAGGTACATTGTGGTGGTAATTGCCTTTGCCCGACAATCTAAAGCACCACGGAATACCCCAGGAAAAGCTAAAACGTTATTGATTTGATTCGGGTAATCACTGCGACCGGTAGCGATCACAGCTACATCTTTACTGATTAATTCTGGCTGAATCTCTGGAATCGGATTTGCCATTGCAAACACAATTGGATCTTTCGCCATCGATTGCACCATTTCTGGTGTCAAAACTCCTGGTGCGCTGACTCCAATAAACACATCTGCCCCTTGCATTGCACCCGCTAATGTACCTTGAGCTTTCACAGCAAATTCGAGTTTTTCTTCTGTCAAATCGCTGCGACTGGTTGAGATAATCCCTTTAGAGTCGCACATCCAGATTTTTTCTGCCCCAGCTTTCCTCAGTAACCGAGCGATCGCTACTCCCGCCGCCCCAGCGCCATTAATCACGATGCGGATTTCCGCCATTGACTTATGTACCAGTTTCAGCGAATTAAATAATGCTGCCAAGGTGACAATCGCCGTACCGTGCTGGTCATCGTGAAAAACCGGGATATCTAACTCTTCGCGCAATCTTCTTTCAATTTCAAAGCAGCGAGGTGCAGCGATATCTTCTAAATTCACACCCCCAAAAACTGGCGCGATATTCTTGACTGTCTGGATAATTTCTTCTGTATCTTGGGTGGCCAGACAAATGGGAAAAGCATCTAGCCCCGCAAATTCCTTGAACAGCATTGCTTTGCCTTCCATAACTGGGAGAGCAGCAGCTGGGCCGAGATTTCCCAATCCCAAAACGGCGCTACCATCGGTAACAATAGCGACTGTGTTTTGTTTGATAGTTAATTTGTAAACTTCCTCTGGATCTTGAGCGATCGCTGTACAAATTCGACCGACTCCAGGCGTGTAAGCCATTGCTAAATCGGAAACACTCTTCAGGGGAATTCTGCTGGTAATGCTGATTTTGCCACCGCGATGCAAATTAAAGGTGCGATCGTAGACGCTGAGTAACTTGATGTCTGGCAATGCTTTGACTGCTTGCACGATGGTTTCAGCGTGTTCAGTACTAGCAGCATCCACAGTCAGATCGCGGGTAGACTCTTTGCGGGTTTGCTCGATTAAATCAATTTGACCGAGATTACCACCAGTGGTTGCGATCGCCTGGGTTATCGACGCTAACATTCCCACACGATTGGGAATCTGCAAGCGCAGTGTCAAACTAAAACTAGAATTTGGAGTTAGGTCTGCCATGTTGATTTTGGATTTTAAGTTTTAGATTTTATATTGAATTGAGACAAAAACTAAAATCTGAGCTTTATAGCCAGTGGAAACAATTTTTATTTATACCAATGCAGTTTACTAATATAAATGAGTAACAATTTAGTAATTGTACCGAAATACACCAGATATTTTTTTAAAATTTTGTCTGTGTAAATATTTGATATTTTCAAAGCACTTGTATTAAGTTTTACTAACCAGCCGTTCAACAAAATCCGTGTGTTCTTTTGAATTTAACCCTTGTTGCAGCACTGCTAAAACTGTCGTCATGTCTCCTGTAATCAGTGAGGTGACAGCTAACCACAAACCTGGAAATACCCTACTTTTAATCACACCATCTGCGTCTGCGACAAGTGGCAAATATTCACCGTTTTGCAAACAGAACCAGTCGAGTTTATTTTCTAAAGTTTGCCAGACGATATATTCTTGTACTCCGTTACGACGGTAGGCGCGTTTTTTGTCGTATAAATCAATAGATGCACTACTGGCTGCTACTTCCGCTACTAATTCCGGTGCGCCTTCTATGTAATCATCTTCACTGATTTGTGCCTGTCCCCTAGTTGGTTTATCTATTAACAGCAAAACATCAGGCTGTGGTTCATTATCTAAATCTAAGCGCACGGTAGCATTATCGCCTAGTTCTACGCTTGGGGTGGAAACTTTGTAATTCCCTAACCAGATAATTAAGTTTCCATTAGGTAAACCATGACTTCTAAAACGCAGTGGTGATGCCACGTAGACGACTCCTTCAATTAATTCTGCTTTTTTATTAGGCATTGCTGTATAGCGCCGCTCAAATTCGTGGCGGGTTAAGCGATCGCCACTTTCTAAAGGAGGGATAAAAGCGCTATTATTTAAGCCATGTTCCACAAAAGCCGCCATTACCTAATTCCTCATCCGCAGGAGTTGTAGCTTGAATTTAACATAGTGGAGCGCAAGGTTTTAAACAAGACCCCAATATGGCATCTAGGCCTTTTCGATGCAAATTTAGCGTTAATCTCAAGGCTTACCAAATAGCAGCTAGAATCAATCTCTCTGGTTTAAGCTTCTATAACTCGGTAAACTAAGTACAACATTTCATTAATTCGTAGCGAATCCTCTGCGTACCTCTGCGCTTACCTTTGCGCCCCTACCCTACGGGAAGGCGTTCGCGTAGCGTCTCGTAGAGAAGCGCCTATGCGTTTAAATTTCAACCCTCAATTCTCTATGAATTTACGCAAAGCTGTACTAAGCGATCGCCATATAATAATTAGGATAAAATCTCAATAAGCTACAAAAATGACCCTGTTTCTTTCAGCTAGAGAAGCTTGTCGGCAACAGCAAAATACTACTCCAACCTCTGAACCTACAAAAACCAACTCATATAATACTGGGTATTTAGCAGTGTTGGACGATCCAAAACAGCAAAGTCGGGGTTATGAATATGTAATGGCTTTCCCCACAGGGATTAACTTGTTAGTAGAACAATTTGACTTAGCCGAGGATTTAATTCTTGAGACAAATTGTTATAACCTTCCCTTTATGGAATTTAGTTTTGCAGTTATCGGAGATGATGAGTCAGAAATGATACCTGCTGGACAAAATTTTATCGCAACTTATTTTGATTTGGATCGGGAAATTCCTGGTAGTGGACTTTATTGGCGAGGAGGACAACGCATTCTACTAGTAGAAGTTGGAATCAACCCCCAACAATTTTTTTGCAGACATGAAGTTAGTGGCTTAGACTTTTTACCCAAATCACTCCAGTTATATCTAGAGACTGACAATATATCCTTTCTCAACTACTTCCGTATGGGGCAAACTACACCTGAAATGCAAATTATTTTGCATCAAATAGTTAATTGTCCTTTCCAAGGTTTAATTAAAGAAATTTACTTGCAAGCGAAATGCTTAGAATTAATGGCGCTGAAGTTGGAACCCGACACAGCAGGAGAACGGGAACTGATGCGATCGCGCATTTTACGAGGAGATGATATTAACCGACTTTACCACGCCAGAGAAATTTTAATCCGCGATTTTGACAATCCCCCCTCATTACTAGAATTGGCGCGACAAGTAGGTTTGAACGATTACAAGCTCAAAATCGGCTTCCGTCAGGTTTTTAACACAACAGTATTTGGCTATTTGTATGCTCACCGGATGGAGAAAGCCAGAAAACTACTTATGAGTCAACAAATGACCATAAAACAGATAGCTAAGATCGTGGGTTACGAATGTCCTAGTCGCTTCGCTGTGGCTTTTAAAAAGCGCTTTGGCATTCAACCAAGTCAATACTTAAATAGATTTCTGGTTGCCAAAAACACCTAAAAAAATCCGTTTCAGCATATACATTGATAAGATTTTTTGCTACGAATTCCCCTATGCTGTTGATAATAAATCCTAAATAAAGATTGCTGTAATCTGGGATACTAAGGTGTGTGGGGAGATAAATGAGCAAGCGAATATTTAAAATCTTCAGTTGCAGACTGGAGTGGCTGTCGATACTTTTAACAGTTTTGGTGGTTCAGCCTGCGAAAGCGGAAGATATTCCCATATCTGATTCATTGGTTAATCGGCTTCGCCCTGCGAAATTAGTGCAAGAAGCTACTAAACCAGATGAAGTAACTCGCAAGATTAAGCAACTAAGTGAGGTAGAACCTGCTATTAGCAGCGCCGAAATGTTACTGGTACAGTCGCCAGCATCAAACACGCCCCAAACTGAAGTTGTGCAAGTTACTTCAGTTAAGGCAAATCCCACTGCCAAAGGTCTGGAGATTATTTTACAGACTACCAAAGGCGAACAGTTGCAACTAGTCAATCAGAGTGCTGGTAGCAATTTCATCACTGACATTCCCAATGCCCAACTGCGCTTACCGAGTGGCGATGCATTCACATTCCGCTCTGAAAAACCAATTGCGGGTGTAACAGAGATAACAGTTACTAACTTTGATGCCAATACTATCCGAGTGACAGTGATTGGTGAGGGGAGTGTACCAACAGTCGAGTTGTTTGATAGTCCGAATGAGGGTCTGATCTTCTCTGTGACTAGTGCAGCATCGTTGGCGCAACAACAACCGCAAACTCAACCAACTCCTGAACAACAAAAGCCAGAGAATCAAGCACAGCCAAAACCATCAGCTGCGGGTGATGAACCAATAGAGTTGGTAGTAACGGGCGAACAAGACGGATATAGTGTACCAGATAGTACAACTGCGACAAAAACTGATACTCCTCAACGTGACATTCCGCAGTCAATTCAAGTTATCCCCCAACAAGTCATCAAGGATCAGCAAATCACGCGGATTAGCGATGCTGTACGTAATGTCAGTGGCGTGACTCCGCAAGGGGGGTATGCTGGGGCTACAGATAATTACAACATTCGGGGATTTACAACCTATGACAACTTGAGAAATGGTTTTTCCGCTCAGGATAACTTTGTGAATCCCACCAACATTGAGCGGATCGAAGTTCTCAAAGGCCCGGCTTCAGTGCTATATGGACAGTTTGAGCCGGGAGGTGTGGTGAATTACATTACTAAACAACCACTCAGCGAGCCTTACTACTCTGCTGAATTTACAGCCGGAAGTTTTAGCACTTATCGGCCTTCCATTGATATTTCCGGGCCGCTTAATTCAGACAAAACGTTGCTGTACCGTCTGAATGCTGCATACGAGAACTCTGGTAGTTTTATCGATTTTGGTAATCAGGAAGTATTGGCGATCGCACCAGCACTGAGCTACAAAATTGGTGATGCGACAACATTGACGCTGGAGTATGAATATCTCAAACTCGATCGCACCTATTATGATGGTCTTCCGCCCGATCCAAGCGTTTTTAAAGCTCCTATCAGTCGTTTTCTGGGGGAACCAGGCGATCGTTTCTCCAAAGAGACACACTCTGTATTTTTGAACCTCAATCATCGCTTCAGTGAAAACATCCGGCTTCGCAGTGGCTTTTCCGTTACGCTTGATGATTCTGAAGAGTCAGAGTTTCGCCCGAATAGCATTGATGCAGATGGTACCGTGCAGCGAAGGTTTGCTGCTGGCCCTGGTTATTTACAAAACTACTCTCTGCAAAACGATCTAATCGGTAATTTCAGTACGGGTTCCATCCAACATCAAGTTCTTGCGGGGTTGGAGTGGAATAAATATATCTATGGCTACGATTATCTGCGAAGTTCTACTTCAGTGACTCCCAGTATTGATTTATTCAATCCTGTGTATGGCGCTTCCCCGCCAGGAGAGTTTGATGAGGCCGCATCAAGGGATCGTTTTGAACGCAATACGATCGCTCTTTATCTGCAAGATCAAGTGACGTTGCTGCCAAATGTAAAACTATTGGTGGGCGGCAGGTATGACTTTATTCATCGCAAAAATCGCTCTCAATTGCTGGATTCTTTCGGTAGAGAACCGATTGATGATGCTACAGTTGAACGACTTTATGATGAGGCATTTTCCCCTCGCGTTGGCATTGTTTATCAGCCTTTACCGCCAATTTCTATTTACGCTAGCTACAGCCGCTCGTTTAATCCTAGTTCTTCGCAGACAGTAGATAGAACTCAACTGCCACCAGAACGCGGCACTCAGTATGAAGTGGGAATCAAAACGGAACTGATTAAAGACAGGCTATCCGCTACCTTTGCCGCCTATGACATTACTAAGGAAAATGTTGCTACAACCGATCCTGGTAACTCTGACTATTCCATCCCGATAGGAGAGGTGAAAAGTCGCGGTTTGGAATTTGACCTTTCTGGGCAGATTCTACCAGGCTGGAATGTGATTGCATCCTACTTCGTCAACGACGCATTTGTAAGTGTAGGTGACGAAAATAATCCTGTAGGTGAATCTCTTGTAAATGCTCCCGGTACTGGTGGTAGTCTGTGGACGAGCTATGAAATTCAAAGCGGTGGTATGAGAGGATTAGGGTTTGGTGGGGGAGTATTTTACACGGGCGATCGCGAAGCCACACTTCCCAACACGTTCAAAATCCCCTCTTACGTCCGCGCTGATGCCACCATTTTTTACAAACGCGATAACTGGCGGTTTGGACTCAACTTTAAGAATCTTTTTAATACTCAGTATTACGATTCTCAGGGCTACTATCTGCGTCCTGGTGCGCCGTTGACTGTTTTAGGGACAGTTTCTGTGGAGTTTTGACCCACCCTAACCTTCACCGATGCTCGCACTTCAGCAGTGTAATTCTTCCCCCAATGCATCGGCAGGATACAAGGGGGTAAAAAATCTAACTTGCTTTGGTGGGAATTATGAACCGAAAAAAAATACACGATATCGTTTTTTACCTACATCAATATATCGGTTTTATTGTTGGATTGGTGCTGGTTATCGTTGGCTTGACAGGTAGCCTGTTAGTTTTTGAGCAAGATTTCGATCGTTTTATGATTACTCAACAGTATGGACAGATTACTCCCCAACAGGTGCAGTTATCCCCAGAGTCTGTGCTGAATACAATTGAGGCGAAGTATGCTGCGCGAAGCGATCTCCATCTTTTTCGGATTTATTTACCAGATACTTCTTCTTCTCCCTACGTGGGGCAGTTGTCATCAACTGATGAGCAAAGGATAGAGGTTTTTGTCAACCCTTATACAGGCAAAATTATCGGTGAGCGTGCATCGGATAACACTCTAATAGGTATTCTCCTGAAACTGCACTACAGCCTAATGGCAGGCGAAACCGGAACTATGTTTGTTGGCATTGCTGCCTTTCTGATGTGTATCCTCACCATCACAGGTTTAGTTCTCTGGCCCGGTTGGCGTAAGCTAATTACCGGCTTCAAAATCAAGTTTGATGCTCATCCCAAGCGGGTGAACTTTGACATTCACAAAGTGGCTGGCATTGTCAGTGTGGTTTTTTTATTCTTTACTGGCTTTACGGGCTTTTGCTGGAATTTCTACGATTTGACTGAACCAATCATTTACGCTGTTACATTCACCCCAAAACCATCTGAGCTAGTATCCAGGCCAATTCCTGGTAAATCGGCTTTCGGACTGACAGAACAATTGAAAATTGCCGATGCTGCCTTACCTGGTGCTGTTACTAAAAGCATTTACTTGCCTGGTAAACCAGAAGATGCTTTACAAATTCGCATGAAGCTACCGCAGGAGAGTTCAGATTACGGTGATAGTAATGTTTATCTTGACCAGTACAGTGGTAAGGTTTTGCGAGTTGATAATGCTTTAAAGATGCCGTTGGGCGATCGCGTCCTCAACTCCTTTACTCCTCTGCATTACGGTACTTTTGGTGGCTTACCTACTCGCATACTCTATATGTTTGTCGGACTTACACCGTTGATTTTATTCGTTACTGGCTTTGTGATGTGGAAACATCGCTATAGAACAAAATCTCCTACAGGATTTATTAAACGCTCTGTTTTAAAATAATCACAACAAAAAAGCGCCCCCCATTTCTGGAGGGTGCTTTTTATTTAGCTAATACTTCAGAATTAACCGTTGATAGCAGGAGCAGTCATTGCTACAGGTCTAACTTCACCAGCAGCTAAGTCTAGGGGGAAGTTGTGAGCGTTACGCTCGTGCATTACTTCCATACCCAAGTTAGCGCGGTTGATTACGTCTGCCCAGGTGCTGATGACGCGACCTTGGGAGTCAATTACTGATTGGTTGAAGTTGAAACCGTTCAGGTTGAATGCCATCGTGCTGATACCCAAAGCGGTGAACCAGATACCGACGACAGGCCAAGCTGCGAGGAAGAAGTGCAGCGAACGGCTGTTGTTGAAGGAAGCATATTGGAAGATTAGACGACCGAAGTAGCCGTGGGCTGCAACGATGTTGTAGGTTTCTTCTTCTTGACCGAACTTGTAACCGTAGTTAAGAGATTCGGTTTCGGTGGTTTCACGCACCAAGGAAGAGGTAACCAAGGAACCGTGCATTGCAGAGAACAAGGAACCGCCGAATACACCAGCCACACCTAACATGTGGAAGGGGTGCATCAAGATGTTATGTTCTGCTTGGAACACAATCATGAAGTTGAAGGTTCCAGAGATACCCAAAGGCATACCATCAGAGAATGAACCTTGACCGATTGGGTAGATCAAGAATACTGCGGTAGCGGAAGCCAAAGGTGCGCTGTAAGCTACGCAAATCCAAGGACGCATTCCTAAGCGGTAAGAAAGTTCCCACTGACGACCAAGGTAGGCAGCGCAACCGATCAAGAAGTGGAAAACTACCAATTGGTAAGGACCGCCATTGTACAACCACTCATCTAAGGAAGCAGCTTCCCAGATTGGGTAGAAGTGCAAACCGATGGCGTTTGAAGAAGGAACAACTGCACCAGAAATGATGTTGTTTCCGTAGATCAAAGAACCTGCAACTGGTTCACGAATACCATCGATATCTACTGGAGGAGCAGCAATGAAGGCAATTACGAAGCAGGTGGTTGCAGCTAGTAGGGTAGGAATCATCAAAACGCCGAACCATCCGATGTATATACGGTTGTCGGTGCTGGTGATCCACTCGCAAAAGCGATCCCATACGTTAGCGTCAGAGCGCCGTTGTAAGGTTGTGGTCATTGTTTTATAAGTGCAATGGGTTGTTAAATATGGAACAAGCAAATTTATTTTGCCTGCTGAAATATAGTCTACATGAATTTACTTGGACGCAATCTGCGACTTAATATTCTGTAATAAAATTGTTTAACAAGCTCATAGAACTGTAAAGTTTTCCTACTATAAACAATAGTGATACAAGCTAATGATTTCAAGCTTTATAAGCCACTTCAAGACCAAACTAGCTATCAGTTTCAATGACGCGATCGCCTAGTTAGCTTACTTTACACTTCTTTACAATTAGCCTGTGGGAAAAATTTTATTTCTTGCTGATTTGTAACGAGATAATAAGTTCTATATTGTCTGATGTTTCAGTTAAAAATCAAAGTAGATGTAGGGCAAACTGCCTTCAGGAGCTAATAACCAAACAGCGTAAAAACATAGAGGTACGAAGACAAGTTTAAGAGGCCAGTTAAACTCTAACTTCAGTATCCGGTTGAATGCATAGACTACAGCCATCAGGGCAGCTACAGCTAGAAGTACCCAAGTGAGTTGGGATTGGCTCATATTTAAGGCTTCTACATAGACCTTTTCAGCAAACTGGGCGTCAGCAGGATAACCCCAAAGATGGCGAATTACCAAAGAAGAGTCTTGCAGGTTAGGTAGACGGAACCAAATCCAAGAGGTAAAAACCATCAGTTGGGTCAAAAACCAAGCTACAAAGATACCCAGAGGATTTTGCCAGAATTGTTCTAGATTTTCAAAGCGATCGCTCATAGCATCTGTAAGTCGATGAACCACCAAGGCTAACCCGTGGAATATCCCCCAAACTACATAACCCAAAGCAGATCCATGCCAGATACCAGCGATTACCATCACAATAAATAAATTCCAGCAGGTACGGACTAAACCGCGACGGGAACCACCTAAAGGAAAGTAGACATAGTTACGTAGCCAATCTCCTAAAGTCATGTGCCAGCGCCGCCAAAATTGTGAAATATTGGTGCTGAAATAGGGAAAGTCAAAATTCTCAGGTAGAACCAAGCCGAAAAGCATAGCAGTACCACGGGCAATGTCTACATAACCATTGAAATCTAGATATAACTGTAAGCCGTAGGCGAATGTCGCTAGCCAGAGATCGGTACTACCCGCCCGTTGGAGATTACCAAAACATAAATCGACGAAAATTCCCAGGTGGTCTGCAAAAATACCTTTTTTGACTGCGCCCCTAGCAATCAACCACAGCGCCTCAGCTACTTTATCGCTACTTGGTAACTCTAGTGTATTGAATTGATTTGCTAAGTTGTGGTAGCGCGTAATCGGGCCTGAAATTAGTTTAGCAAAGAATAATTTGTATGTGGCAAATTTGAGAAACCGATCGGAAGCAGGGGCACCACGATAGACATCTATTAAATAGGCAATGCATTCAAAGGTAAAAAAGGAAATTCCTAAGGGTGCAATTAATTTAAAAGAGCTATCTGATGAGTTTGTTTGCACATGAAAAACAAATTTGAATAAAGGAGTAAAATACTTAAAAGCTAATAACAGTAAAATATTTAAAATTATACCTAACCACAAAACTTTTAAACGACGACGATTCCAGTCACCTTGGGCAAATTGCCACTCTTCATTAGAAATTTGCCAGTCAAGAGAATGTTTTCCTGGCGATGTGTTGTTACCAATCTCCAGCCCGAGACGGAAATTAATAAATGTTAATGCCAATAGTAATGGTATGTACTGGATGTGCAGAGATGCATAGAAAACTAAACTGGCAATTAGCAGCGTCCATAATCGCAATTTCTGTTGTGCTAAAGACCAGTAAATTCCTAATACACTCAACAAGAACAGTCCATAGAAAATTGATATAAAGTTCATTTTTTAGTCATTACTTATTTGTTATTAGTCATCAATGATGGGGCATTGGAAAGACGCAGAGGAACGAGATGCCCTTAGCAGAAAAGAAAACTCTTTTCCCTTGCCCCCTGCCCCCTGCTCCCTGCCCCCTGCCCCCTGCTCCCTGCTCCCTGCTCCCTGCTCCCTGCCCCCTTGCTTCTTCCCCATTCCCCAATCTCCTACTTCACTGGCCAAGGAATCATGGGGTCATTAGCCAGCTTTTTGGAGACTTCGTATGCTCCAAAGCGGTTGAGGTGGCTGGGGTCAGAAAAGTAGTCATTTACTTTTAGCCACTGTTGACTCAAATCACGATAAATAAAGTTGGGATTAGTAGCCAAACGCAACATATATTGCTGAAATTCTTGCTCATATTGTCTACGCACTGGATCTAAATAATCTCCTGTTAGAGGCATGTTGACAAACACTAAGGAGATTTTCTGAGACTGGGTAAACTGAAGCACTTCTTGTAAGGCAGCATCCTGCTGTCCTTCTACTTGGAAAGATTTATAGTCGTTGTCGTAATTTCCGGGAACTCTAGAATGTTTTTGATAGTATCTAGCGGGATTAAAGCGAATAGATAAAGGTAGAAAGCCATCAAAGTCAACTGCTTGCTGGGAAGTACTTTCATCTGAAGTACCGTCTGTTAACTGTTTTTGCGATGCCACTGTCTGATTGCCACCAAGTGTTAACAGTTGTTTTTGCAGTAAACTTTTAATTTGGTCGCGATTTTGATAGCTACCAGAAACAGATGCTAGAGCTTGATTTAACGACTGATCGATGGCTTGATAGGTACTAATCTCCGGTTTTTCTTCTTCTGTCTTTTTTTCTGCCGAATTTACCGCATTTTCGGGTAAATCATTGCTGTTTGCAGTTGTTGATGTTTTTTGGAATGCTTGTTTATAACCAGCTGATGCAGCGAGCGATTTAAAGGTAATATCCTCGCGTCCACCGTTGAAAGCACGCGCACCATCTGCCCAGATGATTATTTTGGGTAGTTCTGATGGTTCCAGTACGTGGCGAATCACAAAGTCTACAACTTGGGCGGTAGCACCGTTGATCCCAAAGTTAAACACGTCAATATTTGGATAGCCCTGAGTCGCTAAAGCTTTAGAAAGTGCTGCCGGATCTACTCCCCTCAGAGCGCGGGAGGAGCCAATAATCAACACATCAGGGGGAGTCCCAGTTCTAGCTAAACGCTGTTTATACAGTGCTAATTGCTCGTCTAACTGCCTGACATTGAAACTTGGTAGCTGCGATCGCGCTGCTAAAAGAATAGCTGTTGCGGTGGCTTTTTCTTTCAGTGGGGCGGCTGCCAAATTATTTGTCGGCGTTTCATCACTTTGGGTAAATTCCGAGGCATTAAATACAGAACTTTGATTGGGAGGAGATTTTGTCTTGGAAGTGCTGGTAAAAAATGTCGTTTTCTGACTCTGATTTTTACCTGATGTCAAAGATGCCTTGTGCCCAGAAGATGATGATGGGAGCGAGACACTAGCGACTTTTGGCGGCGGCGTAGAAAGTGCAATAATTCGACCCAATACCCAATCAGTTTGGAGGGTGAGTAATAATCCCAGTGTTCCCCAAACTAGAGCAATTTTAAATCCTTGAGCATCAAGGTCATGTTCTGCTGGCTGCTGGCTTTCGGTAAATAGCTGACTTTTCAACAGGAATTTTTTCGCTGTTGAACTCGCCGTTGCCATCCAATCTCGCGCTACTTCGGTTACAAAACTTTGAACTTCTTCTGTCGTTAAGTCGGGGCGCAAAATTGGCTCACTAGTCTCAGAGGTTACCAGATCGTTAACGTATTTAGAAGTAGCAGCAAATTCTGGGGTTGCTTCTGGTACTAAACGCTGGCGATGTTGGAAATCAACGCCATAATGCCAAAAAGGTTCTTTATTCCCAGCACGGCGACCGTAGACACGTATTCCCATAATACCGGGAATTTTTAACTGGCGGATAAACTGCGTAATTTTACTTGCCACTTGTTGACGCCCTGGACAAAGAGGTGCATCACACATGATGTGCAATAAATCATTTTTGTTCAGCAGCAGTACGCGAACTCCACCTGTCAACAGACGCCAATCCAGGTCAGGATTGAGTAAACGCTCCAGTAAAAATACGATCGCTGGTTCATCGCCAGTACTTGCCAAATCTAGCGGTGATGTGGCAAAGGCGGGATATTTCGCAGCGGGTAAAGCCAGCCAATCAATCCAAGTGGGTTGCTCGCCTGCTTTTTGTCCGTATACGGTGGCGGCGAGAATGCCTTGAGGAGCGATCGCTTCTAGCTGGGGTAAAATCGCCTCTAAACACACTACTTTGTCTGGGATTGGGGCAGTTCCCAAGGGATCGAAAGCTGGGATACAAAAGATATGTAGCGTTGATTCTTTCAGAGAAACTTGGACACCAACTTTTAATCCTGACAATACCTCAGTTAATAATCGGGCGATCGCTTGTACATCTCCCCAACGCGCCCACTCCTTCAGCATTACCTCTGGTGGCGTCAAATCCACTCGCAGCAGCCAATCAGGCGCAGTTTCGCCGCTCACCTGGGAAACAATTACTGCATCTTGGTAGCCGGAAAGTTTGAGAGAACGCAACTTTTGTGCTATTGGTTCGGCAAGCAACGACGCATCAGGGCTATAGCTAGACTGGCAAAATATCCACAGGCGATTTTCTTCCGGCTGAGAGTTCTTTGGCTTATGTAGCTTAATCTTTGCCTGTATCGATACCCCTAAAGTACTCAGAGTTTCACTGAGATATCGAGCAATGGCTTCTGGGTTACCTTGGCGTGCCAAACTCTCGTTAGAGACAATCAGCGCCCCACCCGATTGTTTTAATTTTTCCGAGTCTGCTAGCAAGGCTTGCTCCACCTGCTCCAGATGCTTATCTATTTGATTTAAGTAAACCCGATGGCACCATTTGGGGCGCTGTTCCCCTTTTCTTCGGCCATAGACAAATACTTGATATATTGAGGGTTGTTCGTTGCTTGTGAGGATATCTACATCTGTTTGCTGTAGTGCATGTAGCAAGTCAGACAAAGTGCGCCAACGCTGCGGACACTCTGTACCTTCACAAAGAATATGAAGGTCATTTCCCCGCAACCTGACTTTCACTCCGAAAGTGTTGATCCCTGTGGCTTGGCTTACCCATTGCACTAAGGATTGCTGGCGATCTGGTAATACTGTTTTCATGGGAAGTTAACTTTACAGGAAGCGATTGTTGGGGGATAGTGCCTGCACTTGTAAACTAGAACCATAGGTCTATCACACTCTGACGTTTTTTTTTAACAATTTTGTTACCTTCGTAGCTCACAAAATCGGCCAAGATAGTCTTGTACAGGTTGCAAGTCTGACTAATGTTGAGTTTTGCGTTTATTTTACTAATAGGGAGTCAGAATTAAGAAGTTAGCAGCTAGGAGTCAGAATAATTCTATATGACTGGCTGATGACTTGTCGTTTAAAGCTGGACTCGCGTCCAGTGCGCTGACAGCCCTAATGGGCGAAACAAATAACAAGCTTATCTCATTTAGACTCCATCCCTCGATTGTTGGAGCCATCCTAACTCTTAATTCGTGACTCCTGTACAGACGCGATTAATCGCGTCTCTCCTAATTCCCTAACCAAAAATTAGCAATGCCTCCTGCCAACCAACAGCCCTCGACTAACCCCGCATCCAATCTGGATTTATTTACCATTCCCCAATCGCTCCTTTTACAAATAGGTACAGCGTCTATATTACTGCTGCTCATTAGCGGAAAAACCACAGTAAGAGCACTAGAAGCGATAGGGGAAGCGAGTGAAGAATTATTTCGAGGCGATCGCCTACCCAACCTAGACTTCCCAGACGAACACGAAATCAATCAAGATGAGAAGATATACACCAAATAATTATTTGCTCAGGATCAACCCAGTGAGCATTAAGTGCAAAACCTAGAACCGTAAACAGTAATTAGCTTTACAACAATAGAGAATATGGGTTCCCTTTTATACTCTTCGTCTCAAACTGCTGATATATACCCGGTGTCGGAATTATTTTTGCGTCATCGTCTCCAGGTAGTGGAAGAATTGTGGGAGTCAGTTCTCCGGCAAGAATGCGGTCAAAACATGGTAGATTTGTTGCGCCAGTTGCGCGATTTATGTTCGCCAGAAGGACAAGCAACAAATGACCAAGCATCTTCAGCCGTCAAATTAATTGAACAATTAAATATCAACGAAGCAATCCGCGCGGCTCGTGCTTTCGCTCTGTATTTTCAGTTGATTAATATCATAGAGCAGGAATACGAACAACGGCAGCAATTGAGTCGCTATGAAGCAGAAAGCGAGGAAACAGAGCCGGAAAGACCAGCCAATGTCAACTATTCCTCTAATCAAAGAGAAGATGATGCGCCTGTTAGCAAGGGACTAGCAGCAGAGTTACTGAGAAAGAGTTATCTAGAAAAGGCGCAAGTCAAACCCAAAGGTACTTTTGCTGCCTTATTTCCCTATTTATTCAAACTGAATGTACCACCCCAGCAAATTCAACGTCTAATTGCACATCTGGATGTCCGCTTAGTTTTCACAGCGCACCCGACGGAAATTGTTCGCCATACTATCCGCGATAAGCAGCGACAAGTGGTACAACTTTTGCAAAAGTTGGATGCCTTAGAAAACCATTCTGGGACTACACCAGGAGCATATCCTTGGGAAGCAGCAGATGTCCGCGAACAATTGCTCGAAGAAATTCGCCTCTGGTGGCGCACAGACGAACTTCACCAGTTCAAACCCACGGTGCTAGATGAAGTAGATTATGCTTTGCACTACTTCCAAGAAGTTTTATTTGATGGCATTCCCCAACTTTATAAACGTTTCAAACACACCCTATCCAATACCTTTCCTTGGCTAGAACCACCGAGTAAAAACTTTTGCTCCTTCGGTTCCTGGGTAGGCTCAGATAGAGATGGGAACCCATCAGTCACACCCGAAATCACCTGGCAGACAGCTTGCTATCAGCGCAAAATGGTGCTAGGGAGATATATTCAGTCAGTGAAAAATCTGATTGAATTGCTGAGTGTGTCGATGCACTGGAGTGATGTGTTACCAGATTTGCTGGAATCTCTAGAGTTGGATCAGTCGCAGTTGAGTGAGGTATACGACGCACTGGCGCTGCGTTATCGGCAAGAACCATATCGGCTCAAACTGGCTTATGTGCTGAAACGGCTAGAAAATACTCGCGATCGCAATCTAGCTTTGTACAATCGGGAAACGCCAAAAAATCAAGATAGCCCCCTGTATCTTTCGGGAGACGATTTTTTAGCAGAACTGCGGATGATTCAGCGCAACTTGACAGAAACAGGTTTAAGCTGTCGAGAATTAGAAAATCTGATTTGTCAGGTAGAAATTTTTGGTTTTAACTTGACACAGCTAGATATCCGCCAAGAATCATCCCGCCACGCCGATGCACTCAATGAAATACTCGAATACCTGCAAATATTACCTCAACCTTACAACGAACTCTCTGAGGAGCAACGAGTCGCTTGGCTAACAGGAGAACTGCAAACCCGTCGGCCGTTAATTCCGGCAGAATTGCCATTTTCCGAAAAAACCAACGATGTAATTGAAACCTTCCGCATCGTGCGATCGCTACAACAAGAATTTGGTCTCAACATCTGCGAAACTTACATTATCAGCATGTGCCGCGACGTAAGCGACGTGCTGGAAGTACTGCTGTTAGCCAAAGAAGCCAGACTTTTTGACCCCGCCATTGCTGTCGGAACAATTCAAGTTGTCCCCCTATTTGAAACAGTAGAAGACTTACAACGCTCCAGAAGCGTCATGCGGAAACTGTTTGAACTCCCCTTATATCGCGCTTTGTTAGCCGGCGGCTACGAACATAGAAAAGCAGAGAGTGTTGTGGATGAAAACTCATCCCCCCCTGCCCCCCCTGCTCCCCCTGCCCTTTCCTCCCCCCTCCCCCGTAACTTACAAGAAGTAATGTTGGGGTATTCTGACAGCAACAAAGACTCTGGTTTTTTAAGCAGCAACTGGGAAATTCATAAAGCCCAAAAATCACTGCAACAAATAGCAGAAAACTACGATCTAAATTTGCGGATTTTCCACGGACGCGGCGGTTCTGTAGGACGGGGTGGCGGCCCTGCTTACGAGGCGATTTTGGCTCAACCGGGTCATAGTATCAATGGGCGAATCAAGATTACCGAACAAGGAGAAGTTTTGGCTTCTAAATACTCCTTGTTGGACTTGGCATTGTACCACATGGAAACCATCACCACAGCAGTGATTCAAGCTAGCCTGCTGCGGACAGGGTTTGATGATATTGAACCCTGGAATGAGATTATGGAAGAATTAGCGGCGCGATCGCGTCAACATTATCGCGCTCTAATCTACGAACAGCCTGATTTTGTTGACTTCTTCCACGAAGTAACCCCCATTGAAGAAATTAGCCAACTGCAAATTAGTTCTCGTCCAGCCCGGCGTCCATCTGGTAAGAAAGATTTAAGCAGTTTGCGAGCTATTCCTTGGGTATTTAGCTGGACACAAAGCCGCTTTTTGCTGCCTTCGTGGTACGGCGTTGGCACAGCTGTACAAGAATTCTTGAACGAAGAACCAGAAGAACACTTAAAATTGCTGCGCTATTTTTACGTTAAGTGGCCCTTTTTCAAAATGGTGATTTCTAAGGCCGAGATGACCTTGGCAAAAGTAGACATGCAAATGGCACATCACTATGTCCAGGAATTGTCAAAACCAGAAGATCGAGTTCGTTTTGCCAAGGTTTTTGACCAAATTGCCAGCGAGTTCTACCTCACAAGGGATTTGGTGTTAAAAATCACCGATCACAATCGACTGTTAGATGGCGATCCTGTCTTGCAACGATCTGTGCAGTTACGCAATGGCACCATTGTCCCCTTGGGATTTATCCAAGTTTCACTACTCAAGCGTCTACGGCAGTCCCTAAATAGTAATGCTACTTCTGGAGTCATCCATTCTCGTTACAGCAAAGGCGAGTTACTGCGAGGGGCATTGTTAACTATTAATGGTATTGCAGCCGGGATGAGAAATACAGGTTGATTGAGAATGGGGAGTGGGGAATGGGGGATGAGGGAGCAGAGGAGGCAAGGGAAGAATTTTTAACTCTTGACTAATGACTAATGACTAATGACTAATGACTAATGACTAATGACTAATGACTAATGACTAATGACAAAAAATAGAATTTTAATTTGCACTTTTTTGGCGCTATCAGCAGGTTTTTTTGGTGGTTACACCAGTGGGCAAATTACCATGATGCTGCATAGCCAAAAGTGTCAAAATCAACCTTGGGGTTTAAAGGAGATGTGCAACGCTTGGATTACACCAGGAGCAGTATGGCAAGGTAGCACAACAGGGCTATGGACAGGTAGTATCTTAGGCGCGTTTGTTGGCGGTTTGGTGACGCGACAAGCTCGTGATTAATCTGTTGACTACCTAATCAAATGTGATTAACTGAATCGTGTTGCCCTACGATTGGGTATCAAAAGTATTATGAATTGGGAAATTGTTCTCGCTAGTTTTGCTAGCTCTTTAATTGAATTAGTCGAGATTCTCGGTATAGTCCTCGTTGTCGGCAGGTTGGCAGGTTGGCGTAATGCCCTTGGTTGGTTCAGGCGGTGGCATTGCTTTAACGTTACTGCTATCTCTGATCTTAGGAAAAAGTCTGACGCTGATCCCTGTAGATATTCTCAGAATTGTGGCGGGAGTTTTACTGCTACTTTTTGGGCAAAAGTGGACGCGTTCTATAGTTAGGTATTATGCCGGTCTTCCCAAAAAGCGTAAAGGTGGCGGGGAAGATAGCCTGGAAAAGCAACTAGCAAAAGATGAGAATCAATCTGGCTGGAACTGGTTTGCTGTTGTCACCACCTTTAAGGGTGCGTTGTTGGATAGTATAGAAGTAGCGATCGCAGTTGTAACTCTGGGTGCTGCCGAAAGTGAATGGCTAGAAGCAATTAGTGGCGCTGGTTTTGCGGCATTTAGTTTAATTGTGTTTGCCTTATTATTCAGAACGCCACTCCAGCAAGTACCAGTCAAACCAATGAAATTTGTGGCGGCAATGCTGCTGATGGGATTTGGTGTTTATTGGCTGGGTGCAGGATTGAATGTGGAATGGCCTGGTGGTCACTGGGCTATTATTTGGTTGCCTTTAGCTTGGGGTGTGGGTATGGCGATCGCCTCGGCAATTTGGCGCTGGCGAGTTAGTTTACAAAAAACAGAGGAAGCGATCGGTTAAGTGACAAAACGTTTGAGTTAATAACCCAAGCGTTTTGTTTTGTAAATTTCTCACGCCAAGACAGAAGGAATTGCAATTAATCATCGCTAGCAAAAAAGTCAGTAGGCGGGTTTGGTGTCAACAAGGCTGGTAAAATCTACCCATAGCGAAGAAGAGTAAATCACCATGCCTACCGAAACTAACCCAGGAAATCAAACCACCACAGGTGCTGATGCTATTGATGAAGCGATCGCACAGGGAATTGATTTTGATGGTTCTCCCATTCCACCTGCCAAGCTAGAACTTTATGGTAAAGTTATGGCGCTAGAAGGCAATAGACAGCGCAGTGGCGTATCTAATACTATGCGATCGCGCATTGTGCGAATTGGTGCAAAACATATTCCCCAAGCAGAACTCGATCAATTACTTGTAGATGCCGGTTTCGCGCCCCTAAAAGAAAAAGAAATTGCCTTTTTTTATAGTGGTAAATAATTGTTAATGTTTTACAACAGTTTTCATTTATTTTAACCAAATATGTTGTAGGGGCACAGCAATACTGTGCCCTCAATTGTTTACCTCAAACATCCCAAATTGCCATCGGTATTTTGATTTCTTTAGTTCTTTCCCGATCGGGTTGAAAAGTGTATCTTCAGCAAGATTTTGTCAGATATTCCTTGTGTTTGAATTGGCAGATGGCTATATGTACTTAAGTAATAGCTGATAGACTTGGAGAACACATGTCAGGAACTACGTCAAATTCAGAAATGCAATACCGAGTCCTCGGCAGTACAGGAGAGAAAGTTTCTGCGATCGGATTGGGTGGTTGGCACATCGCCTTAAAGCACGTTGATGAAGAACTGGGTATCCGCATTGTCAGAACAGCCATCGATCGCGGCATCACCTTTATGGATAACAGTTGGGATTACAACGGTGGAGTCAGCGAGATTCGCATGGGAAAAGCGCTGCGCGATGGCTATCGAGACAAAGTATTCCTGATGACGAAAATCGATGGTCGCTCTAAAAAAGCAGCAGCAAAACAGCTAGACGAATCACTCCAACGCCTGCAAGTTGATTGCATCGATCTCGTTCAGCACCACGAAATCCTTCGGCATGAAGACCCACATCGAGTTTTTGATCGAGAAGGGGCGAATGCAGCCTTCATTGAGGCGCAAGAAGCTGGCAAACTCCGATATATTGGTTTCACCGGGCACAAAGACCCCTATGTTCATCTGCACATGCTAGAAGTTGCAGCCACTAACGGGTTTAAATTTGATACAGCGCAGATGCCGCTCAATGTGATGGATGCCCACTATCGGAGTTTTGCAAAGCTGGTTGTGCCAGAACTGGTTAAGCAAAACATCGGCGTTCTGGGAATGAAAAGCTTGGCAAACGGTATTCTTTTACGGTCAAAGACTGTAACGCCAATTGAATGTTTACACTATGCTTTGAATCTGCCCACATCGGTTGTAATTACCGGAATCGACAGCATGAAGATTCTAGACCAAGCTTTTGAAGCAGTGCAGACGTTCCAGCCAATGAACGACGAGCAGGTGCGATCGCTTTTAGCAAAAACGGCAGAAGCGGCATCGCGTGGCGAGTTTGAACCTTTTAAAACCTCATCAATTTTCGATAGCACTGCCCAAAATCCAGATTGGCTAGGAGAGGAGCCACAGCGCCTCCAGCAATTGATGTCAGCGTAATGGTTTTTTAGTGTTGTATCTAGAGTAAGTTTACATGATGATACAACACTAAAAAATTTTGTAGTTTAGTATGCGATCGCAAGTTAATTAACTGAACAGCGATCGCTGATTTTTTTCTAAGTGCGATGTTTAACCACAAGCCGCTACGCGTCTAAGCTCATGTC
Organism: Nostoc sp.; assembly: GCF_036917095.1. Classification (GTDB taxonomy): domain Bacteria; phylum Cyanobacteriota; class Cyanobacteriia; order Cyanobacteriales; family Nostocaceae; genus Nostoc. The sequence continues at coordinate 468,999 of NZ_JBALFH010000044.1, forward strand.
TAAAATCTGTAAACTTTTGAATTCGATCCTTAATTACTAGCAAAAAAATCTTTACTCAAAATTCAATCTATCAAAATAGTGAATTCGTTTAATAACTAATGACGCAAGAACTTCTATCTAGGGAACGATATGGCGAACAAACTAAATGAAGTAGAAATAGTATACTAAGTCACATTGAGATTGTATTCTATGAAATTGAATTATGTTACAAAACAGCTTTCTACGGTAAAACGCTGGATGGCTACAACACTGTTTTGTATGTTAGCGATCGCTTTTGTTTGGCAAGGTGCATTTTTATCGAACACTTCAGCAATGGCTGCTCCTACTGCAACCTTGATTGCATCATCAGACGCAGGCGATAAAGTTCAAGAAAAAACCAGTAAAGATGCTGGAAGAGCCAAAAATTTCATCGAAGATACAAAAGATAAAGTTAAGGACGCTGCAAAGAGCAACGCCAGTAAAGTCGATCGAGCAACAGACGATGGTAGTGCTGTTGAGCGCAAAGCAAAGAGAGATGCGGCTACAATTCAAAGAAGAGCAGACGAAGATGCCGCTCGGACTAAAGAAGCAGTAGACAAGACAAAGAATGTTGTTGAACGTACCGTTGATAATATCAAGGATGCTTTTGGTAAATAGCAATCCTATTTGATTTCGTTCAAATCGAAAGAAAGCCTTAGATTCCCGACTATTGTAAAAAGTCGGGAATCTTGCTGTTTATAAATAATTTAGGAAAGTCTAAATTATTACACAGATTAATTTATATTTGTGCTGTGTTCTAATCCGCATATTATTTGCTAGTTATCTCAGAAGTAAGACAAAATTTTATAATTATTAATTTAGAAGGTTTATTTTACTAAAAAAATACTGAGTTTAGTTAAAGTGAGCGATCTAGTTAAGAAATTTCCGCAAACTGCTGCTGGGATATTTGCTTTTTATACGAGCTAAAATCTATTTTTAAGTATCATCACTTATTGACAAAAGTGCTGTGGTTTTAACTAATTGTAATCTTGTTGGAAGAATTGTTAATGAGTAACAAATTTTTCACCATTATCAATTACGAAGTTATACTTTCCGCTACAACTTAGTAACAATGTAAGAGTCTGATTATGTGAACAACCCGGCCGTGGGAAAATCAAAATACCGAAAACCTGAAGTTAGAGAGGAAAACCCTATAATATGCATCTGAGCGAAATCACCCATCCTAATCAGTTGCACGGTTTATCTGTTCGCCAACTACAACAGATTGCCCGTCAGATTCGAGATAAGCATCTCCAAACCGTAGCAGTGAATGGTGGGCACTTAGGGCCAGGGTTGGGTGTTGTCGAATTAACACTAGGACTTTACCAGACACTCGACTTAGATCGGGATAAAGTGATTTGGGATGTAGGACACCAGGCTTATCCCCACAAGCTGCTTACAGGACGCTACGATCGCTTCCACACCCTTAGACAAAAAGACGGAGTTGCAGGTTATCTCAAACTCTGTGAAAACAAGTTTGACCACTTTGGGGCTGGACATGCTTCTACAAGTATTTCAGCAGCATTGGGTATGGCTTTAGCGCGAGACTTGAAAGGAGAAAAATTTAAAGCCGTTGCTGTTATTGGCGATGGGGCGCTGACTGGGGGTATGGCTTTAGAAGCCATCAACCATGCCGGACACATGCCGAAAACTAACCTATTGGTTGTTCTCAACGACAACGACATGTCTATATCTCGCAACGTCGGTGCGATTCCGCGTTATCTGAACAAAATGCGTCTCAGCCAACCGGTGCAATTTATTAAAGATAATCTTGAAGAACAATTTAAGCAAATTCCCTTCGTGGGTGAATCCTTGTCTCCCGAACTCGGACGCATCAAAGAAGGGATGAAACGCTTGGCTGTTCCCAAGGTAGGTGCAGTTTTTGAAGAACTCGGCTTTACCTACATTGGGCCAGTCGATGGGCATAATCTCGAAGAATTGATTGCCACCTTCCAACAAGCACATCAAATACCAGGCCCAGTTTTGGTACATGTAGCAACAGTCAAGGGCAAAGGCTATGAAATTGCCGAACTAGATCAAGTTGGCTACCACGCCCAAAGCCCCTTTAACGTAGCAACTGGCAAAGCCATTCCTTCCAGCAAACCCAAACCCCCAGCTTATGCCAAAGTCTTTTCTCACACTCTGGTAAAACTTGCCGAACAAAACCCGAAAATCGTCGGGATTACTGCGGCGATGGCAACAGGGACAGGTTTAGATAAACTTCAAGCAAAACTGCCCAATCAATATATTGATGTCGGCATCGCTGAACAACACGCAATCACCCTAGCAGCAGGACTTGCAACTCAAGGGATGCGCCCCGTAGCTGCCATTTATTCTACTTTCCTGCAACGCGCTTATGACCAGATAATTCACGATGTCTGCATCCAAAATCTGCCAGTATTTTTCTGCTTAGATAGGGCAGGAATTGTTGGATCTGATGGGCCCACCCACCAAGGTATGTATGACATTGCCTATCTGCGTTGCATTCCCAACATAGCAATAATGGCACCCAAAGACGAAGCAGAACTTCAACGTATGGTAGTAACTGGTGTTAACCATACGAGTGGGCCGATCGCTATGCGCTACCCTCGTGGCAATGGCTACGGCGTCCCATTGATGGAGGAAGGTTGGGAACCGTTAGAAATTGGCAAAGGCGAAATTCTCCGCACTGGCGATGACGTGTTAATCGTTGCCTATGGGACAATGGTCTATCCAGGGATGCAAGCTGCTGAAATTCTCAGCGAACACGGCATTGAAGCAACTGTAATTAATGCCCGTTTTGTTAAGCCTTTGGATACCGAGTTGATTTTGCCTTTAGCTGAGAAAATCGGCCGCGTCATCACCTTGGAGGAAGGCTGTGTGATGGGTGGGTTTGGTAGTGCGATCGCTGAAGCTTTACTAGATGCAGATATTCTCGTTCCTGTGAAGCGATTCGGTGTGCCAGATGTGTTAGTAGATCATGCTGAACCCAATGAATCTAAGACAGAACTAGGTTTAACTAGCCATCAAATAGCAGAGAGAGTGTTGCAAGCTTTTTTTAAGCAGCAAGTATCTGCTGTGGTTTAGTTAATCCTTTGTAAAATGAATCGCCCACACTTGAGTAAATGCAATTTACTTCTTTGGTAGTGGGCGATCGCTATATCCCTCTCCTAAGAAGAGGGATATCAAATTTAGGAAAACTTTTCTACTTAACTACCTTCACCAATCGCAATAAAATTAAAAGGGGACTCACTCAACGCTTGTAAACGCAGTTCGCGGTAAGCGGTTACATCTTGCAAGTTTAAAAATTGGATTTTCATGTTATCTGTATTCGCAAGTGGTAGTTGTTAGAAATCATTTTTTCAGCGTCCAGCTCGCAGGGTAAAAGCATCTCAATCAGCCTTGACACAAGGAATTAGAATAATCTATTCTATTGCCAACGAAACAACAACTAAGAACCTGAATCATATTTATATAAGAATCATATTTAAAAAGTTAGATATATAAGGTTTCTTTGTATAAAGAGTGAGCGCTCTCTTTTCTCTCTGCACTTGCCCGCAGATAATCTCACACGCGATCGCAAGCATATCTCAATTCATCTAACTTAAAAATCTGTTCTAAATCCAGAGGATGACTGTCTTCTGCTCGCTTGCTGAGACAAGTGTCTCAACAACTTAGCTTTTGGAGAAAAATCAAAAGAAACGGCACTTGGATTTTATTTTTCGGATCTCCCTTAGTAATGGTTAAGATCCGCTCATTTTGCATTTTGGGTAGTTATTTACATTCTACCTAAGAGTGATTTTTTGGTGGATTAATATGATTTTTAATCATAATTATTGTTATATATATTTCTTACGGAATAGAGAATTTTAACTTTGTTATCTTTACAATCAATGTGTAACTGGTAACAAAGTAGATAAGTGATATCGCATCAGCAAGCTGGCACTTATTTAACGTTACTTTCATCCTCATTTTGTGAGGATGTCAAGTTATTATCATGTCATTTTTTTCTAAGTTACATAAATAAAGTGAGGTTTTGATGATTACAAATCTAGTTCCTGAGCGCAAAACATCGGAAGAAGAACGTTTTCAAGACGACTATTATTCTTATTTTGAAGCACCGGAAAATACTACACGATATACACCCGCAGCTTCTTTTCTGGATAACGTGTTTAAAGATGAATCATTCTCTTTGTTAGATTTAGGATGCGGTAACGGAGCTTTAAGCAAATATCTACCCGATCGATGTGACTACCTTGGAATCGATCACAGTGATTCTGCTATTGAATACTGTTTAAAAGCTTACCCTAATAGAAAGTTCATTACTAATGATTTATCAGATTTTTTGTCTCAACTTGCTGATAAAAATCAAAAATTTGATGCAGTTGTGTTAGCAGGTTTGTTATTTCACAGCGTTAACAAAGAAACTGAAGAAAAAAAAGACGACCAAGAAATTATTCAATTCTGTGTAGATAAAATAATAAGTCAAAGAGGATATCTTGTCATTATTGTGCCTTTTTGCTATGGAGATCATCCGTCTCACACTCTGTTCGTTAGAGCAGAATGGCTGCAAAAGTCAGTAGAAAAAATGGTAGAAAGTGCTAATGCAAAAATTGTTCACGAGAATATATCTCTCCAAATAGGTTTGCATGAAAAAGTTCGACAGCAGAAGGCAATTCCTGACTGGTTTATTCCCGACAGCAATACTGATTATTCCAGTATCTTTGTTGGAACATATATGGCAAGCTTAACATTTATCGCCTCACTTTAAGTTTTTGAGTTTCCTTGAACCTATTGTCTTTGTTAAGGCAAAATTTAGGGAATAAAGTTGTTTATTTACCCATTTGAAGTTAAAAACTTCTTAAACCAAAGAAATAGAAATAACCTCATTTTCTATTTCTTTCCTATAATCAATAATTAATTGACAAATATTTTTAGTCAGAAATGTTTGTCCGCTAGGTGAATTAACTGTAGGACTGCCACCGATTTGGTATCTATAATCGGTCATTTATATCCCACATTCCGCACTTCATAGCGTCAACATATGCGAAAGTGCAAAAAGACGTAGGGACACTGGGTTAAAAAGTAGAAATAAGAACACAGAATACTAAATTTGCATAAACGTCTTCTCAGCAAGAATTGTACTTGATAAAGTAACTATCCGGGCAGCAAAATCATAAAAAGCTAGAAATAGTGAATTGAATGGTTTTTAAAATGAAATCATCAGGGTATATTAAAGTAAAAAATATTGCCTATCCACTAATTAGCTTTTTTTATGACACTTTCCTCAAACCAAGTTTATCCCGTTATTTGGCACAACGACTCAGTGTCACTAATTGACCAAACGCGCTTACCCAACGAATATACATTTGTGGAAATTCACCGCAGTGAAGATATGGCGCGGGCGATTAAAACTATGATTGTCCGAGGTGCGCCAGCAATTGGTGTGGCTGCGGCTTATGGAATGTATCTTGGTGCAAGGGAAATTAAGACTAGCGATCGCACCGAATTTTTGCAACACTTAGATAAAGTAGCCCAGTTGTTGCGTTCTACTCGTCCGACGGCGGTAAATTTATTTTGGGCAATTAGTCGGATGCTGAAAGCCGCTTATGAAACTCTGGGAACAGTAGAAGAAATCAAGCAAACCCTTTTCCAAACAGCCCAAGCGATTAATACTGAAGATTTGCAAACCTGTCAAGCGATTGGCGACAATGGTTTAGCAGTCTTGCCTACTACCCCAGAAAAGCTGACGCTACTTACTCACTGTAACGCTGGGGCATTAGCTACTGCTGGTTATGGCACAGCCTTGGGGGTTGTGCGTTCTGCTTGGAGAGAAGGACGTTTAGAACGTTTATTTGCCGATGAAACTCGTCCTCGTTTGCAAGGTGCAAAACTCACCACTTGGGAATGTGTGCAAGAAGGTATTCCAGTTACATTAATTACTGATAATATGGCAGCCCATTGCATGAAACAGGGTTTGATTCATGCTGTAGTCGTGGGTGCCGATCGCATTGCTGCTAATGGTGACACTGCTAATAAAATTGGTACGTATAGTGTTGCGATCGCAGCTAAAGCACATAATATCCCCTTTTTTGTCGCTGCACCCCTTTCCACCGTTGATTTTGAATTAGCCGATGGTAGCAAAATTCCCATTGAAGAACGCGAACCAACAGAAATCTATCAAGTTGGTGATACTATTCTCACACCTGCGGGTGTAGATTTTTACAACCCAGCTTTTGATGTGACTCCAGCTGAGTTAATTACAGCCATCATTACAGAGAATGGAGCGATCGCACCTGATAAATTAGCTAAATCACAGTTACAGCAATTACCGGTTGGGTTAAATCCGAATTAATGGAGAACTTGCGCCGAGTTCTCGATAACTCTAAATCCGAATGACGGAAACTTTATAGGGGATTGCCCCAAAAAAATCTCCGACTTTTTAGAAAAGCCGGGGACTTTGTTTTTTGACTACTTTAAAATCTGACGCAATACGGTTCGGTTAAGGCAAGAGACGCGATAAATCGCCGTCTCTACAAAGGACTGATTCTTGTAAAGACGGCGATTTATCGCGTCTTTGGGATTAGCCGCGTGTCATCAAAAAACCTTATCTGAACCGTATTGAAATCTGACGGATCAAAATTTATCAGCAATTTTTTCAATAATTTTATCTAAACTTCATATTTGGACTAAATTCAATAAGCAAAATCCGCAATTACTTTCTCAAAATAAGCTTTGACTTTCTCAAATCCCAGTTTCCTTTCTCATTTTGGTGTTTTCCGCAAGTCAAAGAAGCTTTTGCTTTCTCAAAATGCCATTTGACTTACTCAAACCCCAGTTCGCTTTCTGATTTTGGTGTTTTTTGCAAATAAAATGCCATTTCGCTTTTTTAAAATGGTTTATTTATCAGAGGATGTCTGAGAAGTATTAAATATTTGTTGATCCCCTCTAATCGTCCTTAAAAAAGCGTGTATATACAAGTCAAATTACCCCCCTTAATCCCCCCTTATAAAGGGGGGAAACAAGAAATCCAGTTCCCTCCCCTTTACAAGGGGAGGGTTAGGGTGGGGTAATTCGACTTAACCCTAATAAAATTAACCAAAATGCTGAATAATTGCGTCGGCAAATTCAGAACATTTTAAGGGTTCAACTGGCGGTTCCAGCAACCGGGCTAAATCGTAAGTCACTTGACTATTGGCGATCGCATCGCTTAAACCTTTCTTAATTAGGTCTGCGGCTTCTTGCCAACCCATAAATTCCAGCATCATCACACCAGACAAAATCACTGAACCCGGATTAATCCGATCTAAGCCAGCGTGTTTGGGTGCAGTGCCGTGGGTGGCTTCAAATATCGCACTAGAATCACCAATATTTGCTCCTGGCCCCATTCCCAATCCCCCAACAATGGCGGCAGCAGCATCAGACAAATAATCGCCGTTTAAGTTCATCGTCGCCAGAATCGAATACTCATCCGGTCTGGTTTGGATTTGTTGAAAAATACTATCAGCAATCCGGTCATTCACCAAAACTTTCTCTTTCCATTTGCCATCGCCGTGGGTTGCCCAAATTGTGTTAAGAACAGTTTCGACTTCCTTGACAACTTGCGCTTTCTTGTCTGGAGTGAGATTATCAAACCCAGGTTCAATCTGGCGGGCGTTTTCTTCCAAGGAAATATTCGGATTTTTTTCCTTGTTACTCAAAATCCAAGATTCTTGTTCTGTAACAGTTTCTTGGCGAAATTCACTAGTTGCTAGTTCATAACCCCAATCGCGGAAAGCGCCTTCGGTGTACTTCATGATGTTGCCCTTATGCACCAAAGTCACTTGTTGCTTGTTTTTGGGCAATAGCAAAGCGTGTTTGATGGCACGTCTGACTAAGCGCTGGGAACCAGTTTTGCTGATGGGTTTGATGCCAATACCAGAATCAAGAGGAATGCGTTTTTTCCCATGTTCTGGGGTGGCGGGGATCAGTTCTTCATTGAGAATTTTAATTAAGCGATCGCCAATTTCGCTACCTTGTCGCCACTCAATGCCTAAATAAATATCTTCCGTGTTCTCCCGATAAACAATTACATCCAGCTTTTCGGGATTTTTGTGAGGTGAGGGCGTACCTGCATAGTAACGGCAAGGACGCACGCAAGCATACAAGTCAAAAATTTGCCGCAGCGCTACATTTAAAGAACGAATTCCTCCCCCAATGGGAGTAGTCAAAGGCCCTTTAATAGCTACACCATATTCTTCAATTGCTGTTAGAGTATCTTGAGGTAAATACTGATAAGTACCGTATAAATCACAAGCTTCGTCCCCAGCGTAAACCTTAAACCAGCTAATTTGACGCTGACCCTTATATGCTTTGGCTACAGCAGCATCTAACACCTTTTGGGTAGCAGGCCAGATGTCTATACCTGTACCATCGCCGCGAATAAAGGGGATAATTGGATTGTCCGGTACGATTGGTTCACCATTTTTGAAGGTGATTTTTGCTCCGGCTGCGGGGGGGGTAATCTTTTCGTACATCGTTCACACACTCCTAATCGATACGCTGCTATTCAAAAAATCCTTATGTGGCAGGCTTGTATATTTTGCTATGTCTTTTGTTCGCCAAGCCATAAGGCACAGATTTTCCCCCTATTCCCCTTGTACATTATTTGGGGATTAAGTGTGGGATTTCAGTGAAGCGATCGCAATTTTGTACGATCAAAAATAGTAAACTACTTTTCGCTATCAGTGCTTCACTTTAGAGAATGCCCGATAGCTTACCGCTCTTTCACTGACCGTTAACACAAGAATGGCATGACAGACCCAATGATTTTATCAGGCCCTGCAAATGACATCGACTCCCTCCGACAACCGTTAATCGCTGGGTCTGAAAAAGTCCAACAACAGATAATCCCACAGTTAGCTGAGTTGGGTAATGAGGGATTAGACGTGTTGATGGAATTTTTACTGAAACGACGTGAGAACCCAGCGACTTGGATTGATGGCAAAGCTTACCAAGTCCTTTACAGTTCTGATGCACCTCAAGTCAAAGAATTTTTGCGCTCCTGTTTTCCTGAAGGAATTGTACCTCTAAAATCAGAGTGCGGGATTAACTATAATTCTTTGCAACAGCTACTTGCTGTTCAAGACTTCCAAGCAGCCGATCGCGTCACCATCGAAAAAATGTGCGAACTATCAGGGCCAACGGCTGTACAACGAAAATGGTTGTACTTTACTGAGGTAGAAAATACCTCGGCTGTTGACTTGCAAACCATTAACAACCTCTGGTTAGTCCACTCCGAAGGTAAATTTGGTTTTTCAGTGCAGCGAGAAATCTGGTTAAGTTTGGGTAAAAATTGGGAGAATTTCTGGCCGAAAATTGGCTGGAAAACAGGTAATACCTGGACGCGATACCCTAACGAGTTTACCTGGGATTTGAGTGCGCCTAGAGGTCATTTACCCCTCTCTAATCAGCTTCGGGGAGTACGAGTCTTTGCTTCTTTACTCTCTCACCCTGCTTGGTCGAAGAATCCAGAAAAATGATTTTGAGCCTACGTACAAATAGATTATGATTAATCCCACGAACCGAGAATTCTACGTCATCATTGAACGGGATGAAGATGGCTACTATGTTGGAGAAGTTCCTCAGCTAAAAGCCTGTTACAGTCAGGGAGAAACAATTGATGAGTTGATGGTTAATATGAAAGAAGTAATTGAACTTTGTTTAGAAACAACAAGTGATGAAAAAATACCAGAATTTATAGGTATTCAAAAGGTAGTAATTTAATGCCAAAACTACCAGTTTTAACAGGTAAAACAGTTATCTAACGCCCTTGAGAAAAAGGATTTCATGCGGTGCGTCAAAAAGGCTCTCATGTACAAATGCAACATGAAGATGGGCGGTTAGTAACTATTCCTGTTCATGCTGGTAAAACAATAGGTAAAGGATTATTACGCAAAATACTACGCGATGTTGAACTTACAAGGGAAGAGTTTATAGGTTTGCTGGAATAATAGACTTGGGAAGTTTTCCACTAATCCCAAATCCACAATCTCAAATTAGATAATGGCAAATGTTCGTCTAGAAGATATTAAGCGTAGATTCAATAATGTTACCGCTATTGAGGATATTACCTTTGAAATTCCTGATGGCGAATTTTGGGTTTTAGTTGGGCCATCGGGTTGTGGGAAGTCTACAATTTTGCGAACGATCGCAGGTTTAGAAACCGCTACATCTGGCAATCTCTATATTGGCGATCGCTTGGTGAATAATATCCCAGCCAGACAACGGGATGTGGCGATGGTGTTCCAGAACTACGCTCTCTATCCTCACATGAGTGTGGCGGAAAACATCGGCTTTGGGTTGCAAATGCGGAAGGTTGACCGGAAAATCATTCAAGAACGGGTGATGAATGTGGCGCGATCGCTTTCTCTGGATCACCTGCTGGATCGTAAGCCCAAACAACTTTCTGGGGGACAGCAACAACGGGTAGCATTAGGGAGAGCGATCGCTCGCGAACCACAAGTGTTTTTACTTGATGAACCTTTATCTAATTTAGATGCCCAATTACGCGATGATACAAGGGCTGAATTGAAACAGCTACATCAAGAATTAGGCATTACAACTATTTACGTCACCCACGATCAAGTTGAAGCGATGACTTTGGCTGATAAAATTGTCGTGCTAAATCGCGGGCGAATTCAACAAATCGGCGATCCCCAAACTATTTATGCAAGTCCTGCTAATCAGATGGTGGCAACTTTTTTAGGCAGTCCACCAATGAATATTTTGCCTGCAATCTATGAAAGTAATGGTTTTGATGTGAGTGGGCAGTTATTAGCAATTCCAGCAGTTGTGAAAAAATTACAGTTGCGTCAAGGACACAGTTATGATTTGGGGATTCGCCCAGAGCATATTTTTATTAACGAACCGCCCTCCGGGTTCACAGTCGCCTACGGCGCTGATTCACCAAGTCGCCTTGGCGCAGCCTCTCGTAGAGAAGAGCGCCAAGAAGTAAATGAGGGTCAGCTGATCGTGGAAGTTAAGGTGGTGGAACCTTTGGGAAGGGAAACTTTGATTCGTGCTGGCTTACCTAGTTCTCCGGTGGTGTTAAATATTCAGGTAGGCGGGGATGTGCGTCCGCGTCCAGGCGATCGCCTTTCTCTACAACTCGATTTAAATCAATTGTTTGTATTCGATCCCAAAACTGGAGACAGAATCTTATAAATAATTTTTTTAACTGCCATAAATAATCACTAATTCCCAATTTTTTGTAGCCAGAATCTAAGAAAATAATAACTGCAATAGAGACTTAATGGATTAGCTGCAAAAACTTATATGACTATTAATCGACGCCATTTCTTGTTTTTACTCACATCAGGAGCGGGTGCTTTTGCATTAGATGCTTGTGCATTGGCAGAGAAATCTCCTCAGGGAAACACTGCAACTTCCGAGACAACACCAAATACAACACCAAATACAACAGCAAATACAACACCAAATATAACAGGGGCTATCCAACTACCGCCTTTACCTTACGCCTACGAAGCACTGGAACCACACATCGATGCCAAAACGATGCAATTTCACCACGATAAACACCACGCAACTTATGTGAAAAACCTAAATGCAGCGTTAGCCAAACATCCAGAACTCAAAGGCAAAAGTGTTGAAGAACTGTTGCAAAAACTTGACAATGTACCACAAAATATTCGCAATACAGTACGCAATAATGGCGGTGGTCATGTGAACCACTCAATGTTCTGGCAAATTATGAAGCCAAAAGGTGGGGGAGAACCAACGGGAAATATAGCCTCCGCGATTAATCAGAATTTTGGCTCTTTTGCAGCTTTCAAGAAACAGTTTAATGAAGCTGGTGCTGGTCGTTTTGGTAGTGGTTGGGTTTGGCTAGTGCGTAACAAAGGTGGCAAGTTGGAAGTGACAACTACAGCTAACCAAGATAGTCCCTTAAGTGCAGGTAAATATCCTATCTTGGGTAATGACGTATGGGAACATGCATATTATCTCAATTACCAGAATCGCCGCGCCGATTATTTAGATGCTTGGTGGAATGTGATTAATTGGGATGAGATTAACAAGCGATTTGCAGTAGCAAGTAAACTTGCCTGAAACTAGACAATATTTGAGAGTTATAGGCGCTTAAAAACTGGCAACAGAAACAATATTCTGCTGCCATTTTTTTAGATGTGATAAGGTAATCGTCATTCATTTTTTCAGAATGATTCGCTTGTATAGGACTATGATTTGATTTCTGACAAAGCTCACCCTAAACTCGAAAAGACTGATTCCATATTTCCTCCTCCCCACTGCCTACCTATTACACTTCGCGCAGCAAGTAGATAATTTCAAAAATAAAATATTGATTCCTATAGTAAGCAAAGCCATTGCATTGCATATTTTTAATTAAAAATTAACCAAAATTTACCAAAAATATTTCTTGTTTATGTATATGTTTTTAAGTAGAGTTCGATAAATTCTTTACTACTGTTTCTCATGAAAATTCGTAAAACTTTGCTTGGATTGACAATTGGTGTACTTTCTACAGTCAGCATTTTGGATATCTGGAACATTCAAAAAGTAAAGGCTGACTCTGTAATTGATACCAATTCTGATCTGTCAGTTTGTAGAAAATTTGTCGCTGGTACATACCTTACGACAATTAAAGATGCTAGTGGAAAGTTTGCTTCACGTGCGCTGATCGTTCTTACTGAAGAAGGCAACTTGATTACTAGTGACTCAAACCAAGGTGGTGTTACGGGTCAGTTTGATCCTTTTACCACTTCTCAGGGTACTTGGGCGTGTAATGGAAAGAAGGCGATTACAGGTCGGGCACTCAACTTTAGTCTTTCAAACAAGGGCGGTAGCGGTATTGCAAGAAATGATTATAGAGCTACTTTTAATCCAAGAACTCAAACGGTAGAAGGGACAATTGAGCTTCGTCTGTTTGGTCTACAAGGAAATCCACTACAAGGTAATGGACAAAATGGAGGGTCATTCTTCTTTACAGGTCAGCTTGTCACTGCTAGATAGGATGAGTTCATTAACTCAATAAGGATAAAGGCGGCATTGTCGATGTCGCCTATTAGTGAAAATTAGCAAACAGTCTACACATATTTTCGCACTCCTCCTTACAAAGGTTTTTGAGAAGGTACACCTATAGGACGGGGAAAATTAGCTGGTGTGTTTGTTACCTTACGTACATAAAGGCAATGACGGATGCTATTACTTAGAGGAGTAGTAAATTCTTCAATTAATTCAATCATACCACCTAGCTGGTTAACAGCATTTTGCAAAGCTGTGGTTTCTTCCTCTGTCCAATTACCACGATAAATTATGGCTAAACCATTTTGTTTGAGTAATGGTAGAGCATATTCTGCACAAACAGAGGCTGTCCCAACAGCGCGGATAAAGGCAATATCGTAGGCTTGTCGGTGTTGGGGTTGCTGACCAATTTCTTCAGCCCTACCAACGAGAGTTTTGGCATTAGTCAGAGCAATTTCACTTAAGATTTTTTCAATAAAAGTAATTTTTTTCCGGGTCGAATCCATCAGAGTAATTTTGCAATTAGGTGCAGTAATTGTTACTGGAACACCTGGAAAACCTGCACCTGTGCCAATATCAATCACAGATGCAGTTTCTCCAAGAGGTGGGAGAAATTTTCCCTGCGGCGCAATTCCTCGCAGAGAATCCCAGAGATGTTTTTCCCAAAACTCTTGGGGATCAACGATCCGAGTTAAATTTAGTTGGCGGTTACCTTCTAGGATTAACTCATAAAGCTTTTGAAATTGCGCTTGCTGTTGGACACTTGGTTGCCAATTGAGAGTTTGCTGCCAGATTTCTGCCATCTCAGGCAATAAGTTAGTCATTTGTCATTAGTTATTATTTCTTCCCCTGCTTTCCTTTTATACTGCTGGTAGAGGTTCTTTAACTTTGGCTTCTAGTGACTTTGGGTCTACTGATTGTAGTTCGCCGTGGTTGAGTGTCCAGCAACGGTCTGCGATCGCTAACAAATCCCCAGCATCGTGTGTCACTACCAACAGCGTCCAATCTTGTTTCAGTTTCGCTAATAAATTTACCAGTTGCCGACGCATTGACCAATCTAACCCAGCTGTGGGTTCATCCAATAACAGTAAATTTGGCTGGCGAATCAATTGTACTGCCAAAGCTAAACGTCGTTGCTGACCACCGCTCAAAGCATGGGGGGCGACGGAGAGCGATAAATGCTCTAATCCAACCTCGCTCAGGGCCTGTCTGACTCGTTCTGACCCTAACTCAGGATGTCCTAAACGCAATTCTTCTAAAATTGAACCACCACAAAAGTGCCGCTCTGGAAACTGAAATACCAACCCAGCTAACTGTTGTAGCTGTTCGGCTATGAGTTCTTGCTCCCGCCAGAAGAGTGCGCCGCTAGTGGGTTCGGCTAGCCCGGACAAAATTTCTAGTAAGGTACTTTTTCCCGAACCACTAGGGCCAATAATCAGACCTAGCTGCTGGGGTGCTAATTCCATATCGATCGATTTGAGAATCGCTGTTGGGCACGCTGTGGGATGATAATTTAGATTTCGGAGATAGAGCATTTGTTAAAATTACCAAAAAGTCAGTAAATTACTGATTAGCTACACTGAGAGCATCTGGGAAATTTTGGAAAAATTTCTAGCGCATTACCTGGATTAACACCTTAATTTAGCAGCCAGAATAATCCACTTTTTCTCCATTGTCGCAGACTCACCCTTAAAACTTTGGCTATAACCAGCCTGGGAACATGGAAAAATTACCAAAGTCAACTTTTATATAAGAAAATTTTGGTTGAAGCAGAGGCAAGTTAAAATTAACCATTTTTGCATTCTAAGTAACACATACAACTATTTCAACCGCAATTATTCTGAGGGTTAAAATGACTAAAAGGTTTTCTTCGCCTCGATTAGTAGTGTCTCCGAGAATCACTACCCTTGCTCAGACTGCTTTAGGCGCTGCGATCGCCTTTGGCGTTGCCCCTTGGGCAATCGCACTTAATTTGTGGGTAAATCCCTCCCTGGCTGGCGATCCGTTTCGCAATCGCGAACCTCATCAAATTGGCGACCAAACAGAAGCAGCTTTTAAAGCGATTTTCCAACAGGGCAACTATCCAGCAGCAGAGCGTTATCTAGAACAAGCACTAACCAAAGAGCCAAATGAACCTCTAGCTTATGCCATAAAAGCATCTTTAGCATACGGAAATAAGGATTGGGCTAAACTAGACACATACAGCAAAAAAACTCTAGAAACCGGACAAAAACTGATTTCTAGCGATCCATTACGTGGTAATTTATACACTGCTGTTGGCCATTTTTTAGAGGGTGCAGTAGTTATCAGCCGTGAGGGTACAGTCAACGGTGTACCGGAAGCCTTTAGCCGGTTGCGGCAAGTTTATGAATATTTAGACAAAGCCGAAGCAATTTCTGCCAACGATCCAGAACTGAATTTAATCAAGGGTTATATGGATTTATTATTGGCGGTTAATTTGCCTTTTGCTAGCCCAGATCAGGCAATTGGACGTTTAGAACAAAATGCTGCTCCTCGGTATCTAGTGGATCGGGGTATTGCTCTTGCTTACCGGGATTTAAAACGGTATCCACAGGCACTAGAGTATGTCAACCGGGCGATTACAACCACATCAGATAATCCAGAAGTTTATTATCTTAAAGCCCAAATTCTTAAACAGCTGGGGCAAAAAGAAAAAAGCCAGCAGATGATCCAGGAAGCGATCGCTAATTTTGACAAAGCATTGGCTAAAAAATCCCAACTTCCAGGCGGTTTAGTCAAACAAATTGAGGGTGAACGCAGCAGGGCTGTTAGTTTGAAGAATCCTGGGTAATTGGCTATAGGGCATTGGAAATAATTCAGTCCCCACTCCCCACTTTGATATGCTTATTTGCAGAAGAGTTAATTGAGATATTAGACCAAAATGGAGATTCAGTTCCGCGAAATTAATCCTTTCGATGTGTGGATTTGGCTGAAATTCAGCACAAATCCTTCTACACGTGAAAAGCAGTATGTAGAAGAAGTTTTCAATTCCTGGTTTTATCTGGGTAAATTGGGTGCATTTAATGCAGAAAATCTTCAGGTGCAGGACACCGGACTCGATATCAGCTACATGAATTATGATGAGCAAGGCTATGACAAAAGCTTACTAGCACTGATGCACAACATTGGTGAGTTTGAATATGAGGGTCAGTGGGGGCGTTGTTGGTTTGACTTAGGAACCAGTGATGCGATCGCTCTAGATATTTTAATCAACGCCCTCAGCCAGCTAAGTCAGGAATATGTGACCATTGAAGAATTGTACATCGGTGGCGAAAATCCAGATTGGCCTATTGAGGGTAGCGAAAGTCGTCCTCAATCTATTTACGATAATTAGTTACAAAAATGAATAAAGCAGGGGAAATTCGGGTAATAGCCTTAGGGTTAATTCGGAATGGCGAACGCATATTTCTTTCTGAAGGCTACGATCCTGTAAAGCAAGAAACATTTTATCGGTCTTTGGGCGGTGGTGTTGAATTTGGCGAAACCAGCCGCGCCGCCTTAGAACGGGAGTTTCAAGAGGAAATTCAGGCAGACTTAACGAATATTAAATATTTAGGTTGTATAGAGAACCTATTTACATTTAATGGTAGGCAAGGTCATGAAATTATTCAGCTTTATCAATGTGACTTTGTTGATTCAAAATTTTATCAACTGGAAAGTTTAGTTTTTTCAGAATCACAACATCATAAACATAGAGCGTTATGGATAGATATCTCTCGCTTTAAATCTGGGGAATTAAGATTAGTACCTGAAGAGTTTTTTAAATATTTATAAGATATCTGGAAATTTCCTAAGATTACTTTGCTGTTAATTATGCTACCGCACTCAGCAAAGACACAATATAACGGTTGAGACTAACAGGTAAGCTGTTCTTGAGCAAGAGGAGCAGGGGAGCAAAAACGCTTATCCGAGTAGTATTGAGCGGCACTCTGCGTCAATCACAATCCGACTATGGGTACATTACTCAATTATTGTGCAATGCTATTGTCTAGCAGAACAGATTCTAGGAAAAACCTTTATGGATTCGGATTCATCTGTAGTGCTAATCAATGTTTTTGCTGTTCCTCAAGGTTTGGAAGATGAGTTTCTTAGTAAATAGCATCAAACTGCCCAACTCATGAAAAATGAGCCTGGGTTTATTGAAACTAAGCTACACCGTAGTCTTGACCCAACTTCTCGGTTTCAATTTATTAACATTGCAAAGTGGTCTACTCAAGAAGCTTGGCAAGCAGCATTTTCTAAACGTTTAGCTCAACAAGAAATTTTTGAGCAACAATTGCCAGTTGAAGCCAACCCCGCCCTCTACAAAGTTGAAGTGCAATATTAAGTTCAATATAATCGAACGAATGGCACGCTTGAAAACGTGAAACCTTTGCTCTTGGCTCTTTATTGGGGAGAAGCTAGCCGCTTGCGTTTCTTGATTTCAAATCAAATTCTTAACCAATTTCTCCTGCCCTCAAGCCTCAAAAGTCACTTAAATAAAGGTTTAGCGTTTTTCAAGTGTGGCATTTTGCTCTTAGCCTTTGGATTTATGAAATTTAATTATTGCTAATTGCGTTTGATTATTAAACTCACTATTCATAGACTATTATAAAAGCCTTATTGATGGAAGCAAATTCTGAACAATTGCCTTAACAGTGTAATCTGCATTCGCTTCTGTTCTGTCTAATCAATGTCTAGCTGTTTGAAAAGCTGTAAAATATTAAGTATCAAGTTTTTGTTAAATTTGCTCAAATCAGGATAAATCTATCAAAGGTTATATTTCAATCTAGACTCCGTAATTCTACCTTCTAATATGCCTAACGATAGAAGACTTGAGAGCAAGCCACAAGCTAATTATTATATATAATTAACTAACAAAAACTTGAAATTCTTAGCTGTAAATGAATATACAAATTCAACAGTTATTAATCCAATCAATGGCAACATCTCTAGACGATCCACTAATTGATTGGCAATCAGAAAATCTTTTAAAGATATTAGTATTTGTTTTTATATTTTGTATAGCAATTGCCATAAATATTATTAGTAGTAAAGTTGAACATGCAATTATTTTTGCTTTTGTATGCACGCTCATTTCTGTGGCTTTTCTGATAATTAAATAAGCGTAACTCTCAATCCAACTTGTACTGGGAAGTTGGTTGAGAGTTGAGTCGATGGTCAGAGCAGTCTTATTTGGAGGACAATTAGATTGCTCGAAGATTACCTATTGCAGATTGATTCAAGGTCAAGTAGAAATGAGTTTTTTACTTGACCATTTTTGAAATGATTATGTCCTGGATATTGCTTTAGCTGTTAGAGGTGAACTGTCATAGTGTGTTAACAAGTCAGATGGATCGTCGTAAATGGCGATCGCATCTTTTAATTGACTATCATCAAAACCACCACAACGAAGCGCGATCGTGCCAACACCAGCTTTATTTGCAGACTCAATATCGTAAGGAGTATCTCCCAGCATTACAACAGAGGATGCTTGCATATTCAACTTGCTCAAAGCAGCTTCGACAATATCTGGGTCTGGTTTGGAAGCTTCGGCATCATTAGATGTTGTCGCCTCATCCTGACTCAGGAGGTCATCAACTTGTGCAGCTTTCAACAATACTGATAGTTCTTCACTGGTTGCTGAAGTGGCGATGATTAGACGCAACCCAACAGATAGCATCTTCAATATTAGCTGCCGCGTACCATTGGCAGGAGCCAGATTTGTTGCAAACTTGTTAACGATCAGTTCTTTGCGTTTGTCAGCAATTTCCTTACCCTTTCCTTGTCCATCGGAAAGTCCTGGTGCGAACTTAGGAATAATCTGGTCGCCTCCCATGCCAATCAGCGGTCGGACTTGCTCGAACTTTACCTCATAGCCAAAGGTAGCAAATGCTTCTACCCAAGCTTGAGCATGGGCATCATTACTAATAACAAGCGTCCCATCTACATCCAAAATTACGCCTTTATATGCCATTGAGAAATCTCTCGGTTACTTTAGTACCTCTACGCTACTGAAAAATTGTTGCCATAACCTCTACCTTGGTTGTTACTTCCAATGACAGAACTACTGTAAATGTGGAACCAACTCCCAGTTTATAAGTGAGGTTGAAGGGAGCAGCGGCAGCAACTTCACTAGTCCTTTAGCGATCGCTAGTTATAAAAGAGTGCTATCAAAAGGATATAGTTTGATAAAATCAGTTGCTTTGCTTTGGAATGAACCGACAAGAGCTATGCTAATTGGTAGAAACATAAGGCTGTTGGAGAAACAGATTTGCCCAAGCGGACTTTTCCGGTAGAGTGTCCTTACAGTTTGGTAGAGATTGTGGACTATGATTTCTACCCCGGTGAACCAAGCAAGTTACTAGATGAATCAGAGCAGTAATCTCAACCTGAAATGTTAAATAATTCTAGCTCAGTATTTAAACTCTAATTAACACAAATCATCTGTGAAATCCTATTTAAAGGGATTTACTAGAGAAGACTTTACAGACCATTATCATGTTCACCTTCACCGTAATATCTTAAAAATCTGAACTTCTTGTTAACATATTTATAGTGAATTCTTGTTGAGGATGGTCGTTGAGTAACCCTGAAACGATGTTCTTTAGTTTGTGCTAAATATTCATCTTTTAGATATGAATCTTTAGCTGCTTCTTGCTGATTTAATGTTAACCTCTTTGCCGCATATTCAATAATTTGCTCTCTATAAGTTTTAGTTTTAACAATATCTTTTAAGAAAGCATTTGAAAACTCATATTCGTAAATTGGTTTGCTGTTTAACTTTTTAAACATAATGTTTAATGCCGTTTTAAACTTTTCGATTTCATCTAAACTGTCAGGCCAATAGTCTGATACCAAATTAATATGATTAAGCCATTCAGTTGGTTTGGCGATAACCAAAGGAGCTATTTCAAAAGAGTGGCACTCACATGAAAAAAAATAACCTCTTTTGATTCTATTAGCACCTAAACATAAATATATTTTTTCCCTTCTATCAATTACTATGTGCATCAGCTCTAGAAAAGCAAGTAAGGTTAAGTCTCCAATTTCGCTACAGTCTAGAGAAGGTTGAACCAAGCAAGAAGTTAGGTTTTTAGAGTTATGTATACACTCTTTAGTGTTGTTAAAAGCTCTATATATAACTTGAACTATTCGCAGGTTCCAATCTCTATTTAGCCGCCAAGGTGGTAATTGTGGAGAATCCCAAAGGAGCTTTTCTAGCTCGTCTGTCCAATATATTTTTGTTATTTGATAATCATTAATATAATCTAAGTTTTCTAATAAATGCTGTAAAAAATCATCTCTTTTTTCTGCATCATGCCAGTCAGATTCAGATACAAACATAATTCCAGGATCAAAAACAGTTTTCACAACTTTTCCCTATTTTTCACCTTTACTACTATTACTTCTAGACAATTGTCGCTTCCTTAGCCCTGCTTTTAAAATATTTTCCTGTTCTAATGCAGCTTGATCAAAGAAGTCTACAGGCCAATTAATAACTCCAAAGTTTTCATCAATACAGATTTCTTCACAGACAGAACCAGAATCAGTTGCACTAATAAAATATATACCAATTAGTGCTTTTAATACGCCTGTTTCATCCTCTACAATTCTTCTGACTAATCTATTTATAATATGATCGCTGTGAGTCTCTACTATCACTTTCTTCCCAGATTTAGCTAATGCAATAAAATAATCAGCCAACTGCATCTGAAGATTTGGATGTAAATGAATTTCTGGTTGTTCAAGCAGGAGAGTATTTCGATGTGGCATCCTCAAACCTTCTAGAATAATGGGAAATATTTGACTTACTCCAAAACCAACATCAGCAATGCTAACACGAGTTTTAGAAGCACAGCTTGAATTAAGATTTAAATAGACAATTTCATTTATAAGCTCAGATTTCAGCCCTTTTATATTCATCAAATCAAGCCACTCTTGTACGGCAGCAGATAAAGTTAATTCCTTTTTAGGCTTGAATGAGTTAGCTTTTTGATCATAGAAATAGTGATTAGAAACAGTTTTATCTTGATCAATTAAATAAATATATGCTGCATTCTCACCTTTCACGCCGATTTCTGTAATTTCATCTTCATATATATATCTTCTAGATGGTTCTTCTCTTAGAGGGCCTATGTAGCTATATGAAGAAAGAATCGTTTGAAGCAAGTTGTTTATTCTATAAATTGAAAACGAAACATCTGAAAAGTTAGCAATTTTCTCAGAATCAGCTTCAATCGAGATTGGCCCGATTGAAAATAGACTAGTGAATTTTATCTTTGCAGACACAGATCCACCTTCATTATTTGATTCTTCTCGAGAAATTCTATTTTTTAAATTTTTCCAAATAATTGTGTATAAATCATTGTCGCCAAGTTGCACATCAATTGAAGCACCTGGTATCTTCTGTTTATCTGAACCTACTGCCTCAAGATTAAACTGGAATTCTTCAACGATTATCGTTTTAATATGATTTTTATTCTTGCTTCTAGGTTTAGGCGCTCTCAACACAACCTTCACATACACAAGAATGTCGTGAGGCTGAGGGAGTAATCGTTTAGGAAAAAGATCCCCCAGTAAATATCTCAATGGCATGGCATTTACCCTAGAGGCTGATCTCTGATCCTCTTTAGTAAGCTGAAAGTTAAGCTCAAAGCATAATTTGTTGTCTAAGTTTTTCTCAAAAACTATGTTTTCAAATGAGCCTAAATGTACAAATCTTCCATTTAGTAAAAGAATTTGATTTGGAGCTTGACTTTCAAGAGTTTGTTTTAGCAGAAGTACACTTTGCAAAATTGAACTTTTACCACAGCTATTAGTTCCACATAATATAGTGATTGGTTTAAAGTTTAAATTTTCTAATTCTTTGAATCCCTTGAAGTTTTTTAAAGAAATGTTTTCCAACATATATTTTTGCCTTCAAGTCACTCTGTTACTCAATCAAGTATACTTCTGGAAGATGAATATTTTTAGTTTAATTATAATAAACTATAGAATCTTCTCTATAGTGCTGTACTTTCTGCAAAATTATACTGCGAAATAGAGTCAGTATCTAGCAAATACATCAACTTTACCTATTCTCGCTCACGGGTTTGGGCCTGATAGCGTAACTTGCGAGCGTATGCTTGACTATCTGTAATATCAGGTTGTGAGTTGATCACACCTTCGCTCTGCCAATACAGCACTTCCGGCTATTATGCAATACAGTTTTTTTCCTTGCCCTCTCCCATCAAAGCTTTCAGATTTGAGGATGTACCTGATAGCTGTCGGAAGTGCTGTAAGCAACAAGTTCGGCTCCTGTCTTGGGAGGATTTGCTAAAACCTGTCTCACAGAAAGAATCCGAAGAATGTATTCAGAAAGAGGAAGGTTAAGCCGAGAAGCTTCAGTAAAAAGCTCGTTTTCTAGCTCTGGTGGCAAATCAAGATTAATACTCACTCTGGTTATCCTCTGTAGGTTTGGTTCTTAATTGATAGAAACTTGAGCAAAATTTATCAAACACTAGCTGCCTCTGGAATCGCACCTTGCATTCTCCCAAAAGCATCAATCAAATTCTGTAATTGTTGATCTGCTTTAAAAACTCCTAACCCACGCACCGTCACTTTACCTGGAGAATACACAAAGCGGGTCTTGAGATTGTCTGGTAAATTCGCCGCCAACAAATTCCAAGCGGGTTCTTCCATTGGTGTTTCTAAAACGACGTGCTGCTTTTGTTCTGGCTTAATGCGGCTAAATCCGAGTTTTTTCGCTAGCTGTTTGAGTTCCATGACTCGCAAAAGTTGATTTGCAGAGACTGGTAAAGTACTATAGCGATCGCCTTGAAATGCTAAACTCCACCTTCTAACTCCTCTAGATCGTCTACTGTCAGTGGTGCTTGGCCACTATGGCGCACATACAATACATTAACTGTAGTACCTCGAATCGTAAAAAGTACTCGGTATACATTTTTGGCTTTCCCATAAAGAAGTTGACGTACTTCTTCTGGAAAAATTTCATTTTCGACTGCTAAAGCACAACGTTGGGGCTTCTCTTGTAGGGTAGCAATAGCATTCATCAATCCTCGAAACCAACGATCGGCAAATTCAGGATTCCGCTCTCGATACCAGCGATAAGCTTGCTCAATCTGAGCTTCGGCGATTGGGGTAATCTCAACCTGAAATGCCATACTTTTGCTGCATTTCTTGAACGAAATCCCCAATGGGGCGAGTTTGACCAGCGTTGAGTTCCTCAAAACCTTGTCCAATACCTGCAATTGTCTCCAACTGATCGATCAGTTGGCGTAATTTCGTGGGGTCGATTTTGCCAGGGTCTAGAAAGGTGACGAGAACTTGAGAGCGATCGCTAATATCTTGCGGTAGCTGGGTAAGGTGAATTTGTCCATCCTGATAAATGCCTTCGATAGTTTTTATCATGAGTTAAAGTTGGGTTGGTATTTTCTTTAATTTTACTAACTAGACTCAAAGGGCTGGGTCTGGAATTCTTGCCTGCTCAAGCGTAAATCATCTTTATAAACTTCTCTACGATGCCCTACTCTGACAACGGTTACTACTAAGACATCATCGTAAATATGATACAAAATCCGATAATCGCCTACTCTGATGCGATAACGATTTTCACCATTTTTTAATTTGCCGACACCATCAGGGCGAGGTTCAAGAGCTAATTGTTGAATTTTGCTTTCTAACCTTTCCTGAATATCTACGGGTAACTTTTTGAGTTGTTTAGATGCACTTTTGGAAATTTCTACTCGGTAGCTCATGCAGTTTTTTGCTGATGTTCTGACCAAGTTAGAGTGCCATTTTCTCCGATATCTTTTAATCCCTCTTCAAAGTCTCTTTCGTCAGACTCGTCTTCTTGTTTGCGGATTTTTAACAGTGCTAAAATCTCTTGTAAGGTATCGTCATAAGCCAGTTCTAATTGTTCATTAATAGCCTTGATTAACGCTTGCCTTTTAGTTGTAGTTTCCATGTTTCTACTTTTTTTAACTGCTCGTCACTGTCTAGACTTTGAACACCTTATTTTACTCTAAATCACTCGTCTGAAATGCCAGTGCTTTTAATACCCGACAACCAGCGAACAGCCAGAAAATGCTACATGGGCGATCGCCACATTGTTTGGGCTTAACTATAATTCTTCTAAGTAAGTCTGGCATAGGTTTCCACTTGATGACTAATCTTTTTATCCCAATTAAACACCAACCGCCTCTGGAATCGCACCTTGCATTCTCCCGAAAGCATCAATCAAATTCTGCAATTGTTGATCTGCTTTAAAAACTCCTAACCCGCGCACAGTCACTTTACCAGGAGAATACACAAAGCGTGTTTTGAGATTGTCTGGTAAATTTGCCGCCAATAAATTCCAAGCGGGTTCCTCCATCGGTGTTTCTAACACGACGTGCTGCTTTTGTTCTGGTTTAATCCGGCTAAATCCAAGTTTTTTCGCTAGCTGTTTGAGTTCCATGACTCGCAAAAGTTGATTTGCAGGGACTGGTAAACTACCATAGCGATCGCTCCACTCAGCTGCAATCTGTTTTAATTCTGATTTAGATTTAGCTGTGGCCACCGCCCGGTATGCACTCATCTTTTGATCCAAATCGGTAATATAATCTGCTGGGATAAACGCCGTCAGGTTGAGGTCAATCTGGGTATCCTCCACTTTCGGAATTTCTTGTCCTCGGATTTCCCGAATTGCTTCTTCCAGCATTTCCATGTATAAATCAAAACCGATGGCATCCATTTGACCGGATTGTTCTGCACCTAGCAAGTTACCCACGCCTCTGATTTCCATGTCGCGCATCGCTAGCTGATAGCCAGAACCTAGCTGAGTAAATTCTTGAATAGCTCGTAATCGTTGCCGTGCTGCGTCAGATAATGCCCGTTGCTTCGGATAAAATAACCAAGCATGAGCTTGGATACCTGCACGTCCCACACGACCGCGTAATTGATACAGTTGTGCCAAACCAAAGCGGTGAGCATCTTCAATCAAAATGGTGTTGACTCGCGGAATATCTAAGCCAGATTCAATAATTGTCGTACAAACAAGGATATCTGCATCGCCATTGCTGAAGGTGAGCATGGTTGATTCTAACTCGCTTTCATCCATTTGACCGTGAGCGATCGCAAACCTAGCTCCCGGTATCACTTCTCGTAAATTGGCTGTTGTCTCTTCAATTCCATCCACTCGTGGAACTACATAAAATACCTGTCCACCTCTGTCTAATTCTTGACGAATAGCAGTGCGAATACTTTCGGAATTTATTGGTGATAGATGAGTTTTAATCGGTCGTCTGGTTGGAGGTGGCGTGGTAATCAAACTCATTTCCCGAATCCCCGACAAGGACATATACAAAGTTCGGGGAATGGGAGTTGCAGAAAGGGTAAGCACATCCACTTGAGTTTTCAAGCTTTTAATTTTCTCTTTCTGGTTTACCCCAAACCGCTGTTCTTCATCCACTACCAACAGTCCTAAATCCCGGAATGTCACGCCTTTACCTAAAAGTTGGTGCGTACCAATTACTACATCTAATTCACCCGTTGCCAATCGCTTTTGAATATCGCGGCGTTCTTCAGCGGAACGAAAACGGTTGAGCAAACCGACATTTACCGGGTAGGGTGCAAAACGTTCTTTGAGTGTGTGGTAATGCTGCTGTGTTAAAATTGTCGTTGGCGCAAGGAGTGCCACTTGTTTACCGGCGGTGACTGCTTTAAAAACAGCACGAATCGCCACTTCCGTCTTACCGAAACCGACATCGCCACAAACTAAGCGATCCATTGGGCGATCGCTTTCCATGTCGCGTTTTACATCTTGTACAGCTTTGAGTTGATCCGTTGTGGGTTGGTAGGGGAAAGAATCTTCCAATTCTTCCTGCCAAGGCATATCGCCTGGGAAGCTAAAACCTTGTTGTTGCGATCGCGCCGCATACAGTTTCAACAAGTCCACCGCCAATTTTTTAATCGCTTTGCGGACTTTATTCTTGGTATTTTCCCAAGCTTTACCGGTCATCCGATTGAGTTCCGGTGCTTTATCACCTGCGGCGCGGAACCGGGATAAAGCACCTACTTGATCGGCTGCGACTCTTAGTAACCCGTCAGCATACTGCACCACCAAATAATCACGGGTTTCGTTATTAATCGTCAAACTTTCTAGCTTGACAAATTTGCCAACACCATGATTTCTGTGAACCACATAATCGCCCGGACGCAGCTTATTGGGATCGACTTGTTTAGATGTCGCTTTGTGGCGCTTGCGGATATAGCCGGGAGTCGCTAAGGAATGCTGCCCAAAAAATTCCCGATCTGTAACGATTACTATTCGGTATGTAGGCAGGATAAAACCTTCTAATTCCGCCAGCCCAGAATATTTGAGGGCTATGGGAATATGGTTGATTTGCAGCTTATCTATTGCTTGGTAGTCGCGGGGATTCGGGATAAACTGAGCCGGACAATCATGTTCTTGCAATAAAGAGACGGAACGCGAAGGTTGAGCAGAAAGCAGCCAGATCGAGAAATTGCGATCGCGTTCTTGGCGGATGGTTTCAGCTAGTTTAGCAAATTGGTGCGGCGTGACTGGAACAGGACGGCTGGCAAGATTAATCCCACTATTTTCCTCTGACAGTTCCGATAAGTATAATGTTTTAAATTTTGCAACATCAACCAGACAATCATCAAACGACCGATGAATTTTCGGGAGGTTTAATTCTTCCCTATTCGCCAGTCTCCATTGTTCCTCGGCATTTTCTACCCAGCGATCGCTATGAGCATGACACTGTTCTGGCTCATCAATGGCAATCAGGGTGTTTTCTGATAAGTAGTTTAGCAGGGACGCTGGTTGCTCGAAAGCCAACCCCAAAAAGCGACGACTACCCTCCAGTGATGAGTTCTCAGTGCTAAGTTCTGAGTCAGAATTTAACTCAGCACTCAGCACTCGGAACTCATCGCTATTTTTCAGTGCCGCCATGACGATGGGAGCAAAGCTAGTGGGGGTAAGAATTAACTGGTCAACTTTATCGAGGGCGGAACGTTGGGTTGCAGGGTCAAATTCCCGCATTTGCTCGATTTCATCGCCAAACCATTCCAGCCGGACTGGAAACTCAGATGAAACTGGGTACACATCAACAATATCGCCCCGTCGGCTCCACTGTCCTTCTGTTTCCACCAGAGGTACTCGTTCGTATCCCAGAATAGTTATTTTCTCACTGAAGGCATTCAAGTCTAATTCCATCCCCCGCTTCAAGGTAAGACAGAATTGCCCAAAAGCTTCTGGTGGTGGTAAGTGGGGTTGCAGCGCCCCTTGAGTCGCCACAATCGCTAAATTTGTCATTTGTCCTACCCTGCGGGAAGCCGCAGAAGCGTCTATGTCATTTGTCCTTTGTTCTTGGTTTGTTTCTGATGACAACTGACTAATGACTAATGACTCTTGATTTTTGAGCAAATCTGCCAATACCTGCATTTGCCCCCAACTCATCTCAGTTTCCGGGTCAAAAGGTTCGTAGGGAGAAGCCTCGGAGGTGGGGTAAAAATGTACTGTTTGCCATCCCATTGCCTCCAGTTGTGCGTAAACGCGTCCAGCTTCTTCCAGAGTGGCGCAAACCACAAACAAATTTTTGCTCTGCGACTGTGCCAATGCCGAAGCCACCAAACCCTTGGGCAGTCGAGGAAGTCCATTTAACCGCAATTCTTGTTGTCGGTTTAGCTTAGAAATAAATTCAGTGGTGAGCGGCGATCGGCCTAATGCACGCACAATAGAAGAAAATGACATAAGTACTACTAGCGGTGGGAGTCTTTGTGGGTCAGCAAATCTTAAGGCAGTTTATGTCAACTATTTTAAAAGTGTTAACAGCTTTCTTATTCCTTCAGTGGAAGAATAATCCACAGTGACTAATAAACTTAAGAACTATAACTACTACTTTGTATATAGTCAAAGTATTTATCGAAGCACCTTTAATACTAGATACTAGGGATTGAGCTACGTTCGCTCTGATAAGCGGCAATTTTAAACATGTCCTCCATCACTTTTGAAATTTTAATCATTTTGGTGCTAATTATTGCCAATGGCGTGTTTTCTATGTCTGAGATGGCGATTGTCTCGGCCCGGAAAGTAAGGTTACAACAGCTTGCCAATCAAGGAGATGCCAAGGCAATGGCAGCATTGAAATTAGCGGAGTCTCCAAATCATTTCCTGTCAACTGTTCAAGTGGGTATTTCCCTGATCGGTATCCTAACTGGTGCTTTTGGAGGAGCAACAATTGCCAACCGACTGGCAGTCTATGTAAAACTTGTACCTTTGTTAGCACCTTATAGTGAACCGATATCTTTTGGAGTAGTGGTTTTGATCATTACCTATTTGTCACTCATTGTTGGCGAATTAGTACCAAAGCGTCTGGCATTAAACAACCCAGAAAAAATTGCATCGGCTGTAGCTATTCCAATGCGTGCCTTATCGGCGATCGCTTCGCCAATGGTATATCTTTTAAGTGCTTCAACAGATTTGATCTTACGAGTGCTGGGAATTACAGCTTCTACCGAGCCGCAAGTCACCGAAGAAGAAATTAAAATCTTAATTGAGCAAGGCACTGAGGCGGGAACCTTTGAGGAAGCTGAACAGGATATGGTAGAGCGAGTCTTTCGTTTAGGCGATCGCCCTGTCAGCTACTTAATGACACCCCGTCCAGATATTGTCTGGCTAGACTTAGATGACTCTGCCGAAGAAAATCGCCAAAAGATGGTTGATAGTGCCTATTCTCGGTATCCAGTTTGTCAGGGGGGACTTGACAATGTATTGGGTGTGATCCCAGTTACCGACTTATTAGCCAGGAGTTTCCGAGGGGAAGCGCTAGATTTAACAGTCGGATTGCGACAGCCCGTATTTGTACCAGAAAGCACCCGTGGCTTGAAAGTTTTGGAATTGTTCAAGCAAACCATCACTCATATGGCGCTAGTAGTCGATGAATACGGCGTGATTCAAGGATTAGTCACTCTCAACGACATCATGAGCGAAATTGTGGGTGATGTTCCTTCAACTGATGGCCAGGATCAACCACAAGCTGTGCAACGCGAAGATGGTTCCTGGCTTTTGGATGGAATGTTACCTGTAGAGGAGTTTTTGGAACTTTTCGGTATGGAAGAGTGGGAATCTGACGAACGCGGTAGCTATCAAACTTTAGGCGGTTTTGTGATCACCAATTTAGGACGTATTCCTGCCGCAGCAGATTATTTTGAATGGCAAAGTATGCGAATTGAAGTGATGGATATGGATGGTAACCGCGTTGATAAGGTGCTAGTCGTACCTAAGGGAAATAAATCACCGGATACGGCAAAATCTGATTAGTGTTGGGCATTGGGAATAGGGCATTGGCATCGATCGTTGTTTATTCCCATGTACCCTACCCCATGCCCCATTACTACAATTTGTCAAGTCTTCGATAGACGTTGGACGGCCTCACCTGCCAACATCTGATGGGCTTGTGCTAAAACTTGGGGGATTTTATCGGCGTGGGGATTGTGGGCGAGACATTGCCGCAAGTCTAATTCGTCTAGCCGATCGGCCTTGTTACCAGGAAACCAGTGGCTGCCATTACCAAGCAAGTTGTAGCGCATTTTGGCATACTCTACCAGATCGTAGGCGATCGCTAAATTTCGCAGCCACAAAATTACCCGAATATTTACCTCACCAGGGGTTTCGTCGAAGGTTGGGAGATTTGTTTCCCAGGATTTTTCCCAATCTTCTCCCAAAGTAGCGATCGCTTCTGATTCCAACCTTGCTAAAATTGGCGGCAAAATTTCTGATGCCCGATCTACTAATTCTAAGGTCTTCAGGTGTTCGTCAAAATCTTCTGGTTTTGCTGCTCCCAAACTCAAGGTATGCACTTCTTGATGGCTCAAACAAAACAAATCATTAAACACCATTGGACTCAACGGGGCGCAAAGATTTACTAATTTTTGTGGAGGTTCGTACAACAAACCTCCTTTATTAGATGGGCTAATGATAAACACCCCCATATCGTGGCGTTTAGCTGCTTCAATTGCCGCCCAATTCCATTGATTAATGTAGTACCAGTGCAGGTTCACGTAATCAAATTGATTGGTATTAATTGTCTGCACAATCATATCTGTTGAACCGTGTGTGGAAAAGCCAATAAATCTAACTTTTCCCTCTGCTTGCAACTGCTGGGCTACTTCCAAACAGCCACCGGGACGAATGCTGTCATCTAACGACTCAGGATGATTGATGCCATGCAACCCTAAAAGGTCAACATAATCTAGTTGGAGATTTTTCAATGATTGTTCAAATGTTTCGCGGAATTCTTTCGCATCTGCCTTTGGGCTGATTTTGGTCTGAACAATCAACTTTTCGCGGGGAAACTTGGGCAATATTCTCCCCAATTGCATCTCGGAAGTGCCATAACCACGGGCAGTTTCAATATGATTAATTCCAACCTCGACTGCCCTTCTAATAGTCGCTTCCAGATTCGCCTGGTTATCAGCAGGAATTTCATTATTGGGAACATCTTCCCATTTGAACTGATATCTCATGCCACCGCAGGAAAACACTGGCATCTGTAATTCTGTGCGTCCAAATCGTCTATATAGCATCAGTAGATTGTGGATTACTTACCAACTTAAAATCTAAAACAACAGCCATTCAAGCCTACAGTGCCACAATAATTAAGGACTTCCAAAAAATAAATTATCCAGTAGGTGCGTTACGGTGAGCCAGCGCTGTGGGCGGGTTTCTCGATTTGCCGCGACTGGCTGCCTTCGCGTAGAAGGAGCGTCATCCGAAGGGCGTTAAGCCTAACGCACCGCCTACAGATAAGAGGTGCGTTACGCTGTCGCGTTAACACACCCTACAACCTATTGGTTGGAATATTTTTTAATTGGAATTCCCTTACCTCTGTTCAATCTGTGACACTAGCAAAATTCATCACATTCTTAAATCGGTCAGGTCTTTTGGTTATTGGACTGCGACCAGTATTCCAGTTCCACAGAATAATTATCTCATCCTAGTTAGCGCTAGGAAGCATTTCTCCATTATTCTCGCAATTGGTATTTCGGCTAAGACATGACAAAACGACCCAGCAGTGCTGAGTTGAGGCTAGAACAAATCCAATACCTTAATTTAAAATCTTCAAGCCCCGTACCCTCTTGGTTTGTTTCAATCAAAAATTAAAAATTGGTTGACTTCTTTTGCAAAGCTAGGTGGTTGTCAGATTAATTCTTTGGAGACTGCGCTTGGATTAAGCAATTTCTCAATGTTTCGGCTAACACCTGTACATACGGTTCATTAAGTAGCTCAAGGTGAGATCCGGGAACGTAATGGATATCTAATCCTCCAGCAACTATTTCCCCCCAGCCGAATTGAGGATCGTATTGTGTGCCTATAGCTTCGTCCCGATTTCGATCCTCTGTTCGCAAGAGGATAGCTCGACCAAGGTAAGGTGAAAAGATATATTCACTGACTGCTTGAGTGTTAATATCTATAATTTTTAAGTGCTTGTCAGTTTCAGGTAAATCTAGTGCTTCTTCTAAATAACGGTTATATGTATTTTGAAGATGAGACTTACGCCAATAACTCCATCTCACAATCCTTTGCAAAAGGTAGGCAGGCCCTTGTCGAACAATATTATTTAAATGCAAGAAAATTCGCTTGAGAAATGATGCTCGCCAGCTATAACCTGGACGACAACTATCAAGCATAACTAAAATACCAACTTGTTCGCCTTGCTCTTGGAGTTGCCGAGCCATCTCAAAAGCAACTACACCGCCAAAAGAATAACCTCCCAGAAAATAAGGGCCATTGGGCTGAATGGTCTGAATTTCTTGAATGTAGTGGGTTGCCATGTCTTCAACCCGTGCATGGAAAGGATGTTTTCCATTTAGCCCTTGTGGTTGTAGTCCGTAGAATGGCTGTTCCGATCCCAGAAGCAGTGCCAATTCCCGGAAACACAAGACTTCTCCACCCAATCCGTGAATACAGAAAAAAGGTGGCTTGGAACCATTGGGTTGAATTTCTACTAACGATGACCAAGTAGTTTTTGATTTGTCTAAGGTATTTACTACAGCCTTGTTTGCTGCTAAATCTTCTTGGCAGATTTTTTTGGCTAGAGCTTCTACAGTCCCTGACTGGAAGAGAATGGCAAGAGGCAGATTTTTATTGAATGTCTTCTCAATTTGCCAAAATAGTTTTACTGCTAAGATGGAGTGTCCTCCTAGCTCAAAGAAGTTATCCTTGACGCCAATGGGCTGGACACCTAAAGTTTGTTCCCAAATCTGTATTAACTGGCGTTCCACTTCATTGCGGGGAGCAACAAAGGTGGCTTCCGATTCTTGCCTTGATAAGTCGGGTGCAGGTAAGGCACGGCGGTCTACCTTGCCATTGGGGGTTAGGGGCATGGTGTCCAGCAAGACGAAAGCTGAAGGGAGCATGTACTGTGGGAGCTTTGTTAACAGGAAGCTCCGGATGTCACTAATTGTGGATGCCCAGTCTGGATTCGGGGTAATGTAAGCTACTAAACGTAGATCCCCAGCAACATCTTCACGGGCAATGACTACAGTTTGGAGCACATCTGGGTGTTGAGCTAACACCGTTTCAATTTCCCCTAGCTCAATGCGTATCCCTCGGATCTTAACTTGATGATCTCGGCGACCAAGAATTTCTAGTGAGCCATCTGGACGATAGCATCCGCGATCGCCTGTATAATAAAGCCAATCCTCTTCATCATTCCGAAAAGGGTTCTTCACAAAGCGAGAACGGTTTTCTTCTTGGGCATTGATGTAGCCCAAACTGCGGAATGGAGTTCGGATTACAATCTCACCCGGTTCACCGATGCCACAGGGTTGCTGATTTGCTGTAAAAACTAGTGCTTGGGTTTGAGGAAGCGGCAATCCTACTGGCTGTACTCCTGGTGTACACTCAACAGGTACTTGGTAATAACACTTTGCCAAAGTTGTCTCTGTCGGCCCGTAGAGATTGACAATTTCACCTGATTCTGGAAAAGCATCCCGCCACCGAAGTACAAGTGTTTCCTTCAGAGGTTCTCCAGCCAAGAACAACCAGCGTAAGTTACGTAATGAGATTCCTGAGGGCACATTGGCTAACCATAATTGCGCTAGCGAAGGAACTGTGTGGAGTACAGAAATTTGTTCATCTTCCAAGTAACGCAGAATTTTAGTCGGTTCTAGGTTATCCTCTTCTTCTGGCAAACATAGGGTTGCACCACTAGTCAAAGGTAAGAAGATATCTCTGAGAACGACATCAAAGGAAAGACCCGTTAATTGGGCAACGCGGTCTTGCTGATTAATTTCAAAGGTCTGCCGCTGCCAGTTCAGGAAATGCGCCATCCCTTTATGACACCCCAGAACCCCTTTCGGTACACCAGTGGTGCCGGAAGTAAAGAAAATATAAGCTGCATCGTCGGCAGCAATTTCAGGCAGGTTTACTGCTTCAGGACTCTTTTTGATTGAATTTATGGCTTCTCCTGTGTCTGGGTTGACACAGATGATAGTTAAAGACTTCCATATATTTTCGTCTTCTGGGCGCTGACCATCAATATATAATATGTATTTAGCTTTAGCTTCCTGTAGCATGAGCCGTTGGCGATCGCTGGGAAGTTTCGGATCGAGGGTGAGTAGCACACCGCCACTCAAGAGTACGCCAAGCATACTAGCAATCAGCCCAAAGCTTCGTGTGCCAAACACGGCTACGACATCTCCCCGCTCCACTCCGTAAGACAACATAACCCGTGCTAAGGTTTGAGCGCTTTTGCCTAATTCTCCATAGTTCCAAGTGCGAAATCCTTGACGGAGTGATGAATGTTCTGGCGTGCGATTTACCCAAGAGGTAAACATTGTTGTCGCCAATTCATACCGTGGTTCTGGCAAAACCGCCTGTGGTTCTGGCAGCAAAGGTCGCGCTTCTGGTGTGACAAGGGAATATAAACTAATTTGGCTCTCCGGAGCAGCAACAATTTGATTCAGCAAGTGATGGAACTGATGAAGCATTTCCATCATCCGTTCTGAACTAAACAGATCGGTGTTGTAGACTAAATCAAGTTTGATACCTTGGTTTTGTTCTGTAACGTACAGGGTTAAGTCAAATTTGGAAGCTGTTTCTAGCATCGAGACTGGTTCTATAGCCACTCCAGGTAGTTCCAGTTGGATGTCCCTGAAGTTGAGCATATTAAACCACACTTGAAACAGTGGGTTGCGGCTGGTATCTCGCTCTGGTTGAAGTTCTTCTACCAGTTTCTCGAAGGGCATATCTTGATGAGCATAAGCATCTAATGCCATCTGGCGAACTCGATTTAACACTGAACGAAAACTAGGGTTGTCGGCAAAATCAGTCCGTAAAACAACGGTGTTAATAAAAAATCCAATCAGCCCTTCAATCTCAGAACGGTTACGGCCGGCAATGGGAGAACCGATGAGAATATCTTCTTGCCCAGTGTAGCGGTGCAGTATTGTCCCAAAGGCGGCCAGCAATGTCATGAATAGCGTGATCCCCTCTTGATGCGAGAGTTCTGTGAGTGATGCACTCAAAGTCTGCGGTAGCATCAGAGATTGGGCTGCTCCTTGGTAAGTTTGCACTGGTGGCCGTGGTCTGTCAGTAGGCAATTCCAGTACAGTATTAGCACCTGCTAACTGGGTTTTCCAATAGTTAATTTGCTTGGAAAGTACCTCACCTGATAGCCATTGCTGCTGCCATACAGCAAAATCTGCATACTGAATCGGTAATTTTGCCAGTGGGGAAGGCTTACTGCTCAAAAAGGCTTCATAAAGTGCTGTTAACTGCTGCCAGAGAATGCCGATTGACCAGCCATCTGAGGCGATGTGGTGCATCATTAACAAGAGGATGTGCTCCTCTTCCTCTACTTGGAGCAAAGTAGCTCGCAGCATCAAGTCAGATTCTAAGTTGAAGGGGTGTTGCACCTCTTGATTTAGGAGAAATTCTATTTGCTCTTTTGTTACCTTAATGATTTTGAGTTCCACTGGCCGAGGCGTGCCAATTACTTGTATGGGGCTACCATCAGGCGATCTAATAAAGTTGGTTCGCAGTGCCTCGTGATGGACAACGATCGCATCTAGCGATCGTTGCAATACACCCACATTTAACTTGCCCGTTAAGCGCTGTGCATTAGAGACGATATATGCTGGGCTGTTGGGTTCTAACTGCTCCAAAAACCATATTCGCTGCTGGGCAAAGGATAAAGGGACTGATTCCCTATTGGTTATTTGGGGAATAGTCTGATTTTGGGGATCGTTTTCTGAAGTTTGGTTTTGAGCGTTCCCGTTTCGGGTTGCCGTAGGCATCGCTTGAGCTAAAGTAGCGATCGTTGGATTCTCAAATAAGAGTTGCAACGGTATTTCTATCCGAAAGACCTGCCGAACCAGAGACATCACTTGAGTGGCCAGCAGTGAATGACCTCCCAATTCAAAAAAATTGTCGTGGATGCCTACTTGTTCCAAACGCAAAATTTTCGCCCAAATGCCAGCTAAGACTTCTTCTGTCGAATTCTGAGGTGGAACAAAAGTTGAGAGCCTAATATCAGATGTATCAGGTGCAGGCAAGGCGCGGCGGTCTATTTTACCGTTGGGATTTAATGGAAGGGTGTCCAAAAATACAAAGAAACTAGGCACCATGTATTCAGGAAGCCGAGTTTCTAAAAAGCGACGCAATTCAACCTGGCTAGGGATTTGCTCTGGACTGGCAACTACATATGCCACGAGTCGCTTGTCCCCAGGTACATCCTCTCTAGCTATGACTAGAGTCTGTGTCAGTGCTGGATGTTGCCCTAATATGGCTTCGATTTCTCCTAATTCAATTCGGAAGCCACGAATTTTTACTTGGTGGTCAATCCGACCAAGAAACTCGATATTACCATCGCTCAAGTAACGTGCTAAGTCCCCAGTTTTGTAAAGACGTGCCCCTGTTTCAGAGCTAAAAGGGTTGAAAATGAACTTTTCTATGGTCAATTCTGGACGGTTAAGATACCCTCGCGCTAGACCAATCCCGCCAATGTGCAATTCACCTGATTCACCAATAGGCACGGGCTGCAAATTTTCATCAAAGATGTGAATCTCTGCATTATTAATAGGGCGACCAATGGGAGCGATCGCATAATTAGTGCCACGCTGGCAAGTCCAGAAAGTGGTATCAATGGAAGCTTCTGTCGGGCCATAGCAATTATGCAGAACATTGTCCAAATTAAGTTTGGCAAAGAAGCGTTCTATGAGTTCGCCAGGTAAAGCTTCACCACCGCAGGTAATATGCCTAATGAATCGGCAATTCTCAATTCCTTTCTCTTCCAGTAAGACACGGAGTATGGAAGGTACTAAGGCTAGGACGGTAATTTGCTGCTCAGTAATCACCCTCACAAGGTAGGCAGTATCTTGATGCCCGCCAGGGCGAGCTACGAACAATTGCCCTCCAAAGCATAATGGCCAGAATATCTGCCACACCGAGGGATCGAAGCTAAAAGAAATAGTCAGTAAAACTTTGTCTGCCTGAGTCAACCCAAAAGTTGTTTGCTTCCAGCAGAGTTGATTGCAAATCCCACGGTGAGCGATCGTTACACCCTTGGGCTGTCCTGTAGAGCCTGATGTGTAGATTACGTAAATAAGGTTATCAGGTGTCGTTTCATTGACAGGATTTTCTTGGCTGTTCTCAATGTTCGCTTCCCAACCTAAGTCTAGACAAACCACTTGCGCCTGATGCGGTGGTAGGTTCTTGACCAATTTTTCTTGGGTTAACAACACCGGTGTCTGGGTGTCTTCCAAGATGAAAGCTAAACGTTCTGAAGGATATGCAGGATCTAAAGGCACATAAGCACCTCCAGCTTTGAGAATTCCCAGCAATCCTACTATCATCTCCAGAGAGCGCTCTAAGCAAATACCTACAAGGACTTCCGGCCCAACGCCTAAACTACGTAAGTGGTGTGCTAGCTGATTCGCCCGCTGGTTTAACTGCTGATAGGTCAGTTGTGTATTTTCAAATACTACAGCAGTTGCTTGGGGCGATCGCTCTACTTGCATCTCAAACATTTGATGGATACACAGATCCAGATCGTGAACTGCTTGGCTATGATTCCATTCCTGTAGAACTTGAGTGCCAATTATGTGAGTTAAGGTATCTAACGGAATATTTTGCTTACATTCTGAACTCTGGCTATTTATCTGCATTTTTTATATATCAACTTTATCCAATATCCTATTTTTAACTAAAATTTTAAAATCCAATTAAAATCAAAAAATTGCATTGTTTCATTGTTTAGATACAGGCAGGGGCAAGCATTTGACTTGCGATTTTACCTTAATTGAACAAATATAATTTTTATTTTACAAAAGAAACTATTTATATATAAAGTAAATTTTAATTTTGTAAGTTGCGTTATAGCGGATCTCACCATTAATCTCAATGTATTACGGCAAAAAAATATTTATTATTACTATTTTAATTAATCCCTCTTGCTGCGTAACACTCGCGATTTCATATTTACTTTATAAATAGCCTCTACCTTGATAACTAAAATATAATACTGTAAAAACTCTATCCTTTCTTCTTAAAATTCGCTGAGGAGAAAAATAATTATTACCGAATCTTCATTCTATTTCTTCATATGTAAAAATAGTGTGAAGTTATAATTATGATTTGCTTAAATAATTAAGTTACCGTCATGAATTGCATACACTAGTACACATGAAGAGGGCCTGGGCATTGGGGATCGGTACCAGTTGCGATAATGGAGGAAACCTCCGTAACACACTGGCTTCTTAGTACTTTCAAGTCAGGTCTGCAACTTCAGACAAATGCAGTTTCTTAAGAAAGCGTTACCCTGACTCAGTAAAACTCTCAGCATCTGGGTTTCATCTCACTATAGAGAAGGTGAAAACCTATTACATTGACTTAGTATCTGTGTCAACGTGACATAAGATACAGACAAAATATTTGTTTTTTTCTGGCAGCGAATACCCATTCAAGCTTTTTGGCTACAAACAAAGGCTTGCAGCAAATCTAATGTTGATTTTTTTATGGTGTTACCACTGGGTCTCAACCCTCAATTTTTGATAGACAAGATTAGAACAGTCCAAAATGTAATATATAGAGGCAAAAAAATTAGATTAAAAAAACGATCCTTTCTCAGGAGGTAAAAATGCCTATAATGCAGATATGACAAGACTCACAAATTTCAAACATTGTTGACTTATTAGAATTTATTATCATTAAGCTATAAGCAATTCTCTAGAAATGCTTTATGAAACTTGACCCAAGTTTAACCACGACATAAGATATGTAAATTTTTGTAACAATATTCAAACTTTTGATGCGTTTTCCTGTAAGTTATGTTTGTAAGTTTTGTTAGTCAGTAATTATGCGTAAAGAAATAGAGAATTTCTAAGCAAAGCTGAATTAGTCTAGCTAAACATGCTACAGTATTTTCGGAAGGGATATCACTGTTTCATACAAGTACAACTCTGCAATGAAACTGTAGTAATTCAGTTAAACTATTACGCAACTTAAAAATTCTAATATTTTTACCTGACCTACTTGAATTATTAACATCAAAAATTTTATTCAAGTATAAGTTAACTCATTAACAAATTTTTTTCGGTATCAAAGCTCAAAATTTCCAGACTAAACTGGATTCTACCCTGCAACAAAAGCTAAGTATATGGGTAGTAACCGCGCCCAA
This sequence comes from Nostoc sp., assembly GCF_036917095.1. Lineage (GTDB taxonomy): Bacteria > Cyanobacteriota > Cyanobacteriia > Cyanobacteriales > Nostocaceae > Nostoc. The sequence continues at coordinate 507,725 of NZ_JBALFH010000044.1, forward strand.
ACCGACCCTGGAAGATACTTCCGATCGAAAACTTAAAGTTACTCCAAAGAAAATGGTTAATAGTAGACTACAAAAGTCAGGTTTCTTTGAAATAAAAATGAATGTGAAATACCCCACTTGTCTTATATAAGTTTCCATCAAATTTTAACTACACCAGGTGTTCCTAACTTATGAGTAATCAAAGCATTACAACAAATAAATTCAGTGAAGTGCCTTTGGATTTACGTGCATCTGCATTTGTCAGGGTACGTAAGGGTTCGTGGTGGTTGAGATTAACAACATTGTTTTTAGTCGACTATACTCTTTTATCCTTAGCTTGGATTTTAGCTGGATATCAATCTTCTTATGACTATTTTACTTGGGATATACGGAGTCATTATTTACCCATTTTGATAACTATTGGGATTCAAATAGGATCGCTAGCTCTCCAAGGTATTTATCGAGAAGGTCAAAAACGCTACGACTATTTAAATATTATCAAATCGCTAACTTTTGCTCATGGATTAATACTCCTTGTTTGTTCTTTGTATCAACCAGTTGTTGATATTACACGCCCAAGATTAATATTATTATCTTGGTTGTTAAGTATCTTATTTATTTGTACTGGTAGATATGCTGTAAATATTACTCTTGAATATTTACGCAAGCAGAAAAAAATAGTTCGTTCTTCTGTATTTATTATTTGCGATCCTCAAGATCATGAGCAGATTGCAAGCTTTATAAAAAAAGAAAAACATTACATAGTATCTGGAACAGCTAATGCTAATTCATTAGATAGATATCAACGTCAACAAACATTGAAGCAACTTAATGAATTAGGTGTAACAGAAGTTTTTATATCTTGGGATGCTCTAAAAAATAGAATGTTTTTATGCTGGTTATTTCAAGCATCTGGCATTCAAGTACATATTTTACCAATGGAATTAAAACCAATTTATAGAAACGTAGAATTTAATAAAATAGGAGGAATGCCTTGTCTAAGTTTGGATTGCCCGATAATTACAGGTAAAGATTTTTGGATAAAGCGTACTTGTGATTTTTGCTTCGCGACTTTATTTGTAATGTTAACCTTCCCTATTTATATAGCTATAGCTATAGCTATAAAACTGGACTCTCCCGGCACAGTATTTTATAAGCAAACCCGTATAGGTTTACATGGGCAACAGTTTAAAGTATGGAAATTCAGAACCATGAGGTCTGATGCAGAAAAATTACAGAAAGAATTAGAGGCATTAAATGAAACGAAAGATGGGATTATCTTTAAAATTAAAGATGATCCTCGCGTTACCCGTATTGGAAAATTTCTCCGTCGCTACAGCTTAGACGAATTACCTCAACTTTTTAATGTTATCTTTGGAGAAATGAGTATAGTAGGACCTCGCCCTTTACCTACTAGAGATGTTGATAAGTTTTCTGAACATCATTTTATTCGACATGAAGTTTTACCTGGGATTACAGGTCTTTGGCAAGTCTCAGGTCGCTCGAATATTTTAGATTTTGAACAAGTGATTAATCTCGATCTTAACTACATCGAAAATTGGTCGCTTGGCTTAGACTTTGATATTCTCCTTAAAACAGTTATGGTAGTTTTGAAAAAAGAAGGTGCCTACTAAGGTAACAAAAACTAAACCATACCCGACAGCAATCATTATGCGTTTTACGTATTGATACAAAGGTTGGATTTGATAGGAAAATTTTTCACGCATTAAAGATTTTTCTACTTAAGTGAGTGAAAAACTACCTATTTAAGTCGGGTAAAATCTTTCGGATTTACAAGCCAAAAGATTAATACATCTTGCTTGGAATCAGTGGCACACTCAAGCGTGCGATGATATAAGCAAGCTAAACAAAAATGCATTTTGCACTGAAGTCGTATGACTGGATATCTATCTATGGAAAAGCTAAAAAAAATTTATAGCAGTATATCAAAAAAAGTAAGTCATGAGATTTATAGATATTGCTGATTCAAAATTAACGAAATAGGCTGATTAATAATTTCAGAATGGTAGAAAAGTACAAATTAATAAGTAATTCCCTCTCAATGATAATGAATCGGTTAGCACAAAGCATTACAGCCTTTGTATTAACCGCTGCTATTGCTCGTACTCTAGGAGTTGAGGCTTTAGGGCAGTATTTACTAGCGTATAGCTACTACTTTATGTTTGTGGGCATTGCTTCCCAAGGACTAAAGGTATTGTTTACCAGAGAACTAGCTCGTGAACCAGAAAAAACATCTATTTATTTAATGAGTGGTACCTGGTTGCAATTAATATTTAGTTTTTTGAGTTATGGGGCATTAGTTATTGTAGTGTTTTTACTTCCCTATAATTCAAAAACTTCTATTGTTTGCTACATCATGGGCTTAACGATTATTCCTTTCGCACTTTCCAACATTACGGAGGCAATTTTTCAAGCTAAAGAAAAGATGCATTTGATTGCCATTGCTACAGTCCCAGTGTATATCCTACGCCTAATAATAATGATCTGGGCGATGCAACTGAAGTATGGAATTGAATCTCTGGGAGCGATACTATTTTTGTCGGAAACATTAATTCTGGTAATTGAATGGATTCTGATCGCACGGTTAGTCAAAATCCAATGGCAGATTGATAGAGTTTTTGTAGGTAATACAATTAAAAATGCCCGAACATTTATTGCTATTGAAGCAATGGCTGTAGTCAGTAACAGAATTCAAATCTTAATTCTTTCATTGTTAGGAAATGAGTTTTTAGTAGGTCTTTTTGGTGGAATAGTACAACTGCTACAACCCTTTTTGATTATTGCTAACAGTATAACTGTAGCAATGTTCCCGAGACTTTCGAAAGTAGCAGGCCAAGGGCAGGAAAAGCAGCAGCAAATAGCTGAAAGCTTTGTTGAAATTTTACTAACTATGGGATTACCCTTGTTCCTTGGATTATTATTTTTTGGCAAAGATTTACTAGTTTTTATATATACCCCTAGCTTTGCTCAAGGAAGTTTAGCGCTGAGTATAAGTGCAGTATCACTGCTTTTATTGCCGTTCATACGTACACTATGTTATGTACTTGTAGCCAATCATTTTGAGATAGTGAACCTGCGTGAAGTAATTATTACAACTACATTAGGAAGCTTGGCAGGTGTATTATTAGTTCCGCAATATCATTTGCTAGGTGCAGCTATAATGGCATTGCTAATGACTGTTCTTGGCTTTAGCCAGTATGTTTACTTTACCTATACTCTCTTATTTCCATTAAATTTATGGCGAATAATTCGCCGTCCAGTTATAATCGGCACTTTGATGCTAGGTGTATTTTTAATTTTAAAAAATATTAATTTAGACTTTTTATTAACTCTGATTGTTGCAACTTCATCCTATATTTTATTTGTTATTTTGATGAGTATTCATGCTTTAGGCGGGATTGATGTTGTATGGCAAAAATTTGTAAAAAAGGGATGAAGTTTCAATGCTCGACCCTACTTCTAAAATAGCAAATTTAGAAAATCTTCAAATAACTACAGCAATGAATACTGAATATCTTCAAGCAGAAAAACCAATAACCCAAAAATCACCAATGGTAAATCAAAGTAACCAAACAATAGTTAGTGTCGTGATTCCTACACGCAATAGACCACAAATTGTTGCTAGGGGTGTCAAAACTGCATTAACTCAAACCCTGCAATCAATTGAAGTGATTGTGATAGTAGACGGCCCCGATCGGGAAACAGTAAATGTACTATCTCAGATAGCCGATTCAAGATTGAGAGTGATCGAACTACCAAAAAATGTTGGGCCATCAGGGGCTAGAAATACTGGCGTGAGAGAAGCTAAAGGAACTTGGATAGCCTTTTTAGATGATGATGATGAATGGCTTCCACAAAAATTAGAGCGCCAACTTGAAGTAGCAAAGAATTCTCCTTATGATTTTCCAATTGTCGCTAGTCGTTTCATTTCCCAAACTCAAAAAGGTGAGTTTATTTGTCCAAGAAGGCTACCTAATACCTCTGAACATTTAAGTGAATATCTTTTTGCGCGTAACTCCTTTTTTAAAGGAGAAGGCTGCATACAAACCTCAACTATTTTCGTGAAAAAAGAGTTAGTGCAAAAAATGCCTCTAGAAGAAAAATTTTATAGACACGAGGATTGGGAGTGGTTGCTTAGGGTTAGTGCTATTGAAGGTGTAGGAGTAGAGTTTGTACCTGAGCCTATGGCAATCTGGCATTCAGAAATGGGAATCAAGCGCTTAAGTAATATCAACGACTGGCAATATTCCTTGGATTGGATTCGTTCCACCCGCAATTTAGTAACACCAAAGGCTTATTCAGGCTTCATTGCAACAATTATCACTCCTTCTGCCTCCCTAGTAGGTGATTGGAAAGCCTTCTTTCCTTTGTTGTGGGAAGCTCTACGCTGGGGCAAGCTCCGACCGATTGATATATTCTTGTACTTAACCATGTGGCTCTTTCCTCAGCAGCTTAGGCAACAAGTTCGCTCTATTTTCGCCAAGAAGTCTAAAACATAAAAGGCTTTTCACAAAAGAAAGGCAGAAGACAAGAATAGTTACAAAAAACCTTGAAGCGTGAATTTTAATACCACTAGAAAATGGGATTGTGGCTATAACTATAGTGCGAGATAGAAAATGTCTGTGCTTAAATTATACGTTTTTAAGCTTATGTTGCTTCTGTCTTCGGGCTTCATGAAAACAATGATATACCAAAAATACAGCCATCTCATTAAAAGTGAGTGAAGTGAATAGAAAGAGATAGTAAAGTATTTGTCAAAATCGACTCAGACGGTAATCAAAAATTTTTGGTTTGATTTAATTATTTATACGATGACCTTTACAAAATCTACTAAAAAATGAGGAAAATTTTAATCTTCGCTGAACAATTAGTTACCATAATTTTTTTGATGATCTATTCAGGAACTCCACTAGATCCGTTTATCACGGATGGATTCACTGTCAAAGAAGGTGATAGAACCATATTCCGGTTGCTTTTCACTTTTACCTATATAGTTACCCTTTTCTTAGTTACTCTACGTTGGAAGAAGGTTACTTATGTATTTAGAAAAGATAAATTTATTTGGGTATTACTTCTAGTTTGTGCATTTTCTAGTTTTTGGTCTATAGATTCAGATATTACTATCCGTCGTGTTTTTGGTCTGGCAGGAACAATGCTCTTTGGGCTTTATTTAGCTTCACGCTACACCTTAAAAGAACAACTGAAGTTATGTGCATACATGTTTGGCATATCAGCAGTAATGTGTTTTTTATTTGTTCTATTAATCCCACAATATGGTATGGGAACGGATATTGACACAGCTGCTTGGCGAGGAATATACGCACAGAAAAATGTTCTTGGCAAGAGATTTGTACTTAGTGGAGCAATATTTTTCTTTCTTGCTATGACTAATGGAGAAAATCGCTGGGTTTCATGGCTTGGTTATGTTACTTCTGGAGTACTTGTATTCTTCTCTAAATCAACAACATCTCTAGGTAATTTTATAATCATTACAGCAGCTTTTCTTATTTATTCTCGAATTTTAAATTTAAAATATAAAGTAATGATACCTATTCTAACCTTCCTATCAACCATTAGTATAGCTTTTTATACATGGTTTATCTCACAAGCTGATACAATTCTAGGCTCAGTAGGCAAGGACACAACACTCACTGGACGTTCAGAATTATGGCCTGCTGTGTTGGAAATGATTGCGAAAAAACCGTGGCTAGGATATGGCTATGGAGCATTTTGGATAGAGCAGAATAGTGATTATTCTATTGTTATACAAAGAATACAATGGGATGCTCCTAATGCTCATAATGGTTTTTTGGATGTGTGGGTAACCTTGGGTCTACTAGGAGTTTCGGTTTTTCTAATTGGGTACGTTGTTAATTTATTAAGAGCAATATATTTAATCAAGTTGAATCAAACATCCGAAAATTTATGGCTTTTAGTTTATCTTACTTTTATTATTCTTTCAAATCTAACTGAAACTTCATTGTTAGAGCAAAATAGTCTGGAATGGATACTTTATGTATCAGCAATATTATCAAGCAAACTTTCTACACGCTCAAATTTTTAAAATAGAATCAATAAATTTCCGCTGTTTTAGGAAAAGTCTAGGTAGTGTTGAATCTGGGAAAATTAATCAAACGATAACTTGTGATTTCGTTGATACATTAATTAAAAATAGACCAATTATTTAAAACTTACAGCTTATGTCTCAAACTAATACTATCAAAATTATCATGTTAGGTCCTAGCTTACTCCAGCAGGGTGGTATTTCCGGTTACGAGAAACTTTTTTTGGAGTATGCTCCTTCGGAAGTGCAAATATGTCATATTATTACTCACAATGAAGGAACTATAGCATTCAAAGTAATGGTGTTTTTGAAAGCTATATGGAAATTTATGTGGATGTTAATAACGGAAGAAGTTGATATTGTTCAACTTGAAATTTCACAGCGCGGCAGTGTTTTTAGACAAGCAATTATGGCACTTTTAGCTTGGGTATTTCACAAGCCAATAATTTTTCATGCTCATGGTAGCCAATTTCATCTTTTCTACGCTGGACTTGCAAAATGGATGCAGAAATCGTTAAGTTGGGTATTTTGCAAGTGTCAACGCTTAATTGTGTTATCCGAAAGTTGGAAAAGCTTCTACATAGAAAACCTTGGTCTGAAACCCGAACAAGTAGTAGTTTTTTACAATCCAGTAAAAGTGCCTGTTGAAGTTCCACTCCGTTCAGTTTCTAGAAAAGTGAACTTACTTTTTTTAGGACGAATTGGTCAACGTAAAGGAGCATTTGATTTGATCAAAGCCTTTTCTTTTTTGCCTACTGAATATAAAACCAGATCGAGTATGATTATGGCAGGAGATGGAGATATAGAACAAGCACGCAATTTAGTTAAGAATTTAAATCTAGAAAATTATATACAATTGCCTGGCTGGATAGGATCGGATGAACGTGATATTCTTTTAACTGAAGCAGATGTTTTTGTCTTGCCCTCTTATAACGAAGGTCTTCCATTAGCAATGCTGGAAGCAATGGCTTGGGAGTTACCAGTCATAGTTACACCAGTAGGAGGAATACCTGAGATAGTTACTCAATCTGAAAATGGATTAATCGTTAATCCAGGCAATGTTGAGCAGTTATCAGATGCTGTAAAGTCTTTGATTGAAAACGAGGCTTTGAGGCTTTCTTTAGGATCTAAGGCGAGAACAAGTGTTTTTGCTCTTGATATCAAAAATCACTGGGTTTCTTTCCTTGATTTATATCGTTCAGTGTTAAATTTAGCTCCTCAATAATGTCAATACAAACAGCTAGCAACTGCAACGCTGAAAGCTACAAGTATGCAGATATACAGGTGATTCAACCCAATTTTGCCAGGTATTACTAAAATTTCACCACAAAAGGCAGATTTTAAAATTGACAAGTCAGTGTTTTACTAAACTCATTAAGAATTGAGATTATTATGGCATTACCTAAGAAAGTACTAATTATCGTTGAAAATCTGCCAGTTCCCTTTGATCGGCGGGTGTGGATGGAAGCTACTACTTTACAAAAAGCTGGGTATGAAGTTACTGTAATTTCACCGACAGGTAATGGCTTTGAAAAAGACTACGAAGTTATTGAGCAGATTCACATCTACCGTCATCCTCTACCACCGGAAGAAAGTTCGGTTATTGGCTATCTCCGAGAATACAGTTGGGCAATTAACTGGCAATTTCGTCTAGCTCAACGGGTATGGCGAGAACGTGGTTTTGATGCCATCCACATTTGTAATCCGCCAGATTTACTTTTTCTAGTAGCAGGATGGTTTAAATTATTTCATGGCACATGGGTTATCTTCGATCATCACGATCTCAGTCCGGAGATGTATGAAGCTAAGTATCAACGGCGGGATATTTTTTATCATGGATTACGCTGGGCTGAACGCTTGACCTATGCTACAGCAGACATAGCAATTTCAACGAACGAGTCGCACCGAGAGGTAGCACTTACCCGTGGCCACAAGAAACCAGAGAAAGTCTTTGTAGTTCGTAGTGCGCCTGACCTTTCGCGCTTTCGCCGAATGCCCCCAAACCCCAATTACCGTAAAGGTAAAAAGTACTTAATAGGGTACATGGGTGTTATGGGCGAACCAGAGGGAATTGATTATCTCCTGAGAATGGTATATTACATTGTCCAGAAAAAAAATCGCTCCGATATCCACTTTATGCTAATCGGTAGTGGGCCTGCCGCTGAAAAACTTAAGGCTTTATCTAAAGAGTTAGAAGTGACTGAGTTCGTAGAATTTACAGGGTTTAAGCAAGGGGAAGAACTTTTAGAGCGGCTTTCTAGTTGCGACGTGTGTGTAGAACCTTCTCCAACATCTGCTTATAACGAAAACTGCACGATGAATAAAATCCTCGAATACATGGCAATGGGAAAAGCAATTGTCCAGTTTGATTTGCGAGAGGGAAGACGTTCTGCACAAGAAGCATCTCTTTATGCCAAGCCTAATGATGAGGTGGAATTTGCCGAGAAAATTCTAGAGCTTCTAGATTCTCCTGAACGTAGAGAAAAGATAGGAGCCGAGGGGCGACGCAGAATGGAGAAGATACTTGAGTGGCAATATCAAGCTCCGAAACTGTTAGAGGCTTATGATAAAATTTGGCAAAGCTAGTAGTTACTTTAAATTTCGGAATCGCTATTAAGTGAATCTGAGTAATGAGTAGATATCTATGGACAAAAATCGTAAACTAACTAGAGGGTGAGTTTTTTACTGGACTAAGTAAATTTGGAAAGCATAAGCGATTTGAGAAGGGGTAGAGCCATAGTCATATAATCTTCTAGGAAAAAAATCAAGCCCTTAATAATCGAGAAATAAATTTTAATCTTAATGGCTGATGCTAAAAAAAAGAAATAAATAAATGTAGCGGCGCTAAAGAGTTGGTTTATATAGTACGACAGAGAGTTAGCACACCTTTAACTGAACTCAAATCCCGAATTTACCAATTTTTTTGCTTATTTGCTTACTAGCATGGCATACAACGATATTGCACTATTGTGCCAGAAGAGGAACTAAATTTGTAACTTAGATAGTCTATACTATTGTCATATTGTCAAATCGCATCAGTCTTGTCAATTGCAGTGGTTTGTGCATTCTCTAAGTCAATTTTTAGTTTCTTGCTTAAGACCTGTACTTTGGAAGATTTATGTTAGAAAAATCTATGGAATCTAGAGAATCTATTGATTTAGACCTTAATCGTTACTTATTGATATTGAAACGATGGTGGCTACCTGCTACTGCGATATTTGCAGCTACAGTAATGCTAAGTGCTGTAGCTACACAATTTATGAAGCCTTCCTATGAAGCCGAAGGAAAACTGTTATTTAGAATTCCTTCTTTTAAAGTAGTAGGATCTAATCTTTTACCTACTAATACTGAAGGAGGAGATGCAGGAGATTTAAAATCGCTGCTAGCAACTCAAAATCCGATAAACACTCAGATAGAAGTTATTTCTTCTCCTGCTTTGTTGCAGCGAACAATAAACAAACTACAACTGAAAGACCAAGAAGGTACACCTCTAGAAGTAGAAAAACTGCGGAAATCTTTGGTATTAAAAGTTGTTAGTGGGACGGATGTATTGCGAATTAGCTATGCCAGCCCTGACCCCCAACAATCAGCGGCAGTGGTCAACACAATCATGCGTCTCTATTTAGATAATGATATTCTGACAAATCGCTCTGAGGCGGCAGCAACTCGTCAATTTATTGCGAGGCAGCTTCCTAAAACTCAAGAGGCTGTTAATAATGCAGCAGTAGCACTACGTATATTTAAACAGAAGCATCAGATAGCAGATCTCGACGAGGAGACAAAGTCAGCCGTTACGACTATTGGAAATCTAGACAATGAGATGAATAGTGTTAAGGCTCGACTGGACGAGGTAAATGCCCAAACCAATGAACTGCGCCAGAAAGTAGAGCTAAATTCTCAGGAAGCGATCGCTGTCAGTGCCCTCAGTCAGTCACCTGCCGTGCAAGGAGTTCTTACACAACTTCAAGAGACCGAGCGGCAGCTAGCAATTGAGCGTAGCCGTTTCCTAGATGACAACCCCATAATTATTAACCTAGAAGCAAAGAAAGCTAGCTTAAAATCTCTCCTGCAACAGCAAATTGGTCAAACTGTTGGGAATCAAACACAATTACCGCAGAACGTATTGCAGATTGGAGAACTCAGACAAAGCCTGATCCAAAAGTTTCTACAGTCAGAAATAGAGCGCTTTGGTTTAGCTAAAAGACTCTCCTCTCTATATAGTTCTCGTTCTACCTACGAACAGCGGGTGAAAATGATCCCCCAGTTAGCACAAAATCAGCAGGAGTTACTACGGAAGCTTGAAGTCGCAGAATCTACATATCAAACTCTATTGAAAAAGGTTCAAGAATTACAGTTAGTTGAGAATACAAATACAGCCAGCTCGCGGATTATTGCTGAGGCTTTAGTGCCAGATAAGCCAGTAGTGACCAAAAAAATTATTGTTTTGCTGCTAGGAGTAATGTTCGGTTTATTTTTGGCCACTACAACTGTTCTCTTTTTAGGCATGAGAGATAGATCTCTGAAAACACTTAAGGAAGTCAGAGATGTATTTAGATATACGTTACTCGGAATTGTTCCTTTGTCTGTTAAAAAGGTTCGCTCCCGTTATTCAAATGTAGAATCAATAACTCAAAAAATCGCAGTCAGAGATACGCCTTACTCTTTAACTAGCGAAATGTACCGGATGATTCAAGCCAATCTGAAATTCCTGAGTTCAGATAAAGTGCTTAAAACTATCGTGATAACTAGTGCAGTTCCTAAAGAAGGCAAGTCTACAGTTTCAGCTAATTTGGCAGCAGCGATCGCTCAACTAGGACGTAAAGTTTTACTAATTGATGCAGATATGCGAATTCCTTCTCAGCACCATCTCTGGCAACTAACCAATGAAGTTGGTTTGAGTGAGGTTCTTGTAGGTCAGTCTGAATTTGAAGTTGCTGTATCTAAGGTAATGGATAATCTTGATGTTTTAACTGCTGGAGTTAGACCTCCCAACCCACTTGCTTTACTTGACTCAAAACGGATGGCATCATTAATTGAAAATTTTTCATCTCAATATAACTATGATTTTGTAATTATTGATGCTCCTCCTCTCCTTTTGGCAGCCGATGCTTTGACTTTAAGCCAAATGACTGATGGGATTTTGTTAGTAGCTCGCCCTGGGGTAATTGATTCTAACAGTGCTAACGCTGCTCAAGAGATGTTAGAGAGATCCAATTACAATGTCTTAGGTTTAGTCGTAAATGGAGTCATTGATAAAAATGAGTCTAGTAGTTATTTATACCACGATCACGAATATTTTAAACCAAGGGAGTTGACAAAAGAGCTTAAGGCTGCAAAAAAATAAAATATCTAAACTTTAGGGGCTACAGAAAGACATATCAATAAACCATTGACTAGAATTTCGTAGTTCCTCTGACCCCAGATTGTTTATTTAGACTTTATCCAAATAAAATAACGTCGCCTTGTTATTTGGCGAAAATTCTAGGTTGTCAAAAAGCTCTAGAATTCAGAAATGCCAAAAGTTTTCGGAAAGTGACAAAAGAGGAATATTTTAAATAAACACACTTGTGAATCCGATAGTTGATCGCGAGTGGAGATTTTTAATGTGTACTTTAAACAGAAAAAAGCGGCAGCCAACACCTACCGCTTTCTTCTCTTAACAATGATTATTATTATTTAAATGTCCATGAATTAATTCTTGGGAAGTTTTTAAGAGAGTACATTTAGTTTGGTTCTACCACCCGCTTATTTATGCTACATCATTAAAATTAAGGTTTTATATCAGATTCGGAATGTGGGTCACAACAATGGGTTGTAGACAAAAACTCTATATAAATCAGGATTTTGTCATACAACCCAATACCATATTATTAACTCAATTTCTTTGCCAAAATGACTCAAGATAAGCATGTGATTGACTGTTAAGCAAAACCTAGAGCTTTTTTACCCGATCGCAAAAATAGGCACGTATCATTCAGTTTTGTTTTATGTCAATCTTCGTAAATTGGCAAAGGTCATTGTTAACTAATACTGCATTTCGTATGCACCTCTTTCGGATGCTGAACCATACACACGAGACTTGCCTAGAATATCGGTTGTCAAATTATTCCACCTCATACCACTATTGATTGCCCGGCTTTTCCGGTTCAGTCTAAAGTCGCCATTAGAGGGATTCATAAACATTGGATCTGCCATAATATCGTTAGGGCCAACAGCACTTACACGAGAACCATTGTTGTTGTAAAGGTTGTAGTTAAAAGTAACGTTGCTACTTCTATTATTCAGGTTTATTGGTTTCTTAGACGCAGAATAAAGGATGTTATTGACAACTTTGATATCGCTTGAATAATTACTCATGATTTGCCCGGAATTACTTCCCGCAGTCCGGTTATTCAAATAAGCTGTGTTGTTGACAATATCTACATGATCACTTTCATAAGTATGAATGCCCGAACCACCATTTCTATATGAGATATTGTTGGCAATCAAAGTACGCCCTCGGTATCCATAATTTCTTGAACGATCGACAATAATGCCATTACCGTCTTGGTACTTTCCATTTTGAATCCAGGGAACCAACATTTGATTGTTATAGACCTTGTTCCTGGTCACAAACATCTTGTAGTTCTTGCTGTTGTCATAATTCCGACTGTTGAGCAGCGAAATTCCACTACAGCCGAAGACTGAGTACCAAGCACTATTGAACACCTCGTTATTATCGATTGTCACATAGTCCGATTCTATAACCGTAATGCCTCCACCTCCACAATCATGTATTTTATTGTTGAGAAGACGTATATGGTGGGTTTGACCACTTTTTCGCCCATCTATGCTAATGCAGTTTCCATTCGTCTTAGGGTTAGATACGTTATACTTCTGACTCATCGCATAATCACGGTCTATATTGCCATTGTTCCCTACAACCTCCAGACCGTTTACCTCGACATATGAGGCTCGATTGTAAATCCAAATTCCATGCCATCCATTGTATTGAAGTTTCGGGCGATGTCCAGGATATGCTTTATACGTAATCCATGCATTTGCCTTTCCAGAGCGTTTAATCTCTATTACCGATCCAGTCTTACCCGTATTCTTGTATACCCCATTCATAATAAGTACGGTGTCGCCGGGGTTAGTCAGGTTTGCTGCTCTTTGAATTGTCCTAAAGGCAGATGAAGTAGTGAGTCCGCTATTTCTGTCGTTTCCGGTATCACTAACATAGTATTTTGTCGCAGTTGGAATAGCACTGATCAGCTTGCGGCTGGGTAGTGGCATCTCCTGATTGGTGGATGACTGACGAACATCTTTAACATCGTTAACTAAAGACTTTGTTATCCTGTCTCCTTGAACTAGACCTGTTAATGCCCAGGGAAGTACAAGAGATGCGCTCAAACTGAGAAAACCTAAACCATGAATCATCATAGGGAAAAATAGGGTATGTTGCAAAAACTGAATCGTCAACAGTCAGTAGCTCTAGCCTTAATCAGTAACTCAGTATTGGATACGGTCGTGTAACTGCCGTTTTTAAGTTTATACACGGTTTTTTAAGATTGCACCTGCGAATTTTCGCTGAAATATGACTGGGATGCCTTTTGAACTTGTATTATAAACAACGGTAGTTGTTTGGTATAAATACTGGATAAAAATTATCAGTATCCAGAGTTATACCATTAATGGACACCAAGCAACCGTACAAATGGCGTCATTTCCAATTCGACATCATTTTACTGTGTATACGCGGCATCTGTGGTTAAGATAGTATATCTGTCATCAATCAATTAATTTACTTAAATAATTCTTATGATAATAAGAATCATAAAATGACTATAAATAGGGCATAGACTAGGATTTATCGTCTCTCCCTTGTAAAATATTCTCATTATCATCAACCAACCGAGTACTTACAACAAAGTTGGCAAAAGCATATCAAGGTAGATTAAGTATTTTTAGTGAAAGTTTTATAGTCTACAGCATTTGTAAACAAGTAGTTTTACTAAAAATTTCTCTAATAATGGCGGATATAAAACACAATTTTGGAGGAAATGATACCTTATCTGCGTTCGTGCAGCGTGTCACAGATATACTCTACGCGTAGCTTGATTCCTCGTGGGAATCCGGTGGGCTACGCCTTATGCCAAGGGGAAACCAGTTCAGTTAAGGCTAAAACTCTATTACAAAATCAATTCTTTAACGTGGGCGTGGAGCGACTTGCGGCCTCTTAAAAAGCAGTACAAGAGTTAATTTAATAGTCCCATTTATGAGTCTATAGTTGTTTTATATAAATCTAAATTAAATCGTGAGAAAATACGAAGATAAAAATACGTATTTATAAGTTTTTCAAATTTTTATTTCTCACGAATGATTAAGTTGGGCTATATTAACTCTTGACTATTAAGCTTTGATTCAAGGATAGTGCTATTTGAGGGACGAAGAGGGTTGACCAACGCCCCCAATTTGCATCTATCTATCTATTAAACTAGAGTCCGAACAAGTTCAGAAGATTAAAGATAACACCTAGAGGGCCAGTTATAGTGTTTACGGTATCGCCAGTATTAGCTAAACCAGATCGGTTGACTACCACAACATCATTATTACGGAGTATAGGATTAGTTTGCTCATTAATTCCGGCGGAGAAATCCACTTTTACTATACGTTTAGTGACAGAACCATTAGGGTTGAGGCGAATCAAATCAACAGCTTTACTACTAGCTCTGGCATCATTAAATCCGCCAGCAGCGAGTATAGCTTGATTTAAAGAGCTATTCGGCTGAACGTCTGTTAACCCTGGTTTTTTAACTTCGCCTACCACACCAACTTGAATGCGTGTAGGAGATAAAGTAGTGGTAGCTAATTGAGTAGCTTCTGCGGGGTTAATTTCAGTTGCCGTTGGAATAACAATCGTATCTCCGTCTTGCACGATGATGTCTTGATTGGCATCACCACTCTGCAATAATTGCCAAAGATTGATATCTATAGTTTGTTCTGAGCCAGTTCTTGTAGGTCGGCGTAGCCTGAGATTACGAACATCAGCCTGTGCTGTAATTCCCCCTGCGAGTTGAATTACCCGTGTCACATTTGGTAAACCAGTGGGACTGGCAGTGCCACTGTTAGGGGTTGCGCCCACTTGGCTATCTGTGTTACCTGGGGTGACAAGATACGAGCCGGGACGGTTAACTTCACCAATAATTGTTACTGTGCGGGGTGTGGTTTGACTGGCGGCAAAGTTGGATGCAAATATATTGCGAGATTCTGCCACGTTGAAGTTGGTTGCTGTTGGCACAACTATGGTGTCTCCATCCCGCAAGGTAATATCCTGCGATAACTTGCCTGTTTGAATGAGTTCTTTCAAATTGAGGGTGACAGCTTGCTCTGAAGAACGTCCTATTCTACGCCGTAATTGAACTTGAGTCACATCCGCAGCTAAAGTCACCCCCTGCGCTGTTGTTAATGCGGCTAATACAGTGGGGTATTGTACGCCTGGATTGTTCCCGGCACCTCCGCTCAAGTTTAGAGTGTAAGCTCCTGGACGGGTCACCTCTCCGGCAACGAAAATATTGATGGGACGCGGCGATAACAGATTGACAGAGATTAAGGGGCGTTTGAGGAAGCGAGCATATCTTCTGGCAATTTCGTCGGCAGCCTGTTCGCTTGTTAGTCCGAGAACGGATACACTGCCAATTAAAGGCAGGTTTATCGCTCCACCTGGCGGAATTTGGTATTCACCTGTATATTCTGGTACTTCAAATACATTTACACGGATGAGATCCCCGCCTCCTAATGAATAATTAGTATCTAATTGTGTTGGTGTGCTTGGTGTTTCTGTAGTTGGTGGTAATGGTTGTCCCTGAGCCAGACTGACACATGGCACAGCAACATTGACAGCACTTAACAAAGCCACACCCACAACTGGCTGAGTTAGGAATTTAAACAAACTTCTGTTAAGCATATTTACCTGAGATTCTGAAACTACAATCAATAAAGTACTGTCTAAACATTTTTATTTTGACTATACCTAAGTATTCAAGTTCCCTGACACTCTTATTTTCCTCGAAAATTGTGATTTTCCGGAGGAAATTTGTTTATTGAATTTGAATTTTTAGTGAAGTTAATTTAAAGTTAACGCTACTTGAATAGAGCAATTATCAAAAAAGACAGGATTTACGCAACTAAACGCAGTTTATACAGTAAATACTCTGTCAACTAATAAAGTACTTACGAATAAAATTTTCTTGCAAAAGCCAATTTTATGTTATTTAAACTGCAATCTCAAATCTGCTATGAGTACCCAAATTATGAACAAGTTCATTAAATAAATACAAATAACCTTAAAAATAGGTCGAAATTTGATTTTTGGTAAGTTGGTTTGAGAAAGATAAACTCAAAAAGGCATAAATTTTGAGGTTTTGTTCCTCAAGCCAACCCCAAATTTACTATTTGGCAATAAGCAAGAAGACTAATTCAGTGAGTCCTTTTTGCTTTGAATTTGTTGAATAAAAAATTCTTCTAGGGAGTGACGCGACAAGTTCATGGCAATAATTTTACCATCCATGAGACGAAGACTGGCGAGGAAATCATAGTAATTGTCTTGTAGTGTACCTTGCCATGAACCATCAGGCTCAAATCTGACAGTGGGTATCCATTTTTTAAGAATTTCCCAGTCACCACCTTGACCTTTGACATGATATGTTGTGTTTTTTCCGCCTAAAAGTTCATTAAGGGAACCAGAGCAAATTAATTCACCTTGAGCGAGGATGGCAATGCGATCGCAAATTTGTTCTACTTCACTAAGAATATGGCTGTTGAAAAAAATCGTCTTACCAGCGGCTTTTAGCGCCAAGATAATTTCTCGCATTTGGTAGCGTCCCACCGGATCGAGACCAGACATCGGTTCATCTAGAAAAACCAATTCTGGCTCGTTAATTAGCGCCTGTGCCATACCAACACGCTGTAACATTCCTTTCGAGTAGCGACGCAGCAGCTTTTTGCGGGCATCGGCTTGGGATAAACCCACTAATTCCAGCAGTTGGGGAATACGTTGGCGTTGTACACTTTTGGGGATTTGGAATAGTCCAGCGGCTAGCTGCAAAAACTCCCAGCCCGTGAGATAGTCATACAAATAGGCATTTTCCGGCAGATAACCGATATGTTGCTTAACGCTGCGATCGCCTAGTGGCTCACCCAATAATAATCCCCGTCCAGAGGTAGGACGAATAATTCCCAGCAACAATTTTAAAAGGGTGGTTTTACCTGCACCGTTTGGCCCCAGCAACCCAAAGGTTTCGCCTTTGTAAACTGTTAAAGAACAGTTTTTGAGAGATACGACTTTTTGATTTAGCCAAAAACCAGTGCGATAGACTTTTCGTAACTCAGAAGTCAGGACTACTGGCGGAGTGTCTGTCGTATTAAGTTGAGAATCAGGGTCATCTGCAACAGACTTCATCTCGGTTCAATTACTAATTACCAGCTTGGTATTAATTACAGGTTACCCGGTAGGCTGATAATAACCATCACCGAGCAGTGTGTCAATTATCGCAAACAGAGTAGCTAAATTAACACTATAAAAATCAGCGCTGGTAACTAACTATGGCTAGCTTTACAAAACGCCTTTAGAACTGGGAATTACACCAGCCCGACGAGGGTCAATTTCCACCGCCAGCCGCGTTGCCCTCGCAAAAGCCTTAAATGTCGCTTCAATAATGTGATGGGAATTAATGCCATCCAATTGCCGAATGTGCAGTGTCATTTGGCTATGGTTCACCAAAGCCACAAAAAATTCGCGCACGAGTTGGGTGTCATAGGTTCCTACCCGCTGGGTAGGAATTTGCAAGCCATAGCTGAGGTGAGGGCGTCCAGAAAAGTCCAGCGCTACCTGAACTAAGGCTTCGTCCAGTGGTGCAAGAAAATTACCAAAGCGGACAATGCCTTTTCTGTCGCCCAGTGCTTGGTTCAAAGCTTGGCCTAAGGTAATGCCTACATCTTCGTTGGTGTGGTGGTCATCAATTTCCCAGTCTCCCTTGGCTTGGACATCTATATCAATCAGCCCGTGGGAAGCAATTTGATGCAACATATGATTCAAAAACGGAACACCCGTTGCTGCCGTGCAAGCTCCTCTACCATCCAGATTGATGGTAACTTGCACATCGGTTTCACCTGTGGTGCGGTGAACAGTGGCAATCCGAGGGGTTTTAGTTGAGCGATCGTAGTTTGAATTAACTTGGTGATTGGTTGTTTGCATGGGGAATGGAAAGAGTTAGACGTTAGGAGCTATGAATTTTTAACTCCTAACTTCTCACTTTATCGCGTCACATTCCCATAATTTCATATCCTGCATCTACATACAGCACTTGTCCGGTAATGCCGCTGGACAAATCACTACATAAGAAAGCGGCAGCATTGCCGACTTCTAACTGAGTGACGGTGCGTCGTAGGGGAGCTACTTCTTCTACATGATGAATCATATCCAATATTCCGCCTACCGCTGAAGAGGCCAAAGTCCGGATGGGGCCTGCGGAAATGGCATTCACGCGGATATTTTGCGGCCCTAGTTCGGCGGCTAGGTAACGTACACTCATTTCTAACCCCGCCTTGGCAACTCCCATGACATTATAGTTAGGGATTGCTCTGACACCACCTAAATATGTCAAAGTGACGATACTACCTCCCTCTGTCATCAAAGGTTTAGCTGCACCAGTTAACTGCACCAGCGAGTAAGTACTAATTTCTAAGGCGGTGTTGAAGCCAGAACGAGAGGTTTGACTAAAATCTCCAGTCAGATCGTCTTTGCTGGCAAAGGCAAGACAATGGATGAGGATGTCTAGCTTTCCCCAGCGATCGCGGATTGTTTCAAAGGTAGATTGAATCTGTTCGTCATTTTGAACATTACAGGGAAGAAATAAGCTGGGGTTGAGAGGTTCTACCAATTCTGCAACTTTTTTCTCCATTTTGCCGCGTTCATCCGGCAGGTAGGTAATACCCAGGTTTGCTCCGGCGAGGTGCAGCTGTTGGGCAATGCCCCAGGCGATCGAGCGGTTATTGGCAATACCTGTAACAAGGGCATTTTTTCCAGTCAGATTTAGCATAGAAATTGTTAATGCGATCGATCATTAGGAGCATACTAGAATCTGAGGCACGTTTTGTCTTTGTTTTACACAGGATTTGTAAAAATGAATATTGCTAAGAGTGTTTACTGCGTGTAAAAATCTTGATTTTTCCTAAAGATTTTCTCAAGATATCTTTATTTGTTCTTTAAAAAACCCTTTTTAATACAGCTATTGGAACTACTTATCAACAACTAGTAGCTGAAAGGATCAACAATTATGTATCATTATAAACAAACAGTTATGAAGAGATGAATTTGAGTATAGGAAAGTACAGAAAGGTTGACGGTGCTTTATTCATTTTTCAGGTGTATTCTTAGGTAATCAGTTTTTGTTTTTCCGGCATTGGGTAGGGGAAGGGAGATGATCGTGACACAAGATAAAGCCCTAGCAAATGTATTTCGTCAGATGGCGACCGGGGCGTTTCCGCCAGTTGTGGAAACGTTTGAACGCAATAAAACGATCTTTTTTCCTGGCGATCCTGCCGAACGAGTTTATTTTCTTTTGAAAGGCGCTGTTAAACTTTCCAGGGTGTACGAGGCAGGAGAGGAAATAACGGTAGCGCTGCTGCGGGAAAATAGTGTTTTTGGTGTATTGTCATTGCTGACAGGAAATAAGTCAGATCGGTTTTACCATGCGGTTGCATTTACGCCTGCGGAATTACTGTCAGCACCAATTGAACAAGTGGAGCAAGCACTCAAGGAAAATCCAGAATTATCAATGTTAATGCTACGAGGTCTGTCTTCGCGCATTTTACAAACAGAGATGATGATTGAAACTCTCGCTCACCGAGATATGGGTTCTCGGTTGGTAAGTTTTTTGCTAATTCTTTGTCGGGATTTTGGGGTTCCTTGTGCAGATGGGATCACTATCGATCTGAAGTTATCTCATCAAGCGATCGCAGAGGCAATTGGTTCAACTCGTGTTACCGTTACTAGGCTACTAGGGGATTTACGTGAAAAAAAGATGATTTCTATTCACAAAAAGAAAATTACTGTGCACAAACCTGTTACCTTAAGTAGGCAATTCACATAAAATCAATTGGAGAAAGGGGAATCGGCGCGTGTTGTATTTTGAAAAATGACACTAATAGCTAGAGGTAAATCTAAAATTGAGTAATTTCAGCTATTGCCAATTTCCAGTTCTCCACAGACAATGCTTAAAAGTAGTAGGCTGTATCTGGAAGGATTTCGGTAGCTAAAGATGACCACCGGATACATCCTCATCGCAGCAATTTTAATTCTGGGAGGCGTAATTGCAACCGTGGGCGATCGCATCGGCACACGAGTTGGCAAAGCCCGCCTCTCACTTTTTAACCTTCGTCCGAAAAATACTGCTGTACTGGTAACTATTTTTACGGGCGGTTTGATTTCAGCATCAACACTAGGAATTTTATTCGCTGCCGACGAAGGCTTGCGAAAGGGAGTCTTTGAATTAGAAGATATTCAAACAGACCTCAGACAGAAGCGGGAACAGCTAAAAACCGCAGAAACTCAGAAAAGTCAGGTAGAGAGCGAGCTAAACCAAGCAAGAATTGCCCAAGCAAAAGCACAACAAGACTTGCAGGTAATCAATCAATCTTTGCAGGCGGCGAATGCCAAACAACGCCAAACACAAGCTCAGTTGAACCGCACTATTAGTCAACAAGCTCAAACTCAAACTCAACTCCAACGCACACAAGGCCAGCTAGAACAAGTTGTAACTCAGTACCAAAAAGCCATAGCTGAATTACAAAGCGTTTACAACCAGAGAAAGGAGCTACAGGCAGCAGTTGAACTACTGAAGACAGAGCGGCAACGACTGTATGCTGAAGCTAAAAAAGCCATTGACGAAGCCAAAACAGCGATTGAAAAACGCGATCGCGAACTTGCTAACCGTCAAGAAGCCATAGAAGTACGCGATCGCAAAATTGCCCAACTCGATCAACTGATTCAAAAGCGTAATATAGAAGTTGCAGCGCGAGAGCAAGTGATTGCCAAACGAGAATCGCGCCTCAAAGAATTGGAAGCACAACAGGAGCAACTAGAACAGGAAGTTGCAAGGTTGGAAAAATATTATCAGTCCTACCGCGACCTGCGTCTTGGTAAGCTGGCCTTAGTTCGCGGTCAAGTTCTATCTGCTGCTGTAGTTCGTGTTACCCAACCTGCTGCTGCTCGTCAGGCAGTGATACAACTTTTACAAGAAGCCAATCGCAACGCTAGCCTCGAATTAAGTGAGCCTGGGGCAAATCCTGCAAATGCAGAGCTACTGCGGGTGACCCAGGATAGAGTTGACCAATTGAGCAAGCAAATTGGCGATGGTCAAGAATACGTGGTGCGAATTTTCTCGGCTGGTAATTACGTCAGGGGAGAAAAGCAGATAGAATTTTTCACCGATACAGCCCGCAATCAACTGGTTTTTTCGGGAGGCGCAGTGCTGGCCACAACTACTGCTGATTCCAAAAGCATGACATCCTATCAATTACAGCAGCGGCTGGAAATACTGATTTCTGCTTCGCAATTTCGTGCCCGTAATGCCGGAATTGTCGAAAATGTGCAAGTAGAGGGGACTTTCTTACGCTTTGTCAGCCAACTAAGGCAGTACAATCAACCACTGGAAATCAAAGCGATCGCAGCAGAGGACACTTATACAGCCGGGCCATTGAGAGTAAAATTAGTGGCAATAGTCAACGGACAAATCATTTTTAGTACTTAAAAAATTATTTGCACACTGTTATTAGTAAGATTTAAACATATTGAACAGCAGCCAAAATAATTGGTGTGATTGCATTTTTTCTCTACGTTCGCGTAGGAAGATATTTGTAAGGGTACATTTCTAATTCTTAATTTTTAATTTTGAATTTATTATGAATTTCCGTGAATTTTCACCAACGCAACCAGTGATATTAGGGTTTGATCCAGGTCGAGATAAGTGTGGTTTAGCGGTGATGGGACTGGATCGGCAATTGTATTATCATCAGGTCGTCCTAGCAAAGGAGGCGATCGCTACCATTGAGACACTGCGTCAAAAGTTTCCTATCTCTTTGATGGTGATGGGAGACCAAACTACAGCCAAGGAGTGGAGACAGAAATTATATCAGGAATTGACAGAACCGTTGAGTATTATTTTAGTGGATGAGCGCTACACAACTTTAGAAGCACGCGATCGCTATTGGCAAATGTACCCAGCTAAAGGGCTAATAAAACTATTGCCACAGGGTCTGCGACAGCCACCAAGACCCATAGATGACATTGTTGCCATCCTCTTAATCGAAAGATACTTGAATCGCCTCACGGAATCAACACTCAGCAGTCAGGAGTGAAAAATTAGATCGTTGTACAGACGCGATTAATCGCGTCTCTCCAAACTTCTAACTTTTAAAGTTCTGCCCGAATAGTAAAAGCATAATCTCCTCCAGGCTCTAGCTGGTAATCTTGTTGCTCCAAAAATCGACCGAGGGGTTCTTTGATTAAGGCGCGACCTTGGGAAGGCTTGACGGCAAGTTCTCCCCGGCGAAAATGCCACTGGAAATGCCACTCAAACTCACCCGCACTCACTTCGCCTTCAAGGAAGCCATGTTGCCAGGATTGGCGGGTAATTCTGACATGGGCAATGGTTTCTGGCAGACGTTTTGCACTCACAATGCTTTATGTCAAGTGTGGAATAACAGCCGATCGTGTAGGCTACTTATTTTATTTACCAAACATAGCTTAATTAGACAAACTGACAAAGTGGGTATTTCTAATTGACTAGGTTGTGTTAATAAGTC
Source organism: Nostoc sp. (assembly GCF_036917095.1). Lineage (GTDB taxonomy): Bacteria > Cyanobacteriota > Cyanobacteriia > Cyanobacteriales > Nostocaceae > Nostoc. The sequence continues at coordinate 530,634 of NZ_JBALFH010000044.1, forward strand.
GGATGACTACAGTATTCTGAAGTTGCGGCTATAATGTGCATGGACTTAATGGCGAAAAGCCTACCGAATCAGGCTTTATTTGTAACCCTGTAACTTCAGTCTCAAGGCACAGCGGGACGTTTTGGGAATAATTTTGGTTAATATTTTAGGAATAACTGTATCCTAGAAACTGCATATCTGATGCTTTTTTCATCAGTGTATTGTGGGTTAATTGGAATTTCCTGGTAAGATTTTATAACAATTATAGCTCGATAAAGCTTAGAGTATTTATATTGCTTTTCTTGGATATCAAAACGCATAATATTTTCTAGTGGATGTTCTATAACTTGATTGCCACGAATACTTTTTCGCTCGATAAATACCTTATCGATACTTTTGTAAAAAGTGCAGATAGTTACAGGTGATGTTGCAAAATAAACAGCGATCGCCATAAAAATCAATATAAATAAATTCAAGAAAAATAGATAATCTCGTTGATTCTGCTGCACTAATAAAGAAGTTTGCCCAGAGTTGATAAAATCGTTAATTTTAAAAGCCACTTTTTCATTCTCTTCATAGCTAACATGTGACAGCAAAGCAAATTCTCCAAATGGTGTCACAATCATAACTTGATAAGTTTTCGATCCTTTGCTACCAGTCTTTGTCAGAATGTATGCTTCTTGGAGATCGAACATTTTCAGTTTATTCATGCTTCCCACCAAGTTAAACCGCTTCAATTCACAGTTAATTTGGTTTGGTGAAGGTCGAGTGCAATTGAGACTAACTGAAGCAGAATCAAAAACTAAGCAGTAAATTAAAAAGCTCAAACAGACAGTAAAAATGCACCACCCGCTGAACCAGTGTCTGAGTGGTCGATGCTTTAGCTGCAATCTGGTACGGGTTTCCTCTACAATTTTCATCGGTGCCTGGTATAGAATACTTACCCCCTAAGTAGAGTATTCCCTTCGTAGCCCATTCACTTATCGCCAAGTCTAAGTACTAGGGAAGATTTATGAGGAATCCCTAAAAAATCTTTGACTAGCTGGTAGATAATTGGTGCAGAAAGCTATAGCTAGAAACATGGAAACCAAACAACTAGGAAAAACTGGTATCTTTGTGAGTGCGATCGGTTTGGGTGGTATGCCCATGTCAATTTCTAATCGTCCTCCCGAATCGGAATCAATCCAAGTTATTCATCGTGCTTTGGATCTGGGTATTACATTTATTGACACTGCCGACTCTTACTGCAAAGATGAGTCAGATAAGCACCACAACGAGCGACTAATTCATAAGGCGCTTACTAGTTACAAAGGCGATGTTAGCCAAATAATTGTGGCAACTAAAGGCGGGTTGATGCGTCCCAATGGCAACTGGACAAGCAACGGCAACCCAGAACATTTGCGCCAAACAATTCGAGTCAGTTTTGAGGCGTTGGGTGGTGCTAAACCTATCGATATTTGGCAATACCATTCTCCCGATCCAAAGTACACCATTGAAGAATCCCTTGCACCTGTGAAAGAAGCAGTGGAGGAAGGTTTGATTCGGTTTGTGGGAGTTTCTAACTTTTCCGTTGAACAAATTCAGCGAGCGCGGGATGTGGTAGATATTGTCTCAGTGCAGAATCAATATAGCCCTTGGCAACGACAGCCAGAAAATGATGGCGTGTTGAAGTATTGCGAACAGCAAGGATTGACCTTTTTGCCTTGGAGTCCCTTTGGTGGTAGGCGTCGCCATCAGGACTTGCAAGATATCCCAGCGATCGCTCAGTTAGCTAAAGAAAAAGGCGTGTCTGTGTATAATATTGTTTTGGCGTGGTTGCGTTCCAAGTCGCCCGCTATTTTACCAATTCCTGGTGCTAGCAAGGTTTCCAGCATTGAAGACTCAGCACAAGCTATCAATGTGAAACTATCTGATGATGAAGTGCAAAAAATTGATGGGGCAACCTAATTATTCCACTGGCTAAGGTAGATGTGGTAAAAGTTGCCTGAGATTTCCGTGGCTTGTTTAGCTGCATAAACTATTTTAAATCTTCCACAAAGACGCAAAGACACTAAGAAATTCTTTGCGTTTTTGTGTAGTGTAAAATGTAAAACTTAAAATTCCTAGATTGCCTGCATTAAGCACATAGAGAAAATACATGATTTTAGAAACAGACCGCTTGCTAATGCGTGAGTTTGTAGAGGCAGACTGGCAGGCGGTTTTCGCTTATCAATCCGATCCTTTTTACTTGCGTTACAACTATTGGACACACCGCACGCAGAAGGATGTTTGCGAGTTTGTTCAGATGTTTATCGTTCAGCAAAAAGAGCAACCACGGACAAAATTTCAGTTAGCTATTGTCCTCAAAGAAGAAAATCAGCTTATTGGTAATTGTGGTATCCGTATAAACGACCTGGAAATGCGGGAAGCAAATATCGGCTATGAACTAAACACTAAGTATTGGGGACAAGGTTATGCAACAGAAGCAGCACACGCCATTTTAAAGTTCGGTTTTGAAGAACTGGGAATGCATCGTATCTGGTCTTGGTGTGTTGCAGAGAATATCGCTTCTGTAAGGGTATTAGAAAAAATTGGTATGCTTCGTGAGGGCCATCTACGAGAAAAAGAGTTAATCAAAGGCAGATGGTACGATAATTTTCTTTACGCTATCCTTGAGCACGAGTGGAAAGCCTGGCGGTGTGTCTAGTTCTAGTTGTCACTGCACGCGAACAAATAAAATTGTAAATGTAACCTTCCAAAATATTAGAGGATTTACATCCGTGACATTCAAAGAGTTAGAACAACAACTTCTTGCCCTCAGTCCTAGTGAAAAAGTGCAGGCTATTCAGTTACTTGCTCAAAGTCTCAGTAGTAATTGGCAAGGAATTGAGAAAACCCCTAAAGTCTGTGGTGGGGATGCTCGCATCGCTAAAACTCGTATTCCCGTCTGGGTACTTGTAGAAGCTCGTCGTCTTGGATATAGTGATGCTGACCTTTTGACGAGCTATCCAACCATTACAGCGACAGATTTAGCTTATGCTTGGGGATATGCAGAAGCTCATCCCGATGAAATCGAACTAGCTATTGAACGAAATGAGGTAGCCTAATCAATGGGACGCTTTTACGCGGATGAGCAGTTTCCGCTTCCAGTTGTGGAATTATTACGCACTTTGGGACATGATGTTTTGACTGTTCAGGAAGCAGGAAATGCAGAACTAGGCATACCAGATGACGAAGTGCTGGAATTTGCAACTAGCCAGGAACGCTCGATTTTAACCATTAACAGGGATGATTTTATTCGCTTGCATCGTCGAAATTGCAATCATTTCGGTATTATTGTTTGCACTAACAATCGTAATTGGCAGCAGTTTGCAGCACGAATAAATGAGGCTGTGACAGCAGAAGAATCGTTGCAGGGAAAACTAATTCGTGTGGTACGTCCAGTCACTTTAAAAAATTTTACTGAAACCGCGCAAACTTGAAAAATTATCTGTATTTTCTCGTAGTCTTTTGCAAAAATCCACCCGGATTCCTATAGAACATATTAGCTAATGTGTTCAGGTGGTATTCTACCAGAAGCGATCGCATCCAATTTCTTTGCATCAAGTATCGTAATCTTCCCACCTCGGCTATAGGCAATTACTGACTTGAGACTTTTAATTAACCGCACACATTCTTCGTAAGTAATGCCACTACTGCGAGCCATCCGATAATAAGATAATTTGACTTTTAAACACTCGCCTTGCGAACTAGATTCAGTTCCAGATTCAGCAGCAAAATATTGAATTAATCTGGCAAGGCGAACAATAGCTCTTTCAGAAACTAATCCGTGGACTGTTTCATGCAATTGCTGAATTCGACTGTTAAAAACCATCAGCATTCGTAATGCAATTTCAGGATTTTGTCCAATAGCTTTTAATAAAGCATCTCGCTCTACAGTCAGAATATGACAATCAGATTCAGCAGTCACAGTTGCCGGAGAAATTCCATTTCCTAACAAAGCAGGAGCCGCAAAAATTTCTCCAGCAGCTAGGGCGCGGAGAATCGTCTCTTTCCCCGTTATTGCTGTTTTAGTAACTTGAATTGAACCACTGACAACAGCATAGAGTTTTGCTGGTAAGCGATCGCCCTCATGCAGAATAATTTCTCCTTTGCGATACGGTTGTATCTGAGTGGAAGGTTGCAAATTTACTTTGTCTGCTATTTCTAAACTTGCAAACACAATAATTTGCGAAAGTTGTTCCAGGGATGCCTGCACGATCAGCCCTATATTGCAAAGGCTGGACGATGATGAATCCAAGGGTTAGCCGCTTCTAATTGTGCTGCTAGGCTGATGAGGGTGGCTTCAGCCGCAGGTTTACCAATTAGCTGCACACTCATGGGTAAACCCTTACTATCAAAGCCTACAGGAATTGCGATCGCAGGTTGTCCAGTTGCATTCGCAGGCGGACAAGGGGCAACCCATTGAATAATATTTTGGAATGTCTCTTCTGGACTCAACGAAGCCCATTCCCCAACTAGGATGGGTGAATGTAGATAAACTGGCAATACCAGCACATCCACGGTATCGAAAAACGCCACAATCTGCCGTGCCACTATCTGCATTTGAGAAACTGCTTGCAGGTATTCTGCAACAGTACCTGTGCGTGCAAATAGCCAGCGATTCAATGGTTGCAAGGCTTCAACAGGAAGTCCCGCCGCAGCTACCCCAGCTTGCCAGACGATTTGAAATGGTTCAACTAAAGCACTAAAATCTGGGGATTTCTGTTCAACTTGGTGGCCGAGTTGTTCTAATAACTCAACTGTTTGGCGGACACCTTGCTGACAGTTGGCATCAGCTTCTCCCAAAGGAGAAATGCTAGTGTCAAAAGCAATTCGCAAAGCACCGAGTTTTGTCTTGGTGGCGGCGAGAAATGATGGTTCGGGATCTGGCAACCAGTAAGGATCGCCTGTGACATAGCCAGATATGGTATCCAAAAGGGCAGCAGCATCAGCCACAGTCCGGGCGATCGGGCCGTTGGCAGCAATTCCAGCAAGGCGTTCGCCTACGGGTGCTTTACTCACCCTGCCTCTGGATGGTTTGAGTCCCACCAAACCACAACAAGCCGCAGGCCCCCGAATCGAACCACCGCCATCAGAACCTTGAGCGATCGCACACAATCCCGCTGCCACCGCCGCTGCTGCGCCACCACTGGAACCACCAGGGGTGTATTCTAAATTCCACGGATTTCTAGCTGGGGGAAAACCCGTAGGTTCGCTGTAAGGTAATGAACCTAATTCGGAAGTGGCTGTTTTGCCGAGAATAGTAAATCCAGCTTGCTTAATCCGTGCCACAATCCCATCATCATAGTTAGGGATATTGTTCAGTAATGCCGGATTTCCATAAGTACAGGTAACACCTGCTACAGCATTGAGGTCTTTAATGGAAATTGGCACCCCAAAAAATGGCGGTAGTTCTGAGGTAGTTGTCAATAATTCTGTTTTGGCTTTGGCATCTGCGATCGCTAGTTCTGCCGTCACCGTAAAATAACTTCCTAATTGGGGATTCAACTGCCCAATCCGTTCTAAATATATTTCTACCAACTCTAGCGGTGATACTTCCCGGCGACGGATTAATTGCGCCAACTCTAGTGCTGGGGTAAATGCTAAATCAACTTCATTCATACGTTAGTGAATGGGTAATTTTGTCTTTCTCTGGGATTTTGAAACTGAAATTGTTACTTTAGCAGGATTTCCGGGAACTATATATTTTGTAGCTCCTGAAATTTGTCACTCAACTAGGATGCTTGGATGCAACAGCCGTGGTTACGTTCTTACTCAAGCCATTTTAATTGTTTCGCGTAAACTTTCGACAAATCCCTAAGGGGTATTTATGGCTAACTTAGAAATACTTGTTAGTGAATTGCCAACATTGATTCAGAGTCTAAAACTGACTATTGGCGATTCTAATCAAATCATGGAACAAATTATCCTGATTAATAATGCTCAGGAACAACTACGGAATATTAAAAAATTAATTGTTCATGAATTAAGATTTGATAACATTAGAAGTTCTGCGATCGCCCCGGTGACTATTACTAGTTTGTTTATCCCAAGTATGGGATTAGTAGATGCAGTCTTAGCAGAAAAATTTGGCAATTCAAAAACTAAGTTTTCCTTAACTGATTTACAAACAAAAATTGATTCTTGGATTGAATGGGGATATTTTTTACAGGCAATAGCCGCCGATATTCTTAGTGATGTTAAGTTGGTAAATCAAATAAACATTGATATTAATCATCTCAGCATAACCATGAGTTTTCAGGAAATTACTGAGGGTTTAAAAATTAACTTAGACTTTGGCAAGCCTAATATTTTACAACGTCAAATTCAAATAATTAGCAACTATCAAAAGGAGCTATTAGAGTTACAATTAAAATTAAATTATATTTTTAATACTATTAAAAATAGTCATGGTTTATTAAATATTTTATTAGGTGTGTCTGCTTTCTATGGTAAATCTGGCTTCGCTTTAGAGTGGTTAGATGATGACCACGAATTAATTATATCGAGTGAAGGAAAAGTTCAAGAATTGACAGATATTCTCAATGATTGCGATTATTTTCAAGAAAAAATTACTGCTTTAATTATTCAGGGTGACACTTTAAGGGAACAGGCAGAAGAAGCCGTAAAAAAGATTGGTGAGGAAAGTAGTAAAGAAGTAATTATTAGCCAGCAGGAAGAAATAGTACCAAAGTTCTCGACACAAAAAATAGTACGTTTGGCTTTAGTTATAGCCTCAAGTTTATTAATCTTGGGTTTTGGTGCTTGGAAAATTAAAGAGCAAAGTCTAAGTTTAGCTCAAGAAGGAAGTGCGAATGCTAACTTTAAATCTGCTCAAAAACTCGGTATGGAGGCTGCCTCTCTGGTTCAAAAACCACCACATCCTCTAAAAGTCTGGCAACAAGCACAAAACAAATGGCATCAGGCAATAATCTTGTTAGATAGTATTCCTAATCAAACATCAGTTTCTGACCGAGCAAAAAAGAAATTGGCTTACTATCAGATTAACTATAACGCAATCAATCAAAGAGCCTTAATTGAAAAGAAAGCCGTAGCCAACTTAGAATCAGCCCAAAAACTAGCAATAGAAGCTAATTTATCTGTCCAAAATTCACCTCATCCGCTAATAGTTTGGCAGCAAGCACAAGACAAATGGCAACAGGCAATCAATTTATTACAAGCAATTCCAGACAATACTTCTGTCTCTATACAAGCTAAAGAAAGACTTCCTATTTATAAAACTAACTATGCGGCTATCACTGAAATAATCCAAAACTAATACACGATTCCTGATTTTTCTAAGAAGTCACGAATCTAAGACTTTCGATTTTTGTAAAAAAATAAAGAGGCAAATCGTCCTCTTTTGACGCTTCACCTCTCTTAAAAACAGATAATTACAACTAACAATTACACCTTAGAACGGTCAGTCAAAATCTCATAACCAGTCTCTGTCACCAACACTGTATGCTCAAACTGAGCCGATAAAGAATTATCCACGGTGACTGCTGTCCAACGGTCAGATAATGTCCGGGTGTGTCTAGAACCTGCATTTAAAATTGGCTCAATTGCCAGCGTCATCCCCGCACGGAGTTTAACATTTGGCATCTCACGGGTACGGTAGTTGAATACTGAAGGTTCTTCGTGCAGATTACGACCGACACCGTGTCCAGTGAATTCTTCGACTATACTGAAGCCGTTAGCTTTCACATGGTCTTCAATTGCTCCAGCTAGGTCAAGCAAATAGACACCAGCTTTTACTTGTTCAATGCCTTTATATAAGGCTTCTTCTGCTACGCGAATTAATTTAGCAGCTTCTTCCGTCACTTCACCGACAGCAATTGAAATGCAAGAATCACCGTGAAAGCCTTGGTAATAAGCGCCCGTATCTACTTTTAATACATCCCCCACGCGAATTACTTTCTTCGGACTAGGAATGCCATGCACTGCTTCATTGTTAATGCTGGAGCAAATAGAACCTGGAAAGCCGTGATATCCTTTAAAACTAGGCGTTGCACCCATTTCGCGGATACGTTTTTCTGCATAAGCATCCAAATCAGCAGTGGTCATTCCTGGCTTTACTAGCTCGGAAATTTCTTTTAGGACAGTTGCCACAATTGTCGCTGATTGGCGCATGATTTCAATTTCACGCGGCGATTTAATTTCAATTCCTCGACGTTGTTTTTTCGCAGGTGCTGGCTGAGTCGTTTGAGAAATTAAGTTACTGAAAATGTTCATGGGAAATTAATAATTACTGGTGGCTCTGACGCTGAAGTATCAATGCTTTCTCTAGATTAATTGAGAAATAATATCTATAATTTAAGTTATTTTAATCCCCGATCGGGATTCTTCCAGTTTAGCCGCTAACGTATATACAATAACACATTCGCCTACTCGCGATCGCTTGGGCTGCAATCAAAATCGCCCTAACTTATTTTTCGCTGCACACTATGCGATTTAGCTCAATTATCTTTAATCGAAACATTATACGGCTACCAAATACCGAGTCGAATAATTTTTAATTCTTGATGGCAATTTCTCCAGTCATGCCTGCTTCGGTATGTCCTGGTATTGGACAACGTAAGCCATAAGTGCCAGATTTCAGGGGCACAAATACCCATTCTGCCTCAGCACCCGGCTTGAGTTCTAGTTCGTGAATGGCTCCTTTGATTTCTACTTTGCCTGCTTGGACTTTTTGTGTCCAGATGCCATCGGCAAAATCTTTAGCAGTAAAATAGTGTTTCAGTTGGCTGGGATTGGTAAGCCGGAGTTGATAGCGTTTGCCAGCCTCGAATTCCAAATGATTTGGCTCAAACTTGAGTTCGTTAGCCAAATTACCTAAACTAACTGTAATTTCTGTAGCTGGTTGCTTGAGCAAATCGCCAGACAAATTTGCTGCCATTGCTGGAGTAGCAGCGATGAAATTTAGACCCAAAAGCAACGTTAATATCACGTAGTTTCGTCGTAATATTTGCAGCCAAGCAAGAGTGGGTAAAGTCAGAGATGTAATTACAATTTGATATAAATAGTTATAAATTTTCATCAGTAGTTCTCAAAAGGCAATGTTAGCGAGCAGGAAAAAATAATAGGTATCTGGAAAAAGAACTTTACCTATTCTTTATATTATCCATGCCCAATGCCCATCTCTACCTAATGCTTTTCTCTGCTAACACAGATGGCCCAGCAGTAACGACTACAATTCGATCTGGGTGAAGTAACTCACGAGCCGTTTGATTAACTTGGTCAAGAGTTACTTTCTGGATTTTTTGAGTCAAGGAGTGTAATTCTACTTTATCTAGTCCATACACCTCATTCATCAAAATCCTGTCTGTTAATTCCTCTGGGTTTGCCAGGGAAACATTGTAGTTGCTGATGAGGGTGCGTTTAGCTGTTTCAACTTCCAGTGCAGTGACGCCTTGTTGATGGATTTGCTGGAGTATTTGGCGGGTGCTGGCGATCGCTTTGGTGCTATCTTCAGGACTAGTTTGCATCTCAATCAAAAATGTCCCTGCATTCTTCCCAGCTTGGAAGGAGCTATAAATTCCATAGCTCAAACCTTGGCGATCGCGCACTTCTGCACCCAGTCTACTAGATAAGGTATCGCCTCCCAAAATCTGGTTCAATACTAAGGCTGCGTGAAATCGAGGATCGTAACGGTTAATAGCTGTGTAACCCATATATGTAACAGCTTGGGCTTTATCTGGCAAAACTGGGTTGACACTGACTATTTTCTCCAGCATTGGCACCGGGGGATATTTTAATGTTGGTGCTTGGCCGCTAACTTCCCAGTTACCAAACTTATTTTTAATCAGCGATCGCACTTTGTCTAGATCGAAATCTCCCACCAGCGCTAACACTGTCGTATCTGGACGATAATGTTTAGCTTTGAAGTCAATCACATCCTGGCGCTGAATCTGCTGTAAAGTTTCCTCTGTGGGAAAGGTATGTAAGGGATGTTTTTTCGGGTAAATTGACTGAACAAATATTCTTCTGGCTACTTCTGATGGCTCATCTAATTCCTGTTGCAGTTCAGTTAAAGTTTGTTGGCGATACAATTCCAATTCTTTGACTGGAAAGGTACTATGTTTAACAACATCTGCCAATATCTCAACGAGTATCGGCAAATCCTCTGCTAAACTATCACCTTCGATATGCACACCTTCGCGGTAGGTTTGAAAGTCTAGACTCGCCCCCCGTTCTGCCAAGACTTTAGCAATAGTTAAGACATCCTTGCTTTTGGTGCCATTGAGCAAATTCTCTGCGACAAAAGCAGCTAGTCCAGCTTTATTCTCTGGATCGAATTCCGTCCCAGCTTGAATATAACCGCTCAGGGTAACGGTGGGAGTACTATTATCCGGTAACAGTAATAATCGCAGTCCGTTGGTAAATTTGAATTCCTGTGGTAATACTTGGGCGATGTTTTCGACGGCAAGCAACGCATCTGGAGCCAAATCCACAGGTGGTAAGTATTTCCCCACCTCAGAAGGAAGCACAGGTGCGCCAGGAGAAAAATTCTCTGTAGTTTGGGCTGAATCTGGTTTGTCACCAACCCCTGTTATCCGCTTCTGGGTTGGTTCAAAAAAGCCTACTGTCCTGGCTCCTTTTGTGAGGTATTTATTAATCGCAGCAACAACATCCGTTGGCTTCACCAGACGGACAGCGGCCAAATAGCGGTCTGTGTAGCGATAATCACCAACAGTTGTCTCATCAGTACCCAATCGCATTGCTTGAGAGGTAATATCACGGTTACTCAAAATTACATCTGCTGCTAATTGGGTTTTGGCTCGTTCAACTTCCTCTGATGTCACGCCTTTTTCTGCTACATTGGCGATCGCGCTACTCAATACTGAATCAATTTTTTTCAAATCTTGTTTAGAACCAGCCGTCACCAACACCTCATACCATCCAGATTCTCGCAAACTGGTGACGGATGCTGTTAATTCACTAGCTAAACCTGATTCCACCAAAGCCTGATAAAGTCTAGAATTCCGTCCTTCTGTCAAGATGTAATCCATCACATCCAGCGCAGGCACATCTGGTTGATTTGCATCCGGTAGCGGATACACAACTTGTAACAGCCGCCCTGCCCCCGGTTCTCGCAATATTATGGGGGATGAGGGGGATGAGGAAGAAATAATTCCTGCTCCCTGCTCCCTGCCCCCTGCCCCCTGCCCCCTGCCCCCCTGCCCCCTGCCTAGTTTGCCAAATACCTCTTTAACTATTTCCAGAGTGTTTGCAGTTTGAAAATCACCAGCAATCACTAAAACAGCATTATCGGGACTGTAAAAATTGCGGTAATATTTTTCTACCTGCTCAACTTCAAATTTTTCAACATCAGCTTTCGTGCCACCTACAGGCAACCCATAAGCATGATTGGGAAACACCGCCTGCATGACAGCCCGGTTGAGGCGATATTCTGGACTATTTTCGTAACCCTGCAACTCCGAAATTACTACCCGCTTCTCACTCGCTAGTTGCTCTGGCTCAATCTGGGAATTTTGCATTCTGTCTGCTTCCAGCACCAAGAGCGCTTTCAGCTTGTTTCGTTCTACAGTACCGTAATATGCAGTTTGGTCATAGCTGGTAAAAGCATTGGAATCACTACCTAAAGCACTAAACAAACGTCCAAATTGAATCGGACGATTTTTTGTGCCTTTAAACATCATGTGTTCTAACTGGTGGGCAATGCCATTCACGCCCGGTTCTTCGTTGCGTGAGCCAACCTTATACCACACCTGCACCGTCACTACTGGCGCAGTATGCACTTCCTTTGTCAGCACAGTTAGACCATTCTCCAGCACTGTCTTGCGGACATTTTCTGTCAGTGTTGAGGGCATTATTCTTTTTGTTAGCAAGCTTGACTGATATTTTTCTTTATTAGATGTGGTTGTATGTTGGCTATGAGCAGGTCGATCGCTCAATAAAAAAACCGCTAATAGCCATAAGATTAAAAGTAATAATGGCAAAGGATATTTATAAAATCTGGAAAATCCATACATGTACTTAGCAAGTATCTCTGTAAATTAAATTACATAGTTATTTTGGTGAGCGAACATAGTTTAATCTGGCAAGAAAATCTGTTACCTCGGCAACAATACAGAAAAACAATATATTAGCAATAAAGGTAATAAAAAAGCTAAATTATGGGAGTTTTGCTAAAACTCGAATGAATTCCAAAGGTAAGCCATCGGTATCGGCGATAAAAGCCACTTCGTAAATGCGATCGCCTATTTGCTGTTGTGTCGGTTCTAAAAGTACCTTCAACGGTTGTAATTCTTCGGCTTGACTCTCAGCAGCAATTGCTACACGTTCTTGCAAATTTGTCAACCAGGTAGGTAAATCTGGTGTAATCTCAGTTAAATCAAACGAGAGATGATAATATCCCACATAATGTTCGTCAGCAAACGCATCTGGGGCTGGTTTTGGTTCGGGAATTTGGATCAGTTCAATTCTGCCGCCCAATCCTTCCATCCAGCAAGCTAGGGTGTAGCCTGTAGTAAAGCGCTCCGAAATTGTAAACCCTAAATGTTCGTAGAAAGCGATCGCTCGATGAATATTCGCAGTCCGAATAGAAGCGTGGTGCATATTAGTCCTTAGTCCTTAGTCCTTAGTCATTTGTCCTTTGTTATTCACTAATGACAAATGACTAATGACAAATGACCATTACTCAAACAACCTGAAATAAGGGTAGCGTACAGGGACGCCAGGTTCTTTTTCCAAGTCAAAATTAATCACTTCCCAACAGGGATCTTCTGAGGTATCAGGGCTAAACTCAACGGGTAAGCCGTATAGTCGAGCCGCTGTAGCTTCCGGTTGTCCAGAACGCCAAGGTGTACTGCGTTCTAAGTAGCCACTCATCAATTCTTGATAGCGTCGAGCAATAATCACTCTTGTGGCTCGATAGCCTTGGGTATAGAGCTTGTCTAATGCTTCGTGAATTTCAAACCGAATACCATCGGGATGAGTATGCTGTCTATACCATTCATTATTCCACCTCCGCCAATGACGCCCCGATTGCAAATGGATTAACTCTCCATTTTTAGGATTGGCTTCAAACGCGCCATGACGCGGACATAAATAGGTATCTGTTAGTGTCAGCGCCGGAATAGTCTGGCGACAATGGGGACACTGTATTTCCGGCCCAAACATCGGGTACTGCAAACCTGGATTCATCATGAAGTGCGTACAAACATAATTTTGTCTTCACCAGCACTAGTAGATTGGATCGTACACTTCGGCTCCACCACTTTGGGTTACTTGCTCACTGCTGCATAGACACAGAGTTGCGGCAGGAACATTGTTCACCAGTGTTTTCCTCAGCGTAGAGGCTTGACGCTGTGATATCCTGGTTATGCAACCAGCCTCAAAGGTTGGAGTTTCTCCAGTGTTCCTGGGTACCATATTTATATTCTATCGTGTCTACCGCTTCTTACTGGACATCTGTCGATTTTTCTCAAGCTGCCTTCATCGCAGCCAATGCTGTTGTTATGGGTTCGGTAAATATAGCACCAGGGGTAAGCATTTGGTATGGAGCAGTAGTTAGGGGAGATGTGGAACGCATTGAAATTGGCGAATGCACAAATATTCAGGATGGTGCAATTCTACATAGCGATCCTGGTTTTCCGACAATTTTAGAAGATCGTGTTACCGTTGGGCATCGCGCTGTGGTACATTCCGCCTACATTGAGCGTGGAAGTTTGATTGGCATTGGCGCAGTGATTTTAAACGGGGTACGAGTGGGCGCTGGTAGCATTATCGGTGCTGGTGCAGTTGTAACTAAAAATGTACCGCCTCTGTCCCTAGTTGTCGGTGTTCCTGGCAAAGTGTTACGCCAAGTAACAGAGACTGAAGCCGCAGAACTGATTGAACACGCTAAACGTTACCAAAAGTTAGCTTTAGTTCACGCCAATAAGGGTACTGATATTGGCTTTAGTAAGTCTTAAGGAGTGGGGAAGAAGCAGGGGAGCAGGGAGCAGAGGAGAAGTTGCAGTAAGTTTTTCCCCTCTGCCCCCCGCACCCCGCCCCTCTGCCTCTTTATCAATGCCCAATGACCCATAATTTAAACATTCTTTACATATCTAGTTGGAAAAGTTGCCCACTTCAGCTAAAAATAAAAATGAGAGCAGTTGACAAAACTTTAATTTCTACTTAAGAGAGGGGTTCTAGATATGGATATCGATTACCGTATAGCGATCGTTTTAGCACCAGTTGTCATTGCTGCTAGCTGGGCAGTATTTAATATTGGCGCTGCGGCTTTAAGACAAATTCAAGGCTTTTTGGATAGAGAAGCTTAAATTCGGCTCAATATCATCAATCTTCAACCGACTGTTTCTGTTCACAGAGGCAGTCGGTTTTATTCATAATGATTAATTGAGCATGGGGCATTAAAAGAGGCAGGGAGCAGGGGGCAGAGGGGAAAACTCTTCTCCCCTGCTCCCCTGCTCCCCTGCTCCCCTGCTCCCCTGCTCCCCTGTTCCCCTGCTCCCTACTCCCCATCCCTTGGATATCGATTCTTTAATACAACCCCTGCAACGCTTTGGCGTCCATCTGGGACTCGATCGCATTGTCAACCTATTGGCAAAACTCGGCAATCCCCATCACCAAGTCCGGATAATTCATGTTGCTGGCACCAATGGCAAAGGTTCAGTATGTGCTTATCTTTCCTCAGTACTTACTGAGGCTGGTTATCGGACAGGACGCTACACTTCTCCCCATTTAGTTGATTGGACAGAACGTATTTGTCTGAACGAACAGCCAATTTCCTCAGAGGAATTGAGCCAATTATTAGAACAAGTCCAAGCGGTTATTCGTGCTGATGACGAATCGGCAACTCAGTTTGAAGTAATTACCGCAGCGGCTTGGTTATATTTTGCCCAGCAACAAGTCGATGTAGCAGTGGTAGAAGTTGGGCTAGGAGGGCGCTTAGATGCTACAAATGTCTGTTTGGAACCCCTGGTTACCATCATCACTTCCATCAGCCGAGAACACTGGCAACAACTTGGCCCTACCGTCGCTGATATTGCTAGAGAAAAAGCAGGTATTCTCAAACCTGGATGTGCCGTTGTGGTTGGCGTATTACCACCGGATGCAGAAGAAGTTGTGCGATCGCGTGCCTTAGAATTACAATGCCCGATTTTTACGCCTCAACCCGCCCGTCAAATCGCTACAGGATGGGCAGAATATCAAAGTATTCAAAATTCTAATTTAATTAAATATCCGTTACCGTTAGCGGGACAGATTCAATTAACTAATTCAGCTTTGGCAATAGCAGCTTTAGAAATTCTCCAACAACAGGGTTGGCAGATTTCAGAAGAAGCCATAACTAACGGTATGGCAAAAACTAAATGGCCGGGGCGGATGCAATGGGTTACTTGGAACAACCATAAATTATTACTTGATGGCGCTCATAATACCGCCGCCGCCCAAGTTCTGCGCCAGTATGTTGATAGCTTAGACAAAGTTAAGCATGAGCCAGTCAATTGGGTTATGGGAATGTTTTCCGATAAGGATCATGCTGATATTTTTGCCGCCTTATTGCGGCCAGGCGATCGCCTTTTTTTAGTACCAATACCAGTAGAATCTTGGCCTGGTAGAACCTCCGCTGACCTAGACTACTTATCAAACCTAGCTTACAGCCTCTGTCCCGAATTAAGCTATCGCCAAATATATCCAGATTTATTCACAGCATTAGAAGCCGCAACCTCAACAGCTGCCACAGACGATTTAATCGTTTTGTGTGGTTCCCTTTATTTAGTAGGCGATTTCTTAGCAACCACC
This sequence comes from Nostoc sp., assembly GCF_036917095.1. Classification (GTDB taxonomy): domain Bacteria; phylum Cyanobacteriota; class Cyanobacteriia; order Cyanobacteriales; family Nostocaceae; genus Nostoc. The sequence goes on from NZ_JBALFH010000044.1 coordinate 546,408, forward strand.
AATCTAAATCGTAATTCGTAATTATGATTTACGTTAGCGTAGCGGTAGCGAGTCCGCGATAGCGAAGCGTTAGCGACGCAGGAGCGTCGCGTCATTACGAATTACCAATTTACCTTTGATTCCACTCTTGCGCCGCATCTTCTACAGCTTTATCTACAGTCTTCTCGCCTAACATTGCTGCTTGCAAGTTCTCATAAACTGCCTTTTGTAGTTTGTTAAAGTCCTTCAAAGTAGGAGTTAATATTTCTGCTTGTGGTAGTTCTTTAGCACTCATAACTCGCGCTTTTTCTATCGTTGAAGCATTAGCTGGAACATCTTTAAAATAACTATCAGACAATGCTTTGATTGTAGAAGGTAGAACATTTGCAGCTTTTGCAAAGGCTAACTGATTTTCGTTATTGGTGACAAATAAAGCAAATTTCACAGCGCCGTCTGGTTGTTTGCTATCGCGGGGAATAACTATATTCATCACCGCGACATTTTTCTTACCTGTGTCACCAGTGAGTTGAGGTGCTATTCCCGAAGCTTGAGCGATTTTTGGGGCATTATTAGCGATCGTTTTCAGGAACTCTGGGCCAGAAGCTAGAAATGCAGTCTCTCCAGATTGGTATAAATCGATCGCGTGGCGATGTCCTTGGGTCAAAGCCTCTTTAGGAAGCAATCCTTTTTTATACAAGTCTACCCAATACTGAAACGCTGCCTTACCTTGTGCCGAATTAAACGCCGCTTTCCCCTGAGCATCTACTAGGGTAACTCCCATTTGCACGAAAGATTCCAGCACTTCACCAGAATCTTGTGGTACGAAAGTCACAAAAAACGCATATTTGCCAGTCTTATCTTTAATTTGTTGGGCTGCTTGTGCCAATTCTGCGTAGGTCGCAGGTGATTTATTGATACCTGCCTGTTTTAATAAATCAGTGTTATAAATGGTTAACCGTGTGGTGAGATACCAGGGAATCCCAAAACTCTTGCCATTAAGCGTGCTTGCTTTCCATATATTCGGTAGATAGGAGGAACGTACATCGTTTGGGACTTTCGTGTCTAAATCTAACCAGGCATTTCGTCCGGCAAGTTGGGAAGCAAAACCCGGATTGAGGTTAACTACATCAGGTGGCGTTTTTGCTGAGACAGCTGTTAAAATTTTGTTCTCCATCGCCGCCCAAGGGATATCAACCCAGTTAATCTTTATACCTGGATTTTGCGATTCAAAACTCGCAATTAGGCTTTTGAAGTAGTCGGTAAATTGAGGTTGGAGTTGCATTGTCCAAAACTCAACAGTTGCCGCTCCTGAAGTAGCCTGTTTTGTAGTTGTACCAACATTACCTGTGCTGCAACTTACAATCCAACTAGTTAATAAGCCAAGTAATGTAAAAGCAATAAGTTGTTTAAATTTTCGCAATTGAATCATTTTCCCAGTATTTTTACGCTTGCTCAGTGTGAAAAGCTTAGACAGAATTGTCGAGATTATAGGCTAAATAAATTACCTAGCACCAAGTCCGTTTCTTAGTATCATTTAAATTTCCAATTTAGCAGTCCAGCGGGCACACCTGTGGTAAAAAGCTTCAATAGTCTGTTTGGCAAATCAAAAAAAGGGGTCGGCATTGAACTTGCTCCCGAACGGGTAAATGTAGTTCAACTACGCAAGCAGGGTCAAGGCTTGAAATTAGAAACCTTTACATCGGTACCAGTTCCAGAAGGCATAGTTACCGATGGTCAAATCACCGACTCTCCAGCAATGGCGCAGTTAATCCAGCAGGCGCTAGCTGAGAGCAAAATCAAAACTTCTCGTGTTGCTACTGGTGTACCAGGGCGAGATTCTATCGTTCGGATAATACCTGTGCCAGCAGAGTTAGATGACAAAGAACTGCGAGAAATGGTTCTGAACCATGAAGCAGGTTTGTATTTACCCTATGCTCGTGAAGAGGCTGATGTAGATTATCAGAAACTTGGGTATTTTGTAGATGAAGATGGCATTGAAAAAGTACACGTACTCCTAGTTGCCACCCGCAAAGACATAACGGATACCTATATAAGTACATTCGAGCAGGCAGGATTACAAATTGATGTTTTAGAAATTAACAGTTTTGCTCTGATTCGGACTATTCGCGAACAACTGCGACAATTTGGTCCGCAAGAAGCAGCAGTACTCGTTGATATAGAGTTCGACAGTACAGAAATCGCCATCATCGTTAACGGAGTGCCGCAATTTTCGCGCACAGTCCCAATCGGGACTTATCAAATGCAAACTGCCTTAGCAAGGGCAATGAGCTTACCCACATCACGAGATATGGATCTGTTATACGGAATGGTCATTACCCCAACTCCCATAGACGGTGGCAAAACCGGCGTCACGGAACTCAATCCTGGTATGGCAGCCATATTGAGGGTATTGGGAGAACTAACTGACGAACTACGCCGTTCCATCGATTTTTACCTCAATCAAAGTGAAAATTTGGAGGTAGCGCAGATTATATTAGCTGGCCCAGGAGGTGGACTCCAACAGCTAGATGAATTTTTTACCCAACGATTGAGCTTGCCAACTACCCAAATAGATCCAATCGGGGCTTTGTCTTTGGAAGTTGACACTGATAAATATCCACAGGTGCAACGCTCTGGCTTGGCGGTCGTACTCGGTCTAGGAATGCGGGAGGTGTAACAAAATGTACAGCCTAGATGTTAACTTTCTTAAAGACCGCCCAGCATACCAGAAAAAGCCTGAGAAAAAGGGAGGAATATCCCTAAAGCTGCCTACAGGGAATATGACACCAGTGTATGTAGGAGTTGCAATAGGTGTAGGTATTCCAGTTTTATTGGGAGTTGGTTGGTGGATTTTGCAAGGGAAGATTGTTGAATTAGAAGGGAAAGTAGCACAACTAGACCAAGAAAGCAAGCGATTAGATACAGAAATAGGAAATCTTAACAAAATCAAAACCGAGACGAACGCAATTAAAGGGGAAACCCAAGCTTTAGTCACTGTATTTGACCAGATTCGTCCTTGGTCAGCAATGCTGCAAGATTTGCGCGATCGCACCCCAGTGGCAGTGCAAATCGATAACATCAAGCAAACGCCACCCATTGTGGCAGCGGCAGGTCAACCACCAAGCAATCCCGCCGGCGGATTAGAAATTAACGGATTGGCCCGTTCTTTTAACGATGTCAATGATTTCTTATTGATTTTACAACAGTCTCGGTTCTTGAAGTCCTCAGAAAGCAGAATTCTGACGGCAACGTTAGTAGATGCTCCCTTAGCACCTGGTGTGGGTCAACCTACTGCTGGTGTAATAATTAAGCCACCCCAAGTAGTGAGATACACTATTCAATCGAGCATGAGCGATGTACCAGCTTCGGAATTAATCCGGGAGTTGGAAAAAAAAGGCACAGTGGGGTTAGTGACTCGAATTCGTAATATGCAACAAACAGGAGTCATTCCAAAATGACGCTGAGTGATGATTTAAATTTTGCCGAGCATGGTGGGGAATTCGATCAAGAAACGCCAGCCTCCCCCGTGATATTTGGTATTGCCTTTACACCACAAATCATTGGTATTTTAGTGGGGGTAATTGGTTTAGCGGGAGCAGGTTACATATTTTTAAACCTGCTGATGCCAGCTTGGGAAAGCTATCAGCAGCAGCAAGCAAAAACCTCTGAACTGCAAGCACAAATTGAGCAAAAAAAAGCCAATATCAAACAGATTGATAAAGTTAAAGCCGATCTAGCGCAGGCAAAGCAGCAAAAAGTTCAGGTTTTAGGTTTATTTGCTAACGAAAAAACCTTAGATACATTGCTGTTGGATGTGAACCGCTTGGTTGAGTCTGGCAATACTCCAACTTCTATGAATGTAGTGAGAGCCAAATTAAAGAAATTTGTGCCAGTTTCCCAAAAACCAGAACCAGTCACCGATGGAAGTCTAGGACTACAGGTTGACGGCAAGCTGCAACGCAGCATTATCAATGCGGAAATTACAGGAACTTATGAGCAAACACAATCGATAATGCGTAACATTGAGCGTTTACAGCCTTTGTTAATAGTTAAAGATTATCAAGCAACTTTGGCTCCTGTAGAGTCAAGATCCTCATTAGATAAAACGCCGATACAGGTAGGGCCAGCAGCGATTAATACATCATTCCAATTACAGGTATTGATGCCACTTAGTCCAGAAGCAATAGCAGCCGCAGCAGCTAAAGCTGCCGCGAAAAAGTAATAGTAAAGAGTCCTAAGTAGGGGTGCACAGTTGTCATACGTGTCAACTTAGAGCCAGGGCAATCGAATTCACAGCTATACAAACTAAGTCCGTCTACAAGGGCTAACGAAAAACTCAGGGTTTTCAACCCGCGAAGGCGTGTTTTGCTTGTGTAGACGAGCCAGCACTGTGCGTATTTTCCTCCATTGAGATGACTCGTGTGCGGTTTATAACCGCCCTTTTGACGTTAAGTTGACACCAATGACAATTGTGCGCCCCTACTCAAAATTGTTTGTAAACAAGGTTTTATAAGGTGAGGAATGAACTGTGAAACAGCTTCACGGTAATAGTTTTATATTGGGTGCTGCCGCTTTTGTATTTTTGGCAGCCCAACCAGTTAGGGCACAAATTAGTCAAATTACTGATGTCCAGTTAAATCCAGTTGATGGTGGAATAAGCGTTGCTTTGAAAACTTCTTCAGGGTCGCGCCCCCAAGTTTTCACTACAAAAAGAGGCAAGGCTTTAATCGCGGATGTTATCAATACTCAATTACGATTACCACAAGGTAAGAGTTTTCGTCAAGATAGCCCAGCACCAGGAATTGCCTCTGTTGAGGTTAATCAACTTGATGCCAATAGCATTCGGGTGACGGTAACTGGCAGCAGCAACACACCTAGCAGCCAACCCGTGGTGCGATCGCAAAATGGAATTACACTCAATTTTAGCCCATCTGCTGGCACTACAGCATCAGCACCAGCATCAGCACCAGCATCAGCACCAACATCCACAGCACCGCCTGTTACTACCCCAGCCCAACCTGGTCAAAATTCAGGTGTTCTCGTTCCCAACCCGCAAGTCACCATTGACGGACAACCTGCACAAGCTGCTGGCCCAGGTCAACCTCTAAGTCAGGCTCCACCTTTCTTACCTAGAGCCGTCGCGCCACCTGTGGGAGATATTGCTATTTCCGCTACCGATGCTTCTCCTAGCACCATTGACTTAGGAACTCAGGAACGTGTACCCCGTTTAGTATTGCGAGATGCACCGGTGCGTGAGGTTTTGTCATTGCTTGCCCGTGCAGCTAATCTCAATCTGGCTTATATCGGAGGTGAGCAAGGTGCTAGTGCTGGTGCCGGTGCACAAGCAATCTCTCAAACAATTTCCCTAGATATAGAAAATGAGCCAGTGCAAGATGTGTTTAACTACGTCTTGCGTCTGAGTGGTTTAGAAGCTAACCGCAGTAATCGCACAGTTTTCGTGGGGCCTAAACTACCTAATTCCACCCGTGACATGGTTATGCGTAACCTGCGACTCAATCAGGTAACAGTGGGAGTCGCCCTGAACTTTTTGGTGGGTTTGGGGGCAGAAAGTGCTGTCAGCCGTGAACGACAAGTTACCAGTGTTAGTGCTGTGGCTGTTGGGAATGCAGCTGCTCCCGTCACACAAGCTCAAACGACGACGGAAACCAGAATTGAAACTCAACGCGTTACTTTTACAGACTCTAACCCATTACTTAGAGGTCTACAGGCATTAGGAGATGAGCGCACCAATTCCTTAACCTTGATTGGCCCTCCCCGACTAGTTGACATGGCGATGGCTCAACTAACTCAGCTTGATATCCGCCGTCGTCAAGTAGTAGTCAATGTCAAGATTATTGATGTTAACCTCTTGAACACCCAAGACTACAACACAAGCTTTTCTTTTGGGGTTGGTAACAACTACTTCTCTAGTGATGGTGGTGCAGCATCTTTCAATTTTGGCGGTTCTAGACCCGCTACTAGTTCTGAAGTAGCAAATAGTGTGACTAGTACACCTACTATTACGAATCCACTTACAGGAACGCCATTCTTGAACCAAAATGGTACTTTTACAGTTCCAAATGGAGGCTCAGGCGTCAGAGTCATACAAGATGGGGTACTCACACAAAACACACCAGGCGATGCGACCTTCCTCCAACCAATTTCTCCGGCAAACGGCAATCCAACTACCCCTGGTCTTACAACTTTTACTCCAGGAACACCAGACACAGTAACAATTACTACCGATCCTACAACTGGAAGACAAACTGCTAGTTATGCACAAGGCACTCGTGCAAACGCCGGATTTAGTTTGCCAAGTTTGTACCAGTTCCCCAAACGTCTTCTTGCTAGCTTGCAAGCTCAGATTACAAATGGCAATGCCAAGATTTTGACTGACCCAACATTAATTGTGCAAGAAGGTCAGCAGGCTCTTGTGAATCTGACCCAGGAAGTAGTGGGAAACATAACCATCGAAACAACGGATACTGCTGGTGGTTCTAGGACAGAAAGAACAATTGATAAACAAAAAGTTGGCTTAACCTTAAATGTGAAAATTGACCGGATTGACGATAATGGTTTCGTTTCTCTATCGGTTGCTCCTACTGTCAGCGCTCCCACAGGTTCACAAGATACAGGAAATGGACAAATTATTTTAGTGTCTGAGCGATCGCTTACTTCTGGCTTAATTCGCTTACGAGATGGTCAAACGCTCATTCTCTCAGGCATCATTCAAGACCAAGACCGGACAAGTATCTCCAAGATTCCTATTTTGGGCGATCTTCCACTGATTGGTTCGCTATTTAGAAAAACAAATAGATCCAACCAGCGCAATGAGGTGATTGTATTGCTCACGCCTCAAATCATGGACGACTCTGAGAACTCCTCCTACGGCTATAACTACAATCCCAGCCCAGAGGTGCGGCAAATTCTTGAGCGTCGGGGGTTGAAGCTTCCTAGCAGATAATAAAAATGATTAGCTGGTGAGTCACCTTTGCTAAAGGTTCAGATCCCCGATTTCTTAAAGAAGTCGGGGATCTTCTTGTTCGCAGAATTTTCCGCGCAGAGCAGATAAGCGGCTGAGGCGTTGCAGGGTGTAGGTTAGTATTTCATGCCCTTTTATTGTGGTTTAGAACAAAATGGATATAGGTTTGTAGCCTAGTCAGCTAACAAAAACGGGAAATACTCTTATGACAGCACTAAAACAGTAAGTGGGGTTGTGGCTATGTTGGCAAACCTCCAGCTTGAAAAATCTGTTCGACTGTTAAATTCAATTCCGGGAAAGTAGGCGAGACGATGCGTTGTTTACCGCAGCAGGCATCGGTACCTCTAAATTGAGTAACTTGGTATTCACCATCGATTAATTGATAAATAGATATAGTAGGCTGTTTGGGGTTGCCAGTAAACTTTTTAGCGCCTAGACCGAGATAATCTACAACCCAGTATTCAGGAATTCCAATACCCTCATACTTACCCTGTTTTGTGTAATAGTCATCATCCCAGTTGGTACTAACTACCTCAACTACTAAAGGAATTGATGCTGCAAGGCTTACAGTTGATTCTTTTTTCCATAGCGGCTCATTCATTAAATTAAGGCGATTTAGTAATAGCACATCTGGAGAATAGGCAGATTCTGAGTTAATTGGTTTCACAAGCACAGTTTTGGGAATTGTATAAGGTAAATTTAATCGGTCAAATTCTACTGTTAATTTTCTTGCTACAAAACCAACAACATCTTCATGGTCTCCCACTGGTTGTGCCATTTCAACAATCACGCCATCATGTAATTCGTACCTTCCGCCTTCGGGCCGCCACGCTGCAAAATCTTCAAAGGTTACTAGTTTAGCTATGGCTTGAGTCATAATTTATCGCCTCTAGTAGTCGTTTCGATCGTATCGCTTCCCTACTTTAGCTAACCGGAATTTTAGAGGATTTTCCTGATTTACAGCCAAAAGACATCCAGGCTTGTCTATTAGAGCCGGGGCGAATCGAATTGCCTGCGGTACACTGTGTGTAGCTTCCTTCTCCGTAGCAGTACGCGGCTACACAGGCAAAGTTCACCTGCGTGGACTAAGGGAAAATTGAGGGTTTGAAATCCACGGAGGTAGGTTTTGCTTGTATAGACGCGATTTTTAACCGACGATTGAACTATTTTTTATAAATATTTAGTTAATCTCAGCAATAACTCTTCACCATCGGTAATGAATCCCAACGATTCGCACCTATCTTCCATCTCCTTACTCCCCTGTTTTCTTGGCAATGGGGGTTTGTACTAAGTATTTTTTCCTACTTTTGGGGTGGTTTTTAGTGAAACAAGTACCCTAAAATTACAAAAAAACCTGAAATCTATATAAATTAATGGTTTCATCTATCCACATCAGGCTACAACACCTTAGAATGATTCATTGAAAAGTCGAGCCGATGGGATGTACAGCCGTTTTGAGTAAAAATACTCCCAAAGGATGATTTTTGTATTTCCGCGAACAAAGATTTCAGTACAGATGCACCAAAGTGCATCCGTAAAAAATCTCAAGTAAACCTTCAGGAGTTTGACATGAACAAAGGTGAATTAGTTGATGCCGTAGCTGAAAAAGCTAGCGTTACCAAGAAACAAGCGGATGCAGTCTTAACTGCCGCTTTGGAAACGATTATTGAAGCGGTTTCCTCTGGTGATAAGGTAACGTTGGTTGGATTTGGCTCATTTGAATCACGGGAACGTAAAGCCCGCGAAGGTCGCAACCCGAAAACAAATGAAAAAATGGAAATTCCAGCGACGAGGGTTCCTGCCTTCTCCGCAGGAAAACTGTTTAGAGAAAAGGTAGCACCCCCAAAAGCATAGGTTCTGTCTTCGGGAACCCTTTTTTAATGCGGCAACCTGCACACGGGGGAAATTTAGCCTGGGCAGCGGCACTGGCTGGCTGTCCCCCTGATGCTATTCTGGATTTTTCTGCTAGCATCAGCCCGTTGGGGCCTCCAAACAGCGCGATCGCTGCTATTAAGTCCCAAATCGGTAATCTTAAGCACTATCCAGACCCAAACTATAGTGAACTGAGACTAGCTCTCAGTCACTTCCATCAATTGCCGCCTGAGTGGATTCTGCCGGGTAACGGCTCCGCAGAATTACTCACTTTAGTAGGTAGGGAATTAGCTCAATTAGCCGCGACAATTTTAATCACTCCAGCCTTTGGCGACTACTACCGAACCTTGAGGGCGTATAACGCTAATCTGCTGGAGTGTCCTTTGTCATTAGTCACTGGTCATTGGTCATTATTCCTTGACACAGGACATAGACGCCCCAGCGGCTTCCCGCAGGGTAAAACAAAGGACAAAGGACTATTGCTGAATAATCCCCACAATCCAACCGGAAAGCTATTTTCACGGGACTCTATTTTGCCCTACTTGGAGCAATTTGCTTTGGTTGTGGTGGATGAAGCATTTATGGATTTTGTGCCGCCTAATGAGGAACAAAGCCTGATTCCGGTGGTACAGGAATATGCAAATTTAGTAGTATTGCGATCGCTGACCAAATTTTACAGTCTCCCAGGACTGCGATTGGGATATGCGATCGCTCACCCCGACTGCCTAGCTAAATGGCAGCTATGGCGTGACCCTTGGCCCGTAAACACCCTAGCAGCGGCGGCGGCAATTGCGGCACTCCAGGATACGGAATTTCAGCAGCAAACCTGGGCATGGCTACCACCTGCACGAAACCAACTCTTTCAGGCTTTAGCTGAAATCCCAGGATTGCAACCCCAAGCGAGTGCCGCTAACTTTTTACTGGTTGAGTCCCAAAAGTCTACTTCGCAGTTACAGCAACAATTACTCAAGCATCACCAGATTTTAATCCGCGATTGCCTTAGTTTTAAAGAACTAGGCGATCGCTTTTTCCGGATTGCTGTACGTTCCCAATCCGATAACCAGCGCTTACTAACAGCGCTAAAAGAGAGTTAGGGGTTATAAGTTATAAGTTAGGAGTTATAAGTTGAAGAAGGGTTTTAATTCTTAACTCTTAACTGCTAATTTCTAACTCCTAATTCCTAATTCTTAACTCTAAATTCACGTGACCGTTGACTACGATGTCGTAATTATTGGCGGCAGTCTTGCTGCATACTACGCTGCCCTTGCTGCAACCCAACTACGTGCTACAGTTGCCCTGGTGGAACCGAAAGTAGACTATGGGTTTACTCATCACCATGCTCTTACCGAAATTGGTAAACTGGCGCAGAAGTTGAATGATGCCGCTGGTTTTGGTATTCATGCCACACACACTAATACCTCAGAAGAATGCCACATATCTATGGCATGGCAAGAAGCGATGCTGTATGCTCAATGCGTCGCCTCAAATATCAAAGAACAGCATTCTCCAGCCATCCTAGCCGCGCAGGGAGTCGATGTCATCGTTGGCAGTGGTCAATTTCAATCTTCACCCCAACTGGCTTTTACCGTTAATAATCGCCTACTACGCGCCCGTACCTATTTGCTGGCTAATGGTTCGCGTCCAGAAATTCCGGAGATTGAAGGATTGCAAGCCACTGGCTATCTAACCCTATCTAATATTTGGCAATCCTTACAAGGAGCTACCTTACCCAAAAATTGGGTAATTATCGGCGGGATTCCCCAAAGCATTGAAATCGCTCAAACTTTAGCGCGGTTTGGTTGCAGTGTGACGCTGGTAGTCAAACATCGCTATGTTCTACCTCATCTTGACCCTGAGATAGCCATATTGCTTCAGGCGCAGTTGGAAGTTGGAGGTGTGCGCGTCTTTACCGAAAAACCAGTAACTCAGGTAAGGCTAATTGAAGATAAAAAGTGGGTTCAAGCAGGAGATAAGGCCATTGAAACTGATGAAATCTTAGTGGCGACTGGACAACAACCGAATCTTGAATCACTAAATTTAGCAACGGTAGGTGTGAAATGGCATCGGCGGAGCTTGGTAATAAATGATAAACTGCAAACCACTAACCATCGTATTTACGCTTGTGGTGATGTAATTGGTGGTTACGACTTTGCCAATATTGCTAACTATGAAGCAAAAATTGCTCTGAACAATGCACTCTTTTTCTCCAGGTTACGAGTAGATTATCGCTCCATTCCTTGGGCGATGTTTTCTGTGCCGATGGTGGCGCAAGTGGGTTTGACAGAGGCGCAGGCAAAACGCTTATTTAGTCGAAATGAAGTTTTAGTTTTGCGACAGTATTTTAAAACAGTGGCAGCAGCCCAACTTCGGGACGAAATCACTGGTATGTGTAAATTAATTGTGCTCCGCAACGGAGAAATTTTAGGAGCTTCGATATTGGGGGCGGAAGCTGGTGAATTAATTAATTTGATTGCTTTGGCAATGTCCCAAAAAATTAAAGTCAAACATTTAGAAAATTTATCTCCTGTCTATCCCAGTTTCTCAGAAATTCTGGAACAAACCGCAAGAGAGTGGAGTAAGCAAAAGTTAAATAGCAATATTGCTTTGCAAGAGTTTTTAGAAGGCTTCTTCCATTTCCGTCGCAATTGGAATTTGTGAGTGGGGAGTCAGGGCTATTTCATTCTCATTTAGCCCACCTCAGAATAAATTCTGAGGCTAATAGCAAAAGTCGTCTAAAGACGACTAGAAAGGCTTTTAGTCCAATACAGTTCACTTAAGCATTTCTTCCTTCTCTTTTTTTCTTCCTTCTCTGCGAGACGCTGCGCGAACGCGTCCTTCGCGTCCTTCGCGGTTCGTTAAAAAATAACTTTGACAAAAAGTTTTAGCCTTAACTGAACCGTATTGGCTTTTAGTCCACTAAGCGTGGACTTGGGCTATTAGCCCGGAACTTTAGTTCTGGGCGGTTTATGTCTAGAACGAAATAGCCCTGAGTGAGGAGTAGGGAGTTAGAAGTTTGGAGTTGAGCCTTTGAACTCGGAAGTTGGTTTAAAACCCTTGCATTATTACCCACACTACCCCAGCCGCTACTAGAGGCACGCTGAGGTTATCTGTGCCGTGGGGCGAGACAGCCTCTGCTAGGGTGGCGAATGTAGCAGTTACCACCGCTGTCAACAAGGCCCATCCGAAACCCAAAGGCGCTGCTAGGGGACTCAGCGATGAACCAGGTAGCAGCAACAGCACCAAGAAAATCACTACTGTACTTGCTACAAACATTGCTGCCGAACCCTCCCAAGAACGCACAGAATTTCCCACTTGGTATTTATGCTGCCCGAAGCGTCTGCCGATTAATGCTGCTAGCGCATCACCCCAGGTCATCGCCATTATCCCAGCAACAGCGATCGCAACGCTATCCACTGGCCCCTCTGGTCGCCACAGTAGCCCGAAAAGCAGCGTTACTGAGATAGCGAAATAAACTGTACCAGGTGAGCTGTCCTGGGTATCCATTGCGCCGATGACCCGGTAGCGGTAAAACAAGTAGTTGAGTCCGATAAAACTAGCAAAAGGTATAATTCCGATTTCCCAGTGGTTAAACAGTAGCAGGACGCCGAAAACCCACATCCCTGCACCAATATGGATTACCTTGCGGGTCAAATCCGGCTTTACACCAAACAGCCTACGCAGTCCCTCGCCAATGACAAGCAGACCAATAGCGTAAACATAAGAAATTGCTAGCCCAATAAAATCATTTTTTGTCATTGGTCATTGGTCATTTGTCATTAGTTAAAAATTCTTCCCCTGTCTTCCCTGCCAAACCTGCACCTTCACTTAGGTCGATCGCTATTTCGTTTAAAATTTTTTTCTATTAACGAAGCATTACCAATACCTTGAAGAATACCACGACCGATTAAACCTAAGCCCCGACCAATTACTTGGGTGAGAATGAAGACTATACCGCTACCTGCAAAAGCTAATAGTGATTTTAAACGCGGTGCGATCGCATCACTAAATTCTAGGAGTAACGTCACTACTAACGGAATATTAGAAAGTTTTACTAACTCCTCATTTCGAGGAGCGTAAACTGAAGTATTGGCAATACCACGAGGCGCAATTACAAATAATTCATAGCGGCTTTCAAAAACTGCTTTTGGCTCGTTAATATAATTTTTTAACCGATATTTCCACGACAAATCATTTCTAAATCTTTCAATTTCTCTTGTGGAAATCAATTGGCTACCATAAAAATTTTGTTTAATCGCTTCTACATCTGCTAAAGAATTTAATAGTGGTTGCACTACCCCATTCGCTACCTGAATCAACAAGTTCTCTAAAATCATTAATGCTTGGGATTTTGCTTCAGCGCTCACTACCGGATAGGAGGTATTATTAATGTTCAATTCTGTTTGAAATAGTAGATAAGAATATAACTCACAAACTAGCGGGATTTTATTGAGAATATCTCTTTGCACAACTTCTATATTTTCCAATAATAAATTAACAATTTTTATATTTTGATTTCTTAATTTTATCTGAGAAAATTTCCCAAAAAACTCGGTAATTGCTACCTGCCATAAATCGCGTAATAGAGTAATTTTTCCCTCATATAATTGATTCATCTCAAGCTGAGAAGCACGCAGTTCATCCAACTGTTCAGCTAATTTTTGCAGAATAAGATAAAGTAATTCCCGTTTTTTGTCTTCGCGAAAGATATCAATTTCTAAAGGTACATCTGTGACATTTCGTAAAGGAAATTGTAGTTTAGTAACGCAAGATGCAAACAAGGCAGATTGTAGTGTTTCCGGACTAAGTAAAGGTGACACACTTTGCCTTTGTTGAATGGCACTACTTAATGAAGCAGTCAGAGGCGGCTCATCAGCAACCGGGATATCCTCCTGTTGCCTTTCTTGTGGTGATAAAAACCGATTTAGCAACCAACGAGCTGCTAATAGTTCTCGCCGTTGTCCAGCTAGAATTGCTCGATCTACGACTGGTAGTCCGGGAACTTGTAATTGTGCTGTTACTGCGGTTAGGGTAGCGTCAATGTTAGTGATTCCTGACAAACGGATATTATTTCGTAGTTTAGAGAAAGGAAGTAGGGTGTGGGGAATACGTAGCGCTCTCTGGGAGTTAGGGGCAATGGGGAGTGGTGAGTGAGGAGTTATTATTGCTTCCGTTTCCCAAAACCAGTAAGAACCACCATCGGCAACTTCTTGCATGGCGGCGACTAACTCAGGAAGTGGTGTGCCTTTGGGGCAGTAGCCATTTACACCAATAGATTTCGCAGCCAATAGCAGTCCTTGTTCTTGAACAGAACTGAGGAGCAAAATTGGCAAGTTGGGATATAAGGCTCTAAGTTGCCGACAGAATTGTAAACCTAGCTGTTGACTGGTGGTGGAGCGACCATTACCGAATTCTAAAACCACCAAATTTACCCGATTAGGGTCTTGTTGGGCAATTTCTGCTAGAATCTGCAAGGCAGCAGTGTCAGTTTCTACCACTGCGATCGCCTCCACGTTAGGAATCGCTTCCAAAGCTAGCCGTAATCCCAGACGAAAAATCGGGTCTTGGTCGATTAACAATAATTTTAGAGGGCGATCGCTCATAGTCTACTCAATTACACAAGCACTATTTTTTACCAATCAGAAAATAGCTTTGATACAAAACTTTGTTTTCCTCATTGTTACCTGTTTTCGCAAACTGATAAATCGATCATAATTGCCATAGGCAGCCTTCACTGTGTAATTAAATGAACCTGAGTATTCGGCACTGGTTGGCAGAACGCCATATCGCAATCAATCAAATCAGAGGGTTTTCAACGGGACAATTGGCAGGTGTTGCCTATCGTATTGTTCAGGATATGGAAGTCAAAAGCCTGATGCCTTTTGATATCTGTACCTTGGTAGAGGTCTTAGAACTGCCCTTAGGTATTGTTTGGGAAGAAATCAGTGTTATTTCTCAATTAACAGAAAACCTGTTGCGTAGCCTCAGCCAAAAAAAACCATTAAAACGTAACGAAGGCACGTGGCTAGCGTTTCAAATTGCCTATCTCCAGGCTTTGCAAGCAATTCTAGAGCAGGAAGCAAGCCTGCAAAAACCGTGGCTAGACCGAGCAAGTATACCTATCCAAGCACACATCCTTAAAGAGGAAGTAGGTAAACTCACCCTCCAAGATCCGCAGCTGCAAGGATTGTTGAAAACTCTTAGCCCAGGTAAATTGACTGACACTCAAGCCGAACAAGCACTGTCTTTGGTTACAGATTCATTGCTAGTGCAACAAATAAATAACGCTGCTATAGCTTGGTTTGTTGCCAATGGTGCAGAGGAACCTGAAGCTAAACTCTTAATACAGCGTTTGGGTAACTCACTTCCTGGTTACTTAGTGGTAGTCGTTACCGAGAATGCTGCACCTTTAGCCCAACTGCAAAAATTCTTCCGTTTGGGGATTTCATTATCTCCCAGTTCGATCGCTCCAGAAGTTGGTTCTACAGTCGCTGAGAAAATTGATTTGCACCGAGAACATTATCGTGCAAGTTTGATTAAAAATCTCAGTATGCCGTTGCTCGTGGAATCCTTTGCCCTTAAGGATATCTATGTGCCACAAAAAGCCTTACCAATAGAGGAAAGTATTTCTCAGCAAGATAAAAAAACTGTTAAACCGGTTGATTTAAATACATGGGCGCAGCAACAGCTAACTGATTTAGAAACGATCGCTGTTATTGAGTCGGAACCTGGTTATGGAAAAACTAGTTTTTGCCAACTTTGGGCGGCACAGGTAGCACAGGAATTGTACCCTACTTGGATGCCTATAGTAATTAGGTTGCGAGATGTAAAATACGGTAAAACCTTAACCGAAACTCTGAATTCTGCCTTTCCTGTTAATCTTTCAACTTGGTTAGAGCAAGAAAATCTCCCTTGTCTGCTGCTGCTGGATGGTTTGGATGAACTACCCCCTTCTGCTCAAGGTACAAGGGCACAAGCAATATTTATTCAGCAATTACTGAACTTGCAATTTCAGCACCGACACAAAATTTTGTTAACGAGTCGATCCACAACATTACAGGAAATCGCCCCAGAGATACCCCTGCCATTGAAGCGAATTATCATTCAGCCGTTGGAAGGGGAAGAACTCAAACAATGGTTTCAGCAGTGGGCAAAAGTGCAATCGTTGGCGATCGCTCAAAATTTCTTTACATTTTTAAAACAGACAGGGCTATTTGCCAGCCAATCAAAGTTCAGAGAATTATCTGTCCTAATCCGTCAACCTCTAATGCTGCATTTGTTGGGCATTTTACACCGCGACGGATTGCTAGATGATGAACTATTGCAGTTAGCTGCTTATAACCAAAAGTCTTCTCTGTTATGGAAAATTTATCATCGCCTGAGTCGATGGTTGTTGGGCTATCCGCTAGTTGGCGGGATCGAGCCAATGTTACTGCGCTCAGGATCGGCTCATATCCACCGAACTCCAGAAGCGATCGCTAATTTACTCGCCGATCGTCATCCCCAAGATTTACTCGATCGGATGCAAGCGATCGCTCTAAAAATCTTACACTCGCAAGGTCATCAAATTAATGTAACTGGTGAATTTAATACTCTACCAGGGTTTTACTTTAAAATTCCGGGTTCGGATACCTTACGCAAAGGCGCGGCGGAAAGTAATTTAATTGAGTTTTCTCATGTCAAGTTAGGAGAATCTCTTTGTGCAAATGCTATTGCTGCCCAACTTAAATTTCTGACTCAGTACCAAGATGAGGCTTACGGTACGCTCACTTTTGTGCTTGATTCTCCCAGTAGCGTAGCCCAGCATATTTACAATTTACTGGGTTACGGGATACTTAGCCAAGAAATTGAAGAACTAGCGATCGCAGAATTGCACCAGCAGCAAAAGCACAAGTTTTCCTTTGAAGTTTTGTTTCAACGGCTTTTGTCTTTCTGGCGTGCTTACTGTCAAGGACGTTGGTTAGATGAGGGGATAGCCCACAAAGCTTTAACTCATTTTCACACACTGCAAAACCCGGTGAATGTCGAACAGGTGAATGCTGCTGTGGGACTGAATGTGTTTTTATTGCTTTGTGCTTGCTACCAAGAAACAAAAGTTCCTTTTTGGCCTTGCGGTAATCCAGCAAATTTAGCAGAATTCAATCCAGAGGCGCTGAGTGTTCTAATTGCTAGGACAACGGTTTTGCATAAAACTGCCTTCGCAACCCGAATTAAATCTCTGGCTAGACTCAACTTATCGGGAGCTTCTTTATTGCAAGTGATGTTAACTGGGGTAAATCTTGAACAAACAAACTTATCCAATGCGGAGTTAATTGGGGCGAATTTAGCTGGAGCCAATTTGCAACAGGCGAACCTTGCAGGCGCGAACCTCCAACAAGCAAACCTCGCGGGCGCAAACCTACAACAGGCAAACCTCACAGGCGCAAACCTGCAACAAGCCAACCTTATGGGGACAAATCTTAATTCTGCCAATCTCACCAACGCCTGCTTATCTGATGCCATCCTCAGTGAGGCTGACAAAAAATTACTCGGCGATAATGGTGCTTTGTTCTCCAAAGAGTCGTTTCAAAAACTGAAACATTTGCGATCGCAGCAGCCGTTCTTAAATACCGTTCATATTCCGATAAACACAGATAATAATTGGAACAAACTCCCTGCGATCGGACTCATCGAAAGCTCCGAAGGCACGATTGTACCAATAGATTTATATGATGATGATGATGATGATGCCGAGGATCGGACAGTTTTTGGCAATAACTCCATTGATGATAGTAGTATTTATTAGGTTTTATTGCCTAGTAAAGCTAAAATCCAAACACCTAATTTCCAGTTATTAACTCTTAGGGAACTCAAAAAAATCAATTATCCATTTTTTGGAATCAAAACGACTTTTCCTCCCCCTGCCCTAAAAACGATAGGATATTTTTTGATTTGGAAGTCCCTTATCAGCTTTCTTGCGGGTTACGGTAGCCAACAAAGTTAATACTGTAGTCAGTAATCCGCACTCCTGTTTGTTCTTCAATTTTGCGGATTAAATCTTCTGGAAGTTCCACATGAACATCAAGAATTTGATTTGTATCTATACAGTTGACATGACTGTGAGAGTCACTGATATTGCCGTACAAACGCCCATCACAGCGTTCAATACATTCAATGATGCCCTGACTGGATAATGCTTCTAAATTTTGATAAACAGAAGTATGACCGATCTCTTTACCTTGTTGGTTCAAGCGATCGTAAATCTCTCTTGCCGCAAGGTGTTCATTTGCTTGCCAAAGTAATTCTAGAATAAAGCGACGCTGGCGACTGACGCGCATACCCAGAATTTGACACCGCTCAAGCGCATCTTCTAAAGAACGAATTGGTTTTGTAGTAATTGTTTGTTTTTGCATAATATTACAGCTTCTTAACTGTTAGGGAAATTTTCCCATATAAATGTTTATTGGTTATTCAATATATGCAATGATATTGCACACCGCTCTTTTACCTGTAGTTGTGTTTTGGCTTTTGATGCTGCAAAAGTCACAGGTGGCGATAAGGATTTTTTTTGCTTGTTGATGGCTACTTTGTCAGACCTTAATCTAAAACAAACTCATTACAACTTTAACTTAAAATTGCTGTAAATGTCCACCTTGGGGCAAGCGTTGCCTTTCCCAAGTAGGCTACTTCTAATGACATACCATGTAAATGGTGTAGCAATTTTGGTTTAAATATAAGTAATTATTTTAATTAAAAAAGTAACATTTAAGTGGACAAAATCAGGTGTACGTAAATAGCGTCGGCGTAGCCCGCCGCAGGCATCGCTAGTAGCTCATATTAAGGCTTGCAACTAGATGTATGTTTGTTATAAGCAAGCAAAAGTATCAAATAAGTTTGGGAAGGTCAGACTTGTGTATAGAGCTTGTATAGGTTGACCTAATTTTCAGTAAAAAGGATCGCTAAATAGGAATTGATTTAGTCAAAAAAAACTTTGTAATACTAAAGGTCAATCTAGCGTCAATCCCTGAAAGCTGCTACTGTAGATTGTCGATCCTACAGTTGAGCATCAAGAAAGTGGCTGCTGAATCAAAGACAATCGCGATCGCACTCAATAATGACTTCATAAACAATCTGGATCTGTCGCCTGCGTCAACGGTGATTGAACAACTGCTGCAAGATGGACTCGCATCCTATGAACAGCAGCTACGCTTTGATATCAATTATGAACTCGAACCTGGCGATCCACGGGAACTCTCAGAAATTCCAGAGGTGCGCCTGTGGTTTGTGCGCCTAGATGCCAAATACCCTTGGTTACCATTTTTACTAGATTGGAAAGCTGGAGAGTTTGCTCGTTATAGCGCCATGCTTGTACCACACCAGTTTAGTTCCCAAGAAGGCATTCAGTATAATCCTGAAGCCTTAGAAATATTTTTGATGCACAAAATCTTTATTTTAGGTGATTGGCTCAAACAGCAGGATATCCCCAGCCTCTCGCGGCTGAAGTCTATGGCCCAAATGCTGGGTTATGAATTAGATGATGCTTTTTTTGAGATATTTTAATCCTGAATAACCGCAAAATCTAGCTGTCACATCCAGGTTTTGCGGTCATTCAACGAACGCGTAACTATATTGGATATCCAATAAACTGATTGCAGAAATTGGGGCAAAGTGCTGGTTTAGCCACCCCAAATTTTCTCCAAAACTGTGTTTGGTGAAACATCTACCATTTTTCCCGTGGGGGATGCAATCGCCAAGAATTTATCGTTTTTCGGCAATAACTTCGCTGGATCGGTGGACCCAAAGATGGCAATGGTATAAGTTTGAACTGCAACACTCAGTTGTAGTGCCGGACTATCAGTAGACAACATCAGATTTGCCCCGGCAATTATGGCAGTTAACTTGCCAATATCATCTGGGGCAGTCACCTTGATATCTGGAGAAGACCCCAGAAGCGATCGCACAAACTGCTCATCGTCAAGTCCCTTAATGACCACCACAGGCAAATCCGGTTGCTTATCTTGGAAGTTTTGAATAATTTGGTGCCACTTCTCGACAGGGTAGATTTTATCCAGTTCTTTAGCCTGGGATAACTGGCCAGAACCGCCATTAATCAAGATATAGCCTGTTTCATGAACCCCTAAGCGTTTCTGTTCCTTTTGTGCCCACTCAATATCTGGTTTTGGCACATTTACAGCTAATTCTGGGACAGGGGTTTTTATGCTTAATGGTTGCAGCAAATCATGATATACTGCCGCCGCATACTGGGATGGTTTGAATGGCACAGTGTTGGTCAGAAAAACCGAGCCTTTGCCTTGGTAGCCAATGCGTGTGGTAATTCCTGTCAACCAGAGTAAAAGACCTACCAACCAATTTTGCTCAACAGCAATGGCAATATCGTATTCGCGATCGCGAATTGTGCCCACCAGGTTACCCCAATCTGCCAGACTATTACGGTCTTGAAAATCAAAGGTCAGTACCTCGTGAACTGACTTGCTCACTCGGTAGGCAGCCTTTGACCGGGGTTCAACAACGACATCTATTTGAGCGTTAGGATAATTGCGCTTCAGGTCATCTAGAGTCGGAAAGAAGAGAATTTGGTCGCCAATTCCGCCAGGTACAAGGGCTACTACTCGCATAATATTTATTGACGCTTACTCGCTCCCTATTTTAGGGGAAAATATATAGCTTAAAGATTGAGGAATTCTGTGTATTTACTAATTCCAGCTGCGGGAATCGGAAAAAGAATGGGGAGTAACCGCAATAAACTCCTGCTAGTCGTGCGATCGCAACCAATTATTGCTTGGACTTTATTAGCCGCAGAAGCCGCCAGTACAATCAGTTGGATTGGGATTATTTCTCAACCTAGCGACTGGTCTGACTTGAAAGCAATTATCGCCGATCTGAAGCTGACTAAACCAGTGGAATTGATTCAAGGTGGTTCCACCCGCCAAGAATCTGTTTACAATGGCTTGCAATCGCTACCAGTAGCCGCAGAACAAGTGTTGATTCATGATGGAGCCAGATGCCTAGCCACACCAGATTTATTTAACTCTTGTGCCCAGGCCATTCGCCATTGTCCCGGTTTAATTGCTGGTGTACCCGTCAAAGACACCATCAAAGTTGTTGATGAAGGCATAATTCAAGAAACACCCGACAGACGACAACTATGGGCGGCACAAACTCCCCAAGGATTTGATGTCGAGTTGTTGAAACAGTGCCACGCTGAAGGTGTCCGTCAAGGTTGGGAAGTAACTGACGACGCCGCTTTATTTGAAAAGTGCGGCATAGAAGTGCGAATTGTCGAGGGAGAGGAGACAAATTTGAAAGTAACCACTCCACAAGATTTAGCGATCGCAGAATTTATTCTCACAAGTAGGGGCTTTTGAGGAAAGTTAAGAGGCAGGGGGAAGGGGGCAGGGGGCAGGGGGAAAATTCCTCTCCTCTTCCCCATGCCCAATTTGAGACTTTCAAACAATATTTAGACAATTTAAGATATAATGCCACACACTTGTTGATTGTTAGTTGTCATGTACTAATGACCAATGACTAATGACCAATGACTAATAACTAAATGATTACAGCTACAGCGACGAAGATAGAAGCAATTCTCTATTTAAAAGGTAAACCCTTGTCGCTCGGCGAAATCGCCGAGTATGCCGCCTGCGATCGCGCCAGTGTCAAAGAAGGCATAATTGAACTAATGGACAACTATGCCCACCGAGATAGCGCTCTAGAGGTAATAGAAACTCCAGATGGTTACAGTTTGCAACTCCGGTCTGACTTTCATGATTTGGTGCAAACGATGATACCAGTAGAATTAGGTGTAGGCGCATTGCGGACTTTGGCCGCGATCGCCCTCAATAGTCCCATACTCCAGAGCGACTTGATTAACCTGCGGGGTTCAGGAGTATATCAGCACGTTCCAGAACTCGTCGAACTCGGTTTTATCCGCAAGCGCCGAGACAGCGATTCTCGTTCCTATTCGCTCCAAGTAACACCGAAATTTCATCAGTATTTCCAAATAGAACAACTCCCGCAAATACTTTCTACTAGCCAGAAGGAAGAACAACTAGAACTAGAACTAGAACTAAAGGGAGTAGGGAATAGAGAATAGGGAATAGCGAGCACGGGGTACGGGAAAAATAAAAATATACCTCTTTCCCCTCTGCTCCCTGCTCCCTGCCCCCCTGCCTCTTCAGAGCTTATACCTGTGGTGAATGCGCTACCCTTGTACTATGGTTTAGAGTAGAGTTAGCAATTAAGCTAAATAAAACTGCCAATGGTGTTTAATCCTGACTTTTTGAATGACAACTCTGAGGAACACCCTAATCAACTTCTTTCCGACCACTCTGAGCAATACCCCAATCAGTTACTCAAATATCTACAACATCAGTCTCCTGATGTTTTAGCGAGGATTGCTCAGTCCGCTAGCCCCGAAATTAAACAAATCATTTCCCAAAATGTCCAAGGGCTTGTGGGAATGCTCCCGGCAGAAAATTTCAACGTGCAAATCACAACAGATCGGGAAAACTTAGCTGGGCTTCTAGCGTCTGCCATGATGACGGGGTATTTTCTGCGCCAGATGGAACAAAGAATGCAGTTAGAGCATTTGTCTAATGGTCAATAATCAATAGTCAGTAGTCAAACATTCTGGGACTATTGACTATTGACTATTTCCTTTCCGGATAAGCTGCTGATTGTACTTTGAAGGTTTGAATTTTACCGCTGCGATTGACTTCGAGCGCTAAAATGTCTCCAACTTTACTGGACTCTACCAGCTTCTGAACTTGGGCTGAGGTTTTGACTGGTTTACCGTTAACTTTTTGAATCACGTCTCCAGGAAGCAGTCCTCCACGCTTGGCTGGGGAATCATCTGTGACTCCTTTAATTACAATCCCAGCTTCTTGCTGAATGTTCAGTTGATTTTCTTGATTAATCTGCTGTTTTTTGATGGGAGAAAGGTCTGCCATATCAATACCCAAGAATGGATGTTCCACACGCCCTTTGGTAAAAAGTTCATTGGCGATGCGGGCGGCGGTTTCAATGGGGATGGCGAAACCGAGTCCTTGAGCATCAGCGCGGATGGCAGTGTTAACACCAATCACTTCGCCTTGGGCATTTAATAAGGGGCCACCGGAATTACCAGGGTTAATTGCGGCATCAGTTTGAATAAAGCTGACTCGCTTATCGGGGACACCAACTTGAGTGCTGGTGCGATCCGTAGCGCTGATGATGCCAATAGTGACAGTATTATCTAAACCCAGAGGATTGCCAATAGCGATCGCCCATTGTCCTGGTATTAAGTTTTGCGAATTGCCCAGTTTCACTGTCGGCAAATCATTAGCTTTTATTTTCACCACCGCCACATCTGTCACAGAATCAACTCCTACCACCTTCCCCTCTAGACTCCGACCATCCTTGAGGGTGACTTGTACTGTATCTGTATCTGCTACCACATGAGCGTTGGTGAGTAATTCTCCATCTTCGCTCAAAATAAATCCCGATCCTGTACCGCGCTCAATACGCTCTTGAGGAATAGGTTGCTCATCCTCTCCAAAAAATCGCCGCAAGAGGGGATTTTTCAATGCGTCAGAGATGGGATTGGCGACTTTGCGAGTGGCATTAATTCGCACCACAGCCGGGCCAACTTTTTGCACTGCCGTCGCAATAAAATTCACATTATCGCCCCCAGTAGCCCCAATAACTCCGCTAGAGGAATTTGGCACTACAGATTCTGGAGGCGAAGCCATAGTTACATTTCTTAACTGTTGGAACGAGCGATTTTGTGGCAGGAGATAGCGACTGCCAAACAAACCTGCACCACCGCCGAACACCAGTAATAACACATAAACGCCCAGTTGCTTTAAAGATAACTTCATAATCATTCTGCTTAAGGATAGCAATGCAGTTGCTAATTTCTAAGTGTAGTCAAGCTAACGGCAAGTGGACAGATCAATTTATAAGGAATTGGGCATTGGGCAGAAGAGGCAGAGGGCAGGGAGCAGAGAAGAAGAATTTTCCCTTGCCTCCTCATTCCCCCACTCCCCACTCTTGCCATCTAAAATTTAAAGTTAATGCGCTCTTGACCTTTATACATGACTTTACCCTTTCGTCAACTGTTTCTCTGTAGCTTAGTTAGCGCCTTGAGCCTAGTATCCATACTGCCAAACACCAACAGCGCCAACGCTGCTGTGGCTGCTTGCCCAACTCCAGCCCTATCTCGCTTCCAACGCCATAAAGTTGTTCGTGGTGAAACTTTGGAGAGCATAGCGCAGCGCTACAATCTCATACCTACAACTATTATCGGCATGAATCCAGCTTTGCAGAGTGGTGCGATCGCAGCCGTTGGTAGTGTACTTCAAATTCCTCCCTACAATGGGATTGTAGTTGAAGTGCCTCGCGGTCAAACTTGGCGACAAGTGGCCGCACAATACAAAGTTCGTGCTGATAGTCTTTTTGAGGTGAATGGCTGCCAACAGAACCCCAGAGTTGTGTTTGTTCCGGGGGTAAATTGGTCGCCCAATGGTGTTGTAACTAAGGCCCCTTTACCTACTGATGCAGGTACGCCAAACCGTGCCTCCCTGTCTGGATATCCCTTGGCACAAGTGGTAACAGTGGGATTAGCTTACAGTTGGCAAATTAATCCTGCTACAGGTGAAGTTTTCTTTCATAGTGGTGTTGACTTATTAGCACCAGTTGGTACAGATGTGCTAGCGATCGCGCCTGGAACCGTAGCTTTTGCTAATGACCAAGGTTCTTATGGCAAGTTGGTCATTATTAACCATAGTGGCGGACTCCAAACCCGCTACGCCCAGCTTGACAGTATTAAGGTTACTGTCGGTCAACAGGTAAAAAAAGGAGACTTACTGGGAACGGTAGGCACTAGTGGAAAACCAAGTTCCAGTCAACCGCACCTCCATTTTGAAGTGCGTTCTAGCTCATCTCTGGGTTGGGTAGCAGAAGATCCAAAGGGCTATTTGAAAAAATGAAGTTCGTTTTGAAACGCAGAGGAAATCTCTGCGAAACCTCTGCGAAACCTTTGCGATCCTTTGCGTTAAATAAAGGATGCTATATTTTCGCTAGATTTTACGATGTGCATTCCTGCCTCTGCAAACCTTTTAAATGCTGCATCTGCCTGTTCTGTGTAGTCCACAACACCAGGAACAACAACAGGGGAAGTGCAATCTTCTAAGAGATAGATTTTTTGAGTAAGGGCAGCATCTACCTGTTTAATTTCTGTTAATAAATCGTCGATTGTCCAGGCGACGCAGTGACTTTTAGCTTGACCACCAATAATTACTGCATCATATTCTAAAAGTTGCTTAATCAGGTGCGTGTTCTTTTGGGCAAGTGGACGTTGCTCAAAATCTTCCAACACCTCTGGACGCAAAATAGAATAGTTTTCTGTTAAACGATTTTCACCTTTTATTTCAAATTGCGTTTGACTCTGACGAGCAATACCGTAAAAAAATATCGCTTCTTCTACCGATGGAACTAAAGCATGACCAATACCACCCAACATAGAATGATAAGGCCAAACTGTGAGGGGATATTTACCGTCTTGACTTAGTTGCTTAACATAATGGTAAGCGTGTTTTTCTAATAATTCATAATCCCCATTAGTAACAGTGTCAGCAACTGCTGGGTTGACTTTCCAGATACCTTGTTGAATATCTGCTGGGGTGATGCTAGTGGCGGCTGGAGTGGGATGTTCTCCGGCAGCGTTCACCCAAAAGATCGGATGGAAAATTTGGGTTGCGGTGTGGGTATCTAGAGTAGGTACAATTTTTGTAATTACTCCCAAGTTGCGATAAATAAACTCACATAATCTGACATTATCATCCACTGCCCCTTTCCCAGATTTTCCACCTACAAATAATTCAAAACCAGGGATGCAGAAGGTGTTTTGGACATCAATTAATAGTAAGCAAATCCGGCTTTTATCTAAAGATGCAGGTTTGATATCGTGTTGTTTTGCCCAGATTTCAGCTTCGGCTGCACGTTCTTGGTAAGGTACGCGCCAGACTTCGCCGACTTCTTCAGGGTTAAAGTGTGGGGGAATTGGTAGTTGGGGTGTTATTTGGGTGTTCATAATTACAGCCGCTTTTATTCTGTAATAACATCTATAATTTCAATCCCCAAATTTCCTAAAATCTCGAATAAATCTTGCACTCCATAGCAGTTGCATTAATCATCTAACTCCGCCATTAAATCAGCAACAGTTCCACTACGTAATTCCCCTTTAGCATAGGCTTCACGAGCTTCTGCAACCGCCTTTAATAAGTCATCCCGCCGCTGTTGTTTAAGGCGCTTTTGGATAATATCTACAAGAATAGCTTGAGCTTCTGGATCTAATGCTTCTACTGCTTCTATGGCTTTCTGGAATGTAGATGTTTTTTCTAGCATGGGCGTCAAAGAATTTGCTGATAAGTCTAATTTAGCTGCTAGTAGGAGCGATCGCTCCTCCCTTGCTTAATAGTATATTTGTATTATTAAATAAATTTAGCGTTAGCAAAGCTTAACGAAGTTATCGCTCTTATGAACCGTGATGAATTACTCAAACGCTATGCCGCAGGTGAGAGAGACTTTTCAGGAGTTAACCTGAGTCGTGCTGATCTCTATGGAATTGACTTGAGCAGTGCAAATCTAAGTAGAGCTAACATCAGTTATGCAAAACTAAGTGATGCGAACCTTCAAAGCACTGATTTATGTCAAGCCGATCTAAGTGATACCAATCTAAGTTATGCGAATCTAAGTTATGCCAATCTGAGTGATGCTAACTTGACTGGTGCTGAATTAGATGGTGCCGAACTGAGTAACACTAATCTAAGTCGTGCCAACTTACAAGGAGCATCAGAGATAAATGGTGGGAGCAATGTTAACCTAAGTGATGCCGATCTAAGACAAGCTAGGCTAGCGGATGGTGAACTGATAAACTCCAACTTGAGTGGAGCTAATTTAAGCCGTATTGACCTCAGTCATAATTATTATTTTGAATTAAAAAATGTCAATTTGAGTAGTGCCAATTTACAGTATGCCGATCTGAGGGGTATGGATTTAAGTAGTGTTGACCTCACAAATGCTGACTTAAGTTATGCAAACTTAATTGGTACTCTTTTAGTTGGAGTAAATCTTAGTGGTACTATCCTAAAAAATGCTCTCTATACAGATCCAGATTTACCTGCTGATATTGAACAACTTTCTCAAGCGTACTTCATTGCTCCTGGTGCCAATTTGAGCAGTGCCAACTTAAGTAAAGCATGGCTGGAATACCAAGACTTGAGTGGTGCTGATTTGAGTCATGCAAACCTGAGTTATGCCAACTTAGAATATGCCAATCTCATTGGTGCTAACTTGACTGGTGCTAACTTGAATAGTGCAAAATTGTCTAGGGCTATTTACAGTTCAAAGACAATTTTTCCACCTGAAATTGATTTAACTAACGCAACTTACATTGGTGCTGGTGCCGATTTATCAAAGTCTCAATGTAATCTCAGAGGTTTTGACCTACAGAACTTTGACCTAAGCAATATAAACTTGAGAGGTCGCAATCTTAATAATGCTAATCTTATTGGTGCTAATCTAAGCAATGCTAACTTGAAGAATACTTCTCTAAAAAACGCTAATTTACATCAAGCTAATCTTAGTTACGCCAATCTTGAACAAGCAGACTTGAAAGATACAAACCTTGAGGGTGCGATTTTTTACAATACAATCATGCCTGATGGTAGTATAAAGAATGATAATTTCTAGTTAAATTATTACAGGTTGGGTCATAAAATCACGATATACTGGTAGTATTTATGACTCAAAAATAAAGCGATCGCTTGCTTAAGTTTTCCTGCTGAACGCTACTCAAGCTACTCAATTAAAAGGCTTTTTAAGTAATATATCTTTACAAACGAGCAAAACTCCTCAAATGCTCTTGATTTCTTTGCCTGTATTATTTTCCATTTTTTTTCTATAGTAATCGTCCAAAAAAGCGCTAGCTGTGGCAATCTGGGAAACAGAGATTTATCAAATCTGATATTTTAACGACAGCAAATTTACCTAATCAGGTTATGCAAACTCTGCCCATAGTAGATACTTCAAATACTACATCCAGCCAACCTACCTTTGATACAACTATCAAGCGGCGTAGAACCCGTCCCGTAAAGGTGGGAAATGTCACCATTGGCGGTGGCTACCCCGTTGTAGTACAGTCAATGATTAACGAAGACACCCTTGATATTGATGGTTCCGTGGCTGGTATTCGTCGTCTGCACGAAATTGGCTGCGAAATTGTCCGCGTCACAGTGCCGAGTATGGCTCATGCTAAAGCTTTAGCAGAAATTAAACAAAAATTAATTAAAACTTACCAAGACGTGCCCATTGTGGCTGATGTCCATCACAACGGACTAAAAATCGCCGTGGAAGTCTCCAAGCACATAGAAAAAGTGCGGATTAATCCGGGGTTATATGTCTTTGAAAAGCCCAACGTCAATCGAACCGAGTATACTAAAACCGAATTTGACGAGATTGGCGATAAAATCCGCGAAACCTTAGAACCTCTGGTAGTTTCTTTGCGCGATCAAGGTAAATCGATGCGAATTGGGGTAAATCACGGTTCACTCGCTGAAAGGATGCTATTTACCTACGGCGACACCCCAGAAGGCATGGTGGAATCTGCCATAGAATTCATTCGCATCTGTGAATCTTTGGATTTCCGCAACTTGGTAATTTCCATGAAAGCCTCACGAGTACCGGTGATGCTAGCCGCCTATCGCCTCATCGCCAAGCGCATGGATGAACTGGGTATGGATTATCCGCTACATTTAGGCGTTACCGAAGCCGGTGATGGCGAATACGGGCGAATTAAATCTACGGCTGGTATTGCTACCTTACTTGCTGATGGCATTGGCGATACAATTCGCGTCTCACTTACAGAAGCACCAGAAAAAGAAATTCCCGTCTGCTACAGCATTCTCCAAGCTTTGGGATTGCGAAAAACGATGGTGGAATACGTCGCCTGTCCTTCCTGTGGACGTACTTTGTTTAACCTAGAAGAAGTGTTGCACAAAGTTCGGGAAGCCACTAAACACTTAACTGGTCTTGATATAGCGGTTATGGGTTGTATTGTCAATGGCCCCGGAGAAATGGCGGATGCCGATTATGGTTATGTTGGCAAAACACCTGGTTACATTTCTTTGTATCGTGGCAGAGAGGAAATTAAAAAAGTCCCAGAAGATAAAGGTGTAGAGGAATTAATTAACCTCATTAAGGGAGATGAACGCTGGGTAGAACCTTAAAGGCAGCAAGGGGGAGAAAAATTAGCTCTTTCCCCTCTGCTCCAAGCTTTGTGCCCCTCTGCCTCTTCCCGATGCCCTATGCCCAAAAGTTTTGTATCTTTCAATCATCAAGTTCGCCGGATTGTCAAGTATTTTGTTTAAATTAAGGATACATACTCGGTCTGTACAGTGGTAGCCTGTGTTAGATTGAGCATACTGACTATATATTTTCCCTCTGACGCAGCTGTCATTATGGTGATTACAAAAAGTAGGCTTGTTTTGGGTGCTACGGCAGTGACACTCTCCACGATCGCTGTTACTAGCCTTGGCATTCATTCGCGAGGTCAGGCTTTATTTAAAGCAAGTCCCAAAGAACTAGTAGATGAAGTTTGGCAAATTGTTCAACGCCAATATGTAGACGGTACTTTTAATCAGGTAGATTGGCAGGCTGTTCGTAAGGAATACTTGAGCAAGTCCTACAGTAATCCGCAGGATGCGTATAAGTCCATTCGGGAAATGCTCAAAAAGCTAGATGACCCATACACCCGGTTTATGAGTCCAGAGGAATTCAAGAATATGCAAGTGGATACCTCTGGAGAATTGACAGGTATTGGCATCACGATCAGCCAGGATGAAAAAACCAAGCAATTGGTTGTAATTGCACCAATCGAAGATACACCAGCCTTTAAAGCTGGTGTTTTGGCAAAAGATATCATTCTCAAAATTGACGGCAAAGATACTAAGGGGATGGATACTAATCAGGCAGTATCCTTAATCAGAGGTGCAGCAGGATCTCAAGTCAGCTTGACAATTTTGCGCGACCGTAAGACAAAACAGTTTGATATCAAACGGGCGCGAATTGAAATCCATCCAGTTAAGTTTTCTGAAAAGAAAACCCCAGCAGGAAATCTTGGTTACATCCGCTTGAACCAGTTCAGTGCCAATGCTGGTAAAGAAATGCAAACCGCCATCAAAAATTTAGAAAACAAAAAGGTAGCTGGATATATTCTCGATCTGCGTGGTAATCCAGGCGGCTTACTCTTCTCTAGTGTGGATATTGCCCGGATGTGGATAGATAAAGGTAAAATTGTCTCCACTGTTGAACGCCAAGGAGAGGCGGAAAAGGAAGAGGCAAACGGACGAGCCTTGACCACTAAACCATTGGTGGTACTGGTAGATAAAGGATCGGCTAGTGCCAGTGAAATCCTCTCAGGGGCTTTGCAAGATAATAAGCGTGCTACTTTGGTCGGTACTCAAACCTTTGGTAAGGGGCTAGTGCAATCGGTGCGTCCCCTGGAAGATGGTTCAGGATTAGCGGTGACAATTGCTCATTACTATACCCCCAATGGTACAGATATCAATCACAAAGGCATTTCGCCAGATGTGAAGGTGGATTTGACCAAAAAGCAGATGGAGGATTTGTGGCTCCATGAACGTGACAAACTCGCGACTCTTGCAGATCCTCAATTCGCTAAAGCAGTGGAAGTGATAGGTAAAAAAATTGCTGCTCAGGGGACACCTACAGCAGAAAAATGAAGAGTTAGAAATAAAGTTAGGAGTCAATAGTGAGGAGTTAGGAATAAAGTCCATCACTGTCAACTTCTAACTCCTAACTTAAACTGGTTGGCACTTTCCAGCCCTAATAAGTCCGACACGGCGAGCGATCGCTTCTTCTTGCGAACTAAAAGGCCCCCACTGTTCTATAATCTCTAGATTATCGTCTCCAAGTTTGTCGCTGGGGAAAATTTCGCAATTACCAACAGAATGCTTGACAATATACCAAGTTTGTGAATCATTCATAGTTGAAAGAAATATTTGTTTTTTACAGTAAAGATTCTCCGGCATAGATAAAATATTTTCGCACGTATGCGATGCCTATGGCGGGCTGTGCCAACGCGTCGGATCTGATTTAGCCTAGACTACACTCCCCAACCAGTTCCGTACAGTCAGAAATTTACTATAGCGCTTCTCGTTTGGGTGCAATACACTTTGACCTCACTTCCATTCCTCTCTCCTAAAAGGAGAGAGGCTTTGAATCTTACCCCCTTCCCTACAAGGGAAGGGGCTGGGGGTTAGGTCTGTATTCCATGCAATTGAGAACCGCTATATTTGCCCTTGGCTACCCACTGAAGAATTTAATCAAAATATAAAGTGTACTTAAATAAGTAGATGAATTTATCTATATAATACATATATAATACTTTTGAAATCCAAGGGATTGATATGCGTTTACCCATCATTATCAGTGCCGGGTTATTACTATCTTTCGGACTGAACCTACCAGTAATGTCCAAATCTCCCATAGAGATAGCACAATCGCCAACGAGTAAGAACTTTAATTTAAGGCGAGCAGAAAAGCGATTAGAATTTAATCGCCGTTTCTGGAATCAGCAAAATATTTCCAACTATGACTATACTTTAAGCAATAGTTGCTTTTGTATAGGCGATGCTAGGGGGCCAGTAGTAATTAAAGTACGTAATGGTCAAACAAGTTCTATCACTTCTGTAGCTACAGGAAAAGATGTTAAAGAATACTTTCAAAATTACAACACAATTCCTAAACTGTTTGATGTGATTCAAGATGCTATCAAACGTAAAGCCGCCAGCCTGAATGTGCGGTACAATGCTAGATTCGGCTATCCAACCCAAATTGATATCGATTACAACAGTCAGATAGCTGATGAGGAAAGATATCTCACAATTGAGAATTTTAAGGTAATTAAATAGCCACCGCAAACAGAAAATTAGATATTAAGGCGATAGGTATACTTACCTCGATCATTAGACCTCTTGCATAAATGCTTAAATTGTCATACTGAGCGGAGCGAAACATCTGATTAAATTCTTCTCTCCCCTGCGTTCCGCTCAAAATGACATTCCTAATTTATTGACTTTTGCAAAGGTCTATTAACTGCTGGCGTTCAAGTTTGTATGTGTTGCTGTGCGAATCGCCCTCATTTTTCACATAATTAAATTTACTCTACGAAAAAAGATTGGTGTTGCTGATTAGATGTATAAATCTTGGTGTAGGGATGCGAAAGTTTGAGCCATCGCTCCTCACCAAGGTAGTGGTAAAGTAGTGATTTATGAATTGTTAACTATTGTCGAACCAAGATTTTCGGCTATGGTATCACTACATATTTACCATTACAAAAATTTTTAGTTTTGTATCTCTAGATGCTTGATATTGAAGTGAAGAACTCAGACACTGTTTTTGCAATCAAAAGTACAAAAACGTGAAAAAAATCAAGATTTTCAAGTTCCTGCTGCCATTTGTGGTGGTAGTTTTATTCATAATTGGCTTGGCACAGCTTGTACCAGCCCAGTCATCAGTAAGTGTTCACCTAACCCTTGGCAACCCAAGCAATGCTGGAACTTCCAGCCTAAATAACTACTTGCTGGTAAAACCACAGTATGTAATTGGTTACAACTGTGGAATAGGTAGAGCAAATTGGGTGTCTTGGCAGTTGAATAGTAGTTGGTTAGGTAATACACCAAGGCAAGATAATTTTCGGGCTGATACAACACTTCCTTTTGGGTGCTATCAAGTTCAATCTACCGATTTTAGCGGAAGTGGGTTTGATCGTGGTCACATGACACCTAGTGGTGACAGAACTAATAGTGTTACCAATAATTCTGCCACCTTTTTGATGAGCAATATGATTGCTCAAGCCCCAGATAACAATCAGGGGATTTGGGCAAACTTAGAGGAATATGCCAGAACTTTAGCAGCACAAGGTAAAGAACTTTACATCATATCTGGTGGATATGGGATGGGTGGTACTGGTTCTAACGGAAGGTTCTATACAATA
This sequence comes from Nostoc sp., assembly GCF_036917095.1. Lineage (GTDB taxonomy): Bacteria > Cyanobacteriota > Cyanobacteriia > Cyanobacteriales > Nostocaceae > Nostoc. Next base: position 579,296 of record NZ_JBALFH010000044.1, read on the forward strand.
GCTAATGGACGGGTTCAAGTCCCTAATACAACTTGGAAAATTATTGTTGTAGAAGATACTCCGGGTTTAGGTCTTGCTGGCGTGACAACCAGGACGAGAGTCATTGCTGTCAATATTCCCAACATGCAAGGGGTGCGAACAGCGAATTGGAGAAACTATCGGGTTAGCGTTGACTCATTAGAATCCCTAACGGGATACAATTTTCTCTCACAAATCTCAACATCTATTCAGTCTGTAATAGAAGCGCAAGTTGACAATTTATAAGTTTGGATGATTTCAAAAATGAGAAAGCCTAGCTACACAGATGGCTAGGCTTTTATTTAGATAAATTTCCAAACTGCTTACTAGGTTTCAACCAGTTTTGTGACTACTCCAGCTAAGTCACCATCTTTAGTTTGTCCTATGATATAAGCGTCAATATTTATTTGTCCAACACGATAAACGCTGATGTCACTAAGATTATCTTTAAGCGTTTGGACAAGTGTTTGAAATTTTTTAACATCTTTTTTCTGTAATTCATTGTGCCACTCTTGCTCAAATGCACAATTACGAAAGAGATAGTCCAAGTCTACTACTTCTACTCGCAGGTCTTGAGAACCTGTTAGCTGTAAAATTTTCTCCTGTGTTGCAGGTGCAGCACCTTTCCACTGAACAACCTCAAAAGGGTAATCCGACTCGCTCATCATTAACAAACCAGTACTAGCTTCCTTTAGTTTTTCGACAATCTCGCCGCTCATAGTCATCAGTTTCTAGCAACGCTCATACTGTATCATTCAGCCAGCAGCAACGTGGGAATGGGACAACTCAACCATTGGGTAGAAAATTTAGGGCGGATGGAGCAAAAATTACATTAAGTTTGGGTGATTTGCTTTTTTACCCATTGACGAAATGCTCTAAGCGTTGGACTTCTACCTAAAGTTCGGCTCTGTTCGACAAATCGGGGAATTACTTCAACAATGGGCAAGTTGGGAAAAGTAGAACTAATTTTAGACTCAATATATTTGCCATCCTGAAGAATATTAATTTGTAGCTTACCATCTTCATATCGCCACAGTTCAGGAACTCCTAATGCTTCGTAAGCATCAAGTTGAGTTTTGGAAGTAACATCAATTTCAATTGCTAAATCAGGTGGCGGGTCAACCTTCAAGTCTATTCGCTCTTTACCAATCATTTGAGCATGATTTTGAATGTAGAAAGAGTCATCAGGCTCTACACCAAAAGCCATATCTTCACGTTTAAAAGTGGTTGAGCCAAATGTTTCACAGTCAATCTCTAACTCCTCCAGCAGAATTTTTACCAAATCCCCAATGATAACTTTGGCTTTCTCATGCTTTGGTAATGGCATTCTCATCTCCAAAGTTCCGTGGCTGTAGGCCAATCGAGCGGCTCGGCGATCGCCAAGTTCTTCTAAAATCGCCTCAAATTCTTGCCAGCTAACATCGTGGAGTATTACTCTATGTCCCGGCGGAACACTTAATTGTCGTAATTGAAGTGTTACCATTACTTACCATTGAAATTTCATGTTTAAGCTTGCAAAAGCCAATATAAGATTATCTTAGCAAGGAATAATGTTGCACTACCAAACTTTTAACAAGATATGCAAAAAATAAGTGCTGTTACTTGAGCTATATTTCAGGGAAAACTATAACTATAGCTTCTGTATTAGAACAAGATTGAGAAATATTTATGGATTTAAATGGATTAATTTGGACTAAAAACGTAAAACCTATAGATGGTGAAATTTGGGCTTATGAAAACATAGATACTATATATCCAGACTTAAAGATTTTTGCTTTACATTGGAGAAATTTAAAAGGTAGAGACGAAAACAATGCCAGATACCCACTAGAAGCAGAACTGATGATTTTAAGACAACATGGAAAAGTAACGCACATTGTTCAATTGCTGAATAATCAAGTTTATCGTGACACAAATGCTAAAGAGGAATTTAATATTTATCGTATTGTTCAGGTGGTTTGGATAACGGATAATTGGGATCATCCTCCAGATAAGAATACAGTATTTGGTTATGATATTAAATTTCCTCCCAATGGAAAAGCAATCAAATTGGAAAATATACACGCATTCCAAGAACAGTGGAACGCAGAAGGATTAACGTTTCAACAGCACGTCCAAAAAGAATTAAATATTCATTAACAAACAAAAAGCCCTGCAACTTTAAATGCAGGGCTTTAATTTTAGTATAGATACAAGATTACTTGCCGTTGCTGTGAATGACATGTTCGGCGAGTTTTTCCGGTACTTCTTGGAGATGGTCATATTCCCAGTGGAAGGAAGCAATGCCAAGAGTGAGCGATCGCTACTACAAATAATCTATAGTGTTAAGCATCTGTTGCATATAATTAAAATTATGTCAAGAAAAATCCCTAAGCAGATTTATATTGAACCACGTCAAGAGCATAGCCACTAGCAAGAACTTGAACTCGATAAACAGTTGATTGAAATATCCCTATGAAATCTGTTTCTGGTAAGGACTTTAGTTATTAGCCCGAAACTTAAAGTTCCGGGCTAGTGTTGATTTTAGATTAATCCAAAATCCAAAATCTAAAATCCAAAATTACTTGCCGTTGCCGTTACCACCATTGCCATTGCTGTGAATGACACGTTCGGCGAGTTTTTCCGGCACTTCCTGCAAATGGTCATATTCCCAGTGGAAAGAACCAACGCCCAAGGTGAGCGATCGCAGCTCTACAATAAAGTTTTGCATCTCTGCTTGTGGCAAGTATGCAGAGATATTATCCCAGCCTTGCCAATCGTTTCTGCCTTCATAGCCTAAAATTTGCCCCCGTCTACCACTCAACAGTTGCAACACTTTGGAAGTAAATTCGCTAGGTGTGGTAACATCCACCCGCAGAATTGGTTCTAACAGGGTAGGTTCCGCTTGGGGTATTCCCGTTTGCATTGCTAATCGGGCAGCTTGTTTAAAGGCTTGTTCGGAACTATCAACGTTGTGATACGAACCATTAGTCAGAGTTACCGCCAAATCCACCATTGGGAAGCCCAAAGGCCCATGTGTCAGAAATTCCCGCACGCCCATTTCCACCCCAGGAATGTACTGTTTGGGAACCACACCGCCGACAATGGTTTCATTAAAGTTAAAGCCTGTACCGCGTGGTAGGGGTTTGATGTCGAGAAAAACATCACCAAACTGTCCGTGACCACCGCTTTGATGTTTGTAGCGCCCATGAACTGAAGCCACTGTTTTACGGATGGTTTCTTTGTAAGGCACTTGCGGCAAGTGAGTTGTCATTGGCAGATTATATTTGCGGCGCAGTCTGTCTAAGGCGACTTGTATATGAATTTCGCCTTGTCCCCACAAGATAACTTCGTGAGTATCGCCGTGTTGTTCCCAAGCAAGTGAGCAGTCTTCTTCTAATAACTTGGTGATAGCACCACTGAGTTTTACTTCATCGTTGCGCTTTTCTGGGGTAATGGCGAGAGCATACACTGGTTCCAACTCTACAGCCTTGGGTAATTTTATTGCCGACTGCTGTTCTGTGGAGATTGTATCGCCTGTCTTGATTCCTTCTAAACGGCTCAATGCCACAATTTCACCAGCATTAACTTGGTTCACTGACTGCTGTTGTTGTCCCATCAAGCGGTAAATTCCACCAGTGCGAATGCCATTGAGGACAATGCCATCAGTTAATTTGCCCCGCCAAACACGCACCAAAGAGAGTTTGCCACCTTGAGGAGTGTAGTAAGTTTTTAATACCTGCGCTAGAGGTGTATCACCTTTTATGTTTTTTAAACGACGTTCTGCTGTGGTTTCTGGTTCGGGCGCTTCCCGTAACAAGGCTTCTAATAGAGGTCTAACACCATAATCTTGTTCTGCTACACCAAAGAAAACGGGCACTACCAAATCTGCCCCTAATTCCATTTTTAAATCTTTGAGGATTTCTTCTTGAGGAGGTTCGATGTCTTCTAAAAGTTCTTCGAGTAAATGGTCGTCAAAATTTGCTAAGGCTTCGAGCATTTCTGCCCGCGCTATATGTTCTTCTTCTTTTAAACTTTCGGGGAAGGGAATGGGGTCAGCAGGTGCGCCTGGATGATATTGATATGCCTGTTCGCTCACCATATCGATAAAGCCGGTGAGTTGTTCCCCGTTCATGATGGGATATTGATGCGCTACCAGGGGACGGCTAGATACTGCTTTCAGGGCGTGTAACGTTTCCAAAACGTGAATATTTGCCCGATCCATTTTGTTGACGAAGACGAGATGGGGAATTTCCCAATCGTCGAGGAATTTAAATAGAGGGGCGAGGGTGAGGACTCGTTCGCGGATGGGTTCGCAAACTACAATTGCCGCATCAACTCCCATTAAAGCATTGTACGTTTCTTGAGCAAATTCTATACTTCCCGGACAGTCAATAAAAGTGAAGCGAATGCCGTTATACTCAGTGCTAGCGGCGCTGACTTCTACACTCATGTGGCGATCGCGCGACTCGGCAGCACTATCTCCCACTGTATTGCTGTCCTTAACACTCCCTTTGCGAGAAATTGCCCCTGTGACAAATAACAAGCTTTCTAGTAAAGTGGTTTTTCCACTCAAATAAGGCCCGACAATTGCAACATTCCGCGAACCCGATTTTACTTTTTCGTTCATAAAACCTCCCTTGCGGTAAGTTTTTCCTAACCGCATTATTCTGTATATATCAGGGATAAAAAATGGTTCTCTGGAGTCAAAATTACCCCTTCTTTAATTTGTTATTATGCTCCTTTTAATCTAAATTTAAAAAAATTGTAGCCTGTCGTAAGATTTGGCTTAATAAAACTTAACAAAAACGGGCTTTTATGGCCAAATAAAAATTTTTGTAAAAAAGTTTTTATAAAGTAAATTTAACTGAAGGTATTGCAAGTCAGAAAATTAATGGGATTATCATTCTTTAAATATCGCATAGCCGGGTTAGTAAGTTTGATGCTCGTTGTTAGCATTCCTTCCCCCTCTCTTTCCCTCTCTCCTTCTGTCCCCTCAAAGCTGGCACAATCTAATGGTAAAACTGCCATAGACTGGTTAAACCAAGGCTTACAGGCAATTCAGGCGGGAAAGGTACAAGATGCGATCGCAGCCTTTAAACAAGCAACTCAATTAGATCCGACATTAGCACCAGCGCACTATAATCTAGGGCTAGCATTCCGACAAACGGGACAATTACAACCCTCTGCGGATGCATTTTATCGAGCCACGCAAGCCGATCCTAAGTTTGCGCCAGCTTTTGCTAATTTAGGTGGTGCGTTGTTAGAAGGGAATAATTTACAGTTAGCTAACGATTACTTGCAACGAGCGTTAGAACTCGATCCCAAGTTAGGATTTGCCCACTATAACTTGGGATTGGTACGAGAACAGCAAGGAGATTGTGAAAAAGCGATCGCATCTTTTAGAAAAGCCATAGAATATAGCAAAAATGCACCAGAGCCTCCTTACCATATAGGGATGTGTTATCTCCAACAAGGCAAACTTGACCAAGCCAGAGATGCCTTTAATCAGGCAGTAAAAATTAATCCGAAGTATCCTGAAGCTTACTACAATCTCGGCTCAATTTGGTTTGGGCAACGCAAATCACAAGAGGCATTAGAGGCTTTTAGAAAATCAGCCGAAGCTAACTCTAACTATCCCAACGCTTATTATGGTGCAGGGTTAGCTTTTATGCAGTTACAGCAATATGGAGATGCAGTACAAGTATTGCAATTTGCTAGAGATTTATATAATGCTCAGAAAAATCCTCAGTGGGCAAAAAATGCCGAGCAATTGTTGCAACAGGCACAAAATTTAAATTACCAACCTCGCTGAGGCGCAAAAACTTAATATTGCATAACATAAAACTATTGGGTTAACTCGCTGGTGTTGTCTGAAGTTGTCCCGATTGGAAAAACGTACATGCAAAAGCGCCAGAAAAGTCGATTTTTATTTAGCGATCGCTGGCTCGATCGGCACTCAATTGTTCGCAACATGGAAGCCTTTCAAGACTTAATTGTGATTGTCTTGTGTTTGGGATTGTTCGCCGTCATGCTGATCCAATTGTGGGGGATAGCGATCGCCATCATGCAGCCACTAGACTATAAACATGTGACTGCAAAAATACTATTTGTGTTGATTTTAGTCGAGTTATTCCGACTATTAATGGTCTATTTGCAAGAACATAGTATCTCTGTGGGAGTGGCAGTTGAGGTAACAATTGTATCTTTACTGCGAGAAATAGTAGTTCATGGTGCGCTGGAAATGCATTGGGTTAATACGCTTGCAATTTGTGGTTTGTTGTTTGTTCTGGGTGGACTACTTGTAGTCTGTGCTAAAACGCCACACATGGATTGCATGAGTGCTGACACTAAGTCTTGCCCGATTGTCTATAGAGGAGGTAGAGAACGGCAAAAGGAGTTGGAATTCCAGTATTCACGTCAATGTGATGAGAATCAACCGCTTGGATAAATTGTTATGAAAATGGGGAGTGGGGAGTGGAGAGTCGGGAAAAAGCATTTTCTTACTCTCCACTCTTTGCTTAAGGCTGTATTAGTAACTTGGATGCATCTAAAATCTAAAATCTAAAATGGTATAACTTACTTTTGCAAGGTACTTCCGACGTATTGAAATATACTCTTTTTGGAAGATGAATCCCTCTTTTAGGGTGAGTATAAGTTAATTAGAAATTCTAAAAGAGGGTCAAGCTATGACTACAAATACAGGTAACGGACAGTCTCAACAACCAATTAGCAATTTGGAGTATGATTTTGTCACCGTTTTGCACAACAAGGCTGAAGCCGTTAAAGCTTACGATACCTACATCAAAGATGCAGAACAAGTAGGTTCTCAGCCTTGTGTAGAGTTGTTCCAAAAATTGCGTCAATCTGATATTGAACACGCACAAGAGATTCGCCAACATCTACAACAAGTGCTGCAACACGGTAAGATGTAACCCAGGTTTTAAGTGCGATCGCTTCTGATTTAGTAAAACTAAATATAAAAGAGGCGATCGCACTTGCCGATTACATTAAATGCCAGGGCAAATGCATCTTATTTACTAATAAAGAGCAAGATTAAAAGAGCGTGTTTGTGTTCAGGGCCTTGTAGAGAGGAAAACGGGAGAGCAGACAATGCCTATAGCGGACGGGTACGCCATCGCACCCATTTATGAGAACGCTATTTGCTCTATGCTGAAGCGGAAAGTAAAAATAATAGCTATGAAATTTGCACAAAATCTCAGGCCCCGCCAAGGCTTACTGAAAGCCCTGACTCTAGTTTTCCTCGTATCGATATCTGTAATGCCCCTTAATGTTCTAGCCAACGAGAGCGAAAAAGCGACATTCAACAGCACAACCACACTCCAAACCATACTTACCAGCAGTCATCGCTCAGAGCAGAATCGCCTCCGAGACAAGTACCGCCACCCAACCCAGACTTTGGAATTCTTCGGTCTGCGCCCAAATATGACCGTAGTTGAATTGTGGCCAGGGGGTGGCTGGTATACCGAAATATTAGCCCCATTCCTAGCGCCCAAGGGACAACTCATAGTTACTAACTTGGCTGACGCGAGTAAATCGGCTTTGGCTTTCCAAGAAAAACTAGCAGCTAATCCAGAGGTTTTTGGTAAGGTCAAAGTAGCCCAAATCAATCCGCCAAATGAATTGACCCTAGCACCAGACAATTCTGTAGACATAGTTGTTACCTTCCGCAATATTCACAACTGGGTTAAAGCTGGCTATGACGAGCAGGTTTATGCGGCGGCTTATAAAGCACTCAAGCCAGGAGGCATTCTGGGAGTGGAAGAACACCGCGCCCTTGAGGGGACTTCTTTACAAGAGAGTATTAAAACTGGCTATATGTCTGAAGATGGGGTAATTGCTGCTGTGGAGAAAGCTGGCTTTAAATTGGTAGGCAAATCAGAGATTAACGCCAACTCAAAAGATACCAAGGACTATCCGGGCGGAGTTTGGACACTACCTCCAACCTTAAGCCAAGGTCAAAAAGACAGGCAACGCTTCCTCACCATTGGAGAGAGCGATCGCATGACCCTCAAGTTCGTTAAACCCAAAGCCCCCTAATTAGATATAATATCGTGTCCGGTTAAAGACTTATCATTAAGAGCGTAAGGGGCAGGGAGCAGGGGGCAGGGGGAAAAAGAGTTTTCAAGTTATCGCACAGATGCAGGAATTATAACTAATCTGCCGGACATGATATAAGGTGTCATCGCTTGCCTGTATCTTGCTGAGGCAAACGCCCTCCTTGCGACCATTCAAGCGATCGCGTTCAGCGTTTTGTAGAGAGGAATCAATAACCCAATTGCTTCATCTCACCGTACCCGTACACCCAATTTTGTATCCCAGTGCAGGGGTTTATCTGCTTTTTGTAGGGGAGACTCCGGCATTTGACCTACTGAAACGCCGTATTTCCAATCTGGCGGACAGATAGCAATGTAACGTGCATAACCTCCTAAACCACCTTTGAATTTGGGATACCCAATAGAGATCAACGCGCCTGTTTCTGGCACACGATCTAGATTTGCAACACCCTCTGCTTGGGTATATCCATTTTTCAACAGCCAAGCTTCTCCCTCCAGTGTTGGGGTGCTATCTGTATCCAGGGGTTCGTGTCCGTGAAAAAGAATGTGGCGCTCAAGGTGCAGAAACTGCAAAGCTTCTAGCTTCACCCCAGGAAACTTAGTTCTTGTAGCTAGTTCGCGGTTTGGCCATTCTTTAGACCAGTCAGAGCGAACAAACACAACTGAGCCTTGGGGAATTCTGCCATATTTGCGTTCCCAATCTTGAATATCTTTGACACTCAGGTGGTAATTGGGGTCTTTGGCAACTTTATCTTGGATCGGAATTATTACTAGAGGACGAACAGCAAATGTCGCTGGTAACTCATCAATAGCTGGATAGTCAGGGTTCCAGTGAGCAGGTGGATCTAGTTGGGTTCCTAGCTGATCGGTGGATAAATCGTAATGAGTTGCTTCAAATCCATCTTTTTGGTAAGTGTATGGCTCACCCGTTTTTGGATTGATGGCAGGCGCAAACTTTGATGAACCAAAACCTGACCATACAGGAATTGCCGGAGCGATTGTATGAGTCAAGTCAACATATTTGGCTGACTTGAGCGACTGCTGATAAACTTGCCACAGGGGAGGCTTACGTAATGGCTGTACCGCATTTACAGACGCTAAACCTACACCAAACAGAACTATTAAACAAATAATTCCCCAGAAAGTTTTTTGCAATGGTTGACGCAAAAATCTATCTAGTTCCTGCTTCAGATGTGGATAGTTATATTGGGGCAGTATTGTCATTGTGTTTTTTATTATTGCTTTTGAAGGCTCTAATTTTTTTACCACAAATTGCTATATTGTTTATCCTGTAGCTGTTTCGGGCTATATAGTGTAGATACATCTGTTTCACCATAAAAAAGCAGATGGCTGTTCCCATCTGCTAGAATAAAAAATGCGTTATTTTCTTTACTTGGATACCAACTGATTAACTGGAGCAATCCCAGCCAAATCTAAAATTGGCGCGATCGCATCTTCTCGCTTCACCGCCATCATGTGGACACCCTGGCATAATTGCCGCGCTATTTGCACTTGCTCGGCGGCAATTTTCATCCCTTCCTCAAAAGGATCTTTAGCTTTTGCCAATCTATCAATAATATGTTGGGGAATATTTACACCCGGAACACACCTATTAATAAACTGGGCATTTTTTGCCGATTTTAACAGAAAAATTCCTGCCAAAATTGGTTTTTTATAGCCAGATGCAATGGTATCCATAAACTTTTCTAGTCGCTCAAAATCGGTAATCAACTGACTTTGAAAAAACTGCGCTCCTGCTTCGATTTTACGTTCAAATCGACTTTGCAAACCCGACCAACTCTTACATTGTGGATCTACTGCTGCACCGACAAATAAATCTAACGCTCCATCAGTCAAGGGTTTCTCGTTGCAATCAACGCCTTGATTCATCTTCCGAATCAGTTGCAGCAGTCGCACAGCTTCTAAGTCAAACACTGCTTTAGCATCTGGATGATCGCCTGCTTTTACTGGGTCGCCAGTCAAAGCTAAAATGTTATTTATGCCCAAGGCATGAGCGCCCATCAAGTCAGCTTGTAAACTAATGCGGTTGCGATCGCGGCAAGCAACTTGACAAATCGGCTCTATACCGTTTTGTAACAAAATCACCGATGCCATTAACGAAGACATCCGTAATACTGCGCGGCTACCATCGGTAACATTGACAGCATGAACCCTTCCCTTAAGAGTCGCCGCCATTTGAATCATGTGTGCTGGATCTCCCCCTTTCGGGGGTGCTACCTCGGCAGTAACTAGAAATTCACCTGCTTGTACAGCTCTGCGAAAGGCTGTGGGGCTATGGGTGTGATGCATAAAATTAAGAATTTCCATTTCTTAAATGGTATAGCAAATCACACCTAAAAGGGACAACTTATAGAGGTAGAGAGTAGCCCAAAGCAGCTTTTACTTGTGATAAAGTTTGATTTGCGATCGCTCTAGCTTTTTCCCCTCCATCCCGCAATACAGACTCCAAATAACCTTTGTCCGCCGTTATCGACTGATATTTTTCTTGGATTGGTTTGAGAGCCTCAATTATTGTGTCCGTCAACAATGGCTTGAACTGCCCCCAGCCCATATCCTGACACTCAACTGCGACATCTTCCTTCGTTTTACCAGAAAGCAATGTATACAGAGTTAACAAATTATTACATTCTGGACGCGCTGGATCGTCGAAAGTCAGTCCACGAATCGGATCGGTTTTACAACGTTTAATCTTGTATTGAATCTGTTCTGGTGGATCTAGCAAACTGATTCGGCTTAACTCCGAAGGATCGGACTTCGACATTTTACGTGTACCGTCCGCCAAACTCATCACCCTTGCCCCTTCCTTACGAATCAAAGGGTCTGGTAACTTCAGAACTGGTTGATCTGGTTTACCGAATTGGTGATTTAACCGAGCTGCAATATCCCGTGTCAATTCCAAATGTTGCTTTTGGTCTTCACCCACTGGCACCTTATCAGCTTGGTAAAGCAAAATATCAGCTGCCATCAGCACAGGGTAATCTAATAAGCCCGCACTGACATTTTCTCCCTGTTTAACAGCCTTTTCCTTAAACTGGATCATATCTTGCAGCCAGTTTAGAGGTGTAATGCAGTTGAGCAACCAGGTGAGTTCACTGTGGGCCGAAACGTGGGATTGTACAAAAATGGTGGAGTGATTTAAATCAAGACCACAAGCGAGATACAGAGCGGCAAGGGTGTAGGTATCAGCTGCCAACTGTTTTGGGTCGTGTGGCACTGTAATCGCGTGTAAATCAGCCACAAAAAGGTAATTTTCGTATTCGCTCTGACCTTCTACCCAGTTGCGAATGGCTCCCAAATAGTTACCTAGATGGTAATTGCCCGTTGGTTGAACTCCAGAAAGAACACGTTGCTTGCCCATAAATTTCAACTTAGTTATCTCAAATCCGCGCTAGTAAAGTGGCGATGTCTGGCGACAAATTGCTTTCCGCCTACGCAAAACTCATTTAATTTTGACATTTTCCAGGTCAACTCGTCGTTACGGGATTAGAGATTTTAACTCAACTCCGATTGCTATAGAAACTCTTCATTGCTTTTTTGCCACCGCTTGTGTTTGAAACTGCTTTTCATATTCCAAGCGAATTGTGCCAAGATATGCCTGTACTATTAACGCTGACAAAGGTGAGCGTTCTGCTGTCCGCAAGCTTGACTTCGGCAAAGATATGGTGCATTTCTATTTTGAAGCTTAAGGACGTTAGAAGACTAATGAAGCAGTACTCTCAGCTCACAATTATTTCTTACATAGTAGGCCCTACTTTGATCGTAGTGAGTCATTTAGGATCGTTACTCATTATTGTTACTGGCTTATCGCCGGGTGCTGTCTTGTGGGCCGTGTTGTTATATGTAATACGAATGCTTGCAACTACTGGCATCTATCATCGGCTACTCACCCACAAGAGCTACCAGGCTCCAACCTCAGTTCTATGTGTTGGAAGCATCGTGGCTGCTTCAGCCGGGCAGATGGGGCCAAGTTGGTGGAAAGCTCACCACATGGATCATCATCAATGCTCAGACCAGAAAGAAGATCCTCATTCTCCCTATTTGCCTTTCAAGGGGATCAAAGGATTCTGGTGGTCTCAAGCTGGATGGCTATTCTCCCCACAGTTTTTTCCCTCGAAACTTCCCACCGATGTTGAGAGTAATCTGGTTTTGAAGATTGTTGACCGTTTGCACTTCATTCCCACCGTTGCTCTGGCTGCGCTTTCGTATTACATTGGTGGAATTGAATATCTTGGCGCTTTTTTCCTCAGCACGACTGTTCTCTTCCACGGTGTCGCCACTGTAAACTCACTTAGCCACATACTGGGCGAGCAACCGTTCACAACTAATGACTACAGTCGCAACCATTGGCTCGTAGCATTTCTGACCTTGGGTGAAGGCTGGCATAATCTTCATCATGCATTCCAGTGGTCAGCCCGGCATGGCATAACCGTGCGAGAGGGGCAGGTTGCCTATCTTCCAGACCCAACATTTTGGTTCATCAAAATCCTTGAGTTCCTGAAGCTAGCCTCAAAGATTAGAGTGCCTTCTGAACCAGAACTTCTCGCTCGCGCCAGAAACCGAAACTCTCAGAACTCAGTTTTCAAGGCGAGGGCAAAGACATCCGTCTGATATTCTGGTTGACAGATTGGTCAGAAGAAAAGTCTGTTCCTTGCCGTCTCAGCCAGTTAGAATCCAAGGATTCTAACTGGCTGAAGATGTTTTTTGTGAAGAACCCATCTTCAGCCAGTTAAATAAGGAAAGGCAGGATGTCCATCCTCTAGCAGGATAAACACTAGTAGTCTGGCAAGTCAACTTTGCATGGTGGTTAGCAGAGCGGCAGAGGGGAAAGAACTTGGTATTTGCCTCTCATCTGCTCCCCTGCTCCCCTGCCGACCTCCACCCAGCAATTTTGGGTTGGCGAACTATTAGTACAGCGGGTGCGGGAATAAACATACCATTTCAAATGGCGCAAGAGCTTGGAATACAATTCTTTTGACTTGCGCCTTGCAGTACTAGCTTTGTCCGCCTAAGCATGAACCATTAAAAATTGACCATTACCATTATATTCTCCATCGCAACTAGCAAAATTACGAATAAACCATATCAAATAAAATCTCCATATCCGGCGAAACTTGGCATAGTCCATGCCATAGTTTAATGTTTTTATTGTTGCCTGGTTGTCGTCAAAATTTTGTAACCAGTTAGCTAGTGTTTTGGAGTAATTAGAGCCATTTAGATACCATCTTTGAATTGTTTTGAGGTCTTCTTTATGGCTAGGAACTGCATCGTAATTCCAGTACCGACCGTTTGGAAAAATATATTTGTGAGTGTAAACGCTAGACATATTGTTAGGGATGCGGACTGTGATAATGTGAATTAAAACTTTGCCATCATCCTTCAGAAACGAAGCTAATTTTTTAAAGGATTTCGTTAAGTTACCAACATGACAAAAAACACCAATCGAGAGTATTTTGTCAAACTTCGTCTCGAAATCTGCATTATTCAAATCACCTTCATATAGGGTAAACCGATCTGAACTGAGATAACTCTCAGGATCTTGCATTTTGCGGCGTATATATTCACATTGCTCGTGGCTCAAATTAAGACCTGTAAACTTGACATTGGGGAACTTAGAAAGAATGTAATTAGGAACACATCCCCACCCGCAGCCAAAGTCTAAGATATTGTCTCCGTCCTTGATGTCTAGCTTTTCAATTACATCATCAATCATGTGCATCTGGGATTGCTCAAGATTTAATGCTCCTTTTTCCCACAATCCCATGCTGTACTTAGGATAAATGAGTTTCCAGTCCCCCAACATAGTATTCAGCATGGCTTGAGGCAAGTCGTACTGAATTTTCATTAGTTCCCGCGATCCTTCGGCGAGATGATCGGTTTCTTTTAATACCCATTCATACGGTGCCAGGAGGGATGGGAAATACTGAAAGAAAATTGGCATACAGGTATCAAAAAGCGATTCTAGAACGGAATCAGGAACTTCTAATCCGTTGATATAAGCTTCTGCCACTGCCATTTGGACTGTGTTAACTACCTCAACCGCCCCACGAGTTGCTTGGTATGCTAATGGATTCTTAGTATTTATATCTCCCAGAAGAGGGATATACTTTTCTATTTCTTGCAGCAGGGTACTAGTAGTCATAGTCATACTCCTAACAAGCATTAAAATAATGCTATATGAGTATAATAATTAGATTTTTTTAGTTTTTTAACACCAAAACGTAAGAAGTTGTAACATACATTTAGAAATATTTATCTCTAACACATCTAACACATCTAACGCTACTTTAACTTAATAAAAGGTAAGCGTCCTAAGGGAAAACGTCTTATAACTTGGCATTAACTGCGTTTATTTCCGATAATTGTTTGGCGTCAGGGTGTTATTCGCTCAACTCGTTTCCGTTTCTAGTGGTTGGTAGTTGCGATCGCTCTCCAGAAACCGCATTTATTGTATGATTTCCCAATGGATTGATTAATTTTGCTCAAAAAAGCCAAACTCTTAAATTCGATTTACCTCTCTGCCAAACCCACCTGTCCTCCAATTAGCCCCAGAAAGCCTGTTCCAGAGTGCTGAATCTCCAAAAAACTTGCTTGTTCCGGTGAGGTTTTGTAAATTTGGAATGTCTTCATAATTCCCAAGGTTGCAGCACTTTCTAGAGGCCCAACAAAGCTAATATCCCGGTCAAGGAAATAAGTTTGATTAGCCCAATAAGTCATCTGATTTGCATTCAAAAAATAGCAGCCTGCGTGAGGATTGAGAGCACGAAAAAAGGTAATTGGTGCATTCATAATTGTACCTTTTAGTTCCTGTTGCCCCTCCACATTTTGAAAGGGAGCAGTTACTCGCAAAGCCAAATCCCCATCAATATAAGCTTTATGAATCAAACCGTAAGGGGAGACTTCATAACGATTTGGCTGGAGCAAATTTAAATCACCAGCTTGTTGGGTAAACCAATTTAATTTTATAAAAAACCAAGGGTCATGGAGAATTAAGTCATCTTCCAAGAAGCAGTAATAATCATATTGGCCAAGACAACTTTGCAGAACAGCTTGGCACTCAAACCCCAAAAGCAGAGGTTCTACATTTGTAGAATGATGCCTATATAAATGGGATGGTAAGGGAAGCTGATTCAGAAGATGATTGTCTTTGGTTGTACAAATAACAATATCTAGTTCGTGAGACTGCGGTTGGTTAGCAGGGAAAGCTAGTCTTTGAGCAATATTGATGATACGTTGAGATTTATCAAATAATTGGTGTAAGGCGGTAAGGCTTTTAGTTAACGCCTGCAAGCGCGGTTGAGGGTCTTTGTGTTGAGAAGCATGACGCCCCTCACTGCTAGGTTTGAAAAAATGGGCAATGGTAAAAATGATTCGCATTTTAAATATTGCTTTTATATTTCTCTGTCTTTTGTCATTTGTCCTTTGTCCTTTGTTGGTTGTAACTAATGACCAATGACTAATGACCAATGACCAATGACCAATGACTAATGACCAATGACCAATGACCAATGACCAATGACCAATGACCAATGACTAATGACATCTAATTTCTGCCAAAACCTTTAGAAGATGGGCGCTTTTTCAAACTATTAGAATTTTTACCAGCGAACATCCATTGCAAATGCTGTGGTAACAGTTTTGCCAAATCATAACGCTTGATAATTGTCTCTCGCGCATTTGCACGAATTGCTTGCATCTCCTGGGGATTATTCAGCGCCTCTTCAACCCGATTAGCAATATTGTGAGGAGAAAAGAAATCTACCAGCAGTCCATTTACCCCATCCTGTACGACTTCTAATACTGGCTGAGTTTTAGAAGCTATTAGTAAACATCCTGCTGCCATTACTTCTAACATTGACCAGGATAAAACAAAAGGACGGGTTAAATAAACATGAGCAGAAGAAGCTTGCAAAACCTGAAGGTATTCATTGTAAGGAAGTCTATCTGTGAAGTGCAGTCTCGATAAATCCAAAGATAACTTTTCTAACATTAATTGTTTATAAGTCTGCCCATCGGGGAGATTCTTCCCATAAGCAACCCTATCTTCTCCCACAACTACCACATGGCACTTCGGTCTTCGCTGCTGAATTAGCGCTACCGTTTCCATAAACTGCGGAAAACCTCTATAAGGTTCCATCCCTCGTCCTACATAAGTTACCAACTCTTCCACATGAGAAAGGTCGAGATTTATTCTTGGTAAAACTAACTTTGCGCCTGGTTTGGGAACAAAATATTTGGTATCAACGCCATCATGAATTACAGTGAGTTTGCTATGATATTCTTTGGGGAATTGCTGACGCTGCCAATTCGTTGGAGAAAGTCCGCGATCGCAGCTATATAAATCAGTCAAGATCGGCGCATTTTTCACGCGGATACGGCATTCATCATCAGCATTCAGCGGATCGTTGGGATCAAAATCTGCATCAGAACCGCGAGCATGGTAAAACCACTCGAAATAACACAATAATTCTGCTTTAGGGAAAACATCTTTCATAAATAAAGTTGGCCCCCAGCCAGAATGGCCATAGACTATATCTGGAACGAAACCTTCAGCTTTTAATTTTTCGGATACGCGATAGACAGCCTGCGCGGTGAGAACAGCATTTTCCAGGTTGCGAACGTAATGGTGAGTTTGGGGAGCAGCTTCACGAGAAGGAGTATAAATAGCTTTAAAAACGCCAGGTATTTCCCCTTCCCGACGATTTGTTCCAAAGACAACTTGGCAATTAGGATCTTTACCTAAAACTATCGCTAGGTTGCGAAATTGCGAGGGAAAATTGGGATGTAAAAATAAGATTTTCATTGGAATAATCTTGATTAATTTATTGCGAGATAAAATAAATTAAGACAATCTTTTTAAGATTATAAGATTATTTCTCAAGATTTTGAGCAAGTAAATTTAGGTAAATGGTAGCTCGAAAATGCGAGAATAATCGCAAATTCGTGTTATTACAATGAAATTTATTGGCATTGATTTAGGCTGGCGATCGCAACCAAGTGGACTATGCTGTTTAGAATGGATAGATGAACAACTGCAACTACTCGATCTAGACCGCAAAGAAGCCATTGCAGACATCCTCACCTGGATCGATCGCAGCGTCCAACCAGACGAGTCAGCCATCATCGCCGTAGATGCGCCTACCCTCATACCCAACGCTACCGGGAGTCGCCTTCCCGACAAACTCAGCCACAAGTACTTTGGCAAATATCATGCAGGATGCTACCCAGCTAATCAAAACCTAGCCTTCGCCGATCGCACCGTCAACTTTGGCTTAGAATTAGAATCACGCGGTTTTGCCCACGCCCCCACCATTGAACCGCAAAAACTTAGCAGATATCAAATAGAAGTTTTCCCCCACCCAGCAATCGTTAACCTATTCAACTTAGAACGCATCCTTAAATACAAAAAAGGACGCCTCAATGAGCGCCGCCTAGAACTAATCAAACTTCAAAATTATCTTCTTGATATCCTCCCCTCCTTCTCTCCTCCTCTGCGCCCTCTGCGCCTCTGCGGTTCGTTTATCCCAGAAATTCCCACTACAGGCGCAGCCCTCAAAGCAACCGAAGATAAACTAGATAGCTTAATTTGCGCTTATGTTGCTGCATACTGGTGGTATTGGGGAGAAGAACGTAATTTGGTATTAGGCGATCGCACCACAGGCTACATTATCATCCCTCAAAGAATTTGAGCAAAGGCTTTTTGTACAAAAATTGCGATCGCTCACCAAAACGACTTGCATTGAGCAATGGAATGCGAGATGCTATTTTTAGCACCTCGCAAACCTTACCAATTGGTAATCAAAGAGCGCTAATAAAGATTAAACAATCACAAAATTATTGTTGGTTAGTGACAATCCAGCAGATAGTTGTGCAAATTTCACCTCAGTAAACCCAGCCGTACTGCCATCTTGGTCAAAGAACAATCCACCTGTAGCACTGTTATAAATAAATCGTTGATTGCTTGTCGTTGCAGATGTTCCCAGAGTAAACTGATTTGTCTGAAGTGAACCTATTGATAACCCACCACCAAAACCATCAGCCGATAACTGAATCAGTCCATTAGTGGTGTTGAAGTTAAAAATAGTATCAGTGCCTTCATTGTAATTATTGAAAGCAAAGGTATCAATAGGGTTAGCAATGTTGATGGTGTTGTCCCCATAGAGAGTATCGTTACCATAGCCACCTATGAGGATATCATTACCATCAGAAGAATCAGTCTTAAAGCTAACATCAGCCCTGAGGATATCATCGCCATTACCACCAATGAGTGTGTTATTACTAGAGCCAGCAAGGCTTACGAGAATATCATTACCATCGCCACCATCCAATATGTTATCGCCTCGAACGCTACCAGATAAGTAATCGTCACCAGCGCCACCCTTGAGGGTATCATTGCCAGAATTACTTCCGTTGAGGGTATCATTGCCATCGTTCCCCACAATATTGTCATCGTAGCCTGTACCTGAAATACTTAATTGTTCGATATTCTTATAGGTAACGCTATCCGTGCCTGCCGTAATTGAGCCAATCTTAGTAGTACTATCAAATGTTGCTGTGATTCCTCCCTTAGAATAGTAGTAATTGACGGCCAACAAATCGTTCCCTGCCCCTCCATCGATCGTATCCTTACCACCATTTGTTATGGAAAACGTATCGTTTCCATTGTTGCCCACAAGATTGTCATCGTAGCCTGTACCTGAGATACTTAATTGTTCGATATTTTTGTAGCTAACGCTCTTCGTACCTGCCGTAATTAAGCCAATATTGGTAGTGCTATCAAATGTCGTTGTGATTCCTGTGGTAGTATTGTTGTACGCAACTCCTAAGTAATCGTTCCCTGCCCCTCCATCGATCGTATCCTTACCACCATCCCCTGTGGAGAGCGTATCGTTACTATTGCTCCCCACAAGATTGTCATTGTAGGCTGTACCTGAGATACTTAATTGTTCGATATTTTTGTAGGTAATGCTATTCGCGCCTGCCGTAATTAAACCAATGTTAGTAGTAGTATCGAATCTCGTTGTGATTCCTCCCTCAGAATTGGAGTAATTGACGGCCAACAAATCGTCACCCTCACCCCCATCGATCGTATCATTGCCAGCATAGCCCCCAGAGAGCGTATCGTTACCATTGCTCCCCACAAGATTGTCATCGTACTTTGTCCCTATGATATTTAATTGTTCGATATTCTTGTAGGTAACTATATTCGTACCTTCTGTAATTACTCCAGTGTTAGTAGTAGTATCGAATGTTGTTGTGATTCTTTCGATAGGAATGGTGTAATTGACGGTCTCGTCGGTGTAGGTATCGAAAGACAACAAATCATCACCTTTACCCCCATCGATCGTATCTTTGCCAGTAATGCCCAGATCGCTCACATAACTGCTACCAGTGCCCCCAGAGAAGGTATCGTTGCCATCGCCCCCAAAGAGCAAATTATTGCCTTTTGAATTCTTAATATTAAAACGATCGCCACCAATACCACCGTTGAGAGTGTTATCACCTGTTGCAAAACTAACATCTAAGTCATCATCACCAATACCACCGTTGAGAGTGTTATTACCTGTGGTATTATTAGCATTCAGTGTATCGTCACCAGCACCACCCTTGAGGGTGTTATCCCCTGTGGCATAAAATCTCCTAAACAATCCATATTGGTCGTCGTGGTAGCCAGAAACGGAGAGATAATCATTACCCGCGCCACTAGAAAGCAGATTATTACCTGTTGAATAGACAACATTCAAGCGATCGTCACCAATACCACCGTTGAGAGTGTTATTACCTGTTGAATAATTAGCATCCAAGGTATCGTTACCAACGCCACCATTGAAGGTGTTATTGCCAGAGATAGAATTGCCAAATGAAATTGAACCCCCTCGTCCCTCCCCGTAGTCACCAGAAGCGGAGAGAGCGTCATTTCCATCGCCACCAGAGAGCAGGTTATTGCCCTCACTATCAGTGAGCGTGTCATTGCCCGCAGCACCAATGAGAGTATCATTACCGGCACCACCTCTTAAAATGTCATTGCCACTCAAGCCATCGATTTTGTCATCACCCCCCTGACCATTAATCACATCATCTGAGTTATCAAAACCCTTGACATTGTTGTTCAGGTCATTAAGGAAGGTGACTGTATTCTTATTGAAGATAGTACTTTGAGTGGAGTTGGCATTGAAAACATCAAAGCTATCCGTGGCGGTAGTTTGCCCATAAAACAGGATATTGCCCAAGTCTACAGTGGCTCCAGTAGATTTGCTGAGGTTATCCAGGTTTTCCAAAGCAAAATTTTGCAGGATGACTTTGGGGCTATAATCGCCACTATAATCGTAGTCAAAGTTGTTCGCAAAGCTGATTTCCAGATTGTTGCCATTCTGGGTCAGCAGCAGATTTTGGGCGGTTAAGCGATTGCTCTGGAAATTGAGAGTGTCTACTTCGGCAATGACTGCTGCTGTTGGGTTTGTTCCTTTACCTACGCCCCTAAAATCGGTGATTATAATTATATCTTTGGTGCCCTTGTAGGAATAAACAAATTCATCATTGCCACCACCACCAGTTAGAGTGTCGTTGCCTCCGTTACCTGTGATGGTATCGTTGCCTGCAAGACCCTTAATTGTGTCCGCGCCAGAACTACCCACTAGGGTATCATTACCGTTGGTTCCAATGATATTTGCCATAACTTTTATCTACCTAAATCTAGCTTTTCAGTAACTTCAGTTCTCAACATGGAGTTTATTGCTATTTCTGGACACAAAAATTCCCAGAAATTTTAAGTTTTTGCCATGCTTATAGTTGGCCTTTGAGTAACACTAAAGTTTCTTAAAGACTTATCCAAAGAATGACTTTTCTGTAACACTTCCTAATCTATTTGAAAACTATCTAAGCCTTAATCGCTGTACAAACTAATAAGCGTGTGTATTCACAATAATCTGTCATTTCAGGCTAAATTAATTATTCTTGTTCAGTAAAAATCAGCGAACAAGGATGATTAAAAAATCTCACAATTGAATGCCTAAAATTCATACTTGGTATTTGGTTATTTGCCAGCGTCTAAGTCCTACTAGAAGAGAAAATGTTCAATTTTCGAGCGGAAAATGGATTTTTATACTCTCCTTTGTGGTAATTATACATAGATATTTAGCTTGAAAATAGAGAAATCTAAATAACCCAACAGTGACTATATACTACTGTATTTACTTAGATATTTTTGTTTCCAGGCGCATCTTTGCATATTCTTCACATTATTTGCTGAGAAATTTACGTAAAAATATTTGTTTATGTACTATTAATATTTTGATGTTAGATATTACCAAAAACTATTAAGTATTGGTATAACGTTTGTAAACCAAGAAATCCGCGATCGCAGACATTAGTACTTCTGATTCCAAAGTGCGGATAGATTAAAGCTTAAGAAGCTGACTTTTGCGATTATCCCAGTCAAATCATATTTCCCTTATAATTACTCGTAATTCTAGCAATAATTATTTTTTGGGCATGACTGCATCCCATAATAAAAGGCGTTGCTAAACTTAATTTAGCAACGCCTAGTCTTGAGTATTCAATAACTACTCACTACTCTTATTCTGCCCAAGCAATTAACCTTGGTTCATAAGGATTAGCCAGATTTTTATTTTTCGGCAATACACGCAAAGACAAGCCTTGCAAACCAGAAGCGGTATAGGTAATATTACCAGTGTAAATACTCAATTGCTGTCCATCTTCCCCTTCGTAATCCATCACCACTGGCACAGCGTTGACAATATCACCATTGGCATCGATCGCACCTTGATATAGCTCAACCTGCACATCATTATTTGTCAAAGTTGCCAAGTCAACCTTGGCTTTGACAGCAACGGTTTGGTTAACCTCAATGTCTGAAGCTGCCGATACGTCAATATCTTTGATTCTGATGTTGAACCAGTGTTCGCTGAGTTTTTCTTTCCAAGCGGCTAGTTCTTTAGCTGGGGCATACTTATTAACAGTCAGGGTATGATAGCGATCGCTGGCTGGGAAATAAGCCCTTTGTGCATATTCTCCTACCATTCGCGCTGTATTAAAGAAGGGACAATTCAATCGAATTGCATCCTTCATTTTGGCAACCCACGGACGGGGCAAGCCATCTGTATCCCGGTGCTCATAAAATAACGGCACAACTTCCTTCTCTAGCAACTCGTAGAGAGCATTTGCTTCTACTTCATCTTGATAGTTCGGATCGTCGTAATTTTCTCCATGTCCAATCGCCCAGCCCGTGCGGACGTAATCAGCTTCATCCCACCAGCCATCTAGTACGCTTAAATTTGGCAAGCCATTCATTGCGGCTTTCATGCCACTAGTACCAGAGGCTTCCCGTGGACGACGCGGTGTATTCAACCAAATATCGCAACCCGCAACCATCAACCGGGAGATGTAAATGTCGTAATTGGGAACAAACACTACCTGTTTTTCTAAATGCTGTTCGCGGATAAAGTGATTGATATCGCGGATGAGTTCTTTACCGGGAATATCCTTGGGATGTGCCTTACCAGCAATCACGAATTGCACTTTTCGGTCTTTGTTAGCCAGTAAAAGCCGCTTAATCCGATCCAAATCGCGCATCCAGAGGGTAGCGCGTTTGTAGGTGGCAAAGCGACGGGCAAAGCCAATGGTGAAAGCGTAAGGATCTAAAACTTCTTGTGCCTGGGAAATTTCGGAGGCGGAAGCGCCGCGATCGGTTAAATGCTTGACTAAATGCTCCCGCACATACAAAATCATATCCAAGCGGCAGCGTTCGTGATTGCGCCACAATTCCTCATCGGGTATAGCGTCCATGCGCTCCCACAATGGGCTATCTGGTGGTGCTGATGACCAATTTGGGCCGAGGTAGCGATCGTACAACTCTTGAGTCGATTTCGCAACACAACTCCGAGCATGGACACCGTTGGTAATTGCGGCGATCGGCACTTCCTCTACTGGCACTTTCTGCCATAATCCCTGGAACATTTGCCGCGACACCACACCATGCAGTTGTGCGACACCGTTAGAAAATGTTGCCATTTTCAGCGCCAGCACCGCCATACTGAAAGGCCCAGATAAATCGCCTGTATTCTCGCGCCCCAGTCCTAAAAATTGCTCTTTGGGCAACCCAAATATCTCTGCATAGTACCCCAGGTAGTACAACATTTTGTCGGGAGCGAACAAGTCAATTCCCGCTGGTACTGGTGTGTGGGTAGTAAAGATATTGCTGGAAGCCACCACCTGTTTAGCTTGGGGATAATTCAGTCCCTCTTCCTGAATCAGCAAGCGGATGCGTTCTAGGGCAGAGAAGGCAGCGTGCCCTTCATTCATGTGGTAGGCGGTGACTTTCAGCCCTAAGGCTTTGAGCATTTGCACGCCACCGATCCCCAACATGATTTCCTGGTGGATACGCATATCGATATCGCCACCGTACAGCTGATCTGTGATGTCGTGGTCGTAAACATTGTTGGGTTCAATGTTGGTGTCCATTAGATACAGGGGCACCGTTCCTACCTGTACGCGCCAAACTCTGGCATACACCTTCCGTCCTGGATAATCTACCGCAATTCGCAGTTCTGAACCATCGGGATTGCGCTCTAGATGCAAGGGCATATTGTAGAAATCATTGCTCAGGTAGCGTTCCTGCTGCCAACCATCGGCATTGAGATACTGGGCAAAGTAGCCTTGCTGATACAGTAAACCTACACCCACAAGCGGTAGCCCCAAGTCACTGGCAGATTTGAGGTGATCCCCCGCCAGAACGCCCAAGCCCCCAGAATAGACGGGCAAACAATCTACAAGTCCAAATTCAGCCGAAAAATAGGCGTAGCATTCTTTTGGTTTCTGCTCGCGTTGTTTCTGATACCAGGTACGCTCTTGCAAATAATCTTCTAACTGACGGTCAGATCGATCCATTTGCGCTAGGAAGCCTTCATCTTCGACAACTTCCAGAAGCCGCGATTGAGAGATTGTACCCAACATTAACACCGGGTTATGATGGCTAGACTCCCAGAGGTCAGAGTCTAAGCGACGGAATAAATCTTTAGTTTCAACGTTCCAATCCCAGTGCAAGTTATATGCCAGCCGCCGTAGTGGTTCGAGTCGCGGCGGTAGTGAAGGGGATACGTTAAATGTACGAATTGGCTGCATAGGTTGGCAAAACTCCAAGTTTAGCTATGGTTATTGTTTACTCTCTTTACCAATGTTGCCAATTCTTTATACAGTAGTTTGTGAAAAAGCGATGACTTTGTTAAGCATTGAGAATTATTTTTAACCTCGTTGCTAAAGTTTACACCAAGGTGTTTCTAATTCTATGCGTTACTCTCAGCCATGTACTTGGTATATTAAAATTTAATCATTTACTGCCATGTATCACTTAAAAAAAATTTAGTTTTGAATAAATAATTTATATTTATTTTAGAATTTATTCCGGGGATCAATTCTGAGGTCTTGGCTGACGGCTGAAAATTCCTCATCACTGCGTCAAGGAACAGTTAAATTTTTAATTATTTTTTAATAAAATTGCCCTAGCGTAGAGGCAGTGTGAGAGGAAAGACTGACTATAATTCTTCGGTTAAGGTTAGCTTCAGGTGATGTAAGGCTGAATAGTCGCTCGTAGACACCGCCTAAAATTGGATCGTGTAAAAACAATACCAAGCAGTTAACTAAGAAAAGCAACCGCTGACTACTTGGTATAAATTTTTAGTACTAAATCAGGAAAATAACTTACGAAGGTGTTATTTTACGCCCCTAGTGAAGGCTGATCTTTGGTATTTTTCGTCATTGACAAAGCTACAGCTGCTGCATAAGCAATCTCCGCTGCCATTTGATAAGCAAGTTTGATACTAGATGAAGTGTCCTTGGCTTTAGGAGAAAGGGAAGGCTTTTTACGGCGCGACTCTTGTTTGACATCACCTGCCACAATAGCTCGCTGTAAAATGATCCAAGCATCTAGGTCTTCTGAGTCATAATTACTTTGAAGTTGCGATCGCAGTTGATCTTCGGCTACAACACTCAGATAGCCGGTAGTTAGAGCTTGTTGCACAATTTCTTTAATTAAAGCCATAATTTGAACCAAGTGTGTGAGTTAAAACCGATACCTCAATTTGGCAATTTGATGTTGTTTTGTGGACTTCTCCTAAAAACCAAGCTATGTTTTAGCGTTCTTTCAATAAAATTTATAATGAGTGGTACCAAGCACGCATCACCCGCTTGGCTCACCCGAATGGGTGATTTACAAATTTTTAAATATAAGTAATAGGGAAGAGGAAAATTTTTAGCTTTTTTATGAATAGGTGTCATAAGTATAGTAGATATCATTCTGAATTTAAAGCGTAATCATAAAATTACTTGGACAAGCAACGCTAGAAATATAAACAAAAATGCTGCTTAACCGCTTAGAGCATTTTTTTACTCCTCGTCCTAAATGGATTTTCTCTAAGTGTATAAAATTAATAGAGAGTAACCATCGCTCCAGTAAAAAAGTTAACTAATTTCCTCCATTTTCATCAACAAGCAACCTGAAAATCAACTTCCAGTATTTTGCAACTAAGTGAAGTACAAAATGCGGGAGTCCTGGATCAAATATAAAGAGTTTCTACCTACAGCAAGAATTGCCTCAAAATCCGTAGTTTTGTACTTCATGCAAAAGAGAACTGCTGTATTGAATGAGAGTGTTCCACTAAAAATAAAATGTGTTATCGTTAAAAACAATTGTTATTAAAAACCATTCATGTAATTACAAACGTGAATTGGCTAGTCTGTAAATCATCCGTGTGCAACATGATTGGAGCAGCATACTCTAGAAATTCGTTGCAAGAAAGCCGTCATAGCAGTCGGGGAAGCGCTTACTTGTTTGCACCGATGGTTAACTTTAATGTGATGGCTGATGTGGGAGATAATCCACCCTAATTGGGTTTTATCTGGGCAAAATTCTCAGAAAAATCCAACAATAATTACATTGTCATGCTAGGCAATAATTTTAACTAAACTTTGAATATAGTCTAGTTAAATGTATTTTTTGTTGCACAATAGCTTTTGGAACTGAGTTGTTTTAAAAGACTAGAACCGCCTGAGAGAAAGTAGCCTCAAGGCAAATAACTCTATACCTGGTTGCGTAGCAAGCTTTTCAAATTTGCAATTGCTCACATAGTCAAAGCCAGACTCTGGTTTTTCAACATTTGAAAAACCATCTAAAAATATTGGAAAATTTCGGTAATACTGCCAATTTAGTTACTGCGTAAAAAATACTAACGCTGTTGGTATTAGCAGAAGATTAGGATACAGCCCGAAAATTTTCAACACTGTCAAAAAAAATTGATTTAAGAGATATGTAGCCATGCATAACGAGCAATATTTTTCAAAATTGCAGCGCGTGCAAGAACTTTTAGTTACTACGGTGTTAGGAGATATTCCGACACTTATTCTTGGGACAAAGTTGCGTAATTTGGGATATCGTAGTATTTTTGCCCAGATAGGCAGCCCAGTTTATATTCAAAATGGTGTTGAATTTAACGGTACTTCTTGTATTGAGATCGGGAGTGGAGCCTATATTTTCAAGGGTGTGCGGATGGATGCTAGAGGAGACAAAAATAATAGAATTCATCTAGGAAATAGAGTCGCTATTGAGCGTAACGTTGATATAGGGTCTTTGGAAGATACATGTATATATATTGATGAAGACACCTTCATTGGCCCTAGCGTGTGTATTGAGGGGCCAGGAGACATTAAAATTGGTAAACACTGTTTGATTGCTGCCCACTCAGGGATATTTGCCAATAATCATAATTTTGCCGATCCGATGGAGCCGATTAAATCCCAAGGTGTTACTCGCAAGGGAATTGTGATTGAGGATGATTGTTGGCTAGGACATGGAGTAACAGTATTAGATGGCGTTACTATCGGCAAAGGCAGTGTTATTGGTGCGGGAGCAGTTGTCAATAGAGATATTCCTCCTTTCTCCGTTGCTGTAGGCATACCTGCACGAGTCATCAAAAACCGAATTGGCAAAGACTTAAGCATTACTTCAAGCTGAGAAATAGGGGATGGGGCATGGGGCATAGTAATTATCTCCGGTAACAATTAACCTGTTCCCTTTTTGAAGAAACTTTTGCCGTCAGTTAACGTCACAAGAGTAACTAGTCTCTGAGTTATTTATTAAGGGCATCTAAAAGTCAGACAACTGACATCTTGCGCCATTTTCAATAACCGTAGGATAGGCACTCCAGCTCTCAGTCCCCAGAGTCCTCTAAAAAAGGGGCGAGATTTGGGTAATATAAAGTAGCTATCTTTTCTGCATGGCAGATCCTGAAAGAAAAGCTTTCTTTGTCTTACCCGTTGGAGATATTTCTATGCTGACTTTAAAAATCGCTGTTTATATTGTTGTTGCCTTCTTTGTAACTATCTTCGTCTTCGGATTCTTGTCGAACGATCCAGCTCGTAACCCCGGTCGTCGGGACTTAGAGTAAAAAGGCGATAAGTCATCCGCGACTTGGGAAGGCGGAAAATACTAAACGCCAGAGAAACTTACTACGCGAAAGTTTAGTAAGTTTCTTCCTCCAGGTAGCTTGCTGTAGGTAGCAGAAGGCGACAGCCGGAAGGCAAAATGTATGTTTATCCTTCCCTTTGTCATTTGGCTGTTTGTTAGCCCGATTTTGCTCAAATATGCTTCATCCAGTTCTGCCACCCGATCCGCCTCCTATCCTCGAATCTTTACAACCTGTAAATCCCGCCTCATCTGCTAGTCATACAAAGTTTCTTTCAGGTGTAGATACTGGAATACACGAAAAGACAGACAAATCCAAGCAGCCCAAAGTTTTGGCTCAGTTGGCAATTGCGGGTAACACCAAGAGCGATCCGTCATTGCCAACTTCGATCGAGTCAACTCAGGATGACTTGGTAATTGGCGAAACTTCCTCTGTACCTCATTCACCAGAAACCCTCCCACCAGAAACTTCTCCACTCAACAGTTCTGGAAGTGCTGCACTTTTGGGTCAGTCGCTGGTCGTTGGTTATCCCAAGCAGGAGGTTAAAACCTCTAATCGCCAAGATAAAGAAGACATGAAGATAAGTCCGAGCGTCAGCGTCCGGCGCTCAGAACTTCTGCTAAGAGCGGCGTTACGCAAACGGGAGACACAAAGAGAAGCCACTGCGTTACCAAGAAAAGTTGGAGCGGAGGCTACTTCTGTAAACGTAAAACGCGAACCTTCTGAAAAACTTGATGAGCGATATCTAACGACAAGCCGCTTTGCGTCTACGCCATCTTCCAACTCTATTGGAGAAAAACAAACCTTTTTGGATGGTAACTTTAGCTATAGAGTTTCCCCAAGTCCGGTTGTCGCCCAATCTCCGCATCCTCTTCAAATTGCCCCAAATGTCACAAACAGCAACAAGTTAGTCGAGTCCAAGACGGCAATTTTAGCTGAGAAGTTAACCCAAGAAAAACAGCACAGTGATATTACTGCACAACAGTCTCCACTAGGAGGCAATATCTCTGTATCTGCTGCCGATCTTGCACCGAGTTCTCAATCAGTACAAAATTTTATAAAATTTAAGTCTCGTAACCCAACAAAGCAACTCTCAGCGCCCCTCACTGTAGAATTCAAGTCTCAAGCCCAACAACAAACTCAAGCACCAACGCCTACACCAGGGGCAGGTACCACAAATCAACCACAAGAACCATCTGGTACAACAGCGCCAGCTACCACGCCGCCAGCTGGGCCGAGAATTGTGGAAGTTACTTCAGATCGGCAAGAGTATGACGAGCAACGGCGAATTATTACAGCTGTTGGTAATGTAATTGTGCGATTTGATGGAGCTGTGGTGGATGCCGATCGCTTGCAAGTCAACTTGGACAACTTGATTGCTGCGGGGGAAGGCAACATAACTTTAACACGGGGCGATCAGATACTACGCGGACAACGGTTTACCTATAACTTTGTTCAAGATAGTGGGGAGCTGGAAAATGGTAGAGGAGAAATTTACGTACCCTCAACACAAACAGATTTTGCTTTTTCACCCACGGGTGTAACTGCTGGTGGAGTCCCAAAACGTCCGCCCAGCGATCGCATTAGAGCCAATCAGCCCCTTTCTGGTGTCAGCAGCCCTGGAGGAATCGATCTGGCATTTGGTGGTCAGTCAGATGCTAGCAACATCCCGCGATCGAAAACAGGAGGTGCAGTCAATCGGCTCAGGTTTGAAGCTGAACAAATTGATTTTTATCCGCAAGGCTGGCAAGCAAGGGATGTCCGCATCACCAACGATCCTTTTTCGCCCCCAGAATTAGAATTACGCGCAGATAAAGTAACTCTGACGCGAGAATCACCCTTGGTAGACCGCATCAGGACACAGGGGCAGCGTTTGGTATTGGATCA
This sequence comes from Nostoc sp., assembly GCF_036917095.1. GTDB lineage: Bacteria > Cyanobacteriota > Cyanobacteriia > Cyanobacteriales > Nostocaceae > Nostoc. The sequence continues at coordinate 608,751 of NZ_JBALFH010000044.1, forward strand.
AACGGTTTCCTTACCAATTCCGCTGAATGAGCGGACTATTGACCGCCGGGAGCGGGACGCTACACCTGCAATAGTTTCCCCCGGCTATGATGGCGAAGATCGGGGTGGTTTGTATATTGAGCGTGGCTTTCCAGTGATTGATACAGAGCAGACACGCTGGACGATTACGCCCCAGTTCCTAATACAGAGAGCTGTGCAAGAAGGCACGGGTGATTTAGGCGCACTGTTTGCTGCGAAGACAAAGATAAATTCTGTTTTAAGTCCACGAGCAGTAGTTGATGGGACTGCGGAGTTAACCAGTTTTGACTTGAACAAGGTAGAAGATAATTTGCGGGCGAGGTTGGGATTGCGCCAGGTATTAGGGACTTCCCTTCCCCACATATTGAATCTGGAATATGGCTACCGCGATCGTTTTTACAACGGTACTCTCGGCTTTCAAACTGTTCAGAGCAGTCTTGGCGGCATTATTACCTCTCCTGTAATTCCTTTAGCCAAGACTGGCATTAACCTCACCTATCAAGCAAGCGCTCGATATATCAATGCCAACACCGATCGCCAAGACTTACTAGAACCAGTACGGGAAAACGATCGCATCTCACTAGGTCGTTTACAAGGCAGTGCTACCCTCAGTAAAGGGCTGTTGCTATGGCAGGGAAAACCATTACCACCCACTGCCAGTCAGGGATTACGATACACAGCTAACCCTGTAGTTCCTTACTTGCAAGCGATCGCAAGCCTCACAGGCACTACCAGTTATTACACCAATGGTGATGACCAAAGCACCCTAACTGGTACAATTGGCTTACAAGGGCAAATTGGTCATTTTTCTCGACCTTTTTTCGACTATACCGCCTTTAATATTAGTTATTCTCAAGGCTTAAACAGCGGATTATCACCCTTTTTGTTCGATCGCTCTGTTGATAACAAAGTGTTGAGTGCTGGGATATCACAGCAAATCTACGGCCCTTTTCGCTTAGGCTTTCAAACATCTGTTAACTTGGATACTGGTAAAGAAACTAGCACGGACTACATTGTGGAATATAGCCGTCGCACCTATGGCATCACGTTGCGTTACAATCCGGTATTGGAGTTAGGCGGCATCAGCATCCGAATTAGTGATTTTAACTGGGGTGGCGGCACCGATCCATTTACTGACATTAGGCCAGTAGTAGGCGGCGTAGAACAGAATTATTAGTCAAACAGTTATCAGTTACCCTGCCCGACAGATATTTTGTATTCACATTTCTATCTTTTGCCCAGTCTAAGGGCTGGGCACGACTCGACAGCTTATCCCAGAATTGGTTGATGCCGCACCAGGTATTCTCAGGATGGCATAGTCGCCGCTTAGTTGAATACGTGATGGTGGTTGGTGTAGGCTTGCACAGCATCTTTGCACTGCGGCTTGGTACTCTCGCCATTGCTTACGGATTGCAACACTTGCGGCATCGTTACCTAAGTCTGAAAATCTTAGCCCAGCCCGAATTAGCCAAGCTTCTACGTCTGTTGTTTCACCAACTATTTCGGGAATGGAATTAATCTTTTCCATGAGTAATATCTTTTATACATATTCAGAATTGGTGATTTAACTTTAAGAGAAACTATTGCTCATAGCCAATAGAATTGTTTATCAAAATCATCAATAAAAATGATTAAAAAAATGAGTCATATCTGAGTATGAAGACTCAGATATGACAGAAGGAATTACTATTACGGCTGGCAAACATCATTGCTTTAGCTTACGAATAAGCTATTTTCTAGCTCGTAATACTAGAAGCGATAGCCTAATCCAGCTTGGAAGCTGACAGCATCAGCATCACTATTTCTGTAGGCATCAATGCCCCATTTAGTATCGCCGTAAGCAATGACATTCTTGCTAACTTCTGATTCAACCCCAAGGGTGACTACAGGTGCATTCTGATTGCCCAATGGGGTTTTTTGACCTTCGTCAGTTACAAAAGAATAACCACCACCGAAGTAAACGTTAGTATTTTTAGCGATGGGCGCATCGTAAGTCACTATGGGCATAATTGCGGCAGCATCACCACCATACAGCACAGAACCCCGCAGTGAAACAGGCGCATTAGGAACGGCGTAACGTCCTTGAATATTTCCACCAATTTGTGCTTCATCGTTTCCTTGTCCGCCACTGGTTGCACCAACCGCAACACCAGCACCAATGTAATTACCGTTTGTGCCAGCTGTTTGAGCAGAAGCAATTCCAGCCGAGAGGACAATGGAAGCAACAGCGAGTGCGGAGGCAGCTAATTTTGTAAGTTTCATAGAATTCTTCTCACTAGAGTTAGGTAAAATCAATATTCTCTAGTACTAGAATCTCTTTTTTTACAAAATGTAACCTCGCACATCTGGTTCACCCAAGTGGCTGAATTCTTTCTCACCCACTTGGGTGTACCAACTGAAACATTCAAATAACAGTTAAGCTGTTCCACATTTAAATTGCATAGCTAGGGCGGGCAAGATGCCCACCCCACAAGAGTTTGATTTAATTTGATTATGCAATTTAGATGTTTTTTAGTTTATTTCTTCAAAAAGCGCTGACGTAGACGAGAGATAAAAATATTCACCTCTGGTATTTTCATTAATGAAGCGATCGCAGCAAACACCGCAATCCCCACGAAGCCAGATACACACAATTGCAACACCAAAATCAGTAAACCCGTTTTACCCAGCAATTGTTGAGAAGCAACTAATGTCCCATAGCTTGCTACCCCAGCTACCAAGCTACCAGCAGCCAAACCCAAAATCGGCAAACCCCACTCACGCCAGGGTAAACCATTGAGCTTGCGATCGAGCAACCATAACAGCATTAACATTGAGCTGCAATTTACACCCACTGTTGCTAACACCAAACCGGGAGCGCCAAAAGGTTTAACGAAATACCAATCTAATATGATGTTGAGCAAAATGTTAAAAATGCTGATGCGAAAAGGTGTTTGTCCATCGCCTAAAGCATAGAACACCCGCACTAAAACATCACGCCCCAAATAGACAAACATCCCAATTCCATAAGCCACTAACAATGATGAAACTAGCTCTGTAGCTTCTGGCTTGAAAGCACCGCGCTCATATACCACCTGCACAATGGGTACAGATAGCGCCACCATCAACGCCCCTAACGGTAGCATGGTGAAAGCGGTGAGTAGCAGTCCTTGGCGAATGCGTAATTTTAAGTCTGGCCAATTTTCTGGGCCGGCTAGTTTGGCAAATATGGGTAACAGGGGCAGCAAAATGATATTAGAAATAATCCCTAAGGGAGTTTGGACTAATAGATTCGCATAGTTAAATCCTGCCGCAGCACCAGGGATAGGGCTGGCAAAATAGAGGTCAGTGGCAACATTAATTGGCATCATTCCAGAGGAAACTGTTGCCGGAGTCATGATTCTAATGACTTCTTGAACGCCTGGGGATTTAAAGTCAAACCGCAGGCGCAATGTGCCTAATCCTAACCGCCACTGGACAATTAGCTGCACTAACCACTGGAGAACTGCTCCTGCCAAAGTTCCCCAAGCTAAAACCATTCCACCGATTAAAGCGTACTCCGGCTTAATAATGTCTTTGCCTAGCTGCATAGCCAAGATACCAAGACCGGCAACAACGGTAATACTGGATAATAGGGGACTAATGGAGAGTAACCAATATTGATTGGCTGCATTAAGAGTACCGAAGCCAATGCCAATTAATCCGGCAAATAAAGCCATTGGTGCCATAATGCGGAGTTGTTGAATTGCGATCGCTCTGGTTGTCTCTTCCAAACCATGACCGACTAAATCAACGATCGCATCCGCAAATAAAACTTGAGCCACTGTCACCACCAACAGCGATCCAGCTACCAGCGTTGTCACGGTTTCCACTAGAGGAGCCGCTTCTTCTCGCCGCCGCTTGGCTAAAACGCTGACAACTGCACTGTGTAATGGCCCATTCACACCGCCAAGTAATATCAATAGAAAGCCAGGGATAATATAGGCATAACTATAGGCAGTGGCAGCAGCACCAACACCAAATGCGGCAGCGATCGCTTGCTGCCGCACTAAACCGAAGACTTTACTAATTAATGTGGCTGCGGCAACAATGCCAGCAATTCCAGCGAAAGAACGAGAGGGTTTTTGGTCTTGTTGTGTCACGAATATTACCCGACAACTCTTGCAGAGTGCATATTTTAAAACATTTAACCTGAAATCCCGTAGTCTGTCAGGTAAATTTTGGCAAATTACTTATTTTAAATGCTTTCGCTTTTGGTATTAGCGGAGCGATCGCTATGATAGTACGCATTTTAGCTCTCATTTTCAGCAAAGGCAGGAACTCTTGCACAAAGAGAACACGGAAAATTAAACAAAATCACGGGTTTATTGATTGCCAGCCAGTCATAACGACTCAAAAGGGGTCAGGGACTTCCAACTAAAAAAATAATCAATCGTTTTGGAAGGCAGGGGGAGCAGGGGAAGCAGGGGAGGCAGGGGAAGAAAAAATTGGATAGTGACGTTGGATGCAGGAATTGAGTAATTTAATTCTTGGATGTTCCTCAGATCGCTTTTCTGATTTATCCCAGCAACACTACTTAGCCATGCCTTCCGTTGTATACAAGCCAAAATTATTTTTTAACCATTATTGAGGATAGTTCGAGAAAGGGGAACTATAACAATAACCATCTTCTAGGGATTCGTTGAAAACTGCAAAAATTTGCAGTTGGTCATATTTTTGACACCCTTTGACCCCATGAAGTTTGGTATGAAAAATCATTATATAAAAACGACATAATCCAGACCAATGGAACCCAATTCAGATTTCACGGAAAATCAACTTCTTTTGTCAAGCGCTCAACTTCAAGAGCAACTAGACCAACAAAAGGCTCTGGCGAGTGTAATTGTGCGAATTCGAGAGTCTCTTGACTTAGAAACGATTTTTCAAATTACCGTTACACAAGTGCGTCAGCTGCTAAATGCCGATCGGGTTGCAGTTTTCCAGTTTGATCAAGAAAAAGATTGGGAAGGAGAATTTGTTTCTGAGGATGTTGCACTTGGCTGGGACTCAGCACTGGCAATAAAAGTTTACGACCACTGTTTTGGAGAACAATTTGCTTCCAGTTATCAACAAGGTAGAGTGCAAGCAGTAGCAGATATTTACAAGGCGGGACTGAGTGATTGTCATGTAGCATTTTTGAGTAAATTTCAGGTACAGGCCAACCTTGTTGTCCCTCTATCGCGCCAAGAGGAACTGTGGGGATTACTTTGCATTCATCAGTGCAGTGAGGCTCGTAACTGGAAAGAATCGGAAATTGAGTTTATTCGTCAAATTGCTGACCATCTTGTTGTTGCGATTCAACAAGCGAAGCATCTCCATGAAGTTCAATTGCAAGCAGTAAAATTAGCTCAAGCGGCTCAACGCGACCAAGTAATTGCTCAGATCGTCGATAAAATTCGCTCCCCGCTTGATATTGAAACCATTTTTAAAACCACAACTCAAGAAATACGCCAGTTGCTGCAAACCGATCGAGTTGCCATCTTTAGCTTCAACCCAGATTGGAGTGGTAACTTTGTTGCTGAATCATTTGCGGAAGGCTGGACTCCTTTAGTTGGCGTTCAGCCTGCGATCGCTGATACTTATTTACAAGAGACGCAAGGCGGACGTTACGTTAATAACCAGACATTTACAGCCAATGACATTTACCAAGCCGGATTAACAGACTGCCATATAACCTTGTTGGAGCAATTCCAGGCAAAAGCCTTTGCAAGCGCCCCCATTCTCCAGGGAGATCAACTTTGGGGAATCATCGCTGCCTACCAAAATGCCTCACCCAGACAGTGGCAATCTTATGAAGTCGAATCGTTGACCAAAATCGGCACACAAATTGGTGTGGCACTGCGACACTATAAGTTACTAGCACACGCTCAATACCAAGCAGAGCAACAAAAGACATTAACTTGCGTGATTACTCGAATTCGGGAGTCTTTAGATTTAGATACAATCTTCCAAACTACTGTCACTGAGGCACGGAAAATGCTGCAAGCAGACAGAGTGGCAGTCTTTCGTTTTGACCCTCAAAAAGATTGGGAAGGGGAATTTATTTCTGAGGATGTTGTACCTGAATGTAACTCGGTAATCGCAGAAAAAGTTTATGATTATTGCTTCGGTGAAAACTTTGCACCCCTTTACGCGCAAGGTCGAGTCAATGCGATCGCGGACATTTATCAAGGAAAGTTTCCAGGTTGCTACGTCCAAATCTTAGAAAAATTTCAAGTGCGGGCAAATATGATCGCACCTCTATTGAAAAAAGGCGAACTTTGGGGATTGCTGTGTATTCACCAATGTACCGCTCCTCGTCACTGGCAACCCTCTGAAATTGAATTTACCAGTCAAATAGCCGAGCAATTGGGAGTCGCATTAAAACAAGATTCTTATTTAAAGCAAGTTCAAATGCAGGTTGTCCAGTTAGCAGAAGCGACTGAACGGGAGAAAGCAATGGAACGGCAAGAATTGCTGGCTGCAACCATTGATAAAATCCGCCAGTCACTCGATATTAAAACTATTTTTAGAACCACTACTCAAGCTGTGCGAGAGTTGCTCGAAGTTGAGCGAGTTGCAATCTACCGTTTCAACTCAGATTGGAGCGGTAAATTTGTGGCAGATTCTTTTAAAGATGGTTGGAAACCTGTTACACAAGCCCAACCAATGATTATAGAAACTTTTGAGGACACAGACGACGATAACGAACTTCCGCGTAACGAAACCTTTGTTCCGATTCGGGAAGGTGAAAAATTATGGGGATTATTAGTTGCTTATCAAAATTCACAACCGCGTTATTGGAAAGAGGAAGAAATCAATTTACTAGCTCAAGTAGGTGTGCAATTGGGAATTGCAATTCAGCAAGCGGAATTACTCGAACAAACTAAACGTCAAACCTCAGAACTTACTCAAGCTCTGCATGAATTAAAACAAACTCAGACTCGATTAATTCAGGGTGAAAAAATGGCAGGTTTAGGACAACTACTTGCTGGCGTCGCTCATGAAATCAATAATCCTATCAGTTTTATTTTTGGCAATCTCATCCATTTAAATGAATATACTCAAGAACTGCTAAAGGTAGTGAAACTTTACCGCCAAAACTCCTCAATATTGCCAACTGTCCAAGAGCAAATTGACAAAACTGATTTGGATTTTCTCATCGAAGATTTACCCAAAACCCTTGAGTCCATGAAAGTAGGCACAGAGCGGATTTGTGAGATTGTGCTATCACTGCGTAACTTTTCTCGTACAGATGAGGCTGAATTGAAGCCAGTAGACATTCATGAAGGCTTGGATAGTACTTTGCTAATCTTAGGACATCGGCTCAAAAACAATAATGAGCGCCCAGCTATTGAGATTGTTAAAGACTATGGTACTTTATCCTTGCTCCAATGCTATCCAGCGCAATTAAATCAAGTGTTTATGAATCTTTTGAGTAACAGTATTGATGCATTAGAGGAAAAGTTTAAAACTATACAGCAAAGGTATTTGATGTTGTCTCAAAGGTGTCCGAGAATACCTTTAACTATCTGGATTATTACGCAAGCCGTTAATAACCAGATTGTAATTAGAATAGCTGATAATGGTCTTGGGATTCCAGAAGATGTGCGATCGCACATGTTTGATCCCTTCTTCACCACCAAAGCACCAGGTAAAGGTACAGGCTTAGGATTATCTATTAGCCATCAAATAATAGTTGAAAAACATCATGGTCAAATTAAATGCTCCTCTAAACCAGGAGAAGGGACAGAGTTTTTAATTGAAATTCCCAGCGGTAATTAGAGGCGACTGGTTTTCGGAAATTATAAAATACTATTTTTAAGCTCAACACCGAGATTTTTTACCTACAACCCAAACTATCTCGCGTTGACATACCCGTAACCGGATTTATCCCATCCGCTCTTTCACACAGCAGCGACACTTGATAACGGTCGATTAAAGCGTCGGTAAAATCAGCACCAGTGACATCAGCATCATAAAAACGGCTACGGGTCAAAGTTGCTTCTGTAAATATGGCATTTTTCAGGTTAGCACCATCCATAGTGGCGCGATCGACTAAAGCGCCGCTCAAGTTCGCACCTTCCAAATTTGCTTTTAATAAAACTCCTTTGGTGAGAATTGCATTGGTTAAATTCGCTCCTTGAAAATTCGTCCCCCGCATTTCTGCTGCGACAAAAGTTACACCTGCCAAATCAGCATTAGAGAAATCACGATTTTCTAAATTTATATTGTTGTAATTGATTGTGTTGATTTGAGCAAAAGCAGGTTTAGGATTAAGTATTATCCAGCAAAATGCTAGTATCAAAATCACAATCAAACCAAAAAAGCGCAGTAAAATCTTTTTCATAACTTTATTATTTCTCAGAAGTCCTTTGTCATTAGCCCTTTGTCATTTAACTAATGACTAATGACTAATGACTAATGACTCTTGCCTATTTCCAATCTTTACCAATCCGAATTGTGAGATCGGATTCTAAATCACCAATCGCCGACACCTCAATTTGACCCAAGCCTAAGACTTTTTGCAAATCAACTCCAACTCGTCGGTTGCCTTTTTGGACAACAATCTGAGTTTGACGTTGGGTATCTGGCCAATCAGGCACTTTGTAAATATTAGTAAAGCCTTTCTGTTTGAGATAACCAATAACTTTTTCAGTTAGCTGAGGTTGATTGGAAGCATTTTGAATAGCAATTTTGAGGTTAGGAACCTGACGCATATCTGGCTTTAGACCAGGTACATTTACCCCAACATAATCATTCAACAGGCTCTGTTGACCAGTCATATTTAGCCAATAGCTATCCGGGTCTTTGCTAAAACGGCTAAACGTACCAGGTAACACGGTCATTTGGAAATTATCCCGATCCAGGTTGAGTCCGAAGTTCACCAACGCCATCATTTCTTCCATCTTCAGGTTGGTGTCAAAATATTTTCGCATCAAGCGAGTTAATTGAGGCAACCTGGGTAAGACGGTAGGACTATTTAAGCGTTGCAGCAATGCTGCTGTTAGTGCTTGCTGACGCTGCACTCTCGGCAAATCTCCCAAACCTGGCTCGGAGAACCGGGCAAACTGTTCTGCTTGTTCGCCGTTGAGGGTTTGCCAGCCACTGACTAAATTAATCGACAGCCGACTGCTGGAGTCTTTATATTCCATTGATTTAGGAACAAAGACCTCTACTCCGCCTAACTGATCGACTAACTGGCGTAAGCCGCTGGTAGAAATGCGAATGTAGCGATCGATTGGGGCATTGTTTAAGGTACGGCTAACTACCCGTGCTGCCAAGACTGGGCCGCCTTTGGCATTGGCATCAGATACCTTAGTTAATCCCTTTTCTCCCTTTTCTGGGATGGCGATCATCGTATCTCTAGGAATGGAGAGCACCCGTACAGATTTTTCACTAGGGTTAAGCCGTACCAGCAGCATGGTGTCGCTTTTCCCAGCAAAGCTTTCTGGCGAACCATCAACGGTACCGTTAACTGGTTCAATCCCCATAATTAAAATATTCATCGGTCGTGAAAGCTTGTACTGGGAGAGTTTGCTCCATAACTCCCCTGGTAGTGGTATTTTTATCTCGTCTTTAGCAGTAGTTCCTAAATCTTCATCTGTTCGATCTAGATTGCTCCATAAGGGAGTCCACAGCGCTAATGTTGATACCAGCAGTCCAGATAAGATGATGCCGATAACAACGGTCGCGATCCACAACAGCCATCGAGGCATGGTTAAGCCCAGTCTCTCGTAAAGCTGATTGTGAATGGCACCCACTGATTCGACAACGCTACGGTTGGGATTCGCTGGCGGGTTTAGTTCTACCTCCTCCTCCTCTGAATCAGCTACTGGTGCGGGTGTTACTTGATTTTCCGCTCGTTGAATTTGCTGCGATCGCACCTCATTTTCAAATTCTGCTACTTGCTGAGATGTCACTGAATTTTCTGACCATTCGACTTGTTTTATCACAATTATCTCCCCACTCAACCACTCCCTAAAAGTATGTTAATCCAAGCTACAAATATTGCCAGTGGAAAAGCTCACTGTAAACTTGTAATGTTCTTCGGTAGGCGTGTATGACAACATGAATACTTTATTGTTCCCCGTAATCCTTGCTGGTGGTAAAGGTGAACGTTTTTGGCCTCTGAGTCGCAAAGACCGACCCAAACAATTTTTAAGTCTTGATGGTAGCTCTAGAAGTTTATTACAAGCAACCGCCGATCGATTGATTGAACTCGGTGGCGGTGAGTCCAGCGCTGCGGGAGGGTTTCCCTCCACAGGCGACTGGCGAACCCCAAGGGGGTGGGATTCCTTATGGGTAATTACTTCTAATCAGATAGCTGAAGGGGTACGACAACAATTACCCGATCTACCATCTCAGAACTTATTGATTGAGTCGGAAGGAAGAGACACTGCCGCAGCCGTTGCTTGGACAAGTTTAGAAATCAAACAGCGCTATGGAGAAGACGCTGTTATTGGCTTTTTCCCTGCTGACCACTGGATTGCTGACCAAGAGGCGTTTGCACACACATTAAGCGCGGCTACGCAACTAGCAGCAAGCACAGCAGCGATCGTTACACTGGGGATCAAGCCTACTTTTCCATCAACCGGTTACGGCTACATTGAACAAGGTGAAAAAATAGGTAGCTTTAATGAGTTACCAGCTTATCGCGTTAACCGTTTTACTGAAAAGCCCAACCGTGAAACGGCAGAGACTTTTTTATCTACGGGACGCTTTAGCTGGAATAGTGGAATGTTCGTTTTTCGGGCAGGGGTTGTTCTCAAGGAACTACATACCCATGCTCCAGAAATTATCGAACCTTTAGAACAACATGGTCCTGATATCTATCCCCAGTTGCCTAAGAAGAGTATAGACTATGCGCTAATGGAAAAGACAACTCTAGCATACGTTTTGCCAGTTGATTTTGGTTGGGATGATTTAGGAGATTGGAATGCGATCGAACGCTTACTGAAGACGGAGGAGACTCCCAATGTAGAACTCGCTACTCACATAGGGTTGGATACGCAGGGGGCGATTATTTATGCCTCAAATCCAGAAGATGTAGTTGTTACTATTGGTTTAGAGGACGTAGTGATTGTGCGCGATCGCAATGTCACCCTCGTTGTAAAAAAAGAACGTACCCAGGAAATCAAGCAGATTCTTAAAATTCTCCAAAGCGATTCCCGATTTACCGACCTGCTATAAAAGTTAAAACTCTTGGCAGAGGCGAAAAAGTCTATTTTCCCATTATAACTTGACTGTCGAAAAGCAGAGCATTGAAAAGAGGCAGGGGGGCACTTAGCAGGGAGCAGAGGGGAAAGAGGTAATTTTTTATTCTCCCCCTTGCCCCCTGCCCCCCGCCCCCTGCCCCATTCCCCACTCCCCACTCCCCACTCTCAAAAATGTTCCTCACCCAAACTGTTCCCCGTCAACGAGAAATTCTTGAAGTATTCCTTCGCAATGGCTGGGACTATATGCGAAGGTTACTCACTGGTGGCAAAGCTGATGAACCACAGCTACCTACACCTGCGGTTTTAAAAAATATCCTGGTAGACTTGGGGCCAGTTTACGTGAAACTTGGCCAGCTAATGTCTACTCGTCCAGATTTACTGAATGCTGCCTACATTGAGGAACTATCAACCCTACAAGACGAAGTACCACCAGTTCCTTGGTCAGAGATAGAAATAATCCTCCGTAAAGAATTAAAACGTCCACTAGCAGAAACCTTCAGCACAGTTAACCCGATTCCAGTAGCGGCAGGATCGATTGCTCAGACACATCGAGCTACATTAGCAGATGGTCGAGAAGTCGCTCTGAAAGTGCAACGTCCGGGAATCGATCTGACTATTGCCCAAGATATTGCTTTAATTCAAGGTATTGCCGATTTAGTGGCGCGGACTGAATTTGGGCAAACCTACGAAATCAAATCCATTGCGGAAGAATTTACCAAAGCTCTAGAAGCCGAGTTGGATTTTACACGAGAAGCGGGTTTTACAGACCAACTGCGGCGCAACTTATCTAAAAGTCGCTGGTACGACCCGACACAAATAGTGGTTGCGGAAATTAACTGGGAATTGACCACAGAAAAATTACTGGTGATGGAATGGCTGGATGGGGTGCCGTTCCTGGCGGCGGATTTGGATAATGACCCCAACGTTAAAGACCCTGCCGAAAGGCGTAAAGAAATAACTACTTTGTTATTTCGGGTATTTTTCCAGCAACTATATATTGATGGCTTTTTTCACGCCGATCCCCATCCAGGAAACTTGTTTTATCTCAAAGATGGTCGTGTTGCCCTCTTAGACTGTGGCATGGTGGGAAGACTCGATCCCCGCACACAGCAGATATTAACAGAGATGTTGTTAGCGATCGTTGATTTAGATGCTCAAAGGTGCGCTCAATTAACTTTGCAGTTATCAGATTCTGCTCAACCAGTAATTTTGTCGCGGTTAGAAAATGATTACGATCGCATGTTGCGAAAGTATCACAACGTCAGCCTCACGCAAATCAACTTCAGTCAGATAATTTATGAAGTTTTACAAGTTGCCCGCAACAATAAAATTAGATTACCTAGCAATATGGGTTTGTATGCCAAAACCCTAGCAAATTTAGAGGGTGTAGCGCGGACATTCAACCCAGAACTTAACTTTTTTGATGAAGTTAAACCATTAATTACAGACTTGTTTCGTCGGCAATTACTAGGCGATAATCCAGTGCGATCGCTCCTGAGAACAGCCTTAGATATTAAAAGTTTGTCTCTCCAATCTCCTCGCCAAATAGAACTTTTATTAGACCGAGTTACCTCAGAAACCTTACAGTGGAATCTATCACTGCGGGGTTTAGATGGTGTGCGGCGCACAATGGATGATGCAGCTAACCGACTATCTTTTAGTATATTAGTGGGTTCGCTGATTATGGGTGCAGCAATTATTTCCACCAGAGCACAGACAAGCCAGCTATCTTTTTTAAGCACCACCCTGTTTGCCGTCGCTAGTTTATTGGGTTTGTGGTTAATAATTAGTACATTGCGATCGGGACGTTTACGCTAAAGTCTATGTGTTGTGCTTGAGTAATGCCCACCACAGTAAATCATGATATGTCACTGGCAAAAATCTCTGCTTTAGTATTTAGAACCACAGATAAATAGCCCTAAACAACACTGATTTATGTGTGTTTACCTGTGTACATCTGTGGTTCTAATATAAAAAATATGTCAATTATCATTGCTGAAAAGCTAAGTAAATCTTATCCAGTAGCGATCAAAAATCCGGGTATTAAAGGCACAATCGCCCACTTGTTTCGCCGCACTTACCGCTCAATTCAAGCAGTTCAGGATGTTTCCTTTGAAATTGCCCCTGGTGAAATAGTAGGGTTTTTGGGCCCAAATGGGGCTGGTAAAACCACCACACTCAAAATGCTCACGGGGCTGATTCATCCCTCTAGCGGTACAGTCAAAGTAGCTGGACAAATTCCGTTTCATCGGAAAGAAACATTTTTGCAAAAAATTACCTTGGTAATGGGGCAAAAGCAGCAGTTACTTTGGGACTTACCAGCACTGGATTCTTTGAGAATTAATGCTGCTGTATACAACATTTCTGATAAAGAGTTCCAGCGGCGGATGGGAGAACTAACAGAGATGCTTTCCCTGGAAGGCAAACTTACCCAACCAGTGCGGAAGCTATCTTTGGGTGAACGAATGAAGGCGGAATTGCTAGCAGCACTTTTGCACCGTCCTCACGTATTATTCCTAGATGAACCGACTCTGGGACTAGATATAAATGCTCAGGTGGCAGTGCGCGATTTTTTGCGCGACTACAATCAGCGTTATCAAGCGACAGTGCTGTTGACGAGTCATTACATGGCTGATATCACAGCTTTATGTCAACGAGTACTGCTGATTCACCAGGGAAGACTGATGTATGACGGTAGTTTAGATGGACTACTAGAACGTTTTGCCCCATACCGGGAAGTCCATATAGAGTTAGCCCAACCTCTACCGATAGAAAAACTTATGACCTATGGCGATGTACAACACTTAGAAGGGCGATCGGTGCATTTTATGGTATCTAGAGAGGCGCTCACCCGCACCGTTTCTAAGATTTTGACGGATTTGGAGGTAATTGATTTAACAGTTACCGAACCGCCTGTGGAAGAAGTGATTGGACGAGTTTTTCAAGCGGGTGTCGTGTAGTAGAGACGCGATTAATCGCGTCTCTACAAGAGTGGAGAATTCCGGGTAATGTTTTGTAGCGGGAAGTGAATAAATGAAGCGGATAATCAGAAAAGCCTTAACTTTGCTGTTAGTGTACTACGCCTATATGGTTGAGTATCGGGCAGAACTAATCTTATGGGTTTTGGCTGGCTCTTTGCCGATTATCCTCATGGGTATTTGGATACAGGCAGCACAAGGCGGGCAGTTTGGGCTATCACCTGTGGATTTTGCTCGTTACTTCATCACAGTTTTCGTCGTTAGACAATTAACAGTTACTTGGGTAATTTGGGACTTTGAAAAAGAGGTAGTAGAAGGTATGCTTTCGCCCAAGTTGCTACAACCACTCGACCCCGCATGGCATCATGTTGCAAGGCATGTTTCTGAAAGATTTGCTCGTTTAACGTTTGCTTTTCTATTAGTGGGATTATTTTTTATTCTCTATCCCCAGGCTTTTTGGTTACCAAGTTTGAGTAGATTTTTGCTGTTTATATTGGCGGCGGTGCTAGCTTTTGCTTTGCGGTTTACGATTCAGTACACCTTTGCTATGTTCGCCTTTTGGACAGAACGGGCTAGCGCTTTAGAAAATTTTTGGTTGTTATTTTATCTATTCTTATCTGGTTTGATAGCACCTTTAGAGGTTTTTCCAGAATCTGTGCAGAAAATAGTGATGTTTACGCCTTTTCCCTATTTGATTGATTTTCCTGCGAGTCTTTTGGTAGGGCTACCTGTGGATATAGGACGAGGATTTTGGTCAATCTTGGGATGGATATTAGTGTTTTTGGGTGCGAATCGCTTTCTTTGGCGTGCAGGTTTAAAGCGGTACTCTGGGATGGGAGCTTAAATAATTTAACATTCAACAAAAAAATTCCATCTGATGATTTGGCTGAGTACAGCTTTGCATCAAACTGTGCAGAATTGAGAGTGATGAAACGCAGGGGGTAAGCAAAGGTTTGAGATGTGGCAATTTTTCACTACGAATTTATAAAATCATGTACTAAGATTAATCGCTTGGTACTAATATCTGCTGCTTTAGCCATAGGGGATGTAGGTAACCATAGTTGTAAGTTTATGGCTAAAGTGGCGATATCTACTATGTGTTACGCCTATACACTGATTAGATATTTTATAAACTACTCGGTATCGTCTTAAATTTTTCCGCTGCTCCCAAAGAATAATCTTCTAACTTAAAATCAGCAAAAGGCTTTTTTTCTAACCTATCCCGTAATGCCTCATCCAGAATTAAACCTGCTGATTGTTTTTTTACACCAATGATTATAATACTTCTCTGATATTTAGTTAAATCCTGATTTGTCTGACAATCACTCCGCTGAAATTGCCCTAGATTCAATAGACGATAACTTTTGACGCTTGGTGTATTAATAAATAGTTTTTTTACTAAAAGTTGTATTTGTTTAGAACGTTCTAGAGCCATTCGTTCTTGAACTGCTATATTACCTTTACAAGAAACTGTTCCTACAGAGATAATCTCGCTAGTATCTTCCATTATCTTCTGTATACCTTCTTGTTCTAAGTTCAGCTTTAAAAGGTCTAGACTAATAATTTCATCATTATATTTAATTTGAAAATTGCTACCTAAAAGCCATTTATATTCTAATGATAAAACAGCTACATTAAATTCACCTACCCTGCCTTGACTATCCCTACCTTCTTTATAAGTAAAATAATCAATCTTACCTTTTTTTTCTGAGGATTGTCCGTAATTTTGTTTCACAGAAAACTTTGATGTCCGCGTTGCTAGAGCGACTATACTAAGTAACCCTAATATCACTAGCATCACTGCAAAAAATTTAAGTAGTGGTACTTCTTCTGGCTGTTTTTCTGGAGGAAATGAAGTTTTAGTAATTGGTAGCGGCAATTCTTCAATGTTATTATTATCTAATAAATTAATATTTTCAGGAGTAGTTTCTGTTAGTTGTATTTCAATTTCTTCTAGGCACTGCAAAATCTTTTGGGTATTAGCGGGACGCTTTTCTATATCCGGTGCTGTGAGCCAATCAATTAAATTCAATACTAAGGGTGAGATATGGATAGCATGATTTTGCCAGTGCAATAAATTGTGCTGCATATCATACATATCTAAGGGATGGTATCCCGTGAGTAAAAATACAAATGTACGCCCTAAGGCAAAGAAATCTGATTGCGGTACTGCTTGAGCATTCATTTGTTCTGGAGCGCTGTAGCCAGATGACATCAGTGCTGTCATTTTGTCACCGTTGCTGAGTTGGTCTTGGGAGGTTTTAGTAATTTCACTGGCGGTGCCAAAATCAATCAGTACTAGATTCCCCGAACTCTTCTCAATGGGGGATCTAATCATAATGTTAGATGGCTTAATATCACGGTGTAGGTACTGTTTACCATGCACTAAATCCAAAATTTCTACCAATTGTTTTAACCAGTCTATGGCTTGTTCTTGGGATATGGGGCTATTTTGTTGCTGCTTTAGCCACTGTTCTAAGTTGTATCCATCGATTTTTTCCATTGCAATGCAATGCAACACTAAACCATTTCGGGTTTGATACTGGAAGTAACTATCTTCGTTGGGAATGCCGGGATGCTTGAGTTGTCCTAATACGGTTACTTCTTGCTGAAATAGTTCTACTGCTTTGGCGTCGCCAGATAAATCCTCTTTGAGTACCTTGAGGATTTTAGGGGTATCTTGTTCGTATGCTTCATAAACTTTACTAAACCCTGTTTTGTCACTCAACAGGCACATCACCCGGTAACGCCCTAGCAATTCTAAATGGGAACCACAACTTTGACAAAAGCGGTTTTGATGATTATTCGGATGATTTGGTTTAGGGCAAACGGGATTGATACAAAGGCTCATGACTGGCTTATCCGTACATTAACAGTTATCAGTTATTAGTTATCAGCGTTCGCTGGTTACTGATAACGAATAACTGATTTAACAGGAGTGCAGACGCGTAGCTACTTGTCGCTAGACATCGCTCACATCGCTCCTATTAATTCTTCTGTTGCTGTATGATAATCCCGTCCAATAATAATGAGATTTTCTATCTGTGTTCTGCCAAGAAGGCTGCTACAGTTTGGTTAAATGCCTCTGGTTGTGTCAAAAACGGCCAATGATTGCCGGGAACTTGGCAGATGCGTAAGTTTTTAAGATAGGTTTTGTAGGGTTTAATTTGCCAATCTTGGCGGTTCAATCCTTGTTCTGGCTGGACGAAGATGGCAGGGGTGTCAAGGGGAATTGTAAAACCAGGTACTTGCATTACTGCTTCAAAAATCCCGTCGCGGGCGGCTATGGTAAATTTGCTGCCCCAACTACCATCGAGTTTTTGTTCTATTCCTGCTTGGAAGACTTGCTGTTGTAAGGAACTCCATCCTTGATATTGCTTTAACTGCTGTGCTTGTTGTTCGGCTTCTTCATAACTGGCAAAGGGGCCCATGCTTTTGAGAAAAGGCAAGAAGCGATACAACATCGGAAAAGTTAGCCTGAAAAGGCTGGGCATTTTCCAGATGAAAATTGGATCGACCAGAATTATACTCCGCAAACGCTTTGGGTTTTGCCTTGCCCAGATGGCGGCTAATTTGCCTGTCCACGAGTGGCTGACAATATGGGCAAAAGTCCATCCGAGACGATCCATTAGTGCTTCGAGGTCTGCGATCACACTCTCAAAGCTATAATCTCTCTCAGGCTTACTACTTTGGCCGTGTCCGCGCATATCTGGTGCAACTATGTGGTAGTCTGCCGCTAAGTAATTTCCTAAACTAGACCACACTAAAGCATGGTCGCCTAAGCCGTGTAACAGCAGTAAGGGTTCTTGCCCTTGGTTCCACTCTAAGTAAGAAAGTTGAATATCAGGCTTTGATAATGTTTGACGTACAGGCATCATTGCACATCCACCAGTGAAGAGAGTTTCGCGTCTATATAGTACTGCGAAAGAAGATGGAGAGTGCGGGGAGATGGGACTTGCCAGCTATAACCAAGGTTTGGAAATTCTTCCCAATTTTAACTTTTCTCATAGGTCAAATTACTTGGATGCGATCGCGCATTTGGAGTTAAAGTAATCAAATCGTCAATATTGCGTTTCATTGTCTCGCAAATCGCATCTAGAGGTAAGTCGTTAGGATCGTAACCAAAGGGGTTTTCTATCTCCAAGCCGATGGCTTCAATGCCAAATACTGTAAAACCAACTAAAGCAGAAATTAAACCTGTCCACCAACCCAGTTTTTCCACTATTTGAAAGGGTAGCAGGGAACAATATAGTAACAATAATTGTTTCAGATGAATTGAATAAGCTAATGGCATAGGTGTTTTTAAAATACGTTCGCAAGCTCCTAAATTATCCACAAGATTATTCAATAATTCTTGCATAGATGTTAACTGGTAGCTATTAAGGCAATTTCGATGATACTGCTCCTGTAAATAATCTCCTATCCAAAAGGCAACCTCTATGGGGGGATTATTCATAATCTTCAGTTTTATATACTTACTTGATGGCATTAAATCTTCTAACTCGCTATTGACTGCTTCTCCCCGCAAATGTAACTTAGTTGTTACAGCAAAAGCTACCAATAAATTTAATGCTGTAATTTTATTATATTTATCTTCTGGAGAAATTTCGTCAATAGATACCCAAATTTGCCGGGCTAGATTCCGGGTGTTATTTACTAGAGATCCCCAGCATTTTCTCCCTTCCCAAAATCGCTCATAAGCAGTATTGGTGCGAAATACAAGTAACAAACCTAAAACAATACTAGGAATAACACCCTCTAAAATAGGTTGGGATACAGGCTGACCAAAATGGTAAAGTACAGAAATCAAAAATCCGAAAGCTCCGCACCATAAAATATGTTTATAGATTGCTTTTATCACCGAGCCTTTAAGTTGTAATGTTGTGCGTAGCCATGTGATTTTTTCGGACATCATGTAGTCACCCCAAGAGAATATTTAGCGAATTAATACCTTGACGATCGGATAGTTTAAAAATAATAACTATAGAAATAGCACAATTGGCAAAAAAGATATTGGAAAAAGTAATATATCCAAAGAACAGGATATCCTAGCAGCAATGACTGTATACTAGCTCCTACGCAGCTAATTGTAAATAAATGTAAACATTCTTCGGTGGCTGCATAAATCCCGCACCTCACGCCGATAAATCGATAGAAGAAAAGGTACATGGCTATCGATGATGGTCAGTACGTATCATGTACTCCAGTAAGGGACTTCCAAATAAAAAAAATATTCAATTTATTGATTGTGGGGTGGGCATCTTGCCCGCCATATAAACTGGGCGGGCAAGATGCCCACCCCACAAGATTGGATAATTTATTTCTTGGAGTTCCCTAAATCAAAAAGTTCTAACCTGTACAAATCCTGCCCTGTAAATTATAAGGTTTAGACATAACTTATTTAGTTATGTCTTTTTTTTAGTGGTTAGTCTCGAAACGTTGAATTTCAATCAAATAACCACTGGGATCGCGTAGAAAACAGTGGTAAATGTTGTACTTTTCATTTAGTGTAGGTGGCTTTTCAAATTCGACGCCACGTTCTTTGAGATATTCAAACCATTCATCTACCTGCTGTGTTACCAGGGTAAAAATGACGCTTGATTGCTTGGCGGCTGGAGGATCTGATGTTTTGGTTGCTTGACACAATCCCAAGTATCCAGAGCCACTAACAGTATAAATTCGACAGGTTCCTTGGTCAAGCCACAAATCCAAGCCCAACTTTTGTTCGTAGAATTCTGTGGACGCATTGAGATCGTGGGTATAAAAGAAAGTAACCTGCTGTTCTATTGGCGGACGATCGCACATAAAATACATTTGAGTATATACCCCAACGACATCTGGCGATCGCATAGGTAAAAATTGATTGATGTTAGAAACCTGTTACTACTCCAGATGCCTTAAGGGCATTTGGAGTTTCTTTTTGGAAAAAACGATGTCTACGACGGGCTGCGCCTACTAAATTCTCTAAATCATCCGGATATGCCAGAACATAGTTGAATACGGATGCATACTGAATTATCTATATCTAACACGGGGCATCGCTGTTGATGTACCCCTTCTACCAAACAACTCTCGCAAAACAGCCTCAGATGAACTGGGGCTGTTCTGCGTTACTTCCAACACACAAGCCGTGTAAACGAGAAACACAGCAGTTGAACTTCAGACATGCTTAACTGTATTTGAGTGTAAACCCTGATGACGTAACATTCTCTCACGGTGAAAATTTGATATAGGTAAATGCGTATCTTTCCTGACTCCAGATTTGCCACAAACATTTCTGGAGTTTTTCCATTACTAGAATTTTAAATTACGCATCTAGTCTAGACTCCAGTGAATATTTTACTTTTTTTATGAACATGCATACTATATCTGTGCGGTAAAATGAATATAAGTTAGGGATTATTATAAAAATTACTGAGAAAGTATGGAAATTTCAAATTCTACTCCTCAGAGAGAGAATCTACACCTACAACCTTCTGAAAAAGCTGTACAACCTAAAAATATCAGCCGTCGCGAGTTTATGAAATTGCCATTAGAAGAACGGCGATGTATATTGGCAGCACAGGCTGAGTTAATGTTATTACATTATGAACAAGATAGAGAATGGCAGGAATTACAGACAGGAGACTTGATTGATTATTAGATATCCATCTCCTAAACGGGGTGATATTTGGCTTGCTAATTTCGATCCGACAGTGGGAGCAGAAATCAGAAAAGTCCGTCCTGCTGTAGTAGTAAGTTCTAATGGTGTTGGCAAGCTACCCATTAAGTTGATTGCACCAATCACAGACTGGAAATAATATTATACTGGCAATATTTGGCACGTTAAAATTGAACCAGACAGTGCAAATAGTTTAACAAAAACTTCTGTTGTGGATATTTTGCAACTGTGTGGGATGGATATACAAAGATTTATCCGTAAAATTGGAGGATGTTCGAGTGAAATTATGGAGGAAGTTGCTGCTGCTATTGCTGCCGTAGTTGAGTATTATTAGTGATTTGTATAATTAATTTATTAATGTGTATATTAAAACTATAGGGTGCATCAACATAATGTAACGCACCTTGAATTACCTTACTATTTTTTGTTTTCTTTCCCAAAGTGATAGACTGCTAAAGCAGCCCCTATTCCTAATACAGAAAGTTAAGCGATCGCACTCCTAATTTTGACTAAATCAAAGTGCAATCGCACTGAATATAAATGTTTATTTCGTTGTATATGTCACAAAAATATCCTTTTTCATCTCTACTTCTGCCGGGGCGTCTGGATTATAAGTCGGTGATAATAAAAAACTAGCAAATGACGGTAAAGTAACTCCAGCTTTAGAATTACATGAGGGATAAAGTAATGTGTAAAACGGCTCCGCTACAGAAGGAGTACCAAGTTTAACGCCCATAGCAGTTGCCAAAGCCTGAGCGCGACTTTGAGCGTCTTTCATAGCTGATTGATAAACTGAACTCTGCAAAGCCTGACAGTCATTGACTGCATACTCAACACCTACGTTCTTGATAGAAAGATTTTCAAGTTGACTCGTGGACTTGTTCGCTGTACCAACAATTTCCTGGACGCGATCGCGTGTTGGTTTTTCCAATCTCACCAATATTTTGGCGTTATTTTCACTAGAATTAGGATTAATTTGTACTTGAATTCTATCAGCAGTAATCCCGTTGGCAACTAGGCTATTAACTACAGGCTGAAGAGTTGCTTTAGTTAGTGATTTTTTGCTGGGTAAAGATTCTGCTGCTGTTTTGTAATTTAAAAGTTGAGTCGGTGAGGCAGCCCGGTCTTGTTGTTCCAACAAAGAGGGACTGCCGAACCCGGAGGGTGAGGATATGCGGCGGGTTTCGGGTAGAGATGACGGTTGCGTTTGTAACTCATCATTGCTACCTTCACTACTGAATACCAATTCAATATCCGCTGTATCCGCTGGCACTCTCACTACCCCTTGACCGATTACCATTAATGAATGGCGATCGCTTGCTGGTGGGTAAAATAATTGGGCATTAGTGACTTTGGGCGTTAGTGCTCCCACTCCGACAGCCACGGTAATACTTACCAACATTAGAGCAGTTATTTTTCTCATGTCCTGGGAATGTCCTTTGAACCTGGTAATTGTCAAAGTTTACACCTCAAGAGCAATATACTTACAAAATTTTTGAGCTATTCCCACGCCTTTTACACTGAACTTTAGCCGTGGGATTAGCTCAAAAATTAAAAATTCACTGCGGGCATTATGATATCTCAGCAGAGAGCCAAATCTTGTTAGGAACTATTAACCAAACCAGTGAGAGGGTTCACAAGCTGGTTCAACTGTTTCACAAACACGATCGCTAATCGAATCTGACTTTTCTTGAACGATTAAACAAATGCCTTGGTGAATCAAATTTTGTAAGTGTAGTTGCTGTTCTAAGGGTTTACCAGGCAATTTGTAATAAGCCAAGCTTGCTTCTTCAGCCTCCGCTAGTGGAATCTGTCCGTTAGACATCGCGGTGTAAAAGGAGGGAATGCGGTTGAGGACGAAACTAATTAGCTCTTGGCGTAAGTCAGGAATCGCAAAGGCTTCTTGATATGGATGGTATGGATATGTATCCAAAACGCTTTCAATCTCTCCTACTATTGATTGCTGTGTTAAATTGACTACTGTTGTCATGATTTTTAAACTCCTTTTTTAATCCAGTCAATGCTTGGTGGAGAAAATAACTTTTTTAGATGGCAACGTCCTTATCACAATCAGTTAGAAGTAATTTAACTGATAGATGCAAAATACCCTGAAACTAGCCTTTTCTTTTGGTAGATAGACATTTGGCTTTGCTTATTTTAGTGAAAGCTTATACTGCTTCACAGCATTACTTCTTAAAACAGCGTCCAAGAAGCTGGCAAGTTAGCGACGTTTTATATTTATAATCCTAATTATTTAAAATCTCTGCCTTTTTAGCAGAAATCTACATAAAACGCAGCATCAAGGCTAGGGGATCAAGATTAACGGCAATGAAATAACTTCAGCTAAGAACAAGTTTTTAATGAAGTTAAGCTTTATTGGGAATTTACATCACTTTTTATATTTGTTGCAAAATTTGCTGTTTCATCTAAAAAACTTATTTGTTGCATGTTCGTTTAGTGAGTCATAAAAATAGCGACTCACTATAGCGCAGAATCAGTCTAGCGACAGATGAAATCAACTGGTAAAAACGTTTAAAAAGTTCACATTATCTAAAGGTAGATGACGTAACTGATGATTAATTTCATCAGCCGCAGCTAATCCAGAAAGCATCGCATCTTCCACAAGATTGCCCCCACACCAATCACCACAACAAATTAAAGGTAGGGTACTTCCAGCAGACAAAAATGTTTCCTGCCAAGGACGGCTAGGAAAGGCATAACGCCAACGATGTACTTGCATCCATTCGGGAGTATTCAGCCAAGGAAGGGACAGAGATTCAGCTGCTCGTTGCAACATATACTGTCCGGCAGGTTGTAAATCCTGCGATTCTAGATGGCGTTGGGCAAAATCAGCGCTACTTTGCACCACAAAATGTGGTTGCTGAGGGTTAGGACGCTTGCTACTGTCCAAACCAATCCATGCTAAATCAGCATCATCCACAAAAGTTAGAGCTTTCCACTGAGGGAGGGGTTGAGATGTGGAAGGATATCCAGCGATCGCACTAATTGAGGGATAAAATTCTACAGAACGCAAGTTATCAAGAAAGACTGCATCCAATACACTTTCAGCTAAAGGTTCTAACAGCATCACAGCTTGGGGCGCAGGAATGGCGACAACTAAAGCTTTTGCAGTTAATTCTTCGTTGCTAGATTCGAGAGTCAGACGCCAACTATTTTCGGGAGTTGGGGTAATAGCGATGACACGCTGATTCAGTAATATTTCTAAACCTGGGGCGAGTGATTTAGCGATCGCACTCATTCCTTCAGGTGCAACATATCGCGGACTGCGGTTTTTGGGTTCAGATAAAGGAGCGCCTGCTGTGAGTTCGTAAACCTCCTCTGTCCAGACTTCGAGGATATGGCGCAATTGCAATATCTCCACAAAACGCCCGAATAATTCACCCTTTGGTTTCAGGTAACAAGCTCCATGATCCGCGCAAGTTCCATGCAAGCGGCGGGTAGCCAGTCTTCCTCCCAAACCACGGGACTTTTCCACCACTAGCACCGAATATCCAGCTTGACTTAACTGCTGGGCGCACACTAAACCAGCTATTCCGGCACCAATCACTGCAATATCAGTCATGAGTCAATAGTCCCTAGTCATTGGTTATTAGTTATTCGTCATTAGTTATTCGTTATTATCAAAGGACAAAATTACTACTAATGACTGCTGAAAGCTAATAGTAGAATAAGGTACAGAAAGCTGCACGGAAGGGAGGAAGGGAAATTGGATGAAATGAGGGCGGCGCTAGAGTTAGCGACCGAAGAAGAATTGCAAGACTTAACCGCAATTCTATTTAGTCGTAAGTTCAATCCCCTAGACTATGTACACACACCCGAACCCATCGAAGTACAAAGCCAAGACCGCAAAGCTTGGTTAGATGCACTAGAGGGTCGCTTTCGCTTTTTGGCGGCAGATGGGATGACAGTATTGCGGGGACGTACAGGCCAGGTAACTTACCGACAAGCGTTAGTTCAAGTATGTAAATATCTAAAAATTCCCTATTCTAATCAGCTAGCAACGATTGATTTAGAAGCAGAAGTATTTTTGCATCTGCTAGGACAGGTGTGGAAAAAATTACCCGAACAGGAAAAACAAAAATTAACTCTCCGAGTGCAGCGTCACCTGATCAAATCAGAATTAAAAGAACCGCTACCACTTTTATTGCAGCGCGATCCGTTGGGATTGCTTTTCAAAGGCGGGAGTGCGATCGCTGTTACTTCCATGCTCCAGCCACTTGTACTTAAGCAAATTGCCCGTCAATTTGCCATCCACTTTGCTACCTATGAAGTAGCCAAGCAAGCGGCGATTACCGGCTCAGAAGCAGCTACAACGCAATTTCAAAGCTATGTAGCTATGCAAATGGCTCGACGGGGTATGACTGTAAGTGCAGCTCGTTATGGGGCAGCCCGCAGTATGTTTGCTGTGATTGGGCCGATCATGTGGACTTGGTTTTTTGCAGATTTAGGGTGGAGAGCGATCGCCACTAACTATGGTCGGATCATCCCTACCATCTTTGCCTTAGCTCAAATTCGCCTCACTCGTGAGGAATGTTGGGAGCCAGCTTGAACAAGGTTTTTTACTATTTCAAGTCTCGTTGGCAATCTTCTTGGAACTACTCTCTATGGGCCCTGTTAATCTTCCCATTGAGTCCTTTAGTGGGGGCTGTGACTCTAGGTTTTGTATCATTAATAACTTGGCTGAAACAATACCGCAAAATTAGTCGCCGCCCCCTCAACTGGGGATTTGCCCTTTTGAGTGTCTTGCTGATCGTCAGTGCTGGGTTTGCCCAGAATAAGACAGAAGCTTTCCTTGGCTTATTTAATTTATTACCATTCTTTTTACTTTTCGCTGCTCATAGCACTTTGATTCAAACATTTGCTCAATTGCGACAAATGGCTTGGATTTTGGTGCTCGGTTCCATGCCAGTAGCGATTATCGGTTTGGGACAGTTATTTTTGGGCTGGAGTTTAAAATTAGAGATTTTGTGGATTGTCTTAGCTTGGACGATCAGACCAGGAGGAAATCCCCCAGGCCGCATGGCCTCACTGTTCTTGCACGCTAACACCTTTGCTGCTTATCTAGCGATAGTTTTCATCCTGGGCTTAGGGTTGTGGCTCGAACAATGGCGATTGAGGATTGGGCAACGAGGATTGAGTATTGGGAAGAATTCAGTCCCCTTTATCTTCCTAAGCGTGGCGATTATGACAAATTTCATTGCCTTGATTTTCACCAGTTCGCGCAATGGGTGGGCGATCGCTATTTTTGCCTGTTTAGCTTATGCACTTTTCCAAGGTTGGCGTATTCTTGTGGGCGGCGTCGCTGCGATCGTCTCTAGTGTGCTTTTGGCAGCTTTTGCTCCCTCACCAATCGCTCAATTTGCTCGTCAGTACGTTCCTGCCTTCTTTTGGGCAAGGTTAAATGACGATATGTATCCAAACAGACCAGTTGCTTTAATGCGAAAAACTCAGTGGGAGTTTGCCTGGTCTTTAGCTCAGGAACATCCTTGGACTGGCTGGGGATTACGTAGTTTTAGTAAACTTTACAAAGCTCAGATGCACATTCCCTTGGGTCATCCCCATAACTTGTTTTTGATGTTATCTGCTGAAACTGGTTTTCCTAGTACTCTTTTATTTTGTGGCTTACTCGCTTGGATTTTGATTACAAGCGTGCAATTACTGCGAAACTCAAAATATATAAATACTGAAGACAGACTGATATTTTTAAGTTATCTTCTGGCTTTTGTTGGGTGGATTTTATTCAATACAGTAGATGTAACCCTCTTCGATTTTCGTTTGAATGCGCTTTCATGGTTAATTTTGGCTGCTATTTGTGGAGTCGTACATCGTTATAACCAACATGACCGGCTTGCATCTCATCCAAATTAGTTAGCAAATGACAAACAGCAACTATTTGCATTATAAAAAGCTAATTCATCCTTATTTAGTTCCAAGTTTTCATCGTGTTTCTAGGCTTATGTTGATGAACGAGCAAAAAAGATAGCACAACAACAGTTATTATATTTATCTTCTCAAGAAAAGATAAAAACTTGTTTGCAATTAGTAAAACTCTAGAAATATATATCATTGGTTGCGCTTGCGTATATTTATGTACACACTGGCAAAAAGGTATAAAGAATTTACTACTAAAGGATCGGGCGATATCTACGATCGGCTATGCCTACGCAGCCATGCCACCTTAGAATAGCTACAATTTTTTCAGTGTATGCACTGGGGGCATTTAGTGTTTTAAGTTAATAAGATTACTATATTCACGTCTGTGAGTGTGACTAATACCTAATTAGTTACTGTTGCTGATTGTTGGGAAGGTGTAGGGATAACCCTTTGGGGTTTTCCTGCATGACGGGCATCTCTTGTAGATGCCCTTTTGTATATTTATTATTTTCCTCAATTAAACATAATTAATATATATATATTAATAAAAAGCCGGAATTTATTCATGAAATTATCCTTACAAAGCTTTGCATTTTTAACTTCTTCATTAGGTATAGTTACAATAAATTTTGCTTTTAACTTGCCTGCTCAAGCAGCAATTAAGTGTGAAGCAGGCAATATGATTTATTATCCAAATGGTTCGCTATTAACTTGTATACTTGAGCAAAATATTACTGTGCAAGTTTCCAATTCTATTTCGGGGACATCCAATTTTACCTGTCGAGGAAAAACTTATATATCTTTCCATGAGAAAGGACAGTTTAATACTTGTGAGCTTGCCAATGACATCCAAATTAAAACAGGTAATTCAGTTGAAACATGTCCGGCAGAATATAGGATATATGTTTCAACTCCAGATGATGGGAAAGAATCCATTACTTGTCGGCAATACTAACACTATCAAAATAATTTTTAATTCGTAATGAGGCTCTCTGCGAGACGCTGCGCGTAGGGATACGAATACTCGCTAACGTAATTCGTAGTTGTAATCAGTGCTTGCTCTAAACCCTCACCATCTTGTTGACTATTAAATCTATATTTTGCTATTTCAAAAGTGGAAAAATAATTAATAACCTGACTTAAAAATAAATTTACCCTCAATTATAGGGAATTTTAAAAGTAGTACTAATAAAAATTGACGAACAGAGCTAGAATCATGAGCTACAGCATAAATGAAGTAGTGAAGGTAGAACCAATTGCTACTGAAATCATTACTGAAAAGTTTGCAGTTCAAGCGAGCATTTCTGATTTGACTGAGATATATGACCTTTTTAAATTCGCTGCTGAATACTATAAAAACAAAGGAGTTAAACAGTGGGAGAATGGTTATGATTTAGTAAAAAAAAATACACCAAAACATTATAAAGGGAGAGATGTTTTTGATTAGAAATGAGAGCGGAGCTTTGTTATGTACATTTGCTCTCTCTAATCAATTGCCAGATTATTACCCTGAGCATTTAAAAACATACTCTAATATTTGGCTGATCAAAAGTGTATGTGCAAAATTACAAGAAACAAGATATACAGTTAGAAAAATTATTAGAAAAGTTATTGAAATTGCCCCTGAAAACCAGATTAAAAAAATATATTTAGATTGTGTTGTAGATAATCCAATTTTAGAATCATATTATCAAAGATATGGTTTCAAACGTATAGCAATAGCTGAACATCCACGCTACAAACAAAATATGGTTATTATGGTATTTAATATTTAAATTTCTAATGATTATAGATTGGTATAACTCTGCACTAACCAAATTATTTTGGCTACTTTCTCATCATTCTATAAATACCTTCATTTGATTATTAGAGGAAATTAGTAATGTGCCGTAGCTCCTGCTCCACCATTTTTCACTTTTAGGATGATAGGGGATGCCTGTGGCGACAAGTTCCGCTTAGTCATTCACCAAAGATTCATTTATTTTTTTATCAAAGACTAATTTTTGCCCTACACTCGCATCAAGCGATGACTACGATAACCCTTATGGTGTAAGCTCTCGGTAAAATGAGTGTGTCGGTAACGAAAAAAAAGACGCCTTCATAACCAACCTTATGCTCACAACAGCTAACTTTCTTCAGTACACCCAATGGTCAGGCATAGCTACTTTAGTATTTGCTGCCTTAACAGTTTTGGCTTTTATTCTCAAATGGGGCATCCGCTTTCGGCTGGTGGGTACAACTGGCTTTATGCTGGTGCTGACGGCTGGTTTATTTGGACTCTCGATAGTCCCCTTGAGTCGTACTGTGATTCCGGGAGCAGCGCGGTACACTCTAGTTTATGACAATGGCTCAACCCAAGCGGTGATTTCCACATCGCCCCAAATTACACCCACACAATTAGAAGCAACTTTACGTCAAGCAGCTAGTAATCTGTTTTCTTATGGTCGCTCAGGTACGCGGGAAGACGATAATTTGACAGTTCGCGCCCGTACCATTCTCCACCCGGAACCAGGGACTTCTGTACCAGTTTACTTGGGTGAGGTGAAGCGATCGCTCGTTTCTCATCAAAATTCCCCAATCACAGTCAAAATTTACACAGACAAATTCGCCCAATTGCCAAAACCTGCTGCTTCTTAAGCTGGGGAGACGCCTGCCGTAGAATGCCTAAAGGGCTGTATGGCGATAGCAAGTGTCTCTTAGAGAGCGTCTGGGGTATCGCAGGGGGGAATTATTGTACAATTTTCTCCTTATCT
Source organism: Nostoc sp. (assembly GCF_036917095.1). GTDB lineage: Bacteria > Cyanobacteriota > Cyanobacteriia > Cyanobacteriales > Nostocaceae > Nostoc. Next base: position 638,272 of record NZ_JBALFH010000044.1, read on the forward strand.
CCTCTGCCTTATCCCAGAGAACAAAATAATTTACCTGTTATCAGAATGACAAAATTTATTTTGTATTTACTGATACATTAATAGTTATTTTATATTAAAATATTCCCACTAAAGTGGTTTCACCGTAGGAAAAGGTCAACCAGCGTGAAGGTAATGGGTACTGAGAGTTGTGATTTGTCAGTTGTTAACCTAATTACCACTGTTGCCATTTTCATAAGTCTTTCCAGCAAATCTGCTGTGGGGCGTACAGATAGATGTACCTTCCTACGCACATATCCATAGCTGGAATGAACCATCGACACATTATTCAGTTCTCAACGACTTTTCCTGAGAATCTGAGAGTGGTAATGTTAATTTATTATACGGTTATTCAAAACTTTGATAGTTCCGAATTTCAGGCTAATGGACATTACAGATTTAAGAAGAGGCAGGGGAGCAGGGGGATTTTCAGATGGGAATTGAAACCCCCTGCCCCCTTGCCTCTTGTTCAAGCAAAATCGTCAAATTGCTTAAACAGTCGGCGATGGGCTTTGTCTTTTTGATTAGATCGGTTAAAACCTAGTTGAGTCAGATGCTTTGTTTGTAGCCATCCTAAAAGGAGCGTGGCAACAAGCATCTCTGGCTGCCAGTCTATTACATTAAGAAATATAAAGGTTTTGGCAAACTAGATTATATGCCCAATAATTTTTCTACTCAACCTTCTTTGTCTACTCAAACCTCTAGTTCGTTATTTACACTCACAGTTGCCCCAGCAAAAGTAATCCGTGGTTCTGGGGTGTTGCAAACAGCCGCAACAGAGATCGCCTGTTTGGGAAGTCGTCCCTTAATTGTGGCAGGTGAGTCTACTCTCGCCATCAGCCGAAAAAATTTGCAACCAGTTTTAGAAAGGCAACAGTTACACACTACCCAAGCTACCTATGGTGCAGATTGCTGCGAAGCTAGCCTGAAATCTTTACAGAAAACGGCAAAAGAACATAAAGCTGATGTGATTATCGGTATTGGTGGCGGCAAAGCCCTAGATACAGCGAAATTAGTCGCGCAACAATTACAGTTGCCAGTGGTGACAATTCCTACTTCAGGGGCTACCTGTGCAGCTTGGAGTGCCTTATCGAATGTTTATTCGGAAGAGGGGGCGTTTCTCTACGATGTCGGGCTATCTCGTTGTCCCGATTTACTGATACTCGATTACGACTTGATTAAAACTGCACCACAACGGACTTTAGTAGCTGGAATTGGTGATGCGATCGCTAAGTGGTATGAAGCCTCAGTTAGTAGTGGGCATTTGCAAGACACTTTAATTATTGCTGCGGTGCAACAAGCACGAGTTTTGCGAGATATCCTCTTGCAAAAATCAGCCGTCGCCCTGAAAGAACCAGGCAGTGAGGTTTGGCGAGAAGTCGTAGACGCCACTGTTTTATTAGCTGGGGTAGTTGGGGGACTTGGAGGGGCGCAGTGTCGCACGGTTGCTGCCCATGCCGTGCATAATGGTTTAACTCATATTTCAGGACATGGTAGTATTCATGGCGAAAAGGTTGCTTTTGGGATTTTGGTGCAACTGCGTTTAGAAGAAATGCTACAAGGCAATCAACTAGCAGCATCGGCACGACAACAGTTGTTAAAGTTCTACACAGAAATTGGACTACCCCAAAGATTAAGCGATTTGGGATTGGGCAATATTACATTAGGCGAGTTGCAAACAGCCGCTGAAATCGCCCTACTTCCTAATTCTGACATCCATCGACTACCATTTAAAGTCGCGCCAGAACAGTTAATGGCAGCAATGGTTTCTACCACTGCACCCATAGAGAGTAAAGATATGAATCGAGTTTCGCCCAAGGGAATAAGTGACGAGGTTGAAGTATGAGTTTAGATTGGATCGTGCCGGCAGAACGGATACAAAAACTGCCACCCTATGTATTTGCCCGTTTAGATGAACTGAAAGCTAAAGCACGGGAACAAGGGTTGGATTTAATTGATTTGGGTATGGGAAACCCCGATGGTGCAACGCCAGCACCAGTTGTAGAAGCAGCGATCGCTGCTTTAAAAGATCCCGCCAATCACGGTTATCCTCCTTTTGAGGGCACAGCTAGTTTCCGCCGGGCCATCACTAACTGGTATCATCGCCGTTATGGTGTGGTTCTCGATCCTGATAGCGAAGCTTTACCGCTACTCGGTTCTAAAGAAGGTTTAACTCATCTTGCGATCGCCTACGTTAACCCAGGTGATTTAGTTTTGGTTCCTTCCCCAGCTTATCCCGCCCATTTTCGCGGCCCGGCGATCGCAGGTGGGAAAATTCACAGCTTGATTCTCAAACCAGAAAATGACTGGTTAATCGATTTAGCTGCGATTCCTGACGAGGTTGCAAGACAAGCTAAAATTCTCTATTTCAACTATCCCAGCAATCCCACTGCTGCCACCGCACCCCGCGAATTTTTTGAAGAAATCGTCGCCTTCGCCCGCAAATATGAAATTCTGCTGGTGCATGATTTGTGTTATGCCGAGTTAGCTTTTGATGGTTATCAACCCACTAGCTTGCTAGAAATTCCCGGCGCGAAAGATATTGGTGTAGAATTTCACACCTTATCTAAAACCTACAATATGGCTGGTTGGCGCGTCGGGTTTGTGGTGGGGAATCGCCATGTAATTCAAGGTTTGCGGACGCTGAAAACTAACTTGGATTACGGCATTTTTGCCGCTTTACAAACAGCAGCCGAAACAGCTTTGCAACTGCCAGATGTGTATTTGCACGAGGTACAACAACGCTACCGTACCCGCCGCGATTTCCTGATTCAAGGATTAGGAGAGTTAGGTTGGGATATCCCCAAAACTAAGGCGACGATGTATCTTTGGGTGAAGTGTCCCGTTGGCGTTGGTTCCACAGATTTTGCCCTGAACGTGTTGCAGCAGACAGGCGTTGTCCTTACTCCAGGTAATGCCTTTGGGGTTGCAGGTGAGGGTTATGTCAGGATCAGTTTGATTGCCGATTGCGATCGCTTGGGTGAAGCTTTACATCGCTTCAAGCAAGCTGGCATCCGCTATCAACCTGAAGCCGTAGTCTCTGCTTGACAATAGAGATAGCATTCTCAGTCTAGTCAAGGTTATGTGAATAAAAGCTGAAAGCCAATTTCAGTAATGATTGACTTGAAAAAAAATAGATTTTCATCTACAGTCATTCAGAATTTTCTCGTAATCCTAAATAAGCCATATTTATTCCATATTAATGAACCCATATGCCTCCTGAAAATTCAGTGCGATCGCCCAATAAGCTAAAAAACATCTAAATTGCATAATCAGATTAAATCAAACTCTTGTGGGGTGGGCATCTTGCCCGCCCTAGTTATGCAATTTAAATGTGGAACAGCTTATTATAGAGACTTGATATTATTTCTTCGCCTGAAGTATGACAACACGACTATCTACTTTAAGGACTTGGATACCATTTTCTAAAACTATCATTGGAATTTTCCAATAAGAATGACCGCAGATAACTAATAAATTATTAGTTAGATTTATTTTTTCTAACTCCTTGCGGATAGATTCTTTTCCAACCAAATTACTTTGTGGGTAATCTGGCCCTTCATGTAAAATTAAAATATCTGGTGACTGCTTTATAAGTTCCCTAATTGCTTTAATAAATTCTTTTTCAGGGCGTCTGAAGGGTTTGATTTTTTTACCAATAATACCAGAAATTCCGGCAAGATTAAGCTCGCCATTTCTTCTAATCTCACCATCAAGATAGTAAATATTCCGGTTTTGTTTAAAAATCTGAATTTCTTCTTGTGTATTTCCCAAACTATCGTGATTTCCAGCAACACCAGCCACCCAAGAAAAACGTCGATTAAAAGCTTGCCAAATTTCTCGGATATCGCCCACCACTCCGCTACGTCTATTTACCTCTGCATATAAATCACCTGCTAATATAATGCCTGTATTTTTTAGGGAGGGAATTTTTCCGTTCTCTGCAAGTTTTTGTAATTCTTCTATAACTAGATGACCGAGAAGTTGTTGATTTTTCGGATCGATTCCTTGTAAATCGCTAGTAACAGTAATTGCCTCTAAATTATTAGGTAAATAATCAACTTCTGCCAATAAAACTGGTAAATATCTCTCAATAACACCAATACCACCAGAAGCTGCTGTCAGATACTGTATCTCATGAATAGGTAAATTAGAGATTGATGTGATGTGCATCTTAGTAAAAAATAGTCCTGTTCAAGTGCGATGTCTGACGACAAGCCGCTACGCGTCTACGCACCTAAGCTATAGTTTCTAGTTCACAATAGGCGATCGCTCTTGCTCTCTTAACTAGTTTTTAACATAAGATTATATCATAAAAAGGTATTTTTTAGCAAGAGAGCGAGCTATTTGACTCTAAGCTTTGAAAATTACTTTTAAGAGTGATGTTTCAATGCGGTTGGTAAATTCCCAGAAGCGATCGCGCTTTGTAACTAATGTCCACACAGAACTACACCTGAAACGCATTTATAAAGTTTATGTAAAGCTGAAATGCGATTAGACAGAAAAATTCTCTACGCGTCCTATAAATATTAATTATATTTTTGCTAATACGTTTCTATAACAGAAAAGTATTTTTTGTAAAAAAATAAAATATTTATTTGTCAAAAGAATTGATATTGTAATTTAACTTAATAATAATCCCATTTTAAGGTGGTAAGTAAGTTTCTTATAGTACCAAAAGACTTAAGATTATTACTAGTTTTTGTAAGTAAAATCACATATTTGTGTAATTGTTTAAAAAATCACATATGTCTCAATATTGAAGATTTGGTAAAAAAGTTTAGGTGAGCGTTTGCTCATGTTAAATAAATAATTATGGTTATGTTGAAAATGACCAAAATAAATGAATTTTGAGCAATTACTTACCATTCGCGTAATCGACTAACCAAATAAATAATTGATGTTTTATAAGGAATCATTACGTAAAGGATAAGTCATTAGTTACCTATTACAAAATTCCAAATATTTTAGCTTTGTTGCTCACTTTATGGGTCTAATAACAAAACCGTAGGCTGTGCTCTTTACGTAGATGAAATGAAGATGTTTTAAAAGGGTCTTTTGCTTTCATAATTAGCACAGCCAAGTATCTAAGTACGCGGTTGAAACCTTGGTTTATCGTCGGAGTTAACCAAGTCAGAACAGCAAAAAAATTATACCTTCTTGGACTTTTAAAATATCCTATTTAACACACTTAATCGTCCAGAGGCTTTCAGATGAATTCTATCTCTGCGCTCAAAAATATTACAAGGCAGGAGTTAGACTCTGCTCCATTGTCCTTTGCTCAACAATGGCTGTGGCTCATCGACCAGTTAAATCCTGGCAACACCTACAACATACCTCTAGCTATTCAGCTGAAGGGCTTGCTTGATATCAGGGCACTGGAGCAGGGTTTAGGTGAAATTGTGCAGCGCCATCACCCTTTGCGAACCACTTTTACTGCTGTGGATGGGCAACCATTACAGTTCATTGCCTCCGCCTCGAACTGGAAGCTGCCAACAGTGGATTTGACGGAGCTTTCTGAAAGTGAGCGTTATCAAGAGAGTCAACGGCTGATAAATGAGTCAGTGCAGCAGCCTTTTGACCTGACGACTGGGCCTTTACTACGTGCAGTTTTGCAGAGATTGAGCGAACAAGAGCATATTTTGCTGCTAACAATACACCAGATTATTGGCGATGATTACTCTTGGGGCGTACTTTTGCAAGAACTTACGACTTTATATGAAGCTTTTTCCAATGGCTTATCATCACCATTGGTTAAACTACCCATTCAGTATGCTGACTTTGCTATCTGGCAACGTGAGTGGTTGCTTGGTGAAGTGTTGGAATCTCAGCTTGTTTATTGGAAGCAGCGGCTAGGAGGAGAGTTACCCGTACTGAAGTTGCCGATAGACCGTCCGCGTCCGGCAGTCCAGACTTATCGGGGTGCAAGACAATCTTTGAATTTATCCAAAGATTTAACTGCTGCACTTAAGTCTTTGAGTCAGCAGTCAGGAGTTACCTTATTCACAACTTTGTTGGCAGCATTCAAGACACTGCTCTATCGCTACACGAGTCAGGAAGATATTATTGTTGGGTCGGAAATTGCTAACCGCAACCAAACTGAAGTTGAAGGGTTAATTGGATTATTTGCTAATACTTTAGTCATGCGAACCGACCTTGGAGGGAATCCAAGTTTTCGGGAATTGTTAGGTCGGGTGCAGGAAGTAGTATTGTCAGCATACTTCCACCAAGACCTACCTTTTGAGAAGCTGGTAGAAGAACTACAAACGGAACGAGATTTGAGTCGCTCGCCACTTTTTCAGGTGATGTTTGTTCTCCAAAGCGAGCAAGTGTTGGCGTTGGAAATTCCTGGTTTGAGCCTGAAGGCAATTGAGGTGGAGAGCAAGACTGCAAAGTTTGATTTAACTCTGAAGCTACAAGAGACAACAGAAAATATCAATGGTTGTTTTGAGTATAACGCAGACTTGTTTGATGCTGACACTATCAGCAGGATGATAAGTCATTGGCAGGTATTGTTGGAAAGTGTGGTTGCTCAACCCAATCAGCAGATTTCACATTTGCCAATTTTGACGCCAGCTCAACAGCATCAGTTGTTAGTGGAGTGGAATGATACTGAGGTAGATTATCCTAAAGATAAGTGTATCCATCAATTGTTTGAAGAACAGGTGGAACGGACTCCCGATCGCGTGGCGGTGGTGTTTGAAGACCAGCAATTAACTTATCGGGAGTTGAATGCAAGAGCAAATCAGTTGGCGCACTATCTGCAAAAACTGGGTGTGGGTTCTGAGGGGAATCTGGGGATCTGTATAGAGCGATCGCCTCTGATGGCGATCGCATTGCTTGGTATCCTCAAGGCGGGTGGTGCATACATCCCGATTGACCCAAGTTACCCCTTAGAAAGAAAAGCTTTTATCTTAAACGATTCTCAAATGCCAGTGCTGCTGACTCAACAGCATTTAATAGCAGATTTAGCTACAGATGGAATTAAAGTCATTTGTATAGATAGTGATTGGGAAGTTATAAATCAACAAGAAATTGAGAATCCAATTACTACAATAACGCCATTAGATTTAGCATATATTATTTACACCTCCGGTTCCACTGGTAAACCCAAAGGAACTTTAATTAGCCATCAAGGATTAGTTAACTATCTAAGTTGGTGTACTAAAAGATATGCAGTAGAGGAAGGAGTCGGATCTTTAGTTCACTCACCTTTGGGGTTTGACTTAACAATCACCAGCCTTTTCTCACCTTTATTAGTTGGCCGCACAGTCGAATTGCTATCAGAAGAACAAGGCATCGAAGCCCTTTCTGAAGCTTTAAAGAAAAGCTCGAATTTAAGTTTGGTGAAAATTACCCCTGCTCACTTGGATTTGCTTAAGCAACAGTTATCCAAAGCAGAGATCGCAAATAAAACTAGAGCTTTTATTATTGGTGGCGAAAATTTATTAGCCGAAAGCATCACCTTCTGGCAAGATGTAGCTCCAGATACGATGTTAATCAACGAATACGGCCCGACAGAAACAGTGGTAGGCTGTTGTGTTTATCAAATTCCAGTCGGGAAACATTCTTCCGGTTCCATACCCATTGGTAAGGCGATCGCTAATACCCAGTTGTACATTTTAGACCAATATTTGCAACCAGTACCAATAGGCGTACCGGGTGAATTGCACATTGGCGGAGTTGGACTAGCTAGAGGTTATTTAAATCAACCCGAATTAACAGCACAGAAGTTTATCCCCAATCCCTTCAGTAAAAAAGCAGGCGATCGCCTTTACAAAACCGGTGATTTAGTTCGCTTTCTCGTAGATGGAAATATTGAATATCTCGGTCGCATCGATAACCAAGTTAAAATCCGCGGTTTCCGTATAGAAATAGGCGAAATAGAATCTGTACTAGCTCAACATCCTGCTGTAAAGCAGAGTGCGATCGTACTTAGAGAGGATACGCCTAATGATAAGCGTCTGGTAGCATATGTTCATTTAGAGTCAGAACAGACTTTAGGAATCAGAGAAATCCGCAGTTTCTTGCAGTCAAAACTTCCTAACTACACGATTCCTTCAACTTTTATATTGTTGAATAGTTTGCCATTGACAGCTAATGGCAAGGTCGCTTACAACGCTTTACCCGTACCTAACTACACTAGAACTGAATTTGAAGAAATATTCGTTGCTCCCCGCACTCTTGTTGAACAGCAGCTAACTGACATCTGGGTTAATGTCCTAAAACTGGAAAAGCTTGGAATCCACGATAACTTTTTTGCATTGGGCGGACATTCATTGCTAGCTACCCAAATAATGTCTCGACTACGCCAAACCTTTAGAGTAGAAATTCCCTTGCGTACTTTATTTGAAGCACCTACCGTGGCTGAACTAGGAAATCGCATCGATACACTTCGTTGGGCAACTCAACAATCGCAGACTGACACAATGGACAGCTATGAAGAGGGCGAAATATGAAAACCATCGATCGGTTTTTGTCTGAGCTTCGTAGTTTAGATGTCAAACTTTGGTCAGAAGGCGATCGCTTGCGTTATAAAGCTCCCCCTGAAACACTAACACCTACACTGCTGCAAGAACTGCGATCGCGCAAAATAGAGATTTTAGAATATCTGCATCAAGCGAATACTGCTGTAAGTTCCAACTTGCCCTCGATATTACCAGCAGCAAAGGAAGGCGATCTACCTCTTTCTTTTGCCCAAGCTAGACTCTGGTTCCTCAATCAACTGGAACCTGACAGCACTGCATATAACATGCCAGCCGCTTATCGGCTAACAGGTGTAATAAATATTACCGCTTTAGAGCAGAGTCTAAATGAAATTTGGCAACGCCACTCCATCCTGAGAACCGTTTTCCCATCAGTGGATGGACAACCAAGACAAGTCATATTAAAAGATATAAATTTTACATTATCATTAATCGACCTCAAGGAAATTCCCGAAACTCAGAGGGAAGCGTCAGCCCAAAGCTTTGCTAATCAAGAAGCACAACAGCCATTTGATTTGGCGCAAGGGCCGCTGTTTCGCGCCAAACTCTTGCGCCTAACAGCAACAGAGCATGTCTTGCTATTAACAATGCACCACATTGTTTACGATGGCTGGTCTTACAGTATATTCTTTCGGGAAATGGCAGCACTGTACGCAGCTTTCTGTGCTGATAAACCCGACCGATTAACAAAACTCCCTATCCAGTATGTTGACTTTGCTGTTTGGCAGCACCAATACCTCCAGGGTGAAGTCTTAGAATCTCAGCTATCTTACTGGAAAGAGCAGCTTGGTGGTAGTCTTCCCGTTCTTCAGTTACCAACTGATTATCCACCTCCACCAGCCCAAAGTTATCAAGGTGCGGATCGATTTCTTGAGCTATCCGAAAATTTAGTCGCTGCACTCAAATCACTCTCCCAAGGCTCAGGAGTAACATTGTTTATGACCCTGCTAGCGGCGTTTAAAGTCTTGCTCTACCGTTATTCAGGGCAAGAAGACATCATAGTAGGTACGCCGATTGCTGGCAGAAACCAGGAAGAGACTGAACAGCTAATTGGATTATTCCTGAATTGTTTAGCAACGCGTACTAACTTATCGGGAACCCCGACTTTTCGGCAACTGCTAAATCGGGTGCGGGAAGTCACCTTGGGAGCCTATGCTCACCAAGATTTACCCTTCGAGAAACTGGTAGAGAAACTACAACCAGAACGCTCTTTGAGTAGACATCCATTATTTGATGTGATGTTCAACTTCTTCAACACCCCACAAACAACATTAGAACTTTCTGGACTTAATGTTAGAGACTTCTCCAAGTTGAGCGAACCAGAGTCAAAATTTACTATGACTCTGTATGTGCAAGAACAGGGAAGCAAACTGAGCCTACAGCTAGTGTATCGAAAAGCTCTATTTTCTCCCGAACGCATCACCTGCTTTTTGGATCAATTCAAATATCTGCTGGAGCAAATTATTGCCGCACCCGATAGCTCGATTCAGTCTTATTCTTTGGTGACGCCGAAAACTCGAACCTTACTTCCTAATCCCAGTATTGCCCTACCAGAGCCAGATTACAAACCAATTACCACCCAAATCATCTCTTGGGCAAACATTACACCCGAACAAGTAGCCGTTAGTCAAGGTTCGCGCACCTGGTCTTATCAGGAACTAGTAGAAGCTGCTCAGATAACCGCACAGATTTTACTAATTCACCAAGTTGAACGGGGTCAGGTCGTAGCTGTGTCTGGTTGCCGGAGCTTTGGGTTAATTGCCAGTATACTAGGTGTGCTACTAAGTGGTGCAGTATTACTGACTCTTGATGAGAACCTACCTCAGCAACGGCAGCAGTTGATGCTGACTTCAGCCAAAGCCCAGTACCTGTTGTATGTTGGCGTAAATCCGCCGAAAACTGAGGGAATCTGGGAATCTCTTCAAATCATTTCCATTCACCCAGATACAGGGAAACCAAAACTAGCTAATTCCCAACTTCCCACTTCTGAGCCTTTAGTTTCCCTCTCTTCTGAAGATTCTGCTTATCTTTTCTTTACATCCGGGACTACAGGCGTTCCTAAGGGAGTACTGGGGTCTCATAAAGGGCTGTCTCACTTTCTATCCTGGCAGCGGCAGACATTTTGTGTCAAACCACAAGACCGTGTTGCTCAATTAACAGGTCTTTCCTTTGATGTCGTCCTTAGAGATGTATTTCTACCTTTAACAAGTGGTGCTACCCTTTGTTTGCCTGCACAGGAAGACGATCTAACACCTTCTAGTATTCTGCCCTGGTTGGAACGTCAGCAGATTTCTTTGTTACACACCGTGCCGGCACTCGCACAATCCTGGCTAATCAATGTACCACCAGGAGTCAGTTTACGGACTTTACGCTGGGTATTCTTTGCTGGCGAACCACTAACAGACAGCCTTGTTCGCCACTGGCGTTCCACTTTTCCCGAATCAGGGGAGATTGCCAATTTATATGGCCCCACAGAGACGACTTTAGCAAAATGCTACTACCATCTACCTGTTGATTTGTTACCCGGAGTCCAGCCAATAGGCTTCCCACTGCCGGAAACCCAAGCACTGGTTTTAGGAGAAAACCATCAATTGTGTGGCATTGGGGAAGCAGGCGAAATCGTATTGCGAACCCCTTTTCGGACTTACGGCTACATTAATGCCCCGGAAGAAAAGCTTTTTCAGTTTGTCAAAAATCCCTTTTGCAATGACAAAGATGATTTACTTTACTACACAGGCGATCGCGGACGCTATGGACTTGACGGCTCTGTAGAAATTCTTGGTCGTCAAGATCGTCAAATTAAAATCAGAGGGGTACGGATCGAGCCTGGAGAAATTGAGACGTTACTCAACCAACACCCCAACATCCAGTCATCCGTGATTATAGCTAGGGAAGATATGCCCGGCGACAAGCGTCTAGTTGCCTACATCGTCTTTAACCAGCAGCAAGCACAATCACTCACCAGCAGCGAACTGCGTAGTTTCCTAAAACAGAGACTGCCCGAATATATGCTGCCTTCCTCTTTTGTTTTTCTAGACGCTCTGCCCCTAACTCCCAACGGCAAAGTAGACCGTCATGCTCTACCAGCACCCGACCAAATCCAGCAAATGTCAGCAACTACATTTGTGGCTCCAAGAGATGAGTTAGAAATTGAGCTAACAAAGATTTGGGAAGACGTTTTAGGTATCAAGCCTATTAGTATAAAAGATAACTTTTTTGAGTTGGGAGGGCATTCGCTGCTAGCTGTGCGCTTGTTTGCCCAGATAGAAAAGACATTCGGTAAGAACCTGCCTCTGGCTACTCTATTCCAAGAATCAACAATAGAGAAACTAGCTAGCATTCTACGCCCAGAAGATGAGAACTTAACCAGGCAAAAAAGCCAGTCGGAATCGTATGTACCTTGGTCGCCTCTGGTGCCAATTCAACCCAAAGGTTCCAAGCCACCTCTGTTCTGTATTCATGGCCTTGGCGGAGATGTGCTTTTTTACTGGGATTTAGCCCGTCATCTTGGTCTAGAGCAACCAGTTTATGGATTACAATGCCAAGGTTTGGATGGAAGACAGCTTCCCCATACCAGAATTGAAGATATGGCATCTCATTATCTCAAAGAGATACAAACCCTTCAGCCCAATGGCCCTTATTTTCTAGGAGGGTATTCCTTTGGGGGCACAGTTGCTTTTGAGATGGCCCAGCAACTACACTCTCAAGGTGAGAAAGTAGGTCTGTTAATTCTGTTTGATAGTTCTGGCCCGAATTCTAAGAAAAGATTGCCATTTATCAAACGAATTCCGCTTCATTGGAATAAATTTTTAAAACTTGGGCCCAACTATTTTTGGGAAAAAGCTGGGAAATGGAGTAATCTGATCCCCGATAAGTTCCAAAAGATTGTCTACAAGTTTTACTTAGATATTGGTCGTCCCTTAACCCGTGACTTACGTCACTTACACATCATGGAGATTAATGCCCAAGCTGCAAGAACTTATACAATGCAAGTTTACCCAGGAAAATTACTTCTCTTGCGAACTGATGATGGGCAGCGACTAGAAGGTATTGGCTTTGATTTCGATCCGCAATTGGGTTGGGGCAAGTTGGTGGCTGAAGAATTGGAGATCCAGTACGTTCCTGGTTCTCACCATTCCTTTCTCAAAGAACCCTACGTACAAGTTCTGGCTGAAAAATTAAAGGATTCTTTAAATCAGGCTCAGACTCATAATTGGGGACTTTTAAATAAAAAAGAATCAATCGCTTTTACGGCAGGGAGCAGGGGGCAGGGGGAGAAAGAGTTTTCAGGTTCTTGCACAGATGCACCGAATCATAACTAATCAGGCGGACATGATATAAGGGACTTCCAGTTAAAAAAATATCCCGTCGTAGGGGCGCAAGGCCTTGCGCCCCTACAAATCTATAAATAATTTGGGATAATTTATTTTTTGCAAGTCCCTAAAGTAGCGCCAGAGGTGGTTTTTGCCTCTGGTGACTTTGATAGAGGAAAAAATCTAACGCAGATTGCTACAACTAGAAATTAGGTTAGCGATCGCTTCAAGTAATTTAGCTGGTTCCACAGGCTTGGTGATATGCTGCCCAAAGCCGGCGGCAATTGCCTGTTGGGAATCAGCCTCAGATGCGTAAGCTGTGAGAGCGATCGCTGGAATTTTCCCTCCACGTTCTGGTAACATAGCTCTGATTTGACGCATCAGCATATAGCCGTCTACTTCTGGCATTCCAATGTCGCTTAACAGCAGATTTGGCTGGAACTCAGGCATAACTCGTAGTGCTTCCATAGCAGATGCGGTTTGCATTACTTGAGCGCCAGATTGCTCCAAAATGAAAGCAATTATCTCTCTGGTATCGCGCTCATCATCCACAACCAGAACTTTCAGCCCATTTAGATCGGGCGAATCATCAGGTTGTCTATCAATCTGCTGGCTATTTAGAAAAGTCTTCATCAGCGGTAGCATGACTGTAAAGGTTGCTCCCTGTTCTTCGCCCAAACTTTCTGCCTTAACTGTGCCGCCATGTAGCTCTACAATGTGACGCACAATAGCTAATCCTAATCCCAGTCCGCCGAATTTCCTGGTAGTTGCACCATCAGCTTGTCGGAAGTATTCAAATACATAGGGTAAAAAATCTGGGCTAATTCCCTTACCTGTATCGCTAACTCGAAGTTGAGCCTGAGAACCAACAGACTGTAAACTGATTTCTACCTGTCCACCTTGAGGTGTAAACTTAATCGCATTGGAAAGTAGATTCCAGATAACTTGCTGCAAGCGACCTGAATCACCAGTTACTAATAATTTCGGGTCGCACCTTTGGTGGGTTTGTTGCACTTGGATTTGGGATTTTAAATTGTCAGATTGCTGCTTCAAATCGATCGATTCTAAATGATTTTCTAATCCAAAATCTAAATTTGTAAATCGCAAATTGATAGATTTGGCTTGGGCGGCTAGACGTACAGTTTCTATTGCAGATGCGATCGCAGTTTCCAGATTCACAGGAGCAATATTCAGGCTGAGTTTACCTTGCAAAATGCGAGAGACATCTAGCAAATCTTCAATTAGTTGCGTCTGAAGCTTGGCATTGCGCTCAATAGTTTCGAGAGCGCGAGTGGTGGTTGCTTCATCATACTTTTTAGTTTGTAGTAACTTCGACCATCCCAAGATCGGGTTTAGCGGCGTGCGAAGTTCGTGGGAAAGCACCGCCAAAAATTCATCTTTGATCCGGTTAGCTTGAACTAATTGCTCTTTTTGCTGCTGTAACGAATCCATCAACTGAGCGCGTTCCAAAGCAACCGCCACCTGATCGGAAGTTGCTTGTAATAGAGTAATTTCCCCAGAAGTGAACTGGGTACGGGTGCGACTGGCAAAGGAGAGGACACCAAGCAGCTTTCCCTGAGCAATTAATGGTTGACCTGCATAGGCTGTGATTCCCAAAGCACTAAGGTTCTCGGCATTTGGATGAGTAGAGTTCGGCACATCATTAACAACTATTTGACGGCGTTCTTGCGCTACTAGTCCGCACATCCTTTGATTAAATTCCAGATATTCAATTGTTTGAAATACTTCATCAGTAATGCCGTTCCAAGCTACTAACCGAAGTTTCCGCTTATTTTCGTGCGTCTCAATTAGATAGTGAAAATAAAAGTGCAAATCCATCTGCGCCGAGAGTTTGCTAAACAAGCTGTTCATTAAATCCAAGGGGCGCTCGGTTGAAAGCAAATCGCTGGTTGTTTCAGAGAGCAGCTTGAGTCGTTCGCTACGCTCTTGTAAGGCAAGTTCAGCAAGCTGGCGTTCGCGAAGGGTGCGTTCGCGTTCGGTGATATCAACTGCAACCCCTCCTACCAGGCGTTGCCCAGATGCATCGGTAATGGGAAACTTATATACCAAAAATTCGCCGAGTGTGCCATCTGTGCGTGGGGCAGACTCGATGGTTTCAACAACCTGATTCGTCTCGGCAGCCATTTTAATGTTATCGAGGAAGGGTTGAGCAATTTGGGCTGGGTATAGGTCAAAAATGTTTTTATTAATCGCCTTATTTGTTGCTACATCGAATGTACTCAGATAATTAGGGCTGAGGTAAATTACACGCCCGTCTGCATTCGTAATCCATGCTGCGGCGGGAATATTGTCCATAAAAGCTTGAAATTGCTCTTGACTCTGACTCAGCGCTTTTTTTGCTTGCTGGAGATCGCTAATATCCAGAATAAATGCGACTAATTTGTGCCGAGATTCTCCTAACAAAGAGTAGCCAACTACAACCGGGACACAAGAACCATCTTTACGAATACATTCCTTCTCATAGGGAGTACAGGTTCCCTTCGCTGTTGCCTCGGCAATAGCCAGTTCATCTAAATATTGGTACTCATGGGGCGCGATCTCAGTCCAGCGTAGTCTGCCTGCCTGGATATCTTCCTGGGTATAGCCGACAATTCGCAAGAACTCTTCATTGGCTTCAGTGATATCACCATTCACATCACCAAAGAAGATGCCAACTATATTCGCTTTGAAAAAACCCCTAAGGCGTTCCTCACTTGCTTGGACTGCTTTCTCTGCCTGCTTGCGTTCGCTGATATCTGTAGTGCTGCCAACTAAGCGGATTGGTTTTCCATCAGCATCCCGCTGTACCACTATTCCTCGATCCAGTACATAAATATACTGATTTTTCTGGTTGCGGATGCGATACTCGACAGCATAGCGATCGCTATTTGCCAAAGCAACTACCGCCTCCTCTAGTACGCGCTGCAAATCCTCTGGATGAACAAGCTCGCGCCACCAATTACCAGTTGGTTCAGTTTGTGCGAGAGAATAGCCCAAAATTCGGGTTAACCCTTCGGTTCTTTCAACGGTATCCTCCTCTAAATTCCAGTCATAAATGAGACAGTTGACCGCAGCAGATGCTAACTCAAAACGCTCGTTAGCTAACCTCAGACGTTCCTCTTTTTCCCGCAAAGTTTGTTCTACTTGCTTGCGTTCGCTGATGTCACGGAAGAAAATGTCAAGACCATCCTCACAAGGGTAGGCGTGAATCTCCAGCCACAGGTCATGCTTAGGCGGGAAGTAGTAGTGATGCTCGAAGTGGACAGGAATCTGTTCTGCGATCGCCCATCGGTACTGGCGCTCTATATTAGTTCCTAGTGATAGAGACCATTCCTCCCAGTACGACTTACCGATAACCTCTGTACGGGGTTTGCCGTTAATTCGCTCTGCTTCGGCATTTTGGTAGATGATTCGCCAGTCCCGGTCTAAAGTAATAAATGCATCACTCATGTTTTCCAGAGTGCGTGTGTTCCGCTGATTGGCTTGCTGTAATGCCGCTTCTGCTTGTTGGCGCTCGCTTAAATCAACCACGAAACCAATGACTGTTTCTTGAGTATCTCCCGCAAGCACAGAACCGAGTAGAACGGGAATGCGATCGCCATCTTTGCGGATGTATTCCTTCTCAAAGGGTTTACATACTCCCATAGTTTTCAGTTCTTCCACTGAACGCTCGCTTAATAGAAGATACTCCGGTGGGGTCATCTCCCGCCATTTCATTTGGTTCGCGGACAAATCTTCTCGCGTATAGCCGACCATCTTCAGAAAAGCATCATTGGCCTCGACGATCGAACCGTTGTTCATATCAGTTAAGATCGCTCCAATGATGTTGGACTCTACCAGTCGGCTAAACTTCATTTCGCTATTTTGCAACAACTTTAGGCTTTTCTCTGCCTTGCGTCTAGCAGTTCGTAATTCTGAAGAGAGTGCAGTAATTAAGAAGGATACTAATGAGAACGTGGTTAATCGTACCAAGACATTCAGGCTGAGGAAATCGAACGAGTAGACTGGCTCGATCAAAAAATAAAGAGCAGTTGTAACAGAAAGAGCGATCGCCAGTACTCCAAGCCCTATGCCACCATACCAGGCACTGATGGCCACAGCAGCATAAAATAATGGAAATACGCTCGGCTCGAAAACTGGCAATAACAGTCGCGTCAGCAGCAGCGCCGCTATGACTGCCAGAATCATCACACCATAGGTTAGTAACCAAGAGCGCATCATCAAAATTTTTTCGAGTACTTTCAGCATCATTTTAAGAGTCCTCCCGTTGCTCCGCTTTTAGGAGATACTCGTTCAGTAGTCTTTTGCCTGGTTCGCCCATCTTCTGTAACATTTCTTCAATTAGCTTTAGTGCCATCTGTGAAGGCACTGTAGATCCGTTCTCCCAGCGATTAACTGTTCGCAGGGAAACTCCCAACTTAGCTGCAAATTTTTCCTGAGAGAGATCGAGTTGCTGCCGAAGTTCGCGGATTAAATCTGCAATTTTTAGTGACTTTTCTAGTTCCATAATAGGAAGAGTAAGACAGGTGTCTCGCCATTTGACTCCAGCTTGAGGAAGAATTTGCACAGTCATTAGTTATTATCAACTTCATCTTTTGGCGAAACATTAATATTCAGTTATTAGTGTTCATTGGTTACTGCTCGGTGTAGAACGTAGATATAAAATAAATATTAAATTTTGTCTGGTTTGCGATCCCACAATAGTATTATCTAAGGCAATTTGATGATTATCAGCTATCACGCACTGCCGAAAATTTATCGGTAGTACGTTACATTGTCATAGCTCATAATCAACTAATTTTATATATACATACCCCTAGATATAAGTTGCCTTTAATACTTTGCGTTCATAAAATTTTCCAAATAATTGCTAATTTTGGCAACGAAATCGGAAATGCTTATTAAAATATATCGTTAACTTTACTTCTCTGGTAAGATGCCAATGGTAAAATTATAAAGCTATGATGTGCTTTTGTTCGGATTTTTGCATGTTCTTTAACTGTTTTGATTAACCAACACTCTGAAAACCTCCTAAACACTCAACTGGAAAATAAACCAGGTGAAAGCTATATATTTAGCTGGTTTGATTGGTTTTGTCTTTGGTATCCTCCAGGCTGGCTAATTTTATTTAACCGTCATTGGCAGCACTATCATACCGATTCAGATGGTTGGAATTGGCCCGAATATGGATTATTTTTAATTCCTGGCGGATTTTATCTGGCGCTGCTGAGTCGTTGGTTGCGTCTTGGTTTTCGTTCGCCCGGAAAAGAAGTTGGTGAATTCGATCCTAAATATCAACAAGCTTTTCGTAAAGAAGTTATCGGGCCTATTGTTAAATACTATTTTCGTGGAGAATTACAACAAGTAGAAAACTTGCCACAAACAGGGCCGTTGATTGTGGCAATGAATCACGCAGGGATGAGTTTTCCTTGGGACTTTTTGACCTTGGGCTATTTATTAAGTGAAGCCAGAGGATGGGTAGTACAACCCGTAACAAGTCCAGCACTATTTGAGCATCCTTGGATCGTTTGGTGGCTACCACCTAAATGGTCACAGGTTTTGGGTGCCGTGCGAGCCGAATTAGATGATTTTGAGGCAGCGATGGCTACGCCAACGCCTATAGCGAACGCCCAAGGTAAAATTATCTTGTATGCACCCGAAGGTATCCGCGGCCCTCAGAAAGGTTGGAAAAGACGCTATCAACTAGAAAAGTTTGATGTGAGTTTTATTAAGTTGAGCGATCGCTATCAAATTCCTATTCTTCCAGTAGTTTGCATCGGTAGTGAATCTTTACATCCTTGGACTGTTAATTTCAAAAAATTGCAACGACTAGTAAAATTACCATTCTTGCCTGTCTCGCCTTTAATGCTTGCCTTAATTCTGTTTCCTTCAATGGGAATTTGGGCAATGAAAACTCGCCTGCGTTACTTTATTCAGCCTTTAGAACCAGCAGAATTATACAACTATTCAAACAAAGAGCGTACAGTAGCTTATCGGCAGGCACAACAATTACGAGAAAAACTGCAAATTAAGATTAATCAGTTATTGAAATAACTTTAATCCTCCGAAACTAATTTAGTAATTATTAAATTGATTTTTCCATAACAAAATTTATCAGCTTTTGCCCTCTACGTTCTACCTCTTGCTGTTTCACAACAATAAAATTCTGACTTTCAAAAAAAGGTTTAGCTGTAATACTGGCTTCTGTAAATAACTTTTCAATCCCTAAAGCCTTTGCTTTTGATTCAAGCTGTTCTAATATTTTCTTACCAATCCCTTTTCTTTGAAAATTTTTATGACAGTAAAAACGGTCAATATGACCATTAGCCTCTAATTCCCCAAAACCAATAATTTTGCCCTGCTCCTCTGCTACATAAGTAAACTTACTTCCTAAACCTTTAATCCAAACCTCAATATCCATATTTGCTGGTGCCCAAGCATCTACTTGTTCATCTGTGTAATCGTGAATATTCACCTCATGAACAGTGTCGTAAAACAATTTCATAATTTCTTCGGTATCAGCTATTTCGTACATTCGTAATTTCATAAGAGAACAATATGAAGATTATCCAAAAATAATTTTAAACTTGACAGACAGCTAGTTTACTTCATACATCTGTTTATGCTTGGCTAAAAGCTCTTGATATTTCTCATTTGTCTTTGCTTCTATCCACTTGGCTTTAAATATTGCTGCTGATTCCGCTTTAACTGGGTCTACTTCATAGGGAAGAATTTCTTTTTGGGAACCTGAAGCTTCCGAATTTTGTTTATATTTCCTGCCGCTTTTATGATTAGCATAACGGCGAGAGCGAGTATAACCCATTTGGATAAACTTCCGTGCCATATCCGCGCCGACAAAATCATCTTTATCTAAATAATCAAGAAAAATCTCGTAGATTTTTTCACTCGACTCTCTAGCAATCTCAGGAGTTTTAAACCGCCAGTAGGGAAGAATTTCTGATTTGTATGGTTCTACCAAAAGTACACCCTGCTCGCCCTTGCCAACACGATACAATTCAGGGTGTAGGCGAAAGTCGATATTTTTAAAGTCTAAAGAATAATCAAAAGCCATGCTAAGTGTTTATTATGAATAATAAACTTTAAGAAAGAAGTCAAGCTTCTATCTCTGTAGGTAAAATTTGTTTTATTATGCTATCTAGTACTCAATCCGCGAACAGTGTCCTTGCTCCGGGCAGTCTGCGTAAAGTGCATCACATTGCCCTCAACGTCCGGGATATGCAAGCTTCCCGCTACTTTTATGGCACCATCCTGGGTTTGCATGAACTTACAGGCGACGAAGTACCCGCAACCCTAGTGGAACTTGTCGCATCTGGGAAAGTAGCCAACTTCATCACCCCAGATGGTACGATTCTGGATTTATTTGGGGAACCAGAATTATCACCACCAAATCCAGACCCAGAAAAGACTTTCACCAGAGCCTACCATCTAGCCTTTGATATCGATCCGCAGTTATTTGACCAAGCGGTGACAGCGATCGGGGAAAATAAAATAGCGATCGCTCATGGCCCAGTCACTCGTCCTACTGGTAGAGGAGTATATTTTTACGATCCAGATGGCTTTATGATTGAAATTCGTTGCGATCCAGAAGCTAGTTAACTTAAGGGTAATAACAAAAGTATCTACTATGAGCGAGAAAATCACGCAAATATTTAAACTAATTGAAGACACAATCACAAATCCGCCAATTCCACACGAACCATATAAGCAATCATTGAAAGCTTGGGCGATGTATTGTTTGCGATACAAAGGTTTTATAGTCGTTTATGCTCAAAATGCCGACTTTGCCATTGAAACTAAAGGCGCAGAAAAGCTATATTTTAAAGTTTCAAATAGCCCCGATGATTTAGATGATTCTATTAATTGGATTGTTTGGGATAATGGAACCAAAACCGCCAGTGTCATTCCCAAAAAATAGACTGATGTAAAAAAAATTGCTGTAACTAAATAATTACTGCTGCACAAATATTTGATGTTCTGGCGAATTTAATCCCAACTGCAATACAGCCAATACTTGCTGCATATTGCCAGCAAGTAAATCTGGCATTGACAGCCACAAGCCAGGAAATATTTGACTTTTGATAATTCCATCTGCATCTACTTCTAAGGAAACATATTCTCCTTGTTGCAGACCAAACCAATCTAATTTGTTTTCAAATATTTGCCAAACAATATATTCTTTGACCCCATTCCGACCGTAAACTTTTTTCTTGTCATGTAAATCAATAGCAACACTGCTAGCTGCTATCTCTATTACAAGTTCTGGCGCACCTTCTATATAATCATCATCACTCAAACGAGATTGTCCTTTAGCTGTTGGTGTGATTAATAGCACTCCATCTGGTTGCGGTTCATTGTCTCGATCTAAGCGGACTGTTGGCTTAATTCCCAATTTCACACTAGGAGTTGATGCTTCATAAACTCCGAGACAACCTATTAGATGACCATGTGGTTCAGCATGACTTTCAAAGCGTAATGGGGATGCCAAGTATACAACTCCTTCAATTAATTCTGCCTTTTGATAATGGGGCATTGCTTGATAGCGTCGCTCAAATTCGTATCGAGTGAGGCGATCGCCATTCTCTAAAGGAGGAATTCGCTGCTTGAGTGATAGGTTGACCATGATTTTCCGCTCTGGCAAGGAGTCTTACTTTATTGTGGCTTGAAACCTGAATTACGAATTACGAATTAGTGTTGGGTTTCTCAAACACAATTAAATGCTGTTTAGGTAACAAGTTTTTGGTTTCACGCCAAACCAAACCAACAGCTTGCATTTCTTTGCGAACTTGCTTTTGAGTCATTTTGTGCAGACCTTTTATCAGAATAAAGGGATTTTCACCTCGGTACTCAACCAGCACTACCCTACCACCTGGTTTAAGTGCTTTCACAATCCCTTGCATCACTTCTTGAGGATACTCAAGTTCATGGTAGGCATCTACCATCAAAGCCAAATCGATACTTTCAGGTGGTAAGTTTGGGTCAGTAAAGGTTGCTAAAACAGGCTCAACATTGGTGATATTTTTCTCTTTTTTGAATAAATCAATGATTTCTAACATTTCTGGTTGAACATCTACAGCCAACACCTTACCTGCTGTTAATAACGGCGCGATGTGAAAGCTCAAGTAACCTGTACCAGCGCCAATATCCGCCACCACATCATTAGGTTTCAAGTTGAGAAGGCTGACTATCTTACTTGGCTGTTCCTCTCCCTCTCGACTTGGACGTTCTAGCCAGCCAGCGCCAGTGTATCCCATAACTTTGGCAATTTCGCGCCCCATATAGTATTTACCGATACCATCTGGGCTGTGGATTATTCGTTGTTCGTAAACAGTGCTAGATGAAGTTACGGCTTGTGCTGTCAGGGTTGGATTCAGCAGCAAGCAACTCAATATCGCAACAAGAGTTACTATAAAGTGGAGAAAATTTAACATTTGGTTATGACCGATCTAGATAATTATAAGCAGCAACTAAGAGAATTTTATGGTAGTAGAACGACTTATGACCATGAAGAAGGTACTCGCCATCCTCTAGAAGCCAAGACTCTACTTGAATTTGTTCCACTACATTCGGGACAGAAAATCCTTGATGTGGCGACGGGAACAGGTTTAGTTGCGATACCCGCAGCTGAAAAAGTTGGTTCAGAGGGCTACGTGATTGGGATTGATATGACTCCTGAAATGTTGCATCAAGCAAGACTTAAAATTGCAGCAGCAAGATTACAAAATATCGAGTTGATTGAGGCGGATGCAGAATATTTCAACTTTACTGATAGTAGTTTTGATGTTGTCTTTTGCTGTGAAGCCATTGTACTTTTTCCTGATATCCTTGCTACTTTGCAAAAGTGGTATCGCTTCTTGAAACCCGGAGGGTATGTGGCATTTACCTGTCCTCCGGAAACTGCTATTATGGCATCTCTTCATCAAAGTATCTGCGCTAGAGTTTTAGGTGTATCGCTACCGCATATCCTTGAACCACTGGGGACTCCAGAAAAATGCCTAAATTTGCTCAATCAGGCAGGTTTTAGAGATATCGAAATTAAAATTGAGCCATCAGGACGTTATCGGCCTCTTAGTGATAACAAATTATCTGAAACAGTAATTAAGATAAACTTGAAAAATAATCCACTGTTGTCAAAATTATCACAAGAACAATTAAATCAATTGCAAGTTGAGTACAAAGCAGAAATTGAGAAACTAGCAACCGATCGAGGTATTTGGATAGACACTACAAAGTTTTTTGTTCGCGCTCGAAAATAAGTTGATGAGCTTTGCTGCTGAACTGACACCTTGGGGCGATCGCACACGATCATCTTCCGGTTAATAATGACAACCACAGTTTAATCTCCTAGGCCGATGTGGAAGTAAACATGTTCAGGATTTACTTGAACAGCCCCTTTTAAAATTTGTAATCCAACCTGTGAACGCTCATATGCAAAACCTGTCCCTAATGTTAGTGCCTGTACTCGCTGCACAGAAAGTAGCAGGTGACGGTTTAATTAAACCTCTCGGTCATCATGAGCTGCTGTTGGTGCTGGTGCAACTGTCAGTATTGCTTCTGGTAGCGCGGGGATTAGGTGAGTTGATGCGCCGGATTAACCTACCGCCTGTTGTTGGGGAATTATTGGCAGGTGTGCTGCTTGGCCCTTCTCTATTTGGTTTGCTCCTTCCAGACTTGCAGGCGCATATCTTCCCCAAAAGTCAAGAACAGTCTAATTTACTTTCGGTGATTTCTTGGTTAGGCGTGTTATTTTTGCTGATTGTGACTGGGTTGGAGACGGATCTAAAGCTGATTCTTCGTAAGGGTAAAACGGCTCTGCTGATTTCACTGGGTGGAATTATTATCCCTTTTATCACCGGATTTGGATTGGGCTGGCTATTGCCAGATAGTTTTTTAGCCGATCCAGAAAAGCGACTAGTATTCAGTCTGTTTATCGCCACAGCAATGAGTATTTCCGCAGTTCCAGTGATTGCTAAGGTGCTGATGGACTTAAACCTGATTCGCCGTGATATTGGTCAAGTTACCTTAGCTGCCGGCATGACTGACGACACCATCGGCTGGATTTTACTTTCTGTGGTTTCAGGTTTAGCTAGTAGCGGCAAATTTGACCTTGGGACAGTTTTCCATTCCGTGAGTGCGGCTATATTGTTTTTAGCGATCGCCTTCACAATTGGGCGTACCATCGTAGACCAGATTTTGCGCTGGGTTGATGACTACGTTGGTGGCATTGCCGCTAGTATGTCGGTTGTGCTGATTCTTGCGCTCTCGGCAGCAGCACTTACCCACGGATTAGGTCTAGAAGCGGCATTAGGTGCTTTTGTAATGGGGATTCTAGCAGGTCAATCCCGCCGCTTTAGCAATGAAGCTGGACACATGTTAGAAGTCTTCACAGCAGCCTTTCTAGCGCCAATTTTCTTTGCTTCAGCGGGCTTGAAAGTTAATTTGCTCGCTCTGTTAGTTCCTCAAACGTTGATATTTGGCTTGATTGTTCTCGCTGTTGCCTGTGTTGGCAAATTTACAGGTGCTTACCTTGGTTCTCGCGTCGGTGGTTTGAGCCATTGGGAAGGTTTGGCAATGGGTTCCGGGATGAATGCTCGCGGGGCAATGGAAATTGTCGTTGCCACGATTGGTTTATCTTTGGGAGTGCTGAATCCCCAGATGTACTCAATTATTGTGATGGTGGCGATCGTCACTTCCCTAATGGCTCCACCCCTGCTGCGCTGGACTTTATCAAAAGTAGTTATGGGTGAAGAAGAAGCTCGACGTTTGGAACAAGAAGAACAGGATAGCCGCAGCTTTATCAAGCAGATCCACCGTATTTTAATACCCACTAGCGGCGGCCCCAACATCCAACTCGCGGCGCAACTAGTTGGTTACATGGCTCACCAAAACTCCATAGAAGTCACATCTCTATATGCCCTGAGTGACAAGCAGCCCCAAAAAAAAGCGCGTCGAACGGCAACCGAGGTAAAAGACACTGCCGCAGAGCAAGCTCTGGCCTCTGTTGTTGAGGAAATGCAGCTACCTGCTGATACCACCCTGCAAACAAAAACGGAGTCTGGGCGGAATAAAGCGGAGGTAATTCTGAATGAAGCGAACAAAAACTATGACTTGATCGTACTGGGAGCTTCTGAAAAGATCAGCCGCCAGAAAGCATTATTTAATTTGCTTGTAGATAGGGTAGTACAAGAAGCGCCTTGTGCAACGATGGTGGTGAAGTCGCACCGACCCCAAACCAAAGGCGAGACATCCAAAATCGCTCAACAAAAGCTAACAAAGATTTTGGTGCCAACAGTAGGGACAGAATATAGCAAAAATGCTGTAGAGATAGCAAGTACGATCGCTGCTCAGACAGGGGCATTAGTTACGATCGTGAACGTGATTAATTTGCCACAGGTTGAGTATATTCTTTACGAACAGCGATCGCTAGCTCCAGTCAAAGAAATTGCCCACGATCTGCTCGAACAACAAGCAGAAATTGGCCGCAATCTAGGTGCTGATGTCCAAACCTATATTCTTCAAGGAACCAGCCCAGAAAGGGAAATCCTCAAGTTTGCCCAAACCAAGGAAGTTGACCTAATTATTCTAGGGAGTAGTATCCGAATGGTTACGGGTCGCGTTTTCTTCGGTCACAGAGTGGATGCAATTCTGAGTAAAGCTCATTGCCCAGTAGCGGTAATTACTACGCCATAGTGGTTCTCAGCTAAAGCTTAGATTACGACTGATACCAATTCTTTTTGAAGTTGCACTTAATAACGAGGTGATGATATAATCCCATCCACAAATAGGAGCGTAGTTTACCGCCGTAGGCATCGCTTCTGCTGAGATGGAACCCTTGAACCTATTTTAACTTCCGTCTTAATTCATCTTTAGGCCCTTTGCTTGTTCGCCATCAAATTTTCTTAGCACCTTGGTATCAAGAAATGGAAAAGTATTTAGTCACCAAAGAAGAGATTGAGTCTTATGAAGGACTAGAAAAAACACATTTTCTCAACTCCAATGCTCGCAGACTGAATAAGTCTTTAGGAGATTTGACAGGTTTAAAAAATATCGGTTTCCACATCATTGAAGTAGAGCCTGGACGCGAATCAACGGAGCTTCATATGCACTATCACGAAGAAGAGTGCGTATACGTTCTTGAGGGAGAAGCTGAGGCAACAATTGGAGAAAGCATTTATCCAGTTAAAGCAGGAGATTTTATTGGATATCGCGCTGGTGGTAAGCCGCACAAGCTAAAAAACACGGGCAATTCTATATTCAAATGTATAGTAGTTGGTCAAAGGCTAGACCATGATATCGGTGACTATCCAAATTTGCAGAAGCGTATATATAGGAGCAAAGGTTTAAAGTGGAATCTGGTCGATATGGAAAATATAGCTGAACCAGTAGCAGGTAAGAAGGCATAACAGGTAGAATGCATTTCCTCAATCGAAACTCCGGCATTTTGGCCGTGCCTAATACCAATTCTCTATGAAATCGAACTTAACAACGAGGTGAGAATATATACTATTCACAAATAGAAGCGATTACTTCTGCTGAGATGGAACCCTTGAACCTGTTTTAATTCATCTAAATTTGTCCAATATTGCCAAGACAGTTTGTACTTGATGTGTTCCCATAATCGTTCAATAAAATTAAGCTCAGGACTGTTCGGTGGCTGGAAAATTGGAATAACATTATCTGGCCATTTTAAATGTTTAAATTTCAACTTTCAACTCGCCACGACTTTACACGCGGATTTATCCGTGGCGTATTTAATTTTTAATTTTTAATTCCCCAAAGGGGCTGAACTTAGCGCGAACCTCTGGAAGTAACCGATCTTTGCAAATTAGCTAGAGCGCGATTGTAATCCAAAATAGCTGCGACTCGATTACCTTCTGCTCTTGTCAAGTCATTTTCAGCATCAATCACCTCTGTTTGAGTGCCCACACCAGCTTGGAACCTCAGCCTTGCTAAATTCACAGCTTCTCTGGCTTGATTTAAAGCCACACTAGAAGTTTCCACATTATTTAAATTCGATTGCAATTGAGAATAGTACTGTTCTACATCAAAGCGAATTAAGTCGCGCTGGCTACCAAATTGAGACTCTGCGATCCCAATATCAGCTCTCGACTGAGCCGCCCTTGCTCTTGCAGCTCCGGCATCAAACAAAGTGAGATTTCCATTAAGTCCGACTGAATACCTATCATTAAGAGGGACACCATCGTTATACCGATCTTGCACATTGTAGTTGCCTACCAAACTAATTTGCGGGCCTAGCTGTGAAAGTGCCTGTCGTCGCTGTTGCTCGTAAATATTACGTTGTGCTAATTGCTGTTGCAATTCTGGACGATTTTGAAACGCTTGGACAATAGTTGCTTCCAGTGTTGGCTGCCAAAGTCCTGCTAGTTGTACGGGATCTGCTGCCCTGATATCAACTGACTGCGACAAACTTAACAGAGTGGCAAGCTGACGACGGGCAATTTGCTGCTGTGAGATCGCATTAGTCAAATCTTGTTGGGCGTTTGCTAAATTCACCTGAGCTTGTAGCACATCGAACCGTGTACCTACTCCAGCCTGTTCTCTTGCTAGAGTATCCCGCAAACTAGCCTGGGCATTTTCCACAGCAGACCGATTAATTCTTACTTGTTCATCGGCTTGTTGCAAATCATAGTATTGAGTCGTGGCATTCAAACCAATTGTAAGAGACTGACTTTCAACATTAAATTGATCCACACGTAATTGTTCTTCAGCTGCTCGGATAGCCGCTAGTCGGTTCCCAGAAGTAGAAAGGTCGTAATTCAGTTGTACTGAACCATTGAAAGAGGTCCTGCCTTGAGATGAATTGTTAGTAAAACCATTACCGCTATTAGTCAGACTACTATTAATATCAAGAGTAGGAAACAAAGCAGCTTGAGACTCGCGTAGCGCCGAGCGACTGCGTTCTAACTGTAATATAGCTACCTGTAAGTCTCGATTGTTGCGTTTTGCTAGTTCCAAAGCTTGTGCCAAAGTGATTGGCACAGTTCTCTGAATCCTTACTTCCTCCGGTTTGGTAGGAAATTGCAGAGGATTAGGACTAGGGTTGAGGTAATCAGGAACCTGTACTGAGCTTGAGGAATTCTGCGGTTTTAGGGGAGTTGCTGCACTTGCTGCATTTGGAAAAAGAATAGGGATGCCTAATGCTAGCGCTACGGTAATCCAGGTAAAATGCACGAAGAATAAGCTGAAATTCATAAACAGATGTAGTCATTAATTGGTTTTTTTGAGGATACAATTAAAACTTTTCATCCTGATTATCTACGGAGATTTAAATTTTAAATTTACCCCCAAAGGATTGATACTAACAAATTAACCTACAATCAAACCATCCTGAACTCGAATAATCCTTTGGGTTTGAGCAGCGATATCTGGTTCATGAGTGACAATCACAATTGTGATCCCTTGGTTATTAAGTTCTGTCAGCAAACTCATCACCTCATAGGAAGTTTCAGTATCTAAAGCTCCTGTTGGCTCATCTGCCAAAACTAATGCAGGTCGGTTGACCAAAGCGCGAGCGATCGCTACCCGTTGTTGTTGTCCCCCTGATAGTTGACTCGGACGGTTAGCTATGCGTCCCTCTAGTCCCACCTTTACCAAAGCTTCTAATGCCCTTTCACGGCGTTTTGGCTTAGGCAAGTTAGCGTAAACCATTGGTAACATAACATTTTCCAGCGCTGTCGCCCGTGCCAATAGGTTAAATTGTTGGAAAACAAAACCTATCCTTTGGTTACGAATATAGGCTAATTCATCATCATCAAAAGTCGTCAGGTTTCTGCCTTCAAAAATATAGTCTCCAGTTGTCGGACGATCCAGACATCCCAAAATATTCATGAGCGTGGATTTACCCGAACCTGACGCACCCATAATTGAGACATATTCCCCCTCCTCAATAGAGAGTTCAATTCCCTTGAGTATTGGAACACTAACTTCTCCCAAGTGGTAAGTTTTAGTAATAGATTCCATCCAAATCATCGTTGGCATAAGAATTACGAATTACGAATTACGAATTATTTAGTCGCTTCTTAAAGCAGTAATTGGATCTAATTTAGATGCATTCCGTGCTGGAATTACGCCAGCCACTAAGCCAACGCTCAATGAGAGTCCAAAGCCAGCAATAATCGACAATAAAGAAATTACAAAGGGAAATTTGAAAGTGCTTGCAGCTATAAAGGCTAATAAAACGCCAGTTGCCATCCCAATACATCCACCAACAATGGAAATCACGATCGCTTCAGCTAAAAATTGATTGAGAATGGCTGAATTAGTTGCTCCTACGGCTTTGCGAATCCCAATTTCCCGCGTCCGCTCGACCACAGAAACTAGCATAATGTTAGCAATACCAATTCCACCAACCACTAACGAAATTCCAGCGATCGCTACCACCATTACTGTAAATAAACCCACAATACTAGTGAAAGTACTAACAATATCAGCTTGATTGGTGAGTCGAAAATCATCAGCTTGCGGCGGATAGATGTTGTGACGCAGCCGTAAAAGATTGGTGACTTGAAACTGAGCGGCTTCTAACTGCTCCTGATTAGCGCCTTTAACTAAAATTCCATTTACAGAAACGCCTACCAGGGCATTGTTTCCAACCAGTCTTTTCGACATAGTAGTTAGAGGAATGAAAACCTGATCGTCTCGATCCATCGGCCCCTGAGAACCTTTAGGTTCCATCACCCCAATTACTTCATAAGCCTCTCCCTGAATCCGAATTCTCTCGCCGATAGGATTTACACCCTGTCCAAAGAGGGTTTTTTGAACTGTAGGGCCAAGAATAGCTACCTGTGCAGTAGTATCTAATTCTTCTTGAGTAAAATATCTCCCTTGCTGGGGGTGAGTATTTCTGACTTCTGGGTAGTTCAAATCTGTGCCATAAATGGTTGTTGAGGTGTTCTGTCCTGCATATACAACTTGAGCGCTGCGTTGAAGATAAGCAGAAACCATCTGTGCTGATGGGGCTTCTTTAGCGATCGCCTTTGCATCTTCCCAAGTCAACGTGCTGCTAGAACCTACCCCCTGACGGACATTTCCGCTTCTTGCAGCACCCGCTAAAATTTGGATGACATCTGTACCCAATGCTTGTATCTGTTGCTCAACCCCCTTTTGCACTCCCTGACCGACAGAAGTAATGGCAATGACTGAGGAAATCCCAATAATCACGCCCAACATAGTTAGACCTGTGCGTAATTTATTACTCCACAGAGTCTCTGCCGCCATTGTCAAGATTTCTAGCAACGGCACTGTGCGGGTATTCTTAGGTTTGTAAAAGCCCTTAAATATCTTAAACATAATATTTTATTTAAAACTCAATACAATTCAGTTAAGCATTTCTTTCTTCTCTTCCTTTGCGTCCTTGGCGTCCTTGGCGGTTCGTTAAAAAATTGAGCCTTTTATACTCGACAGTTGAGCCTTTTTGCTCTCCTTTCAGTTCCATCCCCCCTGCTCCCTTGCCTCTTTTTAACTAAACCGTATTGATTTAAAACTCACTTTAAGGGGAACCACCGCCTGAACGACCACCGCCCCCACCGCCTGAACGACCTCCACCGCCACCGGCTCCACCACCACCTAGACCAGGAAAAACTCCTCCTCTTGGTGTTGATTGGGGACGCGATCCTGGTGGGAAACTGAGCAATACCCTTTCGTTTCCTGTCAATCCAGACTTAACTTCAGTAAAATTATTCGCAGTAACTCCAGTCTCAATGGGAGTAAACACAGGTCTGTTATTCTTTCCTGCCACAAACACACCTGTGGCATTTTCTTGGCGCACCACCGAG
Organism: Nostoc sp.; assembly: GCF_036917095.1. Classification (GTDB taxonomy): domain Bacteria; phylum Cyanobacteriota; class Cyanobacteriia; order Cyanobacteriales; family Nostocaceae; genus Nostoc. The sequence continues at coordinate 668,902 of NZ_JBALFH010000044.1, forward strand.
GCCGTTGGCACTACTAAAACATTTTGAACTTGACCGACTTGAAAATCTACTTCCGCATTCATCCCAGACCGCAGTAGCCTTTGAGGGTCTGAAAGTGATACTCTCACTTCAAAACTGGTGACGTTTTGCTCTACTATTGCTTGGGCAGCAATTTGGCTGACTTTACCTTCAAAGGTCTTTCCTGGGTAGGCATCTGCTTTAATCGAGACTTTTTGACCAAGGCTAATTTTAGAAATATTTGTTTCCGCTAAATTGGCGACAACTTCATTTGTGGAAGCTAAAGACAAGATTGAAGAAGAAGAAGAAGAAGCGACTTCACTACTGGCAGTTGTAGGTGTCACGAAAGCACCGGGATCGGCAAACTTCTTTGTCACCACACCATCAAAAGGTGCGCGAATAATCGTGTCATTGATTTCGGCTTGGATGTTTTGCAGCGAACCGCGAGCTGATGTTACCTGGGCGCGGGCTGCGTCAATATCTTCTTGGCGCGTTCCGGCTTTCACAAGTGCCAAAGCTTGCTGTCTCTGCTTCACCACAGCTCGTGCTTGCTCAATGTCTTCTGGACGTGACCCAGCTTTTTGCAGAGCCAGTGCTTGCTGTGCTTCATTTACATTAGCTCGGGCGCTGTCACGATTGGAACGGTTTTGGTTAAGAGTCTGAAGGGAAATACCGCCTGCATTATAAAGCTGCTGATTGCGAACAAAATCATCTTCTGCTTGGCGAAGGGCGGCTTGAGCGCTTTGCAAGCGTGCCTGTGCTTGGCCAATATCTTGAGAGCGATTGCCTGTTTGTACCTTTTGTAGATTCGCCTCGGCTTCGTCTAATACTCCTTGTGCTTGAGCAATATCTTGAGGGCGATTACCTGCGATCGCCTTTTGCAGATTTGCCTCGGCTTGTGCCAATTGTCCTTGAGCAGAGGTGAGTTGCCCCCGCAGGTTGGAATCATCCATGTAAGCGACAATCTGTCCTTGTTTGACGATATCTCCTTCTTTCGCCAACAGGCTTTTCAGGATGCCGGAATTTTTCGGGCTGAGGTTAATTGACCGCTCAGGTTTCACCGTTCCATTCGCTGAAACTGTGATTGTTAAACTCTGCCTTTCTACAGGCTGTGTCAGCACCCTACGTCTGGCTTCTTGACGCGGAGCAACCGTTACTTGGTAATAAACGGCATAGCCAATTCCACCCAAAAGGCAAAGCGCAATTAGCCAAGAGAGCCAATTACGTTTTACCTTTTTTTTCTTTACCTCTGGAACTAAAACTGATGAATCTACGGTATTTGGTGTATCAATTTTCATATAACTTCGTTTAAAAAGAACGGCTACCGAGCTAGTTATTCACGGCTAATATAGCCTGGTAGCCCTATACCAACAATGATTTTGAGTTTTTAGTGTTTTAAAGGTTTATTTGCAGTACTAATCCACTAGGAAGTCTGAAGTAATCATCACGCACTCTCACTAATCTTCCAGCAGGAACAATTTCCTGATTAGGAAGAAGAATATCCCCGTTGGGAAGTCTGAAGTAGCCTTGATTACGCAGTCTGGCTACGGATCTAGCAGGAATAATTTCCCCATTGGGATATCTGATGTCACCATTACCAAGTCTGACTACTCTGTTATTGAATTGGTTGTCACGGTTCCAATTATCCCGATCTCTAGGGTTTCTGACTTCTCTATCGTTGCGTCTCCCGTCGCGATCCCAATTATCCCGATCTCTAGGGTTTCTGACTTCTACAGGATAGGATCTGCCGTCGCGGTTCCAATTACCTCTGTCTCCATTTCTGTCTTCTCTATCGTTGCGTCTGCCGTCGCGATCCCAATTTTGAGCGCGATCGCCAACAACGTAGACTTTCGTCTGGGCACTTGCAGGCGCAGTCAAGAGAGTGGGGACAACGATTAGGGCAGCAGCAGCTAAGACTATCGATATCCGGTTTGCTTTCAACATCCAATTGACTCCTTATTTGTATTTAAAGTTATATTTTGCTGAGTTTGAATACAGCAATCTTTAGACAGTTGTTTTTGTTTTGGCATCAAGGTGTTTAATATTTACCTCTTCGTATAAATTCATACATAATAATTATTGCTCAAAACGCCTAGACTGATGTATGACCAAAGTCACTAGTAATTCCAGACTGATGTATGACCAAAGTCATAAGTTTTTTTAATAGGGAATGGGGCATTGGGCATGGGAAAGAGGCAGAGGGGCAGAGGGGATGGGGGGCAGAGGAGAAAGACTTGCTGTAATTTCCCCCCTGCTCCCCTGCTCCCCTGCTCCCTCATCCCCACTCCCTATTTAATCCTGACTTGGTGCAATTCCTTGCCAGACAATATCTACAAGGCTCTGGACAAATGGTGATACTTCTGTGACACGATCCCCAGAATGTAATGGTAATTCGGCAGTTGGTATACTTAGTTGAGACGATATCTGCTCTAAGAAAATGTAGTTCATCAGCGATCCTAGTAAGATATGAGCCACTGTCTGGGGATCGCAAGGGCGAAGCCGATCTTGCTCGATCTCACGCTCTAGGAAAGCAGTCAGTACTTTGACATCTTGCATGGGTCTTGGTTCTTTACCTCCAAGTTCTGGGAGCGCATTGCCTCGCGATCGCAGCATCATCAACCGAGGCAGCACCTGACGATGGAATTCCAAAATCTGGAGACACACCTCGATCAGGTTTTCTTTGAGATTGCCTTTGCCACTAAGAGATTCCAATCCGCTCACCCAGAGGGGTTTTTCTGGAATTCCCATCGCTGCAAAAAATAATTCTTCTTTCGTTGAGAATCGCTTAAAAATAGAAGCTTCAGAAATACCAGCCTGTTGAGCAATTTCTAAGGTTGAAGCACCAAATCCTTGTTGGAGGAAAACTTGACGAGCTGCTTCTAAGATTTGCTGATTGGTGATTCTGGGTGTACGAGCCATAAATAAGTAAGTGATTACTTATTAATATATTGCTTTTATTATGGGGATGTCAAGAACTAATGACCTAAGATTTTGCTGCCGTCAACAGCAGAGATCGTTTAAGCTAGCTGAAAGATTCTTTGATTAGTGGCTTAAAGGCGGTATTGTGCCTAAACATGTTCGTTTGATTTCTTTTCTAATGGTCTGTAGTTTGTGGAGTATGCCGAAAGCCGCTAACGCGCAGGCATTAATACCCCATACACTGCAACTAGATGGGGCAAAGTTAGAGAAGCAGGGGTTGAGTCTGGCACAAGAGGCGGCTCAACTGGCTCAGTTTCAACAGGTTGAATTAGCTTTGCCACGAGCGCGGCTAGCTAGTCAACTGGCTCCTAAGAATGATAAAGTGTGGTTGCTCTTAGGTGGATTGCAACTGCAAAGCAAAGAGTTTGACGGGGCGATCGCTAGCCTGAAAAAAGCGCAATCTATCAACCCCAAAAATGGTGATATTTTGTTTGCTTTAGGTTCAGCTAATTTTCAGCAGAAAAATTACCAAGCAGCTGTTGTCAATTACCAAGACGGTTTGAAATTAAAACCCAACGATCCAGAAGGGTTATTTGATTTGGGTAATGCTTACTATCTGCTGGGTAAATTGCCAGATGCGATCGCACAGTACGATAAAGCCGTCTCCCAAGATAAAAAATTCTGGCCAGCACTCAACAACATTGGCTTAATCAATTACGAACAGGGTAATATCCCCGAAGCAATTAAGCGATGGCAATCTGCTGTAACTCTTGATAAGCAAGCCGCAGAACCTTTATTGGCTTTGGCAGTGGCACTGTATACTAAAGGCGATCGCCAACAAGGATTAAATTTGGGAGAAGCCGCACTCCGCATCGATCAGCGCTATGCTAGTTTGGATTTTCTCAAAGAAAATCTCTGGGGCGATCGCCTACTGTCTGATACGAAAAAATTCCTAGAATTACCCCGTATTCAAGCAGCTCTACAGCAACGAGAAAACTCATCATCTGCCCCTGAACAACAGCCTACCCAATAATAGAGTTAGGAGTTAGGAGTTAAGAGTTAAATATTTCAACTCATAACTCATAACTTTTCTATTGCCACTTGCCTAACAGTACCTTTTCGTAGTACATCTATACTAAATACCAGGAACTAGTCGCCCAAAAACCTTTGCGGGCGAGTATTCCTGAAATAAGTCGTCAATTCTCAGCGATCGTCTGTGGGTAGAAGTGCGATGATTTGGTCAACAAACTGTTGATGGTCAACAACTGGCTTAGAAATGTAGCCATCAGCACCGCTTTGCTTGAGAAAGTTTTCGCGATCGCCTTCCATAGCATGTGCCGTCACCAAAATAACAGGTAATTTTGCTGTTTTTGGATCGGATTTTAACATTTGTGTAATTTTAATTCCATCAACAGACTTACCTTGATAAACACTTCTAGACAGAGAAACATCCATCAAAATCAGGTCTGCCTCTCCTGATTGGGCAATTTTTATGACTTCTTCCACATTTTCAGTGTGTTTCACACCCAAGCCGCCACGCTTGGACAAAATTTTGGAAAAAACACGAGCATTAATTAGATCGTCTTCGACAATTAAAACAGTTTTCATGAGAATTTTAGTTATAGAGGTGAGAGGATTCAAGAATTCCAAAATTCAAAATTAAGAAATGCAATCATGGTAAGTATCATGGCTACTAAGTTTATGTAGATTATAGTCGTCTGCATCCTTTTTAATAGTCAATTGCATCCTCGTCATCAAGGATGATACTACTGCTTTTTCTTCTGTGACTATCAAAATTTTGTTATGAATCCTATTTCATCCGTTATGCTGTGGTTGCCGCAGTGTTGAGTTCCATCGGCTTTTGTGTAGTTAAATTTCAGGGAAAAAACTCATGGCAAAACAGTTAAACCTTCTCTCAACGGGACAGGTAATTACAACAGCCCTGCACACCGAGATGCAACGGTCTTATCTAGAATATGCCATGAGCGTGATTGTCGGGCGAGCGCTACCAGACGTGCGTGATGGCTTAAAACCAGTGCATCGTCGCATTCTATATGCAATGCACGAACTCGGTTTAGTACCAGATAGACCCTATCGAAAATGTGCCCGTGTAGTGGGTGATGTGCTGGGTAAATACCATCCCCACGGCGACCAATCAGTTTACGATGCTTTAGTAAGGCTGGTACAGGACTTTTCTAGTCGCTATCCTTTGCTAGCAGGACACGGTAACTTTGGCAGCGTCGATAATGACCCGCCAGCGGCGATGCGCTACACAGAAACGCGCCTCGCACCCATCAGCCATGAGGGAATGCTGACAGAAATTGGCGAAGAAACTGTGGAATTTGTTGGGAACTTCGATAATTCCCAGCAAGAACCAACGGTGTTACCTGCTCAGTTGCCGTTTCTGTTGCTTAATGGCTGTTCTGGTATTGCCGTGGGAATGGCAACAAATGTACCACCGCACAACTTGGGGGAAGTTGTCGATGGGTTAATTGCCTTAATCGACAACCCAGATTTGCCAGATGAAAAATTATTTGAACTAATTCCAGGGCCAGACTTTCCCACTGGTGGAGAAATAGTTGGTGAGACGGGAATTCGAGAAGCATACACCACAGGTAAAGGTGGAATTTTAGTGCGGGGAGTCGCAACTCTGGAGGAAATTCCAGCCGCGAGGGGAAGCAAGCGACGGACGGCAATTATCATTACAGAATTGCCATATCAAGTGAATAAGGCTGCCTGGATTGAGAAGGTAGCGGACTTAGTAAATCAAGGACGCTTGCAAGGAATTTCCGATCTGCGAGATGAGAGCGATCGCGAAGGGATGCGGGTGGTAATTGAACTCAAACGCGATACCAATCCCCAAGAAGTTCTCCAGCATTTGTATCACCAAACTGCTTTGCAAATGACTTTTGGGGCGATTCTCCTGGCAATAGTGAATGGACAACCCCGCCAGTTAAGTTTGCGTCAACTGTTGCAGGAGTTTTTGAGTTTCCGAGAAGAGACGCTCAACCGTCGCTACAATTACGAGTTGGGAAAAGCCCAAAGTCGCGTGCATTTAGTGGAAGGTTTACTCAAAGCACTATCTAATTTGGATCGGGTAATTGAAATTTTGCGGCAAGCTCCCGACGGCAGTACGGCAAAAATAAACCTTTGTAGCCGACTAGATTTGAGCGAGGTACAAGGAGATGCAATTCTGGCTATGCCGTTGCGTCGCCTCACCAGTTTGGAACAGCAACATTTGCAGCAGGAATTTGAGGAGCTAAACGAACAAATTAGCTTGTTGGAGCGGTTACTGAACGATCGCCGAGAATTACTCAAGGTGCTGAAAAAAGATTTGCGATCGCTCAAGCGCAAGTACAGCGATCCCCGGCGCACGAAAATTGGAGAGGAGCAGAAGTCTAAGGTAGAGGAGCAGAGGGGCAGAGGGGCAGAGGGGCAGAGGAGCAGAGGGGCAGAGGAGGAGGAACTTAAATCTTCCGAACCAGTAGAGGAAGCGGTTTTAGAATTTACCCAACGGGGTTATGTGCGCCGCACCCAGCCATCTGGGAGAAAGTCAAAAGCTGAAAATGGTCTGCATGATAACGACTTCATTATCCAAACTGTGTTGACCAACACCGAAAAAGACCTGCTAATACTAACCAGTGGTGGCAAAGTCTATCCGGTGAATGTGGGAGAAATTCCTCCAACTAATGGACGTTCTCCACGAGGCAAACCTTTGATTACCATGCTCAGTAGTACTGCTCAAGGCGCTCAAGAAGCTGTAGTCAGCCGCTTTTTGCTGCCGGATAACCTCGAAACTAGGCAGATGATTCTTTTAACAAAACAGGGACGGATAAAACGTCTATCTCTGGAAGAATTTACTAACCTGACTCGACGCGGAATCACGATTTTGAAGCTCAAAGACGATGATGAATTGTCATTTACCCAGTTCACCGCTCCAGGGGAGCATCTGATTTTAGCTAGTTCAGGTGGACGACTGTTGCGCTTTGCACTCAATGATGAACAATTACCGATTATGGGCCGCACAGCGATGGGTTTACAAGCATTTCGGTTATTGAAAAATCAGCAAATGGTTGGCTGTGTCACTGTCGGTAAAGATGATCAACTGCTGCTAGTTACTCAAGAAGGCTATGCAAAGCGGATGGCTGCGAGTCAGTTGAGGGCGGCTAATCGCGGCGATTTAGGCACGCAAGCGCTGAAATTTGCTAGCAAAACTGACAACTTAGCTGGTATGGTGATGGCGATGCCAACTCTTGGAGACGCTACGCGAACGGCGGGCTACGCCAACGCATCTGGCGAGGTAGCTTTAGTGACGAATAAGGAGCGGGTAGTGCGAATAGCTGTGGAAACAGTGCCGATTTTAGGTAGAGATGTCAAAGGTGAAAGCATCCTCCAACTCAGCCGCGATGAAAAAATTATTACTGTCGCTGAAGTGCGATCGTAAATTAGAGTGATGTTCAACTTCCGACAAGCCAACTTGCAGGATTTAGAGGCGCTTATCCAACTGCGTCTCGAACTCCTGCGTGAGGCTGGCGACATCAAAGGTAACTCTGACACTGCAAACCTAGCAGAAGCAACTCGAAAATATCTTGGCGAAAAAATGCCGACGGGTGAGTTTTTAGCTTGGGTCGCTGAAGTGAATAACCAAATTGTTGCCACTAGCGGCTTGGTATTTTTTCAACGACCCCCCTACAACGGCAATCTTTCAGGCTTAGAAGCCTACGTTATGAACGTTTATACAATTCCGATGTGGCGAGGTCAGGGAATTGCAACAGCATTATTAAAGGAAATTATTAACTTTGTAAGAGCAACTGAGGCAAAACGCCTCTGGCTTCACGCCACTGAAAATGGTAAACGTATCTACGAGAAGCTTAGTTTTGTCTCAACTTCAAAAGAAATGGAAATTGTCTGGTACTGAGCTAAGTATTTTTGACTCAAAATATCTCTATAAATTATCATTAGTTTTTAATCTAAAAATAACAAACTCTATATAAATCAAGCGATTTAAATTATTTATTGCAAAATACTTGCAATAAGTTATATTGTTTATGACAGTAAAAATTTAAATAACATTTCTTGTCCCTCAGTACATCTAACTGAAGGTCGATGTTTTGATGTGTATAAATAGCTATTTATATTTATGTCAAGTTATGGAAATAAAAGTATAAAAAATGTTGCCTTTATAAAATTATTTGTTATATTAGTTTACATAAGGCAATAAACCTTAAAAATTAAGTTTGGAGTCCTAACCATGACAAATGCAAGCACAACAAAAGTCACCACTCCTATAATTGAAGATCGCAACGCTTGGCGTTGGGGCTTTACCCCACAAGCAGAAATTTGGAACGGTCGCTTGGCAATGATTGGTTTTTCAGCAGCCGTTTTGGTTGAGCTTTTTTCTGGTCAAGGTTTCCTACATTTTTGGGGCATCCTATAAGTTTTAATATTTAAGATGACCTATAAATAAAAAAACCTGGAGTGCTAATTCACTACCAGGTTTTTTATTGTTTTGTCATTTGTCAGTTGTCATTTGTCATTTGTCATTTGTTTATTTACTAATGACCAATGACTAATAACTAATTGACTACCGAATATACTCTTTGAGAACGCTGTTACGATTTGGGTGGCGTAACTTGCGGAGTGCTTTCGCCTCAATTTGACGAATGCGTTCGCGGGTAACGTTGAAAATCTGTCCGATTTCCTCAAGGGTCTTCATCCGACCATCATCCAAGCCGTAACGCAGTCTGAGAACATCGCGTTCGCGTGGGCTGAGACTGTCGAGGACTTTTTCAAGGTCTTCGCGCAGAAGGTTTTTGGAAACTTGGTCTTCTGGTGTCTCACCATCGGATTCAATAAAATCGCCCAATCGAGAATCTTCTTCTTTACCAATAGGCGTTTCTAATGAGATAGGTAATTGGGCAGATTTAGCAATGAACCGCAACTTCTCAATGGTCATTTCCATGCGAGTGGCGATTTCTTCTTCCGTGGGTTTGCGACCCATCTCTTGAGAGAGCAACTTGGTAGTTTTCTTAATCCGAGAGATAGTTTCGTAAAGGTGAACTGGAAGGCGAATTGTGCGGGATTGATCTGCGATCGCACGGGTAATTGCTTGACGAATCCACCATGTAGCGTATGTAGAAAACTTATAACCTTTTTCGTGGTCAAACTTTTCAGCGGCACGAATCAAACCGAGACTGCCTTCCTGAATTAAGTCTTGGAACGACAAACCACGATTCATGTATTTCTTAGCAATTGAAACCACAAGACGGAGGTTAGATTGCACCATCTTGTCTTTCGCCCGACGACCAACATGGAGGCGATAACGAAAGGCTGGTAGTGGCAGTTGCACTGCTTCTGCCCATTCACTATCTCGAGGATCGCGATCTAACTGTTCTGAGAGTCTTTCGCGTACCCTTTCTAATTCCAGCAAATCGGCTATTTTCCGCGCCAATTCAATTTCTTCGTCTGCCCGCAACAGACGAATTCTACCAATTTCTTGCAAGTAAAGCCGAATTGAATCTTCGGTATAGTGCTTTTTCTTGCTTTGTGTCCGACGACGCGATTTAGCGGCTTTTCCAGACTTTGCGTCGTCCTCATCAGACTGAGGCTCTAAAAATTCATCGTCACCTTCATCGATGATAAGCAAGTCCTCTTCATCGTCTATTAAGAGTTCTTCTAACTCGAGCTCAGGCTGATTCATTATTTCTAGGTCAGGCTGATATATGCTTTCGAGTACGTTGTTAGCCTGGTTCATGCCGCGTTCCTCATGCTCCTTGCAGAATCAATTACTCAAGATGTGTTTACTGCTCTTTTAAACGAGCTAGTTCTCAACCGAAAATAAGCTTTTTGGCAGATTTGCCAGAAATATTTTCGGACATTTTAAACCTCCGGTTGGAGGGGTTTTTACTTTAGTTTAAGCCATTACTAAAAGTGACTTGCTCATCTTAGTAAATGTTATGTGTGTTGCAATCACACACTGCTTTCAACTAACTGGTCAAAAAAAGACTCGCCGTTATCAAAAAATTTGCCACTCTATACTAAATTAATTCAGACTGTTGGCAGATTTTCCTATAAAGACTCTTCCGATTGTAGCCTGTTTCACAGAAATTGCACTCTTTTTGTGTATTAATCATGAACTCCTAAAGCAATTATTAGCCACTATTACCAAAAAGACATTAAAAACGGGAGTTATACCCTGAAATTTTTCTCTACTTTTCGGAATTGCAGTGACATTCTTATTACATTACAAAGTAAGTACGTTTGCTTTTGCCGAATTTCATGTATTTTACACAACATTAATTACTTAGAAAGAGTGCATTGTATGTTAACTCAGATGATTGGTCTTAATCTACCCATTTTTACATTTCCTTCACAAATCACGCATTCCTTAAACTAAAACGGGTCTTGACCTTGGGTAAATACAACAAGGCTGATGGTGCTTGCCTTAAAGCAGTTAACCTTCTGCGTACTAATTACCTTAACTGAGGAGTTGAGGCTGTGGCAGAATCAACCTGAGAGCAGATCGATTTCGGTTTAACTAATTTGGTCTTATTCACACGTTAGCGCACTGTGGCGATTTCAGCCCTATGAAACTTGACAAACTCTTTTTATTGTATACAAGGATATTTTAATCAATACAAAAACAATTTGTCCTGCGAACTCGCCAATATAGTCGTATTTAAGGCAAAAATTCATTAGATACATACGATACAATCGCGATCGCCACAGCATTACATGAAGATATTAACAAGTTTACTGCCAGATGGTTTGTGCTTTCAGTAGCCATTACCTCGAACAAACAGAACCCAGAAGATTGCCTGATGATTTGGTTACAAAGTTGGCTTACGTAAGTATTTTGTAAACTTCAATACTTTTATTTCGGTAAATTTATATCATCTTATTATCAGAAATCCTCAAAATACTTATTAACTGCTGTTTGATAGATGATATTTAGTTATTTTCCTAAAGCATAACAAATGTGTTTCTCGCTGATGGGCAAAATTAATCAGCCAGTCAATATTATAATTTTGAATTTTTATTAAAAATTGACAAAAAATAAGTCATATGGTAAAAAATAAATTAAAAATTTAGAATTTTTGTAGTTGTCTAGCACTGAACTACCACTTCTGTAGTAAGCTAACCTAATTTTTTTAATTGATTGTTAGCGTCTAGTTCAAAGTTAGGGTGGCTTTAAAACCTACCCCTAGCAAAATCTGAAAACTATTAGCTTTGCTGAACGACCTTGGTATTGAGGTGGTGTTTAGATTTGTACGAAAACTAGGTGGCAGAAGTACCCGGTCAACTATGTTTGTAGCGTGAAAAATATCGACACAAAAAATTTACTACTTTTCTAGTTTGTCATCAGTCAAAAGACATAGGTTATAGTCATAATTTTTTTGGATTAAAAACAGCCATAAATTATAAAAAAAGCAATGGGTAATAGATTTTCACCCATTACCCATTATTAGCTTGACAAATTACTCAGAGTGGCGTATGTGAATTGAGATTAGATATCTAGATCGGTGAAGTTGAGTTTAGAACCATAGGTTTCGATGAATTCTCTTCTGGGTGCGACGCGATCGCCCATTAAAATTGTGAAGATGCGATCGGCTTCGGCAGCGTCCTCAATTTCGACTTGCTTCATTTTGCGGGTTTCTGGGTTCATTGTGGTGTCCCAGAGTTGTTGCGGCATCATTTCACCCAAACCTTTGAAGCGTTGGATGGTATAGTTGGCGTTAGCAGGGAATTTTGCAATTACTTGATCTTTTTCGCGATCGCTATAGCAGTACTCATGATTACGTCCCCGTTCTACTTTAAACAGTGGGGGACAAGCAATATAAATAAAGCCTTGTTCGATCAGCGCTCGTTGATATCGATAGAAGAATGTTAACAACAAAGTCCGAATGTGCGCCCCATCTACGTCAGCATCGGTCATGATGACTATGCGGTGATAGCGCAGTTGAGTGGAATCGAATTCATCACCTTTAACACCTAAACCGAGGGCTGTAATTAACGATTGAACTTCGTTATTTTTATAAATTTTGGCATCGTCGGTTTTTTCAATGTTGAGAATTTTACCACGTAGAGGCAAGATAGCTTGAGTGCGGCGATCGCGTCCTTGTTTGGCACTCCCACCTGCTGAATCCCCTTCCACGATGAATATCTCAGATTCGCTAGGATCGCGAGAACTACAATCTGCCAATTTACCAGGTAATGGCGAAGATTCCAACACCGATTTGCGTCGAACTAATTCCCGTGCATGACGCGCTGCTTCTGCGGCTTTGAAAGCTTGGATCGCTTTATCTAAAATGGAGTCTGCGATCGCCGGGTGAAATTCTAGATACTCGGTGAGGACTTCTCCTACTAAAGAATCGACAATTCCCCGCACTTCGGTGTTACCGAGTTTAGTCTTGGTTTGTCCTTCAAATTCTGGATCTGGGACTTTAACGGAAATTACCGCAGTCAAACCTTCACGCACGTGTTCGCCACTGAGGTTAGGTTCATTCTCTTTAATTTTATTGCGCTTGCGAGCGATCGCATTTAATGTCCGAGTTAGAACTGCTTTCAACCCTTCTAAGTGCGTACCACCATCCACCGTGCGAATATTGTTGGCAAAACCTAGAACATTATCCGTGTAAGCATCAGTACACCATTGCAAGGAAACTTCCACTTGTACATTGTTGCGTTCCCCCTGCACATAGATAATTTCTTCATGCAGCGGTTGCTTCTCGCGGTTCATGTAGGCGATATATTCTTTAATGCCACCTTTGTAATTGTAGGATTCTACTTTCGGTGTATCGCTTTTTAGTAGTTCTAAACGGTGGTCAGTAAAGGTAATTTTGACACCTGCATTCAGATACGCCAATTCCCGTAGGCGACCTGATAAAGTGATGTAATCAAACTCAATGCTTGTTGTAAAGATTTGGGTATCTGGCTTGAAGGTGACAGAAGTTCCAGTTCTAGCTTCTTTGTAAGGCTTGACTTGCAGTTCACTAACTGGGACACCACGTTCATAGCGTTGAAGATGAACCTTTTTATCTCGCCAAACTGTAACTTCTACAACCTCAGAGAGGGCATTAACAACAGAAATACCAACCCCGTGCAATCCTCCAGAAACTTTGTAACCACCGCCGCCAAACTTACCACCGGCGTGTAGTACCGTCATTACGGTTTCCAAAGCTGATTTTCCAGTGCGCGAGTGAGTATCGACGGGAATACCGCGACCATCATCTGTTACAGTCACCGAACCATCAGCGTTGATATCCACCTCTATATGAGTGCAATAACCCGCCAAAGCCTCATCGATTGAATTGTCCACCACCTCGTAAACTAAATGGTGGAGTCCTCGCGGCCCAGTGGTACCGATGTACATTCCTGGTCTTTTGCGGACGGCTTCCAGACCTTCCAGAACTTGAATCTGATCGGCACTGTAACTGCTCGTCATGTAAACTCTCCTGATGCGTGGGGTTAAAATCGCCTAAAGGCAAATAAAAGTAAAAACACTCCAAAATTGTAACACAAAAGCCTTGCTGGCGTCTGTAGGGCATTTTCAAGAGAAGTTTATACTGGGGTTGCACTACCGTGGAAGAGAGGCACGGGGAGCAGGGGAGGCAGGGGAAGCAGAGAAGCGGGGGAAAGTAACTTTTGACTAATGACTAATGACTAACGACTAATGACTAAATTAATTGTGATTTGTGGGGCGACGGCAACGGGTAAGTCTGGTTTAGCTTTGGCTTTGGCGATGCGTTTGGGTTCTGTAATTCTCAGTGCTGATTCTCGTCAAGTTTACCGTGAGTTTGATATTGGGACAGCTAAACCAACTATAGCTGAACAAAAATTGGTACCACACTATTTAATAGATATCTGCGATCCAACAGACATGATGACAGTAGCAGACTACCAGGAACAAACACAAGCCTTAATTGCTTCTGTTGGTGTTACACCACTGTTTCTAGTTGGTGGTACTGGTTTATATATCCGTTCTATTGTCCAAGGGATGAAAATTCCCAGAGTTGCACCACAGATTGAATTGCGATCGCAGCTTGAATCTCTTGGTCAACCACAACTCTACGCAATCTTACAACAAGTTGACCCCGTTGCTGCACAAAAGATTCATGGCAACGATTCCGTAAGGACTTTACGAGCATTAGAGGTATTTTACGTAACCGGATATCCAATTTCAGAACAGCAAGGGGAGAATCCACCGAATTATCCGATTCTGCAAATTGGTTTAGATTGCGATGTTGAAAAGTTAGATGCTCGGATTCAACAGCGTACTGAACAGATGATAGCTAATGGTTTGGTTGCTGAGGTGGAGAATCTTTGTCAAAAATATGGCGCTGATTTGTCTTTGTTGAATACTTTGGGTTATCAAGAAATAAAGCAATATTTGGCTGGGGATATTTCCTTAGATGAAGCGAAAGAATTAATCATTTTACATACGCGACAATTTGCCAAGCGACAACGCACTTGGTTTCGAGCATATCCGCAAATTGAATGGTTTGATGCGAATACTCCTGATTTATTAGAGAAGGTTTGGCTGCGGATAAATGAGTTTATAAGTTGCACAAGTTTGTGAGAACTTTTTTTGCTCATGCAAAGACGCAAAGTTTTTTGCGTCTTTACAGTCAGTGTCCTAAAGAGTATCGGGATCTACGCCCATAGCCCGTAGCCTATCTGCTAGCAATTGGGTGCGTTGTTCTGCTTGTTCGGCACGTTCTCGTTCCTGTTCGGCGCGTTGTCGTTGCTGTTCTGCGCGTTCATCTCCAGTTAGTAAAACAGTACCATCTTGGTAGCACCAGCGTAACCAAGTATCTTGTCTATCTTCAAATTTACCTTCCCACAAAGTTACACCTAAACCAACTTGTTCTAACCAATTTTCTGAAGTTTCAAAGTAGCGCCTTCCTCTAAGTTCATAAACGCGTAGTAGTTTTTCTCCTAATTGCTGATTCTGGTCATATACGATGTAGTAACTAGCCCGCATTTGTTCATAAATTTTCAGCTTTTTGCCAAGTTCATCACCTTCTTTATTAGAAACAATTTCTAGGACAACTTCTGGAGGTTTGCCAAAACGCCAAACCATATAACAACGATTTTGTTTTTCCCACCAATTTTGAGGCACTTGCACATCCAAGCTGAGAAAAACGTCAGGTACAATTGCGGGTTGACCGTCTGTATGGTAAATACCAACATTAGCTGCTGCTAAAAAAGTCTGCTGCTGTAGAGTACTGTAAAGAGAGGCAATTAAAAGGCGTTTCTGTTTGGAAGTAGCAAAATTATCTAAAGTGTCATTTTCAGTGACTAGCTGGTTAGCATCTGGCACATAGTAATCATCATCATTGATTAAAAGTTGCTCAATCATGACTTTATCTAGTATTTGACAATGCGATCCTACTCTTCCTTCTGCCATTCTTTAACAACGGCTATTGCAATGTTAAGGTAAGGATTATCAAGCAACTCTTCCAGTGCCTTCTCCCCTCCGGCTTTTAAAGCTCTCACAATCCTGCTTCTTTGCTCTGGAGGAATTTCGTAAGAGACTATGTTTTGTTTTTCCGCTTGAGTAGCATTAGGTTGATTTTTCTCAATTTTTTCTAAAATTCGCTGTATATCTTTTGCAAACTGAGATAAATCTTGCTTTTGCTCAGATGTATATTGAACAAATTGTTGAGTATTTGTATTTGTATTTGTACCTTGATTACCAACAGTTATATTTGAATTTTTTTGATCAAAATTGATAGGATTGTTCATCTTGCCTCCTTTAGTATTAGACTGATTAGTCTTGTTATGAATAGTAACATGAACAGAAGCTAATGAGGGATCTACTTTATTGCCCTGAATTTTGACAGATTGAGGTTGATAATTTCCTCTTTTATTGTTTTCTATTTGTAGTTTGCTATTGTTTTGATTTTGATATCTTTTAATCACTACAAATAACGCACCCACAGAAGTAATTAATAGAAGCAGGAGAAAAACAGTTTTTATCCAGGAGGCTGGACTGGGCAGAGGGTTTGAATTTGAGCTGGATTTAGGAGTAATGATGCTTGGACTACGCGTAGGATCAACCTTATTGCTATAATAGTTCAAATCATTTTTAATAAAATATTCAAAATCTGGATTATTGTTTAATATTTTAAGCTTTGTGCCGCCAAAAGTTTTAATTTCAGCTTCTCCTAGCAAAAAATTTATCTGTTGCAATAGCTGCTGATTTTTAGCTTCATCTGTATGATAGACAACGACTCCATATTCTTCATTACTTATCAGATCAGGTTTAATAGAATATTTTTCTGCGCCTGCTTCTTCGTTTAAATTTTTTAAATTACTTCTCAAAATGATTTCATCATTAAAATATACATCTATTTCACCACTTTTTAGCTTATTTATTCCATCTTTATTATCTTCTAAAGTTATAATATTATTGTCTTCTAATAAAGGGTTAACTTTTTTTACTAGATTTATAGTAGTTGTTCCGCGAATGAGACCGATTTTTAGTTTTTTAAATTCAGGTCCAGGAGAAAGCTTTTGCATATTTTTATTCAATAGTAAAGCCGTTGCACCTGTCCAACCAAAAGTTGTAGAAAATTCACCACGTAGCTCATTTAGACTAATTTTTCGTATCCGCTCTGGGGTTATAGTGTTAGGACCGCACTCAGCATCAAGTTTTTGATTCTTACTTCCTTTGCCTGTGAAACGATTATCTCTTTCCATCTCTACTCTCTCTAGAGTCAGATGAAACTTTTTCTCTAAAGTTTTTATTAAGGCATAACAGTAACCTTTGAAATCTCCGGCTTTTTCGTCATTATAGCTAATAGGAGGAGATGTTCTACGAAGACCAAAATAGTAGGTTTTTGCCTTATTTATTACTATCCCATCATCACTACTTTTTGCCGTTTGTGTTAAAGCCGGAGAATTTAATAACAAAATTATTAGCGTTACCAGTATGGCTAATAAATAGTTCAGCTTCCTGTTATAATTCAGCTTCATAGTGGCTGTTGAAGAGAAATAAAGTTTGTAATAATCTGACTAATCCCCGTCATGGGATTGAATTGATTCCACAAAAATACTCAGGAAAATATGCAATTATGCTGAGAACGCGACTGCTCACATTTATAGTAAAACCACGTAAAAACCAATAGTTTCGTAAAACTATGGTTTTTTGTAAATATATTCACTATATTATCGCGAGTCACAGGATAAATTGTACTTGAGTTCCCCTTAATTTCTCGGAAACACTCAAGTTTATGCTTCTTACTCCTGAATCAGTACAGCATAAGCTGCATCGGGCTAAGAGCCTTAGCAAAATTTGTCCGAAGAGCATAAGCCAGCAATTAACAGGATGTTAAGTTTCATTACCATTCAATACAACCTGTCTATGAGAAGCTCTATACCCAGAAGGCGTTAAACTTCGCTCATCATATCTGCTTTATTCAAATCAGGCGATCGCACTTACTCTACACCAAATGCGTAGACGCAAAGCGCCTTGTCGTCAGACATCGCATTTTACTCACTTTTGACTGCTATTCTTGCAACAATAGTAATTACAGCTATATCAACCAGCCTGCAACATCTACCTTTAAATGTAAAAATCTATGCTTACCCAAGATAAAAAACAACGCAACTGGAAACCCATTCTCAAAGCATTCGAGGCTGTCCTTGGCAAAAATGGTGTAGTGCAACGCCGCGAAGAACTCATTACCTATGAATGCGATGGTTTAACTGGCTATCGCCAACGTCCGGCTGTGGTGGTGTTACCCAGAACTACAGAACAAGTTGCAGAAATTGTAAAGATATGCAATCAATACTCTATCCCCTTCATCGCACGCGGTTCTGGCACTGGTCTATCTGGCGGCGCTTTACCAGTAGAAGACTCTGTTTTAATTGTTACTTCCTTAATGCGGCAAATCCTCAGCATTGATTTGGAAAATCAACGGACAGTTGTGCAACCGGGGGTGATTAATAGTTGGGTAACGCAAGCAGTAAGTGGTGCTGGATTTTACTACGCTCCTGACCCTTCTAGTCAAATTATCTGCTCTATTGGGGGCAACATTGCCGAAAATTCTGGTGGCGTACATTGTCTCAAATACGGTGTTACTACTAACCACGTTTTAGGATTAAAAATTGTCACACCAGAAGGGGAAATTATCGATTTAGGCGGACAAATTCCAGAAATGCCTGGTTATGATTTAACAGGTGTGTTTGTTGGTTCCGAAGGCACATTAGGAATTGCCACAGAAATCACTTTGCGAATTCTCAAAAGTGCAGAATCAATTTGTGTGCTATTGGCTGATTTTACTAGCATTGAAGCTGCCGGAGCAACTGTTTCTGACATCATCAGCGCCGGGATTATTCCTGGTGGTATGGAAATGATGGATAACTTTAGCATCAATGCAGTTGAAGATGTTGTAGCAACTAATTGTTATCCCCGCGATGCTACTGCAATTTTGCTAATAGAAATTGACGGTTTAGAAGTAGAAGTTGCAGGAAATAAGCAGCGAGTTATTGAAATTTGTAAAAAGAATGGGGCGCGGAATGTCACTTCTGCTACTGACCCAGAAACCAGATTGAAATTATGGAAAGGACGCAAAGCAGCTTTTGCTGCGGCTGGGCATTTAAGCCCAGATTATTATGTACAAGATGGTGTAATTCCTCGGACTCAGTTGCCTTATGTTCTGCACGAGATTAAGACTTTAAGCGAACAGTACGGTTATCGGGTTGCTAATGTATTTCATGCTGGCGATGGCAATCTTCATCCGCTAATTCTTTATGATAATTCTGTGCATGGAGCATTAGAGCAAGTAGAAGAAATGGGTGGAAAAATTCTTAAACTTTGTGTCCAAGTCGGTGGTAGCATTTCTGGCGAACATGGTATCGGTGCAGAGAAAAAGTGCTATATGCCACAGATGTTTAGCCAAGTTGATTTAGAAACTATGCAATGGGTGCGGCAAGTTTTTAATCCTAAAGGTTTAGCAAATCCTGAAAAGATATTTCCCACACCACGAACTTGTGGCGAAGCAGCAAATGCATCCGCTGTTAAGCAATTTGAAGGTGTGGAAAGATTTTAAGAGTTAGGAGTTTTCTCTTGTTCCCTGGCTCTGCCTCAAGTTAGTATACAAGGCAGAGCCTCAATGAGGGGCATTCCCAGTCTCCGGGTGGGAACGAGAGTTTGAGGAGTGCGCCTAATATGGGGAAAGCACGCACATAATAGCCTCTTATATTTCACAGAATTAACAATAGCGAGAATTGTCCACTAAGCCACATTTATTAATTTATACTTTGGCATAAAATCATCATTTATTTATATAATCCGGAGGATTACAACTTTATTTTGTAGTTATATATATTCCGATCGCACTAGGTAAAGCTTACAAATGAATCGGGTTGCTCGCCGTTATGTTTCTTACTTACTGTGTTTGGGATTAGTAGCCATTTTAACAGTTTTTTCGCTCTCTTCAGTCTCTTCACTGCCAGTTTATTCCCAAAATATAAGTCCTTTAACTACAGAAATTCGCGGCGTTTGGCTCACTAATGTTGCTAGTGGTGTACTATTTGTTCCTTGGGGTATTAACCGTGCTATAAACCAATTATCGGCTCTTAATTTTAATACAATTTATCCTGTAGTTTGGAATCGAGGACATACTTTTTATAAGAGTGCTGTAGCTAAAATGACTACAGGTTCGGAAACTCAACCTTTGCTCAACTTTATGCACGGTGGACAGGATGTTTTAGCAAAGATAGTAACACTTGCTAAAAATAAAGATTTGAGAGTCATTCCCTGGTTTGAATACGGATTTATGACGCCGCATTATTCACAATTAGCAAGGCGTTATCCCGACTGGCTGACAATTGGGCAAGAAGGTATAAAGTCAACCCAAGATGCCCCACCTGAAGAAATCGATAATCTTTTGGTTAGTAAGGTGGCTTGGTTGAATCCCCTACATCCGCAAGTGCAAGAATTTATCCAAGAGCTAATTTTGGAAGTAGTCAGGGATTACGATGTGGATGGTATTCAGCTTGACGATCATTTTGGAATGCCGGTACAATTTGGCTACGATCGCTTCACTATTGAACTCTACCAGCAAGAGCATCAAGGTAAAAGTCCCCCAACCGATCCTTTTAACCCAGAGTGGATGCGTTGGCGGGCAGACAAAATTACTGATTTTATGGCAGAAATCTATCAAGCTGTGAAGGCTGTTAAACCCAACGTGAGAATATCTCTGTCTCCTAACTATCAAGCTTTTGCTTACAAATACTATTTGCAAGATTGGGAAAATTGGGTAAAAAAAGGTTTAGTTAATGAGTTAATTTTACAGGTATATCGAAATGATAAAAACTCTTTTATCGCTCAACTGGAACAATCTTCTATAAAATTGGCTCAAAGTCTAATTCCTGTAGGTATTGGGATCTCAACGGGAACGGTGCGTAATCCTGTGAAAATGGCACAAATTAGAGAACAAGTTCAGGTGGTGCGCGATCGCAATTTTGACGGGATCTCCTTTTTTTACTGGGAGAGTCTCTGGGGTTACATCGTACCGGAATCACCCCAACAGCGACGCAAAGCTTTTTTTGAGATGTTTAATGCTAAAACTGTCAGACTATTAAAACCAAAGAAACTTTGATGCCACTCACGCGGGAAGATACTAGATTTAGCTTTACATTACTGTGGACTTTCGCTACTTTTGGCGGTTTTTTATTGAGTTTACTCTTTATTGAAGTTGGCGATAAACCAGATATTGGAGTGGTAGAAGCAGCTATTGGCGGATTTGCGATCGCACTTCCTCAAGGTTGTCTTCTCAAAGAACCTATATATTGTGTCAGGTGGATTTTGTCAAGTCTTTTGGGTTGGAGTATCATCACCGCGATCGGTATTGGTGCGGTGGGTTGGATAGTACCTAGCACTCAGATTCTTCCCCTGAGAATCTTATCTGGGGCGGTTTATGGGGCACTTGGCGGCTTGGGGATTGGATTGGCACAATCATTGGCAATTCCCCAGCCTATGCCGTGGCGATGGATATTTGTCTCTTCGGCAAGTTGGGCTGTTGCTGTCCCTGTGGGTTCTGCTGTCGGCACGATTTTACATCGCCTGATGCAGTTATTCTTAGGCGAAGTCATGGGATTAGCTATAACTTGGCTGCTGGTTGGTATCCTCACAGGAATGAATGCTCACAAGTTGCGATGCCTGCGGCGGGCTACGCCTACGTGAGTTCCTATTCCCTTGTTCGCGCCGATATGATATGGAATTGAGCATCCTTCCGGCTTCCTATTGTTTCTTCCCATTCCCCACCCTAACCCAATAAATTTATTAAAAATTGTAAATTTAATTGATGTATACTGAAATTTGCGCTTAGGTGTATGCAACAATCTTGAAAAACTCTTAAAACTCGACTTCAGTAAGTTTGCCCTAATCTGCAAATGTATTTTCGCCTTCAAAAAGCAGGATTTGTTAAGCTGACTTCTATTAGCTTTCCTAGATTTCTGACCAGAAGTAGAGAAAGAACCAAATTTCGATGAGCAACAGCTGACAATACTTTGCTATAGGCGCTAAAGTGCATCTACTACAAGCGTAACAACAAGAGAGCGCCTAGAAGAGTCAGTAATACCAGATAGGGACTCTCGCATGAATATAAATCCAGCAGAATCAACTATAAAGTTGACAAAATTATCACCACCTCAGATTCTCTTTGGCACAGAAGTAGACGAGAAAAGTAGTATTGAGCAGTTTATATTGAGCATGTACAATTCTGTGCAGGCATCAATATTTGTAGTTGATGTACTAGAAGACGGAGATTTTCAATATGTGGCATTAAATCCCACTCATGAGCGGTGGATAGGCATTCGCTCAGACGATCTCCAAGGCAAAAAACCAGAAGATATTCTCTCCCCAATCGATGCTGCTAAGGTGCGTCAGCATTACGCTGAATGTGTGCGTTTCGGCAAAACTATTTCTTACGAACAATGTTTGCAATTCCAGGGGGTTGAAACTTGGTGGAGTACAACTCTTACTCCACTAAAGGATGCTAAGTCCCGGATTTATCGACTGATTGGTACTAGTAGCAATATCACTCCTGTGAAGCAAGCGGAGCAAGCAGTTGGATTCCAGGTTGAAGGGGAGCAACTCCTAGAAGCGATCGCAGGACGGATTCACCAATCTGTAGAATTTGAGACAATTCTGCATCAGACAACTATTGAACTGCGGCAGTTTTTGAATTGCGATCGCGTCCTCATTTATCGCTTCGAGGCTGATGGCAGTGGGGTAATCATTGCCGAGTCAAGTGTGGCTGCCAGTAATCCTCTGTTGGGGAAAAACATCAGCGATCCCTGCTTGGCTGGCAAACATCGAGAACACTACGGACGAGGTTGCATTCAAGTCGTCGAAGATATTTATGCAGCCGGGTTGCATCCTTGCCATATAGATTTTCTGGCATCTTTGCAGATAAGAGCCAATCTAGTCGTGCCGATTTTCAAAGAGCAAAATATGTGGGGACTGTTGATTGCCCAGCATTGTCACCAACCGCGTCAATGGCAGCAAACAGAAACAGACTTACTCAAGCAGTTAGCAACTCAAATTGGCATTGCTGTTGGGCAGGCAGAACTTCATCGACAGATTGAGGATCTCGAAGCAAAGTTGGAGTTGCAAAAACAGAAGCACATCAATCAGTTGCAGCAGGTGCGAAACTTTGAAGCCTTGGTGCGACGAATGACAGAACAAATCCGCGACAGTCTGGATGAAACTCAGGTATTGCAGACACTCACCCAGGAATTAGCAGAGTTACTAAACCTCGATCGTTGCCAAATCGAACTTTATAGCGCCTGTCAAACCCTGGTAACTATTGCCTACGAATACACCACTAACTTACCTCGGTGTCAAGGATTGACCAAACAGATTGCAGACTGTCTTGAGGTTTATCAGCCACTGTTGCAAAAACAACCTTTGCAATTTTTGGAAATTGAGCCTGGATGGCAACCTAAGTTGTTGGTTTTGTCCCAGATGGCTTGTCCAATTTTTGATACTCAAGGACTTTTGGGAAATATTTGGTTGACAAGACCGACACAAGAAGCATTTGATGAATTTGAAATCGAGTTAGTGCAGCAGGTTGCAAATGAATGTGCGATCGCTATTCGTCAAGCCCAACTTTACCAACAAACCCAGGCACAGGTTAAAGAATTAGAAAATTGCGATCGCCTCAAAAACCAATTTCTCAGAAACCTCTCCCAAGAACTGCGGACACCAATAACTAGCATCAGCCTTGCAGTCCAAACCCTCGAAAGTGTCCTCACACCAGCAGAAATATTAGAGATAGAAATAGTTCCACAACTCTTGCAGATTCTGCATAACGAGTGTGCGCGAGAAAGCAAGTTAATTAACGATCTACTCACACTCACATATCTCGAAGCCGAACCCGATCCCCCAACTTTGATTGCCATTGACTTACAAAGCTGGCTTCACCCCATTGTCGAGTCTTTTCGAGACCTCACCAGTTGCCAGCGACAGCAGTTAAACCTGAGTATCGATCCTGCACTCCCGCTTTTAGAGACAGATATCACAGATATGGAGAGGATTATCACCGAACTACTCAACCATGTCTGCAAATATACCCCAGCAGGTGAGTCTGTCACAGTTTCTGCTCGCCTCACAGGGGACGCAGTAGAGCTTAATATTAGCAATTCGGGGCTAGAACTGACTAGCAACGAACTGTCACGGATATTTGAGCCTTTCTATCACCTTTCCAAACACGATCCTTGGAAACATAGCGGCACTGGACTGGAATTGGCATTAGTCCAGAAAATGGTCAGACATTTAGGCGGCTCAATTTATGTAGAGAGTGGAGCCGGTCAAACCACCTTCAGCATCAAATTCCCGCTTTAATTAGTTTTTGGGCACGGCACTAGCTAAATTGTCAGAAGTCTGCTAATATGGTTATTCGTGCGGGTGACTAGCTCAACGGTAGAGCAGTAGACTCTTAATCTATTGGTTGCGGGTTCAAATCCCTCGTCACCCACTTTTAAAGTATTTTCAAAGCTTGTTAATCAATAATTCTTCAGATACTTCTCTGGTATAGTGCCACTTCCAGAGAAGTATCTGACTTTTTACCATATGTAAAAAAGTCTAAAGGTATGGGGTATGGAGTTGTAGGTTGGTCGTAAGACTTTGAGAGTTCCCAACACCTTACGCCTTAGCCTTGACATTTGCGTAGCGTGCCCTAGACAAGGTTTCTTATATTGCTATATGAGCACCCAAAATTCCTATGGCAGGAATACTGCTCATAACTGTCACTTTAGATCGAGCGATTAGTGTGTATTTACATAAGTTGCATCATAATAGCTTAAATTCATCTTTGCAGAAATTCTTTTAGCATTTACTTAAAAAAGAATATGGAAATTAAGCAAATTTGCGTGATTGGCGCTGGAATTAGCGGTCTGGTAACAGCTAAAACTTTTGTCGAGGAAGGCTACGACGTTACTGTATTCGAGAAACAAAAAGGACTTGGTGGTGTTTGGGAAAAATCTCGAACTTACCCAGAATTAACAACCCAGAATACGGGTGACACATATAGTTTTTCTGACTATCCTATGCCTGCATCCTACCCAGAGTGGCCCACAGCAGAGGATATGCGGAATTATCTAAATTCATACACCCAGAATTTTGGGGTTCTTGAAAGAATTCGCTTCCAAACGGAAGTCACCAATGTTTCCCGAAAAACTGGAGAACGTCCAGGATGGGTAGTTAGCATCAGAGTGAAGGAAGATAATCGGGGTGAGACAAAAGAAGAAAAGCACGAATTTGACTTTGTGCTAGTGTGCAATGGGATATTTAGTTTCCCTAATTTACCTTCTTTGCCTGGTAGAGAGGAGTTTGCAGCATCTGGAGGACGAGTACTCCATTCTACTGAGTTTAACGATGCTTCAATCATGGAGGGTAAGCGGGTAGTAGTAGTGGGTTTTGGCAAATCTGCCTGCGACATTGCGACTTTGGCGGCGAACATAGCCAAAGAATCCACCCTCGTCTTCCGTCAATCCCTGTGGAAGGTTCCTAGATTTTTTCTGGGTTTAGTCAACCTGAAGTATGTTTTATTAACCCGCTTTGCAGAAGCTTGGTTCCCCCACCATCAGATGGGACGGCTTGAAAGATTGCTGCACACTATGGGTAAACCACTAGTGTGGGCTTTTTGGCGGACTAACGAGATGGTGCTACGCCTGCAATTCGGTCTTGATAGCTGCGGCATGTTGCCCGAACAACCGATGAATCAGGCTAACTGTCAAATTACTATAGCTCCTCCAGATTTCTTCAAGTACGTACACTCTGGTAAAATTCAGGCAATTAAAACTAGCATCGCCAAGTTTATCCCTGATGGGGTGGAATTAGCTAATGGTCAGCAGTTGCAGGCAGATATAGTAATTTTTGGTACAGGATTTAACCAGGAACTTCCCTTTCTCGAAGAAGAATATCGCCGACAGATAATCGATGAAGATGGTAATTTTAAGCTTTACCGTTATCTGATTCACCCTAATATTCCACAGATGGGTTTTGTTGGCTATAACAGCAGTTTCTATTGTCAGTTGACATCAGAAGTTGGTGCTTGGTGGCTACTAGAGTATGTCAAAGGCAACTTGTTATTGCCTTCGCCTTCAGCAATGTATCAAGAAATAGCAGCAGATATGGATTGGATGAAAACTCAATACAATAATGTTGTAGCGAGGGCGACATGCATTGCCTCGTTTTCCTTGCGTTACACTGAGCAACTTATGGAAGATATGGGTGCAAATAATCAGCTTGGTGTCTGGAAAGGAATTTCACAGATTATGATGCCTGTGGATTCATCTCTCTACAACAAACTTCGACAGGAATTAAAGTCGCAAAGACTGAAAAATAGCAATGATTCTCCTAACCAATTAACCGAATCATTGTGAGTTGAAAGCAGGCGGCTAAACTGACTCCAATGAGGAAGCACCGAAACGATAGCCTTTGCCGTAGACTGTGTGAATCAGTGTAGTTTCTTTACCTACCTCAATTTTACGGCGCAGCAAACGAATTAATGCCGCGATTACATTACTACTGGGTTGTTCTTCCTCTTGCCACAAATTTTCCATAATCTGGGCATGAGTCATTAGTTGTCCAGTGTGTTCCATGAAGTATTGCAGCAACTGGCTTTCTTTTTGCGATAGCTCAATTATTCTTCCTTGGCGATAGGCTACTTGATTTTCGCAATCGAGTTCTAAATCAGCGACGGTTAACCGTCCGGTGGTGGTTTCATAGGTTTGGGAACCGGAACGACGCAACAAAGCCCGGACTCTGGCTAGTAACTCTCGCAGTTCAAAAGGTTTAACCAAGTAGTCATCAGCACCAGCATCTAAACCTTGTACGCGGTCATCTAGAGTATCTTTGGCTGTAAGAAACAGCACGGGAGTGGTTTTACCTTGGCGTCGCAATTGCTGACAAATCTCTAACCCCGTTTTTCCTGGCAGCATCCAATCTAAAATTAGTAGGTCATAACTGCCTGCTTGGGCATGTTCGTTGCCACTTGTGCCATCGTAAGCGGCATCCACAGTGTAACCCTCACGAGTTAATAAGCGACTCAAGGGTTCAGTTAGTTCAACTTCATCATCAACTAATAAAATTCTCATGCTGCTTGTGGTAAGCATATAGAGATATTCTCAATATTATTCAACTGCCAGAACGCCAAGGATATTAAAAAAAGAATGCTAACTGTTGCATTGCCAAAAGGGGAACTCCTTAAAAATAGCATCCGCCTGCTACAATCTGTGGGATTAGATTTTAGTGCTTTTTTAGATTCGGGAACTCGCCAACTTCAGATTCCTGATACTAAGGGAGTCGCAAAAGCTTTGTTGGTGAGGGCGCAGGATGTGCCTGTTTATGTGGAATATGGTCAAGCACAACTGGGTGTTGTTGGTTACGATGTGTTGCGGGAGAAGCAGCCGCAAGTTGCCCACTTGGTGGATTTGCAGTTTGGGCATTGTCGGATGTCGGTGGCGGTAAAAGCATCTAGTTCTTACCGATCGCCTTCAGATTTACCACCGCATGGTAGAGTTGCTTCCAAGTATGTCAATTGCGCTCGTGAATATTTCCACAGTCTAGATTTACCTGTGGAAATAGTGCCGTTGTATGGTTCAGTGGAACTAGGCCCAATTACCGGAATGTCAGAAGCGATCGTGGATTTGGTTTCTACTGGGCGGACTTTGCGCGAAAATGGTTTGATTGAAATTGCAACTCTCTATGAAAGCACGGCGCGGTTGATTGCTCATCCTTTGAGTTACCGTCTGAACACGGGTAATCTCAGTGATGTTATTGCCAAGCTGCGGGAAGCCGTTTTGGTAGGGGTTTAACAGTTATCAGTTTTAGGATAACTATGCTTTGACGGTACAGTTATAAAAGAAAGGCGGAGGCTAGACCACAGTAATGTGAGTTCGACGGCTCGTCTCTTAAGTGCCTAATTAGCGTAAATATTGAAACCTCTCCCTGGTTTTACTACGTAAAACCGTCCCTCTCCGAGTCGGAGAGGGAAATAGTTGAGGGAAAGTTTAAGGAAGGGAGACAATATGGTTTGGATAAGGTTTTTTGATGACACGCCCTAAATTGTAGAGACGGCGATTTATCGCGTCTCTTGCCTTAACCGAACCGTATTGGGAAGGCAGAGGTTTGTCGATTTCACGTTACATAAGGGCGGGCATTGTAATCCCTACGCTTCCGGGCAGAGGACAATTTTGCACCTTTGATTTGGGATGTTTTTCAATTTTTTTAAGCAAAATCATGGTTTTCATCAACAAAATCATGGTTTTCATCAACAAAATCATGGTTTTCATCAACAAAATCATGTTTTTCATTAACAAAATCATGTTTTTCATTAACAAAATCATGGTTTTCATTAACAAAATCATGATTTTCATCAACAAAATCATGATTTTTATAACGACAGCCTTTGGTGTAGTGACAAATGACTAGCTGATAGTCTGCAACAATTGAATCTCCTCATGCAGACTAAATTTATTTACACTAGAATTACTGGGATGTCAACCGACGGGCTACGCCTACGCAATAACTTTGCGACGTAGATGGCAATAGCTGACTCTAAGCATCACTTTTAATGTGAATTTAGCATTTCGGCAAAATTTAACAAGCTTTCCCGAACAGCCAGAGGCAGGGAAAAGACTAATAATTATTACAAGAGGTTAAGCTATTCTTGAGATAGCCATCCTGCTGACTAGATATAACATTTAAATTTATTAAGAAAAGTTAATGAAACCTGGACAAATTGATACAGAAGTGGCCAGGCTAGAAGCCCTCCGCCAGTATCAAATTCTTGACACCGAACCCGAAGAAGCTTACGACAATCTTGCTCAGTTAGCAGCATTTATTTGCGGTACGTCCATCTCCTTGGTAAATTTCATTGATGAAAACCGTCAATGGTTTAAGGCAAAAGTAGGTTTAAATGTATCAGAAATGCCCCGGTGTGTTGGGTTATCTTACCTTTGCCAAGAGCGGCGTAATGTTGTGGTGATTCCTGATACCCTAGCTGATGAAAAATTAGCAAATAATTCGGTAGTGACTGGCTATCCATATATACGGTTTTATGCAGGTGTACCCTTAATTACTCCCAAGGGAGATATGCTGGGAACTCTGTGTGTAATTGACCAAGCCCCAAAAGAATTGAGCCAAAAACAAGTGGAGGCGCTTGTAGCTCTGAGCCACTTGGTAATCGACCAATTAGAATTCAGGCGTCATGTAACGGAGGTATCTCAAGTTACCGAGAAGCTCGTGGCGTATGAGCAAGCAGCGCACGCCGAGTCAGAATCGGCCAGAATCCGCATTGCTAATTTGCTCGAAAGCATCACTGATGCGTTTTTTGCCTTAGATAAAAAGTGGCGATTCACCTACATTAATCGTCAAGCAGAACTGCTGTTGCAAAAAACCCAGAATGAATTATTAGGTCAAAGCATTTGGGAGGTATTTCCAGAACTCATAGACACAACATTCCATCGCGAGTATCACAGAGCAATGTCAGAACAGGTGAGCGTGGAATTTGAGGAGTTTTATCCGCCACTAAATTCCTGGCTTCAAGTCCACGCTTATCCTGCAAAAGATGGCTTGTCTGTTTATTTCCAAGACATCACTGAACGACGGCGAACAGCAGAAGCACTCCGAGAGAGTGAAGAACGCTGGCAATTAGCATTACATGGTAATAATGATGGGATTTGGGATTGGAACCTCAAGACTAATGAAGTGTTCTTCTCAACTCGGTGGAAGGAAATGCTCGGTTATAAAGAGCACGAAGTTTCCAACAGTTGGGATGAATGGACAAAACGAATCCACCCCGATGAGCGAGATTGGGTACTTCAAGCTTTCCAAGACCACTTTGCCAAGAAAACACCGTTTTATGTCTGTGAATATCGAGTCCAGTGCCAAGATGGCAGCTATAAATGGATTCTAGATCGAGGACAGGCACTTTGGGACGCATCCGGTGATATAGTGCGAATGGTGGGTTCTTATACTGATATCACCGATCGCAAGCAGGCAGATGAGGAATTAAAGCGGCAGAATTTGCGATCGCAATTATTTGCTGAAATCACTCTGAAGATTCGAGAATCTTTACAAATAGATGAAATCCTCCAAACTACTGTTACTGAAGTACAAAAACTACTACAAGCTGACCGAGTGTTAATTTTTCAACTAGAGCCTGATGGTTCGGGAACAGTCGTGCAAGAGGCGGTGCTACCTGGTTGGCCGGTAATTTTGGGAAGAAATATTTTTGACCCCTGCTTTAAAGAAGAATACATAGAAAGATATCGCCAAGGAAGAGTGAGTGCGATGGCAGACGTTGAAACCGCTCGCATTCAACCATGCCATCGAGAATTTCTTCAGCAGTTTGCTATCAAAGCTAACCTCGTAGTACCAATTATGGTCAGAGACAGCATTTGGGGCTTGTTGCTGGCTCATCAGTGTGCTGCACCTCGACGGTGGAATAATTTTGAGACGGAGTTGTTAAAGCAACTAGCTAACCAAATTGGGATTGCTTTATCTCAAGCGCAACTATTAGAAAAAGAAAGCCAGCAAAGTCAGGAACTTGCTCGTTCAAATGCGGAATTGGAACAGTTTGCCTATGTGGCTTCTCATGACTTGCAAGAGCCATTGCGGATGGTAACAAGTTATTTACAACTACTAGAACGAAGATACAAAAATCAACTAGATACCAATGCCGATCAGTTTATCAACTACGCAGTAGATGGGGCGCGGCGGATGCAGACCCTAATCAATGATTTGTTAAATTATTCTCGCGTCAGCACCCGCGGACAGCCCTTTCTGCGAGTAAATTGTAGCGTTATCTTAGAACAGGCGATCGCTAATCTGCAAATTGCGATCGCAGATAGTAAGGCAATTGTGACTCACGACCCTCTACCTGAAGTAATGGCTGATGCTACCCAACTGATACAAGTATTTCAAAACCTGATTGGCAATGGGATCAAATTTTGCCGTCATCAGCAGCCACAAATTCACATCGGCGTAGCGAAGCTAGATGCAAATTCAGATGGAGAAAGTTTAAATGTTATCCCGTCGGCAGATGAATGGTTGTTCTCGGTGCGCGATAATGGTATTGGTTTAGAATCCCAGTATGCTGAACGCATTTTTATAATTTTTCAGCGCTTGCACGGTAGAGATAAGTATCCCGGTACTGGAATCGGTCTGGCAATTTGTAAAAAAATTATAGAACGCCACGGCGGCCGGATCTGGGTTGAGTCGAAACTGGGTCAAGGCTCGACTTTCTACTTCACAATTCCAGATAAAGCAGGTAAGCAATCGTGGGCATTATAACACCTATTATGCCTATTGAGGTTTTGTTGGTAGAGGACAATCCAGGCGATGCCCAACTCACACGCATCGCCTTGGAAGATAGCAAAATTTCGATTAACTTAAATGTGGTCGAAGATGGGGTGGAAGCAATGGCATTCTTGCGAAAGCAGGAAAAATACGTTAAAGTAGCCCATCCAGATATTGTGTTGCTCGATCTAAATCTCCCCAGAAAAGATGGGCGAGAAGTACTGGCAGAAATTAAAGGAGATGAAAACCTCAAACGAATTCCCGTAGTAATTTTGACGACTTCCCAAGCTGAAGAAGACATCCTCAAAGCCTATAATTTATGTGCAAACTGTTATATAACTAAGCCCGTAGATTTCGATCAATTCGTTAAAATTGTCCAATCAATAGAAAATTTTTGGTTTGCGATCGTAAAACTGCCACCGGAGTAATGGAAATGGCAGGTAAAAATATTAAAGTCTTATTAGTAGAAGATAACCCTGGTGATGTTTTTTTATTACAAGAGTTTTTAAAAGAAGTTACCACAGTTGTAATTGAGTTAATGCCCGTTGAGAAGCTTTCTGAAGCACTCAACTACCTAGCAAAAGAACTTTTTGATGTAATTTTGTTAGACCTCTCGCTGCCAGATAGCCAGGGGCTAGAAACTTTTGTGATTGCTCACCATCAAGCAAAAGCCACTCCGATAATTGTGCTCACGGGTATAGACGATGAAACCCTAGCAATTAGGGCAATGCAGGAAGGAGCGCAAGATTATTTGGTGAAAGGGCAAGTAACTGGCGACTTGCTAGTGCGCTCAATGCGTTATGCCATCGAACGCCAACGGGCAGACAATGCACTGCGACAGAGCGAGGAACGATTTCGGGTGGCTCTGAAAAACTCTCCCATCTTCGTCTACAACCAAGATCGGGAGTTACGCTACACTTGGGTTTACAATCCCCCTTATGGAGTGAGAGTTGAAGAAATATTGGGCAAACAAGACTCGGATATCATCCCAGTTGAAGATGCTCAACATCTCACCACAATTAAACGTGGGGTGCTAACCACTGGCATCGGAACGCGAGAGGAAGTATCAATTACAATCAAAGATACAACTCGATATTACGATTTGACAGTTGAGCCATTGCGGAATGAGTCGCAAGAAGTTGTTGGTGTGACATGCGCCAGTATTGATATTAGCGAACGACAAGCCGCACTGCGCGATCGCAAATTGGCAGAAGAAAAAATCCGCGAACAAGCAGCATTACTAGATTTCACCACAGATGCCATTTGCCTACGAGATTTAAACAATCAAATTATCTTCTGGAACAAAGGCGCAGAAACACTTTATGGTTGGAAAGCGACAGAAGCTTGCGGCCAAAATGCTAGTGAGCTTTTGTATGACGAACCTTCACCAGAATTTGAAGCGGCTCTTTTACAAGTTGTTAGTAAAGGAAAGTGGCAGGGCGAGTTAACTAAACTTACTAAAACTGACAAGGAAATCCTTGTTGCTAGTCGCTGGAGTCTGGTGTGCGATGAACAAGGGAAAGCCAAATCAATTCTCACCGTTGATACAGATATAACTGAGAAAAAACATTTAGAAGCCCAATTGTTTCGCGCCCAACGCCTGGAAAGTATTGGCACTTTAGCTAGTGGCATTGCTCACGACCTTAACAATATCTTGACACCGATTTTGGCAGGAGCGCAACTGCTACCGTTGAAGTTTCCCGATGCAGATCGGCGGACTCGCCATCTACTGGAGATTTTGGAAATCAACGCTAGACGTGGTGCTGATTTAGTCAAACAGGTGCTGTCCTTTGCGCGGGGTGTAGAAGGCAAGCGGATCGCTTTGCAACTCAGACATATAATTGTGGAACTTGCCAAGATTCTTAAAGAGACATTTCCGAAATCTATAGAAATCAGCACAGATATACCGCAGGATTTGTGGATGGTTTCTGGAGATAGCACCCAACTACATCAGGTGCTGATGAACCTCTGCGTTAACGCCCGCGATGCTATGGCTAATGGCGGTAGTTTGAGTATCTCTGCCGAAAATGTCTTGATAGACGAAAATTATGCCCGCATGAACCTGGAAGCCGAAGAGGGGCCTTACATAGTAGTTACTGTCTCCGATACTGGAATTGGGATTCCTAAAGAGATATTAGATAGAATTTTTGAGCCATTCTTTACCACAAAAAATGTAGGAAAAGGCACAGGGTTAGGACTTTCTACCGTACTTGGGATCGTTAAAAGTCACGGAGGTTTTGTGAACGTGTATAGCGAACAGGCAAGTGGGAGTAGCTTTCAGGTTTACTTGCCAGCAGTAGAGGGAATGGAAACATTCAGCCCAGAAGATTTGCCACCACAGACAGGACATGGAGAATGGATTTTAGTTGTGGATGATGAAACTGCCATTCAAGAGACTACGAGAACATCGCTGGAAACTCACAACTACAAAACCATAATAGCCAGTGATGGTATTGAGGCGATCGCGCTATACGCTCAAAATAGGGATAAAATTAGTGCTGTCCTCATGGATATTATGCTCCCCTCGCTAGATGGTTTAATTGCCATCCGTACCCTGCAAAAAATCAATCCCCATGTCAGAATTATTGCCAGCAGTGGGCTGATGTCTGACAATAAGCTTAATGCAGTAGCTGCTATTGGTGTGAATACGTTTTTGTCGAAGCCCTATACTGTCAACGAATTATTGCTTTCTTTACAGAAAGTCTTATTGTGAGTCAATAAATTACGTAAATATCCTGTTAGCAGTGAGTAAAAAAGGCTGCTTTCTTGATATGGGTGCGAATTGCCTGGATTTGATATGATTGAGCATCCGTTAACCCACTCCTTTTACAGATACTCACAGCTTGGCTAAATCAATATGCCTCGGTTTCTTAGGTTAATCATCAATATAGTAGTCTTAGGCGCATTGTTACTTATATCCCAGCAAGTTTGGGCGCAAGATTGGCGTCCGGTTCGCGGTGGAATCCCTTTCGGTATCAGTGGTATGGCTTTGATAGAGCAACAAAGCAATACGCTGAATTTTCTGATTGCCCATGACAACAAACAAAAAAACCAAGGTCGTTTAGCAATCATCAGCATTAAGGGTAAAAACCAACCTGAATATTTCCCTTTAAGCTGGCCGAATAACATAGAATTGCCCATCGACTTAGAAGCTTTAACATCTGTTCCAGAAAAGACAAAATCCTCATTTATCGCTTTAAGCAGTTCTGGAAAAGCTTATTACATCAGGTTAGAGCCTGCCAATAAGACAATCTCGGTTCTTAAGGAATTCAATCTACCAGGAATTATTCAAGGAAATAATTTTGAAGCATTTGGATTACAAAATATCGACGGTCAATTAGTTGCTATTTGGGGACATCGCGGTGAAGCAAAACAACCAGCAACTATTTTTTGGGGAGTGTTTGACTTAACTAAATATGAAATTACTCTCGCGGGTTCTGCCAATCTGAAAGTACCGTTTCCATCTGGCAATGTTCGCCATATTTCCGATATTAAAGTAGACCCCGTAGGAATTGTCTACATCACCTCAGCAAGTGATGCTGGAGATGATGGCCCATTTCAGTCCGCTGTGTATGTCGCTGGTTACTTGGGATTTCGTGGTAACAAAATTGCATGGCGGCAAAATCCTCAACTAGTTCCCCTTTACCGCTCTGAGTACCACAAAATTGAAGGTATGGAACTTGTTCCCGGTGCAGCAGGCGGCGTGATTGTTGGTACAGATGATGAGAATTTGGGTTCTTATGTATACATTGTGGGTGGAAATAGCTGAACTATGTCCAATGATTATGAGAATAGGCAGACAGAATGTCCGCCTACCCACTTTTAGTTTCTTGAGGGTGCGATCGCCTAGCAACTTCCTTAAGCAAAAAATTCATATATTAAAGGTTTTGTCAAGTTATTTCTGGCGATCGCAACTTAGTGTAAGGGACTTGCAAAAAATAAATTATCCCAAATTATTTATATATTTGTAGGGGCGCAAGGCCTTGCGCCCCTACAATGGGATATTTTTTTAACTGGAAGTCCCTAAGTTGACCATTATCTTATCGATAACGGCCACTCATTAATTACCCCTACACATTAAATCGGAACAACATTACATCCCCTTCTTGCACAACATACTCTTTCCCTTCACTGCGAACCAACCCTTTTTCCTTCGCAGCATTCATCGAACCAGTTGTTACCAAATCTTTATAAGCAACAGTTTCGGCGCGGATAAATCCCCGCTCAAAATCACTGTGGATTACACCAGCAGCTTGAGGTGCAGACATTCCGGCATTAATTGTCCAAGCGCGGGTTTCTTTAGGGCCACAAGTGAAATATGTCCGCAAGCCTAAAAGCGTGTAAGTTGCCCGAATCAACGATTTCAAACCGCCTTCTTCCACACCTAAAGACGCAAGAAAATCAGCTTTATCTTCTTCTGGTAATTCCACTAATTCAGCTTCAACTTGGGCCGAAACTATCACAACTTGAGCATTTTCTGTCGATGCAATTTGCCGCACTGTTTCCACAAAATGATTACCAGTTGCCAACTCATCCTCAGATACATTGGCGGCGTAGATAATCGGCTTATAAGTCAGCAGTTCTAATCCTTTAATAATTACTGTTTCTTCTTCATTCAAGCTTACCTGACGCACCGATTTACCTTCATTTAAAGCCGCAGCTAATTTTTCTAAAACTGAGACTTCAAACTGTGCATCTTTGCTAGTACGAGCTTGTTTGCGAGTGCGGTCAATTCGCCGCTCAATTTGTGCTAAATCTGATAAACCCAGTTCTATATTAATGATTTCAATATCTCGCGCTGGGTCAACAGAACCAGCAACATGGATAATATCGTCATTCTCAAAACAACGTACCACATGGACGATCGCATCAACTTCCCGGATGTGGGACAGGAATTGATTCCCTAGTCCCTCACCCTGACTAGCACCTTTAACCAAACCAGCGATATCTACAAATTCAACCCGCGCCGGGATAATTTGTGCCGAACTGGCAATCTTAGCAAGAACATTTAACCGTTCATCCGGGACTGCGACAACGCCGACATTCGGTTCAATCGTGCAAAAAGGGAAGTTAGCTGCTTCTGCTTTAGCATTAGCAACTACAGCATTAAATAAAGTAGATTTTCCGACGTTGGGAAGTCCGACAATTCCGGCTCTTAGCATTTTGGATTTTAGATTTGAGATTTTGGATTACATTACCAAGGTAATCTAAACAGGTTCCGGTATGGTTTGGGGAATCGGCCCTGGAACTGTCTGAGGAATGGGAGCAGGTACTGGTTCTGGTACAGGCCCCGGCAATGGTTGAGGAATCGCTGGCCCCGGTACAGGTTCGGGACTAGGTAGCGGATTCGGCTCAGGATTGGGACTAGGTAGCGGACTTGGGCCAGGAGTAGGAATTTGTGGTTCAGGTATAGAAATCGCAGTAGGATTAATCATCGTAAGTCTAAATTAAATTATTTAACCTTCCCACGCTAGATGACAACCTCATCTGTTGACATCTCCCCAAATAGCTATACCCACGAACACATCCTTTAATAATCTACCCCTCTTCTCATTCTCTGCGTCCCTTTGCGCTTCCCTTTGCGCCCCTTTGCGTTTAAACTCCAATCCTCAAACTACTCCTCCTTCACCTTTTCTACCACCTCTGGCACTGGATCGTAACCACCTGGATGAAACGGATGACAGCGTAAAATCCGCCGAGTTGCCATCCAG
Source organism: Nostoc sp. (assembly GCF_036917095.1). GTDB lineage: Bacteria > Cyanobacteriota > Cyanobacteriia > Cyanobacteriales > Nostocaceae > Nostoc. The sequence continues at coordinate 705,352 of NZ_JBALFH010000044.1, forward strand.
CTACCACGCAACACTCCAAATCGTTCAATAGCTTCAATAGCATACATCGAACAAGTTGGTTGAAAGCGACAAGTCGGGAGAAACAACGGCGAGATAAACATTCGGTAGCCCCGAATCAGCCAAATAAATAATAATTTCATTGCAGCTACCCAAATCTTATAAATTAGTAACAGGGGTAAAAATTTTCATTTTGTCGTATCTTTGTTAATTACATTTTCTGACTTCACCTCAATTCCGGTTTTCTGGCTACAAATTGCGATCGCTGCAATTTGGGTGTTACTCATCCTTCTGATTGCAGGGGTGGTAAACCGCTTTGCCGACAAGCCAGAAATCGTGCGGAAGATAGTTCATATTGGCACTGGGAATGTGATTTTAATCGCTTGGTGGCTAGAGATTCCCGCCAGTGTAGGGATTACAGCTTCTATTTTAGCGAGTGCAATCACCTTATTATCCTACCGATTGCCCATTCTTCCTGGTATTAATAGCGTTGGACGGCAAAGTTTGGGGACATTTTTTTACTCTGTCAGTTTCGGTATTTTAGTTGCCTGGTTCTGGTACTTGCAACAACCCCAATACGCAGCACTCGGAATTTTGATAATGACTTGGGGAGATGGATTAGCAGCCTTGATTGGGCAACGCTTTGGTAAACATAAGTATAAAGTTTTTGGGACAGAAAAAAGTTGGGAAGGCTCCCTAACTATGATGCTCGTTAGCTATGTTGTGAGTAGTTGGATTTTAGTTGGAACTCAAGGAAACAGTTGGCAAACTTGGGCGATATCGCTGATAGTGGCAGTTATAGCTACTGCTTTAGAAGCTGTTTCATTTTTGGGTATTGACAATTTAACAGTTCCTTTGGGTAGTGCAGCCCTTGCTTTCTTCTTAAGTCAGTTAGTTTTGAGTTAGTAATTGCCTTGAGTGCTATTCCTAATTAAGCAAATAAGAGACAGTGCCAAAAATTTATCGTTAGTTAACAAATATAATGCTTCTGATCTGATTCCAATACGGGTAATACCAATTCTGTATAAAGATGCTCCAAATCAGATGAGGAACGAACCGCAAAGGGCGCAAAGTACACAAAGAAAGAAATAAAAAGTATATGTGTTAGTTAATGTGAGGGTTGGGTTATGGATGCTGAAGAGTTGTACAGGCGCTATGCTGCTGGGGAGAGAGACTTCTCTGGTGTTGACTTGAGCGATGTCAACCTTAACATTGCTAGACTCGATGAATACGACCCCACTAGGAATAATCTTAGCGGCATTAATTTGAGTAGTGCTAATTTAACTAGAACCAACATGATATGCGTCAACTTGAGTGGTGCTAATCTCAGTGGTGCTTATCTGGGACGTGCTACCTTGACTTCTGCTAACCTGACTAATGCTGATTTGAGAGATGCCGATTTTGATTGTACTGATCTCGAAGGCGCTAAACTAATCAATGCCAATCTGCGTAGTGCCCATCTTGGTTCCGTCATATTGTATGGAGCTGACTTGACTAATGCCGACTTGACTGGTGGTAGTCTTACTGGTAATGTCAGATACCTGACTTTGTGCAACACTATCATGCCAGATGGTACTGTTAGAACTGAGTTCCTTGATACCGAGTGAGTAAGCTAATGATTCTGTATCGGCTAGGAGAGATGAAATGATTGGTATTGGAACAGGACTCAAATAATCTTCAATATGTTCTTGAATCTCTTCAGGAATATTTGAAAAGAAGTCTATTCCTGTAAAATTTTCAAGTTTATCCACAGTCAACCGCCAATTTTTCGTATCGGCTCAATCAACAAAAAATAAATCTTTTTGATTATATTCAAGACCGCCCATTACGTGAAAATTGAACCGAGTCTATTACCGCGATCGCTCCAAAATCCAATCGAGTAAAATCGGATTGACTAACTCCGGCGCTTCATCCTGCGGACAATGCCCCACTCCCTCTAAAGGAATAAACTTTTCTACTTGGGGAAAATTAGCTAATTCTCTCCCTAACTTAATTGGTTCCCACGGATCGGCCGTTCCCCACAAGATAATCGCCGGACACTGTAACAGTGGTAAAAGGTCTTCTGGTAATGGCCCTGTAGAATAAGAAGTAAAAGCAAGAAACACAGCCCCAGCCCCCGGATCGCTTGCTGGTGAAGTAAGAATATCTACCAACTCATCTGTCACCATCTCAGCATTTGCATAAGCTTGCAACAGAATTTTCCGCACCGTTTTCGGTTTGGCGAGTTGATTGAAAAAGAAATCGCCAACTGGTTTGATAGATAACAGGCGTTGCAGTAGAGGTGCTCCGTAACGACGAGATAAAGGTAAAGTTACCCGTTTGCGATCGTGCAACAGCCGTAAAGAACAGTTGAGCAAAGCAACTCCCAAGGCAATATCTGGGTTACTTACTGCTGCTTGCATGGCTACAATACAGCCAATAGAATTTCCGACTAAAAAAGCTGGCTCACCGACAACTTCGCGGCAAAAATCTGCCACTTGCTCTCCCCAAGTTTCTAGAGTATAGGCAATTTTTTCCCCAGGTTGAGGTTTTGCGGAAGCCCCAAAACCAATCAAATCAATAGCATAAACACGGCAATTTTGTGCTAATACGGGAATATTTTTCCGCCAATGCCACCAAGAAGCGCCAAATCCATGCACGAGGACAATAGCTGGCCCAGTGGTTCCTTGGGTTTGATAGCAGATAGGGAAATCTTGCCAAATCCAGGTTTTTGTAGAGGTAAGTGCTGTTTTTGAACTTGAGGTTGTCATAAAAAATTTGGAGAATATAAGGGTAAAAGCCTTTCAGCAGCAAGGCGCAAGCAAAATTGTTTTGAATTTGAATAAAATTTATCAGATTTTCAAAGCAAATCCTTTGCTGTAGTGATAGCTTAGACGTATATCACAAAAGCTTCTTGGCTGATAGTTTTATCCAGCATAGATTTCCGTCTTGTTGATACAGATAATTTACTCCCAACTTAGATTATGTCAGTATTAGGAATCATGACTTTTGTAATGTGAGTAATATTTTCGCTATTTTTAGATGTGAGCCAATTAGCATCAGTGCTAGATTCAGTAGTTTCACAATTTACGATAACCAATGCGAGTCTATAACATTGTCGAATATGAGGCATCGGCTAAGGGGTGGTTTGCAATTGGAAACTGACGCTGAATTTAACAATATTTTTCTTGTTCCTAGTTCTGCGAGCCAGACAACATGAATCTACTAGAAACAATCGATACTCCCATTGGGAGTTATGCACCCGATTTTGAACTGCCAGGAATTGACGGTCAAGTACACCATCTCAGGCGTTATCTTGAGAAGTTCCGAGCAGTGGGCGTTATTTCCATGTGTAACCACTGCCCTTATGTAGAGTGGTATATAAATAGGTTAAAAAACATTCAAGCCGAATTTGCCCCGAAAGGCTTCACACTAATTGGGATGAATGGTAGTGATGGCAATCACGGCACTAGGACAAGCTTTGAAAATATGAAAGCTTTTGCCCAGCGTCACGATTTGAACTTTCCTTACCTGTGGGACTCGACGCAAGATGTAACCCGCAGTTTTGGTGCTACAAAAACACCAATGGCCTTTTTAATAGATACTAATGGTATAGTCCGCTACAAAGGGAAAATTGACGATCGCCCCCAAGACCCATCAACGGTGGGAGAGGATTATTTAAAAACTGCGATCGCTTCTCTGTTTCTTGGTCAAGAAATAGATATACCAGAAACAGAACCAGTAGGTACTACATTGATTTGGCGTAACTAGACATAGATAGTCCCTGTAACTGCTATCTTAAGTTGGAGGCAATTGCAACTTTTTTGATAAAGCGGAACTTCATGGGAACGAATTACCGACGGGTTTTACTCAAACTGAGCGGTGAAGCCTTAATGGGCAACATGGGCTATGGCATCGATCCAGAAGTGGTCAAAGGCATAGCACAAGAATTAGCAGAGGTGATAGCCACTGGCACTCAAATCGCCATAGTTGTTGGCGGCGGCAATATTTTTCGTGGCGTCAAAGCAGCGTCGGCGGGGATGGACAGGGCAACCGCTGACTATATTGGGATGATTGCCACGGTAATGAATGCCATGACGCTGCAAGATTCGCTCGAACGCATAGGAGTACAGACGCGGGTGCAAACTGCGATCGCTATGCAAGAATTGGCAGAACCATATATCCGTCGTCGTGCCATCCGTCATCTTGAAAAAGGACGGGTGGTAATTTTTGGTGCTGGTTCTGGAAATCCCTTCTTTACTACAGATACTACTGCGGCATTAAGAGCCGCAGAAATTGATGCAGAAGTGATTTTTAAAGCCACCAAAGTAGACGGAGTGTATGATGCCGATCCTCATATTTATCCTGACGCCAAGCGTTACAATAGCCTTACCTACGCGCACGTTTTAGCCAAAGATTTGCGGGTGATGGATAGTACTGCGATCGCCTTGTGTAAAGAAAATAATATCCCAATTCTGGTATTTGACCTAACGGTGCGAGGTAACATCCACCGAGCCGTCTTGGGAGAATCCATCGGTACCCTTGTGGGAGGTTCTTGTGATATTAGCTGAGATATTAGCTGACGCTAAAAGTAAAATGCAAAGTTCTGTTGATTCAACTCAACGAGCTTTTAACACGATTCGCACTGGTCGCGCCAATGCGAGTCTATTAGATAAGGTATTAGTGGACTATTACGGTTCGCCCACGCCCATAAAATCACTGGCAAATATTAGCACGCCAGATGCCTCGACAATTCTAATTCAGCCCTACGAGCGTAATACCCTAAACATTGTTGAGAAGGCTATTTCCCTCTCAGATGTAGGTTTAACCCCCAGTAACGATGGTTCTGTAATTCGGCTGAATATTCCGCCTTTAACCAGCGATCGCCGTAAAGAATTTGTCAAAATGGCATCTAAATATGCTGAAGAGGGTCGTGTCGCTATTCGCAACATCCGCCGCGATGCCGTAGACGCGATTCGCAAACAGGAGAAAGCCTCTGAAATCTCCAAAGATGAATCAAAAGACCACCAAGACAGCTTGCAAAAACTCACAAACGAGTATGGTGCCAAAATAGACTCACTGTTAGCAGAAAAAGAAAAAGACATCACGACTGTTTAAAGTCTGAAGTCTGAAGCATAAAGGCTGAAGAATGATGGATAAATTCTTCAGCCTTTATCATTTGTTAGATATTTAACAAAAATTAATTAAACTAATTCAGGAGCAAAAATTCAGCCTTATGTACGATTGCATCATCGTCGGTGCTGGGCCAGCTGGTGGAACAGCTGCATATCATTTAGCCAAACAAGGTCGCTCAGTATTAGTGTTAGAAAAAGAATCCCTGCCAAGATATAAACCTTGTGGAGGTGGTGTATCTCCAGCGATCGCTCAATGGTTCGACTTTGATTTTAGCCCAGCGATTTCTGTGAAAGCCGACTCCCTTCGCTTTACGTGGAAATTGGGCGACCCCGTAGAAGCAAAAATCGCCACAAAAGAACCAGTCTGGATGGTGCGACGAGATATTTTTGACCATTTCTTGGTGCAGCAAGCACAGAAGCAAGGGGCTGAACTACGAGATAATACTGAAGTAACGGGTATTGAGTTTAAAAGTGACTATTGGCAAGTTAACACAGCGAATGGCCCAGTTACAGGTCGCTACTTAATCGCGGCTGATGGTGCTAAAGGATCGATGGCAAAATGGCTCGGCTTCAAAGACCGTAAACGCCGTTTAGCAGGAGCTTTGGAAGCAGAAGTTCCCGCAATTGTGAAGGACAAATCCACAATTCACTTCGAGTTTGGCTTGGTGAAAAATGGTTACATCTGGAACTTTCCGAAGGCGGACGGTTATTCAATTGGGGTGGGTACGTTTCTCGGCGGTGAACCTCAAGACTTTAAGAAGATTTTAGATGAGTACGCGCGATCGTTTAATGTAGATATCCAAACTGGCAAGCAGTATGGTTATCCCCTTTGCTTGTGGGATGGCAACCAAAAGTTGCATAGTCAAAATGCCGTTTTGGTTGGGGAAGCTGCTTGTGTAGTCGATCCGATGACAGCAGAAGGCATTCGTCCGTCAATTTTTAGCGGTTTGATTGCAGCAGGAGCCATTAATGAGGCTCTTTCTGGTGATACCAACGCTTTAGAAAAATATAGTGAAGCCATTAATGAAGAATGGGGTACTGAGATGGCTTGGGCGCAAAAATTAGCTGGAGCATTCTATCGCTTTCCTGGTATTGGCTACAAAGTTGGAGTTAAGCGCCCCTCTGGTGCCCAAATCATGGGCAAGATTATGTGTGGAGAACTTAGCTATGGCGACGTTGCCGATCGCGCTCTTAAGCGTTTAATCCCTGGTTTTCGGGGTTAAGTTTTAGGGATTAATACCAATTTAATGTGAAGTTGCACATATCTTGATCCCCCTAAATCCCCCGATAAATTGGGGGACTTTGAATTCCCCCCTTTTTAAGGGGAGCCAGCGCGGTCTTGGGGTCTCCCCAAGTGGAGCGACTGGCGTGGGCTAGGGGGGATCGAATTCTATGCAGCTTCAGAAAGAATTGGTATAAGTAACGAATCTCTAGCGGGTGTCTCGCTCGCCCTATTTTCACCTTAGGGACTTCCAGTTAAAAAAATATCCCGTCGTAGGGGCGCAAGGCCTTGCGCCCCTACAAATCTATAAATAATTTGGGATAATTTATTTTTTGCAAGTCCCTTATTTACGATCTACTTATCATTTCTCTAAACTAGGGTTTTAGACAAGGAACTCTCAAAGGTCTGCAATGTGCATGGCCTCCCGCTCTTGGCAAGATATTGAAAGGCAAGCTTCCTTAGCAGGCTTGCCTCTCAAGCATTGCACCTGAACGCGAAATTAAAAATACCTAGAGAAAAACCAGATAATCACTCCAGTTCCCAATACACAAATAATTCCGGCCAAGCCAGCTAGAGGTTTTTTGTTTTTACCTGTGAACCAGTCAGAGACTTTACCTGTGTAAGTAATTAGTTCTGCTGTGTCTAGGGTAGCGATCGCCCATACCCATCCCGCGTGCAGTCCCCAAGCTAAACCCAAATTGTTGCGATCGGCAAGGCGTGCCAACACCAACACCATTCCCATCAGCCACAATCCAGGGAGTTGGGGTGCGGTTTCGCGTTGCTCCCAAACCAGATGTAGCAAAGCAAAAATCAAGCTAGAAATTGCTGCCGCTACCCAAACTGGATAATCCTGCGCTAATTCAGCGAACAGGAAACCGCGAAAAATTAACTCTTCTATCCCACCTACTAATAACGCTATCAAGAAAATCGGTAGCAAGATGGGTACTAGTAACTTAAAATTCGTCTTTTCAAAAGAACACCAACCTAACCCGAATTGCCCACTAAATACAATAGCTAGGCTCACCACTCCCAAACCGAAACCTAGTGCTAAAGAGCCAAGAGTTGAAAGATTCCCAACAAAGCCGTAATCCGAAAAAGATTTATTCGTCAGCCAACTAACTCCCCACAGAATCAGGGGAGCTAATAGGTAGAGTGACACCAATAACGGCATCTTTTGCTCTGGTTGCAAAGGTTTGGGAGGTTGCCAATTGAGCAATATTGCTGATACTGTTGCGACTGGCAACCAGCAAACTATCCAGGAAATAAAAAATGCCATCACTACAACTAGTGCTGGTGCATTTTCCATAAACGCCAGTAAGGAGTTGACCGAAGGATCAAAGAAAGTTATCCAAATAAACAAAAAAAACACGATAGACTTCTTGCACTATAGATTTCTTGTTGATTAATCAAGACTCTACTAAATTTGGTGACTTCTGCAAGGGGCCTAATCGTATTTTTTACTTGGGACAAAAATTTCTCATTTCTCAATCAAGCTACCAGTTTGCTGTCGCGGTAAGGACAAGTTATCATCACCTGAAACTTATCCCTACCATCAGCAAATTTACTCTTCGTCTTCCAAATCTTCGTCCGATTCGTCAGAATCTATATCTTGTGAGGTTAGTTTTTTGTCAGTTTCACCGAGTTGAATCAGATGAATATGCTTGTATCCCAACCTAATTTCAAACTCATCTCCAGGCTTTAAGCCCATTGCTTTGGTGTATGTAGCACCAATCACAATCTGACCATTTTGATGGACACTAACCCGATATGTCGGTTCACGACCACGACCATCTTTAGGTGCTTCTGGACTTAGAGGAATTCCTCTAGCCGATAGCAAAGCGTCATAAAAATCAGTGAGATTGACACGAACCTGGTTATTCTTAGTAACAGTGTAATAGCCGCACTGTTTAGCTCTTTCTCGACGTGGTAAAGTGGAAAGTTCTTTTACTTTCGCTAGTAGTGCTTTTCCGGTTAATGGCGCGGTTGCAGTTTCAGTCATTATGCTCAAATTTTCCTTACTCTCTCCAAACTGATAAATGATGTAGTCTCATGCCAGCATTTGGCTTTTTAGCATTTGCATAGAGCTACTTAGGACTCTAGTGTAATGGGTCAATTCCTGCCGATAGGAGCCAAAAGCACTTCTATATATGGTTGTCCACAACCAATTAGAGGTCATAGTTGCCATAGAAATTAATTTTGCTGATTTCACGGCACTTTAACCATTATTCGCCATCAGAAATGAAATTATTTTCTCTTTTGGCGCTACTGTAGCGGTGTAACTTTCAGCCACCTTTACACATCGGGTTGATTCTACTCCAAATAAGTCGTAGATCCCAAAAAATGCAGGTTTTCCACTTCTAGTGCTTGCCCTTTTGGCTAATGAGCAGGTAGAGTTTTCTCTACTCGTCCTCTCAAGCTTAGGACAGCATAGTATTTCAATAGAGTCCTACGGGCATATGCCCTTTTGTCCTGCCAGTAGAGACGCGAATTTTCTTGTCTCTACATTACGAATCAACAAAGCAGTAGTAGCCGCGCTGATACGGCCATTTATTCTGTTTTGTGTCTTCGTAATTTTATATTAAATACTAGCATGGACTAATAATAGCAAAATAGTTGTTTAATTTTGAATTAAAGTTGCTGGTAAATTTTTATTTAAATTTCTGGACTTAAAGCTTGGAAAAAGCAGTGAGGATTTTCCTAACCCTTTATTGCAAGCGTGAGTATTGCTCTATGCCTTTTATAAAAATTTATCTAATTTAGACGAGCAGTTTTGACTAATGTGTTAAATCCAAGATTTTCTTGATTGAGAGGAGGCAAAAATCTAAAAGTCTCGCGCATCCGGGATTCCCGGTACAATAAATTTTATTTTAAAGTGATGAGGATTTTTCCTCGGTTTATTATCGTCAGCTCAAAAGCAGTCAGATAATTTTGTACGTCTGTCTATGGGAAGAATAAATCTCTTAACATATACCTAGCGCTTGATTGCCACTACTATATATTGAACATGCCCTTTTACATTTATATATAATCAAAAAATTCCGTCAAGCGGTAGCTTCTGCTGAATTTTCTAGTTAGTTGCTCTGACTCAAGTTGACATCAAGACGTGTTGCTAACCTGACATGCATTTAATTGGGATACGATCGCTAGGTCAGAGATGAAGGTAAAATGCTCTTTCCTTTACATTCCTAAACAGGTAAATTCAATGCAAAGCTATAATTACATTTTTGGCGTTTTATCTAAGAATTTGACACAAATCTTGCCTAGAGCGCTGTTACAAGTAAAGTTTGAATGCTTATCGTTAAACTAGAATCAGTCGCTCTTTGATGGTCAGCCTATTAACACCAGGCTTTGAATGAAGATCAAAAAAGTATAGCTCAATTTTCGCAACTACCTGCCTTGACTGATGATTGTTGAGGCTGGTGAAGCAATTTTAAAATTTTGGTTAGTGGTTATGGAAGTTATTTTTAAGGTCATTCGACAGCAACAAAATTCCTCCCCTGTAGTGCAAACCTACCTCGTAGAGGCTCAAGCAGGTAATACAATCCTGGATTGCCTCAATCATATTAAGTGGGAGCAAGATGGAACTTTGGCGTTTCGCAAAAATTGCCGTAATACAATTTGTGGTAGCTGTGCTATGCGAATTAATGGGCGTTCGGCTTTAGCTTGTAAGGAAAATGTTGGCAGCGAACTTGCCAGATTACAACAAATACCATCATCCCAAAGTAAAGTAAATGCCATTCCCGAAATCACGATCGCCCCTCTCGGCAATATGCCCGTGATTAAAGATTTGGTTGTGGATATGAGCAGCTTTTGGAATAATCTAGAAGCAGTTGCTCCTTATGTGAGTACAGCAGCACGACAAGTACCAGAAAGAGAGTTTTTGCAAACACCACAAGAGCGATCGCGCCTCGATCAAACTGGTAACTGTATTATGTGTGGTGCTTGTTACTCTGAATGCAACGCCCGTGAAGTCGATCCAAACTTTGTTGGTCCCCATGCCCTTGCCAAAGCTTACCGGATGGTAGCAGATTCCCGCGATAGCGACACCGAAAATCGTTTAGCAAGCTACAACGAAGGTACTAAAGGCGTATGGGGTTGTACCCGTTGTTTGTACTGCGATTCAGTTTGTCCAATGGAGGTTGCACCATTAGAACAAATCACCAAAATTAAACAAGAAATTCTCACCCACCAACAAGCCAGCGACAGTCGCTCAATTCGTCACCGAAAAGTGTTGGTGGATTTAGTTAAAGAAGGTGGTTGGATTGATGAACGTCAATTTGGTTTACAAGTTGTCGGTAATTACTTTCGGGATTTAAAAGGATTATTAAGTCTTGCACCCCTCGGTTTGCGGATGATCCTCCGGGGTAAGTTTCCCCTATCATTTGAACCTTCAGAAGGGACGGAACAAGTGCGATCGCTCATTGAATCTGTGCAACAGGTAGAAGGGAATAGGGAGTAGGGAATAAGGAATAGGGGGTAGGGAATAGGGAATTTTCTTTCACCAGTCCCCACTCCCCAGTCTCCATTTTTTAACGCGGTTCTTGAGGTATATTCAACGGCTGTCCATAACGGTCATATACCAAAACATCCCACTGTCCGTTGTTACTGGACTCAAAAGCAATCCTGCTACCATCAGCGCTTATTGTAGGGTTGCGAACTTCCGCTTGCAGGTTATTAGTCAAATTCCGTGATTGACGTGTTTCGCGGTCGTAGAGAAAAATAGCCGATCGCCCCTGACGGCTAGCACCAAACACTACATAACGACCATCTTGGGAAACGCTAGGATGAGTTGCGATCGCATCAAAGGAGTTTAAACCTGGCAAATCAACCAAATCACGACTCACTGTATCAAACATATAAACATCTTGGCTACCCCGTCGGTCAGTAATAAAAACAATGTATCTCCCAGAAATTTGGGGGTTTAATTCCGACGATAAACTATTGAGACTCCGCCCCCCCGGATCAAAGGGATAACTCAAAATGCGAGGGTAGCCAAAACATCCAGTCAATAAACTTAAGGATAAAAATACAGGTATAAAAAAAACACGTTTCATATATATAGTAATTAGCTATTAATCAATAATTATTCTCCCCCTGCCTCCCCTGCCTCCCCTGCTCCTCTGCTCCCCTGCTCCCCTGCCTCCCCTGCTCCCCTGCCTCCCCTGCCTCCCCTGCCTCCCCTGCCTCCCCTGCCTCCCCTGCTCCTGCTCCCCTACGGAGGTGAACCTACGGTTGCACCGTTAGGAATATCTAACTCAATATTTGGCCCTCGGTCTAGGACTTCAACATCCCACTGTCCACGGCTGGCGGTTTCAAAAACAACATAACGTCCATCTGGGCTAATATTTGGTTTCCTGATCCAGCCGCGATAGGTTGGTGTGACGATTTGCGACTGTTGCGTAGCGCGATCGTAAAGCGCCACCACTGGTCTACCTTGGTCGCTAGTAAGATAAGCAATGTAACGCCCGGTATAGCTCAAGCTAGGACTTTCGGCAATTGTCTCCGCTCGGTTTATCCCTGGCGTGCCAATAAACAGTTGCCTCTCCAAGTCGAAAACCAGTAGCTGCTGATTACCATTTCGATTAGATACAAACGCTAAAAAGCGCCCATTTCCACTCAAAGCAGGTTGCTCCTCGGTGTAGCGACTGTTGAGGGAAGTAGGCCCTATGGAAATATCGTTAGAACCACAAGATGCAAGCAAACTGGTTAAACCAAAAACCAGGCTCCAATGAATTGGTCTTTGGAGCCAAAATGTAGGCGTAAATTTTTCCACCTCAACTGTTTTCCGTCGCCTTTAAACCTACTTCCACACCAACTGTTTTAAACATCGTCATCAAAATCGGTCGAATTATTTGGCCGCTCATTTGGTATTTCAACCGGATTGTATGGCACATAATCAGTTGGAATCGCGTCATCATCTTCGCGCGGTCTTCGAGCAGTTGAGTCAGTTGGTGGACGACGCCTTCTTGGTCTGGGAGCAACATCATCTTCCCGGCTTTCTGGACGCCCTGCTCCGTTATTATTACGGCGAGAAGCTTTTCTGGCTTCCCCTCCCGAACTTTCCCAATCATCAACTTGCCTAGATGAAGAACCCCAATTTTCTTCTTCAGAGCTTTCAGAAGGGCGATTCACAGGACGGCCAGAAGTCCGCCGCCGCGTTTTATCAGCTGGAGCCTGTCTTTCACTACTGCTGCTACTGCTGCTGTTACGGCGTTCTGAACGACGGGGGGGTTGCTCCTCGTAGTAGTTATCACGAGTGGAAATCTCATCCCTGCTACCCTGAATCCGGCGACGCGGGGGGCGTTCCTCCTCCTCTTCATAAGGCAATGGATCTAAGTCTGCAATTTCAGCCTCATACTTTCTGCGATCGTTGTATGAATAGTTTCTACTTACCTCTCGTTCATCATCCACAATCGGAGTGTTCCGCTTTGCTTGCTGGGTAGCTATACTCCGCAGACGAATACTTTCAACTGCAAAAAACACAGTTGTGCCAACTAAAAGCAGTTGGCCAAATTGCAGAATCGGGTCTAGCCGCCATCCTTGAAAGACGAGAATAAAGCCGCAGAGCAAGCCAACTGCCGCAAAAAAGATATCTTGATCCCGTGACAATTCTGGACGCACAGTGCGGAGAAAATACAGTGCTGCCCCAGCCACAGCCAGGAAAATTCCTAGAATACTGGCTGAGTTTGCCCCAAAATTTACCTGAGCCAGAAAACTGGCTGAGTTCAGCCCAAAATTTATCATTGCTGTTTTCCCAATATCAAATCTATGTTAGCGAGTCACAATTAAAATCACTACTGTAATTAGTCACGATATATTGAAGCTTCAAAGCCTCTGGCAAAGAAGCTCTGAAGCTGTTCACCGAAAAATAAAAACACCTATGTCTGTAATCTACAACTGCTTCTAGCGACAAACACTGCTGCTTTTAGTGCAATTATAAATAGCTAACAGACAATCGGTTGTGAGAGTCAAACTGACTCTCATAAGCATTATGAACGCTGAATTTTATCTTTTTGGCTAATGAAAATTAGACCAACTGTAACGGGTATCACAACAATTGCAGTACCCCATAACAGACTCCAAAGAAAATTTGCTAAAGAAGGCGTCATACTTCTAAACCTTTTTTTACACACTTCATCCTAATTTTAATAGTGTATTACTTTCTTGAGAAGCCTCTAACTCTGAACTGCCAAACTTGGTAAGTGCTGTGAGGGAGTTTGCTTTTCTATTGCAGAAGGAAGTGGCAGCATTTGGTTAAAATGATGATGAGAGTGCTTTACAAAGCTTCAAATTTTGTGGCGTTCGCGAAGCGCGGCTTGCCGTTGCCTAAGTTTTTCTTTCTTTACGATAGATAGTACCTTAAACCGATGACTGGTGTTGACCTGACTGCTTGGATTCTTGGCCCTGTGTTAGGGGTGATGACATTTTTATTTATATTTCGGATCATTCTCACTTGGTATCCGCAAGTGAATCTGAATCGTTTGCCCTTTAATTTAATAGCTTGGCCTACCGAACCATTTTTAGTGCCATTGCGAAAACTGGTACAACCTATAGGCGGAGTGGACATTACACCTATTATTTGGGTTGGTATCTTCAGCCTGCTGCGAGAAATATTACTAGGTCAACAAGGATTACTGACAATGCTATCTCGTGTGAATTAGGTGATGGGGCATGGGTAAGAAGCAGAGGGGCAGGGAGCAGGGAGCAGAGGAGAAAGAGGTAATTTTTTATTCTCCCCCTTGCCCCCTGCCCCCACTCCCTACTCCCCTAGCCGTTCATTTCCTGGACAAAATTTGTATAGACATTACCCTGCAAAAACTGTGGAGTTTCCATAATTCTTTGATGAAACCCAATTGTCGTGGGTAGTCCAGTGATGGCACACTCCCGGAGTGCGCGTTTCATGCGGTTAATAGCAGTGGGTCGGTCTGGTGCCCAAACAATTAACTTGCCGATCAAGGAATCGTAGTAGGGCGGAATTTGGTAATCTGTGTAAACGTGGGAATCAATCCGAACACCAGGGCCTCCAGGGGGCAGATAGCCACTGATCCGTCCAGGAGAAGGGCGAAAGTCATGATCTGGGTCTTCAGCGTTGATCCGGCACTCGATCGCATGACCCCGCAACACTACTTGTTCTTGCGTAAGCTTGAGTCTTTCCCCTTGAGCAATCCGAATTTGTTCGGCAACCAAGTCTATTCCAGTAATCATCTCTGTTACAGGATGTTCTACTTGAATCCGGGTGTTCATTTCCATAAAGTAGAATTTACCCGATCTATCCAAGAGAAACTCGATAGTACCCGCCCCACTGTAATTAATGAATTGGGCAGCTTTGACAGCAGCTTGTCCCATTTTCTCGCGTAGGTCTTCGTCGAGAGCGGGACTGGGAGCCTCTTCTAGTAGCTTTTGATTTCGGCGTTGAATAGAGCAATCGCGTTCGCCCAAGTGGATAACATTACCATAGTTATCCGCCAAAATTTGAAATTCGATGTGGCGGGGACGTTCAATAAATTTTTCTATATAAACGCCAGAATTACCAAAAGCTGCTCCTGCTTCGCCTTGGGCTGCGAGGAAAAGTTTGACAAATTCGTCTTCAGAACGAACTAGGCGCATACCCCGTCCGCCACCACCGGCTGTGGCTTTGATCATCACTGGATAGCCGATATCCTTGGCAAATTTTAATCCTTCTTGCTCGGATTCTACCAACCCCTCAGTACCTGGTACTGTCGGGACTCCAGCTTTTTGCATGGTTTCTTTGGCAGTGGATTTATCCCCCATCAACTTGATAGCTTCTGGAGTTGGGCCAATAAAAGCAATATGATGGTCGGCACAGATTTCCGCAAACCGGGCATTTTCTGCTAAAAAGCCATAACCTGGATGAATAGCAGTCGCATTGCGCGTCAATGCGGCAGCAATAATATTGGGAATATTCAAATAACTTTTACTGCTAGCAGGTTCGCCAATGCAAACTGCTTCATCAGCAAGTTGGACGTGGAGAGCATTCCGGTCAACGGTGGAATGAACCGCGACTGTGGCAATTCCCATTTCTTCACAGGCGCGGAGAATGCGAAGGGCGATTTCTCCCCGATTGGCAATTAATATTTTGTCAAACTTCATTTTTTAGTTTCGATATCATTACCAGTAGATTGACATTTTCTCCGATCCAACTTGAAACAACATTTTCGCATTATTTCAAATTATCACAGGAGATTCGCCACCCTGACTCTAAACAAACTCGCATATTGCAGGCTTGCTGCCTCTACGGGTCTTACTACACTAACAACATTGCTGCTGTAAGTCTTGGCTAGCTTACCAAGCTGGGCTTTTGCGACGCCGAGAGCGTTCGCGAGTGCGTCTCCAAGAGTTGCGGTAGCGAGTCAGACGCTCCTACGTCGCTCTCAGCGTTCGCGCTAGCGTCTCGTAGAGAAGCTATGCTGAAGGCGTTGCCTCTCGTAGAGAAGGCTTTACGCTGCGCTATCTATCGAGCGTCATAGCCCATCGTAGACATCGCCTACAGCGAGCGGTTACGCCATCGCACCCTGCCGAACACAGTAGCTCTAGCTCTACCCTTTTTAATATCACTTGTGCAGATGCTAAATTTCTGTCAGTCTGATACCGCCTTGAGAAAATTTATATTTTTGAGCAACTGAATTTAGATATCACCTTACTATAATTATTTTCTTATGCTATAGTCTATCTTTAGACAACCCGTGCGGATGTGGCGGAATTGGTATACGCGCACGCTTGAGGTGCGTGTGGCTTTGCCTTGCGAGTTCGAGTCTCGCCATCCGCATATTTTGTTTACTTAGTCAAGGGTCAATAGTCAAGGGTCAATAGACCTTAGGCTGTTGACCCTTAAATCTGGGTATAGCTCTGGTTTTTTATGCTTTTATAGAAATAGATGAAGTTTTGTAAAAACCATTGAGTATCACTTTTACGGGGACAAACAACTTAACACTGCCAGCAGCTTGGCATCGCCTCACTCCCATTTGGCAAGGAGGGGAGGAAATAATTCAACAAAGTTTACCTCACACTCAGCTGGCACCTACCTGGCAGCTAATGCTTTTGGGTGATGGCTCTCCAACACGTCACTTAGAACTGCTTACAGGTGAGCGTGTAGAAGTAGATGTGATTGATATGTCATTAATTGGCATAGACTTGGATGGTGCTCCTGACTTAATCCAAGCTGTTCCAGGGCCGCGACTACGGCGACAAGTGTGGCTGCGTACCGCTTCTGGTCAGCGATTAGCTTATGCTACCTCGTGGTGGGAAGCCAGTCATGTAGATGAGTATTTGCAAAATCGTTCATTACCAATTTGGGCGAGTTTAGCTCGTCTTCGCACAGAGTTGTATCGGGATGTTCGAGGAATTTACTACGGTGACTCATTGGCGCTAGAGTCTGGTTTTAATGTAACTGGGCCTTTTTGGGGCCGCCACTACTTGTTTTGGCATCATGGACAGCCATTAACCTTAATTTATGAAGTTTTTTCGCCTTATTTAACTAAATATTTGGGAGCTATGCAATTAGATTCCAAATATCAGTAAAAAAGCATGATGTGGTGCGATCGCTACCAAGCAAAACCAAGTAGCTGGAATCGTACAATGAAATTATCAAATTTGGTAGTATGCCGTTAAAATAAAGATTTTTCGGTGATGGGTTGGCGTTGTTGTGCGATCGCATCCTCTCTAAAATAGAGTCATTCCCCAAGTTCAACCATGATTCAACTTAAAACCCAACTCACCCTCGAAGAATTTCTCGCACTTCCTGAAGGAGATATTACCTACGAACTCATTGATGGACAAGCTGTTCCCAAATTCAAAAACGATGAGATGGCACCAAAATTTTTTCATAGTTCTATAACAGGTGCATTATTTATACTATTGTCTGCATGGGCGCAAGGAAAAGGGCGGGTTGTAATTGAATGGGCAATTAAGCTAAAACAAAATCAACAAGACTGGGTTCCTGTAGCAGATTTGACTTATGTTTCTTATAACCGTCTTTCTGCTGATTGGTTGCAAGATGAGGCTTGTCCTGTTGCACCCGAATTAGTCATTGAAATTATCTCCCCTGGTCAAACTTTCGGAGAAATGACCGAAAAAGCCACTGATTATCTAAAATCTAAAGTTCAACGAGTTTGGATTATTGATTCTAGAGCAAAAACTATTACTATTTTTTATCCTGATATTCTCCCTCAAACGAAACGTGGTACTGATAGTTTAGAAGATTCTTTATTTGAAGGGTTGCAAATTACACCTCAATAAATCTTCCAACAAGCAAAAATTTCCTACTGATGTTAGCAAGAAGGACACGAGGAAAGGTTTAATGAATACTGTTGTGCTAAATCTAGAACCGATTGCTCATTTAAGCGATGAACAATTTTATCAATTGTGCATTGCCAATCGAGATTTAAGCTTGGAAATGAATGCAGCCGGAGAATTAATAATTGTGCCACCAGTAGGAGGAGAAAGCGGAAATCAAGAAGCAGATTTAATTACGGACTTAAATAATTGGAATCGTCAAGTAAAATTAGGAAAAGTTTTTAGTTCTTCAACTATCTTTATACTTCCCAACGGTGCAAAACGTTCTCCTGATGCTGCTTGGGTAAAATTGGAGCGATGGGAAGCTTTAACACCAGAACAACGAAAAAAATTTCCGCCACTTGTACCCGACTTTTTGATTGAACTACGTTCAGAGACAGATCGCCTTGCACCGATTCAAGAGAAAATGCAGGAATACATTAAAAATGGTCTGCGCTTGGGTTGGCTGATTAATCCTCAAGATCGTCAAGTTGAAATTTACCGACTTTTGAAAGCTGTAGAAGTTATACAAATGCCAGCGATTGTTTCTGGAGAAGATATATTACCTGGATTTGAGTTGCAAGTATAAGTAAATGATAAGCCTGACGGTATAGCAAAGCTATACTTCATTATCCCAAAAAATACTGCACTTTTGATGTGGCGCAATGGCGTACCCGCCCACAGTAGGCGATCGCGTATCGCAACCGAGCAAAGCCAAGTAGCTGAAATTGAGTTGCAGTTTTTTTCAGTTAATTATATTCTCAAATTGCTTGGAATAACAGATTTACTTGCGGAAACTTTCCGAGTGAGGAATTAATCTCAGGGAAACGTCCTACGAAATTCAACAAAGCGTGTTAAAAATGGTAACTGAGTCAAATACACAGCTTTTGAAAGACTAGGGAAAGTTGATTACCGAAGTATCATCAACATCTAGGGTGGAAAAATTTAATCTAATTAGCTGCCCTAAAGAATGGTTAAACCTGTTGGTGTACTTGACTAATCAAGCAAGTAATAAGTTTGCAAGTATAAGGTATAGGTTTCAATGGCACCGCCTCTTGTGTCTGTTCCGATGAAGAAAAATAAGAAACCGTCTCTGGTGCTGACGCTCTCGGCTGCTGGGTTATTGATTGGTGGGGGGAGTGTAGCATACTGGTTGTTAGCCCAGAGACAAATATCTTCCAGCGATTTGCTAGTAGGTGCAAATATTATTCCTGGTGATGCCCTGTTTGCGGTTTCTCTGACAACAGATCCGCAGCAGTGGCAGAAATTGCGGCAGTTTGGCACAAAAGAAACTCAAGCAGAACTGGACAAAAATTTAGTAGAATTGCGCGATCGCTTTCTGACTAATAACGGTTACGATTTCCAGAAAGATATTGCTCCTTGGGTAGGTAATGACGTTACAATCGCAATTCTTGCCCCAACAACAGCAAGTAAAGCTGTACCCAAACCAGTTGCCACCAATGAAGATGCTGCCAGCGATCAGCAGTCGATGGTAATGGTATTACCAGTGAAAAACCCAGAAATCGCCAAAAGCATTTTGGCACAACCCAAAGCCCTGAAACAAGGCAAATGGATTGACCGTATTTATCAAGGGATCGCCATTAAACAAAGTGAGGGACAAGCAGGAGAAAACTTCTCCGCAGCATTACTAGATGGGCGTTTTTTAGTTATAACTGATAGCCCCAAAGCCACAGAAAGAGCGATCGACGCTTACAAAAATAAAACATCCCTAGTCACAACAGGGGGATTTGCTGAGAATTTTCCGAAAATTGCTAATTACCAACCCTTTGCCCAGTTTTACGTAAATGTGCCAACAGCGGCCAAAATAGCCGCAGCTTCTCCAAACCGTCCTTTACCTGCTCAAGTTTTGGCTCAACTGCAAAATAACCAAGGTTTAGCAGGGACAATGACCTTAGAGGCAGAAGGAATTCGCTTAAAGGGCGTATCTTGGCTAAACCCTAACAGTCAACGTGTGCTGGCAGTGGAAAACAAAGCTGGGAAAATGCAAAGCCGCGTACCAGCGGAAACCTTAATAATGCTCTCTGGCGGTAACTTACAGAGATTGTGGGGAGATTACGTTTTAACATCTCAGGGAAATCCCCTTTCGCCGATCGCACCAGAACAGCTTAGAGGTGGGATAAAATCTCTTACCAATCTCGATTTAGATAAGGATTTGCTCAATTGGATGAAAGGCGAATTTTCCTTATCAGTGATTCCGACTACTCCAAAACAAGGTTCACCAGACGATTTTCGGGCGGGTTTAGTGTTCATGGTACAGGGAAGCAATCGCCAATCAGCTGAAGCATCCATAAAACAGCTCGATGAAGTGATGAAAAATCAATACCAGTTCCAAGTCCAACAGGCAAAAGTCGCAGGACAACCCGTTGTTAACTGGGTTTCACCTTATGGTACGTTAACTGCTACCCACGGTTGGTTAGATGGAGATGTCGCCTTTCTAGTAGTGGGTGCTCCCATTACTGATAAAATTCTTCCTCAACCCAACAACACACTAGCTACCACTCTTCCCTTCCAGCAAACAGTTCCTACAGAACCAAATCCGACAAATGGTCAATTTTTCTTGGATGTGGAACGAACTGTGAAAAATTTCCCTTTACCAACTCTAATTCCCAATCAACAAACTTTGCTAGATGCAACCCGCTCAATTGGGATGACATCTGCTGTCAGCGACAGTCGCAGTAACCGTTACGACATTTTTATAGCACTCAAAAAAGTTACGAATACGACTACTTTGCCTAGTCCAAAAAGCAGTAACAGCAACTCTGCTACACCATCTACGATTACTCCATTTAGATAGCAAAGTCGGGAGTGGTGAAAGAAAAATTCTCATTCCCTACTCCCTATTTCCCATTTCTCCTGTCCCATGTCCCTCTAAGCAGATAGGATCAGAACAGTCAGAATCCATATTTTAAATCATCCACGGAGAGAAGACTTTATGAATCTGGTTGTACTCCAGAACTGGCTGGACAATGCCTCCTTTGCCATATTATTCCTAACAATGCTGGTGTATTGGGGAGGAGCGGCTTTTCCGAATCTGCGTTATCTAGCCGCTTTGGGGACAGCTGGGATGGCGATCGCTAATTTGTGTATGGCGACTCTATTAGGGGCGCGATGGATCGAAGCTGGTTATTTTCCTCTAAGTAATCTGTATGAATCTCTGTTTTTCTTAACTTGGGGAATTACCGCCGTCCATCTAATTGCTGAAAGTAGTAGCCGTAGCCGCTTAGTAGGAGTTGTTACGGCTCCTGTGGCAATGGCGATCGCTGCTTTTGCTACCATGACACTACCATCCCAGATGCAAGCGTCAGAACCCCTGGTACCTGCTTTGAAATCTAATTGGTTGATGATGCATGTCAGCGTCATGATGTTGAGTTATTCTGCTTTGATGGTGGGTGCGTTATTAGCGATCGCTTTCTTAATTGTCACTCGCGGTCAAAACATCCAGCTACAAGGCAGTTCTGTCGGTACTGGTGGCTATCGCAGCAACGGCTACCGCTTACACAAAGCAGCTGAACTAGTTTCTCAACCACCAGCCCCTTCTGCCGAAAATAACGGCTTTGCTCGTTTTGAAAGTAGTAGCAACGGCAACGGTAACGGTAACACCGCTGTTTTGAATTTATTAACTACCTCTGAGCCTCAAGCCGTAGCATCTGCCGAACCCCTTTCACCCCAGCGCCTTAGCCTTGCCGAAACCCTCGACAACATCAGCTATCGCATCATCGGATTAGGATTTCCCCTGCTGACAATTGGTATTATTGCCGGTGGCGTTTGGGCTAATGAAGCTTGGGGTTCCTACTGGAGTTGGGACCCCAAAGAAACTTGGGCATTAATCACCTGGTTAGTTTTCGCCGCCTATCTCCACGCCCGAATCACTCGCGGTTGGCAAGGGCGTCGTCCCGCAATTTTAGCCGCTACTGGCTTTGTTGTTGTCTGGGTTTGCTATCTCGGTGTGAATCTTTTGGGTAAAGGTTTGCATTCTTACGGTTGGTTTTTCTAAGAACCTCACTAAGACAGTACTGAGTGTTGAGTATTTTACTTTTACTCATAACTCAGGACTTAGTAAAATCTCGCGTAAAACTATGGGGAGTTGAGTGTTTAAGTTGAAACGCAGAGGAGGGCAGAGTTTTTCTTTGCCCCTACTCTTACGAGATCGCTAAGAGCGATTGCGCGAGACAAAAGTTAGTAATAATTTTTATTTGCCCAGCATTAAATCTATAAAATCATCATTTTATTTCGGATGAACTGTTATATCTCTGAAAATATAGATTTATTGACAGGAGATTTTTATGGAAGATGGATTTGAGAGACTAAATCATGATGAAGTTGTGTCTATAGAACCAGACACATTTAATAAGTTAAATATTGCTAAAACCTTTAAAGTCCGCGATTTGATTACAGCAATTAAGGAATTTATTGGAGCAGAAGAAACAGATGAAGTAAATTTGTATACCCAAGGATTAAGTTGTGAAGTTTTACAATTTAGTACTTTGGGATGGAAAAAAGGAAAAGTTAGACTTGCTTTAGAATTTTGTCCTGATGAATCTGAGTCACCACTTGATGAAATTTTTCAAAAACTAAAACAAGTAGAAAACTAATACCTAATGAGCAAAAGATCCCCGACTTCTTAAAGAAGTCGGGGATCTGATACTCTCGATGTTTGTAAATAAAATTAGTATGTGCTGAATTGATATCAAAATTCATTTATAAAATAAAGATGTACTAATAACTGAGGAACGGTAAATCCATCATGCTAAAGTACGATCCATTAGCTTGTTTACCCTCATCTGAGGAACTGCCAGACTCTGACGATACCCCAGTGGATAACGAATTACAAAATATAATTCCAGGTTTACTCAAAGTTATCTTAGCGATGGTTTGGGCAGAACGCATGGATTGGTTTTTTGGTATAGATATGGGTATTTATTATGACCCCGATTTACCAGCAATAGTCCCAGATGGGTTTTTGAGTTTGGGCGTAGAGCGATTTTATGATGAAGGACTCCGCCCCAGTTATGTGCTTTGGGAAGAGAAGAAATTACCGATATTAGTGTTGGAGGTAGTATCTAAAACATACCGTGGTGAGTACTCGACCAAAAAAGCAGAGTATACAAAATTAGGAATTTTGTATTATGTAGTTTACAACCCATTTCGTCGCCGTAAGCCACGTTTAGAAGTTTACAAATTAGTTAACAATACTTATGAATTAGATGATGGTAATCCAGTTTGGTTGCCAGAAATAGGTTTAGGAATTGGCATCGAACGAGGAACTTATTTAGGCATACCACGGGAGTGGATGTATTGGTATAACCAACAAGGGCAACGGTTTTTAACACCAGAAGAAGACAAAAAACTTGCTCAACAAGAAGCTCAACAAGCAAAACAAGAAGCTCAACAAGCACAGCAAGAAGCCCAGCAAGCCCAACGACGCACTCAATTATTAGCAGAACGGTTGCGATCGCTCGGCATAGATCCTGATTCTCTCACCTGAATTGCTATCAAAATCTATTAATGAAATAAATCCCATAATCACGAAGACGCGATAAATCGCCGTCTCTACAAAGGAATGATTATTGTAGAGACGGCGATTTATCGCGTCTTTTGCCCTAACCGAACAACATTGCGAGGTTCACAAATGAAGCTCCGAGGTTCATCAACGAAGCTCAAAGGTTCATCAACGAAGCTCAAAGGTTCATCAACGAAGCTCTGAGGTTCATTAATGGAGTTCAAAGACTCATTCACGAGTATCAAAGACTCGTCCACGAGCATCAAAGACTCGTCCGCGAGTATAAAAGGCTCGTCCACGAGTATAAAAGACTCGTCCACGAGTATAAAAGGCTCATCCACGAGTATAAAAGACTCATTCACGAGTATCAAAGACTCGTCCGCGAGTATAAAAGACTCATTCACGAGTATCAAAGACTCGTCCGCGAGTATAAAAGACTCGTCCACGAGTATCAAAGACTCATTACAGCAGTTTTCATTTACTTAACTCACACTCTTGCCTTCTTCTTCGCGCCTCTGTGCCTACCCTGCGGGAACGCCTAAAGGCGAATGCGTGAAACAAAAATCTTTCAGTAATTACGAATTACGAATTACCCTATCAAGACTTGCACTCACACCTTCAGCATCCGGTGACTGCAATCGCTGCAAAATCTCTAAAGCTGGTTGCAAATAGGATATTGCTTTAGTGTATTCACCCTGTTGTTCTGCCAAACCTCCTAACCACCACAGAGCCATTGCTTTGCCTTGGACATTACCAATGCTTTCATTTATTGACAAAGACTGATTGAAAAGTGCGATCGCTTCATCCACTTCCCCTTTGTTAGCGTAGATAACTGCCAGTTGGTGCAACGTCACCGCTTTGGTTTGGACATTTCCAATGCGTTCATTTATTTCCAAAGACTGATTGTAGAGTGCGATCGCTTCATCTACTTCCCCTTTGTTAGCGTAAAGAATTCCCAGATTGCTCAACGTCGCCGCTTTGCCTTGAACATTTCCAATGCGTTGTGTTATTTCTAAAGACTGATTGTAGAGCGCAATCGCTTTATCCACTTCCCCTTTGTTAGCATAAAGAATTCCCAGATTGCTCAACATCGCCGCTTTGCCTTGAACATCACCAATGCGTTCAGTTATTTCCAAAGACTGATTGTAGAGTGCAAGCGCTTTATCTACATCGCCTTTGTTGGCGTAGATACCTGCTAGGTCATGCAACGTCGCTGCTTTGGTTTGGACATCACCAATGCGTTCAGTTATTTCCAAAGACTCATTGTAGAGTGCGAGTGCTTTATCCACATCGCCTTTGTTGGCGTAGATACCTGCTAGTTCGTACAACGTCACCGCTTTGCCTTGGACATCACCAATGTGTTCAGTTATTTCCAAAGACTCATTGTAGAGTGCGATCGCTCTATCCCATTTTCCCAAATCATGATAGGTGTCACCCAGTTCGTGGAGAACGCTGGCTTTGATTTCTGCTAGATTTTCATCTTCTTCAATCAACTTCAAAGCTTTTAGCAAAAAATATTCTGCTTTTTCTGCCTCAGCAATACTCCTATAAGCTGCCGCTAATTCCTGCAAAATAGTAATGCGGGTACGTACATCAGTTGACTCTTCCATTAGCAAGCGCTCAAGTAAATCAATCCGCTCTTGCCTTTCTGGTAAATCTAAACTTCCTAATATTCTCTCAGACTCAATAGTTTTTTCAATAGCCAAGTTTTGAGTAGACTGGACTGTTTGAAAATAAAATACTCCTTTTCTCCATGCCCAAAAATCTGGGGCATATTTTGCCAAACGCATTAGGGCATGATCTGGCAGAAATATCAGTATAGGGTGAGGAACACTATTAGTAAAAGCGTCTCGGACAAAGTTCAAGTCTTGCAGTACAGGCGGATATTCTCCAGATAAACCAATAGACTTTTCTAAACCGATAACAATTAATACTAGTTTTTTATCTGGTTCTAAATGAATTTCTTTTAAATCATGAATAATCTCATCCCTTAAAAAACGCAAATTAGGAGCAGCAAAATTGAGAATTTCAAACTGAATATCATGAAATTGAGGATGGTTTTTGAGGATTTCAATTAAAGTATTTCTATCTTCTGCAAAGTTAACAGCAACGAACCCAATCGTTAACTGAGTGTCAGCAAAGTCAATAAAGGTTAACAGTTCCGCTAATGACTGCTGATTTATTTGCAAAAAAGTTTCTTTTTCTAAATTTAAATCATGGGTTACTTGTAGCTGATTTGAGTGCTTCTTGAAAAGCATGGATTTGCCTCACAACTGGATTAACATAATTCCAGCGATTTTTACCGTTGTACTCAAAAACCCAAAGACTGAACAGCATTAACCTGCCGATTTCATCTTTAGAAACATCCTTATTTACACATACCGCAGCCAACGCCGAATAGTATTCTGTTGATATACTCCGCTCAAAATTAAACTGCTCTTGCTTAATCGCATATAATGATATCATCGGCAGTAACTTTTTCGCGATCGCGAGTTGCGGCTGTAAGAAATGCTTTTGATGCTATTTGCATCAATTGACGGATGTGACCGCCGCTTGCTTTGGCTAAATCTACCAATAGTTGACGCGATTCAAACACTGCGTCTACTTCAACTCTTTGTTCAATTAAACTCGTAATTGCTGTTATACCATCATCATTATGATCTAGATCGGTTTTGTCTTGTTCAAACTCATATATGTTGACCATCGGCACAATATTGGGTGTGTCGAAAGTGTTACTCAAGTTATTTTCAGAATAGACAATAGAAATTGGTGCTGTATAGATAATCGTACAATGTAGACTTTGTAATTGAAATGCGTAATCACAAAATAAATGTTTAGCTACATTTGGAGGCACTCTGTCTAAATTATCGAAAATAATTAAAAATCCTTTTTCATATTCAGGATATTTTGATTTAAGCTTGACAAAAGCATCGCCTAATAACAAATTTATATCTGCTTGTAAACGACCAATATCTTTTTGTAAATTCTGGCGAACCGTTCTTCTTTGTATGTCAGCGCCTTTAATTTGAGCCTGTATTTTACCCAATAACTTTGAAAGAAAAGGAATTTTTATTCCTGCTTCAGCCTCAGCACCGATACTTGCTGACCTTTCAACTGTTTGTTCAGTTTCTTGAGTTATTTCTTTAAACCAAGATTCAAAATTAGTTAAAAGTTTTGCATCAAAATTTAATTCCGATGTGTATAGGACATCAGCAACTTTTTTAATAATTACCAAATATAAATCTGTGTATTCTGCGTCTAATATATCTAGTTCAGCATCGGCTTCTATATAAATAACTTTATATTGAGATTCCCATTCTTGCTGAATCTTTCTTAATTCTGTACTTTTACCGCATCCCCGATGTCCAGTAAATAGAAGACTGCAAAATTCTGCGGGTTCCAGAAAATCTAAGCGTTTTTTAATAGTATTAATTGCTTCTGTCTTGCGGACTTTTGATAAATTAACATAATAACGTTCAATATCTCTACTACTCACTAAAGGAGCTACATCACAAACACGAAAAGCAGCTTTGAGGGTATTAGCACGATTAGCGGGTAAAGAACTCATCAGGTGTTATTTATATGAAGAATTTATATATACATATTTTACAGCACCGGAATCTTAAAGCTTCTTGGCGTTAGAGAACTTTTAGGAATCAGTGGCGCTCAACCAAGATTCTTGAAGTGGTAGTATGTTCAGGAATACCTGGCGTTAGATTACCAACAGAATTGTATAATGTCTCTTGCTCCTTGGCGAAGTGCGATCGCCCATGCGCTCCATCACAACCGCAGTCTTGTTTATGCGCGTTACCTGCAACTAGTAACGGTACAGATGAGATTGATGCCATTCTTGATACCATTTGCGGATTTGTTCAGCTAAAGCCACAGCACCACCCACAATGCCAATAATAGTAGCGATCGCCGCCAAAGTTCCTTCTCTTTGCGTCGGAACTTCATAGCTTCCCGATATTCCAGGAATTTCTAGCAAAGCTTCAGCTGCTGCTGGTGCGCCTTCACCCTCAATACCGACTTGAATTCCTGCCATAAAGTTACCTGTGAATTTATACATTATTTTTATCTTACGCATTTGCCTTTAGGCGTTCCCGCAGGGTAGGCGCAAAGAAGAAAGCATTTCTAAATTATTTACTTTGTGTTGCAAGAATTGCCTAAAATAAGGCAACAGACGCAAACCTGGAAACCCAGATTGAATCTGACTTTCAAAAATTCCGAATTACCTTAGCAATGTAGGAGCGTCATTATCAATTACTTTAAGTCCTTTTTTAGCAGGTGAACAATATGGTTCAGACTCCAGTTAAAAAACTAACTTTTGAAGAGTTTCTAGAGCAATACCCTGATGGTGGCATTTACGAACTGATCGACGGAGAGATTATACCAGTGGAGCCAACTAGAGCGCATAAGAATGTGGCAAGGTTTTTAATGCTTGCCTTCAATGATGAAATTAGACGCTTGGGACTTGAATATATTGCTGACAAAGATATCATCATTAGGACGTTTACTGATTCTGGGGAAGAACGAGGTAGAAATCCAGATGTGGGTGTAGTTAATGCATCACAGTGGAATACCAATGTTCTAGCCTATGGTGCGCTGATTGAGCCTATCCAACTTGCTGTAGAAGTCACCTCAACAAACTGGGATGATGATTATGTTGACAAGCTAGATGAGTATCAGCTACTCGGTATCATTGAATATTGGATTGTAGATTATCTGGCGATCGCTTCTCGTGCTTATCTCGGTAATCCTAAACTCCCCACGGTTTTTGTTTACCAATTGGTTGAGGGTCAATACCAAGTTCAAAAGTTTACGGACAATGACCGTATTATTTCTACTACTTTCCCCGAACTGGCGTTAACTGTTAAACAAGTTGTAGCTGCAAGTCAAATCCAAAAACTATGAGAAGTTCTAAGAATGGTATGGACTCCTCTACACGCGAAAATCCATCGCACCATCCGATCGCGCCACTTATTTGAGCGCAACCAGCGGCTATTAATCGCTGTCTCCGGTGGGCAAGATTCTCTATGTTTAATAAAATTACTTTTAGATTTACAATCCAAATGGGGATGGAATTTAGGTATTGCCCACTGCGATCATCGTTGGCGTTCTGACTCCGAAGCTAATGCTCATCATGTCGAAAATTTAGCTAAAACTTGGGATACATCCTTTTATTTAGAAACAGCGAACGAACCTATAAATAGTGAAGCTGCTGGACGCGATTGGCGCTATCAAGCTTTAAGTGCGATCGCGCAAACAAATAATTATCAATATATAGTTACAGGACATACCGCAAGCGATCGCGCCGAAACTCTTCTCTACAATTTAATTCGCGGCACTGGTGCTGATGGCTTACAAGCCCTAACTTGGCAACGCCCTCTAACTACAGGCATTATGCTAGTGCGTCCACTTTTAGAAATTACTCGTTCACAAACAGAGCAATTTTGTCACGAGTTTAAATTACCAATTTGGGAAGATTCCACCAATCAAGATTTGCAATATGCCCGCAACCGCATTCGCCAAGAATTATTACCATATTTGCGAGAAAATTTCAACCCCCAAGTAGAATCAGCCTTAGCCCAAACAGCAGAACTTCTCCAAGCAGAAGTGGAATATTTAGAAAAAGCTGCCCAGGAGTTGCGGGAAAAGGCGATGTCATGGGGCGTTGGGTATGAAGAAAATTCCCTTACTCCTCTTCTTCCCTTGCGGTTAAATCGTCGAGTATTGCAGAAAGCACCATTGGCGCTGCAACGTCGCGTGATGCGTCAGATATTGCAGCAAATACTTACTGACGCAGCGAGTTTTGAACACATCGAAAAATTAACGGCTTTAATTAGAGCGCCAAACCGATCGCAAACCGATCCATTTCCTGGTGGTGCGATCGCGCAAGTACAAGGTGACTGGATCTGTTTGAAATAGTTATTTAAAGTCTTTTTGTTTTCAGGGACGATGCACATTATTAGTTTCAGAATCTTAAGAGAATATGCAGAAAACCATTCAGATTGTCAGGAAGCATTAAGCAATTGGTATAAGGTTGCCACCAAAGCGAAATGGCAAAATTTAGTTGAAGTACAGCAGGTTTTTCCTAAAGCTGAAGCTGTTGGTAATTTTACAGTTTTCAATATTAAAGGAAATAAATATCGCTTGATTGTTAGTATAGATTATGAAGGTCAGTTAATTTATATTAAATATATCCTCACCCATGCGGAATACAATAAGGAAAGCTGGAAAGATGACCCTTACTTTTAATTCAGATAAATACAAGGAATTGTTAACAGCTTATCTTCCCAAACTGATAAAAAGTGAAGTTCAAAATGAGCAAGCTTTAAAAATAGTAGAAGATTTAATGCACCGGGAACGCACCCCAGAAGAAGACGAACTTTATCAGTTATTAATTACTTTAATTGAAAAATTTGAACAGGAATATTATCAGCCAATCCAGCAGAATAATCCTGTATCTATGTTGCTATTTCTCTTAGAGGAATCTGAGAGAAGTAGAGATGATTTAGTAGCAGTTTTAGGAACAGAAGATTTGGTTAATAATATTTTAAATGGACAAGAGAAGATAAATACAGAACAAGCGCGTAAGCTGGGAAATTTTTTTAATGTAGAATCTAATTTATTTATGGAATAACTAAGCTCGTAGTTCGTAGTTGGGCTTTAGCACGAAAAAAATAAGTTAGGGCTGATGCCCGATCGCAAAATTATCCATTTCCTGGTGGTGCGATCGCTCAAGTAGAAGGCGACTGGATCTGTTTGAAATAGTTGGGAGTTAAAAGTGATGAGTTAAGAATTTCCTTTAATTCATAACTCATCACTCCTAACTCCTAACTTGTTAAGACGCTAATAATTCTGGCTGAGGCATTAAACTCTGGAGAGTATGGCGCAACTGAGCGATCGCTTGGACTTGAGAATCGCCAGTTTCCTGGAATCGATCCAAAGATTCTCCAATTCCTTGCAGCTTTTGCCGTAATCCATCCAGAGAATCCTGAATTGGTTGTAGTGCTTCTTCATAGAGATTCACTCGACCACAGCATTCAGCAGTTGTTCTTCGCAGGGACAGCAAGTTTTCCTCGATCGCTTTGATTTCTTGGCGCTTTTGATCTAAATCGTGAGTTTGATTGTCAATCATTCCCTGATTTAGCTCAATCCCAGAACGAATCTGCTCAATTTCACGTTCCAGCTTTTGGATTTCCTGTGAATATTGTTGTCGCTGGGTTTCAATTTGTAACAGAACTGGCTCTAAATTAACTTTATTACCCTCTTCTTCAACAACAGTATGTCCTTGTCGCCGTAG
Organism: Nostoc sp.; assembly: GCF_036917095.1. Classification (GTDB taxonomy): domain Bacteria; phylum Cyanobacteriota; class Cyanobacteriia; order Cyanobacteriales; family Nostocaceae; genus Nostoc. The sequence goes on from NZ_JBALFH010000044.1 coordinate 735,804, forward strand.
CAATACAGCTTGGTGTTGCTTAAGAAACTTCTGATGCTGTAGCATATTGCGGCGTTGTCCCACCAAACTGGAATTTAGCATCTGATAGAGGTCTTTTTCATCTGTTAGTTCCATTTCCAAATTCATATGGTCATGGTCAGATGCGTGATTTATTTTAGTTTGCAGTTCTTCTATAGCTTCTTGTTTATATTTCAGTTCTTGTTCTTGATCGTGAACAAAGCTAGCGTCTATTTCTAGCTTATGCTGCAAGTCTTGCACTATTTTTTGTAGTTCTTCTAAAGGCATTTTCTCCAAAGCTTCCACATCAGCTTGCTGGCCGAGAACTACACCACCAGATATTGCAGCCAAAGAGTGAATCTGTTGATATAACTCTTCGGCGTTTCGTAACTGCTCTTTAATTATCTGAGCATACTCTTGCTTGCTGCTAAGGTCTGCTGTATTTATCTGTAATTGGGCTGTTTGCTGGACTAGAGAATTTTGTGCTTCTTGGCACGCATTTTGGCGATCGCTAAAGGTTTGCGCCAAACGCTCAACTTCTTCTTGCTGTTGTGCGATCGCAGTTTTTTGCTCCTCCAGTTTTTGCCAGTGTGGGGTAAGAGTAGCTTGCTGCTTTTCGACCAATTCAAAGGCCAGATGCAGTTGTTCTTTAACTGTTTCCGTGGGAACTGCACGACTAGACAAGCGATCGAGTAACTCACTCATTACCCGACTTTGCTCTTCATCCAAAACCGTCCCTTGTTTAAAATCCGCTTGACGCTCTTCTAGGCGACGTTGCTCACCCCGCAAATGCTCCCAAGCGCCTTCCAATTCTAGGCGATTGCGCTCAACTTCTGTTTGTAACCGTTCAATTTCCTGGCGGGATGTGTCAACTTCCTGTTTTTGCTCCTCTAGTTGTTGCAACTCATCTTCCAATTGTTGCAACTGTTCTGAGCGTACTTCCATGTCCATTTCACGGCGATTCAACTCTTGCGCTTGAAACGTTAGCGACTGCTTCCACTGATCGATCTCATCTTCCTTGAGCTTAAATTTCTCCAATTGGCGGGAAAAATTCTGCAAAATGTTGACTAGTGGCCGCCCTGCTTCTTGAATCCGCTGCACTTGACGATTCGGATTCAGTTCAACCAGTACTAAAGCACCATCATTTAATTTGCTTGCGTCCTCAGCGGCAATCACTTCTTCCGACACAGTACTCCAATTCTGGTCAGTTCGTTGGCAAGCTAGCAGTTTCAGTTCGGTTTTGGCACCGCCACTGAGTAAACCACCTTTCTGTTTTTGTACTTCTGCTAAATACAGCACACCGTTAGTCCTTTATTGATGCACTTAAAGTTCGTGTTTTGGGATATACCTTAAATAATTCTGTTAACTCGTCTTACTGAACCGAAGTTTAGGAGAACAAGACAGACAAAACTATAGACGCGAGATATTACGTCTTGATACTTATAAAAGCAACCTGGTCGCGCCTTTATATTTTGTACTGATGACAGTGATGATGACTTCCGTGTTAACACTAGCTTTGTCGAAGTGTATTACGAAAGATAAAGGTTTATAGTTTAATGTATTCTCGGATGAGAACAAAAAACAGGGTAATAATCTTACCAATACTCGATAATCAATACTTAAAGAAGAAGCGAGAATTCAGAATTCGCAATTCAGAATTCAGCAATACTTAAGGAGTAATTTTTAGATAAATGCAGGGAAATTTAAATGAAATTGATATTTGCAGTATCCTGCAATTGATTGAGTTGGGACAGCGAACTGGGCAACTATGGGTGGAAGCTCATAGCTCTCACCATAACACCAAACTGGGTGGAGAGGGAGGTAGTAAATATCGCCCCAAACAACAGTCTTGGTTCGTTTTTTTCCTGAATGGTCAAATTATCTATTGCCAAGAAGGCGAGAGTCGTTTATCCAGAATTAACGATTATTTGCGTCATTACCGAGTTGAGATGCGACTCACCGACAAACAAATTGCCTCCCTACCATCCGACGCGCCAGAGTATGCCTATCTGTGGGCACTTTTGGAGCGGAATATCATTAACCCAAAAATAGCTGGTAGTATCATTTACGGCTTGGTGCATGAAACTCTCTTTGACCTGTTGAGCTTACACCAAGGTAACTTCATTTTCCATCAGGGTGTAGCACTTGCCCCGCAATTAAACACTTTCGAGATTGCTCCATTTGTTACAAAAATTACGAAGCAGGTGCAAGAGTGGAAGCAGCTGTATCCACACATTCAGTCTCCAGAACAATTGCCAGTGCTATCTGACAAACAGTTACAATCCTCGCTACCAGAAGCAACCGTGAATAAGCTACGACATTGGGCTGATGGTAAAACAACCTTGCGTCAACTGGCTCGCTATCTCAACCGAGACATTTTGACAGTCGCTAAGGCAATATATCCATATGTGCAACAGAGTTGGCTACAGCTAGTATATCCAGATACAACTGAACTCAATATACACACGGATAGTGGGGAATTGCAGGGAAAACAGAAGGGGCGGATAGTATGTATTGACGATGCGATCGCTATCGGTGAGACTATAAATTCCATCTTACAACCACAAGGTTATGAAGCGATCGCCCTCACCAATCCCTTAGAGGCACTGAGTTTGGTTTTTCAACTCAAACCGGATTTAATTTTATGCGACATTGCCATGTCGGAATTGGAGGGGTACGAGGTTTGTGCCATGCTGCGACATTCAACAGCATTTCGGCTCATACCGATTATCATGCTTACTGGTAAAGATGGATTTATCGATCGAGTCAAAGCTAGGATGGTCGGGGCTACAGATTATTTAACAAAACCATTTACAGACACTGAATTACTCATGCTCGTAGAAAAATATATCAACACAGACTCTCAATAGTACAGGACTTACGCAAAATAAAAAACGAACCGCATAGACGCAAAGCGTCTACTCTTCGAGTTCTCCAACGGAGTACCCGCAGGGTAGGGCGCAAAGGAATAAGAGTTTCAGAGAGTTATTGCGTAAGTCCTATAGTACATGAGGGAGGCAGTAGGGTTTTGGGGTTTCCCCAAGTGGAGCAACTGCCATTATCGGGCACATAAAAAGATCCTAGATTTGTTGATCTACTAAAAGATCGGGTAAAAAATGTTATCACAGAGTCAGCCAACTCAGTGAAACGTCAATATCGAGAAAAATAGTGAAAAACTAGAATTAATTTATACAGTTAATACTTGCGGAGGAATCAGGGAATGTTCCAAATAGGAACGTCTACATCAGGAGGTAAATAGACATTTATGAGTACAGTTCTGATTGTGGAAGACAGTATCGCGCAAAGGGAGATGATTACAGACCTCCTGAAAGCAACTGGCCTAACAGTAACCCATGCCAGTGACGGATTAGAAGCATTGGAGGCAATTCAAGTAGCACCTCCCGATTTAGTGGTATTGGATATTGTCATGCCCCGGATGAACGGCTACGAAGTTTGTCGGCGCTTAAAATCCGATCCTAAAACCCAAAATGTCCCTGTGGTTATGTGTTCTTCCAAAGGCGAAGAATTCGATCGCTATTGGGGCATGAAACAGGGAGCAGATGCCTATATAGCTAAACCGTTTCAACCAACTGAGTTGGTGGGAACAGTCAAACAACTGCTGCGAGGATAAGGATAAAAGCAATATGGTCAGCAAACCGGACTTTTTAAGTGGCAGTGGTCAAGACCATTTCCGACCTGAATTACAAGTAGAAAGTCCTGAAGGTGAGTTACATTTGAGGTTTTACATTCCCTCGCATCAGGAGTTTGCACTACAAGCAACTGGCATTCGGGAGGTAATTGAACTAAGTCCTGATAGAATCACCCCGATTCCTAATGCTTCTCCTTTACTTTTGGGTACTCTAAATTTACGAGGTCGAGTTATTTGGGTGGCTGATTTGGGTCAATTTCTTGGGGAAGCAAGTGCATTAAACACGGATAGAGCTGAAATTCCGGTGATTGCCATTGAAGAGCAAGACACAATGGTGGGTTTAGCAGTAGAGGAAATCGGTGGTATGGACTGGCTGGATGTCCAGAATCTCATGCCACCAACTAATGTTCCTGATACTATGGCTCCCTTTTTACGTGGAGAGTGGTTACTAGGTACTAAAACTAACCAGTGTCTACGACTGCTCGATCAAATAGCGATTTTACGGAGTGCGCGGTGGGCAGGATGAAATTGGAGGAGGAAATGGCAGCAAGTATTGATAATTACGAGCCAACATATCAACAGGCGATGACCGCCTATGTTCAAAGGAATTATGAGGTTGCCGCCACTTTAGTTGACCAAGTGGTGCAAAATTTACCAACTGACCCTAACTCCCATTTGTTAAGGGGTCACATCTACTATGTTTTACAGCAGTACGATGTAGCAAAAGAAGAATATCAACAGGTATTACTATTGACTGACGATCGAGAAATTATTGCTTTTGCCAATAATGGAATTGAGAATATCAATCAATATTTACAGTCATTCGGTGGGGAGATTGATACATCAAATAGTCAAGAGCAAATAAGTTCCTCAGATATGTCTGATGCACTGGCATATAGCGAACAAGAATTAGAAGATTTGGGCGCTAGTGAGGACTTTGACAGCAATAACCTTGATTTGAACTTTTTTGGAGAGCATCAAGAAACTCTGAATGGCATTGAAGAAATATCTTCAAAAAGTCCATTTGACATGCCCACAGAAGATAGTATTGGAACAGTAAAAATATCAGATTCTTCTACACCTTTTGGTGACGATCCTTTTGCATTGGATGAAGAATTAGAGGAACAAGAGCCGAATAGCAACTGGGAGGAAAAAGCAGAATTAGAGTTACCTGCTTTTTGGCAGGAAGATATGTCAGAAGATGTTCTGGAAGAATCATTAGTAAATAGTCCTTTCTCAGATAATGGGATAAATGCCGATCGCGGAAATTCAGCTATTGACAATAATAACTCTTCATCTTCTAATTCAAAAACTGGTAATAGCGAGAATAATTTACCTGATTTTTTGAGCGAACCAGAATCTCCAGAGCTTAGTAAGGAGAATTTAGAATATAAAAAATCTAGTTTTGGAGACGAAACCTTATTGATTGTTGAAGAAGAACTTAGAAATGGTTCGTCTACAACTAATAACTTGAAATACAGCAATGAGAATGATTTACCGGAAACCGCAGCACATAATTGGTTAAAACCAAAAAATGTGGGAACAGGATCAGCTTTTCAGCCTGATTTACTTGAGGATTCTTCATCTTTTAGTAGCAATCTCCCTCTGGAAGAAAAGCAGCTTAAATCAGGTAAAGTCATAAATACAAACAGCTTTGAAGATGATGAAAATTTTGATATAGAAGCATTTGAGTCTGCCTTTGGGTCAGAAGAATTAGGCTCTTATGAAGACTCAAACAATATACTAAATGGAGAAAATTCTAAGAGCAATATTGAGTTTTTAGATGACTTTGAGGAATTTGACGATTTAGGCAACATTCCAGGGTTTGACCTGATTGAAGGAGATTCTAACTTCGGCGATCTAGCAATGCATTCTACTCCATCAGAAACCAGTGGCAGTGGACGCCCTAAAGTCGCGGAAGCTTTTCCAAGTAATGCGGCTAGCGATCGCGAAGAGGAACTATTCACGATGACTGGTTCCCATGAAGCCGTTCCAGTCTTTAGCCAAACAGATATCTCGAAACTAGAACCCAACGTCAGCATTGAGCAGGGATGGTTAGCACCATTAGAAAATGCTTCTATTGAACGGAAACAATGGCTAATTGCTGGAAGTGTGGGCATCGTCTCAGCGCTGGTTGTAGCCACAGTTAGCTTTGTCGCCACTACATTTTCTCCAGCCCAACAACGAGAATCAGTACGAAACACAGGTTGGGCAATGTCGCTAGCATCTGGGATTGCAGGTTTTGCTACCGCAGGCTTCATGGGGAATCTGGCGCTTAAACAAATTCGGCGCACAACAAACGATCTCCAAACTCAGTTTGAGGCTGTACGTCAAGGAAATCTGAATGCTCAAGCCACAGTGTTTTCCGAAGATGAATTGGGGCATTTAGCCACTGCCTTTAATGAAATGGCGCGGGTAATTTTCACGACGACAAGTGAAGCCCAACGGAAAGCTGATGAACAAGAGGAAGCCAAAGAAAACCTGCAACGTCAGGTTATTCGCTTATTGGATGATGTCGAAGGAGCTGCTAGAGGCGATTTAACAGTCCAAGCGGAAGTGACAGCCGACGTACTGGGAGCCGTAGCTGACGCCTTTAACCTGACAATTCAAAACCTGCGGGATATCGTTCAACAGGTAAAAGTGGCGGCGAAGGATGTGACCAAAGGTGCAACCAACTCCGAAACCTTTGCTAGAGCCTTATCTGGTGATGCTTTGCGCCAAGCAGAAGAGTTGGCAGTAACGCTGAATTCTGTACAGGTAATGACTGACTCGATTCAGCGGGTAGCAGAGGCAGCACGGGAAGCTGAAACCGTCGCTCGTGATGCTAGTACGATCGCTCTCAAAGGTGGCGAAGCAGTAGAAAATACCGTGGCGGGGATTTTAGAAATTCGAGAAACCGTTGCCGAAACCACTCGGAAAGTGAAGCGGTTAGCGGAATCTTCCCAAGAAATTTCTAAAATTGTGGCGTTGATTTCCCAAATTGCTTCCAGAACAAACTTGCTAGCACTCAATGCTAGTATTGAGGCGGCAAGGGCAGGAGAAGCTGGACGCGGGTTTGCGATCGTAGCAGATGAAGTACGCCAGCTAGCAGATAAATCTGCTAAATCCCTGAAGGAAATTGAACAAATTGTGATGCAAATCCAAAGCGAAACAGGCTCTGTAATGACCGCAATGGAAGAAGGCACACAACAAGTAATTAAAGGTACAAAATTGGCAGAAGAAGCCAAGCGATCGCTCGAAAATATTATTCAAGTGGCGAATCGCATCGATATTCTTGTGCGCTCCATTACCAGCGACACTGTGGAACAAACGGAAACCTCCCGCGCCGTTGCTCATGTAATGCAGTCAGTAGAACTCACCGCCCAAGAAACTTCCCAGGAAGCACAACGAGTTTCAGGTGCCCTACAACACTTAGTTGGTGTATCCCGTGACTTGATCGCCTCCGTTGAACGTTTCCGAGTGGAAACTATGGAAACCAGATAAATTGTCATTTGTCCTTTGTCCTTTTTTATTTGCTAATGACCAATGACTAATGACCAATGACCAATGACCAATGACTAATGACTAAAAAACTATGCTGCCGGAACAACAACAGCGGATTTTGGGTTACTTTATCGAAGAAGCCAGGGATCACCTGAATACCATTGAGCAGGGGTTGCTGAATTTAGAAGGTACCCTGAACGACCCGGAAATGATCAGTGAAGTCTTCCGGGCGGCTCACTCCATCAAAGGAGGAGCGGCGATGCTTGGATTGACTAGCATCCAGCATACCTCCCACCGTCTGGAAGATTGTTTCAAAGTTCTCAAAGATAATCCGGTTCAGATTGACCAAAAGTTAGAGTCTTTATTTCTCGGTGTATCTGATACCCTAAAATCGCTGTTAGAGCATTTGAGCGGGCCATTTGGTCTTTCCGAAGATGCAGCTAATACTTTGATGTCAGAAACTGAGCCAGTCTTTCAATGGCTGTATCAGCATTTAGAACTACTTGTAGAACAAGGAAAGAGTGGAGTAGCCAGCAGTCCTGACGCAACAGAACTACACACAACCTCTGTAGAGAATGTCTCCACACTGACAGAAATGTTCTTTCGGCCAGATATTTCCAGTTTGGCAGAAGACACCCATCAGGTATCTTCAGAAATATCTGGCTCGGTAGCACCCCAGGAGGTGCGAGACGCTACGCGAGACGCTCGCGGACTCGCTAACGCTGCGCTATCGCCAGTCACCGCCAAAGAAAATAATAATTGGAGCGAATTTCAAGCCCAGGTGCTGCAAAGACTGCGGGAAATGTTGCAACTGTTTAAGCAAACAACAACACCCTCAACTCGACAAAACCTTCAGCAATGCTGTTACCAGTTAGTCAAACTTGGTGAGACTTGGAATTTATCTAAGTGGTGTGGTTTGTGTCAAGCAGCAGCCAGTGCGATCGGCAATCCCGAAAATACTTATTTGACTTTAGCTAAAATTGTCATTACCGAAATCAAGCAAGCTCAAGAATTAGTCCTGCAAGGTAGGGAAACTGAAATTGCAATTAGTCAGCAACTAGAAGCACTTTTGAGCTTTGCAGAAATTGATTTATTAGAAATTACCCCTGATTTGTTTGACGATCGGTCTGCGGTTTTGACAGAATCATTAACTATATCAGAGCCAATTTTATCTGGTAACACCGAGCCATTACTCATAACTAACTTAGCCCAAACAAGTGACGAACAAAATCTAGACGAGGATATTACTGTTAGCCCCTATCTTCAGCGACAAGAGACATCACTAAACGCTACAACTCACACTAGTCTTGCTTTCACGGCACATGAAGAAGCGCATCCAATCAGTAGCAATCTTGACCCCAATGGCCCAGAGGTAGGAATAGCTGAGTTAAATACGCTTGCCGATTTATTTGCAGGTGAGACTCCCGAACTAGATGAAAGCTGGCATCAAGAAGAAACCTTAGATATTGTTGCCTCCGATGACTTTGGAATTGATTTCAGCAGCACTGATGCTGAGGACGCTCATAGCGATTTATCCGATTTCCTCTCTTTTGATGAAGTTATAAGCAACGAGCAACACCCAACAACCACAGCCACGACAGAAGATTTATCCCTGTTATTTGGCGAAAACTTCCTAGAAAAGGAGAATTCAGAACCGCAAAATCAAGAAACATCTGCTACGACTCTAGAGTTAAGCGATATTAACGTACTTAATATAAATTTAGATTCTTATACTGCTGATAATTTAGAAGAATTTGCTGAGATTCCTAGTGATACAAACCAGCCTCTTGGAGAAATTGGCCAAAATAGTGTTAAAGAAAACGCTGTTGTTGAAGATTTGTTGACACTGGCACTAGATGATGATATAGAACTATTGCCTACAGGCGAAGTGACTCAACCAGAAACTGAGGCGTTCGTCGGAGACGTTGGCGCAGCCATCGCCAGTGTGGAACTATCTACCAACCAACAAAATAGTTTTGATAACTTATTCTTAGAAAGTAAAAATGCAAATTGGGTAGAAGAAATTACCCCTAGTGACTACATAGAATTACCCCAGCAAACAGGCTTGTCTTTGGACAACCCGTTTGTTGAAATGGAAGAACAGACACTACTACCGACAAGCGAACCAGAAATTGGTGATTTATTTGATACATCATCACCAACAGCACCTGAGTTTTCTCAATCAGAAAACGATCTGAGCAACTTCTGGAACCAAGAAACCACAGACGAACAGGACGAATTCAATTCCTTAATTGAGCAGAATGTGGAGAGGGCGTTAGAGGAGAGTTTGTTTGCGGCGGCTGATGACATTTTTGCTAACAGTCAGCAGTCCACACCTTCTCCTATAGCCGGTTTTGGCATAGAAGAAGATTTTGACATCAATTTCCAGCAGCAAGAGCAGCTAGATTTGATATTCTCATCAGATTCTGGAGATGATTTATTTGATGAGTTAGCACCGAGTAACTTAACTATTTCCCCTGCAACCAACGATGGTGTACAGCCCTCCACGCCGGAAACGCCGTTGTTCGCGCAGCATTCAGGGGAAGAAATTATCGGGCGATCGCAACAACCAGAAGCTTTAGATTTTGTTCCAGAATTTACTAATCAGCCCCCAGAGATATCTGCTGTCGATCTGGAATTTAATCCATTCAGTTCTTTCGATGAAAACACTGATGAGAATCCGCAACTGCTGTTTGAAGATGTAGCTACACATGACTCCACCTATATTCAGATGGACACCACAGAGAATCCTGTGGATATATCAGAAACCATCAATTTTGGAGAAACTTCAGATTCAGCATCAGCCCAAGCACAGCCAGATGATTTGTTCAGCTCTTTCGATGAAAGTCTCCAACTGCTGTTTGAAGATGTAGCGACACATGACTCCACTTATATTCAGATGGATGCCACAGATAATGCTGTGGATGTATCAGAAACTATCAGCTTTGGAGAAAATTCAGATTCAGCATCAGCCCAAGCACAGCCAGATGATTTGTTCGGCTCATTCGATGAAAATCCGCAACTGCTGTTTGAAGATGTAGCGACACATGACTCCACCTATATTCAGATGGACGCCACAGATAATGCTGTGGATGTATCAGAAACGATCAGCTTTGGAGAAAATTTAGATTCAGCATCAGCCCAAACACAGCCAGATGATTTGTTCGGCTCATTCGATGAAAATCCGCAACTGCTGTTTGAAGATGTAGCGACACATGACTCCACCTATATTCAGATGGACGCCACAGATAATGCTGTGGATGTATCAGAAACGATCAGCTTTGGAGAAAATTTAGATTCAGCATCAGCCCAAACACAGCCAGATGATTTGTTCGGCTCATTCGATGAAAATCCGCAACTGCTGTTTGAAGATGTAGCGACACATGACTCCACCTATATTCAGATGGACGCCACAGATAATGCTGTGGATGAACTATCAGCTACAGAAGTTTCTCTAGATTTCAGTTTTGAGGAAGCTCCAGCTTCACCCCAGACAAGCTCAGAAGTTTTAGATACTGAGGGGAGCAATAACTTAGAAACTGCCTTTGAGTTCCCAGAAAACACAGATTTTGAAGGTATAGAGCTGGGTTTTGCAAATGATTTATTGTTTACAGAAACTGCTCTGCCAGAAACAGCAAACCAGGAAGAATTAGGAGAAAACGCGGCAACAATTGGCTCACAATCTGTCAATGACTTCACACAAACGGTTATTCAGGAAGATGTAGAAACCGATTTGTGGGATCTAGGAGAAATATCTGAAGCTGTACCAGTGTCAGAGGTAGAAAATGCTCTTATTGCCTCAACTGAAGAATTGGCAACGACAGAAACCATTGAAGAAGTTGCTCCAGAAGCTGATGAATTTGCAGACTTGGCAGCATTACTAGGAGAGGAAGTAGCACCCATCCCCAAAGCTAAGTCAATACCAGAAGTAGATTTTGCTGCGCTGGAAGACTTGCTAGGTACAGATAACGACAGCAAGCGCCAGCCCTTCAAGACTCAACCAGTCTTGGCTAAAACTACTATTCCATCACCAGTCATAAAAGATGAATTTGGTGACTTGGAGAAGTTGCTGGCAGAAGCAGATCAAACAATATCTCATTCACCACTAGTAAAATATAACGCCAATAAAACTACCGGCCCCTCTACTCGTCGGGCTGCAAGATTTGAAGAAACGATGAAGGTTCCAGTTAAGCAACTGGACGATATGAGTAATTTAGTTGGAGAGTTGGTGGTAAATCGCAATACCTTAGAGCAGGATCACGAACGGCTGCGACAGTCATTAGATAACTTGCTGATTCAGGTACAACAACTCTCGGATGTGGGCGCAAGGATGCAGGAGTTGTACGAGCGATCGCTCCTAGAAGCCTCTCTGTTAGCTGGACGCAAAAAGAAAGACTCCGGCTTTCAAGCACCTGATTCCAATGCCGATAGGGGTTTTAGCGAGCTAGAAATGGATCGCTTTACTCCCTTCCATACACTCTCCCAGCAGATGATTGAGCGCATTGTGCGAGTGCGTGAGTCGGCAAGTGACATTGATTTTGTGACCGAAGAAACCGAGCGAGTCGCAAGGCAGTTCCGCCAAGTAACCACTCAGCTACAAGAGGGATTAACAAGAGCGCGAATGGTGCCTTTTGCCCAAACTATCGATCGCTGGCGGCGAGGAGTGCGTGACAATGCCATTAAATGTGGCAAACAAGTAGAGTTGGCGATCGAAGGTGGCGATACCTTAATTGACAAGATGATTTTGGATCATCTTACCGATCCATTAACTCATATGCTGAATAATGCGATCGCTCACGGCATTGAAACCCCAGAAGAAAGGCAAGTTGCTGGTAAACCTGCCGTAGGAATCATTACTATCCGTGCCTTCCACCAAGGCAACCAAACGATCATTTCTGTAGGCGATGATGGCGCAGGCATCGATTCAGCGCAGGTTAAGGCTAAGGCAGTGAAGATTGGCATGATTACACAAGCGCAGGCAAAAGCCATGTCTCGCCTGGAGGTCTACGATCTGCTGTTCCAGTCTGGTTTTACAATTAAAGACCAAGCAGATGAAATTTCTGGCCGTGGCGTGGGGATGGACGTAGTGCGTTCCGAGATTAGCGAAATTCGGGGGACAGTGAGCACCGATTCTGCGATCGGTAAGGGAACCACCTTCACCATTCGTCTGCCACTGACTCTGAGTATTTGTAAAGCTCTCTGCTGCGTCTCCGATCGATCTAGAATTGCTTTCCCGATGGACGGTGTAGAAGATACGCTGGATATACCAGTCAAGAATATTCAGCACGACGCCAATGGGCAATCATTTATTTCCTGGCGCGATACGGTGTTGCCATTCCGACCTCTGAAGGAACTTTTAACTTTCAATCGGCAAATCAGTCGCGGTAATGTCTATGGGGGTACGCGAGATGATGATATGGTTTCTGTCGTTGTGGTGCGATCGGCAAATACCCTGATTGCTCTACAAATTGACCTGGTGTTGAGCGAACAAGAAATTGTAATTAAGCAATTTGAAGGCCCAGCGCCTAAACCCATTGGTGTAGCAGGTGCTACAGTCTTGGGTGATGGTCGCATTATGCCTATTGCTGACGTGCTGGAAATCATTGACATCTTCCAAGGGCGGATTTCTACACAAATTGGTGGCAATTCTTGGCAACAGAAAGGTACTCCTCCAGACACCTCTCCTGCGAAGATCGATCCAACAGTGTTGATCGTCGATGACTCGATTACAGTCCGAGAATTGCTATCCCTGACGTTTAACAAAGCAGGTTATCGCGTAGAACAGGCGCGTGACGGTCAGGAAGCTTGGGATAAACTCCGCTCCGGTCTGCCTTGCGATATTGTATTTTGCGATATCGAAATGCCCCGCTGCGATGGTCTGGAGTTACTCTCTCGCATCCAGAAAGACCCCAATCTCAACCACCTACCGATCGCTATGCTCACCTCGCGGGGTGCAGACAAGCACAGACAAATTGCAGCTCAACTAGGTGCTAGTGGCTACTTTACCAAGCCTTATCTCGAAGAAGCTCTACTTGAAGCTGCGGGGCGGATGTTGAAAGGGGAAAAACTTGTTAGCACTACAAATAATGTTTAGTAAGCAATAAAAAAGACCTTGGCAGTAAACCTGTCAAGGTCTTTTACTTAAAGGAGATAAAAATTAAAATATAGCAACCAGCAACCGCCACAGCGCTTAGGGCACTAGTACACTATGGCGGAAGTTTACCTGCCTTTAAGCAGTCGCTCAAGCCCCAAGTCTTGTATAAAAAATAATTACTCTGTTTGAATAAATAATCAAAATATACTATAGATGCATTTAATTTGGTAAAAGCAAACTAAGATAAGAATCTTTCCAAATTTCTGTGCTTTGGTTTGTATAACTTTTCTAAAGTAAACCCAAAATACCTGGAAATATTGCCTAAATGGCAACATTGCTCTCCTTAGTTTAGATATTGTCTAGTGTTGAGTTTATCGATTGTGGATTATACACTCAGAGTTGTCTATTAATGACGTAGTTTTTGCATAAAAAACTACAGTTAACTAGTTTTTAGTACTGAATATCAAATTTGCACTCTCATCTGCTCAACTTTACATATACAGGAGATAAGAATTCGGTATACCTAATTGTTCTTTTATACCAAAATCTACGTTAGAAAGAGAACAGATCGAACATCTAAGCAAAAGACAGTATAACGATGCAAAACTACTCTATAACCTTTACCAACAGTAAATTTGGCTGCACATGCTCAATAAACACGTAATATGTAGCTTTTCTGTAGTTGACTAGTGGTAGATTTAAGTTACTCTTAAAGCGGATCGCTTCCTGTTAAGAATCTACCCTGACAGAAGTGTATAAAGATATAGTTAAATTTAGCAATTCTGTCCGAGATTTTTAATTTGCAAACTGAATAGTTTGATACGGCGCTCAAAACTCCGATCCACTACCCTAAACAAGGTAGTCAATTAACGACTCAATATCATCTGTCTGGGAAATGTAATGAATAGTTTACAATACCAGTGGGTGAGAAAATCTAAAGAAAATATAAAAGAGACTCAAATAACTGTGGTGTCTGGAGGACAAAAGTGTTTCTGAGACTAGCACATCAACATAGACAATTCGTCCAAGACTTGGTAATGAACCTGCAAGCCTTGGCGATTGTACTAGAGCGGCGTGGGTATCCTGCGTCCTGTTACACCTGTGGCGACCAAATGAATAGTGCATCATTTATGGTTAGCTTGGGTGATAACCATCTGATTCGGTTTTTAGTGTCCGATTACGGGATTACTTGGACGGAAATGCGGGATGACCGCGAATTAATGAAGTTAGAGGGTGCGGAGGCAATTAGCCAATTAGACGAACTGGCTAATATTGTCAAGCAATCTATGCAAACTGATACAGGCTCTAAAACTCTTGCCAAGAAGTATTAAGGTTCCAAAGGTCGATCGCAAATTAGAAATTGATTATCGGTAACTGGCAATCGGTAATAGTGCCCTAGTTAGCGATCGCTCTCACCTATTCTTCATTACCACTCAGTGATTGGCTCGTGGCTAGCCCATCGCACATTTTGTTGTATCTGCCAAAACCTCACGAGCGAGATTTTAAGCCTTTAGCTAGAAGGTGGCAAACCGCACTGCTAATAACAATCAACATAATTAATAATTAGTAATTCATAATTAAAGGATAGGTCAAAAAGGCCTGCAATTATCAAGCAAGCAACCCTATTTTCCTTGGAGCCTGAATCTATTTAGATAATGCAATTATGAATTATGAATTTTTAATGAATTTTCTCGCTGACACATCAGCCACAAGCTTGAAAAAGGCATCCTCTGGCAGAAGTGGAGAACAATCGACAGCTAAAGTCCATTGCCAATTAAAATAAAGGGTGCCCAATAGTACGGCTGGCTAAAATCACTAATTCCTGCTAAGGGTACATTGTGACTGCTTTCCTTCCAGTCTCCAGTAATTAATGAGATTTGAGCTTGTCGTAAAGCTTCAGTTTTAGTTAACTTATCAGTGGAGAGGATAGCATAAAAAGCGCTCATGAGTGCCTGTGTACCACCATCATCCACAGACCACAACGAGGCGATCGCGGCTCTAGCGCCGGTTTGCTGCATCTGATAGCCAAAGCCCAAAATTTCCTCACCGTTACCTAACTTGCCTCCCAAGCCGGTTTCACAGGCGCTCAATACTACCAAATCTACATGGGGGAGCGACCAAGTGGCGACATTTCTAAAGTTAACGCGATCGCCATTCCCAAATAAAATAAACGAATCTTCTGGTTTACCTACTACAAAGGCTGCATGAGTTGCTAAATGGACAATTGTATAATCATCCATTTGGGGTACAGCGGCTTTGGGGCTAAAGGCATCGTTTAAAAGCTTCGTAGTTTCAGGAACCGTAGCTGCTAAACTTTCCACTTCCCGCGTTGCAAAGGGCAAGCCAGCGAAAGCAATCTGCCGATTACCAACCTTGATTTGATAATTACCTTTAGTAAAAGCACCTGCTAAAACCCGCAAAGTAGATTGTTTTGGGGTGTTTAAGTTAGTCAAGCTGGCAGATGTAATGTGATTTACATTGAAGCGCTGCACTAGCCATTGTTTGCCATCATATAAAGCAGTTAAAGGAATGTAGCGTAATTGGTCATCTGGAGCATAAATCAGAGTTTGTGTACCTGAAAGCTTCAGGTCTTTTTCTATCGGCTTAATTAGCCAGTCATACAATTGGCGTGCAGGTGCTTTGATATTTCGACTGGGATTGATTAAAGCTTGGCGGAAAGCACCAATTGTTTGATAAAGGTTTTCACGTTTTACGGCAACGGTGCGATGAATTGGTGGAGATTCAGGGGTTACCAATACCAATTCCAAACTATCTTTTAAAATCAGTGGGTAGAGTAGTGCCGATTTTTGAGGTAATAGCGCCAAATTATCTCGAAGTTCGTTGAGACTCTCCAAATCCAAATTTTGCCGCCTAGCTGTAAGGGTAATTTGCTCTACCTGTGCTTTCACTGAAGGACTATTGATAAATTCGTTAAATCCATCCAGGAGTTGCTGTTGATTTAGGACTAATTGCTCGATCCGTTGTTTCTGTTCGAGCGATCGCTCTTTGGGGGAAATTTTCCGTAGTGTTGTCAGTTCTTTACCCAGCACAACAGCATTATCCAGGGTTTGCTCTAACTTTTGTTTAATTGGTTTTTCTGTTGCCGCTATATTAATACCTTTGACAGTACGTTGATTACCTGGCACATTCTGGAGATATTCCTCTAGTTCTTCAACTTTGAGTAAATCCATTGTCCTTTGCGCTTCAGCAACACGTTCCTGTTTGAGTAATTGTTCGCCCAAAATACGATATGTCTGGCTAACAGTTATGCTATAAGCATCTGGTTGTAGCGTACTAAGTGCTGATGGATTTAAGCGAGCTTTCTCACGATTAATTAAGCAATGTTTGTAGAAAAAAATTGCTAACTCTGGTTTGTTTTGGATATCGAATAAATAACCTATATTACTGTAGGTTTTGCCAAGTCGAACGAGATCCCCAAGTTCTTTGTTAATTAATAGGGCTTGCTGATAGGATTGAAGTGCTTCGGGATACTTTTTTTGGGTTTGGTAGATTCTGCCAATGTTGTTGAATGTTACAGCTTCCCAAGAGCGCTCTCCAAGTTCTCTGCTAATGGCTAATGCTTCCTGTAATCTCTGCAACGCAGCTTTCGATTGACCTTGCCGAGATTCTTTGATAGCTTCTTCGTTAAGCCTTGCAATTTCTGAAAGCTGATTATTCTTGGGTAAAGCTTGAGCTTTTTCTCCGGAGTCGTACCTAAATTTTGCATTTGTGCTTACCTGATTATTTTCTGGGTAAGCCATCCCAAAACTTAGTAAACTAAGTAGAGTTAAAGTAACAACACCAACATACCGGAGATTAGGCTGCATAACAAAACACTCCCTATACTCGGAAGGTAAATATTAAATCAATAAGTCCGGCAGTGCAATTAATTTTTATGCTATTCAATGATTTGGAAAATTTATAGGTGCTGAGAAACTTGAAGATGTCAGAAGAAAAACCCAGCCAACCAAAACTACCACCAACCAGCGCTCTTGACAATCCATCAAGTCATGAATTTGGGAATTGGTTTGAATATCTTGTGAGAGTGCAACCCCACCACACTGACTATGCCGGTCTTGTCTGGCACGGTTCCTATATAGCTTGGATGGAAGAAGCACGGATTGAATGTTTGCGATCTATAGGGGTTGAATTTGCTGATTTAGTCGCGATAGGTTGTGATTTACCAGTTGTAGAACTGTCTGTGCGCTATCACCGTTCAATTCAATTGGGTATGGCAGTAGTGGTAAAAACGCGCATGGCTGAGGTGACTGGCGTCCGAATCAATTGGGATTATGCCATTGTCTCAACTGATGGACAACAATTGTACGTCACTGCCAAGGTTACATTAGTAGCTTTAGATCGCGAAAGAGGCAAGATTATGCGTCAGTTGCCGCCGAGTTTTAAGGATGCATTAGCCAAGATTTCAGCATTAAATAATGATTGACCAATAAAGGTTGTAAACACCACAAAAACTTTGACGCCAGTTACGTCAAAGTTAAAAATTTTGTCATTTCATAATCTATACTTCACTTTTGCTAATGAAAAGTGAAGTATAGATTTTTACTTTACAGTTTGGATCTGCGACATATTTTGAGCAAACTGGGTTACGTAATGCCAAATATCTTGTGGAGTAATGCCAAAACTAATATTTAATAAAACAAGGATTGCCGCAAGAGTTAATGCAGTACTCACGGTTGCTTTCAACAATTTCCATAATATTATGAAGACTATCCAAGCTATAATCAACGTAATAATCATATATATTAATTCCTTAATAATTGCCCTTGTCTGAGAAGGTCTTTATTTAGAAAGGGTAAATTTTTATCTGAAGTCAAAATTACTATTGCTAAAGCTATTAGACCTAATTTGAAATAGATACTAAAGCTAAGATTTTTGTCTAACTGTGCCAATGCCATATTAGCTGAAAATGATCCAATTATTCGGGTAAAAGGCAACTTATTTGGCAATTTGGCAGAATTGCTGGAAAGGCTTTTTTAAAAAACTTGTATCAATAATCACAATATATAAGAGTTAGATTAGGACTCCGATTTGATTTTTGAAAACATCCTGAGACTGAAAAGGCTGTTGTATCAGGGTTTAATTTGAAATTTTGTTCAGAAATCAGACAGGAGTCCTAATAGTTGCTAAAAAAATCTATTCAGCAACTAGTAAGATAATTACTGTATCAACTCGAAGGAGTCAAAAAACTTTCTGACATCACTGACTTGAGGATTTTTATTGCTTCCAACAAAGAGTATATACAACCGTTGATTAACAATAAAAACTCTACCCGTCATAAAAATTCCTTCTTTTTCATCCCACAGCTTCATTTCTATGCCAGGATATGCACCTAGAGTAATATTTTCCTGACTTAGTAATTTTTTCCCATCTTCTAATATCCCTTGTACAGCGAAATCCAATAATTCACTTGAAGGAATCTGAGTCACATCATTGTTAAAGTCAGCATAGCTAACCATAAACACATTTGTTTCATTAGTACTCAGATACATTTTTGTAGACTCAACACCGTCAGGCTTTTCACTTTTATCTGGTGTGATGTCTGAAATTTCCTCACCGGGCATGAGAATAGAGAATTTACCTTCATCTGGAGAGAATTTTTTCCATTCTGGTGCTGGTGCGATACCTTCGGTGCCGCACGCATTGCAGTTCGCACTTGATGTCGGTAATTGGGTTAGATTTAGATTCTGGCTATTTCTTGCATCAACTTTGGGACTATTGAATGTTGCTGCTGATACCAAAACCAAAGCTGTTAGAAGTAATTTGTTGGACTTGATGATTGTTTGTAACATTGAATTGCCTGTTGAACTCGACAATTCCATCATCTACAACTGATACTTGGGTACAAACTGGCGTTGTAATTGAGTTAATTTAGTTAAATAGTCTTTTTAATGACTGCGAAAATATTGACGGTATAACTCACATCTCGGCGTTACTTCATCACCTTGTAACTTTACTAATCCTAGACTATATAATTTAAATCTTATAACATTGGGCAAATGTACTGGACTATTACTAGAAGCAACCTCTTGCATTGCATCCCATAATTCTGGTTGTTGCTGCAAAATAGATTCTAGGCGTTGCAGATGTTTACTATAAATGCCTTCTGCTGTGGCTGCGGTTTGCAAAAATTCCGCTAAATTGATTTCTTGCCGAGCAATTTGATACAGAGCTAAACGCACTAAAAATGGATGCCCTCCCACCAATCCTGTCAACTTTTCTACCTCTATATCGCTCCAATTGAGTTGATGCCGTTGGGCTAAATCCTTTTTATTGGGTTGATGGATTAGTGCGATTGCCTTTGTGATATTGAGGAAGTGCGATCGCATTTATTGTTGAGGGGATGAAGGGCGATCGCGTTTAGTTTGGGTTTGAATGGGATTGAGCTATAAATTCCTAGATTGAACTACCAACGCTCTAACATCAAGCCATCAACATAATCAAAGTCTGTATCATCCGTAACTAATATCCAGCCCTGCTCTAAACATTGTGCCGCAATCCAAACATCATTCATTGGAATTGGTCGTCCCTTCCGTTTCAAAGCCAGTCGGGTTTGAGCATAGACTGCTGCTGTTTCTCGACTTAATGGTAGAACTACACAAGCCTCAATAAACTCCAGATAACGAGGTAAATTTTGTAATGGACGAGTAGAGTTTTCCGCGCCAAAAAGTAACTCCCCCACTACGACGGTAGGTAAAATCACCTCTGGTAATGCTAGTACTCGTGCAACTATCCCATTGTCCCCATTCAAAAAACGCACCGCCACGGAGGTATCCAGAGCAATCTCACCACTCATTTACATCCACCTGACGACATTCTGTGGCGATCGCCCGTTTTAATTCTTGGGCTTCGACATCACTTAAAATACCTGCAAATTTTGCAAGAGGATGAGTTTTGCGTGTTGCTTTTACTCTACGAACAAAATCCAATACTGACTGAACTATATCATCAGGAGCTTGTTCGAGTTCCTGGATCAATTCTTCACGATTTGTCATGCATTCAATTTGTCTTGGCTAGTTCTTTCTATTTTCAGTATATCCAAAGTCCCAAAGCGATCGCATTTTGGTTATTTTCGGGAGAGTGCGATGTTTGACGACAAGCCTCTGTGCGTCTACGCATTTTTGTTGCAGTGGGGAAAATGCGATCGCAAAGCTTAATTTTGGGGAAGTCCTTAGATTAAAATTAATTAATTGTAGTTGTGGCGTACAGTAATTAGCGTGAATTACGAAGAACTCATTAATGATATTAGTAATATTAACAACACAAGTTTAGCTACTGTTGTACGAGCCGTTAACAAAATTTTAACTATTCGTAACTGGTTGATAGGTGCTTGTATTTTTGAGTACGAGCAAAACGGAGTTGATAGAGCCGCTTACGGTCTTGAGAAACAGTTTGATTTTAGTTCGACAAAAAAACGTGATTTTTAAATGGGGTTGATGGGAAAGTGCGATGTCTAACGACAAGCCTTACGGCTACGCATTTATTGGGATTTGTGGGAGGGCACTCCCTTGAGGTAGCTTTTTTTGTACTAATTATCGCCGCTGAATTTAACCGTTAGCCTTCAGCATTAGGCTGAAGGCTAAATAAGAATTGGTCAAGAACCAGAAAATCTGCCTTTTGGGGATATGAGTAAAGGTTTTTATCGCAGAGAAATTATCCGCGAGTGAGTTTCTAACTTTTCAGTTGCGATTAAAACTTCTTGTCTTGCCCATTTATCTGCTGCCAAAATGTCATCTAAAGAGGGATTTGTACGGTTATCATTTTGATGGCGATCGCACACCCATTCGATACACCGGGGAATATCTAAAAAGCGAATTTTTTCATCTAAAAATAAAGCCACAGCTTGCTCATTTGCGGCATTCAACACAGCTGGCATCGAACCACCAGCCTTACCCACAGCATAAGCCAACTGCATACAAGGATACTTCTGGTGATCTGGTTCGCGGAAGGTTAAATTTCCAGCTTTGACTAAATCTAGTCGTTCCCAGTTGGTATAGATGCGATCGGGCCAAGATAGAGCATACAGTAAGGGTAAGCGCATATCCGGCCAACCCAGTTGGGCTAAAACTGAAGTATCTTGCAGTTCAATCAGCGAGTGAATAATGCTCTGGGGATGAATGACAATTTCAATATCGTCATAATCCAACCCAAACAGAAAGTGAGCCTCAATTACTTCCAGTCCTTTATTCATCAAAGTAGCAGAGTCTACTGTGATTTTCCGCCCCATCGACCAATTAGGATGTTTGAGGGCGTCAGCAACGGTTACATCTGCTAACTTTTCTACATCCCAGTCTCGAAAAGCCCCACCCGATGCCGTGAGTAAAATTTTCCGCACGCCTCCCTTTGGTACACCTTGCAGGCATTGAAAGATTGCGGAATGTTCGGAATCGGCAGGGAGTAATTTTACACCGTGTTTTTCGACTAGGGGTAGAACCACAGGGGCCCCAGCAATCAGAGTTTCTTTGTTTGCTAAAGCAATATCTTTACCAGCTTCAATAGCTGCGATCGTGGGTAGCAAACCAGCACAACCAACGATCCCAGTTACAACAGTTTGGGCATCGCCGTAACGAGCAACTTCTATCACTCCAGCGTCGCCACCCAGTAGAATCGGTTGGGGATCGAGGTCAATGATAGCTTCTTTGAGCGCTGGTAATTTATCTTCTGAGCAAATGGCTGCTATTTCCGGTCGAAACTGCCGAATTTGAGCAGCCAACATCTCTACATTGTTCCCAGCTGCCAATCCCACAATCCGAAACTGATCTGGGTACTGAGTGACAATATCTAAAGTCTGAGTACCAATAGAACCAGTGGAACCAACAAGAGTAATCGCTTTCACAATTGCTTAAGGATTTACAGACAACTCCCACTATAAATTGCCGGGGACTCTTTAATAACAGGAATCACTATAATCGATACACTGACGAGGAGGTGAGGGGCAGAAGGAAGGTGTCGGCGTGTCTCTATCTCCTCTTGTCCTCGTCCCTGCGCCAGCCTCAATCCGTTAATTTCAAGGTCTTATAACAGATAAATCTAAAAAAATGCATGAATATTTGCCATGACAAATAAACAACAAGATATGATAAATCTCCTGGATGAAATGTACTGGAATGCAAATTATTCTAGTTCAATAGATTACTTTAGCCAGTTTATAAATGAATTAAAAAAATATGAGCTTGCAGAAATATTAGCTTACCAAGCTAAGTTCCCTTTTCTCTATGTTATTAGCTTTCTTTTATCGACTCCGTTACTATGGATGAATAAGTCGGTTATGGACTGGGTTGTAATTATGTCCGCGTTGAACCCAAGACCAAAACCATTCAAAATAGATATTGAAGATGCAGGTTATATAGATATTCCTTTTCTGTGTAAATACATGAGAGTTAATGCTATAGAACTATTTTTACAACAAGAAATATTCAGTAATCAAGATAAAGAAAAGATACTTCTTTACTCCAATAAAGTAGCAATATTTTTATTTATGGATGAGTTAGATATTGAATTTCTAGATGGTGAGGATTGGGTACATCTGGATCTAATAGAAGTTGCAAAATTAAATCTTGTTTCTAGTGGAAGAATTAATCAATTTCAATATACTGAAGATGAGCTTACGGAATACATACAAAAAGAGCTAAAAGCCTTTTCTATACTTGAGGAGTAATAAAAGCGATTAATCCTGCGTACTATTTTATACAATTGTATTGTATAGTGCGTAAGTCTTAAACTATTTCATCGGCTTTTAAAATACGTCTTCAAGCTGCTAAATTTTCATATAACTAGACAAAAATTATATTTATAAATACTATATTTTAATGATAAATTCTGAGAAAATTGGCAAAAGTAACCAAATAAGAAATAATTTCAAGTAGTTGCGGATTTGTCCAGTTTGTTAATGATGTTGGTGGAGGATTTAATATGCAAAATATTACTCATAAATTGCTGTGTTGCAGCCATAGGTAAAAGGATGCATAAAGGAGTTTGTTGAAGCACTCAATCTTATGGTCAAAGTTCAGATAATTATAAAAAAAGTTTTATGGAAAAATGATTTCCTGTTTCCAGCAGCAATATGGCTTGCCAGCCGAATATTCATCTGGACTGCTATGTTACTGGTTGCACCAAAGCTACCGTTAGCAGCAGAAGAATTTTTGCCCAGTTTTGGCTGGGGGGTTTTTGATGCATGGGATAGTATGCATTATCGAGCGATCGCTACTTCTGGCTATGAATTTGTGAATGACGGCAAGCAACATAATCTTGCCTTCTTTCCCCTGTTTCCCTTAAGTATCTGGGTTTTGATGAAGTTGGGCTTACCGTTTGAATTAGCGGGTACGTTGGTAAACAACTTGGCATTTTTCGCAACGCTTTACTGTTTATACTTTTGGATCAAAGAGCATTATGGCATCAATATAGCGCAGTGGGTTGTTGCTGTGGTTTCCTGGTATCCATCTTCAATGTTTACGGGGGTGATTTACACAGAGGGGCTGTATTTGTTTTTGAGTACATCAGCTTTGCGGGCGTTCGACCGAAGGCATTATGGCTGGACTGCCCTTTGGGGTGCGATGGCCACAGCAACACGTCCTACAGGTATGGCACTAATTCCAGCATTAGCGATCGCAGCATGGAAAGAACGCCGACCACCCATTGCCTATATAGCTGCTTTGACTACCGCTATTGGCATACTTCTATTCAGTTTGTATTGTGCGATTTATTTTGGCAGCCCTTTAGCTTTTATCGAAGCACAGCGGGGATGGCGACCAACTCTGGGGTTTGACTGGCAGGGTTGGTTAAATATGCTCATGCAAATTCTAGTCGGTACAAAGAATTGGCAATATGGTTGGATTCAAAAACCATTTGGCGGCATTCAAGACCCCTGGTATCTCTGGTTATTTGGCGCGATTGTTGCCAGTAGCTATCTTTTATGGCGTTTCCGTCAACATCCTCGTACTGTGAAATTGTTCTATGGCTTTTATGCTTTAGTCTTATTTTTGTTGATTCTGGCAAGCGAACAGTGGATCAATAACTTGCTCAACTTGTTCATGGTTTTGGTTGGTGGCTATGTGTTGTGGCGTTTACACACACAACTAACCGCAGTTACAGTTATTTATGGCTTTTGTGGTATTGGTTTGCTGCTAGCCTCTGGAGGTACTATATCCTTGAGCCGTCTCGCCTATGGTATTGTGCCTCTGAATATAGCCATTGGTGTGCAGCTATCTCGCCATCCTCGTCAGGGATATTTGATATTGGGTGCTTTTGTGATATTACTAGCCAAAATAGCTGTAGGATTTGCCCAAGAGCGCTGGGTTGGTTAGAGGGTTCGATCCATTATTGCTAAGAAGTTGAATTTAAATTCCCTAATGAATGTAACCAATCAAACGAAGATAGCGATCGCTTCATTATTTCTAGGTGTAGGTGCCATATCTTTTGGCTCTATTTTTATGAAATTGAGCGAAGTTGAACTCAGCCCCAGTGCTACTGTATTTAATCGCTTTTGGCTTGCTAGCGTGGTCTTCTTGCTCTGGCATGGCTACAAGGCAATACGACAGCGATTTTCCTTAGACAAACCTGTAGAACAACAGCCATACACCACTCAGGATCTTTGCCTATTGCTAGGCGCTGGTATTCTTTGGGCTGCCACTTTAGTTTTTTTGGCTTGGTCGCTGACTCAAACTAGCGTTGCGATTTCTAGTGTATTGCATAATCTCGCCCCCATATTTACTAGCTTAGGCGTATGGCTGTTATTTCGTCAGGGTTTTGAGAGCCAATTCCTGATTGGGATGGTCATCGCACTTGGGGGAGCGATCGCCATTGAATTTGAGGAACTACAAATCGCCACAGACGAAGTTCAAGGAAGCTTTGCTGCGATCGTTTCTGCGATTTTCTTGGGTGCATACTTGCTGATCGTAGAAAAATTACGAACTAAATTTTCTCCGGTTACAATCCAGTTGTGGATCTGTGCGATCGCTTCTTTAGTTATCTTCCCCATACTTTTGTTTACTCAAGATCGGGTTTTCCCCTCTACAGTCAGTGGGTGGCTTTGGGTCATTTCCCTAGCCCTGATTTGCCAAGTTTTAGGTCATGGGCTTTTAACCTATAGCCTTGCCAGATTTTCCTCTGTAGTTGTCTCCTTGGTGCATCTGTTAGAGCCAGTATTTAGCGGCATTTTCGCTCTTGTAATATTTTCCGAAGAATTAACTTTCTCAAATTGGGCAGGTTTTGCTGTAGTTTTAATGGGTTTATACTTAGCCATATCTAGCCAGGCTGCTGTTACTTACCCGTTCCAGAAATCAGTTAAAAATATAGTTAACACTTTCGTTAAAAGTATGACGTTAAAACTGTCATTACTAAAGCAACAATTCTCCGATACACCAGCTTTATTAGGAACAGTCTCATTATTATTTGCCCTAATTCCCATATCTTTAGCACCATCTCTGACCAAATTATGTCAACAAGAAATTGGTGCAAATGCTGTAGTATTTCATCGCAGTTGGATTGCTACAGTTGTCTTTGGGTTGTGGAATGGAATTGAGGCTTTCCGCTACCAACAGTCCGACAACCAATCTATAGAACAAAAGCCTTTTACGACACAAGAAGTGTGGCTATTGTTAGCAATGGGAACAGCTGCTGGAACTTATCTCCTCTTGTGGGCTTGGTCGCTGAGTCAAACTAGCGTTGCCAACGTAGCTTTACTGTCTAATTTGAACTCCTTATTTGTTGCTTTGGCTGGGTATCTGTTATTCGGTCGGCGCTTTGATAACAGATTCGTTATTGGTCTGGTCATAGCTTTGGGGGGAGCGATCGCCTTTGAACTCAATAAGGTGCAATTTGCAACTGACCAAATACTGGGTGATGCATTAGCATTGCTAACTGCGGTTTTCATGGCTACGTGTATGCTGTTGATAGAACGACTCCGAACCCGATTTAGCACCGCAACTATAATGCTGTGGCGTTGTGGAGTGACAACAATGCTTCTACTACCCGTCCTCCCATTCCTCGAAAATCGACTATTCCCCTATTCCTGGACAGGTTGGTTTTTCATAATTTTCCAAGCTCTTTTTTGCCAAGTGTTGGGTCAGGGACTTTTGGCTTATAGCCTCAGCAGAATCTCTTCAGGCGTTGTCGCCGTCACCCTTCTCCTCGAACCAGTCTTGGCATCCATTTTTGCGTGGTTCATTTTTTCAGAACAAGTCGGTTTGTTTGACTGGGCGACTTTTGCCGTAGTCTTGGTGGGTATCTATCTAGCCCAATCTAGTCAATCCATTGTTCAAGTAACCAACGAAGGATCGTAGTATCATGACTGAAAATAAAGAGTTACCACATCATTAACTTATGGTGAAATCAGTGTAAAACCTTCAGACGATCCGATTATTTTACTACCAGTTAAATTGATTTGCTGTAAAGCTATATTATCTAGCAGCAAATAAGATTTATTAGATAACATTTTTTGTAAAAGTGGCGTACTTGCAGCAGTTACCTTGCAATCGCTATAAAAGTCTAAACTAGGACGGCCATAAGCAAAAGAAGTATAAATTTGTGTTCCTGGTGAAACGTTTGCTCGAATTAAGCCCGCTACTGGTTTAACTGGAAAAGCTTCCTTTAATTCCCAAATCCATGATTGCGAACTCATCAGCAGTGCTAAAACTAAGTACATCCCAGAAAATAACACTGGAATAAAGTTGCGATCGCGCTGTTTTATTAGCCAAGCTGTGATGCCCATACTTACTGCCAAAACAACACTCATCACTATTAAAACAGGCTCTTTCTTTGCAAGAATAAAGTAAACACAACCTCCTAAACCAGCAATAGCAATAATAGCGATAAATATTGTCCAACTTCGCACTCGAAAATGACCGTGTTGCCAAATTTCGCTAAGTTTAGCACCAATTGCCAAAGCTAAAAATGGATATACAGGCATAACATACCACGGGAGCTTAGTTCTCATTAAAGAGATAGTTACTAAGTAAAGAATTGTACCAATAATAATTAGGCATCCCCAGGAAGTATGACGTTTTTTCCAAGCTAGATAAAAACCTCCCGGTAAAAATAATAGCCAAGGAAAACTATACTTAATTATCTCAATTAAATAGTACCAGGGAGGCCCGCTATGACCTTCAACAGCTTGGGCAACGCGAGCAAAGGTTTGTGCTTGAAAATTCACTTGGAAGAAATTTTGGCCATAATGTTGCCATTGAGCAGCAAACCAAGCGATCGCTGGCGCATTTCCTAAAAACATTCCCGCTAATAAATAGGGGCTTGTTAACAAAGCAAATTGCCGATCTGCAATCAGGAATAAACAAGCGATCGCTCCTAGCGGCAAAACCATCATCCCTTTAGTTAAAGTTATTAACCCTAGACAGAATCCCACACCGAGAGCATACCGACGATTCTGACGTGCTTTTAGCAAACAAAACAACAACAGCAAGAAAAAGGTAATAGTTGCACCATCTAGCATTGCTAGCCGTCCGTGACGCACTACAGGCAGCATCGTCAGGTAAACTAAAGCGGCAAATAGAGCTGGTAAACTTTCGTTAAAAAGCAAACATCCCACTAAGTAAAGTAAAGGTACTCCCAAAGCAGTTAACACTGCACCTGGTAGACGTGTTGTCCACTCATTCACCCCTCCGATAGAGTAAGTCCAAGCAATTAGTAAGTGCATTAGTGGTGGCTTATTATGATAAGGTTCACCTCCCAAAGTAGGGTAAAGCCAACGCATTGAACCAAGTGGGGCACGCCAAATTTCACGGGCAACCTGTGCCACAGTCCCTTCATCCCAATCTCGTAAAGGGGAGTTCCCTAAAAATATCAGCCATAAAACTAGAGATATTACCAGTAGGCTAAATAACCATTCTTTTTCTCGGAATAGACGCATATTTAAAATCGGGATAATCATCTCAAAGGCTGTAAGGCGATATTTTACCCCAGATTCTGCAATGGGAGTTTGGTTACTTTTGTAAAAGGGCGTTTATATGGTGCGATCGCTCAAAATGCCAGAATACTAAAAATTACTTATTAGCCAGGATACTTTGACTAAAACAACTATGTGGTAGGTTGACAAAGCGATACAAGCGTATGATCTTAGAGTGTTTAGAAGGTAAACCAGATGAGTAACCACATTAAGAGTCTATGCTAACAGCACGACCTATGACTATTGATTTGTTTGCTGGGGCTGGCGGTTTTGGTCTAGGTTTTGAGATGGCAGGTTTCTCTATTCCTTTATCCGTTGAGATTGATACCTGGGCTTGTGATACACTGCGCTATAACCGCCCGAATATGACAGTTATTCAACAGGATATCCGTAATTTAAACACTGCAAGTAGCGTTAAAGATATCTGTCACTTCAAACCTGATGTTGTTATTGGTGGCCCTCCATGTCAAGGCTTTAGTATTGCCGGGCCAGCACAAAAAGATCCTAAAGACCCTAGAAATAGTCTATTCATTCACTTTGCTGAGTGGATATGTTTTCTCGAACCTAAAGCTTTTGTAATGGAAAATGTTAAAGGTTTACTTTCGCGCAAAAATATTGAAGGTAGAAAAGTAACAGATATCATTAAAGAAACTTTTGAAAATCTCGGATATTTTGTAGAACTCTGGTCATTAAATGCTGCTGAATATGGTGTACCACAAATTAGGGAGCGAATTTTTATTGTTGGAAATAAAACAGGAAAAGAGTTAGGTATTCCTCCAAAAACACATTCCTTAGATTTCTTGCATCTTAATAGCTCTCAATTATCAATATTTGCCTGCATGGGTTTACTTCCTGCCATAAGCTTGTGGGATGCTATATCAGACTTACCATCACTGAATGCATGTGAGGGTGAAGAGGAACAACTTTACATTTCAGAACCTTTGAATAACTATCAAAGCTGGATTAGAAATGGCAGTAAAACACTTTACAATCATGTTGCAATGGATCATTCCCAGAGACTTGTAGAACGCTTTAAACATATTAAATGGGGTGAATCAAGTTCAGACGCACCAAAAGAACATGGGGCTAGACGCCGTAGTGGAAATGGTGAGTTATCTGAAATAAGTTATGACCAAAATAACCGACGTTTAAATCCATATAAACCATCACATACAATAGCAGCTTCGTTTTACGCTAATTTTCTTCATCCTTTCCAGCATCGCAATTTGACAGCCCGTGAAGGGGCACGTCTTCAATCTTTTCCTGACACTTATCGTTTTCTAGGGAAGAAGACTGTTGTATCTCACAAATTATTACATCGGGAAGAGAGATTTGATGAGAAGTTTCTTTGCCAGTACAATCAGGTAGGTAATGCTGTACCACCTATTCTTGCTAAAGCGATCGCACTTCATCTTCAAGAGAAATTAGAGCTATGCCCAAAAGCGATAGGAACCCTTTAGTTCACGGCTCTAATCTTGAACAAAAGGAGAATCACCGTACAAAATACAGAGATGTTAATAGTAAAAAATATCTCACTGAAATTAGAACTGAGTATGATAATTGGCGTTCTGCTAATCTTGAATTAGTTGGGCCGACATTAACACCTACCGTTCAAGATGACGCAATTATTGCTACTAGGGTAGAATTTCTATCAAAATATAAGGATTTTTTAGATCAGCAGCACTATGCTGAGAAGTTTGATTCTCGGTCAAACCTTCACTCTAGCGTGCTGGAGGAATTTCTCTATTATCTGTTTAAAGATTTAGTCAGAGACTTTGGAGAAAATGCTCTCATCGGCAAATCACATACGTTCAAAGATATTTTCTTTGTGCCGCCAAAATACTCTGAGATGCTGAAGCGACCGTATGCACGTATTGAAAAGAAAGATCATGACTTTGTAATTGGAGCCACTATTCAAGTATCATTTGAAGCAGCAACCCCACCGGAGAAAGATGAAAATCCTGGTGAAATACTTTCACTTCTTAAAGAGGAACCGGAAAATTACTCTGAAGTTACAGTTACAGGAAACACCGAAACGCACATTTTCGATATTCCAGTTGTTGCAATTGAATGTAAGACATATCTCGATAAAACTATGCTCGAAGGTTCATCACGAGCAGCAGAGGACTTAAAGGCAAGAAATCCAAATAGTTTATATGTCGTACTTATGGAGTGGATTAAGCTGACAAGTGATGTCAATCTTCGGAAGTACAAGGTTGACCAAATTTACGTACTACGTCAGCAAAAAAACACTGATCGAGAATTTAGATATGAAGAAAAATATGTTAAAAATTCAATTAATCCAGTTGTCGTTCAACACCTATTCCATAAAGTGCGAAAGCATCTGAAAATGGACTGGACTGGCGGAATTGAAAACGGTATAGAGCGTGGGTGGCTAATTGACGAGTAGCGATTGACCTATTCACCATGCTGTTGATAGAAAATTAAGATATCGAGAAAGCAACTACAATTCATCAATTGTTACTAAACCGCCCTCGATAAACTGTATGACAAGTTCATGCTCATCAAGTAAAGCAGTTCCTAATAGAGGTAGCCGTCCTGTAGCAAGTACATTCACTTCCCGTTCTTCTCCATTCCAAATAATGTTAGCTTGATGTACTGGCAAGATTACATTACTATTGTCAGCTAAATTTGCATACATATCATACACAAAAGGAAAACCCAATAGACTAACTGCTACTGGAGGGAGAGAAAGAAACTCTGTAAAACCTGTATCGATAACAAATTCAATGGTAAAGTCTGGTTGATTGGGCAGTCGAAATATGATACTAACGGTTGCGCGTCCGTTCTTGACAATACCAGAAATCACCGATAATCGCGCTCCATCTCACCACTGAAGGAAACAGCGACTTTATAACCAATGCGAATACCAAAAAGTCGAGCAAATGGGTGTTTATTACGTAAATATCGTGCCGATTCTAAGCCTGTTTTATCAATTGCATATTCACCTGTTTCTATATCGATAATCACCATTTTACCGATGTTTTCTTCTAGCTCTACTTGTTGACGAATGCTATTTTCGTATAATTCTTTCGCACGTCGTGCAACTTCTTCGCGGCTTAAAAGTATGGCTTGCACGCTCTTACTCCTTAATTCTTGATTTATATTAATTCTATATCTAATACATAATTATCTGCGATCGCCCGTTCCACCCACCTACTTCAATGTTATTACTCTAGTCTTTTAACGCTCAATACAGCTATATCCTGTCGGCGCTTGTGACACGACGATTAATTCCACTCATGATTAAGGGTTAAGTTTTTTGTACTTCTAGTATTTACACTGAAAACAGCTAAATTCCATAATTACGATAAAAACAAAAGTTTACATAAATTGGTCTGAGGGACAAAATCCAACGCTACCAATGGGATTTGTTGGATTTTTATTATTATTCAGCCCGATATACCACTAATTTAGTCATTTTCACGCAATACTTTAAGACAATTTGCCTGTAAGATTACCTAAAGATAAGTCTGAATCAGTTGTAAGCAATGATTCCTTAGACAAACCACTTCGATCACTTGCGGGAATAGGTATTGATTTCCGTTGTTGATCCTGCGACGGTGTATTTCACGGTCAGCTTTACGAGCTTTTTAGCCTTCTAAATTGCTGCTTGCTCCTTATCCGAATAGGCGAGAATACACCCGCAAGTGATATTTTTTATTTACAATCGTAG
This sequence comes from Nostoc sp., assembly GCF_036917095.1. Classification (GTDB taxonomy): domain Bacteria; phylum Cyanobacteriota; class Cyanobacteriia; order Cyanobacteriales; family Nostocaceae; genus Nostoc. Next base: position 767,638 of record NZ_JBALFH010000044.1, read on the forward strand.
AAATTAGCATGATATCTATGTGAATGCTAAATCTAAATATGGTGGTTACATCACTCAAAGGATAGTTGATTACGGATAACTCAAGGGAGAAAGTGAAAAAAAACTCTCAGTTACTTCTTACAGATAGCCCCGAATCTTTACGAGATAAATTTTACTCTCTCAAACAGCCAATGGATATAGCTGACCTTTTAGAGGTTTCCTATCCTCGGCTTGTTTATCATATATATCTTGTTGAAACTGACAAACGTTATAAAACTTTTGAGATTCCTAAAAAGTCTGGTGGTATTCGTCAGATATCAACTCCGATAACTGCACTTAAAATTATTCAGACAAAACTTAATCAAGTATTACAAACAGTCTATGAGATAAAACCATCAGTGCATGGGTTTGTGATGGGGAAAAATATTGTAACTAATGCTCAAGCTCATACTAAAAAACGCTATGTTCTAAATCTTGATTTAACTGATTTTTTTCCGTCGATTAATTTTGGTCGAGTCCGGGGTATGTTTATGGCTACACCCTATGGTTTACATCCAGATGTAGCAACTGTTTTAGCACAGATTTGTTGTCATAACAATCAGTTACCTCAAGGTGCGCCAAGTTCACCCATCGTGACTAATATGATTTGTGCCAAGATGGATAGTCAATTGCAACGTTTAGCTAAAGAGTACAAAGCAACTTATACAAGGTATGCAGATGATATTACTTTCTCAACAACTTTACCTAAGTTCCCTGAAGAATTAGCATATAAAGTTGCTGAAGAAGATGTAGATAAAATTTTGATTGGTAATAAATTACTATCAATTATTAATGAGAACGGATTTGAGGTAAATGAGCAGAAAATCAGACTGCAAAGCAGAGGTAATCATCAAGCAGTAACAGGATTAACAACAAATCAGTTTCCTAATGTTGACCGCAATTATGTGCGTCATATTCGCGCTATGCTACATGCTTGGTCTAAATTCGGACTAGAAGCTGCTGAAGAAGAGTATTTAACCAAATATGAAGCTAAAAGTAGATTACCTACAAAAGACAAACCAACTTTTCAGCAAGTACTTCGAGGCAAGATAGAGTTTATTTCTATGGTTAAAGGAAAAGATGACCCAATATATAGAAAATATATAAAGCAATATAAAAATCTGGTTAGCTTTAGCCAGACATAACTAAGCAATTAAGGAAAAGTGCTTTTATGATGGAAGGAGATTTGTTTAAAGAAATTGAAAATCTCAAAGAGAAACTTAACGATTTAGAAAATTATATCAAAGTTAATGATTATGAATCATATAAGCGAGTTCAGCAATATATGTCAATAATTCCATATTTTGCTTTGGATTATCTTAAGAAGAATGAATGGCTGAGAAAACAACTTGAATTTGACTATAGAATGATGGTCAGAGCTAGGATTGATGATGATTTTTTAGAGTTTTGTAGATATGCCAATTTTCAAATTGAATTGATGATTGATGTGTTTATAAAAGCTCAAGAAGAAAGAGGTGATATTACTATAGAAAGAGGAAATTTTGGTGAAATTAAGTTAATTATAAATAAAAATCAAAAAAATTACGAAGGTACAAATTTGGCAAAACTAGAGTTTTGTTTAGACTCAATAGGATATAATAAACCTCCTATGAAAGAAATTATTAGGAAAATTATGAGATTAAGGAATATTGCTAGTCATAGAGATGCTATATACGAGAATATCGTATCTCGGATTAATAATTCATAGTTAATGCCTATATTAGTAAAATTAAAATTACTGCTGAATTTACTTTTAATTTTTTATCTATTTTATAGAGCAAAGGCAATGGCAATTAATATATTTTTAGCAAGTTGGGCAATTGCAGATAAAGAAGATAATTTACTAGAAAATGATTTAAGTGAAATATTTAATAAGAATGGTATTACAGTAAAAGAAATAAAATTAAATAATAGTGAAAAGGGTAAATGGGTTAATCTTGAAATAGAAAATCTAGATGATGAGGAGCAAGTAGTCCAAAAAATCAGAGAAATTACATATAATAAACTAACACTTCAACCAAAAATATCTCATGATATTATTATCGCAAATTTACCTGAATGTACCGAGGAAGATATTAAACAAAAATGTGAAAAGATTGATAAATGTATGAGGGTAAACATTAAGAAGGTAAAGATTAAGGAGGGCACAAGGAATAAATTTGCCTATGTCACACTAGACAGTCTAGAGGTTGCACAGAATTTAGTGACAAATCTTAATAACCAAATTTGGAATGGTAACGAACTTCAAGTAAAGTTCAGTCAAAAATATCCAAATAAACAAATAGGAAAAAATAATTTAGAATTGCAAGAAACTATAGATAAAGTACCAGTCAAAGCTGATCTAAGTTCCCTGAAAGATTTTTATAAAAGTAGTGACTACGATCTAGTTACTCAAAATTTGAAAATTTTTATAGCTGAAATATGTCAAAATTTAAACAACCCTCCATCGAATTAAAATTAAATAACTATTAAAACAGCATAGTAAGAAAATAGGTACCAAAAAGAGTGAAATGAAATGTAATCCTCAATTCTACACTCCACACAAAAACGGTAGAGTAATAAATACTCTACCGTTTTCTAATTTTTTATTTGAGATTTAAATCCCAAACTCTAAATCTTACTCAACACCTTGGGGTAACAATTCCCGACGCTGTTGAGAACTAACTTGCACAATGCCATTTTCATCCACATCAACAAGGGCTGTATCGCCATCCTTAATGCGACCAGACAGAATTTCTTCTGCTAGGCTATCTTCTAACAGGCGCATAATTGCCCGACGTAATGGCCTTGCGCCGTAGCTGGGACTGTAACCTTCTTGAATCAAACGATCCTTGAAGCGGTCTGTGACTTCTAGGGTGATACCCTTTTCGGTCAGACGACCAAATACTTCCTTGAGCATAATTTCGGCGATTTGGGTCACTTCCGGCTTGTTCAACTGACGGAAGACGATAATTTCATCGAGTCGGTTGAGGAACTCTGGACGGAAGTACTGCTTGAGTTCTTCGTTCACCAAAGAGCGAATCCGGTTGTAAGTTGACTCGCTGGCATCTTCGGAGAATTCAAAGCCGATACCGCTACCGCCTTTTTCAATTACCTTAGAACCAATATTGGAAGTTAAAATCAGCAAGGTGTTCTTGAAGTCTACCGTGCGACCTTTTGCATCAGTTAACCGACCGTCTTCCAAAATTTGCAGCAGCATGTTGAAGACATCGGGGTGTGCTTTTTCGATTTCGTCGAACAACACCACCGTGTAAGGACGCCGCCGCACGGCTTCAGTCAGCTGACCACCTTCGTTATAGCCAACATAACCTGGAGGGGAACCAATCAGCTTGCTGACGGTGTGACGCTCCATGTATTCGGACATATCTAAGCGGATCATCGCTTCTTCGGAACCGAAGAAGTAAGCAGCTAAGGATTTCGCCAACTCGGTTTTACCTACACCAGTAGGCCCAGAGAAGACAAAGCTAGCAATGGGTCGATTGGGATTCTTCAAACCGACACGAGCGCGGCGAATTGCCCGTGAAACTGCCTTCACAGCTTCGTCTTGACCAATTAAACGCTGGTGCAAGGTGTCTTCCATGTGCAGCAGCTTTTCAGATTCAGATTCGGTGAGTTTGTTCACCGGTACCCCAGTCCAGGAAGCGACAATATGGGCAATGTCTTCTTCTGTAACTACAGGTTCTTCACCTTCTGTGCCAGTTGCATTGGTCTTGCTTTGAGCGATCGCCCGGATTTCGGCTTTGATTTCCATTTCGCGATCGCGCAATTCCCCAGCTTTGTCAAAGTCTTGAGAGCGCACTGCGTCATCTTTTTCTTTTAATATCTGACGCAGTTCTTTGTCTAACTCTTTGGCTGCGGGTGGCAGTTGGGAGTTAATCAAGCGCACTCTAGAACCAGCTTCATCAACTAAGTCGATGGCTTTATCTGGGAGGAAGCGATCGCTAATGTAACGGTCTGACAATTTCGCCGCCGCTACCAATGCTTCGTCGGAGATTTTCAGTTTGTGGTGTTGCTCGTAGCGTTCGCGCAAACCATATAAAATTTCAATTGTTTCATCAACTGTAGGTTCGCCAACCATCACTGGCTGGAAACGCCGCTCTAGTGCTGCATCTCGCTCGATGTGCTTCCGGTATTCATCTAGGGTTGTAGCACCGATACACTGCAACTCACCTCTAGCCAAAGCTGGCTTGAGGATATTCGCTGCGTCAATCGCACCTTCGGCTGCACCCGCACCAATTAAGGTGTGTACCTCATCAATCACGAGAATGACATTACCCGCCGAGCGGATTTCATCCATGATTTTTTTCAAGCGTTCTTCAAATTCACCCCGGTACTTGGTTCCTGCTACGAGCAAACCAATATCCAAGGTGACGACGCGTTTATCTTCGAGGATGTCAGGGACATCTTTGGTGGCAATGCGTGAAGCTAAACCTTCAGCGATCGCTGTTTTGCCAACTCCTGGTTCCCCAATCAGCACTGGGTTATTTTTGGTTCGGCGACCCAATATCTGGATCACTCGCTCAATTTCCTTAGCGCGTCCCACCACTGGATCGAGCTTATTATCTATTGCCATCTGGGTGAGGTTGGAGCCAAATTCATCCAGAGTCGGGGTTTTTGTGCGCCCGGATGAACCGCCTGGTGAAACTTCGGCAGTTTCTCCCAACATCCGGATGACTTGGGTTCTTACCTTAGATAGATCCACACCGAGGTTTTCTAGCACCCTGGCTGCGACGCCTTCCCCTTCGCGGATTAGGCCCAACAGCAGATGCTCGGTGCCAATGTAGTTATGCCCCAGTTGGCGTGCTTCCTCCAAGGAGAGTTCTAAAACTCGCTTCGCCCGTGGCGTAAACGGAATTTCCACGGCAACGAAGCCCGATCCCCGTCCTATAATTTTTTCAACTTCAATTCGGGCATCTTTGAGATTGACGCCCATTGATTTCAGCACCTTTGCAGCCACCCCAGTGCCTTCGCCAATCAGACCCAAGAGGATCTGCTCGGTTCCGACAAAGTTGTGACCTAAACGGCGGGCCTCTTCTTGGGCCAGCATGATTACCTTAATGGCTTTTTCAGTGAAGCGCTCAAACATGGCTTTATCCCATCATCTGCGGTCGTGCCGGTATGCTGATTTTAGCACAGGCAAAGCTTTTGGATGCCTGTATAACAGATTATAGACATCCTGAAGCTATGACTTTAGTTGATGGGCTAATTGTTAACTATTGACTACTCTTATCTTGCTAGTGTACTGAGGAGCTTTAGTTCACCAGCGTTTTTGGGATTTATTACAAATAGCTGACTGCTTAGATTAAGGGTTTCTTGACTCAATCCCAAACATTTATATTTAACATGTATATTTCTTAATATCAAGCAAAAATATTTTATATAACATTTACTCATGAAGTATGTTTTTTAGATAAAATATTTAAATAAAAATTAGCGCAGCAAAGCCGCATTTTTTTGCTGAGGCCGATCGCAAGCCCCAATCAGGGACTGAATAAATAAAAAAATACTCAACTACTGATTGTGGGGTGGACATCTCGATCCACCCCACAAGATGGGAAAATTTATTTGTTGGAAGTTCCTAATTTTAATTTAATAATGCCCAACTACTTAAAAAGCAAGTGCCAAGAGGATTTATGCAGGCGATCGCTGATGGTAGAATACCACTGGTCTAAAGTTGCTTGAAATTTGGGGTGTTGTAAATCTGGGAGCCAAAGGATTAGGGCGTCCTCATCGTTATCTTGGTAGTAACGCCGACGCCGCCCAGCGGTTTTGAAGCCAAATTTTTCATATAAAGAGATGGCTCCCAAGTTGGAAGCTCGCACTTCGAGGGTAGCCCGCTCCATTTTGCGAGCGCAAGCTGTCTTGATGAGTGAATATAATAAAGCTTGTCCCAAACCTTGACGGTGATATTCGGGATGAACTGCCAAAATTGTAATGTGGGCTTCCTCTAAAATTGACCAAAAGCAACCCATTCCCAGCAGTCTCGAATTAGAGACAGGGGAAAATAAACCCAGTAAATCGCTGTTGGGACTGTCCAACTCTCGTTGGTAGCCCTCCATTGTCCACAGACCGCCAAAACAGGCTCGATCCAGTTCCAACAATGCACTTAGATGCTCTGGAGTCAGTAATTTAATTTCTAAGTCTAATGAAATCACATTTATTGAATAACGTTACAAACCCTTTGTAAACTGGGAATCGGGAGACGAACTCAAAGCCCGTAATTTGAACAAGGAAAACTTTTATAGTTATGGTATCGACTCACCCCACAGGGGTTCAACATTCTGGAAGTCAATATTTACCTCAAAGTCGCGACACGAACACAAATCCATCGCCTAATCAAGAACTTTTACCCTTGACTGCCAGAGTTCATAGTCATGACCTCCTGGAAATTGGTGGGTGTGATGTCACAACCCTAGTTGAGCAGTTTGGTTCACCTTTATATATTTTAGATGAAGAAACCCTACGTTCGGCTTGTCAGCAATACCGAGATGCTTTCAAGCAATACTACAAGGGCGAATCTCAAGTATTGTATGCCTCAAAAGCTTGGAATTGTTTAGCTGTTTGTGCGATCGTAGCCTCTGAAGGTTTGGGAATCGATGTAGTTTCTGGGGGCGAACTTTACACCGCCTTGCAAGCGGGTGTTAGTCCCGATAAAATTTACCTTCACGGAAATAATAAATCTCGTGAAGAATTAATTTTAGCGATCGAGTCTGGTGTTACCGTTGTGGCGGATAACTGGTATGAGTTGCGTACCCTTGTGGAAATTGCCCAACCCGGTCAAGCAATCCGCATTATGCTACGGCTTACCCCCGGTATTGAGTGTCATACCCACGAATATATTCGCACGGGACACTTAGATAGCAAATTCGGCTTTGATCCCAATGATTTAGATGAAGTTTTTACCTTTGTCAGTCAACAACCTGCCCTGAATTGCGTAGGAGTACACGCTCATATTGGTTCCCAAATTTTTGAGCGCCAACCGCATCAAGATTTGGCCGCTGTCATGGTGCAGTGGCTGCGGGATGCCGGGAAGTATGGTTTAAATATTACAGAGTTAAATGTTGGTGGCGGTTTAGGGATTAAATACACAGAATCAGACGATCCCCCTAGTATTGAAGAGTGGGTGAAGGCGATTTGTGAAGTAATCCAAGCAGCTTGTGCAGCCGAAAATCTGCCCTTGCCGAAATTACTTAGCGAACCAGGGCGATCGCTAATTGCCACAGCTTGCGTCACTGCCTATACTATTGGATCATCCAAAGTTATCCCAGAAATTCGTACCTACGTAGCGATTGATGGGGGAATGTCCGATAATCCCCGCCCGATTACTTACCAATCAGTTTATCGGGCAGTAGTTGCCAACAAAATGTCTTCACCTTTAACCCAAACAGTCACAATTGCTGGTAAACATTGTGAATCAGGAGATATTCTGATTAAGAATGCAGTACTCCCAAAGACTGAACCAGGAGATATTCTCGTAGTTATGGGAACTGGTGCGTACAATTACAGTATGGCATCTAACTACAACCGCTTGCCCCGACCGGCAGCAGTTGTTGTGGCGAATGGCGAAGCAAATTTAATTTTGCAACGTGAAACTTATCAAGACTTAATTCGACAAGATAGCCTACCAGAAAGGCTAAAGAAATAGTCATTTGTCCTTGGTCATTGGTCATTAGCCAGGAACTAATGACTAATGACTAATGACTAATGACTAAATGTAATTAGAGGCAAAAGTGTAATCCAGATGTCATGAGAGATTGGTGGAAGCAATGGCTGACAAACCTAGGATGGTCACAGTCCTTGCTACTTGGGACTCTGGATATTGTGTTAGTGCTAGCGCTGACTTACATGATACTGGTTATTATTAGTGAGCGCCGAACACTGTGGATGGTGCGGGGATTCATTATCTTAATGCTAGCCTCAGCACTAAGTGGCAGATTAGGGCTTCCTCTGCTAAGTTTTGTACTGGAAAAGTTGGTGATTGGTTGTGCTGTGGCGATGGCAGTTGCTCTACAGTCAGAGTTTCGACGGTTTTTGGAGCAATTGGGGCGTGGCGAATTCCGCCAGTTGTTTCAACCAGATCGGCTGGCAATGCCCAAATCTGATAGTGTAATTGATGAAATTGTTGAGGCTGTTAAAGAATTGTCAAAAAACCGCATTGGAGCTTTACTAATTGTGGAAACCACAGGGCCAATTGATGAGCGAGATTTTTCTGTGCCAGGAGTAAAGCTAAATGCGGAGGTTTCTAAAGAACTAATCCAGACAATTTTTCAGCCGAAAACTTTGTTACACGATGGAGCGACACTGATTCGTGGCTCACGGATTGTGTCATCAGGTATAATTTTACCACTTTCGGGACGCACAGCCTCGCGCCAGTTGGGAACACGCCACCGGGCGGCAATGGGAATTACTGAGCGGGTCGAAAATTGCATTTGTGTTGTTGTGTCTGAAGAAACGGGTTCTATTTCCTTAGCGGAACGGGGAACCCTAAATAGACCGCTGACGAATAGGAAGCTGAAAGAGTCATTAGAGGCTCTTTTATCCCCAACTGTGGATAGGGAAGCTGTTGCTCCTGGTCTGTTGAGTTTTGTTCGTCGGATAAGTGGGAAGACACTAGCACTGGTTTCACGTTTACTCAGATTACCATCGACCGCTTCTCGAGATAAAAAATGACAGCACAACAAACTAAACTGCAAGATTTGCCTACTGATTTAAAACGAGAACTATTGCCCCAGCACGTTGCGGTGATTATGGATGGCAATGGTCGATGGGCTAAACGTCAGGGTCTACCCCGAATTATGGGTCATAAGCGAGGAGTAGATGCTCTCAAGGATTTACTGCGCTGTTGTCAAGATTGGGGAATTCAGGCGCTGACAGCTTATGCTTTCTCGACAGAGAACTGGAAAAGACCGCAGGAAGAAGTGGATTTTTTGATGACTCTGTTTCAAAGAGTTTTGCGTCAAGAACTGCGGGAAATGATCGAAGAGAATGTTCAAATTAGGTTTGTAGGAAATTTGCAAGACCTGCCGCGATCGCTCCAACAAGAAATATCCCGTTCAATGGAAGAAACGAAGGATAATCGTGGTATCCGGTTTTCAGTAGCAACTAATTATGGCGGACGGCAAGAAATTTTACAAGCTTGCCAGGCGATCGCAAAACAAGTCCAGCAAGGGGTGCTACAACCCGATGAAATTAATGAACATGTGTTTGAGAGCCACTTGTACACAGCTGGAATTACTGACCCAGATTTATTAATTCGCACCAGTGGAGAAATGCGCCTCTCAAATTTTCTGCTCTGGCAAATGGCTTATGGAGAAATTTACATCACCGATGCTCTCTGGCCCGATTTTGACCGGGCTGAGTTTCACCGCGCCTTGTGTGCTTACCAGCAACGGGAGCGGCGGTTTGGGAAAGTCTAAAATAGTTCGCTTTAATTCACTTGCGATCGCATTCAGCAGCCATAAGGCGATAGTGTTGGGAGCGATCGCTATCGACTTTGGTCTAAATTTACAGTAATTGTACTTAGCCCTTTGTTATGGCCCAGAAAACACCGCTTGTTCTACATCATCCCGACTGAGAGAATATTTGAATGACCGTTGGATATCTTGCCCATTTTCCCCAGATTGGACATATCGCACTACGATTTGCTCAACATCGAGCCATAATTCAGCTTGCCAACTAGGCCGCTGCACATGCCAGCAATGCCTCTGGGTGTCGTCTTGTTTACAGCCTTGGTCTTTTAGCCACTGTTCAATTTGTGGCAGGGGATGATTATATAGGGGAGTATCAGAGGGAAGAAGAGACATAGGAATTTTAGATTTTGGATTAGGAAATTTTTTAATTTTTAATTACCATAGGGGTAATTGGTTGCGATACATGGATAATCTGCTGTTGTACAGATGGAGTTGGCTGTAGCATCTGCGAATGGATCGCAGCCTCGCCACGAGTTAAACCGATGGCAATTGCTAATAATAGACAACCTACAAATGTTAACACCAGCATAAATAAAGCAAAGATTTCGCCCGATGAGAGGGGGCGATCGCTCGCATCGAGGTAAGCTGATTTTGACCAGTCATGAGTACGCGAGACGGGACGATTCAAATCAGGGGGTGGTTGAATCACTCCAAAGCGGGAATAGCCAATTTTTAAATCGTAGCTTAAGCGACGTTCTGGATGGCTAAGGGTGGCGTAGGCTTCGTTGATTTGCTGAAATTTGGGAGTGGCGATCGCAGTCGGCAAGTCTGTAGTATCAGGATGATAGCGTTTGCTCAGTTGCCGATAAGCACGACGAATGTCAATTACCGATGCCCAGGGATGCAGTCCTAGCAGGGAGTAATAAGTTGGTTCGCTGCTTTGTGGCATTGCCCCGTTTTGATTCACATCTGTTTGAGTCACTTTGCTCAAAGATATTTTTTATATTTTAAATCCTTTATGAAGTTGAGAAGACACAGCAGGTCTAGCATCTGATAATAAGATATCTTAATAAAGCATTTAATTAGATGCGGTGCATGTTCTGGTCAATAGCTTTATTACGATTGATATTTAATCCCTAACGTATTAAATCAGCACGGGGTTTAAAGGTTTCAATTTGCCGTAACTTTTCGTACACTTCCCGTTCTTCTTGACTAATATTTTTCGGTGTAACTATTTGAATTTCTACTAATTGATCGCCACGCTTACCGTCATCGCTGGGGTAGCCTTTATTCCCTAGTCGAAATTTTTGGCCAGACCTAACTCCTGGGGGAATCGTCATTTTCACTGGGCCGTCCAAAGTTGGTGCTTCTACCTGTCCTCCTAAAACTGCTTCACTAGGAGTAACTGGTACTTGGCAGACTATATTTAAACCATCTACCTTAAATAATGGATGAGGCTCAACGGTAATTTTTAAGTATAGGTCGCCACCACCAACGCCTTGGTTCCGCAAACGGATGGTTTGACCTGTTACCATACCTGGGGGCATATTAACTTCTAGCGATCGCCCATCTTCCAAACGAATCCGTTCATTGCCACCTTGATAAGCTTTTTCTAGTGGGAGCGTTAATCTGGCTTCTATATCCCGACGGGTTGTGCGAGGTGGAGTGTTAACGGTGTAAGCAACTTTTGTTCTGGGCGAACGAAACGGATCGCTATTATTGCCATTATTGGAGTTATTTGCCGCACTCTTATTTTTAACGCCGATAACTTGATTAATAAAGCTTTCAAAATCAGAGAATTGGCTTGGATCTACGTCCTGACTGCCGTTGCGATCGCTAGCAGTATTCTGCCAACTTTTAGCCTTTGGCGTCTGTTTGTTGCCCGCAAAGCCTTTTTGCTTCCAGTAGCGGCTAAACTGGTCGTACTGCGATCGCTTGGCTGGATCTGAAAGAACTTCATAAGCCTCGCCGATATCCTTAAATTTCTCCTCAGATTCTTTGTTACCCGGATTGAGATCGGGGTGATATTGCCTTGCTAATCGCCGATAAACCTTTTTAATTTCCTCACCAGAGGCGTCTTTAGATACTCCCAAAATCTCGTAGTAATCGCGAAAATTCGGCAAATTTTGCATAGTTCAGTTATTTAAATTTTAGATTTTAGATTAATTAGGAGTTAGGAGTTAGAAGGTGAAAGATTTAATTTTTAATTTTTCACTTCTACTCTTAACTCTTATGACGAAGTACTAATTAGGTAGACAGAATTAAACCTAAAATGTCAACCAGTCAAATCAGCTTCCTCAGCTACTTTTACCTGTTGCCTTTTACTTACAACCAATCATTGTCTTCTTCATCATCCCAGTTATCTTGGTAGCTGGGGCGGGATTTGCGTGGAGGACGGTTGTCATAGGGAGAAGAACGATTATCTCGGTTATAGTCTCTGCCATAGTCTTTACCGTAATCTCTGCCATAGTCCTTACCATAGGAGTCGCGTTCCCGATATGTATCTCTGGGAAATTCGCGTTCTTTATCTTTATCACCAGTAAAGATGTCACGGATTGTACCAAACAAGTCGTCGTCTTCATCTTCAGCATAAGACTCGCGGACTTCCCGATTTAGCTCATAGAGAGCATCTTGCAAGTCGGCGTAGGCTTGATCGATGCCGCGATCGCTATTTTCTTTAAGACTCTCTCGTAGCTCTCGGCAAATATTATCAATTCTTTGGCGGCGGCTGCGGGCAAACTGCATACCAAATTCCAACGCTACTTCTCTAAGTTGTCGTTCTGCTTGGAAAATTAACGCCTCAGAACGAGTCCGCTTTTCTACCCTTTCTTTACGTTCGCGATCGACATCGGCGTATTTTTGAGCATCTTGAATCATCCGATTCACTTCCGACTCGTTCAAGGTTGAAGCACCTTGAACGGTGATACTCTGTTCTCGCCCAGTGGTTCTATCTAGGGCTGTTACTTGTAAAATCCCGTTAGCATCAATATCAAATGACACCTGAACTTGGGGAATTCCTCGCGGTGCTGGCGGGATGCCATACAGCTTGAAGCGTCCTAAAGACTTGTTGTTTGCTGCCATTTCCCGTTCGCCCTGCACCACGTGAATTTCCACAGTATTTTGGTTATTTTCAGACGTGGAAAAAATGTCAGAACGGCGAACTGGGATGGTGGTGTTGCGGGGAATAAGTTTTTTCATCACGCCGCCAATAGTTTCCAATCCCAAAGATAACGGCGTGACATCCAAAAGCAGCACATCTTTGAGTTCGCCGGCGAGAATTCCTGCTTGAATTGCTGCACCCACTCCCACTACTTCATCGGGGTTGACGTTTTCGTTGGGTTCTGTGCCAATCAAGTCCCGCACAAGCTGCTTCACCATTGGCATCCGTGTAGAACCGCCAACTAACACAACTTCTTCAATGTCTCTTGGTGAGAGTCCGGCATCTTTGAGGGCCCGTTTGACTGGTGTCCGCAATCGCCCTACCAAATCACCACACAAGCCTTCAAACTCGGAACGAGTTAAACGAGTTTCCAGATGTTTGGGGCCGTCTTCAGTGGCAGTGATGAAGGGTAAGTTAATATCGGTGACGCTGACAGCAGAAAGTTCAATTTTGGCTTTTTCTGCCGCTTCCATCAGACGTTGCAAAGCTTGGCGATCGCGTCTTAAGTCTACCTCTTCTGTTTCCAGAAATTTCTCTGCTAACCAATCTACGATTATTTTGTCAAAGTCATTACCACCAAGTTGCGTATCTCCACTGGTAGCTTTGACTTCAAATATTCCATCGCCTACTTCTAAAATTGACACGTCAAAAGTGCCACCACCCAAGTCAAATACTAAAATAGTTTCCGTGTCACCCCGATCCAATCCATAAGCCAAAGATGCAGCAGTCGGTTCATTGAGAATCCGCAGCACCTCTAAACCAGCAATTCTGCCAGCATCGCGGGTTGCCTGCCGTTGAGAATCGTTAAAATAGGCGGGTACTGTAATCACTGCCCCTGTAACTGGTTCGCCCAAGTAACGGCTAGCATCGTCTGCCAATTTCTTCAGCACCATTGCCGAAATTTCTTCTGGGGCAAAATCTTTATTAAGACGGGGGCAGGCAATTTTAATATTACCTACTTCGTCTTTGCGGATAGTGTAGGGTACACGCTTGGAATCTGGGTTAAGTTCGCCATACTTCCGCCCAATGAAACGTTTCACTGCAAAAAAGGTATTTTGGGGATTGAGGACGGTTTGTCGCCGTGCCATTTGCCCAACCACCCTTTCACCTTCTTTGCTGAAGCCAACTACGGAGGGTGTTGTTCGCATTCCTTCTGCATTGGCAATCACCACCGGCTTGCCACCCTCCATAACGGCGACTACTGAGTTGGTTGTACCCAAGTCGATGCCGACTACCTTGCCCATGCGTTACTCTTCTCCTAAAGTTTCTTATATATTTATTATGATTGGGCGGAACTACCTCTAGTTTTGTGCCGCAGGATGAAAACACCTCAATGGTATAATAGTCATCATTAAGGCAGTAAGCTAAGAAGTGCAGCTAGAGGAGATAGTTGCAAGACTAGGATAGCATTGAGATGGTAGGTGTGCCCAAGCAGCCTCAATTCTTGATATCCGCCTACTTCTGTTTCCAGTATCTGCAAGTTGCTAAATGCACTTAAAAAGAGGCAAGGGGGCAGGGCGCAGGGAGCAGGGGGGATAGAACAAAATTAGGATTCGATACTTCGGCAAAGCTCAACGATCGCCCTACCTGTTGCGCTAGCTTCCCGTAGGGTACGAGAACCACTGGTGGAGAAGTGGGGGATCAAACCCATGTTCTCCCCTTCATTCCACGACAAGCAAGGGGTCATTTCCCCCTGCCCCCTGCCTCCTGCCCCCTGCCTCCTGCCTCTTCGTTGAAAACTCTAATATTGCCACTATTTTAAAGATTTGAATTTAACAGAGCGATTACAAACTTCCCTGAGTGAGATAGCGCGAGAACGCGATCCTTACATGGCAACGGCTGGGCATTTTTTTGTCCAAGAATACATCCGCCAGGAATTTTCCCAATGGGGGAGTGTGGAAATCCACACCTTTGAAGTCAGAGGTAAAGCTTGTGAGAACTTGATATTAAATTTACCCTCCCAAACTAGAGGGCAAAAAAAGGATTTGCCACCTATTTTAATTGGCGCTCATTATGATGCCGTTCCGGGAACACCAGGAGCTGATGATAATGCCACAGGTGTAGCGGTGTTGCTGGAATTAGCGAGAAAGTTTGCTGCCGAACCTGTAAGATATCCCTTAAGGCTGGTTGCTTTCGATATGGAAGAATACGGCTTATTGGGTAGTGCTGATTATGCAGCTCTGTTGCATCAACAAAAGCAACAGCTACGCTTAATGATTTCCCTAGAAATGCTGGGCTATAAGGATTCTACACCCGGCTCCCAAAGTTACCCTCCTCCTCTGGAACGCTTCTACCCAGATAGAGGAGATTTTATTGCTTTAATTGGCAATTTGCGGACATTGCCTGACTTAATAAACATGAGCCGTAATATTCGCAAAGCTGGTGTATCTAGTCAATGGCTACCCGTACCAAATCGAGGTTTAATAATTCCCCAAACCAGACTTAGCGATCATGCACCTTTTTGGGATTTGGGTTATCCGGCAATGATGGTGACAGATACGTCATTCTTGCGAAATCCCCATTATCACAAAGTTAGTGATGCGATCGCTAGTTTGGATTTAGATTTTCTGAGCGGTGTATGTGAAGGGTTGGAAATTGCGATTCGGCGATTGTGAAAAAAATTAGACATCTAGTGAAATTAAATATGCATTATCCAAAACCCTTGTAGAGACGTGGCCCTGCTATGTCTCTACATTTTTTTTTACCAGATACCCAATACCCAATACCCCATTCCCAACTCAGTTGTTACCAAATACCACTTTGTGAGTCTGAGGATTGTACCAATTGACACGAAATAATTAGGCTAATGAATGCCAAGATCAAAAAAAAGGATGCCCCAAGGATATTGAAACTACTATGCCAGAAATACACCAATCAATTGCCCAGCATTATCACGAACGGACTAAATACAACCCTGATACTCTCGCCTCCAAAAATCAGCGGTTAGACTGGGCTAAACAGCCAGTCCCCTTTAAAGAGTACAAAATTGGCTCTACTTTCGATCTCAAACCCTATATCCAAGAAAAAGCCGAGACATTTGCTAATAACCCAGATGCTCAATGGTGGCAAAGACTTTCAAGGCTGCTGTTTCGCAGCTATGGATTGACGGCGAAAATGCCTTCTATGGGTAGTGCGGTGTATTTACGGGCTGCTCCCAGTGCAGGCGGATTATACCCTGCCGAAGTCTATGTGGTTTCCCGTGGTACGTCGTTATTGCCACCTGGTTTGTATAATTACCAGTGTCGAACTCATTCCCTGATGCATTATTGGGAAAGTGATGTTTGGCAAACTCTGCAAGCAGCTTGTTTCTGGCATCCTTCTTTAGAAAATACCCAACTAGCAATTATTGTCACTGCGGTATTCTATCGTTCTGCGTGGCGCTATGAAGATCGGGCTTACCGCCGGGTTTTTCTAGATGCGGGACACCTGTTGGGTAATATCGAGTTAGCTGGGGCGATTACTGACTATCGCCCTCATTTAATCGGCGGTTTTGTGGATGAATCAGTCAACGATATGCTTTATATCGATCCGGAACAAGAAGGTGCGATCGCTGTCTTACCTCTGGCAGACTTATTAGATGTGAATCAAAATTTGCCACTGGGATGTACTGCTTTACCTTCCGCCACCGAAACCAGCTATCCCCAAATCCCCGATGGCGAACTGCTGACATATTTCCATCGACACACCCAAATCCAACCAGGTATAACTGGCAATCTCAATCTACCAACTATTAAACAAGAAAAATCTTTGGAGGATAAATACAATTTTCCTTTCTGTTTAAAAATTCCCACCAGCACTGCACCTATAGACTGGGGAGAAAAGCTGTCAGAACTGGAAATCACTATGTACAAGCGACGCTCTACCCGTGCCTACAATGGTGATGATTTAAGCTTCGATGAATTGAAAAATTTACTCGATTTCACTTACCAACCCAAAAATTACATCGACCAAAGTTTAGATATTTCTCCAGACTACTTCGATCTAAATTTAATAGAAACATTCATTGCTGTTTGTGGAGTTAAAGGATTAGAGGCGGGTTGTTACTATTACGCACCCAAAGTGCAAGAATTACGCCAAATTCGGTTTAAAAACTTTCGGCGAGAGTTGCATTTTCTCTGTTTAGGACAAGAATTAGGGCGGGATGCAGCAGCGGTGTTGTTTCATACAGCCGATCTGAAAGCTGCGATCGCACAATATGGCGATCGCGTTTACCGTTATTTACATATGGATGCCGGACATTTGGGACAGCGCCTGAATTTAGCCGCAATGCACCTGAATGTAGGCGTCAGTGGTATCGGTGGATTCTTTGACGATCGAGTAAATGAAGTTTTGGGTATCCCTGCTGATGAAGCTGTTTTATATATCACTACATTGGGACGCCCAAGATAAAAATAATCCCAGAGGTGCAAAGAATACAGAGAGTTTCTTTCTGTGTTCTTTACGTCTTTGTGCAAGTGATATTTGCTTAGTGTAAACTATCAGACATACTTTACATTGCGAGATTTTCATGAAAATTAAACCGACATATACTTCTGTAGGAAGCTAAATATCAAATAACTTATCCATAGAGTTCTGAATCCGTAGAGGACTTTATAAAAGATTTAAATAACTGCTTTAGGAGAATAAAATTAGATTCCCCTTCCCCTAGTAATTATTTTTTAAAGGAGTACTTTGTGTAAGATATTCTGTTGGAGGAACAGTAAATCAACATAAATATGAAATTCTTAACGGACAGCAAAGAATAGTAACTTTTACCATATTAGTATCTTGTTTAATCAAGATATATGAACACTTCAAAAAATAACCTAAAAAATCTGGTATTTTAAAAAAATTTTGTTACACAACCACTAATGTTATTTCCAGAAAATGAAAGCCAACGCCTAGAAGTACTTAATCAATATCAAATTTTAGATACGCCATCAGAAGAAATTTTTGATGAATTAGCTCAATTAGCTGCGAACCTTTGTGAAACACCAATCGCTCTCATTAGCCTAGTTGACGCAGAAAGGGAATGGTTCAAGTCCAAAATCGGAATAATTATATCGGAAGTTCCTCGAAGTATTTCCTTTGGTAGTTATACTATCTTGCAAAATCAAATATTAATTATCCCTGACACTTTGCAAGATGAACGGTTTGCAAAAAATCCCCTTGTAACATCGAATGATTATTTTCGCTTTTACGCGGGAGTTCCCCTCATTACCTCAAGCGGTTTTGCATTAGGTAGCCTTTGTGTAATTGATTTTGTACCGCGAAGCTTGAGTGTTAAAGAGCAGACAGCCTTACAACAATTGGCTCGACAAATCATCAGGTATTTAGAGTTACATCGGCAAAAAGTAATTGATGATAGTCAAAGGAGTTTTAATCTCCTTTTCTCTAAAAATCCCAATCCCATGTGGGTATATAACCAAAATAATCTGCAATTTTTAGATGTAAATGAAGCTGCTGTTGTTTGCTACGGTTACTCACGAGAAGAGTTCTTGCAAATGCGAACAACTGACATTCGCCCTCCAGAAGATGTGCCTATCTTACTGGAATATTTAGGGCAAAAGTACCATAACTTACACTTTGCTGGACAATGGCGACATCGGCGAAAAGACGGGCAGATTATTGATGTTGAAGTTGTCACACATACAATAAACTATGGCCGTTATAACGCTCGGTTGGTTAATATACGAGACATTACAGAACACAAACGAGTAGAAAGAACTCTTCAGCAAACTGAAGCTAAATTTCGAGTCATTTCTGAAGCCATTCCTGTTCCATTCATTATTTCGCGTGTGTCTGATGGGTTCATTTTATACGCTAATCCAGAGTTTCTTCAAACATTTCGGTTTTCTCCAGAGTCCAAAGTTAATCACAAAAGTTTATTAGATATATATCATAATTTAGAAGATTTAGAAGTAATTTTAAAAATTCTTAATCAACATGGCTTTATTCATAATTATGAACTTCAATTAAAAAGAGCAGATGGAACTTATTTTTGGGCGATCGCTTCACTACAATATTTAAATTTTAATAATGAATCAGCAATTTTAACAGCATTTTATGATATTAACGATCGCAAAAATGCAGAAACAAAACTCCAAGAGCACAATGAGTTCTTGCGGAGAATTTTTGAGAGTATACCGTTGATGATTGCCCTCTTTGATACCAATGGTAGACTCCAGTGGGTGAACCAAGAATGGGAAAATGTTATAGGTTGGAAATTGCAAGATTTCCAAACATGTGATGTCTTGGAAACGTTATACCCTAATCCTGAATATCGACAATCTGCAATTAATTTTATTCAGTCTGCACAACGTAATTGGGGTGACTTTAAAACTCAGGTGCGCGATGGTCGTTTACTAGATATGTCTTGGACTAATGTTTACCTTTCAAATGGTCAAATTATCGGTATTGGGCAAGACATTACAGAACGTAAGCAAACTGAACTAGCTCTAAAAGCCCAAGCCGAACGGGAGCAATTGATGCGAACCGTTGCTCAACGGATTCGTCAATCTTTAAATCTCCAGGATATTCTGAATGCAACAGTTCAAGAAGTGCGAAATTTACTTGGGGTCGATCGAGTATTAGTTTATCAGTTTGACTCAGAGATGATCGGCACAATTATGGCTGAATCGGTGGAACCGGGATGGACAGTTTCTTTGGGCGTAGAGATTTATGATACTTGTTTTCAAGCAGGCGCAGGAGTGGAGTATTATCAAGGACGCAAACGAGCGATCGCTAATATTTATGAAGCTGGACTAACTGATTGCCATATTCGCTTGTTAGAACAGTTTGAAGTCAAAGCAAATTTAGTCGTGCCCATTTTACTAGAAGTAAGCTCTAAAAACCCAGGCTCTCATCTTTGGGGTTTACTGGTTGCTCACCAATGCTCTGGTTTCCGCGAGTGGGAAGAAAATCAATTAGATTTACTCGATCGAGTTACAGTTCAATTAGCGATCGCAATTCAACAATCCAGTATCCTTGAGCAAGCTCAAACTGAACTTATTCAAAGACAAAAAGCTCAAGTCAAGTTAAAAAATGCCTTGGCTGAAAAAGAAGTTCTGTTAAAAGAAGTTCATCATCGAGTTAAAAATAATTTGCAAATTGTCTCCGGTCTATTACAACTTCAGTCTCAAACACTCAAAGATCCAGAAGTAATCAGAGTTCTTCGAGAAAGTCAGAACCGGATTGAGTCAATATCTCTAATTCATAAAAATTTGTATATTTCCGCTAATATCGGACAAATTGATGTTGCTGACTATATCCAAAATTTGGCAGCAAGCTTGCTAATTTCCTATCAAATATTTCCTGGTAAAATTGCTTTAGAAACTGATATCGATTCAGTCAGTTTGGATATTGACCAAGCTATTGCCTGTGGATTAGTTATTAACGAATTAATTTCCAATGCCCTCAAGCACGCTTTTCCCAACCAACAAGCAGGCAAAATCAGTATTGCTCTACGCAATATCGGTAATAGTATCGAGATGACTATCCGAGATAATGGGGTTGGTTTACCAGATAATTTTGATTGGAGAAATACTAATTCTTTGGGTCTGTCGTTAGTATATGACTTGGTTACAGAACAACTAGAAGGCGACATTACTCTAGAACGCGATCGTGGAACAGTATTCAAAATCCAATTCACGCAGTTAACTTTGCATCAGTAAATATCAAATGGGTCAAGCTAGGATTTTAGTTGTTGAAGATGAAGTGATTGTGGCTAGAACTATTGCTAGCCAACTCAGCCAACTAGGATATATTGTTACGGGAACAGCTTCGTCTGGAAAAGTTGCCATTGCCAAGGCATGGGAAACTCAACCAGAATTAATATTAATGGATATTATTCTTAAAGGTGAGATGGACGGTATTGCTACTGCCAGTAAAATTCGCGAGCAGTTAGATGTCCCGATAATTTTTTTAACCGCATACGGTGACGATCGGACTTTAGAAAGAGCAAAAATTACCCAACCTTTCGGATATATTGTTAAACCATTTACTATAAAAGATTTAAAAATAGCAATCGAGATCGGTCTGTTAAAACATCAGTTAGAACGCGATCTGCGAGAGAATCGAGATCGGTTAGCAACCCTTTTAAACTCAATGAGTGATGCTGTAATCGCCACTAACGAGCAGGGAAGGGTGACATTCATGAATCCCGCAGCTGAGGCGCTGACTGGCTGGCAGGAAAAAGATGCTTTAGGAAATGAGGCAACGAAGATTTTTCATATTGTCGATGAAGTTACAGAGGCTACATTAGAAAACCCAGTGACAAAAGTGTTGCGGGAGCAACAGGTTGTTTATTTAAAAGAATTTACATCACTGATTACAAAAGACGGAAAAAGAGTTCCAATTGGCGATAGTGCTTCACCACTAAAGCGACAACCCGACCAGATAAATGGTGTAGTAATAGTTTTTTGGGATCTTAGCGAACGACGCCAAACAAAATTGCTAGAGCAAGCATTGGAGAAGGAGCAAGAACTTAACCGTCTCAAATCCTTATTTATATCTACCGTATCTCATGAGTTCCGTAATCCCCTAACTGTTATTCAAACCGCAGTAGAACTCATGGAAATGCAAGGAGCAAATTTGACAGATGCAAAAAGAGGCATCTATTTAAAGCGAATTCAAGGTGCTGTGCAATCTATGGAAAAACTGATGGAAGAAGTGTTGTTTATGGGTCGAGCGGAGGCAGAAAAGCTCGTATACAATCCGGCTCCACTTAACTTAGAGCAATTCTGTCTAGAGTTGATCGAAGATTTTTCTCTTGTTGAAAGTAGCGTGGATGAAATTGTTTTTAACTGTCATAGCGATCGCACCGATGCTGTAATGGATGAAGGACTCTTACATTACATGTTCAGTAATTTACTCTCAAACGCGATTAAATATTCTCCAACAGGTGGGAAAATTCAGTTTGATTTAATATGCGACCCGATTGAGAAAGTAGCAAATTTTTATATTCAAGATCGAGGTATAGGCATTCCCGAATCAGACCAAGCTCGACTTTTTGAATCATTTTACCGAGCCTCAAATGTTCAATCAATTCAGGGGACTGGATTGGGATTAGTAATCGTTAAAAGGTGCGTTGATGCTCACAGGGGTCAAATCAGCGTCACAAGTGAAGTTGGAGTCGGTACTACATTTACAGTAGTTTTGCCCTTAAATTCTGAATTATCCTTGACTGAAGAATTATGAACGATGGCATTTAAAACTCGCTTTTGTTATGAACTCACATCCCGATTTTTGTTCCCAACTTGGGTTTGGTAGTGACGCCATTTTTCCTGCTGACGCGCTCTTTTTTCCTCTGTGAGGCTATCAAAACAATAGGGGCACGAGATCCCTTGCTCATACTTGGGAGACGCCTTATCTGACTCAGAAATCGGCCGCCCACAACCGAAGCATCGCTCATGACTTCCTTCTTCCAACCCATGACTGACAGCTACCCGCTCGTCAAAGACAAAACATTCCCCTTCCCATAAGCTTTCTTGTGCTGGAACTTCCTCTAAATATTTGAGAATCCCGCCCTTGAGATGATAGACTTCTGCAAAGCCTTGGGCAAGCATGAAGGATGAGGCTTTTTCACAGCGAATACCACCCGTACAAAACAGAGCAACTTTCTTGTGTTTAGTTGGGTCGAGGTGATGGCGCACATAATCAGGGAATTCCCGAAATGAGCTAGTTTGGGGATTTTCTGCTCCTTGGAAAGTACCGATATTCACCTCATAATCATTACGGGTGTCAATCACGGTTACTTCTGGATCGCAAATCAAATCATTCCATTCCTGGGGGTTGACATAAGTGCCAACTTGCTCGTTTGGGTCAATTTCAGGCAACCCCAAAGTAACAATTTCTGGCTTCAACCGCACCTTCATCCGCTCAAAGGGAGGGGTTTCGGTATACGACTCTTTGTATTCTAAGTCTGCTAAACGGGGATCGGAACGCAGAAACCAGAGTACAGAATCAATCGCCTGACGCGAACCTGCAATTGTACCGTTAATGCCTTCTTGTGCTAACAAAATGGTCCCCTTCACGCCTTGCGCTTGGCAGTAAGACAGCAAAGCATCTCGTTTTTCGGCAAAATCTGGCAGCTTGACAAATTTATAGAGTGCTGCAACAACTTGGATATTTTCTGGCTTCATCCCTTTGATAATGGAACAATATAAGTTACAATAACAAGGGCAATCAAAGTTACCTACTATTTTAATAATTTTATGGGGGTTTAGCTCAGTTGGTAGAGCGCCTGCTTTGCAAGCAGGATGTCAGCGGTTCGAGTCCGCTAATCTCCATTGGATATGATTTATCTGCATGTGCGATCGCAAAAAGGTCAATCAAAAACCCATTCCCTATGAAGGAACGGGCTTATTTATCCTTGGTAGGCAAGGGGGAGAGGGAACTTGGTGTTGCATCTAATTGCCCCTATCCAAAGCCATACTTAGTTAGAGAAATCTCTGGATAAAGAGGTGAACTGTGACTTGACAGCACTAAGGTAATTGCGATCGTTCAAAATTTGCGGCGGTAATTTGTTAGCACTGACAGCAGCCTTAACTAAATCTTCCGCAACAATATTTCTGTTCTGGCGTTCAAAGATCAAAGTTCCTCCGCTGGGAATGCCCTCCTGCTCTAAACCACCTTGGTAAGCAAGAGAAACGAGATTAAAGGGTGTGAGATAGCTGGCATTCTGGGAATTACTGCTTAATGTGTTAGAGTTGATCGCTATGTTTGTTTGCCCAGCATCAGCATAGTTGTTATTTGTAGGTGATTCAGCCTTAGCAACTCCAGATGTAAGCGCAAGAGCACTAATAATAACTACAGAATTAATCAAAGTTGCAAGTTTCATAGGTTTATTCTTAACTATGTAAGGTTTAATCGCTTTCTTCTTAGTAACAGTGTCTCCTTTGTTATAAACTTTAACCTCCTACATTTAGTTCACCCGATGGGGTGAATTGTTACTCACTCCTTTGGGTGAGGCTATAAAGCTATCAGGAATAGTGGAGTCAACATTTAGTTTACTTGTTTGAATAAAGGCGAAAATGGTAAAGATGTGACAATTAAAGACTGCTACAATAAGCGTTTAAGTTGGCATCATCGAGAGCGAGTTTATCAAAGTTTTACTTATTATAATTAGGGGGTTGTTTGAAAAAGCGTCCATTAGGATTAGTGGCAATTGTTGTCTACAAATCATTTGCCGCTTTGCTGCTTATGGTTACTTCCATTGCTTTATTATTGACATTAAAAAATTATCAAACTCTAGAGGCTTTTTCAGAAAACTATGTTTTAGAAGGTAAATCGATAATTATTGATTGGGTTTTAAAGAAAGTTCTCAACTTAAATCCCCGAACATTGGCATTTAGCGGCATTGGAACAGGAGTTTATGCTATTGTGACCAGTATTGAAGCCGTTGGTTTATGGTATGAAAAGCGTTGGGCACATGTCTTAGTATTGGGACTTGTCGGTATCAGTATTCCGCCAGAAATTTATGAATTGATTCGGGGGTTCTCTCCGATAAAAATATTGATTCTTGTGTTGAATTTGGCAGTGCTTGGCTATTTATTCAGAAATTTTCCTAAACATCAAAACTAATACCAATTCAAAATACAAAATTAAGAAAGCCTTATTTAATCTGGGTTTTCAGGTTTTTATCTGTGAATTTTTTTCTGATATAATTTTTGATTCGATAGTTAGGGTATATCGTTGAAGAGGTAAAACTGAGCGGTGTTTAACGACAATTGGCTGAGACGCATTCTGTAGGAGGATGTTGCCACAGACTTCTCTTTGGGTTTACGCAAAACCAAGACCCCACGTTGTACAATCGCTAGAAATATAATCTGGAGAGCGACTTGCCTAGATCGATTCAGTCTACTCAACCACCACTGAAATTTATTCCCCAACGGTTGAACCCGCTGGTACTCCAGATTGTTCGGTGGTTACTGCCGATCGCACTACGGTTCCGCACTCGACCTTGGTTAACGGCTGGTATTGTCCGTATTGAAGCCAAGAATGTTGAGGTATTAGCTGAACTTTATCAACAATTTCAGGCTGGAAAAATTCGCTTTTTGTTGGCATTTCGCCACCCAGAGGTGGAAGATCCTCTGTGTATGCTGTATTTGCTTTCCCGCATTGTGCCACGGGTTGCTCGTCAGGAAGGTATTACACTACAATCCCTTGTTCACAGCTATTTTCTCTACGATCGCGGTATGACGGTTTGGGCTGGAAAGTGGCTGGGTTGGTTGTTTTCTCGGATAGGGGGTGTGCCGGTTCATCGTGGTAGGCGACTAGATCGGCAAGCTATTCAAACTGCACGGGAGTTGTTTGCTAATGGCAAAATCCCGATCGCAGTGGCACCCGAAGGCGGTACTAATGGTCATAGTGGTATTGTTAGCCCACTGGAACCCGGTGTTGCTCAACTGGGGTTCTGGTGTGTAGAAGACTTGCATAAAGCTAACCGGGCTGAGACTGTAATCGTTGTACCGATCGCTATCCAATATCGCTACGTTGAGCCACCTTGGTCTAAACTGGATTGGCTGCTGAGTAAGTTGGAAGCTGATAGTGGCTTATCGCCAATGGAAATTGAGCAGGGTGAGGGCGAAGAGATTTACTATCAACGCCTCTGTAGGTTGGCTGAATATCTGATTACCGAGATGGAAGAGTTTTATCGGCGCTTCTATCATCAAGATATCCCAAAAACCATCTCAACTGATGAATCTGCTACTCCTAATCAGGTGTTGATTGCCCGACTTCATCGCTTACTAGATAAGGCTTTACAAGTTGCCGAGCAATATTTTGGAGTTCAGGCGCAGGGAAATCCCATCGATCGCTGTCGCCGTTTGGAAGAGGCTGGCTGGAATTACATTTATCGGGAAGATTTGCCAGATATAAATGCTTTACCACCGTTGAAACGTGGTTTGGCAGACTGGATTGCCCAAGAAGCAGACTTGCGAATGCGGCACATGCGGATAGTGGAAAGTTTTGTTGCAGTCACAGCTACTTATATTCAGGAACAACCGACGGCGGAACGGTTTGCAGAAACAACTTTGCTTGTATTCGATATGCTTTCTAGAATTCAGGATACAACACTTCCAGGGCGACCTCGGTTAGGTTTGCGACAGACACAAATCACCGTAGGGGAGCCAATTTCAGTAACCGAACGCTGGAAAAATTGTCAAGGCGATCGCTTGGCGGCTAGGCAAGGTGTGAGCGATTTGACAAAAGATTTGCAAATCGCTTTAGAGAAGATGATTAAATAACGAAAATTCTAAGACTTTTTAGCTCGAATTTTGTCAAAGATTGCACCTTCATCAAAGAATTTTTTCTGAATCTCGTCCCATCCTCCTAAATCTTGAGCTTTGAAGATAGTTTTAATTTTGGGAAAATTGGCTGCCGTTTCTTTGGCGATCGTTAAGTCAACGGGACGAAATCCCAATTTGCTAAACTCTCGTTGCGAATCTGGGGTGTAAAGAAATTTGATAAACGCTTCCGCGATCGCGCGAGTTCCGTGTTTATCGACATTTTTATCTACAACAGCAACAGGATTGTCGATGGAGATATTTACATCAGGCACAACAAATGGGACTTTTTCACCATTTTGTGCTGATAAAATCATCTCATTTTCATAGTTGAGCAGAACATCAGCTTGACCATCTTTGAAGAACAGTTCGCTGGCATTGCGAGCAGTTTTGGGCAATAAAGGTGCATTATTATAGACTTTGGTGATAAAGTCTATTGCTTGATTTTCATTTTTGCCTGTTTTGATCGCAGAACCCCACAGGCTAAGGAAGTTCCAGCGAGCGCCACCAGAGGTTCTGGGATCGGGCATCATCACATTTACGCCATCTCGTGCCAAATCTGCCCAAGTTTTGATATTTTTGGGATTACCTTCACGAATTGCGATCGCCTCTAGAGATTTGGTAACAATTGCATCGTTAGGCGCTTCTTTTTCCCAACCCGGTTGAATAAAACCTGCCTCAACTAGTTTGTTAATGTCAAGGGCAAGTGACAGGTGTACCACATCAGCTTCCTTACCGTCAATCACGGCAAGAGTTTGGGAACCTGAGCCATCATAGCTTTGATTGAAAATAACGTTTTGGTTATGTTCTTTCTTCCATTGTTCGATAAATTTGGGAACGATCTGCTGGTATGCCGCACTAGTAACCGAGTAGGAAACAAATGTTAGGGTTACATCATGGGAAGTTGCGCTAGCACTACCAGTATTATTGACATTACGTGGAGAGCACGCAGCGATCGCGGTACTCAAGCTAACTCCGACTAAGAATAGAGACACAACGCTCCACGAAGAATACTTGTACAACCTTCGTATTAGTTGGACGCGCCACTGTTTTGCAGCGTCTAAAGCTTTAACAGTATAAGTCTGAACTAATTCAGTCAAATATCTCCTTGATTTAGGAGTACGTTGCCCCTGGTTCATCAAATTTTCCCCTGAATCTGCGGTAACTAGAGCAAGATGCTGTAGTTAAGGGGCATTATAAAACAGTAGTTAAGGATAAATAACTTTTTATTAACCTAAATTTAAACAAGTTATTGAATTACAAAGGGAACTCCAAATAAAAAAATACTCAACTACTTCTTGTGGGGTGGACATCTTGTCCGCCCAAGGCTTGGGGCGGGCGAGACGCCCACCCCACAAGATTGGATAATTTATTTGTTGGAAGTCCCAAATCAGGAGAACTGGTTTTGGAAGCTTCTGGATTGCGAATGATGTATATTACTATCTCATTAACTAGCGATCGCAGTATTCACTCATAGCAGCTTATCTGGTGTAATTGGCAGATCGCGAATCCGCTTACCTGTGGCGTGATAAACTGCATTAGATATGGCAGCAGCTACCCCAACAATCGGCAGTTCCCCCAGGCTTTTGGTTCCTAGTGCATTCACATAAGGATCGTGTTCTTCAACAAATTGCACTTCCATATTTGGGATATCTGCATGAACCGGAATCAGGTAATCGGAAAGGTTAGCACCAACTATTCTGCCCTGATTGGTATCCATTACAGTCTTCTCCATCAGCGCCATACCAATTCCCCATGTAATTCCGCCGATAACTTGACTCCGCGCTGTCTTGAAGTTGAGAATTCGCCCAGCATCATAAACGCCTACGCAACGTCTGACTTTGATTTCTCCCAATAATTCATCAATTGCAACTTCGACGAATATCGCCCCAAATGAATGTTTGGCGTATTGTTTGCTTTCTGGGCTGAGTGAGGATTCCTCTGTAACTGCTAAACTTTCTAAACCGTGACGGCGCAGAATTTCGGTGTAGCTGTCTCGCTTCGATGGGTCTTGTTTTAAAAATATTTGCCCTGACTCAACGGTAATATCTTCTATTTGAAACCCATAAAGCAGAGAATTTGCATCTACTATCGCCATTTGAATTATTTTATCCCGTGCCGCGATCGCTGCTTTATGCACCGCCGGAGAAACACTAGCAACTGTAATTGAGTTCCCTGTCATGGGGGCTTTGGGGAGATTGCTATCACCCAGTTCAAACTGCACTGGTAAGCCTAACACCTCAGCGGCTACCTGCGTCATCACTGTATAAGTCCCAGTACCGATGTCTTGAGTGCCACTTTGTACTTTCACTTCTCCAGTAGCAAAAATTTTTACCTTAACTGATGCAGTTTGAGCGTTGGTGGGAAATGTCGCACTTGCCATTCCCCAACCAATCAGGAAATGATTATCCCGCATGGAACGGGGAATTGGATTGCGTTGTGACCAACCAAAAATTTCTGCCCCTTTTTGGTAACATTCTTTCAGGGATTTACTTGACCAAGGTAATCCTTTATGCGGATCGATATCTGCATGATTTTTCAGTCTTAGTTCAATCGGGTCAATATTTAAGGCGGATGCCAGTTCATCCATTGCCGATTCTAAGGCAAACATTCCTGTTGCTTCTCCTGGCCCGCGCATAAAGGTTGGTGTGGCAGTATTCATGCGTGCCAAACGGTATTTAATTTCCAAATTGGGACAGGCGTACATGATTGTTGTTGCTGCACCCACAGGTTCTACAAAGTCATCAAACGTGGAAGTTAAAGATGTACCAATGTGATTGATGAGGGTTAGTTTACCTTCTTTGGTTGCACCTAATGTTAGCTGCTGCTGAGTTTGGGATCTGTGCCCGCAAGCTGTGTACATTTGCGATCGCGTTAGCACAACTTTCACAGAGCGCTTTACTTGACGAGCTGCGATCGCTGCCAGGATAGTATGCGATCGCAGCATGGCTTTACAACCAAATCCTCCCCCTAAATACTTGGAGATGACGCGGACATTTTCTTGAGGAATATTCAGAACAGATGCGATCGCTCTTTGTGTTGCAGAAATGCCTTGAGTGGTTTCATACAATGTCAAATTATCCCCTTCCCACATCGCTATGGTTGCAGAAGGTTCTAGGGGATTATGATGTTCCATTGGCGTGGTATAAATTTGCTCTACCACCACATCTGCCTGTGCTTTCCCTGATTCAATATCGCCTCTGGTGATTTTAGCTGGCATCATGCCAAAAAATACTGATTCGGGTTCAAATATCTCTGCACGTGCCGTTGTGACTGTAGCAATGGCTTCTTCGTAGATAATTTTTATCTTAGACGCAGCAGTTTCGGCTTGTTCTAAAGTTTGGGCAATTACAATCCCCAAATGCTGACCATCGTAGTAGATGTTATGGTCTTTTTCGGTTGACTGAGGTTGTGGAGGGCCAAAGAAGGGTATTTTTACCAGAGATGGGGTTTGCTGGTAAGTAACGATATCTAACACACCAGGGGCGATTGCAGCTGCGGTTGTGTCTATTTGGATAATTTTACCGCTGGCGATCGCACTTTGAAAAATCACTCCATAAGTTAAATTCTCTATTGGGACATCGGCTGTGTAAGGTGCTTCTCCCGTTACTTTCAGTCTGCCATCAACGCGATCGAGTGGTTTACCGATAATTTTATTCATAATTTTTCTGCTACAACTGAGAGTGCGCGTACCAAAGCGCGTTTGACTAATTCAATTTTGAATTCATTGTGTGTTTGCGGTTTTGCTTCTTTGATAGCGACTGCGGCTGCATCTGTAAATGTAGCTTCATTGATTGGTTTTCCTTGGAGAAATTCTTCAGCATCCCTTGCCCCCCAAGGTTTGGGTGCTACTCCCCCAAAAGCGATGCGTGCTGATTCGATCGTGTCTTGTTTTATATCTAAAGCAACAGCTACGGAAACGAGAGCAAATTCGTAGGAAGCTCGATCTCTGACTTTTAAATAATGGGACTTATATGCAGAATCTGGAACTTCAATGGCAACAATTAATTCTCCAGGCTGTAATAGAGTTTCTTTTTCTGGCGTCTCACCTGGCAAGAGATAAAAATCATGAATTGAAACTCGCCGTAATTTTTCTGTCCCTTGAATGCAAATCACTGCATCTAATGCCGTCAGGGCTACAGCTAAATCGGAAGGATGCACAGCAATACAATGTTCGCTAGCTCCGAAAATAGCGTGCATTCGATTGTAACCTGTAATTGCCGAACAACCTACACCGGGAGTGCGTTTATTACAAGGAAAA
This sequence comes from Nostoc sp., assembly GCF_036917095.1. Lineage (GTDB taxonomy): Bacteria > Cyanobacteriota > Cyanobacteriia > Cyanobacteriales > Nostocaceae > Nostoc. The sequence continues at coordinate 797,752 of NZ_JBALFH010000044.1, forward strand.
ACCGGATCGCGAAAGTAGCCACAGCGGACTCGTTGCAGTAAATTACCGCCCACTGTTGCCATATTTCGCAGTTGTGGTGAAGCACTTTGCAATAAAGCCTGAGTAATTACTGGATAGCACTCCTGAATTTTGGGATGAAAAGCCACATCACTCATTCGAGAGACTGCACCAATGCGAATTCCGTTAGCTTGAGATTCAATATCTGCTAAGGGCAAACTATTAATATCAATTAATATATTCGCTGTTTGGACTCCATCCTTCATCAATCCCAATAAATCTGTGCCACCAGCAATAAATGCAGCAGTTTGGTCTTGCTCAACTGTAGCGATCGCAATTTCTTGTGAAGTAACTTTAGCATAACTAAATGGCTGCATCTGACATTTCCTCTAACACATCCCGAATCGCCGCAATAATATTAGGATATGCTCCACAACGGCAAAGGTTTCCACTCATTTTTTCTCGAATTTCTGCTTCCGATTGGGGCGCTTCTTCTAATATCATCCCCACTGCTGAGACAATTTGGCCTGATGTGCAGTAGCCACATTGAAAAGCATCATGAGTAATAAAGGCTGTTTGCATGGGGTGGAGTTTGCCATCTTGTGCTAATCCCTCAATTGTGGTAATTTCAGCGTCGATGTGCATTACTGCTAGAGTCATACAAGAGTTAATTCGCCGACCATTAACTAAAATAGTACATGCACCACATTCACCGCGATCGCAAGCTTTTTTAGTGCCAATCAGACCCAGCTTTTCCCGTAGTGCATCCAGTAAAGTCACACGAGGTTCTATCTTCAGGGTATAGGAGACATTATTAACGTTCAGTGATAAGTCTACTTCTTCCGAACCCAATATTTTCAAGTCCTGGGTAAGTGAGTTTGAAGTTATTGGAGCTAAAGAATTTTTTTCCATATCTAACGTAGATACTAAGAATTACATCTATTATCCCCCTTCTCTCTCTGAATTTTCACCATACTTTTTGTGAATGCAGCACTTGAGGAGTTTGTTCATTTACAGCAAGTTTCATTTATTTGAACCATATGCCTCTACTGCGTGCTCTATTTACTTATAGCTGTAACAAGTTAAATCTTAGTGTTATAAATTTAGATTCTGGAAGGCATTGCTACTTTGAAAAAAAGTTATACTTGGTGCTAATCTTATCGAGTAATTTGAAAATATCAAAAGTGACTGTTTTTAGTCAAGTCCTCAAACATAACAAATTCGTGGAGTAGTTGAGAATTATTCGCGTAAACTCAACACAACTTAATCAAAATGTTAATTTTTGTACAATAATAAATTTCTATATTAGTTGGGTTTAAAATCCTCAAAATCAATATTTTTGTAATGAAACACCCATGTATGCAAATCAACGCGAATAAATATAGAATCCTCCCCGTACTTACTTGAAGTACGAGGAAGATTCAACCTAATCCATAATTATTAATTCATAATTGAAAAGGGTTTGGCAAAAGTGCCTGTAGAGGGAGTTTTGTTTCAGGTGGGGTTGAAATCCCTATACCTAACATAATTATGAATTATCAATTATGAATTTTTTATTATCCTTAATTAGCAATGCTGATGATTGCGGGCATTAGGATATAGTTGCAAGCTTGCAGATATGCCTTAGATTAAATAGATTTTGAGAGATGTGTGATTACGCAACGATCTCAAAGTCCGTAGCTGCTAAGACAGGTGGTTGTGTGTATAGATTGTTATCGTTATCAATGTTGGCAAATTGACTACCTGTCCCAAAGCCTGGCGATGTCAAGTTTTGGTTGTAGAACAAGTTGCCAGTTCCAAGACTGTAAGTAATGAGTCCAGAGCTGGTTGCAGCGGCTGCATCAGTAGCTACTATCTGAATATCGTACAGATTATTGAGTCCGACGAAAGTTGTCCGATCCAGAACAATTTTGTCATAACTGCGGCTGAAGTCAGTAATTCTATCTACACCCAGATTAGCACCATAGAACGGAACTCCTGAATTGAACGCGAAGCGATCGCTACCAGCACCACCTCGTAAGATGTCATTACCAGCATCACCATAGAGGTTGTCATTGCCAGTTCCACCATAGAGGCTGTCATTACCCTCACCACCAAAGCCGCTTAACGGTGTAGCTGTGCCACTACCATCAAGCAAGTCATTTCCAGCACCGCCTGCGAACGATACCGCATTTACCGCAGTTCCGCCCAGGTTGTTGACATCAAAGATGTCATCACCACCACCACCATTGACTTCAAACCTCTCTGCGGTGTCTACTGTCAGGGTGAAGGGAACTAAGTTGAGCCGATCGAAGATTGCTCTGCCTTGCGCGTCTCCTTGCAAGCGGAAGCTATCTCCCGCAGCCGCCGCGCCGTTGACCTCAACCACGTCATAGCCAGCGTTACCACTGATTCTGTCGCTACCGTCACCGTTGTTCCAAATCAATCGGTCGCTGCCGGCTCCACCAATGAACGTGTCGTTGCCACGATTTCCTACCAGGGTATCGCTCCCGCCCCCACCGGATAGAAAGTCGATACCATCGCCACCTCGCAGGAGATCATTACCAGCATCACCATAGAGGTTGTCATTGCCAGTTCCACCTGTGAAGGTGTCGTTACCCTCACCGCCAAAGCCGCTTAACGGTGTAGCTGTGCCACTACCATCAAGCAAGTCATTTCCAGCACCGCCTGCGAACGATACCGCATTTACCCCAGTTCCGGCTAGGTCGTTGACATCGAAGATGTCATCACCACCACCACCATTGACTTCAAACCTCTCTGCGGTGTCTACTGTCAAGGTGAAGGGAACTAGGTTGAGCCGATCGAAGATTGCTCTGCCTTGGGCATCTCCTTGCAGACGGAAGCTATCTCCCGCAGCCGCCGCGCCGTTGACCTCAACTACGTCATAGCCAGCGTTACCACTGATTCTGTCGCTACCGTCACCGTTGTTCCAAATGAGTCGGTCGTTGCCGGCTCCACCTGTGAAAGTGTCGTTGCCGCGATCGCCTATTAGGGTATCGCTCCCGCCCCCACCGGATAGAAAGTCGATACCATCGCCACCTCGCAGGAGGTCATTACCAGCATCACCATAAAGGCTATCATTGCCAGCACCACCATAGAGGCTGTCATTTCCACCAAGACCACTGAAATTATCAGAAGCGGCATCACTAGTACCTATGTCTGCTCCATAGGTTGGGCCTGGGCCTGGAATCCAATTTACTGCCATGATTAATTCTCCTAATGTTTAATTTCTAAATGAATAATGAGCTACTAGTACTTCATTTATAGGAAAAGCATGAAAGTACTAGTTTCCCTCTACAAGCTATAAAATCTATAATTTTTAGCTCCTAAGTATTACTCAGAGATATCTTCTTCTTTTATGCAGAATATCGATTTTTGTAAAACTTTTTCACTATGGATTTTACAGACAAACCTTACTACACCCCGACTTTTTACGTCATAGGGAAAATAAAAAATCGCTTGTGAATGCCTTTCGTAAAGCAGCTTTCAACTGATTGGGTGATTTTCGCCAAAGTTCAAACAAATGTGAATAGCTTTGAATAAATGACAATATTAAATAGTAATCAGTACTGCTGTTGTGATTTTGATGACAATCATGGAATTCGTTAACCAGTATTAATAAGCGAGTGTTTATCGTAAAATATAGTAAGTCTTTATCCAAAGTATTTATAAGTGCTAGCAACTTAAAAGCAGCTACGAAAAATTGATTATTGTTATTTCTAACAAAGGGCTTTTACTGAAGATTGAAGCATTTATTTTTGCATTTACTCTTAAACAAGTATTTATCTAATGAGTAAAATGTAATACTTTAGTCTGATTCAATATTTCCGTTCTGGAGTTATATCATGTCCGGATAAATAGTTATGATTCCCACAGTCATTGCACCCCACCCCGCTCTTCGGGAGGGGAGACAAAGCATAGCTTTGGCGGGGTGGGGTTCTTCGGGTTTAATAAGTAATCAAGCGGACATGAGCGGATAGAAAATTCTTGGTATTCGGTCGTACCCTGGTTATCAGCCAAGGTATGAACGAATTCTAACTCGCGGCTAAATTGCCCCAACCGACATAGGGTAACTTTGCAGCCGTTACCCGAACTTGGTCGGCATTTGCCACTAACTGACCGCAAGCATCCCAAGTACCAGAAATAAATGTGCTTCTGGTACCTTCTTCGATCGCAACTGGGGCGGTGTAATCGCCAATTTGCACTTGCAAAGTTTCTAGGTTCACTGTGACGGCGGCTTGGGGATTGGCAGCGACTAACTCTTGCAGTTGTTTAACTGTAACAGCATCAGCTGTCAGACAAGGTATGCCCATTGCCACACAGTTACCGAAAAAGATTTCGGCGAAGCTTTCACCGATTAAAGCTTGGATTCCCCATTTTGCGATCGCTTGGGGTGCGTGTTCCCGTGATGAACCACAGCCAAAGTTACGGTTAACTATTAAAATATTCGCGCCTTGGTACTGGGGTTGGTCAAAGGGATGTTCGCCTTTAAGTGCTGTCCGATCGTCGATAAACGCACCTTCGCCTAACCCATCAAAGGTAACGGCTTTCAAATATCGCGCGGGAATGATGCGATCGGTATCTATATCATTACCCACTAAGGGTATACCGCGCCCTGAAACTGTTTTAACTTCACTCACCATAATTTTTATAAGAAACGAACCGCAAAGAACGCAAAGGGAAGAAAGTTTGAGAGAGTTTTCTCTCTCACAAGATGGGGTTACAGTAACTCGCGCACATCAGAGACTTCGCCTTTAATCGCAGCAGTGGCGACCATCGCCGGACTCATTAACAATGTCCGACCGGAAGAGGAACCTTGCCTTCCTTTAAAGTTGCGGTTGGAGGAGGAGGCGCTGATTTGTCTTCCTTGTAGCTTATCGGGGTTCATGGCTAGGCACATGGAACATCCCGGTTCGCGCCACTCAAATCCAGCTTCTTGAAAGATTTTATCCAGTCCTTCAGCTTCCGCCTGTTCCTTCACCCGTTCAGAACCGGGGACAACAAAGGCTTTGATTCCCTCTGCAACGTGGCGACCTTTGGCGATTTTTGCAGCTTCTCGCAAATCGCTAATTCTGCCGTTGGTGCAACTACCAATAAAGCAGACATCTATTTTAGTGCCCTTGATCGGTTGACCGGGATATAAATCCATGTAGCGGTAAGCTTCTTCGGCAATGAATCGGTCTTCTTCCAGCAGTTCTTCCGGCTGAGGCACTGACTGGTGGACACCGATACCTTGACCGGGAGTAATCCCCCAGGTAACAGTAGGAGAAATTTCCGCAGCGTCAAATATCACCACATTATCGTACTCGGCATCAGCATCGCTCTTGATGGATTCCCACCAAGCCACTGCTTTGTCCCAATCTGCATCTTTGGGTGCAAAATCTCTGCCTTTGAGGTAATCGTAAGTGACTCGATCGGGATTGACATAGCCGCAACGCGCACCGCCTTCGATCGCCATATTGCAGACAGTCATCCTCTCTTCCATATTCATTTGCTCAAATGTCGTACCTGCAAATTCGTAAGCATAGCCCACGCCACCTTTAACACCAAGTGTGCGGATGATATGTAAAATTACATCTTTGGCGTAAACACCAGGGTTGAGAGTGCCGTTAACTTCGATTCTGCGGACTTTCAGTTTGGAGAGGGCAAGGGTTTGGGAAGCGAGAACATCCCGGACTTGGCTAGTACCAATACCAAATGCGATCGCACCAAATGCTCCATGACTGGAAGTGTGACTATCTCCACAAGCGATCGTCATTCCGGGTTGAGTCAGTCCAAGTTCTGGAGCGATGACGTGAACTATACCCTGACTGCCAGAACCAATATTGTAAAAAGTTATGTTATTTTCTTGACAGTTATTTTCCAGCGCCTGGATCATTTCCTCTGCCAAGCTATCGACAAAGGGACGCGCCTGGTTTTCTGTCGGCACAATATGATCGACTGTGGCAACAGTCCGCTCTGGAAACAGTACTTTAAGACCCCTCTCGCGTAACATAGCAAAGGCCTGGGGACTGGTGACTTCATGAATTAGGTGAAGCCCGATAAATAGTTGCGTCAGCCCTGAGGGAAGTGTACCAACGGTGTGTAAGTCCCAAACTTTGTCAAACAGGGTACCTTTGCTCATACGTCAATCAGTATTTAAAGAGTCCGGTCTTAAATAGTATCAAAAAAAAGTCTCGGTTTTTGCAGATCGCTTCATATTACTTACATCTTTCTCTCTGCCTCTGTGGTTTGATTCTTCTTTAACGAACCGCAGAGACGCTGAAAGCGAAAATACTCCGAAATATTGAGATGCAAAGATGGAAATAAGTTTATCCTTTTGAACAAGGATATGTTAATACAATACGAGATAATTGCACTACCAGCATTATGCCCATAGATTTACGGGAATTTTATCAGGCTAGCGATCCCAGCAGAACTCTGTTTGTCAATAATAGCTCTGATGGCAAGTATTACATAGATTTTTCCTCAGTCCGAGGTGGGGATATTCTTGGCAAGCTGAAGCAGAAAATTACCTTTTTTAAGCCTAATGAACCCACTTGCACTTTATTTACTGGGCATATTGGTTGTGGGAAATCGACAGAATTATTACGGTTACAGGCAGAACTGGAAAAGTTAGGCTTCCATGTGGTCTATTTTGAGTCCAGTGAAGACCTGGAAATGACTGATGTCGATATTGCTGATGTGCTGCTAGCGATCGCTCGGCGTGTGAGTCAAAGTCTGGATAAAATTACACTGGAGACACCCAACAAATTTAATGAGTTGCTGCAAGGTGCTTGGAAGGTCTTAAACTCCGAGGTGACGGGAGTAAAAGTGAAGGTTCCCAATGTTGGCGATTTTGGTGTCACCTCTGAAAAAGAGAAGTTATCTCTGTCTGTAGGCATTGGTGAAATCACCACCAAAATCAAAAATGACCCAACCCTGCGAGAAAAACTCAATCAGTATTTAGCACCGCAAAAAACTAAACTGCTAGAAGCAATTAATCAAGAATTATTGGAACCTGCGATCGCTAAACTCAAACAGCAGGGTAAAAATGGTCTGGTGGTAATTGTCGATAATCTTGACCGCATAGATAATCGTGCCAAACCTTGGGGTCGTCCGCAGCAGGAATATTTATTTGTCGATCAGGGTGAGTTTTTGACAAGGCTTAATTGTCATCTACTCTACACCATGCCCTTATCTTTGAAGTTTTCCAACGATTACGGAATGCTGACTCAGCGTTTCCCAGAAGATCCCAAGGTGTTACCAATGGTACCTGTACAAAGGACTGATGGCAGTGTTCATGTAGAAGGAATGGCACTCATGCAGCAGATGGTACTCGCTAGAGCTTTTCCTGACTTGACACCAGAGGAGCGTTTAAATAAAGTTACCGAGATTTTTGATAGTGCTGCTAGCCTAGAGCGGTTATGTAAAATGAGCGGTGGTCATGTGCGGGACGTGCTGAGGCTGCTGAATACCTGGATTATGGAAGAAATGAGTCTTCCCCTAACCCGTGAAACCTTAGAGCAAGTTATTCGTTCTCGGCGGAATGAAATAATGTTACCGATTTCTGATGATGAGTGGCAATTGTTACGTCATGTCAAAGAAAGGAAAAAGGTGAGTGATGACCAAGGATATCAAAAACTGATTCGCAGTCGGTTTGTCTTTGAATATCGTGATGGTGGCGAGTCTTGGTTTGATGTTAATCCGGTTTTGGCTGAGGCGAAGGAGTTGCAGTGAAGTATCTTTCGCTTACCCACTCACCCACCAGGGATTAAAATCCCAGGCTAATAGCTGAAGTCCTCTTAAGAGGACTAATAATTACTTCCAGTCCACTAGTCCACTTCAGTGGACTTCAGCTATTAGCCTTGCACTTAAGTGCAACGCGGGATATGTTAACTCAACGTCAAAATAGATGGTAAAAATCCGCACCTGAAAAGCATATTAGCTCTATGAGTCCACAGCAATCACCGGAAGATGACCATGTAAACAGCGATCGCTCTCTGAAACAATTAGCTTGGGCGATCGAATCCTCTGTGGGACAGTTTAAGCTGATTTTGGCACGGTGTAATTATACGAGTTTGCGCGATCGCTTAATCTCCAGATTGCAAGAAATTTGTCAAGTTGAAATTCGTGTCTTGGCGGTGCAGCAATCGAACAGGACACTTTATACAGCGATTCAGGAAGAATTTGGCGAAGAAATACCAGCCTGTGTGATGGTTGTGGGTTTGGAATCAGTGCAGAATTTGTCTGTGATGTTAACTTCTGCGAATCAGGTGCGGGAAGAGTTTCGCAAGAATTTTGCTTTTCCCTTAGTGTTGTGGATTGACGATGAAATTTACAAGCAACTAATACAGCTTGCGCCTGATTTGGAAAGTTGGGCGACTACGAGAAATTTTGCTATATCAACACAAGAATTAGTAGATTTTGTCATCGAAACCGCTAATTGTTGGTTTAGTAATAACTTAAAGTTTGGTGCCGATGTATATATAAGACTAGAAAATGAGTTAGAAGCAGCGCAAAGATATTTACTCAACAAGCCAGATGTTTATAATTTAGAGATTCAAGCTAATTTAGAATCTTTATTAGGTTTTGTCAAACAGATAAACAATCAAAAAGATTCGGCGCTACAGCATTATCACAAAGCTTACAAGCTTTGGCAGCAAAGGAATAATTTAGAACGACAGGCAAAAATCCTCGGTGAGATTGGCTTTTGCTGTTATCTCAAAGCTTTTAAACATCAAGATATCAATCATCCAGATTGGGATACGGCTTGGCGTTATGTTCAAGAATATATAAATTTTATTAGCCGTTTTCATGATTCAGATTTAATTGCTAATTCAGTAGTAAAGTTCGGTGATATCTTGCGAGACTTGCAAAAGTGGGAAACGTTGCAGAGTCTTTCCGAACAAGCTTTAGTAATCCATCAAACTAACAACCAGCCAAGGGAATTAGCCAAAGATTACGGTTTTTTAGCTGAGGTAGCTTTGGCTAAAAAAAACTGGGTTGAAGCAAATCAGCTTGTTCAGCAAGCCTTAAAAGTTTTTGCTGCAATTTCCAACCTGGAATCAGCGAGTATATCAGGGGTTATATCTGAGATTTCCGAAAGAGATTTGAAATCAAAAGATTTGAGTTTATATCAGTTTCTTTTAAGTCGTTCTCAATACCATTTAGGTCAAATTCAACAGGCAACTCTCAGCTTAGAAACGGCTAGGGATGTGGGTAATCCCCTAGAAGATGTCAGGCTTTACTTGGATATTCTCAGGTTTTTGCAGCAGCTTTATTTTGAGCAGAAAAAATATCTCAAAGCATATAATATCAAACAGCAACAGCGTTCCATTGAACAGCAATTTGGTTTGCGGGCTTTTATTGGTGCGGGTAGGTTAGAAGCAACAAAACAGGCATTTGTAGAGACATTGCGCTCAAACTCTCCCCAAGGAAACATTGCCCCAGAAATTGCTGCATCTGGTCGCCTATTGGATGTAGAACGTTTAATTGAACGCATGGGTCGCCCTGATTATAAGCTGATAGTAATTCATGGGCAATCGGGTGTAGGCAAAAGTTCCCTGGTGAATGCGGGATTGGTGCCAGCTTTAAAGAATAAAGCGATCGGTACTCAAGATTATTTGCCCGTGGTAATGCGTGTTTATACCAACTGGGTAGAAGAATTAGGCAGGCTTTTGGGAAAAAGTGAGGAGTGGGAAGTTTGTAGAGACGCGATTCATCGCGTCTTTCCTGAGTGGCGAGAGTCAGAACTCGGAACTTCAACCTCTGAACTCGGAACTTCAACCTCTGAACTCGGAACTTCAACCTCTGAACTCGGAACTTCGACCTCTGAACTCGGAACTTCGACCTTTGATATTAAAAATACCCACTCCTTACTTCTCTCGTCTTCTTCACGTCCTAGTGCAGACGCGATGAATCGCGTCTCTACAAAGTTTCTAATCACTCAACTACGCGAAAACGAACAGCGCAACCTGCGAACGGTGTTAATTTTCGATCAATTTGAGGAATTTTTCTTTGTTTACACCGAACCTGCACAAAGGAAGCAATTCTTTGAGTTTTTGGGAGAGTGTCTGAATGTTCTATCGGTGAAAGTTATCTTATCGCTGCGGGTAGATTACATTCATTACTTGCTGGAGTGCAATGATTTGTCCAGTCTCAAGATTATTGGCAATGACATTCTCAGTAATAATGTGCTTTACAAGTTGGGGAACTTCTCACCTGCTGATACGAAGTCAATTATTCAGCGTTTAACTGAAAATACTAGTTTTCATTTAGAACCTGCTTTAGTTGAACAACTCGTGCAAGATTTAGCCGGGGAATTGGGTGAAGTTCGTCCCATTGAGTTACAAGTTGTGGGGGCGCAACTGCAAACGGAGAATATTACAACTCTGGCAGAATATCGGCAGCGTGGCACTAAAGACGAATTGGTTAAGCGTTATTTGCATGAAGTTGTTAATGATTGCGGTGTTGAGAATCAGGAAGCAGCAGACATATTACTGTATTTGCTCACCGATGAAAAAGGAACTCGCCCTCTCAAGACTCGCGCTGAATTGGAACGCGATTTGTTGCCGTACTTCTCGGAGATCCCCCCAACCCCCCTTAAAAAGGGGGGCTTAATTTCTTCAACCCCCTTTTTAAGGGGGTCGCCGCAGGCGGGGGGATCGGAAGCTAGGGCGGAACAAGCTTCTGAAATCAGTAAATTAGATTTAGTGTTAGAGATTTTTGTCCAATCCGGCTTAGTGGTTTTGTTACCAGAAAACCCGGCTGACCGTTATCAACTGGTACATGACTACATCGCCGCCTTTATCCGCCAGCAACAGGAACCGAAGTTAAAGCAGGTGATGGTGGAACTGGAAAAGGAAAGAAAACAAAGAAAACTGAGTGACGCAAAACTGAATAACTTTCTCAAACGCGCCCTTTTTGGTTCCGTCGCCGCAGGATTAGTATTAGCTGGGTTGGCAGGTTTATCATGGCGATGGGGAGTAGAGGCAAATGAGCAAAAAAAACAAGCCGATATTAATGAAATTAATGCTATTAATAATTCTTCAGAAGCGTTTCTTGCCTCTGGACAACATCCAGATGCCTTAATAGCAGCCTTAAAGGCAGGTGGAAAACTCAAACATGCACCTTGGGCACTAGAAAGAAGCGATATCCGAATGCAAACTGTGGCAACTTTACAGCAAGCGGTTTACTTAAAGCCAAACGAGCCAAAAGAAAATCGCGCCATAGAGGTGAATACTTTAGAAGGTCATAGCGATAACGTCAGAAGCATCGCCTACAGCCCCAATGGAGAACAGTTAGCTTCTGCAAGTGATGACAAGACGATTAAAATCTGGGATGTCAGCAGTGGTAAACTCCTCAAAACCCTTACTGGTCATCGCGATATGGTCAGAAAGGTCGCCTACAGCCCCAATGGAGAACAATTAGCTTCTGCAAGCGATGACAAGACCATCAAAATCTGGGATGTCAGCAGTGGTAAACTCCTCAAAACCCTGACTGGTCATAGCAATACAGTCAATAGCGTAGTCTACAGCCCCAATGGAGAACAATTAGCTTCTGCAAGCGATGACAAGACCATCAAAATCTGGGATGTCAGCAGTGGTAAACTCCTCAAAACCCTTACTGGTCATCGCAGTACAGTCTATAGCGTCGCCTACAGCCCCAATGGACAACAGTTAGCTTCTGCAAGTGATGACAAGACGATTAAAATCTGGGATGTCAGCAGTGGTAAACTCCTCAAAACCCTTACTGGTCATCGCAGTACGGTCTATAGCGTCGCCTACAGTCCCAACGGACAACAGTTAGCTTCTGCTAGTCGTGACAAGACCATTAAAATCTGGGATGTCAGCAGTGGTAAACTCCTCAAAACTCATACCGATCATCGCGTAGATGTTATTAGCGTCGCTTACAGCCCCAATGGACAACAGTTAGCTTCTGCTAGTGCTGACATGACCATCAAAATCTGGGATGTCAGCAGTCGTAAACTCCTCAAAACCCTTTTTGGTCATAGCGATAGGGTCATTAGCGTCGTCTACAGCCCCAATGGACAACAGTTAGCTTCTGCTAGTTTTGACAAGACCATCAAAATCTGGGATATCAGCAGTAGTAAATTCCTCAAAACCCTTTCTGGTCATAGTAATTGGGTTATTAGTGCCGTCTACAGCCCCAATAGACAACAGTTAGCTTCTGCTAGTTTTGACAAGACCATCAAAATCTGGGATATCAGCAGTGGTAAACTCCTCAAAACCCTGATTGGTCATAGCAGGGCGGTCAATAGCGTAGTCTACAGCCCCAATGGACAACAGTTAGCTTCTGCTAGTTATGACAAGACCATCAAAATCTGGGATGTCAGCAGTCGTAAACTCCTCAAAACCCTTTTTGGTCATAGCGATTGGGTCATTAGCGTCGCCTACAGCCCCAATAGACAACAGTTAGCTTCTGCTAGTTTTGACAAGACCATCAAAATCTGGGATATCAGCAGTCGTAAACTCCTCAAAACCCTTTTTGGTCATAGCGATAGGGTCATTAGCGTCGTCTACAGCCCCAATGGACAACAGTTAGCTTCTGCAAGTGATGACAAGACCATCAAAATCTGGGATGTCAGCAGTGGTAAACTCCTCAAAACCCTGATTGGTCATAGCAGTGGGGTCTATAGCGTCGCCTACAGCCCCAATGGACAACAGTTAGCTTCTGCTAGTCGTGACAAGACCATCAAAATCTGGGATGTCAGTAGTTTTAAACTCCTCAAAACCCTTACTGGTCATAGCAATACGGTCTATGGCGTCGTCTACAGCCTCAATGGACAACAGTTATCTTCCGCTAGTCAAGACAACACCATCAAAATCTGGGATGTCAGCAGTGGTAAACTCCTCAAAAACCTGACTGGTCATAGCAGTACGGTCTATAGCGTCGCCTACAGCTCCAATGAACAACAGTTAGCTTCCACTAGTCAAGACAACACAATAATTTTATGGGATTTGGATTTCGATAATTTATTACACAGTGGTTGCAATTTGCTAAATAATTACTTCATTGGTCATCCAGAAGTGTTAGAAGAGTTGCAATCATGCCAAACTCCATCGCGGTTGGTGCAAGGGGCGAAAGTGTTAGTCATCCAAGGTGAGAAGTTAGCGCGAAATGATGATATTAATGGTGCTGTTGAAAAGTTCCGCCAAGCACAGCAGTGGGATAATAAATTAAAGTTTGATTTCCAGGCAAGAGCAAAAGAGTTGGCGAATCAAGGCAAGACAGACCTAATCCCCAGCCCCTTCCCTGGCAGGGAAGGGGAGTAAGAAGGGGAGTAAGCCTCAAAGCCTCTCTCCTTTTAGGAGAGAGGTCAAAGGTGTTGCATCCAAACGAGAACTGCTATAGATAATCACAAGGTGGAAGGATGGCATACAGCGATTTTAGTCTCGCCAAGGTGAAAAAGAATTTTGATTTAACACTCGATGAAACTCGGAATTTATTTGCTGATACAAAACCTGTCACACCATCAGAAACTCTCAGAACGATTTTAATAGATTACATTCCTTTAGCAACTGCAATTTCAACCGAAAAAGCTAGGTCAGAGTTTTTAATTGCACCAATCCTGGCAGAGGTCAGACGATTATTAAATAATAAAATATCATTGTTCTCTGGAAATGAGTTTAATGTTGATGCGACCCAAGGATTACAAGGCTTTTGCGATTACATTATCAGCAACTCCCAAGAGCAATTATTTATTTCTGCTCCGGTAATGTTCATTTTTGAAGCGAAAAAAGAAGATATTATCGGTGGTCTGGGTGAATGTGTAGCGGCAATGATTGCAGCACAACTGTTCAATCAAAATCAAGGCAATGAAATTGAGCGGATTTATGGCTCAGTTACTAGTGGAACGAACTGGAAGTTTTTATTTTTAGAAGAGACGACTGTTTATATAGATTCGACTGAATACTATATTAAAGAAGTTGATAAAATTTTGGGTATTTTATTGCAACCTTTTCAGCCTGTTTTAACTGCTGTTTGAACATATCGCAGGTGTTGATGTAACTTACCTGGTCAAGTTTTAAAATTTGCTAAAAAATAAGATAAGTTAAACAACTCGTTCACCATTAAGTATCTAGGCATAAATAAATTTCAAGTTTGTAGTAAGGACTTTAGTCCTGATAATCCTTGCTCTGAGCGATAAATCGCTCACTACAAACTAGGAGTTTATTTTATATTTAATTATGTCTACCTACTTACCACTATTCAATTGATATGAGTCTATATTGTCTAGTTCACGGTGCATTCCAAGCCACGTGGTGTTGGGATTTACTAATTCCCTATTTAGAAGCACAAGGTCACAAAACCATAGCAATGGATTTACCAATTGAAAATGCATCTGCTACTTTGTCCCAACTTGCAGATGTAGTAATTCAAGCACTGCCAAAAACTGATGATGATATTGTGTTAGTCGGTCACTCAATGGCTGGTACTATAATTCCCTTGGTTGCAGAAGCGGTAAAAGTGCGTCAACTAGTGTTTGTGGCGGCGCTACTTCCATATCCTGGAGTTAGTACACTCGACCAATTTTCTCATCGTCTTGATTCTGATACGCTCAAATCATTCAATTACCAGCCAAAAGACCCAAGTAAACTCCAACAGTTCTACGATGAACCTGATATGTATGAACCAGCTTCCGTAGGGAAAGATTATTCAGACGAAGCAGTATTAAGAGAGTTTTTCTTTCATGATTGTCAACCGGATGTAGCACAGTGGGCAATCTCGAAAAGTCGTTCGCAACAATCGATGGCATATATTTTTGAAACGAATCCTCTAAAAGCTTTGCCGCATATTGAGCGTAAATATATTGTTTGTACCAATGACCGAATAATATCTCCTACATGGTCGCGCTACGCTGCACGCAAGCGCTTAGGAGTCGATGCCATTGAACTAGCTTCGGGACATTGCCCACATCTATCTCGTCCTGACCTTCTTGCTTCAGTATTAACTAGTGATTAATTTTTTGAGCAATCCAAAATATTTTGCTTAAGCCGACTATCTTACTGGTGCGTTGGCGCAGCCCAACCTAGGCATCGCTCATAATAAATAAAGCCCGATAAAGGTAAACTGGTATGGATTGGAGAACTTATATTCATTCAGACCCGAAAATTCTCCAATGGATTGCCTGTCGTCAAAGGAACACGGCTATCTGTGGAATTCATATTGGGGTTGTTTGCTTTATGTTGGACAGAACAGCAAGTTAAAGAAAGCTACCCAACTCTCAGCGCTCCTGCAATCCAAGCTGTGTTCGCGTTTGCGGCGGGAATTAGGAAATACCATAAACTCAAAAAGGCTAGAAACCGCATATAAGCTGTCTCTAGCCTTAATTTACTTAATGGGCAGTACCAGACTCGAACTGATGACATCCTGCTTGTAAGGCAGGCGCTCTACCAACTGAGCTAACCGCCCGTTTGTCTAATCCTTAACTAATATAGCAAAACATTTCGCATTGCGCTAGTAGTTTTAAGAAAATCTTTTTTTCTCTTATACTGACTCAGTATTCAGTTACTCAGCACTGGCTCAACGCCCCGCTATCGCTAACAGGATTTAGGATGCCCTCTGGTAGGACGCACGATCGCATTACTATGTATGCTCTGCCATTGGTGGCGGGCGTTACTTTCTGGCAAACTCGCAGCAGCAATGCGACTTTGTTGGTTGCTGGCGGGTTTCTATTTGGCGGGCTGATGTTTGGCCCCGATTTGGATATTTACTCTGTGCAATTTCAACGCTGGGGTTTCTTGCGCTGGATTTGGCTACCTTATCAAAAAAGTCTTCGGCATCGTTCTTTTTTATCCCACGGGCCAATTATTGGCACGATTCTGCGGATAATTTATCTGGGGTGTTTGCTAGCTATTGTGGCAATTTTCGTTTTGGCGATCGCGCAAAGGTTATGGAATCTAAGTTTTACTTGGCAGGATTTGGGGGGAAATTTGGGGCGATCGCTCGTGCAATACGATACTGAATATATCGCCCTGTTTTTGGGGTTGGAACTCGGTGCAATGAGTCATTCTCTTAGCGATTGGGGCGGTTCGGCATACAAGCGCTTTCAAAAACAGGGCATTCGGGGGTTGCTTCCTAGTGGCAAAATTAAGAAGCGGAAAGTTACAAGTCGCGGTAGTCGTCGAGCTACAGTTAGCAGAAAGAGCAACGGAAGAACGACAAAGGACAAATGACAAATGACAAATGACAAAGTTGATACTTTGGCGGCGTTGCAGGAATTGATTGAGGTGGTGGCGAAATTGCGATCGCCTGATGGTGGTTGTCCGTGGGATTTGGCTCAAACTCCTGAAACGCTCACACCTTATGTGATTGAGGAAGCTTATGAGGTGGTGGATGCAATTAAAAGTGGAGATCAGGGTGCGATCGCAGAAGAGTTAGGCGATTTATTATTACAAGTGGTACTCCAAGCCCAAATCGCTAGCGAATCTGGGCAATTTTCTTTGAAAGAAATAACTCAAGGGATTTCCCAAAAGTTGATTCGCCGTCATCCCCATGTGTTTGGTGATGTGTCGGTTGCCAGTGTGGATGAGGTGCGGCAAAATTGGGAACAAATTAAAGCTGCGGAGAAAGGCGAAGCATCTCCAGACGCACAAAAACTGAGTACAAAACTCGGACGTTATGGGCGCACCCTTCCCCCATTGACGGCAGCGATGAAGATTTCCCAAAAGGCTGCGGCGATCGGATTTGAATGGGAAAATATTCAGGGTGTCTGGGATAAGTTTCATGAGGAGTTGGGGGAGTTTCAACAGGCTTTAGCTGAAGAAACACCAGAACGACAAGAAGCAGAATTAGGAGATTTACTGTTTGCAGTTATTCAGCTAGCCCGTTGGCATAATCTTGACCCCAGCGCCGCTTTGCAAGGCACAAATCAGCGATTTGTCCAGCGATTAGAAAAAATGGAGGCAGTTGTTGACCGTCCCCTTTCTGATTACAGTTTGAATGAGTTAGAAAACTTGTGGCAACAGGCAAAAGCTCAACTTGCTCAAGAAGGGTATTAGTCATTAGTCATTAGTCATTAGTCATTAGTCATTAGTCATTAGTCATTAGTTTTCTTCCCCTGCTTCCCCTGCCTCCCCTGCTCCCTCTGCCTCCTCTCCCCCCTGCCCACTCCTTCTTCAAGATTTTTCAGTATCAAACCACTTATCATATAGCGATTGATAAGTGCCATTTTCTTTAAGACTCAGCAGCGCCTGATTAATTGGTTTGCGGTAGGGACTGTTGTTAGGCAGAATGATGCCGTAACTTTCTTCACGCAAGATACTGCCAACAATCTGTACTTTCCCTTTGCCTTCGTTGGCAGCATAAAACAAAAGTACAGGGGCATCAAATACCACGGCATCAGCTTTTTTGGTTTGCAGAGCATTGTAAGCTTGCTCAATCTTGTTAACTTCTAAAACTGAAATCTTATGTTCTCGCAGATATGCGGCGGCTGTGCTACCCGCAGTTGTGGCTACTACCTTGCCGGGTAAATCATCTATACTTCTGATATCGCCCTGAAGCTGTTGTACTGTCAGTGAGGTAGTAGCGCTGGCTGTAAAGTAGGCGGCAAAAAGTACTCCGATGAACATCCAGACAATACCTACTAAGCGTCCCAGTACTCCTTTGGGCATTTCATCAGCTTGGGTTGCTAATGTGGCAGCTGCCCACCAACAGGCTTTGAAAATGCCAGGAAAGTATGGTTTGGGAATCATCCCATCTTTATGATGGCGCTCAGATAACCAAATAATGTGGGCTGCTACGACAATTAACACTAGAGCAACGCCTATTACCTGCAAGAGGCTAGTAGAGAAAAATAATTGCAAAATATTTGGGAAGGCACTGTCGTTGGTTTCTGAGTTTCGTACCATAATTTGCAGCCCCCCAGCCAAAATGGGTAATGAGAAATCAAAATTCTGCTGGCGTTCGGCTGTAATCGAGATAGCTGCAATCCCCAAATTAGCTTTGTTGTCTTTGATAGCAGAAAGCAGTTCCGGTACAGAGGAATATTCAATAAATTTAGACTCTACATCTATTTGCTTGGCAATGCTGCGCCAGAGGTCGATACTGAATCCCGATAGCTCGCCTTTGTCTGGGATCACAAAGGGCGGTATAACTCGTGTAGCTACTAATAACGGTTGTTGAAGTTGTGGTTTTTGGGCCAGTCCTGGAGATGTGATTAACAATAATGCCAGAATTGCACCTATTAATCCTATGCAGGTATACAGTGCTAAGGAACGTCTGGTTTTGTTTCTCCGGTCATATCTGCCTATCTGGCTTTTTCTCCCAGCCATAAGTTGGCGAAATTTACTAGCGATCGCATTCATCATCAGAATTTTATTGGGGTTGTATGCAAGCATATCTATCATGCCCACCCCATATCAAATATCGCGTTAAACATCCTCCAAAAACCGATTTTTTTCATATTTAGAAGGATGAACATGGTTAAAGGAAGAGGCAGGGTGCAGGGAGCATCAGAATACGTCGTAGCAATTTACCCACACAGTACCAGCCCGGAGATTGTTGGCGATCGCATGTGCTTTAGTAATATCCTGAGTCCATACTGCGGCCGCTAGTCCGTACATTGTGGCATTCGCCCGTTAAATTACTTCATCAATGACCCTATTTACCCACTCATTGTTAAGTTAAAAAACATCTAAATTGCATAATCAGATTAAATCAAACTCTTGTGGGGTGGGCATCTTGCCCGCCCTAGCTATGCAATTTAAATGTGGAACAGCTTAATCAGCAATTGGGTTGGGCCGATTTTGACCTGTTGTCCTGGTAGTGTTGCTCTAACCATCAGTCCCTCCTTAAGCTATAAAAAAATTTGCTTAAATCTACCTATTATGTTTGTTGCTTTACAGCACTCTAGGTGGATTTATTTATGAATTCTTTATTTTAATCTATAGTTAGAGGTTGAGATAGCTATATTGTGTCTAACTCACTTTGTACAACTCAGGTTGTCAAGACAAACCTCTATCTTTTGAGCAATAGTTTTTAGCTCGGCTTTTAGCGTACAATTGAGATGATGCTTGCTTGATTTTTCTTCTTACGTGCGCTTTTAGTGTTACCAAAGTGAGCAACATGAGTGTAGACGAGTTTAGTCAACAAATAGACACATTTAGCTCACGGGTGACGGGATTATTGCAAAGTACTGCAAGTGAGCCGTACTCGCAACAAGAGCTAACAGTTGAAGCTTTTGAGGAACTTAAAATCACTCTGGAAGAGCTGAAAATCGCCTCCGAGGAACTACAAGCAACACGAATGGTAGTCGAGAATGAGCGTCAGCGCTACCAAGAATTATTTGATTTTGCGCCTGATGGTTACTTGGTAACAGATACGAATGGGATTATTCTTGAAGCTAACCGTGCTACTACCATACACCTCAATGTTTTACACCGATTTTTGATTGGCAAACCGCTACTCACTTTCATTGCCAGGTCAGATCATCAACCTTTTTTTAATTACCTAACTCAGTTGCAGCATCTCGACCGGGGCGGGGAATGGGAAGTGTGTTTGCAACCACGCGAAAAAATCTGTTTTGATGTTGCTTTGACAGTAGTTACCGTCCGTAACCAGCAAGGTCAACCACTTGCTCTGCGCTGGTTAATGCGCGACATTACTAAGCGTAAGCGTTTAGAGGCAGAGCGGGAACAGTTATTTGCCAGCGAGCAAGCCGCCCGAATTGCAGCCCAAGCAGCACAGAGGCGTTCTAATTTTTTGGCTGAAGCAAGTCGTGTACTGGCATGTTCCTTAGACTATCGCACCACCCTAACGATGGTCGCGCAATTGGCAGTGCCTACCCTAGCCGATTGGTGTATTGTAGATGTCGTTGAAAATAATTCGGCAGTCTTTAATAACCCAGTGATAGCTGCATCTGAACCGCACAAGGAAGGACTAATACGAGAACTGCGACAACGCTATCCAATTTCTGTTGATGCTGATTATGGGCCAGCAAAGGTTTTACGAACTGGTAGGTCGGAACTGGCTACAAACGTTCTTAAGCCCTCACTACAGAGTAATGCGTCAAACGAAGAACACCTGTTTCTGCTGTACCAACTCCAACTTAAGTCTCAGATGATCGTGCCATTGCTGGTGCGTAAACGTAAGCTGGGGACAATTGTATTTGCGTCTGCACAACCAGGACGCCATTACAGTATTGTAGACCTAGCAATGGCTGAAGAACTTGCCCAACGAGCAGCCTTCGCCATTGAAAATGCACAGCTTTATCAGCAAGCCCAAGAAGCTAACCGAATTAAGGACGAATTTTTAGCGATTGTCTCCCACGAACTTCGTACACCCCTCAACTCTATGCTGGGTTGGGTTCAAATGATCCGTAATCGAAAATTGGACGAGGCAATTACCTTTAAGGCTCTGGCGACAATCGAGCGGAATGCTCAACTTCAGAGGAAACTGATTGAAGATATCCTGGATATTTCCCGCATTGTCCAAGGTAAAATCCGCCTAAATCTCCGTAAAGTTGACCTTGTACTTGTAATTAACGCGGCGATTGAATCTATACAACCCACATCTGAGATTAAGGAGATTCAAGTTGTGTCTAACCTTGATTCCTCAGTAGGTGAGGTTATGGGTGATGTAGAACGCCTGCAACAAGTCATCTGGAATTTGCTCTCTAACGCCGTCAAATTCACACCGAGCGGAGGGCGAATTGAAGTGCATCTAAAGCAGGTGAACTCAAATGCCCAGATAACTGTGTCTGACACAGGTAAGGGAATTGCTCCTGACTTTCTACCTCATCTATTTGAGCGTTTTCGTCAAGCTGATAGCACAACTACTAGAGCAGAAGGTGGTTTGGGGCTGGGACTGTCAATTGTGCGCTACTTAGTAGAAATGCACTCAGGCACAATTCACGCAGCTAGCGGAGGGGAAGGACGAGGAGCAACATTTACAGTGCTGTTGCCGGTCGTAGAATTGCAACAAGAGCAGCTAATTAAAGAGAGTGAAGTAAAAGCCAATAACCTCTTAGCGCTGGTAGGTTTGCAAATACTTGTTGTAGATGACAATCCCGATACACGTGAGTTAGTTTCCTTTATTCTTCAACAGTCTGGAGCAAAGGTAATAGCGGTCGGCTCAGTAAATGAAGCTTTAAAAACGCTGCTACGAGCGGAACCAGATGTTTTAGTCAGTGATATTGGAATGCCAGATGAAGATGGTTATGCGCTGATTCGCAAAGTACGAATCAGGGAAGCAGCTCGAGGAAAAAAAATTCCGGCTGTAGCACTGACCGCATTTGCTAGAGATGAAGAGTCCAAGCTGGCTCTGGAAGCGGGATTCCACGTTCATTTATCCAAACCAATCGAGCCAGATAACTTGGTGGCAGTGGTGGCGAATCTGGTCAAAGGCATAAGCTCTTGAGGCAGGGGGAGCAGGGGAGGCAGAGGAGGCAGGGGAGGCAGGGGGAGCAGGGGAGGCAGGGGAGGCAGGGGAAGTAGGGGAAGCAGGGGAGGCAGGGGAGGCAGGGGAGGCAGGGGGAGTAGGGGAAGCAGGGGAGGAAAAAGGGTTATTGAGCAATTATTTTTCTCAAGACAGGTTGCCTTGACTGAATATAGCGGTTCTCGGTTGACAGAGATACAAGAACTCCACCCCCAACCCCCTCCCCGCAAGCGAGGAGGGGACTATGATATACCTCATGTGATTAGGAAAAGCTATAAGGCGTAGTTTATAAATCAAATAGGATTGCTATATTACGTTATTACTAACAATATTTATACGTAAAATGATAGATGCCCAAAAACTACTTTTGCCAATTAAATATATGGGATTGGTGGTAGCGATCGCTGAAATTGCAAATGCGATCGCTGGAATAACAAATGCTGTCACTGGAATAACAAATGCTGTCACTGGAATAACAAATGCTGTTGCTGGAATAACAAATGCTGTCGCTGAAACAACAAATGCTGTTGCTGAAATAGCAAATGACCTAACCCTCTAGTACGCCACGGCGTAAATAGAGCAACCATTTAAAATCTCTAAAGAGCTTATTCCATAATACTTTTGATTTCCGCCTTGCGGTAGTACACTCCCAATATGGTTCGGTTAAGACGCGATAAATCGCCGTCTCTACAATAATCAGTCCTTTGTAGAGACGGCGATTTATCGCGTCTTTGCTTTGCGATTAGCGGCGTGTCATCAAAAAACCTTATCCAAACCGTATTGAGTACACCCCAACAGCTGAATAAAAAAATGGAGGCAGTTACTAACTACCTCCTGATAAATTAAAGCTTGGATGGACTGAGAAATGCTTTGATAAGCAGGCTAGAAACTCAGCTACCTGCTCAAAAACATAATCAAGACCACTCCCAGGATAATCGATCCAGTGCCAAGCATGAATGACCAGAAGCGATGGTAACTATTGACAATGATGCCATTTTCACTTTTGAGCTAGCTGAATCAGATCCATCCAAGGTGCAACACCCCGGCGAAACCAACCTACAGCGCCAACTTGTTCGCCAATCAAGCTTTGGACTCGCTTCATGCCAAACAGGAAATTGCCGATAGGGCCAAAGCGTGAGGCATAATGCAGATAAAGCATTCCCCTACGATCCTGAATTTTTAAATCAGAACCAAATTTAGAACCAGCGTCGTAAAGGAAAAGGCTAGAGAAACATAAATACGATGTCTCTCTAGCCTCCGGTACGCATAAATCATTTTTAAGACTTTCAAATAAGCTCTGTGATAATACTTATAATGTTTTTTGTGCTGTAAGTTTAGCACCTGTAATTTGTCTGCCTTCGATAATCATAGAATAAATGTTTTGAACCAAGTTTTACTTCACCCGATCAGAGTAATTATTGATTACCCAGATGGTTCACCCGATTGGGGGAAGACGATAAGCAATGATGGACTCACATTGATAAGATGAAGAAAAAGTAAAGATTTGTACTATGACTATTCTTAACATTGCTTCTCCCCTAATTGCGATCGCAGGGCAAACCCGCCAAGCTGCAAGCAAACTAGCCATTCTCTCCACTGAAGCAAAAAATCAGGCGATTGAAGCGATCGCTCAAGCTTTAGAATCAGCTAGAGATGAAATTTTACAAGCAAATGTTGCTGATTGTAAAGCTGCTGATGCTGAAGGGATTCCCAAACCACTTTATAAACGCTTGCAGTTGGATGAACATAAATTAAGAGATGCGATCGCTGGAGTCAGAGATGTTGGTAAGCTAGCCGATCCTATTGGTAAAGTGCAGATTCACCGCGAACTTGACACTGGCTTAGTTCTCAAGCGAATTACTTGTCCTTTAGGCGTTTTGGGAATTATTTTTGAAGCCCGTCCAGAGGCGGCGATTCAAATTGCTTCCTTGGCGATTAAATCGGGAAATGGTGTGATTCTCAAATGCGGAAAGGAAGCAGTGCGTTCTTGCGAAGCAATCGTTAAAGCAATTAAACAGGGATTATCTCAAACTGCTGTTAATCCAGATGCGGTACAGTTGCTGACAACTAGAGAAGAAACTCTAGAACTTTTGAAATTAGATAAATATGTAGATTTAATTATTCCTAGAGGTTCCAATTCCTTTGTCAGATTTGTGCAGGAAAATACGCGGATTCCGGTATTAGGTCACGCTGACGGAATTTGTCATCTTTATATAGATCAAGCCGCCGATATTTCTAAAGCAGTTCCGATTACAGTCGATGCCAAAGCACAATATCCTGCTGTTTGTAATGCAATTGAAACTTTGCTAGTTCACTCTTCTATTGCTACAGAATTTTTACCGAAAGTTGCTGAGGCTTTGGAAGAACGCCATGTGGAATTAAGAGGCGATAAACGCACCTTGAAAATTTTACCTAACATCGAAGCTGCAACAGAGATAGACTGGGAAACAGAATACAGCGATTTTATTTTGTCGATAAAGATTGTAGACTCTATAGAAGATGCGATCGCTCATATTAACGAATATGGTTCTCGTCATACCGATGCCATTATCTCTGAAGATTCAGCATCTGTTGAAACTTTCTTTGGACTAGTAAATTCAGCCAATATATTCCACAATTGTTCTACCAGATTTGCTGATGGCTTCCGTTATGGTTTCGGCGCAGAAGTAGGAATTAGTACGCAACAAATGCCTCCCCGCGGGCCCGTTGGTTTAGAAGGATTAGTAACATACAAATATCAAATGACTGGAGATGGACATATTGTCGCTACTTACACTGGGGCGAATGCTAAAGCTTTTACTCATCAAGATTTAGTGTAAAAGATCATCAAAAGTATATGCTCTAGTAACGCTAGAAATACACCGATTTATCCGGTGTATTTTTTATGTTAATAGTTTATCTGAGTTATCAAAAGTTTTAATTGGGCCATGCCATCGACGATCGTTTAAGAAAACCTCGTTAAAAGCTCCATTAGTATATTGACTAATTACTTTACCCCAAAAAGCTTGTGCGCCTAAGTTCAAAGCAGTCTGCCGTACTTCCCAACTGCCGGGAAACTGGTCGAAAATGTGAGTAGCTACCTGTTTGCCAATGCCATGATTTCGATACTTCTTGAGGATAAAGAACTCGGCAATAGACATAGCATTGCTATTTTGATGAAGGTAAGTGTGCTGATTAAGAAGTACAAACCCTGCCAGTTTATCATTAACTTTAATTAGAAATGGGTGTCGCTCAGGTTCTGTCCAATAGTAATCAAGATATCGATAGCCAAATAAGCCGCAGCTATCTACATCTTTAATTTCTATCTCACTCAAGTCATACTGGTATAGTTCCATTAAATTACACAGCACTGATTTCTGTTTTTGAGTAGCTTTTATGACTTCGATTTTCATAAAGCATCTACGATACTGAAACTATATCCTAATTGGGAAGCATTAAACTCGATGTCAGATGATGAAGTTGATTATTCTGAATATTCCATTATTAAACAATGAGTTTTTCGAGAAGGCAATGTTGAGATTGCCAGTAACTCAAGCACAGAAATTAATTCAGATTGATCCAGAATCATAGCTTGGTTTCAATTCCAGGGTGTCGAACAAAAAACACTCATCAATTCTGTCTTGCGTCAACATATTAAATCTTTGAGATGAAGCGATCGCTTTAAGAATCTTGACTCGAAAGGGTTAGTTCTGGAGTTAGCATTAACCTATCGGGACAGTTACAAAAAAGTAGATTTCGCATGAGTAGCAAAATATCCAAGGTCGGTATTATTGGTGCGGGTAATGTGGGTGCAGATGTAGCAAATGCTTTAGTGCTACTCGGTAAATGTGTAACAGTCGTTCTTTTTGACCGAACTTTATCAAAAGCTGAGGGGCAAGCATGGGATATTGAAGACACTATTCCCCTACTTAAAGACATGGAGATTATACCATCAAATCAGTATGAAGATTTAGCGGATTCTGATATTATTGTTGTGACTGTTGGGGTGCAGCAAAAAGAAGGACAAAGCCGATTAGATACGTTGAGCGACAATGCACAGATCGTGCGTTCAACAATAAAAGAATTGGATCGAGTTGCACCCAATTCAATCATACTTATTGTTAGCAATCCAGTGGATGTACTAACACGGATTGCGATCGCCAGTTCCACTAGAGCAGAAAACCTAATTTTTGGTTCAGGAACCGTTCTTGATACTGCTAGACTGAGATATCAACTTGCTAAACGACTGAACGTTAGTAAACAAGACGTTCATGTTTATGTGATTGGAGAGCATGGAGACAGTGAATTTGTCATTTGGTCTAGTGCATTTATTGGGGGAATTTTGTTAGCTGAATTTCCCATACCACAAGGAGCAACGCTGGAACAAATTCAGCAAGAGTACGCAGAGTTAACCCGAAAGCGAGGTTATAACATTTCTGAACGTAAAGGAAATACTAGCTATGGCATATCAATAGTAGTTTGTCAGTTAGTTGATACCATCCTGCGAGATGAAAAGCAGATATTTCCAGTATCGGTGAGAGCAGATTCTAACTATGGAATTGGCAGTGAAGTTGTTCTTGGACTTCCATGTATCATTAGCTCCCAAGGTATTGAGCGCCAACTGGTGTTACCAAGAAATGCTCATGAACAACGTTTATTAGAAGAGTCAGCCACCAAACTGAATGAAGCATATAACTCGGAAGCATAATAAAAATCAACTCACATAGGTGGTAAATATCTTTAGCTGGCATACAAGATTAGTAATTAACTTTAAACTAAGGCTTTCAATAACGCCTGAAGTTTAAGTTGCACCTCTGCAAACTCTTTGTGAGGATCGGAGCCAGCCACGATACCAGCACCAGCATACAATCTCGCGCGATCGCCATTAATTAATGCTGAACGAATTCCTACAATAAACTCACAGTTACCCTGAGAATCTATCCAACCTAGAGGTGCAGCATACAAACCTCTCTCAAAGCTTTCATAACGGCGAATTTCGGCACAAGCTACATCTTGTGATGCACCCGCAACGGCTGGCGTAGGATGCAATTGTCCGACAATCTTTAATGGATGGATGTTAGTAGGAACTATCGCACTTATAGGTGTCCATAAATGCTGGATATTCGATAATTGCCGTAGGCGGGGCGCTAATATTTGAGGTGATAAACCTAGCTGAGATAGACGTTGAGTTATAAAATTAAGTACTAGGGAATGTTCGTGCTTTTCTTTTTCACTATTTAGTAAGCGATTGGCATTAGCTGCATCTTCAGCAGGGGTTTTACCTCGTGGTGCAGAACCCGCTAAAGCATCAGTAATTAACTGTTGATTATTAATACTAATTAATCTTTCTGGACTTGCACCAATAAAGTTTTGCCCTTTGCCATTACTGGTAGAAAAAATATAACAATTAGGATGATTTTGTCGAAGATTATTTAATGATTTAACTAAGCTAAAGTGGGTGCTTGACTTTACATCTAATATATCTGCTAATACAATTTTGCTTAAATGACTAGACCGAATTTTTTCTAAAGCAGATACTACTGAACGTTTAAATTGAGCGGCATTTGTGACAGATTTTTTATATAAGTTTGCTGGGAAGCAATCAATATTAGCAGAATAATATTCTAAAGATTGGATAAATTCAATTTTATTTTGCACCTTCTCCAACAATCTTTCAATATTTACATTTGCATTGATAATTATATTTGTTACTAATATGCAACGCTGATTTTTTACGGCTACTTGCCAACGTGGAAGAAAAATGGTAGCAGATGGAAATGGATAATCTACTTGGGCATTTTTATCAAAAAAGCTGAAATAACAAAAAAAGTGAGGCCCAGAAAAAGGTTGATTAGCGTTACCAAAATTAATTATATTTTTTAGACAAGATTTGATAAAATATTCTGCTTGACTAAAACGGTCTGAGCCATCAATCTGTAATTTTGCTACAGCATCAATTGCGGCGATCGCTTCTCCTTTACCTCTGTCCTCAAAGTAAAAATTTATTTCATTTGCTTGTGTAAGTTTATCTAATACAAGTAAAGGATCGACTAAATCAATTTCTTGGGAGACACTGACAATTTGTCTGCAATTATTTTTGACGCACTTTTCTTGCACCGCTACCAGAAATTGATATAAATCTTTGTGCTCTACAAAGAAGTTGCTACGACATGGTGAAACTGTCATGGATTTAACGATAGTAAATTTTTTTTAAGTTAACTTCCTAAAGTGTAATTAATCGTGGTCGTATTTTTACAGGTAACATATTAAGTTGCTATTTCACCAGCGTAGGGTTTGGCTTATTTATGGTGTTCTCAGACTATGATAAGACAGTTTCAGCCTAAGACTGCAACGTGAGGTGAGTGTTAACAACACAAGGTTAAGAAGGCATAGTAAAAGTGACACTTGTTTGTATATCACCCATATCTAGCGTCTCTTTAAACCATAAAATCTAAAGGGTGAGTAATATTCCGGTAATTTAATTAATCACAACTGATGACTACCAAGCAAATTTTATATCCCAACACCAAGTTATGGATGGCAGCGATTAAACCGCCAATGTATAGCGTTGCCATTATGCCCATTTGGGTAGGAACAGCAGTAGCATTTGCTGAAACTAAAATTTTCAATGGTGTAGTATTTTCTACTTTTGTAGCTGCGGCAATCTTAATTCTTGCCTGGGAAAATATCAGTAATGATGTGTTTGATTCCGAAACAGGTATCGATAAAAATAAACACCATTCTCTGGTGAACTTAACAGGCAATAAGCCATTAATATTTTGGATAGGAAATTTGTGTTTAGGTTTGGGGTTGCTGGGCATACTAGCGATCGCCTTTTGGCAACATGACCTAACTGTTATCGGCATCATTCTACTATGCTGCGGTTTAGGTTATACGTACCAAGGGCCTCCCTTTCGCTTAGGATATCAGGGTTTAGGCGAGATTATTTGCTTTTTTGCCTTTGGCCCCTTAGCAGTGGAAGCCGCATACTACAGCCAAACCCAAACTTGGTCAATGACAAGTTTAGCAGCCTCAGTGATTGTCGGGATTGCCACAACCTTAATTTTGTTTTGCTCACACTTTCACCAAGTCAAGGATGACATAGCCGCAGGGAAGCGATCGCCTATCGTCCGTTTAGGAACAGCAAAAGGTGCCCAACTTCTAGTTTGGTTTACTGGTAGTATTTATCCTCTCACCTTGCTATTTGTACTATTGGGGATTTCTCCAGCTTGGACATTGCTGAGTTGGGTGAGTTTACCTTTTGCTTTCAAATTATGCCGCCACGTCCAACAAAATCACAACCAGCCGGAAAAAGTTAGTAACTGTAAATTCATCGCCGTAGCCGTGCATTTCTGGGCTTGCTTGCTGTTCGGCTTGGGATTTATGCTTTAGCAATTACTAATTGATGCGTTATCAATTTAAATTTCGTCCATATCAGCGAAAGTTTTTGCGATCGCTTACCACTAATCATGGTAAGTGGGATATTCGTGAAGGTATTATCCTCCGTCTCACCGATGAATCAGGTAAACTCGGCTGGGGAGAAATTGCCCCCATTAGCTGGTTTGGTTCCGAAACCCTAGAAAAAGCTTTAGACTTTTGTCGCCAACTGCCAAAAGAAATCACAGACGAGATAATTTTTTCGATCCCAGATGAGTTACCTGCTTGTCAATTTGGCTTTGAGTCAGCGTGGGAGTGGAGGAGCGGGGGAGCAGGGGAGCAGGGGAGCAGGGGAGCAGAGGAGAAGAATTTAAATTTATCCTCTGCGCTTCACTCTTTGCCCTATAGCGGCTTATTACCATCTGGTGAAGCGGCTTTAAATCAATGGGAAAAGCTGTGGCAGCAGGGATATCGCACGTTTAAATGGAAAATTGCTGTGGATGCGATCGCTGATGAACTAGAAATTTTTGAGTCACTGATACACACCTTACCAGCCTCTACGAAACTGCGATTAGATGCCAACGGTGGACTCAGCTATGAGGAAGCAAACTTATGGCTGCGGACTTGCGACAATCTCAAGGCAAATGCAGAAGTACCCATAGAAATTGAATTTATCGAACAACCGTTACCCGTTGAGCAATTTCAGCAGATGTTGGAATTGAGTATGAGTTATGAAACTGCGATCGCTTTAGATGAATCTGTCGCCACACTTGGACAACTCGCCGGCTGTTATCAACAAGGTTGGCGAGGGATTTTTGTGATCAAGCCTGGGATCGTTGGATCGCCATCTCGTCTGAGAAAGTTTTGCCATCAGTATGAAGTTGATACAGTATTTTCATCAGTATTTGAAACTGCGATCGCTAGACTTGCAGCACTCAAGCTAGCAGCCGAATTATCCCGAAACAACAGGGCAATTGGTTTTGGCATCGACCATTTTTTTGAACAAGAAGATACCTGGCTTCAAAGTTTATGCAACAGCCTTTAGACTGTCTTAATAACCTAACTCAGGATGATTGGCTTATTGGTTACAACAGCCATCAATTTAATCAAATAGCTCAAGAATTATATTTAGAACTAACACAATTATCAGCCTGTGGAACCCCACCAAAAATCATTGTAGCTGAACGCGAACCAGTACGATTTTTAGCAAGTTTTATTGCCGCTTGTGCAGCTAATTGTCCAGTTTTTCTTTGTAACCCAGACTGGGGAACACAAGAATGGCAACAAGTCTTTGATTTAGTACAGCCAGATATTATTTTGGGAATGGGGCATGGGGCATGGGGCATGGGGCATGGGAATAATAATATCCAATGCCCAATTCCCAATAGCATTATGATTCCCACAGGTGGTTCATCAGGAGAAATTAAATTTGCCATTCACACTTGGGAAACTCTCATCTCATCGGTACAAGGATTTACAGAATACTTTCAACTAATCCAAGTAAATTCGTTTTGCGTATTACCGCTATATCATGTTAGCGGCTTAATGCAATTTATGCGCTCTTTCACTACCGGAGGCAAACTGGCTATTCAACCATTTAAAGCCGTAGAATCCAGTCAAATATTAAATATTAAACAATCAGAATTTTTCATATCTTTAGTACCAACACAGTTACAACGCCTCCTGCGAAATCCAGAATTAACTGAATGGCTATCTCAATTTAATACTGTACTTTTGGGAGGTGCGCCAGCATGGAACGAACTACTAGAAAAATCCAGATTTCACCACATCCGGTTAGCACCTACCTATGGCATGACAGAAACCGCCTCTCAAATTGCTACCCTCAAACCAGATGATTTTCTCGGCGGTAAAATTAGCAGTGGTCAAATTCTTGCCCATGCAAAAGTAACTATTCGCAATCAGCAAGGCGAAATTTTAAATTCCAATCAAATCGGAAATATCACTATTCATGCTCAATCTTTAGCCCTTGGTTACTATCCTAAAACTAGAGAAAATCAACCTGATTTTCAAGTAGATGATTTAGGCTTTTTAGACGAACAAGGACATTTAAATATTGTTGGACGTAACAGCGATAAAATTATTACAGGTGGAGAAAATATTTATCCAGCAGAGATTGAATCAGCTATACAAGCCACTCAAATGGTTGCTGATATTTGTGTTATCGGCATTCCCGATAAACACTGGGGGCAAGCTTTAACAGCAATTTACATTCCCAAAAAATCAGATACCTCTGCCTTAAAAATCCAAACCTTACTCAAAGACAAACTCAGCAAATTTAAAATTCCAAAATATTGG
This sequence comes from Nostoc sp., assembly GCF_036917095.1. GTDB lineage: Bacteria > Cyanobacteriota > Cyanobacteriia > Cyanobacteriales > Nostocaceae > Nostoc. The sequence goes on from NZ_JBALFH010000044.1 coordinate 828,802, forward strand.
ATTCCCCAGCAAAACTTACCTCGTAACTCCCAAGGTAAAATTAACCGCCAAAAGTTACAGCAAATAGCCACAGAATTCCTACAGAATCCCATTACATAATCTCTCTAGACCTTCTTCTCTCTGCGTCCTCTGCGTCCCTGCGGTTCGTCTCCAACCACTGAACTATCTCATCAGGTAATTCCTGCTTACTTCTACTACTCACATCAATACAAACATGGCGAGTAATAGCCTTAGCAACTATCACCTCACCCAGAGTAATTTCATAAGTAATTTCAAACTTATCAGCACCTATTTTTTGGGGAATTAAACTAATCAGCAATTTGTCCCCAACAAACATAGGGCGCAAAAAATCGACACTAGCATGAACAATGGGGAAAGCTACAGAAGGATTAGTAAAAAAATCTTTGAGATTAATACTTGATGCTTCTAAAGATTCTTCATAAGCTTCATGGCAAATACCCAAAATATTAGCAAAATAAACTACCCCAGCAGCATCAGTATCTTGAAAGCGAACAGTGCGGTTATAAGTAAAAGGCATTTTTGACAATTGAATTACGAATTACGAATTACGAATTATGTTGATTCCAACGGCGGAACCTCGAAGTCATTAAACGAGGAAACATTGTAAGACGAAGCGGCTATTGCCTTTACCAGCTTGCCGTCAAGAGTCAACAAAGTAGCACCTACCTGCTGTGAAAGTGCAACATAAGAGCCATCGTAGGCGGAGATTCCATAATTTAATGCGATCGCAACTGCATCCGCCATCAAATCAGCCGTGGAGACAACACGCAACGGAAAAGCTTTGAGGGTGGCTAAATCTGTCTGAACCTCAGCAGCAGTGTACATCCTTGCACGGACGTACTTCAATAAGGCGTTAGCACACTCAATGTAAAAGAGGTCTGGAACAAATATTTCCGTCTGTGGATTGGCAAAATGGTCGAAAAGTTGATTAACTTTGATAGTTAGTGGATCAGCGATGAAATACTTGATACACACACTGGTATCTAACACGCATCTTAAAGGGGTAGTCATCTGTCGCGGTCTTCTCGAATCAGTTGAGTACTATCAGGTAATCCGAAGTCTGCTGGATTCACACGGCGACGCTGGCGACTTTCTTCTAGGACTTTAACTACATTCTGGCGTTTCTGGTCTTCTATTTGCTGTGCTTCAGTTTTTAAAGCTTGTTCTAACAGAGTTATAACTTGGGCGTTAATTGAACGGTGTTCAGATGCCGCTAACTCTTGCAGTTTTGCATACAAATCATCGGGTAAATTTCTTACATAAAGGGTAGCCATCGCTTTACCTCAAAGTAGAATTTAGCAAAATGATAGCATAATGCAAGCAAAAGGGAGGGGTGCGATCGCTCTCTCCTTAGAGACAAAACTCGACCAGTTGATTAACTTTCGGAGTTAGTGGATCGTCTGGTATAAATTGCTTAATAGCTACACTTGCGTCAACAACACACCTCAGAGGGATAGTCATCTGTCTCGGTCTTCTCGGATTAACGCAGTACTATCCGGCCATTCCACATCAGTTTGGCGACTCTCACGACGAAGGCGAATTTCCTCTAGCAGTTTTGGGACATTTTTTCGTCTTTCGTCCTCAGTTAACTGTGTTTTTGTCTTCTGCAAGGCTTCTGCAATATTGTAATAACTTGAGCATCAACTGAGCTATTTTCAGCTTTAGCTAACTCTTGCAGTTGTTCGTACAACTCATCAGGTATGTTTAGCCCATGAAGGGTAGTCATTGATTGACCTCCCAAAATAATTTATTGGTAATGGTAGCACGATCGCAGTAGGGCGAGAGGTTAGGGAGCGATCGCATTTAGTTAGTGGGTGCGATCGCTTTATTATCTCTACTACCCACCTGTTTCTTAATCCTTCTCTTCTGATTCCTCTGACAGAGATTTTAGTGATGTTTTTCGTAAAACCCAATCAAGATAAAGTACAAGAATCTGCATTTTCAGAAAGTTGTTAGCACTTTTGATATTTGCATCACTCAGCACCCATTTACAAAACTTTTCCAGCAGTATTCCAACAACAACTTCAACAGACTTATTTATAACCAGAGGGATTAGTGTTTCTAGCATTGCGATTGCCTCAATAGCTTGACTGAGTTCAATGTCGCAATTTTCTTTTGTAGTTATTTATCTGACTTACCTTGACTTAGCCTGACTTACACTGATTTAACCCCACATTTTGATAAAAACTTTGGCTACACTGGCTTATAAGTAATTGTGGGAGTGGTCAATGTCTATACCAGAGGACTTTCTTAAGCAACTGGAGCAATACAGTGAATTGTCGCACCGAGAGAAAGAAGTCTTTGTGGAAATATTCGGTCGCAGTAAGAATCGAGTCCACGTAACTCAAGAATTAAATATTTCCGAAAGTAACCTCAGCACTTGCCTTACAGGTATTTACAAAAAATTTTGCATCACTGGTAATGGCCCTGTTAAAGAAAGTCGCTTACGGGAGTATCTGAGCAAAAGATACTCACAGCAAAAACCGTCTGGCGATTTAACTACAGATCACGTAGATGATTCTATTGATACCTTAGTGCAAGAAATCCGCAAACAAATCAAACCCTACATCAAAGAAAAGTGCGGAACCATGCGGGTATTAGATATGCCTAAGCCTATTGAGTTAACAGGAAAACAAGGTATTTACACAAATGTCAATATTCTGGAGGCAATAACAGGACGAAGACGACTAAAAGTTGCGGAACTAATGCAAAGCTCTGATCATGATAACTTTGAGCGACTTGGACTTAGCAGAGTAAAACAGAAACGAGTCTCAGGATTAGAGGTTGTACAGCGTTATAGTAAGTTGATGGTTTTAGGTAAACCAGGAGCAGGAAAAACCACTTTTTTAAAATATCTAGCAATGCAGTGTATTGAAGGGAGATACCAAGCAAATAGAGTTCCCTTGTTTATCACATTAAAAGATTTTGCAGAAGCAGCTAAACAACCAGATATTTTGAAATTTCTTGCTCAACAATTATCAAGCTGTGGGGTAACTCATGCCAGTGCAGCAGTAGAGAAACTGTTGAAACAGGGTAAGGCATTGGTATTGCTGGATGGGTTAGATGAAGTACGAGAGGAAGACACCAATCGTGTTTTACGACAAATTCGGGAATTTTCTGACTTTTTTCATACCAATCAGTTTGTAATTACCTGTCGTATTGCTGCTAAAGAATACACTTATGAAAGTTTCACAGAAGTAGAGATGGCAGATTTTGACGAAAAACAAATAGCCATTTTTGCTCAAAACTGGTTCCAATTAACTGATCCAGTTAAAAGTAAAAGATTCATTGAAAAAATAAAGGAGAATGAACCAATCCAAGAACTAGCTAGTAGTCCTTTACTTTTGACATTGCTGTGTTTGGTGTTTGGAGATAGTGGAGATTTCCCAGCAAACCGTTCTGAGCTTTATCAAGAAGGATTAGATGTATTGCTGAAAAAATGGGATGCCAAACGCAATATTGAACGGGATCAAGTCTATAAAAATCTGTCTTTGCAGAGAAAGGAAGATTTATTGAGTCAAATTGCCTTAACCACTTTTGAGCATAAAAATTATTTTTTTAAGCAAAAAATGGCCGAAGCATATATTGTTGAATTTATTTGCAACTTACGTGATGCTGACTTAAATCCAGAAGCCTTGAAACTCGACAGTGAAGCTGTCCTAAAGTCTATTGAAGCACAGCATGGGCTATTAGTAGAAAGAGCAAAGGGTATCTATTCATTTTCTCACCTAACATTTCACGAATATTTTGTAGCAAGAGAAGTAGTTGCCAACTCTGCCTATGAAACTTTGATTGAGCATATCACAGAGACACGCTGGCGGGAGGTTTTTTTGCTGACTGTTAGTATGATGCGAAGGTCTAATGAACTTCTCTTATTAATGAAGCAGAAAGTAGATAGTTTTATAGCTAGAGATGAAAACTTACAAAAATTTCTTTATTGGGTAAACCAAAAAGCTTTATCCATCCAATCTAACTATAAACCAGCAGCTATCAGAGCGATTTATTATGCCATTGGTTTTTCTAGTCACTGCTCAATTGGTTGTAGTAACGAGCTTATCGAAAATTTAGATTTAGGGCGAATATTGGATAAAGTCCTTGACTCCCACATAGCACGTAAATTTAATGATGGTCTTGAGCATAACGTAGCTGTTGACCTTGAACTTGCTCTTAGCCTTAATTATGATCCAGATTCACCTTTTTTCAATCTCTCTTTTGCTATCGAATTTATAGATAAATCTGAAGTTCGGCATTTATTGGAAAAGTTAAGAAAGCAGACATATAGCCAAGCTTGGGTTGACCAACTAAGAGCAATAATGATTGAATATCGTAATATTGGGCATGACTGGCAATTTAGCAATGTACAAAAGGATCTTTTAAAGCAGTATTATGACGCAAATAAGCTCTTAGTAGATTGCCTGAATAGTGATTGTTATATTAGCCGAGAAGTTAGGCAAAAAATTGAATATACCTTTTTTTTACCAATCAAAAGTTAAGAATTTAGTAAAAACTGAGACAATGCCAAACAAAGAGGAGAAAAACGGTATAGTAGCTTATTTCAATTTAGAATTTTGACTAATGAAAAAAGATATTTGCGATCGCACCTTTACTTTTTCAGTTCGCATAGTCAAATTGTGCCAGTTTTTAGATGACAAACCAGGAGTAGCGCGAACCCTTGCTCAACAGTTATTAAGGTCAGGAACATCGATAGGAGCTAATGTAGAAGAAGCACAAGCTGCTCAAAGCAAAGCAGATTTTATCAGCAAGCTTATGATTGCACTAAAAGAATCCCGTGAAACCCGGTATTGGTTAAGATTGCTTATTGCTTCCGAAATAGTACCTCAAGAAAAAATTAGTCAACTCCAATCCGAAGCTGAAGAACTAACAAAAATCCTTGGTGCCATAATTATCTCCACCAAAAGCCCCACCTAACCTCTTCAATTTTTAATTTTTAATTTTCAATTTTTAATTCCTAAACGGAGAGGGGGAGATTCGAACTCCCGGAGGTTTTAGCCTCATCCGATTTCAAGTCGGACGCAATCGACCACTCTGCCACCTCTCCAGTAAATCTGTCAAACTTATGCCGATCCTAGTTTCAGACGCTATTTAGGCGCTTTTGTTGGTTAGCACTAAACTTGACAGATCATACTATACCCTATAATCTACGCAGATTGCACTACTGGATGCGAATGTCTACGACACAATCCGCGATCGCTCGTACAAAATTTCCCCCTTAGCCACCTGAAAGTCATTCCCCACCCAAACTAGGGAAACTTGCGAAACCACACCCGCCTCTAGGGTGACAATGGAAAAGTTACGCAACTTCTCGCTGTCATTTTCCACAATCCTGGGGACACTTGCAGCATTTAAGTAAATTGTCCCCTCTGGACTTCTAAAGATGGGCTTGCGCTGCACCTTCTTGGTATGGCGTAAATCTCGGTGCATGTGACCAAATGTCACCAGAGGAATGGTTTTACCAGCAGTCAAGGCTTGAGAAATCGCCTCGCCCAAATCTGGATCGCCAAAGTCGCCGCCAATTGGATGCCAGTCTTTGCCGCAAGGGTCTTCGGGGCGATCGCCTAACCCACTAGGCCCATTGTGGCCCAAAAATATAATCGTCTCGTAGGCGGCGCTTTTGATCGCTTTGACGATGCGATCGGCAGATTCTTCCAAACTCGTCACACCGTAACGTTCTTGACAGATTTCCGCGAATTTCCACTCTGGGCCACCCCAGGTAAAGGGACGACCCCCCACGACAGTTAAATTCCAAGCGGGGAAATCCAACTTACCGTAACCAACATGGGACGAACCTAATAAATCGAGTTGTTCCTGTACCCAGTCTTCCTTAGAGCGGTCATAAGGAGCCTTTTTGCGTCCCCATTCGGTGGCGGTGTACCAGGCATCGTGGTTGCCCATCACGGCTGCTTTGGGAATATCGAGAGATGCGATCGCTCTGACCACTTCCACCGACTCGTTGCCAAAATCCCCGACAAACAGCACTAAGTCAACACCCAAATGCTTGAGTGCAACGCCATCTTCCACTTCCCATTGGTCGTGAATATCTCCAACTACAGCAATTTTGAGGTTTATCGATTGAGTTTTCTGACTGGTCATGCCACTTTCCTTGCCGTCTATCTCCAGGATATGAAACTCAGCCCGATTTGGACACAACCCCAAAATATCAACCGTCCACTATTTTTGGTAAAAACTACTATAATTGAATCCACAGGACATACATTTGCAACATAAAGCACCCCTAAACTGTGTTTACCACTGCACTAGCTCAACGACAAAACACCCAACTGGGTGAACTACCACTAGATTTGTTTGCCGCGATTCAGAGTCTCAAAAAAGAACTCAACGCCGTTATCCTGGCGCATTATTATCAAGAGCCAGATATTCAGGATATTGCAGACTTTATTGGGGATTCATTACAACTAGCAAGAGCCGCCGAAAAAACCAATGCGGATGTGATTGTCTTTGCTGGCGTTCACTTCATGGCAGAAACAGCAAAGATACTTAATCCCGATAAATTAGTACTTTTACCAGATTTGGATGCTGGTTGTTCTTTAGCAGATAGTTGTCCACCAGACGAATTCGCAGCTTTTAAAGCAGCGCATCCAGATCATTTGGTGGTATCTTATATCAACTGTTCTGCTGATATCAAGGCGATGAGCGATATTATTTGCACCAGTTCCAACGCTGTGAAAATTGTGCAGCAGATACCGAAAGAACAGCCGATTATTTTTGCCCCAGATCGGAATTTAGGGCGGTACGTCATGGAACAGACTGGACGAGATTTGGTGCTATGGCAAGGTAGCTGTGTTGTCCATGAAACCTTTTCGGAAAAGAAAATTGTCCAGTTAAAAATTGCCCATCCCGAAGCAGAGGCGATCGCACACCCAGAATGTGAAAGTAGTGTATTGCGCCACGCCAGCTTTATTGGCTCCACAGCCGCTTTACTCAAGTATTGTCAAAGTAGCCCCACGAAAGAATTTATCGTTGCTACGGAGCCGGGAATCATTCACCAAATGCAAAAATTAGCTCCTGACAAGCACTTCATTCCTGCACCGCCGATGAATAACTGTGCTTGTAACGAATGTCCGTTTATGCGATTAAACACCCTAGAAAAGCTCTACTGGGCAATGAAAAATCGCACTCCCGAAATTACCATGTCAGAGGATATCCGTCTTGCTGCACTGCGACCAATGCAACGAATGCTGGAGATGAGCGTGTAACCAGTATTTTTTATCCATAAGGTAGAGACGCAGTTTTGTTGCGATCTCTACCCGCAAGTTATTTTTTCTAATCACTTGCTATTTATAAAACATGGTGCTAAGATTTTAAATCGTGAGAGAAATCGGGTCGGTGTCCGAGTGGTTAATGGAGACGGACTGTAAATCCGTTGGCTTGCGCCTACGCTGGTTCAAATCCAGCCCGGCCCACCACTTACGAAGTTATAAGTTATAATGACTGGGTTAAGAGCAAAGCTCCCAGCATTGTAACTTACAACTAAAAAACCAAAGTTATATTTTGCCCGTGTGGCTCAGTGGTAGAGCACACCCTTGGTAAGGGTGAGGTCACGAGTTCAATCCTCGTCACGGGCTTTTTAGATGAATATAAACAGAACAGAAGCATTAAGTTTCAGTTTTTTCATAAGCTTTCTTAACCCAATACCCTCTGGGTGGCTTTTCAACCCCATAAGCCTTACACCACTTTTCTACAGCTTTATCAGATACGCCAAAATCTCTCCCAATTTGTGCAGTTGGCTTTTCCCAAACTAGTTTTTCTAGTTCTTCTTTAGATGGTCTTTCTACTTTTCTAGTATGAATTCTAGAATCTGGGTTAACCTTTCTAGTCGTTAAATCAACGCCAAACTCCTTGTAGGTTCGCTTAGACGCTGCTTCAGTAAAGTCTGTAAAATCCTCCCACCAGTAAAAGGGTGTAGCTGAATTAGGTATCTGGGTAGTTATGTAGCAACCCTTAAAGTTAATTGATGGATAAACAACTTTATCTATGTCAGGAAGATAAACAGCATAAAAGTCAAAGTCATTTACTTTGTACTTCTTCTGATGAGTCCCATTTTTATCGACCCAAATAGTTTTATTTACTACCCTGTTATCTCCCGCGTATTTAGCTTGTATTTTGTAAAATTTATCGTCTTTGTAGACAACAAAATCAAAAGGTAAATGTTCACAAACAAGTGGTGTGAGGACTAAATAACCTTTGAGGGTTAGATCAGCCATTGCTTTCGTAGCAGCAATATCGCCCTTGTTCTTAGTATGATGCAGCAATAACGAACCCTCAACCAAGGAAACGATCGTATCACTTCACGGTGCTTGAGGGTTCATATTGAGTTAAAACGAGCGCGGCAGGGTTCGAACCTGCGACCGATTGCTTAGAAGGCAATTGCTCTATCCACTGAGCTACGCGCCCAAAACAAAACTATGGCTCCCAAAGGAGTCATCTAAAATATTATATCGTTTCCGCGTACCAAGAAGCAATCGAAAATTGCAGATTTACCACTAGCAAGGCTAAGATGCTAGTCGCTAGTTAGTGCAATCTACACCGAAAACAAAACAGATGGGGTATTGGTTTAGATATATTGAGTTGTCAAGGGGTTATTTGCCTGTTAACGCCACCGCCCTCTGGGCGGCTACCTTCGGGAAGGATCTGGCGATCGCTAGGCTCATTTCCACAGTATGCTAGGTAATTTCAGCCTTGGCGATACTGTCAAATGCCATTATATATTCCATATTAAGAGTGCCCCTGTGAGGAGTTATTTGCTAGTGCCATGTTTATTCTCAAACGGCAGGATGTTGAAATATCAAGCATTCAGCACCCAAAAAAGGATCAGCAGGTGCCGATTCTCAGTTATCAAGGGCAGACTTTTCGCTTAATTAGCGTATTCAAAGCTAGTCAAGAAGAAGAAGCTAGAGCCTTATGGAGAGAATTAACGGATAACCGAGGTAAAGCCTGTGTTTTACTGGAAGAACCCGAACGCTTTAGCGTTTGGGGTAAAATCCGTTTAGAGCAACTGGATAGTGACACAGGTGGTCATGGCAAAACGGCAATTTTAGTCCAAGCCAGTATTTTGCTGTTGCAGGGTGTTTCTATCGACATTGAAGAGTTTTTAGGTGCTAGACAAGCTGCATTATTTGAAAAAGATATTGCCGAAGTATTACAGCAGAAGCAATTTCCTCAAGCATCTTCCCTAGAAGCAGTTAAATATTTGGTATCTACTAATCCGTTACCGACAGCCAAAATACCTGATTGGCAAGAAAATCATGTAGTTATCCTGTTACAAGAACTGCATCGATTAGGAAAGGGCTATTTTGGTAACGCTAATTTTACCAAACAAGTGATTTATAAGCTAGAAGATATGCCAGAAGCCGAGCGATCGCTATTTATCACTTGGCTAAATCAATCGCCACTGGGTAAACTATGGCAGTAGCATGGAAATTTTTTAACAAAATTCCTGCCACTGGCACTTGCTTTTGGTGTCCGATTGTGTATTACCTGGCAGACACACTGCTAGATATACAGTCCTTTAAATCAAAATACTGCCAGAGTGCATCTACATAGTCAAGTCTTATGAATAACTCTTACGAGAATTCGTTCCTTTCTAAATCAATTTTCACCACTCAGAACATTGTCTTAGCTAATATTGGCTGGGCCGTACTGGCACTGCTATACTTTTTGTTGTTTAGTGCCAAAGTTCCTGGAGCAGATGGCATAGAAAGCCGAGCCGAGTGGTATGTGATTGGCACAAATATTTTTGAAGCTTTAGCTTATTTGGCTGCCGGTATCTTATGCTTGAGGAACTGGCTGAGTCCGCAAATCGTCAGTGGACGGAATGTTTGGCTCTTAATTGGCTTAGGTATGCTTTCCTATTTCGTTGGAGGGATAATTTTCGGGTATACCGAAATAATTTTAAAAGATGAACCAGATGTGTCTGTAGGCGATATATTTTTTGTACTTACTTATCTATTACTTGGCGCAGGCATGATTTTAGCTGTGGCTTCCAGGCGAATTAATCTGGAAAAATGGCAGTGGCTGATTGTGTTAGCAATTGCAGTGTTCGGTAGTTTGTTAGCATGGTGGATTTCTATGCAACAGGAAACACCCTCAGAACTGCTAGTCGCTATTTTGAATTGGTTTTACGTAGTTAGCGATGTAGTTTTGCTAATTATTGCTACCACCCTGCTACTAGCCTTTTGGGGGGGAAGAGTTTCCCAGTCTTGGCGAATGATTGCAGCGGCGGCCTTTTCGCTCTACATTGCAGATATGTGGTTTAAATACGCCCAAGGCCCCAATTATCAAAGTGGGGAGATATTAGAAGTGTTTTGGGTGTTTAGTGGAGTGTTATTTGGCATGGGCGCTGTCTTAGAATATGACGCATCACTAAGACGAACGCGGCGTACCAGCGGACGAAAACGAGCTTAGTAAAGTTTTTTGGTATCTACCGTGAGAAAATTAACAGACTCTGACAAGCAAGAAATTCTGAAGTTATATCGAGAGACTGCCGAAACAACCTCAACTTTGGCAGACCGCTATGGTGTGAGTAATTCGACAATTAGTCGCCTGCTCAAAAGCACTTTGCCAGAAGATGAGTATGAATACTTGGTCTCCTTAAAACGGGCTGCGAGAACTCCTGAGGGTAGGGCGCAGGTAAGCTACGAGCAATTACCTCTGCTGACTCAACCAGAGCCGGAGATAGAAGTTCCACCCATCATCGAAAGTCCACCTGTGGAAGTGCCAAAGGTTGAGCCACTGCCACGTCGGGTAATTCATGTAGAGCAGGAACTTTACTCAGAGGAAACGGCAGAGTCACTCGCTGCTAGTAGACGGGTGCGGCGACGCCCCTCGGCGACGGAAAAACCCAAACTCCGAGTCACAGAGAAATTAGAAACTCCAGAGCCAAAGCCGCCGGAAATTGTCAGCATCCCCATCCCACCGCTAAAGAATGAGCATCCAGGAGCAGCAGTCATCGCGCAGATGCTGGGCGAAGATTTGCTCGACGAATCAGAGGATTTGGATGATTTAGAAGATGATGATTTAGAAGATGACGACTTTGAGGAAGAAGACTTTGATGACGATGACTTGGATGAGGAAAGACCTTTAGTCACAAAACGAAGACCAGGTGAAGCATCAGTTCAAGTTTTACCTCTGTCGATAGCGAATTTGCCGAAAACTTGCTATTTGGTAATTGACCGTTCCTCGGAATTAATTACCCGTCCTCTGAAAGACTTTGGTGACTTGGGGCAAATTCCTAGCCTGGAAACCCAGCAAAGAACTCTGCCGGTATTTGATAATCATCGCGTCGCCAAGCGCTTTTCTACCAAGCGCGATCGCGTGATTAAAGTTCCTGATAGTAAAATGCTCCATAAGGCTCGGACTCATTTGCAAGCTAAGGGCATTACACGACTGCTGATTGATGGTCAGGTCTATTCCTTGTCTGCGACGGTTTAAAGGTCATGGAGACACCTGCTGGCTATGGTGTGGTATTGGTAACAGCTAGCAACATGCAGGAGGCAGAAGCAATTGCTAATGCTCTTGTGGAAGCGAAACTCGCTGCTTGTGTGAGTCTGTTACCAATCCACTCAATTTACACCTGGCAAGGAGAACTGCATAAAGAGCAGGAATGGCAATTAGTGATTAAAACTGATTTGGCACAATTTCCGGCAATGGAGGCCAAAATTAAGGAATTGCACTCCTATGAAGTGCCAGAAATTATTGCTTTACCAATTGTTGCCGGTTCTCAAGCCTATTTGCAGTGGATTTCTCAGCAAGTTAAAAGTAAAGAGTGAGGAGTTATGAAAATCAGAACTTCTCACTCTTTGTAGAACTTAAAATTATAAACTAGTAGTCTGACCCATTAAATTTAAAAGATTAAGAGAACGAACCGCAAAGTACGCAAAGAGCGCGAAGTTAAAAGATAAAAAAGAAAAATTTAAAAAACTGATTCACCTATCAAAACTTTTGCGATAACCTACAAGTGCTCTGTCTCATTAATTCTGACAAGTAGATAAATTCTTCAATTTCTCTTCTTTCCTTCTTCCTTCGCGTACTTCGCGTCTTCGCGGTTCGTTCTCTTATCCCTCAAAATTAATGGGACAGACCACTAGCTGTAAACAGCCCTTGCAAAACGCTCTGCCAAGTTAATAATGTCCTGCTTACGAGCAATCTGGTTCATCCATTGTTGAGGAATATTTTCCACCCCGTAGTAAATTCCCGCTAACCCACCGGTGACAGCAGCAGTAGTATCGGTATCTCCGCCTAAGTTGACAGCTTTTAACACCGCTTCAGAATAAGACGAGCTATTTAACAAGCACCACAGGGATGATTCTAAGGTATCAATCACATAGCCGCCAGAATTAATCTCTTCTACTGGTAATTTGGCAATCTCACCACTGAAAACTCTGCTAAAATGCGGCTTCTCTAACAAAAATTCTTGGACAGAATAAATTGTTTGGATGTCTTGCAATCCTTGTAAATAAGCTGTTTGGGGGTCAGCCCCTTCCAAGAGCGCCACTGCAATACTAATATAAATACCGCAGGCCATTTGAGAACGGAGATGAGCGTGGGTAATGGAAGAAACTTGATGTACCCGCGCAATCAATTCATCCAGAGTTAAACTTTTGTGACAATAAGCCATCGGCAAGATTCTCATCAGAGAACCATTGCCATTACTATTTTCACTAGTACCACCTGCTTTCAGGGGTGGAGTTCCTTGTTTCCAGTTGACAATTGCTAAAAATGTGGTGTTACCGATATCAAATACTTCACCTTGAGCAGTCCAGTAATTTTCGTGATACCAACGCCAGAAAGAATTAGCAATCGCATCCAGTGAAAATCCCTCACAAAGACATTCTGTTAAACAAAAGGTCAGCGAACTGTCATCTGACCACGTACCAGCAGGAACATCCCAAGTTCCATAACCCAGCATCGATGTGACTGGAGATTTTACCCGTTCAGCGCGGCTGGTGAACTCCACTGGCACGCCCAACGCATCACCAACACATAAACCCATCAAACCAGACAACGTTTTTGCAGCGGTTAGCATTGTTCAACCAGCATGAAACTTTTCTACCACTGATTTTACTTGCGAAAAGCCGCTGTTGAAACGCTTGGTATAATTTTTAACTCCAAATTAACTGTAAACAGCCCTTGCAAAACGCTCTGCCAAGTAGATAATGTCCTGTCTACGAGCAATTTGGTTCATCCATTGTTTGGGAATATTTTCTACGCCATAGTAAATTCCCGCTAACCCACCGGTGACGGCGGCGGTAGTATCGCTATCTCCACCTAAGTTGACAGCTTTCAGTACTGCTTCAGAATAAGACGAGCTATTTAATAAACACCACAGGGATGACTCCAAGGTATCAATCACATAGCCACCAGAATTAATCTCTTCCACTGGTATCTTGGCAATCTCACCACTAAAAATTCTGCCAAAATGCCGCTTCTCTAACAAAAATTCTCGCACAGAATAAATTGTTTGGATATCTTGCAATCCTTGTAAATAAGCTGTTTGGGGGTCAGCCCCTTCCAAGAGTGCCACTGCAATACTAATATAAATGCCGCAGGCCATTTGCGATCGCGCATGAGCATGAGTAATCGCCGAAACATCATGCACCCGCGCCAGCAATTCGCCTAAAGTCAAGTTTCTGTGACAATAAGCCATCGGCAAGATTCTCATCAACGAACCATTGCCATTACTATTTTCAACCTTCCCACCCGCCTGATGGGGAACAACTCCCTGTTTCAGGCGCATAATTGCTGTGTGGGTAGTTTGACCAATATCAAAGACATCGCCACGGGGAGTCCAGTAAGCCTCCTTGTACCAGCGCCAGAAGGAATTGGCTATAGCATCCAACGAATACCCCCTGCAAAGGCACTCTGCCAAGCAAAAGCTTAAGGAACTATCATCTGACCAAGTTCCTGGTGGTTGATTCCATGTGCCATAACCCAACATCGTTGTCACTGGAGATTTCACTCGTTCAGCACGGCTAGTAAACTCCACCGGCACACCCAACGCATCACCGACACATAAACCCATCAAACCAGACAACGTTTTTGCAGCGGTTGGCATTATTCAATCTCCACAAGAATTGCTCAAAATTAACTTTATAGATTCCCTCTATAGCTTGTTGCAACAGATGCTACAGCCTACTTTTCATCCTCTGTGAAAAGCTCGGCAAAAAATTGTTAGTCGGGTATTTTATTTACCATATACCGACTTAGTTTTAGTTCCAAATATTGTGCCAGTTTTCAAAGCGTCTATTTTTGGAACAAAGACCCCAGATGAAAAGACATTGAATGTAATTATAACAGCTTATTTATTATTCTCAGGGATAGCTTGCCTCTAAGCGCTATGCATCAATAGCAACATTCATTTAATAAAATCTGGGAAAAATTTGGAACATTCTCATACAATTTGCGACTAGGAATATACAAGTAAAAAATACAAAATTTGGTAAAAAATATGAAGAGCTTACTCAAGTCTTTCATGACAATTTCTGCATTGTCTTCCTTAATAGTTGCTCCTTTTTTCCTATCAGCTGGTCAAGCTGATGCTGAAACTAAAAAGGGTACTGATGCTAGCTATGTTGGTGCTGGTGTTGCAGCTGGCGTTACCAGCGGCGGACAAGGTATCAACGATGATGCCACATTTGGTGGTAATGTTACAGGTCGTGTGAAATTAGGAACTACACCATTTTCTGCACGCGGTAATGTCCTCTGGAGTGATAAGACAAGTGCCATTATCCCAGAACTTTCTGTGGATGTGCCCATCGCTAATAGAACTAATGCCTATTTAACTGGTGGTTATTCTTTTGTAGAGAAAGATGGCTCGCCAACTCCTATAGGTAACAAAGATTCAGTAGTGGTAGGTGCTGGTGTTGAATCGGAAGTTGCTAACAATTTCCTCGTCTACACTAATGCCAAAGTAGGAATTGGTGCTTACCAAAATAGCGATACTCCTGCTGTTAGCATCAATGGTGGTTTAGGCTATCGGTTCAAATAAAAAATTATTGAGTCCTGAGTCACTCTATACTTTACTTAAGTACTCAGGACTCAGCACACAAAACTCACTATTCCAAAAAGCTGGTTTTGTTAAGTGTTACATCACTGACAAAGCCGGCTTTTGCCGTGGTAAAATTAAATCATTCCTCATTATTCCGGCCGGATTACCGGGGATCAAGTAGCCGAAGGGTGCTGATTCGGCGTCTACTAATGCTTTATTGAGAATACTATACAAGTCTAATGGTTAAATCTGCTCCTTCCCCCATCGCAACCCGTAAGCCTTCCAAAGTAGAAGGAATCAAGGAAAATAGTAATTTTTTGCGCGAACCTATAGCAACTGAGATCCTTCAAGACACTACCCATTTTACCGAAAATGCAGTGCAGCTTTTGAAGTTTCACGGTTCTTATCAGCAGGATAACCGCGATAACCGCACCAAGGGACAGGAAAAAGATTACCAGTTTATGCTGCGGACAAAAAATCCGGGTGGTTTAGTACCGCCGCAGCTGTATCTGGCTTTAGATAAAATAGCTGATGAGTATGGCAACCACACGTTACGAGCAACTACCCGTCAAGGTTTCCAACTGCACGGAATTTTAAAGAAGAATATCAAATCAGCAATTGCCACGATTGTCAAGAACCTGGGTTCGACTTTGGGAGCTTGTGGCGACATCAACCGCAACGTGATGGCACCACCAGCCCCATTTAAGAATCGCCCAGAGTACCAGTATGCTTGGGAGTATGCCCAGAATATTGCTGACTTGCTGACAGCGCAAACAGGTGCTTATTACGAAATTTGGTTAGATGGGGAAAAGGCAATTAGTGCTGAAGAAGACCCAGAGGTGAAGGCAGCCCGACAGCGCAATGGGAATGGGACAATTATCCATGACAACGAAGAACCGATTTATGGCACGTACTATATGCCCCGCAAGTTTAAAATTTGCGTGACGGTGCCAGGGGATAATTCGATTGATTTGTATTCCCAAGACCTGACGTTGGTAGTGATTACCAATAAGAAGAAGCAATTAGAAGGATTTAATATTTTTGCTGGTGGTGGTTTAGGTAGAACCCACGGTAAAGAAGAAACTTTCGCTAGGTTAGCAGACCCCATTGGTTATGTGGCGAAGGATGACGTTTACGACATCGTGAAAGCGATTGTTGCTACCCAGAGAGATTATGGCGATCGCACCGACCGTCGTCATGCCAGATTAAAATATTTAATTAACGATTGGGGTGTAGATAAATTCCGCACTCAAGTTGAAGAATATTTTGGTAAATCAGTCGAAGCGTTCAAACCACTGCCAGAGTTTAAATATTACGACTTCCTCGGCTGGAATGAACAAGGGGATGGCAAGCTATTTTTAGGAATTTCCATTGACAATGGTCGAATCAAAGATGAAGGTTCGTTTCAACTGAAAACCGCTTTGCGGGAAATTGTTAAACAGTTCAACTTGTCCATCCGTCTGACAGCCAACCACAACCTGATTTTTTACGATATCGAACCAGATAGCAAGCAAGCTATTCAAGACATTCTCAGCCGTCACGGTATCGTAGACGACCCTAGTAAAATCGAACCTTTAGTGCGGTATGCAATGGCTTGTCCGGCTTTGCCTACTTGCGGCTTGGCAATCACAGAATCAGAACGGGCAATACCAGGCATTTTGGAGCGGGTTCGCGCCCTTTTAGATAAAGTAGGTTTACAAAAAGAACATTTTGTGGTAAGGATGACAGGATGTCCCAATGGCTGCGCTCGTCCCTACTTAGCAGAATTGGCCTTTGTCGGTAGCGCTCCAGAATCTTACCAACTATGGTTAGGGGGTTCGCCAAATCAGACTCGACTGGCACAACCTTACATAGAAAAGCTGCACCATAATGACTTGGAAACCTTCTTAGAACCGATTTTTGTTTACTTTAAGAAATCTCGGAAATCGAAAGAAAGCTTCGGTGATTTTTGCGATCGCGTTGGTTTTGATGCGATCCGCGAATTTGCTGCCACCTACGATCCCCAAACAGCCAATGGTGCAAGCAAATCACGCCATCGGGTAAATTTGAAAGAAGAGGTTTATAGCAAGTTGAAGGAAGTAGCAGAAAGCCAAGGTAAGCCGATGACTCAGTTAGTTACTGAAGCGCTAGAGGTTTACTTCCAGAATCTTTCGTAAGCCGAAAAATTGAAGATAATAAAATCAATGAGAGACACAGATAAATCCATCTGTGTCTTTCTCGCGTAAATCCTAATACAGTTAGGTAACACATCCACAGGAAGACTGAACTATGGTAACAACAGCAAAATTTGCAGAAACTAGGGATGTGCTGCAAAACATTAGCTGGCAGACATTCAAAGCTATGCTGGCAGATATGGGATGTGAGCGAAATAAAAGGCTAGCTTATGACAACGGAATAGTAGAAATTATGACTCCGCTAATGCCGCACGAGAATTCAAACCGTCTCATCGAAGGTTTTGTTCTTGTGCTGTGTGAAGAATTTGGTTTAGAAGTTAAAAGCGCTGGCTCGTTGACTATGACGCGGGATGACTTGGAGCAAGGAGGCGAGCCGGACAGTAGTTACTATATCCAAAATGAATTGTTAGTCCGCAACAAAGAAAATATTGACCTAAATACAGATCCACCACCAGACATAGTACTGGAAGTGGAATATTCCAGACCCAAGATAGACAAGTTAAGCCTTTATGCTTCAATGGGAGTCCCAGAATTCTGGCGGTATAACGGAAATGTCTTGAGAATTTACGCCCTTAACAGTGGACAATACTCGCAAAGCGATCGCAGTCCAACTTTTGCGCCTGTGCTGGTAACAGAGATTCCCCGATTTATCCAAGAAAGCAAGAAACTTGGACAAATAGCAGCAACTCGTGCTTTCCGTACCTGGGTTAGACAACAGATGTCTACAGCAGGGCAATAATTTATTAAGAAAAATGTCTCAACTGCAAAGAATTGCGATCGCACCCTCCCAATTACAACAAGGGCAAATTTTGCTCACCAAAGAACAACAGCATTATTTAGGGCGTGTGTTGCGCTTGCGTGAAGGCGATCGCTTTATTGCAATGGATGGTAAGGGAAAATGGTGGTTATCACAGCTAGCAGGGGAACAAGCACAGGTTTTAGAAGCGCTTTTGGTAGAAACAGAATTACCTGTATCAATTACGCTGATGGTGGCGTTGCCCAAAGGCAATGGATTTGATGAAGTAGTACGGTGTTGTACAGAGTTGGGAGTAACTTGTATTGCACCAGTATTGAGCGATCGCACTTTGCTTCATCCTAGTCCTCAAAAGCTCGAACGCTGGCGGCGTATCGCTGCGGAAGCCGCCGAACAATCAGAGCGATCGTTTGTACCGACAATTTTAGAGGCTGTTACTTTTAACACTGCCGTCACCGTTAATCAGGCAAGTCACCGTTACATTTGTGAGGCCCGTGGTGAGTATCCTCATTTAAACAAGGTGCTGAGTAGCATCTCTGAGGAGATTGTCATTGCCACTGGCCCAGAAGGGGGATGGACAACACAAGAAATTGAGAATGCAAAGTTAGCTGGATTTCAGCCTGTTTCCCTTGGTCGCCGTATCTTGAGAGCAGTTACAGCCCCAGTAGTAGCATTATCCTTGATTACCGCAGCTTGTGAAGTATAAATGATTTATAGCTCACGCAAAATAACTTTTGCGCGAGACATCACTCCAGCGTGTATTTAAAGTAAGTGATGATTGAGCAAGTTGCGATCGCCTTTGAGCATAAAGACTATCAAACAGCTGCCAAATTACTCAAACAGCTGTTAACGGAATCGCCCGAAAATCCTTGGGTACAATATTATCTCGGTCGGCTACATGAAGTATCTAAAAAGCATGAAGATGCAGAAAAAATTTATCGACAACTGCTGCGAGATACAAGAAATACTAAAATAGTGGCGCTCGCACGTCAAGGTTTGCTACGGCTACAAGAGATGGAGCTAGAAGAAAGACAAAGAGCCATTTCCCAAGCAACAGCCCAACCAAATAACACCGAACTTGGCGTACTAGTCTTAGAGCCTCTCAGCACCGAGATAAAAACAGAAGCATCTCGAAAATTTGCCCAGATTATGCAGCTAGACCCCTACACTGCACGCCTGGTACTGCCAAGTCGTGGCTGGAGGTTGTACCGCACTGGCCAAGTGGGAGAACTAGAATTTTATGGCAAACAGCTACAGCAGGCTGGCATTCCTTGCTTTTGGGCAACAATAGCGCAAATTCAGCAAATTCAAGTTTATCAAGTCAAACATTTCCAAGCATCTACCCCACAAGCTACTGTTGTTTGCCGCAATCAGGCAAATCAACTCGGTTCTCTTACCTTTGACTGGTCAGAAGTCACAGCAAGGGTTGTGGGATTGTTGCCCATTTTTGAGGAAGTCGTAGATCGCTACGTTCGCGGCAAACCAGAACGGAAAAAAACTCAAACACAAGACTATGCCCAGTTTTGTGATTTACACCTACCTGGTAGACGTTCCATTCTCCGACTTTATGATAACGGCTATGAATTCCAGCAAGGTTTAGAAATCATTCCTCAAGCTAGCCAAAATACAATCAGAATTAATTGGAATAGTTTATCAAGTTGGATTGACCAGCAACTGCCTCAAGTCAAAATTTGGTCAGATTTCACACCCTTTGCAGATACAACATTAGATCAAACAGAAATGCTGAGTCATATCAAGTCTCACATCGATTTGTTTCGTAGGGAACAGACTAATTGGGATTCAGCTTTTCATTTATATAGTGGACTTGTGTTTGTTAAATAATTTGTAGTCCGTAATTCGTATTACCTACCTGAAGAACTAAGTTCATAAATAAAATCGGAGTGTTATATCAAATCTATGAATACAGTAAGTCCTAAAAACCAACATTTAGGGGGTTTGTATGTCCAATCCTCTGAAGGAGAGCAGCTAGTTTTTCCGCTCAAGCATACGGAAGTTCTAGCAAAAATTGCAGGTAACTTGTCACGAGTTGAGGTCATTCAAAGCTTTGAAAATCCTTTCACGCAGCCTTTAGAAGCAGTCTATATCTTTCCGTTACCCGATGAGGCGGCGGTGGATGACATGGAAATCAAAATAGGCGATGCCTTCGGCAACCCCTCCGGTGTACGCACGATCAAAGGTAATATTAAAAAACGTGAAGAAGCTATAGCTATCTACGAAAAGGCAAAACAAGAAGGACGCACCGCCGGACTTCTAGAACAGGAACGAGACAACATTTTTACCCAATCTCTCGCTAACATCAAACCTGGCGAACAGATTGATGTCACAATTCGTTATACCGAAAGTTTAAAATTTGAGGCGGGAAACTACGAATTTGTTTTCCCGATGGTGGTGGGGCCAAGATATATTCCGGGAACGCCGATAGATAATAGCGGTGATACAGACCAAGTTCCTGATGCTTCTCGCATTACATCGCCTGTAGTCTTAGAAGGAACGCGTTCGCGTCACAATATTAATGTCACAGTCGAAATTGATGCGGGTTTGCCTATTTCTGAAGTGCGTTCTCCTTCCCATCAATTAAAAATTGAACACTCAGGTCAAATTGTGCGGATTCAATTAGCGGGAGAAGATACAATTCCCAACAAAGATTTAATTCTCCGCTATCAAGTTTCTGGTGAAGAAACTCAATCTACAGTATTAACTCAAGCCGACGATCGCGGCGGACATTTTGCAATATATCTGATTCCAGCTTTGGAATATTCCACTGATGAAATTGTCCCCAAAGATGTCGTATTTTTGGTGGATACCTCCGGTTCACAATCTGGCGATCCGTTGCAAAAGTGCCAAGAATTGATGCGGCGATTTATTAATGGGTTGAATCCCAACGATACTTTCACAATTATCGATTTTTCCGATAGAGTCAGGCAGTTATCGCCAACACCTCTGCCGAATACACTAGAAAATCGTGCCCAAGCGATCGCTTATATTAACAATTTACAAGCTGCTGGCAGTACAGAAATGCTCAGTGGCATTCGTACAGCCATAAATTTCCCCACACCAACCGGAAGATTACGCAGCGTTGTACTTCTAACTGATGGCTACATCGGCAATGAAAATGAGATTTTGGCAGAGGTACAACAGCATCTCCAAGTGGAAAATCGCCTTTATAGTTTTGGTGCTGGTAGTTCAGTCAACCGTTTTTTACTAAATCGCATCGCCGAAATTGGTCGGGGAATATCCCAAATTATTCGTCATGATGAACCCACAGAAGAAGTTGCCGAAAAGTTTTACAGGCAAATTAACAATCCTGTACTCACGAATATTCAAATCTCTTGGCAAGGTGACACAGAATCGCCTGTTATTTACCCAGCAATAGCGCCTGATTTATTCAGCGAACAACCATTAGTTTTATTTGGACGCAAACAGGATAGAGCCGGCGGTAATCTACAAATATCCGGCATTGCTACGGGTGGTAAGCAGTATGAAAAAACGTTTAACCTCATATTTGAGGAAACAGGAAATCTTGCTGTAGCGCAGTTATGGGGACGTGCTTGCATCAAATCTTTGATGAATCAAATGGTGAGTTTTGAAACTAAAGCTGGTGTAGAAGCAGTTACAGAAACAGCCTTAACTTATCAACTACTTTCTCAATACACCGCTTTTGTGGCTGTCAGCGATGATGTGCGGGTTGAACCAGGAAGCGAATATGTATCTATGCAAGTGCCAGTGGAAATGCCTGAAGCAGTTAGTTATCTTGGCGGTGTTCCTGTTGGTATTTTTGCCAGTCAAATCTCAACCTTAAAGGCAGCAGCACCAGCCTCAGCAGATGTTCCAGAATTTCTGACAAAAAGGCGATCGCCACAAACCCCAGTAGCTAAAGAAGTCGATATCTCTTTTAGCTTTAATTTTAAAGAGATGGAACAAGATGAAATACCAGATGCAGCCATCAACCATCAGTTAGAAGTAATCAGCGTCACTGGCTTGGATGAAACAGAAATTGCTGACCTAACCCAACACCTTCAACAACTAAACTTGCCTTCAGGCTTTAGTGGTGAAATCGTTTTTGAGTTCACTGTCAACAAAGGTCGGGTAGCAGGGATAATGTTGGATGAAGAAGCCTCGACTTTAAAAGATGCAGTTGTAGTGGAGAAAATTAAGCGATCGCTCCTACTTTGGAGAGTTTCCCCATCTACAACTGGTAAACTTGTCTTAATCTTGCGTATTCACACTTAATCGATCTGTACTATAATGACACAAAGTTTTGTGTCTCTGTGACTTAACCAGGGGTTTTAACCTGACGTGCCATGTCTAGGTAAGCGCTCATATTTGCCCCTGGACGGCGACGGCCATTAGAGCTAGTAGCCGAAGGAGCGAGATATTTAGGCGCAAAGGTAGTTTCTTTTGGCTCCTCTTTGAGGACTTTGGCTGCTGCGGCTTTTGCCTTTTTGCCAGGTTCAATTTTAAGACCCTCAGCAGTCTGGACAAGCGTAACATCAGCTGGTTTGGGATTTTTAGCTGATTTATCCTTCTCCTTAGCTGCTGGTTTTTCCTTACCCTTAGCTGCGGCGGTTTTTGTTCCGTTCAATGAAGCTGGCTTGGATGCTTCTGGTGCTTCTGGTGTTTCTGTTGCCGTTACTTTCTTAACATTCGATGCAACGGTCTCTGCTACTTTCTTTACGTTCGATGCTACTTCTTGAGCAGCATCTTTAGCAGCATCTTTGGCTTCGTCCAATTCTAAGAAGTAGCCATTGCTTTTCTTCTTGCCTGGTAACAGTCCGGTAATGAAACCCAGAATACCTGAAATTAACTTTTTGATAAAATCCATTACAATTACTCCTGCCTGTTATAGTTGGAACTCGACCGTAATTGTTAAAAATTACGACAAAATGTTACATTTTCTACTTTGCGTCACCCCGTCTTGGTGACAACCCTTATAGGCTTGTGCTTAATCAACATTGTAGTAAAACTATAGGGCAAATGTTTTTTTGCAAGCACTTGCGACCTGTATACACCGAGAACTAATTATTAAATTTTACTGTAACTAAGAGCAAGATTCTGAAAGCAAGCTTTACAAAAATTAACATTTATTTGCGTGCTAAATACTTATTGAATTGAAGCAAGCAGTTTACTTTCACTTTCAACCAGCGCGAGGAGTGTCATAGCCTGTTGACAGATAGCGGCGGTACTCAGTTACATTTTCTACAGACTTAATTCAGCCGGATTTTGTAGATGAACACTGAAAATCAGCAGCGCAATCCCGTGTTATTAGTACATGGAATTGACGACACAGAGGCAGTTTTCCATAAAATGAGGGCATACCTCATACAACAGGGTTGGTCTGTATATAGCTTGAATCTGGTTCCCAATAATGGTGAAGTGGGTCTTGATGAGTTGGCAAAGCAGTTAGCCAATTATGTTACAGCTACATTTGCATCAGAACAACGCCTAGATTTAGTAGGCTTCAGCATGGGAGGAATTGTCAGCCGTTACTATGTCCAGCGATTGGGAGGAATTAAGCGCGTTCAGCGGTTTATCACCATCGCTTCACCCCATCATGGAACTGTGGTTGCTTACGGTTCCTGGCGTCCTGGTTGCGTACAAATGCGCCCCGACAGCATTTTTCTCAAGGATTTAAATTCTGATGCTCTAATATTGGGGCAGCTAGATTTTACATCTATCTGGACACCTTATGATTTGATGATTGTCCCAGCGAGTAGTTCACAAATGCCCGTAGGAAGCGAAGTCATAGTACCAGTTGCTCTACACTCTTGGATGCTAACAGACCCCAGGAGTTTAGCAGTAGTAACAGCAGCTCTAGCAAAGCCTATTAAGCTACCGTTACTGAAGAAAAAATCCACTCAGTAGCCAGGATGGTTGTTACCCTTGCATTTTTTAATTTTTAATTTTTAATTTTTAATTTTTTAAGTCCTATCCCCAATTTGTGTATGTTCGTAACTCCCAAAAATCGCCTCTGGGTGACGATAATACTTGAACTCCATTAGGTTATAAAAGGGATCTTCTAAAAAGAAAGTGCGATGCTCAAGAGGAGAACCAACAAAGCGATTTTTGGTTTCTTCGCGGAAAAGTAGTTGTTGCTGTTGTGCTCTTTCTAGTAAGTCTTGCCAGTCACGTTCTTGGGTAAAAATTAGCCCAAAGTGTCTAGGATAGATAGTGTGTTGCGGTGTCAAAGGTTCTTTGGTGACGTGAGCTACTAGTTGATGGCCGTAGAGATTGAGAATCAGGGCGTGATGGTTTTCACGGCCAGGAATGCAACCCAAGCCATCCACGTAATATGCTTTTGTTTGAGCAATGTCCGTCACAGGGAAAGCAAGATGGAATAAAGTTTGGCTCATATACTTATATGGAAAAGACTAGTAGTTGATGCTATCTACAATTTATGCTGTTAAGTCTTGATTGTGGTCAACTTGAACACAGTTTTAATTGACATTAACTTATATCCTTTATCCTTATGACTAAGATTGAGGACTGAGTAACACTTCAGCCGCTGCACCCTGCGGCTACGGACTTTGCCCTGTATATTGTTTTGTGCAGCTATACTAATTTAGATTTGTATTGGCAGACGCTTGAGAACGTAGATTATTTAATAACTTACAAGCTTATTAGGCCGTGTTGGCAACTTAACCCACCCAATGAAAGTGCTTTGAATGCGTTACGCACTCGAAGAGTCCACCTAACTAAACAGAAGTTTTGCATTTTGTTTAATCCACGCTCTTTAGCCAATATTGCAGTATATATCTGTTTGTAGTTTTACACTCAAGTTTCAATTTAGTTAACAATACAAACATATTACTTTAGCTGGAGAGGTTTCAGAAATTAAGCACTAAGCATGACAAATTCGTTATTCTGTTGATATTCAAACAAAATTACTCATGATTATTTGCTGATGTCATCCTTAATTGATTCTGTAAACCCCTGGTTGGTAGCAGTAGGATTAAACACAATTCTATTGGGTTTAGCTTGGATTGCTCCGAAAAAGCTGCTTACCCCAGCCGGATTATTCCACGCCTGGTTTCTGGCCATCCTAATTTGGGTAACTCTAGGCTGGCAAGGATATGCAGTAGTAATGTTCTATTTTCTGGTTGGTTCTGGCGTTACCCGCATCGGTATGGCGCAGAAAGAGGCAGAAGGAATTGCC
Organism: Nostoc sp.; assembly: GCF_036917095.1. GTDB lineage: Bacteria > Cyanobacteriota > Cyanobacteriia > Cyanobacteriales > Nostocaceae > Nostoc. Next base: position 853,950 of record NZ_JBALFH010000044.1, read on the forward strand.
GAAAAGCGTTCTGGGGCAAGAGGCCCAGAAAATGTTTGGGGTTCGGCTTTAACTGGGGCGCTGTGTGCCTTGGGAGTCGGGGTGATAAATTCGGGATTTCTTGTACCTATTTCCCAATCCCTAGTCCCCAATCTCCAGTCACTATTATTGTTAGGCTACGTAGCGAGTTTCAGTACCAAGCTGGCTGACACCACTGCTAGTGAAGTTGGTAAAGCATATGGTAAAAACACCTTTTTGATTACCACACTCCAACCAGTGCCTCGCGGTACAGAAGGGGCCGTAAGTTTGGAGGGAACTTTAGCTGGTATCGTGGCTTCTGTGGCGATCGCATTTGTGGGTTGGGGAGTTGGTTTAATCGATCTATTAGGAGTAGCTTGGTGTGTGCTAGCAGCATTTATTGCCACCAACTTAGAAAGTGTAATTGGGGCAACATTGCAATCTAAGTATACCTGGCTGACCAATGAAGTTGTAAATATTTTTAATACATTAATCGGTGCGATCGCGGCTGTGCTACTTGCCTGGACATGGATAAGTATCATTAAGTAGACCGATGATAATAAACAATTACTTGTTTAGCTGGGGCATTGGGCATTGGTAGAAAATAAGCAATCTGCCCTACCACTGATATTTTTAATCCTGTTTTGTCCCCGCTAGACTGTAAAAGCAATGGTGGGAAATTATTTTATTTACTAGCTATATAATTTTCTGACCATTTAGATGTAATTAGTTCATAGAATCTTTATCATATTTATTCATAAACAACCAGATGATTTCTATATGATTTAATTTAAAAGTCCTATAAGTGTTTAACCATATTCACATATTTAGTTCATGGAATCTTTATCATTTTTGACAATCAATGACCAAATAATTTCTATTGAGGAAGCAGTAAAGTACCTGCAAGCCTCTGGAAAATTAGGACAGTTTATTGGAGACATTCTCCGCCAATACGTAATTGAGGAAGAAATCCGAAACCGAGACGATATTGAGATTGGTACAGCAATAACCGAACAGGCAATTATTGACTTTAGGCTGAAAAATCAACTGACTGACCCGCAAAGTTTTCAAGAATGGTTAAAGACCAACAACACGGATTATGCGAGTTTTTACACATCGGTTAGTTTTGGTTACAAGTTAGAAAAGCTAAAAGCTGTAGTGACCCAAGCAAAACTCCAAGAATATTTTATTGAACGCAAAATCTTTTTGGATCGATTAGTACTTTCCCGGATTGTTGTTGATAATCGCGAATTGGCAGAAGAACTACATACCCAAATTGAAGAAGGAGGTAGCTTTGAGCAGCTAGCCAAAGAGTATTCACTTGCAGATGACCGAGTTGTGAACGGCATGATGGGAATCATCAGCCGAGGAAGTATGCCGGATATATTACGGGCAGCTATTGATGTGGCGAGTCCCGGACAAACGATCGGGCCATTAGAAATCGTTGGCAAAGACTCTCCCCAAGGAGAAGGACCTTATGGTTTGTTTCGAGTAGAACAATTTCTGCCAGCGTCTTTAGAAGATACTCAACTAAAGCAAGCACTACAAAATGAGTTGTTTGAGAAATGGCTAGCAGAGAAAATTCAAAAACTGACAGTCAAATTACAAGTGAGTTAAATATTCTGGATAATGAATCTTTACGATTAAAAGTGCTAGCTTCTTTGCCTTGGAATCAGCCACCTTTATGCTGGCTGACTCCCGAACAACAATCCAAATTAGAAAATGAGTCCCAAACTCGTCAGTATCGTCTTGGAGACAAAATCTGGTCAAATGATGTCGGCGGTTACCAATTCTTAATTGTGGCTGGAAAAGTTCGCTTGCGAGAAGAAGGGGTTGGCAAACCAATAGCCGCCTTAGATGTGGGCGATTGGTTTGGTGACTTACAAAAGTTGTCTGCGGATTTCAAAGCTGTAGCTGCTAGTAAAGAAGTGGTAGTAGTGTGTTGGCAGACAGCGCTGTGGACAGAATTTTCTAACCCACAAATTCAGGAATTTTGGCAAGTGTTACCAGTGGATATGGAGGGAGGAAGGGAGACATTTTCCTTCTCTTCCACACCTTCACTAGCACCAGCCTCGGAGGGGACTTCCAGCCCTCACAGTCTCCAACCCCAAAGAGGACTTCCAGCCGCCAATCAGATCGTCTCAAATTATCCGTTTGTTGCCAGTTGGAACACCGCTGCTGCTTGTTTAACAATGGTGACGCAACAGTTAGAAAATTCTGTGCAACTGGAATGGGTGCAGCGCCAACTCAGAGGACAACGCCCAAAACAGGTTGTGGAAGCAGCAGAAAAGTTAGGGTTAGTGTTGCGACGGTTACAAGTGAGTTGGAGTGAGTTGCGACAGCTATCATTTCCAGCTTTACTGCTGTGGAATTCTGACTCACCCCAGAGTCCATCTTGGGTGGTGGCCTATGGAGTTAAGGGCGATCGCTTAATTATCGCTAATCCTCTAAATCCGGAACGGACTTGTGAAAGCTTGCCGCAGTCAATAGTTGAGGCATGTTGGGATGGACGATTGTGGCAAGTAGAACTCATATCTCAGCAAGAAAAATTTAACCTCAGTTGGTTCACTCCAGCAGTTTGGAAGTATAAGGGATTGCTAATAGAAGTATTGTTAGCATCTTTTACCTTGCAGCTTTTGGGGTTAACCACACCGCTAATTACGCAAGTTGTCATTGATAAAGTGATGGTGCAAGGGAGTTTGCCGACTCTCGATGTAATGGCGATCGCACTTTTGTTCGTAGCCATATTTGAGTCCGTACTTGGCATCCTGCGTCTATTCATCTTTACCCATACAGCTCGTCGTCTCGATTTGAGTTTATCAGCACAGCTATTTCGCCATCTGATGCGTCTGCCTTTGGCTTATTTTGAGTCGCGGCGCGTCGGAGACACAGTAGCACGAGTCCAAGAACTCGAACAAATTCGTCAGTTTCTCACAGGTACAGCATTAACTGTGATTCTGGATAGCATCTTTGCTGTGGTGTACCTAGCATTGATGTTTTACTATAATATCCCACTCACCTTTGTGGCCTTAGCAGTACTGCCGCTATTTGCCACTTTGACGATAGTTGCAACACCAATTCTGCGTAACTGGCTCAACGAAACTTTTAACCGGAGTGCCGATAGTCAATCGTTTCTAGTAGAGACAATCACCGGAATTCACTCCGTTAAAGCCCATGCAGCAGAACCAGCAGCACGCGATCGCTGGGAAGGCTTATTTGCTCGCTTCATTCGCACAGGTTTTAAAGCTTCTACTACCTCCAATATCAGCAGCAACATTGGTGACTTTCTCACCAATTTTTCCACCATGCTGATTCTCTGGTTTGGAGCCAAGTTAGTCATCGAACAAAAGCTCACAGTCGGACAGCTAGTTGCCTTTCAAATGCTGTCTGGGAGAGTCACAGGCCCACTTTTGCGCCTAGTACAGTTGTGGCAAAACCTTCAACAAGTGCTACTTTCTGTAGACCGGATTGGTGATATTCTTAACGTCTCGCCAGAAGCTGAACTGGGAACTGGCCTAGTTTTACCACCCCTGAAAGGACAAGTCACCTTCGAGCAAGTATTTTTCCGTTATCAGCCAAACTTTGAAGCAATTCTGCGGGGAATCTCTTTTAATGCCGAACCAGGGCAATTTGTTGGCATTGTCGGACGCAGCGGTTCTGGTAAAAGTACCCTGTCTAAGATATTGCAACGCCTCTATCAAATTGAATCAGGACGCATCCTAATTGATGGTTTTGATATAAAAAGTGCCGATTTAGCCTCACTGCGGCAACAAATTAGTGTAGTTCTCCAAGAAGACTTTTTATTCAACGGTTCCATTTTGGAAAATATCACTCTCGGTAGTCCAGACATTACCGCAGAGCAAGTAGTAGAGGCGGCAAGATTAGCAGTAGCCCACGATTTCATCAGTCAACTACCCTACGGTTACGAAACTAATGTTGGCGAACGCGGTACAGCTTTATCGGGCGGACAGAGACAACGTATTGCCCTAGCAAGGCTATTTCTTTCCCAAGCGCCGATTTTAGTTTTGGATGAAGCTACCAGCGCTTTGGATAGTGAAACTGAACAGCAAGTACTGCAAAATCTGCAAAAAGTTTCCGCTAATCGTACCGTGTTTCTGATTGCTCACCGTTTTGCCCCCCTCAAACGTGCTGATTTGATTTTGGTATTAGAGCAAGGCGTGATTGCCGAACGTGGCACTCACTCACAATTGTTGCAGCAAAAGGGTTTGTATTGGTCACTATATCAACGCCAGCAAGCAAACATTTAGTAGATTTTAGCTTGTGGCTACTTGACATCTGGAAGTGGCTTAAGGATGGTCTTTGGCGAATGAAGTTATACTCCATTCGCCATTTGACTTTGCTTGCAAAGTGTCATGTAACAGAATGAGAAATTTTGCGATCGCAAATATCCTCGAAGATTTTGGTATTACAAATTTATATCTGAAAATAGTTATTTTTAATCTATAAAAATAGATGCTTAATGCAGTATAACGCACCCTACTGCTGCGACACATCTAAGGGACTTCCAAATAAAAAAATATTCAATTATTGATTGTGGGGTGGGCAACATGAGCGCCATATAAACTGGGCGCTCATGTTGCCCACCCCACAAGATTGGATAATTTATTTCTTGGAGTTCCCTAAGCTAATTTTAAAACCCTTGTAACTTCTAACTTTATAGGACTTATATCAATTCTCTATGAAGATGCACAGAATTGACTGCCTGAAATCCCTGCTAGATAAAGAAGCTTCTATGTAGGCTCATATAAAATTGGTATTACACAATAACTCACTGAAACTCTTATTCCTACCCTTCGGTAACGCCAAGGGCGAACGTGTCCTTTGTGTCCTTTGCGGTTCGTTTTTTCATTATTTTGCGTAAGTCATGGTTTAGAAACATAACCAAATTAATTTTTTATTACAGCAATTTATACTTAATACCACTATAAAATTAATCTTTTTTTCTCAAGGTTTATGTTAATAAAAACTCCAATATGGATTCTGCTTTTTAGTAGTAGAATTAGCATTTTGTTATGAAATTTCATAGTAATTATTGACAATGGAGCTTATTCACACCTTAAAACCTTTTTCTTGTAAAGGCTTTAACGCTTCAAACTGTCAAAAAAAAATTGATATCTTTGAGAAATAATACTTATGCTCCGTGATGATGTTAATAACAAGGTGCTGTCAGATAAACAGCTAAATGTTACCTCAATCTCCTCATTAGATAGCTTTAATCCGAAGGATGGCTACACCCTCAACTTCCGCGGACGTAGTAGCTATAACTCAATAGATGCTGATGTGCAGTTGCAAAAAAGCGGTGATTCCGAAAATAGCAGTAATGCTAATGCTTTGAGCACTGGGAATTATAACTCCACCACTGGCTATGGCTTGATTAATGCAGCAGCAGCAGTGGCTAGAGCTGCTGGTCGGAATACCTTTGCTGATGTTCCCGATCTCGGTGGCAATAATTGGGGAGCAGACCTTGTTAAAGCACCGGAAGTCTGGGCACAGGGATACACAGGTAAAGGCGTTGTTGTTGCTGTTGTAGATACTGGAGTTGACTACAACCACGAGGATTTAAAAAATAATATCTGGACGAATAGCAAGGAAATTGCGGGTAATGGTATAGATGATGATGGCAATGGCTATGTTGATGATAATTACGGCTGGAACTTTGCTGATAATAACAATAACAGCCTAGACAACAACGGTCATGGCACTCATGTTTCTGGCACGATCGCAGGGGAAAATAATAACTACGGTGTCACTGGTATTGCTTATGATGCCAAAATTATGCCCGTCAAAGTTTTAAATGAATCTGGCTCTGGTTCCTATAGTTCCATATCTAAAGGTATTCGCTACGCCGTGGATAATGGAGCTAATGTAATTAACCTCAGTTTAGGAGGCACATCTTCCAACCGGACTTTACAGTCAGCGATTGACTATGCCAGCAGCAAAGGGGTGATTGTTGTCATGGCAGCAGGTAATGATGGTGACTCATCACCAGACTATCCCGCCCGCTATGCATCCAAGTCGGGGATTGCCGTTGGGGCTGTGGATAAAAATAATAATTTGGCAGACTTCTCTAACCGCTCTGGAACAAATGAAATTTCTTATGTTACAGCCCCAGGAGTCAAGGTCTATTCCTCAGTTCCAAATAATCAATATGCCACGTATAGCGGCACTTCTATGGCTGCTCCACACGTTGCTGGTGTAGTTGCTCTGATGCTTAGTGCTAACCCTAACCTGACTGATGCTCAAGTCCGTCAAATTGTGGCAGAAACCGCAGGAAATAGTACAGAAACTACAAACTCTAGTTTAAATATTTCTAATGTCAGTTCTCTGGCGAATCAGGTGATTGCAAACACAGCAGCAAACAATACACAAACTAGAATCTCTAGTTTTAATATTTCTAATGTCAGTTCTCTGGCAAGGCAGGTGATGTCTGACGACAACCTGAGAGGCATCGACGCCCAAACAGCTTATCTCACATCACAGACATTTTCTAGCTTTAATAGTTCTAATAATTCTAATGTCGGTTCTCTAATAGATCCGGCAATTACAGAAACGACGAAATATCTGACACCAGTCGAAGTTAATAACGGATTAGCCAATCCAGATTTATGGCCGCAATTCCAAAACTATGAGAATATTTTGGGCAGCATCAATATGGATAGGAATGATGATAATGAAGATGAGAATAATCTTGATTTTGACAAATTACTAGAGGGAATGCAAAAACAAATAGATTCAGTATAGAAAATTCTTGGAGATTGCTTGAGAATTATAGCAATTTGTAGTTGAGTGTAATGCTGCTCGGTTGAAAAAATCAACCAACCCGCTCATCTGTCATTAATGAATGTAAGGGTTTAGCAATGCTAAACCCTTATGTTTTAGGTTTGGATTTTAGAAAGCGTAGGCTAGCAAAAAACGCAGGCATCGCCTTTGAACTGGAATAAAAACAACAGAGGCTACAAAACTACCTTACTGAAAATGCCTCGCTGAACCGCCGTGTCACAGGCTCAGTGATGAATGTCAAAATTGACTTTTTCCGAGTGACAATTTCACCTGTAGCAGACATCCCTGGTGTAAATTCGACTTCTTGACCGCGCACGTTAACTGAGTGTTTATTTAGCTTAATTCTAGTGGGAAAAACTAAGCCTAATTCTTTATCAATAATTGCATTCGGACTGACTTGCATGACTTCGCCCTCCACAGTGCCAAATTCTTGGAAGGGGAAAGTCGCCATTTTCACTTTTGCCTTCATTCCTTGACGAATAAACCCAATATCGCGGTTTAGAACTTTCACCTCTAGAAGCATTTCTTCCCCTTCCGGCAAAATTGACAGCAATTCTTCACCCGATTGCACTGGCCCCTTGGTGGCTTTAACTCTGTAAATCGTACCGGCAACGGGAGCCTCAATTGTTTCTAAAGCTTGCTGCTTTCTCGCTTGCTCTAATTGACCTTGAACAGTTGTCAGTTCTTCTTTACGTTTGTTGAACTGGGTCAAAATTTCACTTTGGCGTTCTGATGCTACACGCTGGGCCTGACTGCGTGCACCGTTGTAAGCTTGTTCTGCTTGACGAATTTCCTGGACTTGAGCAGCAATATCTTTTTCTAATGATGTGACTTTATCTTGAGCCTCTGTTATTCTATTCTGGGCGTTGGTCACTTCATCTTGCGATCTGGTGATTTCTGTCTTTGCACGAGTTAATCTTTCTTGGGCATCCAAGTAATCGACACGAGGTACAGCACCAGGAGTAATTAGAGTGCGTAGGCTTTTTTCCCTTTCTTGAGCAAGCGCCAAATTACTTTCAATCTTGATCCGGATGCTATCTGCGTTGACAAGGTTAGTTTTGGCATTAGTAACGCTGCTTTTGGCATTAACTAAATTGTCTTGCAAGCGACTCAAGCGGACTTTGGCTTGATCTATGAGTGATAGTTGGCGATTTGCTTCTGCTTCTGCTGCTGCTTGACGAGCTTGGAAGTCTTGCAGGCGGGAGCTTAAAAGTTCATCTTGCACTTTCGTCCCAGCAGTTTTGCCTCCGGTGCGTTCTGCATCCAAGCGCTGTAAATCGTCCTGAATCAATCTAGTAGATTTGGCTAGGCGGGAAACATCGGTTATTTGCAAGTCTGGATCTTTTTGAATCAGAACTTCACCTTTAGTAACGCGATCGCCTTCTTGCACTTTCACGGCGACAATTGACCCTCCACCCAAGGATGTCACCGGTCTTACCTGTGTGGAAGCAATTAATTCCCCTGGTGCTGTTGCTACTTCATCTATTTGCGAGAAATACGCCCAGGCGATCGCCCCAAATACGATCGCACTCATCGTTCCCGCTAATAATCTAGTGTACAAGGGTGGCAATTCCTGTACTGCCTTCCCCAATTCATAGGTGAGTTGTTCCTCTGGTTGGGCGAATCGCTCTTTTGTCTGACGTGCTTGAGTAGCATTTGCAGCTAGGGAAGTTTTCATTTTTGTCCTTTGTCCTTTGTCCTCTCTTACAAAGTTCTGTTCGGAGGAAATCTCCGCTCAGACTTTGCGCTTTGTCGTTAATCATTTGCCCTTTGTTATTCACTAATGACAAATGACTAATGACAAATGACTTGTGTTTAACTCAAACTGCTAGATAGCGCCGCAAAAAATTTTCTAATGTCTCCAATTGGAAGTTAAAAATCGCCTCTAAATTAGCAATTTCATCTTTTGTACAAAAAAATTCATTTGCTAGCAATGTGCGATAAGTTCCCAAAGCTTTTTGAATTTGCGGATTAATTAAACCCAATGCACTCTGTAACCCATCAACGGCAAATAGTGGTGAGTTAATTATTACTGGCTGTTTGTTGAAGATCCGACCAAAAATCCGAGGAATATCTTCTCGTAATAAAATCTCCGGCCCTCCCACTGGTAAAATCTGGTTGCGAGCGCCTTCAACTGTCACAGAATCCACTACAATCCTTGCCAAATCATCGGTACTGACAATTGAAGTACGGTTTTTGCGATCGCCAATGAGCAGATACAATCCCGTCTCCCGAAATCGTTCTACTAGTGGCAGCAAGTTTGATGCTAATCCAGATGGGCGTAAAATAGTGTAATTCAAGCCACTAGCTGCCAAATATCGCTCTACTGCTCGTTTGGCTTTGAACACAGGAGCGTCTTCATATCCGCGATCGGCTCCCAGTACGGAAATGAAGACAAAATGCTCTACACCATTGGCTTTCGCCTGGTCTATTAGTTCAATATTGGCGCGGTAATCTAAAGAGAGGGCATCGCTATCAGAACCGTGGGCGCTGATAATATACTTGACACCCCGACTAGCTTTCTGGATATCTCTTTCCTCTAGCAAGTCACCGATGAAGATTTCCGCACCTCGGTGTTCTAACTCGCTATAGCGCGACGTAAGGCGGACAAATGCCCGCACAGACTGTTCTCGTTGCCGTAGGAGTCGCACAACTCTGCGACCAATTCCTCCTGTTGCTCCAGTTATTAGAAACATATAAATACCTAAATTGAATACTTTCAGCGTTTATATAGGGGTTCGCTCGTTTGTATGCAATACACTTTGACCTCTCTCCAAACCTCCTCCTCTTAGGAGAGAGGCTTTGAATCTTACTCCCTTTCCCTAATAGGGAAGGGGTTGGGGGTTAGGTCTCTATTAGCCAATAGGTCATACCTTATTTATCTTAATACTCTAAAAATTATCCCCCATATCTTAAGTAGATGCAGGGGATAGGGTAATGGAATTAGTTTTACTGGCTCAACAAGTTAATAGCTTGTTCAAGCGACATCTTAGCCTTGTGCAAGTTCAGCAGGTTCTCCTGGTCGTATCGGTCAGGATAGCTCATTTTCCTGCCCTCCAAAGTTATCCGAATTAGTGCTGCTTGCTCATCTGTGGGTGAATTCATCTCTTCTATAGCAGAACTGATTACCTGGATAGCGTTAAAGTTAGGGAATTTTAACCCTTTACCTTGCTTCATTTGTTGCAGCGCTAAAAGTGGAAATGCCATCAGAGTTACGATGTACGAGGTTTTGTATCCTGCATTCCCGGTTGGTTTGCTTATAGGTCTCAAAAACCTCCAGGAATTATTACTTTAGTTCGTGGACTTTATCAGTTTGAATCCACCTTTCTTGGCTGGAAACTCGCTCTAGGTCTACTTGTGTGTACACCGTAGCCGCAAGCGGGGTGGGGTGTTAGGGACTTTTGCAAGAGGTCTAATAATCAGTCCTTTGTAGAGACGGCGATTTATCGCGTCTCTTGCCTTAACCGAACCGTATTGTGAGTGGTGATGTGATAACAAAATCAAGGTTGCAAATTTCGGGGTAAGCGAGTCATGAAGTCATACAAATTCTTGTTTAGTCCTCTTGAGAGGACTTTCGCTATTAGCCGTAGGTTTCTAACCTATGGCGGGTGATGGATTCAAATGTGAGATTGTGGATTAAGGTATTCGATCGTTGCAGAATATTGACATTGCCCACACGTCCGCCTCAGAATAAATTCTGCGGCTCATAGCGAAAGTCATCTAAAGCTGACTGAAATTCTTGTTTTACCTGCATTTCCCGCCAGAGCCTAGAAAGGAGTCTGGGAAAAGTTTTCCCAATTTACAATCCCCCCACATCTTTGTAGATACAGGGGGAGTATTAACAATTCAAAATTCTTTAAGATGGGGATTTAAACGCTTTGTGCAAGCAGCCCATCTCAAAACTATTCAGAAGCTTTGTTATTAGCTCTATTAGCACGCGCCTCAGCCGAAGCCATCACCTCATCCATATTCTCTAGGACTTCGCCAGGGAAGTTTTCCAGAACTCTGGTAGAAAGAGCAACCCGCCCTTTACCCTCATCCAAGTCAATAATTACAGCTTTAATTGGCTGACCAACTTGAAATACCTTTTCTAAAGAGTCAATGAATTTTTGGCTTACCTGCTTGATATGAAGCAAAGCCCCCATACCATTTAAATCGACAAACACACCAAAAGGTTTAATACCAGTAACTTTGCCTTCCACCAGTTGACCTAGTTCTAATAAGCTGAAATTGCTAGAACGAGTTGCTAAACGCTGGGAAAGGATGAGTTTGTTGGTGTTTTTATTAATTTCCAAAAAGCCTACAGTCAGATTTTGACCTTTGAGTGCTTCTAAATTATCACGCTCTGCCAGGTGCGATCGCGGAATAAACCCCCGCAAAGACAGGATATCAACGGTGACACCACCTTTATTCACACCCATAACCCGTACTTGCACAGTCTGAGCATTTTCCTGCATTTCGGCCAGTCGTTCCCAGATGTGCTGAATTTCCAATTGCTTTCGAGAAAGGGTGACTTGACCTTCTGCATCCTGATCTCGGATAATCAAAAACTGCATATCCTCTTGCAATGGCAGCACCTCCGATAAATCGGTAACTGCTCTCAAAGAAGCCTCATCGCGCGGCAGAAAAGCTGACGACTTGCCACCAATATCGACATAAGCTCCATCATGGTCTAGTTGGAACACTTTGCCATGTACAACCTGTCCCTTTTGAAACTGGTAGTCGTGTTTTTCTAGCGCTTTGGCAAAATCGTCCATCGTAAACGACGAATTGGCTGTTTGAGAAAGTTTCGATTCGGAATTCATGACTTTTGAAGATTAATTGTTATTTGATATGGTGCAACTGGAGTTTAGATTGTCATTTGTCCTTTGTCATTTGTCATTTGTCCTTTGCTAATGACTAATGACTAATGACCAATGACTAATGACTAGTTCAGTTGACTAAAGAGTTGTTTGACTTGCTCCCAAGCATCAGCAGCAGCTTTAGGATTATAACTGGCACGAAGGTCACAGAAAAATCCGCGATCAGCTCCATCGTAGCGAAACACACGATGAGGAACTTTATATTTTTCTAACTCTGCTTCAATCTCATCTACTTGTTCGGGTGGAATGCTAGCATCTTCTGTACCAAAGAAGGCATAGAGAGTGCCTGGAATTTCTTTGGTGCGGGTGACAGTGGGAGCGCCACCTCCTGGTGTGCGGGTGGTAATTCCAGCACCGTAGAAGGAAGCCGTAGCTTTAATATCTGGTAAGGTGGCTGCAAGATATGCGACGTGACCGCCAAAACAGAAACCAATACAGCCAAAACCATCTTTTTTCACTTGCGGCAGATTTTTGAGGTAGTCAATTGCTACTTGAATATCGCTCAATAACTCTGATGCCTGAGTTTGCATGGCGTAGCTTCTGCCCGTTGCAACATCTTCGGGTGTGTATCCGGTTTCAAAACCAGGAGCAGTCCGTTGAAAAAGTGCAGGTGCCATCGCTACATACCCAAGTTTGGCAATCCGTTCTGTAACTTCCCGAATGTGAACGTTGACACCAAAAATTTCCTGTAATACCACGACTCCTGGGTAAGAGCCAGATTCTTTTGGCTCTGCCAGATAAACAGACACTTGAATATTATCTTGCAAAAGATTAACCGTTGTGGTAATTATTGCTTGCTCTGTCATAATAATTTTTACTAGTGCTATGTAATTAGCCGTGTGTTTATTTGATATAACTATGCCAGTATGCCCAGGTTATTTCCAATTAAATTATCAATTACCAAATAATGAGCGCATTAGAAATTTCTACCAGAAAAACTTTATATGTAAATAAAATATTTGATATGTAACAAATATATCTAATCACTAAAGGAGTGTTGAGTTAAAAGTGCCGAGTGCTGAGTGCAAAAGCAACATTTAATACTCCAAACTTAGCACTTAGCGAGAAGTCAGAGCGGCGGCTTCCCCCGTTAGCGCATCCCACCACAGGCATCTAAGCTTCTGTGACTCAGCACGGGCTAAACCCTAGCTATCCGCTAACAGCACTTAGTATTCAGGAGGTTTGCTGATGATTCAATTCCGTATTCAGCCAGACAGCGAAATCCCCGCATCAACCCAGCTGTTTAATCAAATCCGGTTTGCGATCGCTTCCCGGCAATATCCCCCTGCTTACAAATTGCCAAGCACCCGGGCGCTGGCAATGCAAACTGGCTTACACCGCAATACCATTAGTAAAGTCTACCGTCAACTAGAAGAAGACGGATTTGTTGAAAGTATGGCTGGTTCCGGAATTTATGTTCGTCCCCAAGGTCATGAGGGCGGTAGTAGACTGCAATCACCAATACTCAAACAAAATCCTGATGCATATCAAGTTGTCCAGAAAGCACTCGACGATTTGCTCACCCAAGGATGTTCGCTCAATCAAGCACGAGAGCTATTTTTAGCGGAAATTGACTGGCGCTTGCGTTGTAGTGCGCGGGTACTGGTTGCAGTTCCATCTTATGACATGGGTGCTGGGGAGTTGATGGTGTATGAATTAGAACGGTCTTTAAAAATACCAGTCCAGTTGGTAGCAATGGAAGAATTAACAGCTGTGCTAGATAAAACTACCTCTGCGACAGTAGTCACAAGTCGGTATTTTATCAGTAATGTGGAAGCGATCGCTGCTCCTAAAGCTGCACGCGTAATTCCTCTGGATATCTACGACTACAGCAAAGAACTCAGCCTCTTGAAAACCCTACCAAAAGAAAACTGTGTAGGCATAGTTAGCCTTAGTTCCGGGATTGCACGAGCAGCAGAAGTAATCCTCCACGGTCTGCGAGGGGATGAGCTATTAGTGATGACTTCGCAACCAAAAGATGTTTATAAACTTCAAGCTATGGTTAAACGGGCTGAGGTAATCATAAGCGATCAAGCCAGTTTTGCGGCAGTACAAGCAGCCGTACAAGCATGTGATGAAGATATTATTCGTCCACCAAAACTGATTAAGGTTGAAAATTATATAGGTATTAACTCAATTAACTTGCTAAAACGAGAACTGGGTTTGGGTTAATCCAAAGATAATTCGACCAACATCTATAAAGGAGGGATGATGTAGTGCAAATTGTGATTGTGGGCGCAGGCCCAACAGGTGTAACCCTTGCCCTGCTCCTTGCGAAACGTGGTATTGCTGTAACGTTAATTGAAGCAGCAAAAGACTTTCATCGTGTTTTTCGCGGTGAAGGATTAATGCCCAGTGGGTTAGATGCACTAGAGCAAATGGGTTTATCGCCATTGTTGGAGGATATTCCCCATCGACAACTCGACGCATGGGAATTCATTTTGGGTGATAAGCAGTTGTTTCGAGTTGATGAACCAATGGGAGCAAGCCGACCCTGTACGCTGGTTTCACAACCACCATTACTCAATGCACTGATTTCTGAAGCTCAAACTAATGATGGGTTTAAATTTATCCAGGGTGTTCCAGTCAAAGATTTACGCTGGAGTAATCAACGTGTCGCAGGTGTAGTACTGAGCGATGGGAGAGAAGTTGCTGCTGATTTAGTGATTGGGGCAGATGGTCGAAACTCTCTGGTGCGACAACGTATAGGATTGGAATTGGTACGCCAGCCCAAAAATATTGATATTCTCTGGTTTAAACTTGCCGCCAGTCCTGAGTTTGCAGCCGATAATGTGTTTCGTACTATTGTAAATGGCGATCGCGTATTTACCATCTTTCACGGAGCAGAGTCAGGAAAACTGCATCTGGCTTGGGTAATGTCAGCAACGGAAAGCACTGACTCCAAGCAAGCTAACTGGGCAGAGATTTTTGCCTCGCTATCACCCTCATGGCTAGCAGAGCATTTCCGTAATCATGCAGACACTATCGAATCCCCGATTCGGCTTTCTGTTGTGGTTGGTTATTGTCCACAATGGCACGCACCAGGGGTACTGCTTCTGGGTGACGCTGCACACCCAATGTCTCCTGTCCGCGCTCAAGGAATTAATCTAGCATTCCGTGATGTGATTGTCGCTGCTAATCATCTTGTACCGTTGTTGCACAGAGAAACTGGACACCAGGATATTGACATGGCATTACCGCAAATCCAAGCGGAACGCGAGCCAGAAATTATCCGCGCCCAGCAACTCCAGTTAGAGGAAGCTAAACAAGGCGAACTACTGCGAAAAAATGCACTGCTGCGATCGCTGTTGATTCAGCTTGCTCCCTTACTGCGTAAAATAATTAAAAAGTCTTGGTTAAAGCGACAATATAAAATGCGTCAAGGTATCACACAGGTACACTTAACTGTCTAAAAAACCGCCAGCAGTTATCCCACTTGTGGTTGTGGGGTGTTAATTTGCAAAAACTCTTGTACCCGTTGTAAATAAGTTGGCGCATCTTCCAACATTGGAAAATGCGCTGTGTTACGAATCATCACAAATTCCACTTTGTCACTCAGTGCGGCTGCTTGACGCCCCATTTCGGCTGGAATAATTTTGTCATACTCCCCCGCCACGAGTAGAGTCGGCACTGTCAGCTTGGCAAACTCTTGCGGCATTACTTCAGATTGAGCCTTACTGACTGAAGTAAAAATTGTCCCTAAAGCCGCATCGTAATCTGCTTCGAGAAAATCTTCCAAAAAAGCTTGCCGCTCAGAATGTGGTATGGAAGTATGTAGAAATCTGGCCATAAACATCTGGTCAACAAATGGAATTTTGCTTAACCACTTAGGACGGAATTTTACTACATAGCCACCAAATTT
Source organism: Nostoc sp. (assembly GCF_036917095.1). Lineage (GTDB taxonomy): Bacteria > Cyanobacteriota > Cyanobacteriia > Cyanobacteriales > Nostocaceae > Nostoc. The sequence goes on from NZ_JBALFH010000044.1 coordinate 869,472, forward strand.
ATGAAAAGCACTAAAGGATTTTTCGTCGTACTCAAAAATGCCGCTACAGGTTAGAATTCCTCGTTCTACTCGTTGGGGGTAGCGGTTAAAAAATAAAGTAGCAACAGACGCGCCCATTGAATGAGCATTGATATAAACCCGCTGAAGATGCAACCCATCTAACAAAGCTGCCAAATCATCAGCATATTCCTCTAATTCATAGGTTAACTCTCTGATTGCCTGTGATTCTTCCTGGGGGGACTCAGATTCGGCAACAGCTTCACTTGCTTCGGCTATGCTTGGCTTCCCACCAGAACGACCAAATCCCCGCATATCGTAGAGTAAACAATCAAATTGCTCCGATAAAACATTAGCGGTATTTTGCCAATATCTAGCCGAACCAGCCCAACCGTGCATGAAAATCATCACTGGTTTCACCAAAGAACCAGATGATTTTTTCACCCATTCATAGTAATGCTCAACGCCACGAACATTAATATAAGGCATTAGTCATTTGTCCTTTGTCAGTTGTCATTAGTCCCTGGTATATGGTTATTATTCCTTATTTTTTGACCAATGACTAATGACCAATGACTATTAGGCTGATTCTGGTTTCGGTAGTGAAGATGGATGTATTATCAGTTCGGCAGTCGATCGCTTTTCAACCATCTCCCGTGTTACTGTACAACGTGTCACATCCTTCCGGGATGGTAACTCGTACATTACATCCAGCATCAATTCTTCGACAATACCACGTAATGCTCTAGCACCAGTTTTACGACGGTAGGCTTCTTGAGCGATCGCTCGTAAAGCATCTGGTTTAAAATCTAACTGCACATTATCCATCTTCAGCAGTTTTTGGTACTGCTTGACTAAGGCGCTGCGTGGTTGGGTGAGAATCGCCATCAGCGCTTCTTCATCTAGAGGATCTACTACTGCTACCATTGGCACGCGCCCAATAAATTCGGGAATCATACCAAATTTTACTAGATCGTCTGGTGCTAGATGGCGGAGAGTATCTGCTGCCCGTTTTTCCTTCGATTGGCCTTCTCCAGGTTGCACAAAGCCTATTGCTTTTTTGCCAACTCTCTGATCCACAACCTTTTCTAGACCTACGAAAGCACCACCACAGACGAACAAAATATTACTTGTATCAATCTGAATACAATCTTGATAGGGATGCTTGCGCCCTCCTTGGGGTGGTACATTGGCGATCGTTCCCTCTAACATTTTTAGCAAGGCTTGCTGCACGCCTTCGCCAGAAACATCGCGGGTAATTGACGGGTTCTCGCTCTTGCGAGCAATTTTGTCAATTTCATCAATGTAGATGATTCCCCGTTGCGCTTCCTCTATATCTAAATCTGCCACTTGCAACAGTCGCAGCAAGATATTTTCCACATCTTCTCCCACATACCCTGCTTCTGTCAGCGTCGTAGCATCAGCGACAGCAAAGGGTACATCCAGAATTTTTGCTAGGGTTTGCGCTAAGAGAGTTTTGCCACAACCAGTCGGGCCAATTAACAAAATGTTGGACTTTTGCAGTTCTACAGCATCATCTGCCGCAGCTTTGCCAGTGGCTTTAGACTGAATTACTGCTAGCCGCTTGTAGTGATTGTAAACGGCTACTGACAGCACTTTCTTCGCTTCGTCTTGACCAATGACGTGTTCGTCTAGATACTTTTTAATCTCTCTTGGCTTGGGTATTTGATTAAACGAAATACTAGAAGAGTGGGTACGCCGTTTTTGAGGTGGTTCTGCTCTTGGTGCCGGTTGTGCTACCGCACCATTAGTATCTAGTAACTCCTCGTCTAGTATTTCATTACACAAGTCAACGCATTCATCGCAGATGTAGACTCCCGGCCCCGCGATTAATTTACGCACCTGCTCTTGAGACTTGCCACAAAATGAACACTTTAAATGGGAGTCGTACTTAACCATACCAGCCTCTTATTTCAGAATGGTGACGTTTTCCCCTGCTGTGGGAAGATTTTGCCTGGAAATGACTTGATCGATCAAACCGTAGTTCTTCGCCTCTTCTGCCGACATAAAAAAGTCGCGCTCAGTATCTGCTTCAATTCTTTCTATGGGTTGGCCAGTATGATGAGCCATTAACTCATTCAACTTAGCCTTAATGTAAAGAATTTCTCTGGCTTGAATTTCAATGTCAATGGCTTGACCTTGAGCGCCACCAAGTGGTTGGTGAATCATAATCCGGGAGTCGGGCAGAGACATTCGCTTACCGGCAGCCCCTGCTGTCAACAAAAATGCCCCCATGCTCGCGGCTAATCCAAAACAGATGGTAACAACATCAGGGCGAATTTGCTGTATTGTATCATAGATTGCCATGCCTGCGTAGACCGAGCCGCCAGGAGAATTAACATACAGTTGGATGTCCTTCTCTGAGTCTTCGGCGTCTAGGAATAACAACTGAGCGACGATTGAGTTGGCGACAGTATCATCTATTGGCGTTCCCAAAAAGATAATCCGCTCTCGCAGCAGGCGGGAGTAGATGTCGAAAGCCCTTTCTCCCATGCCAGATTGTTCCACCACCATCGGCACGATGTTGCTAGGGCTGTTCAACTGGGAGTTAATGTTGATTCGACTTTGGTTGCTGATGGGGTAGTTTCCCGACTGCGATACAAGCATACAAGCTTTCTTTGACGATAATTTAGGACAAGTGTTTCAGCAGCAGATGCTGCCTTTTCAACGAATGGGATTTTTATAGGTACGTGTTAACCATTATGCCTCATATAATTTCCTCTCGTGTAACACAGTATCAAGCTCAGGCGATAACATGTATCACTATTTGCTTAAAATTCATTAATTCTTTAATTATTCTGCCTTTATCCCTGAGTTTTCAAGAGTTAAGAGTTATGGGGCATTGGGCATTGGACAAGAATTAATAGTTGATCTCCTCTTGCCTCCCCTGCTCCCTGCTCCCTGCTCTCTCATCTCTTTTAACTTACCCATTTCACCAGTACTTTAACTCAGAACTGGTGAACTCATGGCTGTGGGATTGTTTATTATCCTTCTGAGACTTCTGTCGAAGCTTCGCTGGTTTCTTCCTCTGTCTGAGGTGCATCAGCTTCAGCATCTGATTCTGCGTCTTCCGTTTCTTCTGCGGGACTTAAGGAACCTTCGGGTACAAGTTCAACTGAAGAGTGTTCTAATAACCAATCAATGGTCTTTTCAGTTAATAGTTCGTTTTCCACGATTGAACGCAGTCTATCTTCATCAACATCTTGTTCCTCTGGGTACTGTTGCAAAAGTTCTGTGACTCTAGCTGCGATTTCTTCTGGTGTTACCTCAACAGATTCGCGTTTAGCGACTTCGCGCAACGACAAGGAGCGTTTGATGCGTTCAATTGCCTCAGTACGCGATCGCTCCCGTAATTGAGGAATAATATCTTGAGTAAACAACTTCCTTACATCCAATCCCTGCTGAGACAGGCGCATTGCTGTTTGCGTTAGCATTGCATCCACTTCTTGCTCAATCATGGTTGCTGGTAAGTCAACTTCTACGTGCTTGAGCAGTTCCGTTAACAACGCTTCTTGCTTGTTGGTTTTTGTTTTGTCGTCCGCCTCTTTTTGATATTGCTCTACTAAAGAGGCGCGTAACTCCTCTAAGGTTTCAAAGTCGCTCATTTCTTGGGCGAAGTCGTCATTTAATTCTGGTAGTTCTTTTTCCTTGAGTTCTTTGAGCGTTACTGTGAAAGTTGCCGCTTTTCCAGCTAAATCTTCATTAGCATATGGATCTGGGAACTGCGCTGCAATTTCTTTGGTTTCTTCAGGATTCATCCCTACTATTCCAGAAATAAAGCCTGGAATAAACTTATCTTCCTGCAACTCAACTTGAAAATCGGTTGCTTCGGCTCCGGGAATCGGTTCTAGTTCAGCTGTTTCGTCCTCGCCCTCAACTCTGGCGAATGAACCTTTAAAATCGACTACGGCAATATCACCGATTTGGGCTGCACGTCCTTCTACAGGAATCAATGTCGCCAATTCTTGACGTTCCTTATCCAGCGTGTTCTCCACTCGTTCTGGATCGAATTTGACTTCTTCAGCCTTAGCTTGCAAATCAGTGTATTGCACTAGATTTACTTCTGGTTCTACATCGACAGCAGCCGAAATCGTCAGGGGTTTTCCAGGTTCATAATTCTTAATCAAATCCTCAAAGGAGGAGCGCAACTGCGGCTGACCGATTGCTGGGATGGCTTCTTGTTTGACTGCTTGCTCAATGCCATCTTGAATTAGTTCTTCCAGCGCTGCTGCCTTGATTCGAGTTGTACCCAGCCGTTGTAGCAATATCGGCCGAGGCACCTTGCCTTTACGAAACCCAGGAATATTGGCAGTACTTGCTAAGTTTTTGATGACCTGTTCGTAAGTTTGCTTGGTAATTTCCGGCGTAATCTCTATTTCCAGGCCAATTTGGCTGGCGGGAAGTTTTTCCTGGGTGACTTTCATGCTTCGTCTCTAGTTTTCTGGTATTTTATACTCCGAGTACACACAAGACGCAATAAAATAATTGTTTGCGTTTATGGCTTGATGTCTCTTATGGGCAATGGGAGTTTGCCACAAGGCTTTATGACATCCAAGGATGGATGTTCGTCCTGGGGCAAACATCCAGTTTACTGCCAATTATCAAGGACTTGACATTTTACCTTCATAACAATTTGGTTAATGGGGCATTGGGATTAGGCCAGAGGTGACAGGGAATAACCTGTACCCTATTCCCTTCTTCACTCCCCACTCACTCTGAAACTGAGGAATTAATTATTCAGTGGGCTAACGCCGTGATATCCTGGTTCTCAATGAGTAGTTAGTACCCCCAAGTTAAAGTTATAGTACTGAGTCTAGCTATTATTAAATTGTTGGTATGAGAGCGCATCTAGTTACCTAAGCGCATAGCTCAGTTTTATCCTGTGCTGGTTTTATGCATTTCGCTCCTAGTATATTCTTCATCTTGGTAAGCAACTTTGCAGCCAAGAGGTTTGTTGCCTTACAGGTGGGATGCCTGTGAAACGTCTAAGTGCAGATATCTCCATTTTTCTACTAAATGGCGGTTTGTTGTATAATAATATATAGTTAAAATCCATGAAAAAATTAAATCGCCATTGTTGTAAAATGCAACATCACTTAACTTATTAAATAACCAAGAAAATAAATGTATTAAATATATAAAGATAGACTAAATTAGAGAAAAATCTAAATCTATTCAAAATCTATTTAAACACTGCGATCGCTATTTAAATATAACTAAATTGTCAATTGTTCCAAGAAATTGCAGATAAGTCCCTTAAAGGAGGAAGCAAGTTTGTCGAAATCCTATCGTTTAGCTATTTTGGGAGCGACTGGTGCAGTTGGCACAGAGTTGCTGGAATTATTAGAAAGTCGTAATTTTCCGGTTGCTGACTTGAAGTTATTGGCATCAGAGCGGAGTATCGGGCGATCGCTGCGGTTTAAAGGGGAAAATATACCAGTAGAGCAAGTTTGCGATCGCGCCTTTGAAAATGTCGATATAGTATTGGCTAGTGCAGGTGGTTCCACATCCAAAACTTGGGCAGCAATTGCTGTCGAAAAGGGCGCAGTAGTAATTGACAACTCCAGTGCCTTTCGGATGAACCCGGAAGTTCCACTAATAGTACCAGAGGTGAATCCACTAGCCGCAACTAATCACCAAGGCATTATTGCTAACCCCAACTGCACAACGATTTTAATGGCTGTGGCAGTCTGGCCATTGCATAAAGTTAAACCAGTACAACGCATCGTCGCTGCAACCTACCAATCTGCTAGTGGTGCGGGTGCTAGAGCAATGGCAGAAGTCAAAACCCAAACAAGCGCTATACTACAAGGACAGCCAGCGATTGCCGAAATATTGCCTTATCCATTGGCATTTAATTTATTCCCGCATAACTCCCCATTAAACGATTTGGGTTATTGTGAGGAAGAAATGAAAATGGTCAACGAAACCCGAAAAATATTTGGTACGCAGCAAATCAGAATCACTGCAACCTGTATACGGGTTCCCGTACTCCGCGCCCACTCAGAAGCCATTAATTTAGAATTTGAGACTCCCTTTAGTGCAAAGGAAGCCAGAGAAATTTTAAATTCCTCCCCTGGAGTGAAATTGGTAGAAGATTGGGGAACTAATCATTTTCCGATGCCAATTGAAGCAACGGGTCAAGATGAAGTTTTAGTGGGAAGAATTCGTCAGGATATTTCTCATCCTTGTGGCTTGGAATTATGGTTGTGTGGCGACCAAATTCGCAAAGGCGCAGCATTGAATGCAGTACAAATCGCCGAGTTGTTGGTAGAAAAAAATCTGCTCAAACCTGCTAAAGCTTACGTTTCAAGCTAGTCATTAGTAAAAATAAACCACTAATGAATCAAAAAGAGCAAATGTGCAAATCACTGTTGAAAGCAATTTGCAAATAGGTTATTACAATAGAAAACCACCAACATACAAAAACATGGGTAATCAGGAGTGAAAAAAGGGTGGGAGATTTTGGCAATGTTTTAACCGCTATGATTACGCCGTTTAAAGCAGATGGTAGTGTCAATTATGATGTAGCGGCAGAACTAGCAGCGCATCTAGCTAACAACGGTACAGATACATTGGTGATGTGCGGCACAACAGGAGAATCCCCGACACTAAGTTGGGATGAGGAATACCAGTTGTTTGTCGAGGTATTGCAGTCCGTGGCCGGAAAAGCCAAGGTAATCGCAGGTTGTGGATCGAATTCCACTAAAGAAGCGATCGCAGCCACCCAAAAAGCGTCTAAAATAGGAGTACATGGTTCCTTACAAGTTGTTCCTTATTACAACAAACCGCCACAAGCGGGATTGGAAGCGCACTTTAAGGCAATAGCACAAGCCTGTCCCGACCTACCATTGTTGTTATATAATGTCCCCGGTCGTACCGGACAAAACCTTCAGCCAGAAACAGTTGCCCGGTTAGCTGAGGTTAGCAATATTGTCGGGATTAAAGAATCTACTGGTAATATAGATCAGGCAAGCGAAATTCGCCGCTTGACACCAAAAGAATTCCACATCTATTCTGGTGATGATTACATGACTTTGCCCTTGTTAGCGATCGGGGCAAAAGGTGTAGTCAGTGTGGCTTCTCATCTGGTAGGAAACCAACTACAGCAGATGATCCAAGCTTTTAGTGCGGGGAAAATTGAGGTAGCCAGTGAGATTCATCTCCAACTCTTCCCGTTGTTTAAAGCTTTGTTTCTCACTTCAAATCCTATTCCAGTGAAAAAAGCACTGAAACTTCAAGGTTGGGAGGTTGGTTCAACTCGTCCGCCGCTATGTGAAGCTGATTTAGAAGTCAGTCAAAAATTAGAAGCGGTTCTGAAAGAACTAAGTTTAATCTAGCCGTCAGCTAGTTAAGCATCGGTAATCTACTTGTTGCCAAAGATACATATAAACAACGATTGTAATTGTTCATAAGTTGCAATTTAAAAATCTGTGCTAGGACTGATAGACATACTATAAATTCTTCAGCGTACAGTCGATTTTATTGAATAAAAAATTGAAGATTTCAATTAAAACTTGATTGCTTTGGGACTGAATTAAGAGACAAATGATGTTGTCTTAAATACATGTTCGTTAACTATCAACTAAATTAACCACAAGTAACAATCTAAGGAGAAAATGGCTAAAAACGAAGCTAACAATTCCGCCTTGAAAATTATTCCTTTGGGCGGTTTGCATGAAATTGGCAAAAATACCTGTCTTTTTGAGTATGACGATGAAATTATCCTGTTAGATGCAGGATTGGCTTTTCCCACAGAGGCAATGCATGGAGTAAATATTGTTCTGCCAGATACGACCTATCTGCGGGAAAATCGCCACAAAATTAAAGGGATGATCGTTACTCATGGTCATGAAGACCATATTGGCGGGATTGCTTTCCATCTCAAGCAATTTGATATCCCCGTGATTTATGGGCCCAGACTAGCAATGGCAATGCTAGAGGGTAAATTAGAAGAAGCAGGAGTCCGCGATCGCACAGAAATTAGAACTGTTCTACCACGTGATGTGGTGCGGATTGGCAAAAACTTTTTAGTGGAATATATCCGTAACACCCACTCCATCGCTGATAGTTTTACTGTTGCCATTCATACTCCCCTTGGTGTAGTCATTCACACAGGGGATTTTAAAATTGACCATACCCCAGTGGATGGTGAAAAGTTTGACTTGCAACGCCTAGCAGAACATGGTGAAAAAGGCGTCCTTTGCTTGCTGAGTGATTCCACTAACTCAGAAGTGCCAGGATTTACACCTTCGGAACGTTCAGTTTATCCCAATCTGGAGAGAGTATTTAGTCAAGCACCTGGGCGATTATTTGTCACTACCTTTGCTTCTAGCGTGCATCGCATCAACATGATTTTGGATATTGCGAAGAAGCAGAATCGTGTAGTGACAGTTGTGGGGCGTTCCATGCTGAACTTGATTGCTCATGCCCGCAATTTAGGTTACATCAAATGTGAAGATAATCTGCTGCAACCATTGCACGCAGTTCGTAATCTTCCTGATGAAAGAGTATTAATTTTAACTACAGGTTCTCAGGGTGAATTGATGGCAGCAATGACCCGTATTGCCAACAAAGAACATCCCCACATCAAAATCCGCCAAGGAGATACGGTAGTCTTCTCTGCTAACCCAATTCCTGGAAATACGATCGCTGTAGTCAACACAATTGATAAGTTGATGATTCAAGGGGCGAAAGTGGTCTATGGTCGCGATAAAGGGATTCACGTTTCCGGTCACGGCTGTCAGGAAGAACAAAAGCTGATGATTGCCTTAACTCGACCCAAGTTCTTTGTGCCATTTCACGGCGAACATCGGATGCTAGTGAAGCACGCAGAAACCGCTCAGAGTATGGGTATTCCCGCAGAAAATATGATCGTTATTCAGAATGGTGATATTGTCGAACTGACTGAAGATGCTATTCGCGTCGCTGGTAAAGTGCCATCTGGTATCGAATTGGTGGATACTACTAGTTCGGGTATGGTAAGTGCCAAAGTGCTGCAAGAACGGCAACGCATGGCTTCAGAAGGCATTATCACGATCGCAGCTGCCATTGATTGGAATGGTAAACTGTTGGCGAAACCAGAAACTCACCTCCGGGGTGTAGTGACAAGTGTAGAGCGATCGCTGTTACAAACCTGGGTAAAACAACGCATTGAAGAAATCCTCACTGTGCGCTGGACAGAATTTGCTCCTGAGCAAGGTGAAGCAGCAGATATAGACTGGGGTGGATTGCAAGGAACTTTAGAACGAGAATTGCAACGTTCCATCCGTCGGGAATTGCAATGTCAGCCATCTGTGACTTTGTTGATGCAAATTCCTGATGAGCCACCTGTGAAAGTTGCCGATGGCAGAAGGCGACGGACTCGGACTGCTGCTCAGGTAGCATCATAGAGAATTTAAGTTAAAAATCTCATACAGAGAGAAGTTTGAGCAGTGGCTTTCAACGCTCAAATTTCGATTGGCGCACAGACACAGAATTTTTCTGAACGTCTTTGCGCTTTCTTTTATTATGAGTATAGAAATTATCTATAGTTATTGGAGGCGATCTAACTTGTTAGGTTGCTGTCCCCTTAAGCAACTCCAACCAATATCTCCTCATTTTTCTCGGCTGCTGAAAGATACAAATCTCTCCAATGCTCAAAGTGGTCAAGACACCATCCTTCCCAACTTTCATCTCTTGCAAACAGTGTTTCAGGATCGATCTGTCGCAAAATGCTGGCTCCTTCACTGACTAGCTCACGGGATATAAGTCCCAATGACTCCTCTGTTGACAACAGAGTTGGAGCAAGAGTTTGATCTCCAAACATGAGCTTTTCAACAATCTCATCGGCATTCGCAACCTTTCTTCTCGATAGCTCCTGCGACAAACGTTTCTCGATCTCAAAAGATGATTTTTCTAGTGATGCTGTTCTATCTTCAATCCCTGGATATGCTTGACGAGTAAGCCTTAACTCAGACCGCAATTCAGCAATTACCCAATCTGCTTCTAGCTCAGATCCAAAAATCTCTTGGTGTGTTTCGATAAAATCTTCAAGGATTTCATTAATCTCTTCAGGATCAATCTCAAAAAAGCGGAAAATGCCGCAACCATGAGGGAAAAGATAAGCTACAAGGATGCTGAGTGCCTTTTCACATTGAAGGCGTGCGTACAGTGTACTGGAAGGAGGAATTGCCCTGTAAAGTACAGAAACACCCATAAGCAAGTTCATCTGATGTTAACGCTTCAGACTATATCACTCTCAAATTGCCACTGCCAAACAGTTTTGTGAAATGCAATCGATTCTACTCGATCAAAAATCACTACTTCTACGCTATTCAGCCAGCGATGAGCAGGACACCCTTACGTGAGAAAGTGGGAACACGGAGAGGAAAAATGCCTTCTAGAGTATTACTGATGTTTATACTTAGCAAAAATTCTTTCAGAAAGACCTTATATTAAGTTCTGTAAATGTTACACTAAAACCTATCCAATGATGGATGTCTTTATTAAAATTTAAACTGTGTCAAGTTATGAACAAGATCGTAATATTACACTACCGATCCCCAGAAAATTGCGATTAACTTGACGTAGTAATAAATTAAGTTCTGACTTAAGTGGCTAATCAGGTATTACATTATATCGCAGTCAGAACGCGATTCTTCCGGGAAACTTCGTTGCCACGTTGTATATATTCATCAAAAAGATGAATAGCCTCAATAACACAGAGGGTTAACCATGAAGGTATTCGACAATACCACCAAAAAGATTTTTCTGGCTAGCTGGGTATCAATCAATCAAGCAGAAACTACTGATCATAAAGCAACCCAGCTAAACCATTCTGTTTCCAAGCCTTACTGGGATATTCTCCAACCCTTACGGCAACGAGTAGAAAACATTCAAATCCGCGATCGCCAACTAGCTCACCGTTTGTGCAAACTGATTCCATCTCAGTGCCCCTTTGAGCGCGATGTCAAATTATTTGGCAAGACCTTGTTTCACATCCCGCCCATGTGCAAGCTCAACCCCTTATATGAAGAAGTGGTTGGTTTGCGTTTCCGAGCGTTGTGCTATCTAGCCGACGAGTGTGGCGAAGATGTATCGCAGTACTGCTAATACTGAGATATAAGCATTGAGGTAAAAGTTATGAGTCAGGAGTAACAGGTCGGGGATCAATAATATAACTCCTAACTCCTAACTCCTAACTATTCTTTTATTATTTTTTTACTATTTCTTTTGCCATTTTTGGATGGCATCCTGAGCATCTTCGTAAGCGCCTGTTTCCTCTGGCACTAAAGCTGCGGTCGCAATTGCGGCATTAAGTTCTCCTTCGGCGGCGCGACGCTTGGCCAGGTCTAAGATTTTCTCACTCCAGTTATTGATGGATTTTTGGGCAGTATCGAAGCCTGGTTGTCCTGGTGGTACTTTCTTGGCAACTTCGATCGCCCGATTGTAGGTAGATGCCTGTCCAGACTTAATTAAGCCATTAGCTGCATCTAAAAGGGTTTTGTTACTGACATACTGCTTGCCTTCTAACCGCCACAGGTTAATTGCTGCTTGTGCTTTGGCATAGGGAGCTTCATCTTTAGCAATTAACCGAGCGGCAGCAATAGCGCTGGCATACTGTCTTTGTTTAGCACGACCTTCTGCTAAATCTAAAATCATCCGACTCCAAATCTTAATATTCTCCTGAGCTTGTTCGTACAGTGGTTCGCCGGGTTGAATTTTCCGGGCTGTAGCGATCGCCATGCTCAAATCGCTAGCCTGAGTTTGTCTGAGCGACATTTTCGCTAGGTCTAATACTGCTTGATTCCGCTTTTTCGACTCGGAACTAGAGACTATTTGGGTACTAGATTGGTTATTGAATCTAACTGGTGAAGTGCGATCGTTTGGTAAATTCTGGATAACCTTGGGGTTGCTAGCAGCAGCATTAGGTAATGTGCTTGATATTTGCTTAATTCTAAAAGTTTCTTGATTACGCAGAAAAACTACGGCCATTAAACCTGCTACCAATAGGCTGCCTCCGCCCCATAAGATAAATTGTTTCCAAAAAGGGATGCTTGGCTGATTCGATGGCAATCGAGAGACGTAACCTTTGGAGGAATTGGGGATAAATCTTCCTTTGGTATTCACTCCCAAGGAAGTTTCTGGCATTGGCTGCGATAAACTGCCAGCCGATTCTTGGACTTGTTGCCCCTTGGAATTCTCGGTATTGTGAGCCTTCACCTGTTGGGAATTCACATTAGGTTCTCCCCATCTACCCCGATCTGCTGAAGTTCTAGGGTAATCATCGAGGGAAGGAGCTGCAAGTGCAATAGCAAAAGATTCCTCCGGATAAATCACCGATTCTGCTTGAAAGGTATTTTCCATTGCCAATTTTGGCAAAATTACTTGCTGCCTTGATGGAACGATCGTGGCAGGATTTTGGACAGGACGCCAGTGGTGGTGACATAATTTTGGCATGAGCAAGCTTAGGTAGCTTTCTAAATCTGCCAAGTTGTTGCCATTGCCAGAACGCAAAGCTTCTAACAAAGTTGCTGTAAAGAATCCGTGACCTAATTCGCTACTTTCATGGGAAAATTGCTCTGGTTGGCAAGAAAGAATTGTCGCAAGTTGTAGTTCTTGGGCTAATTCTATTGTTTCTTCACCAACGGGAGCATCCGCTTGGGTGCCAAAAGCGCGGTTGATATCGAGTAGTAGCAATACATTCAGGTCAGCAAGTTGCAGACTTTGCATTAGCGATCGCAATTCTATGCCAGTCTCTTGCACGAGTTCGGGATTGCCCTCTACTGGCATTAAGTAATCTTTGCCCTTGTAGTTGACCCCATAACCGCTAAAGAAGAACCACAGATAGTCTTCTGGTTGCCAACTTGTTGCTGCCAAATCCTCAAGCAGCAGCAAAATATTCTCTTTAGTCGGATACGTCGATGTACCCCCAATCGGTGGCGAAGTATCTGTCATTAACAAACAGTGTTTGGGGACAAAACCTGCATCTGTCGCCAAAAAATCTTCTAGTGCCTCAGCATCTGCTTGGGCACAACTTAAAGGTTGAAATAACTGATATTGATTGATGCCAATCGCGATCGCCCAGTAATTTGCCATCCCGCTCTTTGTCAGTTATTGTTTGCTGGTCTTAAAATTGCGGTTGGCTTTGCCAAAAAAACAAAGCTAACCTATGTTTTATAGTCTAGGTGATTCTGTTTGAATCTTAAGTTAGAATGTAATTTTTATTACGTTATTTGCCCGGAAAATACTTCCACATAATTTCAATAACAGATCGTTATTAAGGAGATAGAAGGTCATGAGCAAGATTTATGCTCACCTACCATCATCGATCGCTCCCTTCTCAGTTATTAGCCAAATTGCCAGAAGAATCCGGATAGTTCCTTTAGTAGTTTTACTCATATCTACCGTTCCTGCGTGGTTTTTGACGGAAGCGATCGCACCTCAGGTTGTGCGAGCTTACACCGCTAGAGTCGATCTAGCTATTGACCGCCTGCCAGATGAAAACTACGAAACCGTTCTCCGGAGAGCGGAAGCGGTCGCAAGGGCAGCTGCTCAAAGGAGTTTCGACCAAGATATCTTGGTGACAGATGTTTCCATCATTGTGTCCGTACAAAATTATGGAGCGATCGCACCAGTCCTGACATTAGATGTCAGTCGTCCTCAATGGCGATCGCGCCCGGATGCTCAAAATTGGGCAACTTACTTCAAAACTGCGCGATCGCTACTTTTCTTTGAAAATAGCTCTAATCCAGTTCCAGCAGCTAGCAGTGTGCCAACCAAAAAATGATCGGTTGAGCTAGACACACAGAGAATCCGAGCCAAGGCTTCCTTAGCTTGGACTTCTCCCAACACAGACACTGCGCCAAACTTGCTTTAAGAGTAGGGGTACGGGAAACGCAAAAAAGATGACTCTTAAAATTGCCTCTGTCCCCGCGTCAGTCTTAACCCAACTTACTTAATTCCTGACAGAACTGTTGTCCTTGGCGTCAGTGGATGGCCTAGAATAAGAAGGTTGTCAAGAATCGCGATATCTGCTGACATGGCTGTTCCTAAGAAGAAAACTTCCAAATCAAAACGAGATAAACGTCGAGCTACCTGGAGACACAAAGCTGTCGTCGAAGCTCAGAAAGCCCTCTCTCTGGGCAAGTCGATTTTGACTGGACGTTCTACATTTGTATATCCAACTGCTGAAGAAGAGGAAGAAGAATCATAATTTCCCAGTCAGGAAAAGCATGAACAGCACCGATAAATTTGATTGTTAAAGTTACCAATCAAACTTATTACCACTGGATAAACGCTTTTTATTAGCTTTCCTGATTGCATTATGAATCATAGATACTCTACACAAGCTCATTAGATCGAAAAAAATTGGTAGTGAGTAATTGGGAATATCCATTACCCATTACCTATCATTCATGAGTAACGATATTAAAGAGTAAGACATCTGGTGCTGTTGACAACTCAGCAAAAAAGCTTGTAAATACCTTGAGAAAACTTATTTTTCTCCAACTATGCTAGGAAAATTTTTTCAGAAACCAGGGAAAGAAGAGGGGGAACGCGTCCCTCCTGGTCAACACTTAGCTAAGGGTTTCCCCGTATTAACTTACGGTGCAACTCCCCAAGTCAGCACTGAGGAATGGGAGTTTAGAGTTTGGGGTTTGGCAAAAACTGCTACCTTTAGTTGGTCAGACTTTATGGCGCTACCTCAACACGAATTCACAGCGGACTTCCACTGTGTAACGCGTTGGTCTAAACTGGATGTCAAATGGACTGGCATTAAAGTGACAGATTTCATGGGTCTGATTGAGCTAGACCCGAAAGTAGCCCACGTTATGGAACACTGCTATGGCGGCTACACCACCAATATTTCTGTAGAAGATTTTCTGCGCGAAGAAAACTTCTTTGCTTTTAAAGTCTTTGGTGAAGACCTTCCAGCTGAACATGGTGGCCCAATGCGGCTAGTTGTGCCCCACCTCTACGCTTGGAAAAGTGCTAAGTGGATTAATGGTTTAGAGTTTTTAGCTGGTGAAGAACTTGGTTTTTGGGAGCGTAATGGTTACCACCGCCGTGGTGAACCTTGGGCTGAGGAGCGTTACAGCAACGCTTTTGGGATTTAATAGTTATGGGTTAGGAGTTCTAGATTTTTATTCCTCACTCCTCACTCATAACTTTTAGTTTTAACCCAGAAGTTTCTTTATTAAAGGCAATTTGCCTTTATAGGGAGCGTATCGCCATTTTAAATCGAGCCAGAAAGAGTTTTGCAATACACTTTTGTTATGGGAAAAGGTGTCAAAACTGGCTTTGCCGTGATAGTTGCCAATACCGCTATCCCCTACCCCACCAAATGGTAAAGACGAAACCCCAAACTGCATTACTGTATCGTTGATACAAACTCCACCAGATGAAGTGTCCTGCAAAACTCGCTTTTGTAGATTTTTGTTTTGAGAAAATAAGTATAACGCTAAGGGTTTAGGTTTAGAGTTAACCAACGCGATCGCTTCTGCAATGTCAGTATATTCAATAACGGGTAGAATAGGGCCAAAAATTTCTTCCTGCATTACAGGATCTTCCAAAGAGACATTCTCAATCACTGTGGGGGCGATATAACGTTCTGATGGTTGAGTTTTTCCACCAATCATAACTTCACCATCTTTGAGAAAGTTAACCAACCGCTCAAAGTGTTTTTCACTAATAATCCTGGCATAATCAGGACTATTTGCTGGATTATCGCCATAAAATTCTTTTAGGCATTTTTCCACCCCATCTATTAAATCTTTTTTGATTTTTTTGTTAACTAAAAGATAGTCAGGGGCAACACATGTTTGTCCAGCATTAATAAATTTACCCCAAGTAATTCGTCTAACAGTGTGTTCGAGATTAATGTCACTATCTACGATACAAGGACTTTTACCACCCAATTCTAAAGTCACTGGTGTGAGATATTTTGCCGCTGCTGCCATAATGATTTTGCCGACGGCTGTACCACCAGTAAAAAAGATATGGTCAAACTTTTCTGCAAGTAGTTTTTGACTCGCTTCAACGTCTCCTTCTACTACTGCAATATAAGCTGGATCAAAATGTTTAGCAACAATTTCAGCGACGATCCGGGAGGTATGAGAAGCAATTTCTGAAGGTTTGATAATTGCACAATTACCGGCTGCGATCGCACCTACTAGAGGTGAGATAATTAACTGAAATGGATAGTTCCAAGGGCCAATAATTAACACAACCCCTAACGGTTCTGGATAAATTCGGGCTGAGTAGGAAAAAAAATCAAAGGAAACGGCTGCTTTTTTGGGCTTACTCCAGTTTTGAAGATGTTTGATAGCGTAATCAATTTCCTTAATTACGCTTATTTCTGCAAGGTAAGCCTCCAATTCTGGTTTATGTAAATCTGCTTGTAATGCCTCGACTATTGACTGTTGATGCTCAATGATTGCTTGCTTGAGTTTTTTAAGTTGTTCAATGCGAAAAGTTACATCTTTAGTTTTGCCAGTTTGAAAAAACTCTCGCTGATTCTGGAGAAGATTGCCAACGTTAGATAATTCTGTGGTAATCATTATTTTGTCCGATCAAAAACTATTTATGTAATGCCAATGCTGTTATAGCAGCATATTAGATTAGTCAACTTTTAGTGTTTGATTTTCTAATTGAAATATTTGCTTTAAATTATCGGTAGATAGTACTAATTATAAATTATGAATTGTCAGGTTAAAAAACTCTACAATTCATAATTTATAATTACTAATTTTTTCATGTTTTGATTGGTAGAAGCACCATAAATACACTACCTTTGCCCAACTCGGAATTAAGGAGAATAGTGCCTTGATGTGCCTCGACAATTCGGCGAGCAAGGTATAGTCCTAAGCCACTACCAGAAGTTTTGTGGCTACCTTGGCGAAATCGTTCAAAGATGGTGGTTTGTTCTGCCGGAGGAATACCTGGGCCAGTATCCGCTATTTCAATTTTAATGTAGTCAACGGAATTAGATTTTCCAGAGAACTGAGATTGACTAATTTTGTCAAACTGGCGTTGACAAGTAAAACGAATAGTAACAGACCCAGAGTCGGTAAATTTGATCGCATTCCCTATCAGGTTAGTGAACAGACGATGTAATTCTAAGCGATCGCCCATCACTGTGTTTGTGCTTGACTCCTCAGTAAAGTCTAGATTAATGGACAGTGCTTTGTCTTGAGCTAGAGGTGCTAATTCTCCAGTCACCTCTTGTAGCAATTGGCCCAGATTGACTGGTTGAAATGCCAGAGTTTTGCGACCTGCTTCAAAGCGATAAACTTCCAATAAGGTATTCACCATAGAAAGCAGGTTGATATTGCTACGGGCCATGATGGCGATTACTTCCTGCATTTGCGGTGATAATGTTCCCAAGGCACCTTGCTGAAATAGCATCAACATGCGATCGGCAGCTACCAAGGGAGTGCGTAAATCGTGGGTGAGGCGGGAGACAAAATCTTCTCGCTGGCGGGCAATTTCATCACGTTCATCCATACTATGCTTCAAACGCAGGAGCGATCGCACTCGTGCCAGCAATTCATCTACTGTTACAGGTTTGCGGATAAAATCATCAGCACCCAAGTCTAAACCGTGGGCGACGTTGGGCGCATCGTGGGCAGTGATTAGCAGTATGGGGATATATTGTGGCAATTTCATCTCTCCACGAATGTGCTTGGTGACTTCGTACCCATCCATATCTGGCATCATCAGATCCAACAGAACCAAGTCACAAGGAGAAGCTTTCAATTCTGCTAAGGCTGAAATCCCATTTTCTGCGGTGCTAATGGTGTAACCTTCTTCCTCCAAAATAGTTTTGATTAAAAACACGTTATCAGGAGAGTCATCAACAACCAGAATTTTGTCAGAGTGAGAAGATTGTGAAGTCATATAGATGCAAGGTATGGGATAAAAGTAAATTTTTAGGGAAACTGGTTTATTGGTATAGTTTTACTAGATATTATGCTTAGATATACTTTCTCCAAAAAAATTGTTTATCTAAAAATTTATACAAATTGACTTTCAAAACAACTTTACTTACCTTTTTTAGATATAGCCACAAGCTAATTAAATTATGGCTCGTAAGCTTCTAGAACTGAATACAGAGGATGGCGGGACGATTTTGGTAGCAGTTGAGCTACCAGATGCATCAGTAGGTCGTGTATCGCCCACTGGTGATTTACCTATAGAAAGAGTAGAGGCTAATTTCGATGCAGTGAAGGAATTGATTGTTCGCGGGTGTCGGCCAATTACTAAGGCGTTTCGTACCTTGCAGCAAGAATCGCAACCTGTAAGCGGAGAAGTTGAGTTTGGCGTGAATTTTACCGCCAAAGGCTCTGTTTATGTGGTCGAATCCACTGGGCAAGCATCACTGAAGGTGAAAATAACCTGGAAACTGGCATCAGAAGAAAACAAGTAATAAATTTTCATGAATTGGGAATTAGTTAAAGCTTGTACCGTAGCGATCGCTACCCCAGAAGGTTACATCCAAGGCACGGGCTTTTTTATCTCACCCAATGGATATTTACTCACCTGCGCCCATGTAGTTGAGTCGGCAGGGGGTTGGGAAAAAGTGCGAGTCAATGGGCAAGGGGTTGAGTTGGTTTATTTAGGCGATCGCACCCGTGATGATTTCGCCATATTGCAATTATCCGGTTATCAAGGTGCTTCAGTTCCCTTAGCTGTTAATTTTCAGCCGATGGATCGATTTCTGTCTATTGGCTATGGGCGAACGGATTTTCCTCAAGGTGCTTCGATTGATGGCACGATCACTGATATGAATCCCCAATCTGAATTTAGCAACTTACCAATGTTGCGGTTGCGAGTCAAGGCGAATTCGCAACAAGTGCAAGGGGGTTATAGTGGTTCGCCCCTATTTGATGCGGAAACTCAACGAGTTATTGGCATAATTGCCGCTTATGACAATACAGAAGGCGCATTGGCTCTACCTCTGGCTACGGTGCAGCAAAAATGCTCAAATTTTTCAATATTTCTGGATATTAATCAGAACGTGCCACTTTTGCCACCAAATAGCGACAGCGCCAAAGTTTTTATTAGCTATCGCAGTCAAGATCCAGACTTGAGCCTTGCCCAGTATTTTTATGAAGCAATCAAAGCTGCTGGACATGAAGTATTTATGGCGGGTGAGAGTATTCGCCTGGGGGAAAACTGGCCTCAGCGCATCGATACAGAATTAGAACGGTGTGATTACTTTCTTCTGCTGTTATCTCCACAATCAGCAACCAGTGAGATGGTTACAGAAGAAGTAAGAAGGGCAAAGCAGTTACAAGATTTGCGTCCTGAACATAAACCAGTAATTTTGCCCATTCGTGTCAATTTTCCCTTAAGTTCACCACTAAATTATGATTTACGGGGTTATTTAAGTCAGATTCAGCAGCGACAGTGGAAATCGCCTGCTGATACTCCCAGGATTTTGCAAGAAATTTTGTCATTGTTGACCGAAGATGGTGGAAGCAGCGCAAATCGTCCCGCTATAGAGGAATTACCAACTGTAGCACCTGCTTGGAAAACTCAGGAAAGTCCGCCTCTACCAGTTGCAGAACCAGAATTGCCAGAAGGACAAGTAGATTTAGTTTCGGAATTTTATATTGAGCGTCCTCCCATAGAATCTCGCTGCTACGAGGCAATTTTGAAGCCAGGATCTTTGATTCGGATCAAAGCGCCCCGGCAGATGGGTAAAACCTCACTCATGGCGCGGATTCTTCATCACGCTTCACAAGAAGATTATCTAACCGTGCCTTTGAGCTTTCAATTGGCAGATGGAAAGGTTTTTGCAGATTTGGATAAGTTCCTTCAGTGGTTTTGTGCCAGTGTAGGACGGAGGTTGAGGCTACCCAACAAGTTAGCAGATAACTGGGACGATATTTTTGGCAGTAAGGACAATTGCACCGCTTATTTCGAGGAGTATCTTTTGCCAGAAATCAACCAGCCCCTAGCATTGGGATTGGATGAAGTTGATCGGATATTTCAACATCCCGAAATTGCCGCAGACTTTTTTGGGCTGTTACGTGCTTGGCATGAAGATGCTAAAAACCGGGATATTTGGAAAAAACTGCGGTTGGTAGTAGTGCATTCCACAGAAGTTTATATTCCAATGAATATCAATCAATCGCCGTTTAATGTAGGCTTGCCGATTGAGTTACCAGAGTTTAACGCCCAACAGGTTCTTGATTTGGCACGAAGGCATGGACTCAATTGGAGTTTTACCCAAGTTGAACAACTAATGGCAATGGTGGGAGGACATCCCTATCTTGTACGAGTGGCACTTTATAACATTGCCAGACAGGATACTACGCTCAATCTGCTTTTGCAAACAGCCCCCACAGAAGCTGGCCCTTATAGCGACCATTTACGTCGGCATTTGTGGAATTTAGAACAGCGTCCAGAATTAGCTGCTGCTATCAAAAAGGTAGTTGGCAATAGTAGCCCAGTTCGGTTGGATTCGATACAATGCTTTAAATTAATCAGCATGGGCTTATTACAACAACAAGGAAATGATGTAACGCCACGTTGTGATTTGTATCGTCAATATTTTTGCGATCGCTTGAGAGTTAGCTGATGAAATGAATTCACAACCAAATTCTTTATATGACTATACAGTGGGGGGAAGTTTAGAATCTGATGACCCTACTTACGTAGAGCGACAGGCAGACCAAGACCTCTACAACGGACTAAAGTCTGGGGAATTTTGCTATGTACTCAACTCGCGGCAGATGGGAAAATCTAGCTTACGAGTTCGAGTAATGCAACAGCTGCAAAAAGATGGCATTGCTTGCGCTGTGATCGATCTCTCAAAAATTGGTAGCTTTGATGTTAACCCTGCTCAGTGGTATGCAGGGTTGATTCTAGGTCTTATAAAGGGCTTCAACCTTTCGAGTAAGGTTAATCTACGCACTTGGTGGCGTGAACATGATGACTTACTTTCTCCTGTGCAACGCTTGAGCGAGTTTATTGAAGAAGTCTTGTTGGCAGAGATTGATCAAAAAATAGTTGTCTTTGTCGATGAAATTGATAGCATTCTCAGCTTAAATTTCTCAATGAACGACTTTTTTGCATTTATACGAGCCTGCTACAATGAGCGTGTTGACAACCCACAATACAAACGTCTCACTTTTGCTCTAATAGGAGTGGCAACTCCTTCGGATCTGATTCGAGATAAAAAACGTACCCCCTTTAATATTGGTAAGGCAATTGAGTTAAATGGCTTTCAATTTGATAAAGCCCGACATTTAGCTAGAGGATTAAAGGGTAAAGTTAACAATACTGAAACTGCACTCAAAGTAATTATAGAATGGACAGGTGGGCAACCCTTTCTGACCCAGAGGCTTTGTAATCTTGTCCTTATTACCCAATTGTCAATTCTAGAGGGACAAGAAGTAGAATTAATTGATAAACTTGTACAATCACGCATAATTGAAAATTGGGAATCCCAAGATCAGCAAGAGCATCTCAAAACAATTAGCGAACGGATTTTTAAAAGTGAGAAAGGTACAGCACAACTTCTAGAAATCTATCAGAAAATTCTGCAATCGGGCGAGATACTAGCCGATGAAAGTCTTGAACAAATGGAATTGCTATTATCCGGCTTGGTAGTCAAACAACAAGGGAAATTAAAAGTTTACAACCGAATTTATAAGGATGTTTTTAACCTGAGTTGGATTACTAAGACGTTAGCAAAACGGCAAGATAGAGCAAAGAATTCAGCTTTTGAATATTCACCGTATGAATACCAAACAGGAGGAAGTCTTCCACCTAATGCCCCTAGCTATGTAGTGCGGCGGGCAGACCAAGAACTCTACACAGCAATCAAGGCTGGAGAATTCTGCTATGTACTCAACTCGCGGCAGATGGGCAAGTCTAGCTTACGAGTGCAAACGATGCGTAGGTTGCAATCAGAAGGAGTTTTGTGTGCTGTAATTGATCTTACAAGCATTGGTAGCTTTAATGTCACTCCAGATCAGTGGTATGCAGGTATAGTTAACACGCTTCAGACAAGTTTTAATCTCTCCAACAATTTTAATTTACTCAGTTGGTGGCGTGATCATAATCATCTAGCTCCTATAGAACGCTTAAGCAAATTTATTGACGAGGTACTATTAGCAGAAATCCTCGGAAACATCGTTATTTTTATAGATGAAATTGATAGTATTCTCTCCATCCATTTCTCAGGAGACGATTTTTTTGCGTATATTCGCTCTTGCTACAACAAACGTGCTGATCAGCCAAAATACGAAAGGCTTACGTTTGTGCTGTTAGGGGTAGCAACGCCTTCAGATTTAATTCAAGATAAACAACGCACGCCTTTCAATATCGGTCGGGCAATCCAACTCGACGGATTTCAGTTAGATGAAGTTCAGCCAATGATTCAAGGTTTAACAGGTAAAGTTGACAATCCGCAAGCTGTCATGAGGGAAGTACTGGCTTGGACTGGCGGTCAACCCTTTCTTACCCAAAAATTGTGCCGATTTATCCTTAAAGCTGAGTCTCTTATTTCAAGAGGTGGAGAGGCTAAATGGCTCAAAGACTTGATGCAGTCAGATGTAATTGAAAATTGGGAATCTCAGGATGAGCCAGAGCATTTGAGGACAATACGTGATCGAATATTGAGGAATGAGCAGGTTGCTTTTCGTTTGTTGGGGCTGTATCAGCAAATTTTGCAGCAAGAAGAAATTCTCAGTGATGGTAGTTCTGAACAAATAGAGTTACGTCTATCAGGGTTAGTCGTTGAGCAACAGGGAAAGCTAAAAGTTTACAACCGTCTCTATGGGGAGATATTTAATCAGCAATGGTGCGAGAATACACTAGCAAAACTGCGCCCCTATGCCGAAGCATTAAATATCTGGGTAGCTAGTGAGGGTCAGGATGATTCACACTTATTGCGGGAAAAAGCACTACACGATGCTCAAACTTGGGCACGAGATAAAAGTTTAAGTGATTTAGATTATCAGTTTTTAGCTGCCAGTCAGGAGTTAGAAACGCGTGAGATTCAGAAAAGATTGGAACTAGAAACAGGAAAAGTTGCAGTAGCACTAACAGAAAATGTTCTCTTGACTGAGGCACAAAATAAAGCACTCAAAGCAAAGCGGAGGATTTTTATAGGAGCTACCGTACTCGGTAGTACCTTCTGGCTGCTAGGCTTCATTTTTTTACCACCTTGGCTTGCTGTTTTTTATAACAATCGCGGATTAGATAATCGGCTGGCTGGTAAATTAGTTAGCGCACAAAGCGACTTTTCTTGGGCAATCAAATTCAATCCAGACTATGTAGAAGCTCACTACAATCTGGGAATACTTTATGAAGACTTAAAAGATTTTGAGCGTGCCCATGCAGAGTATAAGATTGCAGCAGAAGGTGGACTCAATGTAGCTTACAATAACTTAGCTAGATTATATATTTTAGAGAAAAACTATTCAGAAGCGGTTTCTCTACTCCAGATAGGAATTACACAGGTACAGAATGATGATAACAAACCACTAAAATATGCAATGCTTAAAAATTTGGGATGGGCTAGACTAAAGCAAAATCGATATCCTGATGCAGAAGCAAACCTACTAGAGGCAATTGAATTACAAAAATCTGCGAAAGTAACAACTAATATTGCTGCCCCTCACTGTTTACTAGCACAAGTAATGGAAGCACAACAGAACAAAAAATTCGCTTTAAAACATTGGGAAGAATGCCTTAGTTATGCATCTAGTTATAATCCTGATGAAGATGCTTGGATTGGTCTAGCACAACAACGTATTGCCGAAGACATCAAAGACAAATAATGAAAAGCATAATGTATTTATAAGGCTAAATCGAATTGTAGATAGTACCGCAATTATGTTGAATGATTGAAAGTTGTGGACTGTGAGCGCACTCTCTCTTCAAAATAGGCGATTATTCATCTATAAACATTACAACTGTTTCTAATTGACTCAAATCTACTTCATACGTCGCCGGCATTGTTAATGCATCGGAGCGATCGCATTTATTTCTCAGAGGTGAGATTATCTAAAACTTGCTGAAATTCTGCTGTGGAAGGAATTGCGATCGCACTTTTGAAAAGCGTTTTTAGCACAGATGGTTCTTCTATCTTATTGATAACTTCGACAATAGAGTTTGACACTTCTCCAAATCGTGTTTCTAGCACTGTAATTATGCTTTCTCTAGCATTTTCGACAATTCCTTCTTCTTTTGCTAGCCTTTCAATACTAGTTACGTACCGCATTCTATCTGCCTCCTCGTAACTTCTAACTTCTGTTTTAAAACTAAGTGCCAACTCTTTTGGCAAAACCATTATCCAGTCGATAAACCGAAATAATTCCCGAATATCTTCTCGGCTATATCCCCGTTCATACAGCCGTCTGACTAGGCTTAGTTTCCACTGTAGCCGATTTTGTGGGTTTCGTTGCGTTGCCTTGGTCTTGAGATGCGCCATCACAATTACACCAAAGGGGTTGGTAGTTTGTTCTAGGGTTTCCCACCCTTGCTCATAGTCCAACAGTTTCGCCACAGGGAACTCTAAGCTGACGCGACATCCGCCCAGTTGATAGCTGTAGCTAGAAGGCCGCCAATTTGTTTGTTCATCTGCTAACACTGCTAAACTAATGACTCGCTTTTTATGACGGTCAAATAAGCGGTAATTATATGTGTACATCCGTTCGGCAAATTGACTGTCATATTGCCCTTGGACTTCCACATGAACCAATACCCAAGCTTCCTCTCCATCCAGTAGCCAAACTTTTGCGACTTTATCGACCAAACGCCGCCCAATTTCTGCATCCGGTTCTAGTTGTTGCAGTTCTGTGTCCAGAAATTCATAAGGTCGCGTCCAGTCGATTTCAGCATAAGCTTGGGTGAAAAAGAATTCCAGAAAGCGGAGAAAATATAGCTCAATGACTTCTTTCCAAGGACTATCGTAATCAGTAAGTTGCTCAGTCATGAATTAAAACAAAAAGTACCTCTGTGCCATTGGTAAAACTGTCGCAGGTTCACAAATCAGCAACTCACCATCAGCCCTGACTTGGTATGTTTCTGGATCTACTTCAATGTGGGGTAGTGCATCATTCAGCTTCATATCCTGCTTACTCAATTGGCGTGTTCCAGAAACTGCAACTGCTGACTTTTGTAAACCTAGCTGGCTGGGTATTTCTTTCTCTAAAGCTGCTTGGGAAATAAAAGTTAATGATGTGGCATGACGCGCCCCTGCAAAACTACCAAACATTGGCCGCATATACACTGGTTGCGGTGTGGGAATACTGGCGTTGGCATCGCCCATTTGCGACCATGCAATCATTCCACCTTTAATAACTATCTCTGGTTTCACGCCAAAAAATGCAGGACGCCACAAACATAAATCTGCTAATTTTCCCTCTTCCACTGAACCGACATATTCAGCAATTCCGTGAGCGATCGCAGGGTTAATCGTATACTTAGCAACATATCTTTTCGCCCGAAAATTGTCTGCTTTTTGCTCAGTTCCTTGTGGGTTAAGAGTTCCCCGTTGCACCTTCATTTTGTGAGATGTCTGCCAGGTGCGAATTATCACTTCGCCTACTCTTCCCATCGCCTGGGAGTCGGAAGAAATCATGCTAAATGCGCCTAAGTCGTGCAAAATATCTTCAGCAGCAATGGTTTCCCGACGGATGCGAGATTCGGCAAAAGCGACATCTTCAGCGATCGCAGGGTCGAGGTGATGGCATACCATCAACATATCCAGGTGTTCATCTAAGGTGTTGAGAGTGTAAGGGCGTGTGGGATTGGTAGAAGATGGCAAAACGTTGGCTTGGCTGCAAACTTTGATGATATCTGGTGCGTGTCCACCGCCTGCGCCTTCAGTGTGGTAGGTGTGGATAGTACGATTTTTAAAAGCTGCGATCGTATCTTCAACAAATCCGGCTTCGTTCAGGGTATCAGTATGAATCGCTACTTGCACATCATATTCATCGGCAACGCTGAGGCAAGTGTCAATTGCTGCGGGTGTAGTTCCCCAGTCTTCATGAAGTTTTAACCCCATTGCACCGGCGGCTACTTGTTCTACAAGTCCTTGAGGTTGACTAGCGTTACCTTTGCCCAAAAATCCTAAGTTGACGGGAAAAGCATCAGCAGCTTGCAGCATTCGGTAAATATTCCAAGGGCCAGGGGTACAGGTAGTGGCATTTGTACCTGTGGCAGGGCCAGTACCGCCGCCGATCATGGTGGTAATCCCGGAAGCGATCGCAACTTCAATTTGTTGGGGGCAAATAAAATGAATATGGGCATCAATACCGCCAGCAGTGAGAATCATTCCTTCCCCTGCTAAGGCTTCGGTTCCAGGGCCAATAATAATATCTACATTATTTTGAATATAAGGATTTCCGGCTTTACCAATTTTGAAAATCTTGCCATCTTTAATGCCAATATCCGCTTTGACAATACCCCACCAATCCAGAATTAAGGCATTGGTAATCACTAAATCTACAGCACCATCGGCATTAGAAATGGGGGATTGTCCCATCCCATCGCGGATGACTTTACCGCCGCCAAATTTCACTTCGTCGCCGTAGGTGGTGAAATCTTGTTCAACTTCAATAAATAATTCTGTATCTGCAAGTCGGATGCGATCGCCTATTGTGGGGCCATAGGTTTCGGCGTAGGCGCGGCGATCCATTCTGTAAGGCATATAAAATCCTTTTTTTTTAACGCAAAGGGACGCGGAGGGAAGCGCAGAGGTACGCAGAGGGTTTTTAGAGATTTCCGTTGATTTTGGCGTTGAAGCCGTAGACTTGGCGAGTACCAACTAGGGGGATTAGAGTTATTTGTTTTTCGTCGCCTGGTTCAAAGCGGACTGCGGTTCCTGCGGGAATATCGAGGCGCATTCCTCGCGCTTGTTGTCTGTCAAAGTTTAAGGCGGTGTTAACTTCATAAAAGTGATAGTGGGAACCGACTTGTATGGGGCGATCGCCTGTATTTGACACTTGTAATTTTATAGTTGGACGACCAACATTTAGTTCAATTTCACCTGCTGGTGTGATAATTTCGCCAGGAATCATAATAAATTCAAAAATTAAAAGTTAACGAATTGGATTATGTACTGTTACTAACTTTGTGCCATCAGGAAAAGTAGCTTCTACCTGCACTTCATGCACCATTTCAGGTATTCCTTCCATGACATCATCTCGTGTTAAGAGAGTTGTACCATAACTCATCAATTCAGCTACAGTTTGCCCATCCCTTGCACCTTCTAAAATGGCAGCCGAAATATAAGCGATCGCTTCTGGATAATTCAGTTTTAAACCCCTTCCTTTTCGTCTTTCTGCTAATAAAGCAGCAGTAAAAATTAATAGCTTATCTTTTTCCTGCGGCGTAAGTTGCATTCCTACCTCCTCCTCTGAGTTCTCCGCGCCTCTGCGGTTCGTTCAAACCTGCCAAACTCTTGGTATACAATTACCACAATTCAAAAAAGAAACTCGCAGCAACTGCCAAACATCAATAAACCAGTTTCTCACCTCAGATGTAGAAGCACCGCGATATCGACACAATAATCCATGTTGTAATCGGCTAACACCCGCTTCTCCTTCCCCATTCCATAAATTTCGCGTTTTTTCGACAATTTCTGCTGAAACTGCACCACAAACCCAAACTAGACTACCTACGATTGGTTTTCCACCCAAGCCGTGGGGACTGTGAAAAGTTTCCTCGCTACCCCGTAACCATTGCCGATCAATCCACAAGGGAATACCTTGCTGCCATATTTCCGTGTGCGATCGCCATTCTCCTTGCAAGAATTTTTCTCCTCTAGCACTGCGACCAAATCGGGTAATTTCCCAGCCTAAAAAGCTAGCCCCGGTTGCTAATTCTACCCGTAAATCTTGCCGATAAATCGCGTCGTTAAATAAAATTGTCTCTTGCGGCAACCATTCTAAACAAGCACCAGTATCAACCTGCATCTGGATGGTTTGTCTAGCTTGTAAGCCATTGCTGCGATATATCTTGCTTGCAGCCGCCGTAGTGATTAAGGCTTGGGTTTGGGGTTGGAGGTGGATGTTAGAGGATAAGCGATCGCCTCCCACCATTCCCCCAGCCGTGTGTAAAATGACGCTATGACAAACTTTTTGACCCTCTGGATAAAATGGGCGTTGTACCTTCAGGGGCGCTTGTTGGTGATTGTAAATTAATTGGGTTGCACCTTGGCGATCGGCATAGACTAAATTAAGTTTGCCATGCCAACCTTCTGCTATTTGTGAATTGCAGGTCATTTATAAATTCAAGATTAAAGTTCAGATACCTTATATTTCTTTAATATATTCTCTGCTATTTTACCTGCAATTTATCATGATTTTTAGCCAAGATTACATAATCATCTAATGCATAGTTTGACTGATGCTTCTGACCAAAATACTGTTGCAGTATTGGACTCATATACAGTTTTTTTGGTAATTTGTCTTGAGCAAACTTAGCAAATTCAGCACCGGGCAAAGAGGTTCTTGAACTTGTTGAGGTTAGATACCTATACCAGACTAACTCTAATCCCAGTTCCGCTAGAAATTTATCCACTACATTTTTTTCCTGTTCTTGGTTTTCAACTTGGTGAACATCGTAAATTTGGAATAACTTTTTGTTTTGCACAATTAGCAGGATATAACCTGAATTTTTTAAGCTAGTGGCAAATATTTGCTTGTAAGTATTATTAGCTTCAACCCTCTTCGCTTTATCTATAAAGAAGCAGTGGGAAATTACAATAAAGTCGAAAAAGTCTTTGGGTAGATTATTCGATTGAGTTGTCCAAGTAAAAATATCAGTAGTAACAAAGCGGAAGTAAGCATTCACTGTAGTTAGACGCGATTCTATATATCGTCGCCAAAACTGAAGCCCACGAAACTGGAAAGCATCTTGTTTTTCTAAAGAGTAGTAGGATATATGCATTTGTGGGATATGAAAAAAACCGCTACTACTTTGGAGAAATAAAGCTAAACCATAAGCAACTGTTCCTGGCCCTGCTGCAATATCAAGGATATTAACCTTACTTGGTAGTAAAGCATCCTGGTAAATGAGAAACCAAGCTAAATATATGCAATATACATTGTCTAAAAAATACTTCATAAAGTAGACATGAGGAGTTAGACTAAAACGGTAGTCTGGATCTTGTCCAATTTTTAAGTTATTAATATCCTCAAGAGCATCTTCTAGCTTAATAAATAATTGTTTTTCAGGAATTTTGCTAAATTCTTCTTTGAGATATTCAACTAGTTTTGATTCAAAATCATCAAATATACGTTCATCAATACCAGTAAATTGCAGTTTATATTCATCGTGCTGTATTAAATTAAAAGCTTTATAGATATATTTAACAAATTCCTCATCTTGAATTAATATAAAATCATCTTTTTGCTGAGATGCTTCTGTTAATTGTTTACTTAAAGTTTCTGTTTGTCGTTTGTATTCTTGAGAATAGCGTTCAAGTTGAAGTTTATCCCTAAATAGTTTTTCTAACCATGAGAATCTGGCACCTGATTTTTGAATTTCTTGCAATAATTGCGTTGAACGTCGGATATCCCCGCGTCTCAAAGATAATTTAAACTGCTGACTTCGCCACCAATTTCTGATAGGATTATTCATAACCAAATCCCTCTTTACCTTCCATAATTTCTACACTTGGAAGCCGAGAAACTAACTTTTCCTTAAATTTCATATAGCTTAATTTCTCATCGTCATACCACCAAGCGTATTTTTGCTTAATTTCTTCAGCTTCTTGGCGAGTTGATGCGATGAGAGAACGACTCTGGCTAGCATGAAAAGTTTGAATTACAACCCTATCGGCGATGGCTAATTTGTTAATGAAAGCAGCTTCATCAGTTGGGAAAGTAGGAAGTAGAGGGGTAATAGTGATAGATATTTTAGGAACAAAACCTTTGAAATAATCAATACTTTGTTTAATTTTAGTTATAGCATTTAGTCTGGCTTTAATACTGGGCGATCGCGGTTCAAAATCTTTTCTCACTAATTCGCTCCCAGTGGGAATGCTCATATTAATTCGCAATCGCTTAAATCGTTGTAAATAATCAATATCTCTAGTAATAATTGGGCTACGAGTTTGAATCACCAAAGTTGGAGTTGGATAACCGTCAATCCCCATATCTAGCATTACCTCTAACAACCGACGAGTCAATTGATGTTTAGACTCAAGTGGTTGATAAGGATCGGTAACGCTACTCATGTATATACTAGGAGGAGTCTGGGGATTTTTTTCATACCATTTTTTTAATTCTTTCGCTAAAATTTCAGCAGAATTTTCCTTAAAAATTACCCATTTTCCCCAATCTTGGCGCATTTGAGCATTAGGAGTAAATGCAGCAGCATAGCAATAACTACAACCGTATTGACATCCCCTGTAAGGATTGAGAGTAAAATCATAATTACCAATAAAACCAGTAGCTTTTGTTAAGAGTGATTTAGCATTTTGTGCATAAACATTAACATCTCCAAACTTTTCTTTGACTAATTTGGTAGGAATGCATTCGCAATAACCTTCATATTTTGGTTGTGCCATCTGAATCCTGATATTTATTGAGAGTGAATTAACGCACTCGACTTTTTATGATTCCCATTTTTATTTTTAAATTACTTCCCCAAGGTGTACGCTAGTGCGATAGACCATATAGACAAAACCACTCTCATCACGAAAGCGCTGATATAGTTCTTGAAATCTATCAATAAGCTGTTCGTATGCCAAGCCTTCACACGGCAAATAAGAAACACTCATTGCTCGTCCAATAAGTCCAGTTAAATCTAACTGTTGTCTATAAGTAAAATTATATTCACGGATGTTAATAAAATGGGGAGTTACTAACAATGGCTCTACCGACTGCATTCGAGATTCTGCCGGGTGATTATTAGATGCTTCGCGGACTATTCGGCTATATTCTGTAGTTAAGGCATCCTCTTGATCGCGATTATTCCATACCACAGCCAAGCGTGCTGATGGTTTTAAAATACGGTGGAATTCCAATAAAGTTGGTTCGGGATTGAACCAGTGGAAAGCTTGAAAACAAGTAACTAAATCAACTGAATTATCAGGTAGTTGGGTAAATTCTGCTGTTCCATCACGAAACTCAATCAAAGGATGTGATTCAGCAGCTTCTCGCATCGCCGCGTTTGGTTCTATGGCTATGACATTAACTCCACGTTCAGCTAACAGTCTTGAAGCAATTCCCGTACCTGCACCAATATCTGCTGCTACGAGTTGTGAATTTTCACCTAATCCTTCCAAGATAATATCAATTGCATCTGCGGGGTAACTTGGTCGATATTTTACATAATCCTCTGCTCTGTCAGAAAATCGATTGAGTGGGTTTAAGGTGTGTAAGGGGGTTGTTTCAGGATTAATTTGGCTCATAGGTTTTGATATAAAAGTAAAAATGAACCTGTTAGTTGGGCGTATTTTCAGGGAAGCATAGAACTGTAGCTCATGAAATGCGTCAATCTACCAGAAATTATGACAGCTAAAGTGATAAGTATTTGCAACCTCAAGGGTGGAGTTGGTAAAACTACCATAGTCATGGCATTAGCGGAATATTTAGCAGGCGATACAATGTACAAAAAGCGTGTACTTGCTATTGACCTTGATCCTCAAACTAATTTGACTAGTGCTTTAATGTCTGAAGATGTTTGGGAAAGACAATTTGAAAGTAAAAGATTGACATTACCTTATTTATTTAAAGATCCTGAATATTTTTTAGAAAATGTTAAAAGCGAAAATTTTATAGTTAAACAAAACATTTCAAATGTTAGAAATAGAAATTCTTTTGCCCAATTACATCTAATACCTAGTAGCCCAAGGTTATTTGAAATTCAAGAAGAATTGCCATCGGGCTATTATTCTTGTAACTTAAAACCTGTTGAGCTTATTCGTACAATACTCAAACCTTTATTAAATAATTATGACTATATTTTAATAGACTGTGCCCCAAATATTAACACAGTAATTAAAAGTGCTTTCTTAGCTAGTGATGGTTTAATAATACCCTGTGTACTAAACAGAATGTCAATTCATGGATTAGATTTGTTACTTGAACAGATTGAAAAGTTTAACAGATATTATATACATAACTTAAAAACAGTAGGAACTTTGATTTCGCGTTACAACGGAACTAAAGTCCAAACTGAACATTTAAACTCTATTAGTGTGAATCCGTTCTATCCACCAGTTTTTGAAAGCAAAATTTTAGAAAGAGCAAAAATTGCAGAAGGTTTAGAATTGAGTAATTATTTGACATATAAACAAAAATATGATGATTCTCACGATTCTATGGTGAAATTAACTAAAGAATTTATTCAGAGAGTAGGTAAATAATGGAAGCATCACAAATTGCAGATTTATTTAAGAGCGATCGCAGAAGTTGTAGAATCCGATCCAAAACTTGCCAAGGCTGTAGAAAAATGTCTAAATAACAGTTTAAACTCTCAGAAAAGTAAGAATTTATCCGAGGCAACACCAAAGCAATCAGATGCTAGTAAAACTCTCGAAAATGGCGATATTATCCTAACTGAATGTCGGCAAATTTTACGCGGACAGGGTGAACAACAACTGAGGCTGTACTGAGCTAGGAGAACAGGTTAGAGAATTATTAAAACACGGTCAACTTGACCCGAAACGCTCTATGCGCCGCCGGAAGGATTTGAATATTATTATTGAGCATATTATTCAAAAATTGCAAGCTCAAGATAAAAGCGGTAAACTACTTGCAGCTTCAATCTCTAAAATATGATGCAGCTTTATTAATTTCTCTATTGCTGTTCTAGCCAAGCTATCAAATCAGCAATTTCCGAAAAATCAAGCAGTTCCTCTCCCAAATTCTCTAACTGTTCGGCAGATAAATTACGAACCTGCTCAACTAATGATCCATCAAGATCACCAAAACGCCGCTTAAGTAGACGACTAATCAATTTAAACGCTTCCTTTTGAACAATATCTTGATAAATTACAGATTCTTTCATAATATCCTCCCGCAAAAATTGCCGAACCAAATCCTTTTAAAACCGCAAACCCGCCAGAATTTCTACACAACCCGCAATATTTTGCCGCTCCTCTCTATCTGGAATTGTAGCGACTTGTTCAGCCACTTGTGCCAGTAAAGTTTGTGGCGAGTCAGTTCGCGTCAAACTTGCTAAAGGTAACAGCGCCGGATTAGCCAAAAATAGTGTTGAATCTTGCTCCCAAAGACGAATAACCTGATATTGGTGAATCGTTGTGTTGTCCCGATATTCTTCAGTAAAAGCAATTTCGTTAGTAGTTTCTTGCAAAAAGATTAGCACTTGCACTACAGCACAACGGTATTGACGCTTCAATCTCACAGAATAATCGAGCATTCGGAAATTAAGCGCCGGATTAGATTTCGCCAAAGTTTGAAATTCAATGTGCAAAATTTGGTTAGCTGCTTGCAAAAATGTCACAGAATCCGCGCGAATTGGTTCAAGCGTGAGTTCCGTTTTTAAGACTTCAATTTGTTGCACCTCTACCCCAAGTAACCAACGCACAAAGTCGGCTGGGTACTGTTCAGCTAAATATTTACAAGCGTTGTCGTAACTCACCCTCTTCCTCTTCTTTTGACACAAAAAAACAGCCGCCTCCACAAGGGAAGCAGCTATTTTTCAACTTATGTAACTAAACTACAAAGTATTAGTAATCGAAGTCACCGCCACCAGCACCAGCGCCAGCAGGGGCGCCATCCTTAGGCTCAGGCTTGTCAACTATAATACATTCGGTTGTCAACACCATGCCAGCGATAGAAGCAGCGTTTTGCAGAGCAGAACGAGTCACTTTTGCAGGGTCAACAATACCAGCCTCTAACAAATCGACGAATTCGTTTGTTGCAGCGTTGTAGCCAACGTTGAATTCTTTCTCTTTCACGCGTTCAGCGATTACAGCACCATTCTGACCGGCGTTTTCAGCAATCCGCTTCAGAGGTGCAGGTAAGGCGCGAACGACAATCAACGCACCAATCAACTCTTCATCCTTAAGATTGCTCTTTGCCCAAACTTCCAATTCAGGAGCAAGGTGAGCCAGAGTTGTACCACCACCAGGAACGATACCTTCTTCCACAGCAGCTTTGGTAGCGTTGATAGCGTCTTCTAGGCGCAACTTCTTGTCTTTCATTTCGGTTTCGGTTGCTGCACCAACTTTCACTACAGCAACACCACCAGAGAGTTTAGCAAGACGCTCTTGTAATTTCTCTTTGTCGTAAGAAGATTCGGTTTCATCGATTTGACGACGAATCTGTTCTACACGAGCCTTAACAGCAGCTTCGTTACCTTCGGCAACAATTGTGGTGCTGTCCTTGGTAATGGTGATCCGGCGAGCTTTACCCAGGCTATCCAGCTTGGTGTTATCTAGCTTCAGACCAGCATCTTCGGTAATTAGTTGACCACCAGTTAAAACAGCGATGTCTTCTAGTAGTGCTTTGCGGCGATCGCCAAAGCCAGGAGCCTTAACAGCAGCCACGTTGAGTACACCGCGCAAACGGTTTACTACCAAGGTTGCCAAAGCTTCTTTTTCAATATCTTCGGCGATAATCACCAAAGGACGACCAGCACGAGCTACTTGCTCTAACACTGGTACAAGGTCTTGTACCAAAGCGATTTTCTTATCGGTCAGCAGTATGAAAGGCTCATCAAAAACTGCTTCCATCCGCTCAGGGTCGGTAGCGAAATAAGGAGAGATGTAGCCTTTGTCAAAGCGCATCCCTTCAGTGATTTCCAACTCGGTAAACATAGATTTCCCTTCTTCTAGGGAAATTACGCCTTCCTTGCCTACCTTGTCCATTGCTTGGGCAATCATCTGACCGACTTCTTCGTCATTACCAGCCGAGATCGCACCAACTTGGGCAATGGCTTTGGAATCTTCCACTGGACGGGCGTGTTCTTTGATTTTGTCTACTAAAAAGGCAGTAGCTTTGTCAATACCACGCTTTAGTGAAATCGCGTTAGCACCAGCTGCAACGTTCCGCAAGCCTTCTTTGACGATCGCATGAGCTAAAACGGTAGCAGTTGTGGTGCCATCGCCCGCAGCATCATTGGTCTTAGAAGCAGCTTGACGAATCAAAGCTACACCAGTGTTTTCAATGTGGTCTTCTAATTCGATTTCTTTAGCGATCGTTACACCGTCATTAACAATTTGGGGTGCGCCAAATTTCTTTTCTAGGACTACGTTACGACCTTTGGGGCCAAGGGTAACAGCTACAGCCTCAGCCAGGATGTCAATGCCTCGTTCCAAGGCGCGACGGGCGTTTTCGTTGTAGATAATGCGCTTTGCCATAATTTCTTCTTAGTTGTCCTTTGTCTTTTGTTTGTTCGTCATTTGTCATTTGTCCTTTGTCATTGGCTAATGACTAATGACCAATGACTAATGACCACTAAATAACGACTGCTAAAATATCTTTTTCAGAAAGCAGTACATATTCTTCGGTGCCGAGTTTGATGTCAGTGCCGGCGTACTTAGAGTACAGCACCTTATCGCCGACTTTGATTTCCAATTCTTGACGGTTTCCGTCGTCATTACGCTTGCCAGGGCCAAGAGCCACTACTTCCCCTACTTGGGGCTTTTCCTTGGCGGTATCGGGCAAATACAGACCACCTGCGGTCTTTTCCTCAGAGGCGTTCACTTTTACGAAAACGCGATCGCCTAAAGGTTTAACTGTAGAAACGCTTAGAGATAAAGCTGCCATATTATTTCTTTCCTTTAGAGATTAGCACTCTCAACTCCTGAGTGCTAATCTACCGAAAATTGGCATCCAATGGCAAGAATTCCTTTAGTACGGGTTCCCGAACTAGAAGCTCATCGGTGTACTTAAGTATAAATGCCTAATTATTTCTACCTTTCAGGTTTTGTTCTATAAGTTACGAAGATTTTTATATGGTCAAAGGCACTAGGGAGTAACGAAGAGTTTTCCCAATGCCCAATCCCTTTGTCGGTCAACTTTATTTGCAAAGCTTGGAAATTGTTATAGAACTGTAATCAGGGAGCCGCTCGATGAGTAAGATTACAGCGATCCAGTCCAGCCATCAAATCCCCAAAACCACTAAATCTCTAGAACATGAAGCCCTGAGTAATTGTGTAGAAACATTAGGACTTGCAAAAATTCAGCGACACATTTTTATTTGCGCTGACCAGACAATTGCTAACTGCTGCTCAAAAGCAGCTAGTCTGGAATCCTGGGAATACTTAAAAAAGCGGCTTAAAGAGTTAAAATTTGATGAGCCGCAACAGAGTCAGCCCATTTGCGTCTATAGAACTAAAGCCAACTGCTTGCGCGTTTGTTGTTCTAGACCCATAATGGTGGTTTACCCTGATGGGGTATGGTATCGCCAAGCAAACCTGGAAGTTATTGAGCGGATCGTCCAAGAACACTTAATAGGCAATAAGGCAATAAGGTGGTAAAAGAATATGCATTTTTAACCCATCCTTTGCCAGAAACTTCCTTAGTTTCTTGTGAACACCTCATAGAGGTTTAACAACCGAAGGATATGGTGTAGCAGTAAGCTTTAAGAAAGAGCGGGTTGGTTTTGAGGTAGGGTCATCTTTAAGCCAATACTTACTTGTGAGTCAGAAGGATTATTATTTAATCAGTGTTTTTTCGCCCGCCACTTTCAATGCGATATATAATAGCGCATTATAGATACTACTGCTATACGTATCCTTGCTGGACTTTTGCTATCGAGCTACTAGTCTCTTGAAAGTGCTCGGCATTTTTGAGACTTCGAGACAGCAAAGGCAAGTTAAGTAGGAAAAAGGACAACATCTCCAAATAACCCACCATAGAGGATAAATATTCAAGACCTTGATGGACCGAAGCGCGACAAGTGCCACTGCTATGAAAGAGCCCAGCATGAAAGATCACAAACGACTTCTATTGATTGATGATGACCCTAACCTCATCTTGCTGGTGAAGGATTACTTAGAATTCCGGGGATACGAAGTCATCACCGCCGAAAATGGACGTGAAGCTCTGGAAATTTTAGAGCAAGATGTTCCAGACATGATCATCTGCGACGTGATGATGCCGGAAATGGACGGATATACTTTTGTGGAACAAGTCCGGCAAAACGAACGCACCAGCTGGATTCCGGTTCTTTTCCTTTCAGCTAAGGGACAAAGTGCAGACCGAGTTAAAGGTCTGAACAAAGGTGCTGATGTTTATATGGTCAAGCCCTTTGAACCAGAAGAACTCGTAGCGCAAGTTGAGTCCTCGCTGAAACAAACTATCCGTTGGAAAGAACACCAAGCAAAAGGAGGCGAAAACGGTTCCCGTATCCAGGTTCCCTTCGATGTGCAATTAACCCCAACCGAACTGAAAGTAGTTCAGTTTGTTGCTAGGGGTTTAGCTAACCGTGAAATTGCTGAAGAACTCAATGTTAGTCAGCGCACGGTTGAAAGCCATGTGTCCAATATGTTGGGCAAAACTAATCTCCACAATCGCACTGAACTAGCGCGGTGGGCGATTGAAAATCAAATGGCCTAAAATCAGCAACGAGTGCTGAGTGCTGAGTGCTGAGTGTTTTTGACTCAGCACTCATAACTCAGGACTAAGCACTCAATTTACCAACCATCTTCTTCAGGGCTGGATTGGTGCAAAACTTCTAAATCCAGTTCATCCAGGTAAGTTAAGGCGCTTTCAATTTGGGAAGTAGTACCTTGTAGTTCCAAGTCGAAGCAGCTATATTGTGGTACGTTTGTGCTTACCTGAGCATCAGCAATAACGATTGTGACCCCATAGTGAGAAACCAGTCGTGAAATGACTGGTTCCTCATGCAAATCTTTAGGAATGCGAACTTGGATACGAGTTTGGGTGCGTCTATTATCTAAAATATCTATATTAGATTTTACTTGTTTATTTGGAATTGCCATTCTAGCTTCCTACTCGACTTCTGGGATGAGGGTTTTACTTTGCACGATTCTTTTAACACTAGCGTTACTCATCCTATGAACGCAAACGGTAGCAAATGATTCATAATTCATCATCAAGATTCGATGAGATCAATTATGGATTCCTATAAAAAAGTGCGATCGCATTTAAGTGGATTATAAATTTATTAACTTATAAGTAAATCTTTGTTGGAAGATGAATCAAGTCTTGGAGAATAATTCTCCGATGAAATCTTAATTTAAGTATTGCTTTTATTATTAACAGCTAATGCTATTGGAATTTCGATCGTAAATTCCGTTCCACGAGCAAGTTCAGACTTTAGCTGGATATTCCCCTGATGTTTCTCAATAATTTGATGGCTAATTGCTAAACCTAGTCCCGTTCCTTTGTTGATAGGTTTAGTTGTAAAAAAAGGATCGAATATCTTGCTTTGAATCTCGGAATCTATTCCATCACCGTTATCTCTAAATGTAATTATAACTGTTTCTAATTTAGTTACTTCAGTTTCAATTACAATTTGTTTTTGGATATGATTATCTAGCTCTAGTAAAGCATCAATGCCATTACTAAGAATATTCATGAATACTTGGTTTAGTTGTGCTGGATAACATTGAACTGGTGGGAGATTTCCATATTTTTTTATAATTTCAATTTTTGGTTGTATTCGATGATTTAAAAGTAATAAAGTACTTTCAATACCTTCATGAATATTAACAGCTTTTTTCTCTGACTGATCGAGTCGAGAAAAGTTTTTTAGCGATAGCACGATGTCACGAATCCGATCGGTTCCTATCCTCATGGATGAAAGAATTTTTGGTAAATCATCGATGATAAAATCAATATTAAATTCACCAAATTTTTCTTCAAATAAAGAATAGGAATCTGGATGTTCTTGTTGATATAGTTGGATTAAATTTAAAAGACAGTTTACATGGTTATTAAGATGATTAAAATTTCCGTGAATAAAATTAACAGGATTATTAATTTCGTGCGCTAATCCTGCAACCATCCGACCCAAGCTAGACATTTTTTCTGTCTGGATCAATTGAACTTGGGTAGTTTGTAATTCTCGTAAGGTATTTTCTAACTGTTGTGCTTGAAGCTGGGCAGTAGCAGTTGCAGTAGTGAGTGCTTTGAGGTTATTGTAAGCTTTGGAATGATAACGAATGCGGGCAATTAACTCAACTGCATCGGGTAACTTAATTAGGTAGTCATTTGCACCCTCAGCAAAGGCGTCGGCTTTCAACTTTGGTTCTTCTTTACTGGATAGCATGACGATAGGAATATCACGAGTTACTGGATGAGAGCGAAACCAACGCAGTAACATTAATCCATCGATATCTGGCATGATCATATCCAAAAAGATCGTCGTTGGTTCTATAGCGATCGCATCTTGAATAGCTTTAGCTGGATTGCTTGTGTAATGAAGGGAAATATCTGTTTCTGTCGCAACCATCCGACGGAAGGCTTCGCTGATAATTACCTGATCGTCAATTAGCAAAAGTCTGACTGTGCATATTTTGGCATCCAGAATAAATGGCATAGCTTGTGGGGTTTGTGGTTCACTCCACTTTGGTGATAATCTTTCTGTCTTTTGAGATATTTGTAAGAGTGCTGTTTCTTGCGGGTTCATTTAGCACCTCTAAATAGGTCTTTGTTTTTACGACTACAAACTAATAAGTTAAATATACTAACTTGTGATTGTCGCAATTATATCTCAGTAAATCATTATATTAGTGTTTTGAAATACTTCGTAAAGATATTTTAAGTATTTGCTTTAACACAAATATGTGCATTGCCGTGATATAAACTTTGCTATTTAATTAAGTATTTTCCCGTAAAATTGATGCAGGCTGATGCGATCGCCTCAACTGGCAAAACCTCTACCGCAGCTTTTAATTCCACTGCTACTTTCGGCATACCATAAACAACGCAAGTTTTGCGGTCTTGAGCAATAGTATGCCAACCTGCTTCGCGCAATTGTTTTAAACCTTGAGCGCCATCTCCACCCATCCCCGTCAGCAACGCCCCAACCCCCTTTCCAGTCCAATTTTTAGCCACACTCTTGAAGAAAACATCAACTGATGGACGATAGAAAAAATGTAGTGGTTCTTTGTCATAGCCAATGGTGAGGTCGGGACGCATCACTAAATGATGGTTTGTGCCAGCAAGCAGAACTTTACCAGGCTGTGGTGTAGAGTTTGCGATCGCTACTTGCACACGCATAGGAATTTGCTCGTTCAACCAGGTGGCAAAACCTTGGACAAATTGAGCATCTATATGCTGAACAATAACCACAGCCGCCGGAAAATCTTGGGAAAATTGGGAGAGAATAGTTTTCAATGCCTGGGGCCCACCAGTGGAAGCCCCGATAACGATTAGAGGTGGAAGTGATTTTGAGTTATGGACAGGCGGCGATCGCCGATATGAAGATTTACCAATTAAACGGGCGATCGTGGCAATTTTATTTAGTAGCCCATCATCACCTAAGATTGGCGTATTGATGGCATCCAAGGCTCCATAGCCCATTGCTTCAAAAACCTTGGCTGCATAGCGATTAACGCTAGCTGTTACCATCACAATCGCGCAGGGAGATTGCCTCATGATATGCCGTGTAGCTTCTACTCCATCCATACTGGGCATCAGCACATCCATCAAAATCAAGTCGGGAGTATCAGCCGCACACTTGCTCACAGCTTCCGCACCATCGTAGGCAACCCACGCCAGCTTGTAACCTGGTATTTTTACCACAGCCCGCCGCAGTACCTCTACAGCCATGAACATATCGTTAGCGATCGCAATTCTCACAATTTATCGCATTTCTCCAAAATAACCCAAAAAATACAACAGATAGAAACCCAGATTAAATCTAGATTCAGCCCTTTCAAGGTGGTGAAATTTGGAAGGAAAATTGGTAATTTCAATATTCAAAAAGCCCACAATCTGAGCGGAGGATTCAAAATGGTAGCACTGAAACAACGTATCTTTGTTCGTTACCTTGAAAGGGCTAGTCCTATATAATTTAGATGCCTTTGCCATATAGTCTAGTCTAAACTCCAGTTTATAAAGCACAAGGAGTAACCAATGAAGCACTTTACCTTGTTTACTTTTCTGTATCTAGCAGCAGGAGCTTGCCTAACAGCGATCTTCCTTGGACATTCTGACATCGCTCCAAACTTTAAAACAATTCTGCTAATTAATGCTGGACTGTTATACCTTACTTCTGTCCTAAGTACTTTTCCCTTTTGGCGTAATCGCGTACTACAAAGCGAAGCGAGACTGCGCGATAAACCTGCTTGGGATCGGAATATTGTCATGATTATACCGATATTCCTCATTGCATTGATGCTTGTTATAACCATCCCCGACCTGGTGAATCACAACTGGGCAACTCCGGCAATCGCCAGATCATCTATAGGGCTACTGGTCATCCTACTTAATGCAGAACAACTTTTTATCAGAAACAAAATTCGGCAAGAATCCTGATTACTAGACAGACAGTACAGGGAGATGGATGAGATTTTTTGTCAATGCGTAAGTTCTAGATTCAGCCCTTTTAAGGTGGTGAAATTTGGTAATTACGAATTATTATCAAGCCTCTCCAATTAAATCAATCACCGCTTTTAACAGAGTGTCATCATGAAAGCTGCTCTTAGTTAAGTAGTAGTCTGCACCTGCTTCTAACCCTTGCAGTCGGTCTTCTTCCCGGTCTTTGTAAGAAACGATAATCACAGGTATTTGCTTCAACTTGGCATGAGTTTTTATCTGGCTGGTGAGTTCAAAGCCGTTCATCCGGGGCATATCAATATCTGTCACCACCAAGTCATAATCGCCGCTACGGATTGCATTCCAACCATCAATGCCATTAACCGCCACTTCAGCTTTGTAACCATTGTTTTCCAAAAGTTTGCGCTCCATTTCGCGCACAGTTATTGAATCATCCACCACTAATACTCGCTTGTAAGCTTTGGTAACTGCCTGATGAGCAGACTGATTTACCTGAGAAAGTTGTCCGCTGGAAAACACTTTAGCAATGGAACGGACTAAATCTTCGACATCGACAATCAAGACTGGCGAACCATCATCCATCAGGGCGGCGGCGCTAATATTCGGGACTTTACCAAGGCGGGGATCTAGGGGGCGAACAACCAAATTGCACTCACCGAGAAACCGATCTACAACTAATCCATAACGATTGAGGCGATCGCTAATCACAATCACTGATAGCGATTCTATATTCACCGCAGGCGAGGCTAACTCTAAAACTTGACTTGCTAAAATCAACTCCACAGGTTGATTATTTATGACGAAAAATGGGCGATTTTCCGATACAGCAATCTTAGACTTCGATAATATTAACACCTCTTCAATGCGTGTCAGTCCAAAAGCATAAGGTTCGCCAGCAATTTCCACCAACAGGGTGCGAATCACAGATAGCGTCAATGGTAACTGTAAGTGAAAGGTCATACCCCTTCCCAACACAGAAACCGCCCGCAGCGTGCCGCCAACTTCCCGCACTGTGCTATGGGCAATATCCAGCCCTACACCTCTACCCGAAATTTCAGTTACAGTTTGGGTTGTGGAGAAACCAGGCAAAAACAGGAATTCCATCAACTCAACTTCGGTAAGTTGGGCTGCCATTTCCGGGTTTGTCAGTTGTTTGCTGATGACTGCTTGGCGCAAAAACTCGATATCGATTCCCCGCCCATCATCTGCAACGGTGATAAACAGCATTCCGGCGCGATGGGTAACTTCAATCCGAATAATTCCTTCTTCTGACTTTCCTGCTGCTAGACGTTCCTGGGGCAATTCAATGCCATGATCGATCGCATTCCGCAGGATATGAGTCAACGGAGCTTCCAGACGTTCTAGAATATCTCGATCTACCAAAGTAGACTTACCAACGATTTCCAGTTTCACCCGTTTACCCAATTGTCTCGCTAAGTCGCGCACCATTCGCGGAAATCCCTGTCCCCCATCTGCAAAGGAACACATTCGAGTAGCAATAACTTCTTGATAGAGGCGATGGGCGAGGTTAGCAGAACGCTGAGAAAATTGTTCTAGTTCGTTTTGGCGATCGCTCATCATCTGGTAACATTCGTTAGCTTTTTGATGAGTTGCACTCAAGGTTTCCTTAATTTGCCGATCCAGATGATAGTTGCCTAATAAATCTTGTAACTTCTCCAACAGGTTGGATAATTCCCCCTGATTCTTTCTCAGCTTCAGCAAAGAGTTAGCAAATGGTTCTAATAAATTCGCCTCAACTAAAGACTCTCCTGCTAAACCCATCAAACGATTCAGATTTTCAGTACTCATTCGCACCGCCCGATTTTGGGTGATGCCCAGTTCTTCTAATGGGGATGGGGAAATAAGGGTTGTCTGTTGGTTGTCTTCTAACTGTGCTGTTGTTATTAGGGGATGAATTTTTGTAGAGGTTGCCTCTAGAGTTAGGATATTAGCGATCGCACTCACCAATGATTGAATGCCAACATCTTCTAACAGTTGCAAATTTGGGTTGGCTGTAACCGTTTCCGCTATCCGCAGGAGCATATCTACCCCTTGCAACAATACATCAATGCGATCGGCAGTTAAGGAAACTTTTCCCTCTTGAGCCGCC
This sequence comes from Nostoc sp., assembly GCF_036917095.1. GTDB lineage: Bacteria > Cyanobacteriota > Cyanobacteriia > Cyanobacteriales > Nostocaceae > Nostoc. The sequence continues at coordinate 913,005 of NZ_JBALFH010000044.1, forward strand.
ACAAAGCAGTCTTCCATGACGTGGGCAAGGTTGACAGCCGGATCGATTTGGACAATTCGCGCAGCGCCTTTGATACAATGGGCTGCCCGCATTAAAGCTGCCAATTCTGGTTGGGGATCGGGCTTAGTTTCCAGTGCCAACAGGCGATCGTTCAATACCACAACTTGAGCTTTTACTTCCATGTTGAATAAATCAAGCAAGGAAAGATTGCTGACATCAAATTCTTCTAACATTACTGCACCTTCCTAGAACACCGATTCATTAATCCTGGAAGAACCTCTCCCCCTTCCCTTGTAGGGAAGGGGGTTGGGGGGTTAGGTTTTTGATTACAGCACCTTCCTTGCTAAGGTGGTGAATAACAATTCATCATCTAAATAGCTGACACTGTGCGATCGCTCCATTGGTGACACGCCAGGTTGCCAGTGAAATAATCCTTTAGTATAAGTTTGAGTCAGACTCTTAGGCGGATCTTGTAACTCATCCCGGTGAAATCGGTGTACTCCATAAAGTTCATCTACACCAAACACCCAAGTTTTATCTGCATTTTCCAGCACCACCATGCGCGAATACACCACTGGACTCAGCGATTGTACTGCTGTATCAGCAGTTTCCAGATTCAGCAGATGACTCAAAGAGATACACAATCGCAATTCGCCTCGGATACTTACCAATCCCCGCAAGATTTGGTTGCTGCGATGCGGTAGGGTATGAACCACACTCGGAGGGGAAATTTCCTTGAAGATTTGGGCAGAAAGTGCCAGCCATTCCCGTTGCAGACGAAAAATCACAACCGTGATTTGAGTGGTGGCTAAAGTATGGGATATCTGGGAATTTTCATCAGTTCTAGATTTAGCTAGTAACTCAGTCCACTCATGCCGATAATTTTCAGGTATGGAGCGCTCTAGCAAATAGCGTCCAGCAGTAGAGTAAACGGGGCAATTGCGGCAATGGGTGTAGGTGGCTAATTGCGGACAAGAGCGATCGCCCTCAATGCCGATAAAATTCCAACAACGTTCAATATTTAATGGCGTAGCGGGGTTCATAAGGGCTGCTCAAGAGAATTGGGGAATCAGGGGTATAACGTTTTCTGCTTCCACCTGAAAGCGGGCAATCTCTTGACGCAATCCCTGCGCCACTTGGTTAAGTTGGGCTATGGCATGATTAATTTCCCGCAAAGAATCCGTACTTTGGACGGAGGTACTGCTCAACTGCACCATCGTTTCACTAATTTGTTGCGCTCCCACAGATTGGGTTTCCATACCCTGGTTGACAAACTCAAATCGCGGATTCAGGTCTTGCACTTGCTGGATAATTTGCCCAACCTGTGTACTAATGCTGGCAACATCTTCTATATTCCGCCCAACTTCTGCGGCAAACTTGTCCATTTCCATCACACCTGTAGAGACTGACGATTGCATCTGCTTAACCATCTGCTCAATATCGAGGGTAGCAACGGCGGTTTGATCTGCTAGTCGCCGAATTTCTCTAGCAACGACAGCAAAGCCCAAACCATACTCTCCAGCTTTTTCGGCTTCGATCGCCGCATTTAACGACAGCAGATTCGTTTGGTCTGCCACCTTGGTAATTGTGACGACGATAGTATTAATGCTATTTGCCTTTTCGCTAATTACTCCCAATCGGGCAGCGATCGCATTAGTGGCTTCTGCTAACTGCCGCATAGTGGTTTCCATCCGCACTATATCTTTTTGACTATCATTCGCTGCTGTAGTTGTGATTTGGGAAATGGTTGCAACTTGTTCCATTGCACTTACTAATTCCCTAGAGGTAGCGGAAATTTCTTTAGTAGCGGCAGCTACCTCATTAGTAGAGGCTACCTGTTCCGTGAGCGTCCCTTCTAATTGTTTACCCGAAGCTGCTATTTGAGTCGCTGAGGAAGTAACCTGTATGCCTGAATGCTGTACCTGACGAATCAGAGTATTCAGATTCTGAGTCATAGTTTGGAAAGCAGTTAAGAGTCTATTCATTTCATCTTTGCTGTTGGAGTCAGTCGCAATTTTAGTTGTTAAGTTTCCCAGAGAAATTTGCTCTGCAACTTTAATAACACTAAAAATCTGAGAAGTAATTTGTCGAGCGATTACAAACCCAAGAGTAATCGCAGTTATGGGGCCAATGGCAATTCCTACAGAAATCCAGAAAATACTGCGACCCACATTCTGTTCGACTTCTTTTTGTGTATCTGATATGAAATTTTCATTGATATTTACAACTTTTTTTGCTTGTAATATAGTAGTTTTAAATAATGCTTCTTCCTGTTTCTTTATCTCAAAATCAATTTGATTGCGTAAGTCTAACCTCTTTTGAATATTAGCTGTAATAGTTTCTGGTTGTCCTTGAAGAATTAATTCAAGCTGTTTTTTCCAAGGATTCTTAATTCCATCTTGATTTATTTTTTGTTCCACTTTTAATAATTTTTCATGAACTTTTTCCCAAGTTCCCAAGTTTTCTTTAAGTAAGTTATACTCTTTTAATTCTTCTTCAGTGGATGGAGTTGCGTCGTACTGTGCAATACCTTCGTTAATCTGTTTCCAAGCGTTCTGGATTTCAGTGATTACACTCTCTCTTTCACTAACAGTAATTTCAGGATTAAATAATAATCGTTGTGCGGATTGAATTTGTGTCTGGCCTTCCTTAATCTTCCATACCCCAGACAAGCTGGGGATGTCATTCAAGGTTAGTGAGTTAATTGACTGATTTAACTCGTTGGTAACGAACCATGCCAGCAAGGCCATTACGAATACAATCAGTCCTATGAATAAAAATGAACCGATCAACCGTGTTTGCAAGGTGATGTTCTTGAACATTGGATATCCTATTGTTCCTCTGCTGCTGTAAAACGCGTTCATCTCTTAAAATTCCCAAATCATAAACAAGATGAACAGTTTGTATTTTTATTTTTAAACAAATTATTAAGTAGGTAGCCTTAGTTCAGAGACTAGCTTTTTCTTCTAATGTGAAAGTGTTGAGTGCTGAGTAAGAAGTTTGAGTATCTGAGGTGGATGAACGGAGTTCAAAGGTGGATGAACGGAGTTCAGAGGTGGATGAACGGAGTTCAAAGGTGGATGAACGGAGTTCAGAGGTGGATGGACGGAGTTCAAAGGTGGATGAACGGAGTTCAAAGGTGGATGAACGGAGTTCAAAGGTGGATGAACGGAGTTCAAAGGTGGATGAACGGAGTTCAAAGGTGGATGAATCCAGTTCAAAGGTGGATGAATCCCAATACTGCTCGGTTAAGAATATAGCGGTTCTGAGTTGAGTCCAATACAGACCTAACCCCCAGCCCCTTCCCTACAAGGGAAGGGGAGTAAGACTCAAAGCCTCTCTCCTTTTAGGAGAGAGGTTTGGAGAGAGGTCAAAGTTTATTGCATACAAACGAGAACTTAACCTACACATTTCTATTTTTTAAGCAAAACCTACACAATATTGCCTCCTACTCGATCTCCTCAGAACTGCTTATCCTTCGTTAATCGGTGAATTCTTTGCCAGAGAAGATTAGCACTATCCGCATTTCCTTGATGTTCTTTGAGTAATGCCAGATGAGTCAGCGCCTCTTGGTGAGTCGGTTGTAAATAAATTGCTTTTTGAAAAGATTGTGCCGCCCGCTCATTTTGTGCCATCGCTTGCTGCACCTGACCTAGTAAAAGATATGCTTCAGTACTCGCCTGATTTTGGTTGAGATAGTCGTTGCATAGTTTAACCGCCTCATCCAATCGACCTTCATCGGCTAAAGCTTTAGCTGTTTCTAACAAATTTACTTTTAGTTCTATTGGCAATATCGGATTCTGAGGAGCAACATTTAACCTCTCTTGGGCGACAAACTTGGAACGGTTTTTTTTCGGTAGCTGTCGCTTGTTGAGAACATCTATATTTTTGCCTGTGAAGCCTTGTCTCTGAAGATTTGGATGATGATTTTTGCGAACATTTTCGCCCCCTGTGGACTTTCGATGAGCAACTACTGAATCTTGACGAACTGAGATCAATTGAGTTTTAAACAATAACCAAGTTTCAGCGTGTCCCACAAATAGCAAGCCTTTTTCCCTTAGCAATCTTTCTAAGACTTGAATGGTGCGCTCTTTTGTTGTCACATCGAAGTAAATCAATAGGTTACGGCAAAAGACTACATCATAAAGCGGCGTGTCAGCTAGAAAAGCCGGATCTGCCAAGTTGCCATTAATAAAATTCACCATACTTTTCACCTGTTCGCACAGGCGATATCCTGCCTCAGTTGCCTGAAAATAGCGCTCTTGAAACGATTGGCTATTGCCGCGAAACGAGTATTGATTGTAGATTGCTCGTTGGGCTTTTAGTAGGCACTTGTTGCTAACATCAACAGCATCGATGTGAATGTTTGTCGGATTTAATCCTGCTTCCAAAAGAGCGATCGCAATGGAATATGGTTCTTCACCCGTTGCACATGGTACACTCAAAACTCGCAGTACTCTCTGGGGATTTTTTGGCAACCATTCAGATAATACGTAATGCTTTAGAAATGCAAAAGATTCTGGTTCTCGAAAAAACCAAGTTTCTGAAATAATTACGGTGTCAATCAGTGCTTCCCATTCCTGGGTAGATACCTGTAACTTCCCCAGATAGTGAGCAATATCCGTGATGCCGCAATCTGCCATGCGTTGATAAATTGCACTTGCGATCGCATCAGCACCAATAGAATTTGCATCTAAACCAATTTTGCTTTTTAGTAAAGCCTCAATAACAGATTGTGCCATTTATAGAGTCTTCAGACCAATCTAAAACCTAGTATTGTGATGACTTTCTGGCAAGAGATTGACTTGCTGCGCTTCTGACAACAAGTACTCAATGCGAAGACACTGAATCATCCCTCGATCATCTACAATCATTTTGCCCAAATATGGCGCTGTATCTATCTGGATATTGGGATTAACAAATTCAGACTCAGACTTATGTAATGTTTCTACAACTTGTTCTGTCATCAAACCCAAAATATAGGGAGCCTTAAGTTCTGTATTATTACTTCCCCAATAATTGACTAGGACAATCCTAGTACTCAGGTACTCACTGGAAGGTTTACCACGCATCAACTGACATAAATCAATTACTGGTACAATGCGTCCCCGATAGTTAAAAACACCAGCGATATGCTCAGGCTGGTGGGGCAAACTTTTGAGTACAACAAGCGGTATTACTTCTATAACCTGTCGGCTTGCTATGGCATATCGCTCATTCCCAATGTTGAGAAGTAACATTAACACTAATTTTCATCTCCAGTGCTAGCTTTTGTATTATTTGTAGACTATGCAAGACATCTATTCTAGGTTATTAGAAATTCATTGCAGGCATATTTTAAAAACTATATGCTACTTTGTCAAAGTTTTAGGGAACTCTATTAATAGAACTTTAGATTGCAATAAAAATCGATTTTTTAGGATATTTACTTTTGTGTAATGACCTATTGTATAAATCCCCATTGTCCAAAACCTGTTGACCCAGTGAATGCAAACAACCTGATTTGCCGTAACTGTGGGTCAGAAATACTGTTGCAAGGTCGCTATCGGGTACTCAAACAACTAGGACAAGGTGGCTTTGGTAACACTTTTGAAGTTGACGAGTGTGGGAAAACTAAAGTTTTAAAAGTGCTGACTGAGAATAACCCCAAAGCCATTGAACTGTTTCAACAGGAAGCAAAGGTTTTGAGTCAGCTAAACAGTGCGGGTATTCCCAAGGTAGAACCAGATGGTTATTTTACTGTTTTACCTAAAAATAGCTCTGTACCATTGCACTGTTTAGCAATGGAGAAAATTGAAGGCGTAAATTTAGAGCAGTGGATGGAATTTCGTAATTATCAACGTCTTTCTGAAGCTCAAGCTCTCAATTGGCTAAAACAACTTGTAGAAATTCTCGCTTTAGTACACGCTCATCAATATTTTCACCGTGATATTAAGCCTCAGAATATCATGCTGCGACCAAATGGGCAGCTTGTCTTAATTGATTTTGGTGCAGTTCGACAAATCACGACAACAATTTTGGCGGGAAATTCCCATACCAGAATTATTTCACAAGGCTATTCACCGCCAGAGCAACAAAACGGTTATTCAGTACAACAGTCAGACTTTTTTGCATTGGGACGGACTTTTATTTTTCTGCTCACAGGTAAGGAACCCCAGGATAAAGAAATTTATGACCCTCTGACAAACGAGTTGCACTGGCGAAAATCTGCACTCAATATTTATCCACTTTTGGCAGATTTAATTGACCATTTGATGGCTCCTACTGCAAATCATCGTCCTCAAAATACGCAAGTGATTTTGCAGAAGTTGAACGAAATTGAAAAAGCGTTACAAATGCCTAGAATACTAGGGCAAAAAACGGCAATTCAATCAACCAATGGGTCTAAATCTGCTGCGTCATCTAGTTCTGTTGCTACTGTATCAGTCGGTAGAGCTAAATCAGTCAATCAGTAAACCAAAAAGTTTTTCCAAAAAGGCGATCGCTACGCACACCGCAGGCATCATCAATAAACAAACACGTATAAGCAAGTATTATTAA
>NZ_JBALFH010000045.1:0-252696 GCF_036917095.1 Nostoc sp.
TTTTGAGTCAGCAATATGCCTTTTTGCTTGCTGAATCTACCGAAATTAGTAAGCAATCAAGCATTTTGAGTCAGCAATATGCCTTTTTGCTTGCTGAATCTACCGAAATTAGTAAGCAATCAAGCATTTTGAGTCAGCAATATGCCTTTTTGCTTGCTAAATCTACCGAAATGAGTAAGCGATCGGGTATTTTGAGTAAGCAATATGCCTTTTGCTTATTGAGATGGACTTGATATCGATTTACGGGTTTAATTTGTTTAAGTTGCGATTGTGAGAATGAGTCTGACTCGCTACGATCGCATTAGAAATTTATTGCATCTGAGTATGGCAAAGCAGGACGCTCCACTCACAGGAGAAGCGCTGATTAAAGAAGTCTGTCGGCGGATTCGGGTAGCCCGCAGCTATTGGGATGCTCACAATAACGCTGCCTGTCGGGGTGAACGCGATCGCGCAATCTTCCTTTACAATACACTGAGCAAGGAAGAAAAAGAGCAGATTCCGCAAGCGTTACGGGTGTGGTTGCGCTATCGGAGTGAGAAGTACTTTGGCGCACACCGAACACCGCCTAAATCGGCACGAAAATCAAAATAGTCCTGTTGAGGTGAGCAGGGGGAGCAGGCTACGGTGTACACACAAGTCTTACCGCAGCCATATATTTATTCATAAATCTCGCACTGCGTTTCTATTCCGACTCGGAATTCATTCCGAGTCTCAGAGCTACTGTCCACTAAGCGTGGACTGAATTAATCGTTTAGTCCACGCTTAGTGGACTTGGGCTATCAGCCCTGAACTTCAGTTCTGGGCGGGATATCGGTGAGTGTAACAGTTTCACTCTGACAAAAATGTGGGTAGAGGACGACTTGTGTATACACGGTAGCCTTTATAAGGGGAGGGTTAGGGTGGGGTAAAACTGACGCGAAACAACCAGGTGAGTAAACTTTTTACTACTGGAATAGCCATAAATACACTTATTTCTTTCTCTCCCCAAAGCGATCTAACTTTTCACGGTATCTGAAAAACCTCTCTCTAAATCTCTCTCCTAAAAGGAGAGAGACTTTGAATTTTCCCCCTTCCCGTGTCGGGAAGGGGGTTAGGGGGTTAGGTTTTTGTGGACTTTTCCACATAACGTGAAAAGTCAGCAAAGCGATAGAGCCAGAAAAACTTGAGTGTTTATATGCTGCAAATTTGGGGAATCTTAAATTAGAGTTTACCAACAGCAGCTATGGTTAAAAGATTTGTCCGTCGCCAGAAGAAACCAGTGTTTAACGACAATGAACTGTGTACAGGGATTGTGCAACATCCAGTTACGCAACGTTGGCAGACATGGATTACCTTTACTGGGTATGATATTCAGTGCATCACTGCCCACAATAACCGAAATGATGCTAGTCAGGTGGCTAAACAGATTGCCGATGATTGGATTGAAGGAAAATACAAAACTGGGGAAGAGGTAACAGCTTTTATTAAATCTCTGCCTACCGATGCCCTAACAGATCCATTGCCACAAGATATTGTGATGCAATTGAGCCAACAGGCATTCAAATCAAGAAAGTAATTTGAGCTATGTTTACGCCCATCATAATTTACCAATATTGTTGAAATAGCACTGTCAAAGATAGTTTGAGTATTGTGCGATCGCTGAAACGATAATTCCTTTTTTTGACCTTTATATCTTTCAATTGCTGGGTTTAACCCTTTGCAATTAGCGGATGCTTTTCTTATAGAAAGCTACAGCAAGTAAAAAATGCTTTTTTTATCTATAGCCAGATAAAAATATTCTTACTTAGTATCTTGCAATCTGCTGTATTAAACTCATTGATTCATCAACCACTCGTATACAATAGCCAATGAAATTATGACGAATGACGCCTTTATTCTTGATAAAGCTTTACCCGATAAATAAAATCTAATGGAAAAACAGCAAGTTTTAAAACTGCTAATTGGCGATTTGACTTGGCAACGACTGGTTAAATCTTTAATATTTATCTATATATTTTTTAGTGGATATGTATATTTCCGAGCAGATAGCATGATTTTTCTTTCTCAACCTTCTAGCTATCAGGATAATTCAGAAATTATTAAGTTAACAAGTGGAGAAAATACGAAGATATCAGCTACATACTTGTTGAACAATCAAGCTAAATATACTATTCTTTATTCGCATGGTAATTCCGAAGATTTAGGAGATATCAAACAGGTACTAAAAAAACTACACGCATGGGGTTTTAGTGTCTTCGCTTATGATTATCGTGGTTATGGCACGAGTGAAGGAGAGCCGACAGAAAGTCACGCATACGAAGATATCAATAGCGCTTACAATTATTTGACCCAAAACTTAAAAATCCCTCCAGAAAGAATTATAGTTTTGGGGCGTTCGGTTGGCGGTGGTTCTGCGGTAAATTTAGCAATGCGGAAACCAGTAGCTGGTTTAATTATTGAAAGTTCGTTTATTTCTGCTTTTCAAGTCATAGTACCTTTTCGGATTTTACCTTTTGATAAATTTCCCAATCTGGACAATATCAAAAAAGTAAAATGTCCGATATTGGTGATTCATGGAAAAGCAGATGAGATTATTCCTTTTGCTCATGGAGAAAAATTGTTCAATGCAGCAATATCCCCAAAACTTTCTTTGTGGGTTGAGCAATCAAATCATAATGATTTATTCTGGGTAGCTGAAGAAAAGTATCAGAAAACTTTGCAAGAGTTTACTAGCCTTGTCAAGGCAAATCAGCAAGTAGGAACTTCCAAATAAAAAATATCCCATCGCTTTCAATACGGTTCGGTTAAGGCAAGAGACGCGATAAATCGCGTCTTTCTGATCTAGAATTTTCATCAAAAAACCTTATCCGAACCGTATTGCCATCACTTTTAGTTAATTTGGCAAACTTGAATAGTATCATCTCTACCTCCACTAATCAGGGTTTGTCCATCTGGGCTAATAACAACTGCTGGAACACCAAAAGTTACTTTTTTATGACCAGTCAGCGTGCGAATATATTGAAGATGCGATTAAGACTGAGTAATTGTACTTCTGTCAATAGAGGGATTTAAATTGGAAGAATGTATATTATCACAATGACAGTGATGTTTACTGCGATCGCGCAGCCTCTAGTAGAAAAGAGAGGAAATATGCCAGCAAGGATGTCTGCCAAATCTAACCAGTAGATAGATTTATCAATTGCTATGTGTTTTCTAGTAAATTACTAGCCAGTTGTAGCGAAGCGATGACCGAGCGCTGTAAGCTGCCTGAAAAGATATTCTACAGCGTTGGGCCAACAACTGGCGATTTGCACAAGTACTGAGGCATAGGGTAAACCATTCCTCGTGTAACCTTTGGGCTCTCCCGTTTTCTTGATATCTCATTTAAACTGCAAAACAGAGGCTTGTAATGCCAAATTGGCAGAATCTTTCTGTCTTTATTTAAAATGCCGCCGTCATTTCACCTTTTTCTTAACGGGGAAATGGAAAGAATTGATGGCAGTATGGGAAATGCTAGTTCAAAGAACTTGATTTATAATTTGTCACTGCGGTCAAATAATTGCTCGCTCTACAATTTAGAATAATAAGTTAAGTAATGAAGAGCCTTTATTTCAATAACTTATGCAAAATACTGTCAACACTGAAAACCCTGGATTAACCCTCTTAAAAGTCATTAATTTGACAAAAATCCTTACAATTTTTTGTTTGGTTGGTTTTGCTGTTGTTTTCGGTATCCAAGACTGGCGGCAGCTTATTTATATGTGTCTGCATATTAGCTACTGTCTGTGGTGGTTGCTGGAGCAGTGGTTGTTTCCAGAGCGACAAAAGATATTTAATGAGCCTGCTGGGGTAGGAACTCTCATTTTTACAGTATTAATTGTAGGATTTTTTTATGTCTTACCTGGATACTTAGCATTTATCAATCCTGTTCCCTTATCAATGGCAACAGCTGCTATTGCACTTTTACTCTACATTTTTGGTAGTCTGATCAATGCCACTGCCGATGTCCAAAAACTCACTGCCAAACAGTTTCAAGCGGGGCTAGTACGTGACAACATTTGGCGTTTTTCTCGCAATATCAATTATTTTGCAGATTTGCTACGGTACTTAAGTTTTAGCGTTGTAGCTGGCTCCTTCTGGGCTTATTTAGTACCAGGATACATTTTTATCTTATATCTCTGGCGTATATCTCAAAAAGAACAGGCAATGTCTGTCAAGTATCCAGAGTATGCAGAGTATCAACAATCTAGCTCTCGTTTTATACCATTCATTTGGTAGAACTGCGGCCAAAAGCGAGAACTGAATCTTTCTCAAGCTTAAAAACAAATCAACGCACCCGCGCGATCGCACTGTAGACCAAAGGTAGACACTCAAATCTCTTTCTACCATTTTTTGTGCCCAATTTTATATTTCGGACAGGTCTAATTAGATAACTTTTAGTAAAGTTCGTTAAGCACGTACAATTTAGATCGGTTCTTACACACACCAGTCTGATTGTGATTAGTCATAATGTAGTGTAGTAGTGCAATATATTGCACTGTTACAAAAGCTAAATACAGAGGTAAACTATGTTTCCTTTTTGGGGTAATACCTGTTATGGAAGCGAACCCATTTCGCGCAAAGCTGGCTTAGAGCGGAAATTAAAATTCTTGACTTGGATGCGAGATGATTTAGAGTCCAGACTGGCTGGCATCAATGCTTCTATTGATACCATTCGGCAGCAAATAGAACGCTCAGACTCAGCTATTTAGAACTAAGTTATTGCATTTGTACTTCAGCCGATTGTAACTCCTTTGTGACTGGGCGCTATAAATGGATTGCATTAGTTTTGTAGGTCTTTGTGCAGCGCCCAGTCACTAACTAACGCACAAAACAGCCAGTCTTGAAAACCGAAGCCTAGTCTTTTATGCTGGTGGAACTAACTTTGAATAAATAACTCAAGGCGGAGTTAGAGTCAGCAAAGTTTATTAAAATCTTGAACTTAAAGCCGTAATCGTCACGTAACGCGCAAAAAGTTATAGAAATGAAAAATATTATCTCGATTGGTTGGAATAGCTGGTTAAAACCGCACAAAGAATCTATTTTACTATTTGACTCAATTGCTGCCGCTAGTGAGATTGCCCTTATGCTTAACGCTGAGTGGGATGGCTGCAATGGTGTGATAATAGCTAAATGCGATGAGATAGCTGTTGACACTGCTACCAAACTATTAGAAGCTACATGGTGTTATCAAGGCGCATCAAAAGCTGTTTTAGACAAAGTAGCAACCGATGAAATTTTACGCCGTTATGCGATCGGAGAAAGAAATTTTATTAATGCTAATTTGAGGTGTGCAGTACTTGCATCGGTGAAGCTGAGTGAAATTAACCTAAGTTATGCAAAGTTGAGTTCGGCAGACCTCAGCCAAGCCAATTTAAGTAAAGCTGATTTAACAGCCGCAGACCTAAGTGAAGCTAATTTAAGTGGAGCTGACCTGAGTAAGGCATATCTAATGAGGACAAACCTAACCAAAGCAAACCTGCAACTAGCAGATATGAGGGGGGCTAACCTAAGTAGCGCTAACTTAAGTGAAGTTAACCTCACTGATGCAGACCTAAGAGGAGCCAATCTAGCACTAGCAGACCTAAGAGGGGCAAATTTCCACTCCTGCAATTTGAGTGGGGCTAACCTAACAGGTGCCAAGATAATTGAAAGTGACTTGGCTTTTGCTGAACAATAAGCACGCCTAGAGACGATTGGACTTAGGTGCGGTTTGTTTAAGTAACCAACAACAATAATGATTCATATTCAAATTCAGTAACATTGGAATTTTACTTAGTTTGAAAGATATTTTGTACCATTTTTTTGTCTGTATTCGCCGCCGCCTTATCCAACTCTGCAATCTCACTAGCGTCTAATTGCCAACCCAATGCACCAATATTCTCCCTCGCCTGTTCCACGCTTTTTGCTCCAGGGATGGGAATGGTTCCTTTACAGATACACCAATTAATTGCTACCTGTGACATAGTTTTGTTTCTGGACTGTGCCACCTCTCGCAAACATGCCAAAAGCGATCGCATTCCTGGTAATATCTGCCTAAACAGCAGACCTCGGATGCCTTTGGGCAAAGGGCCTTGCTCGGAGTATTTTCCTGTCAGTAGCCCCAAAGCTAGAGGGCTGTAGGCGATTAATTTAATTCCCAACTCATCACAAAGGTCTTTGAGCTTTAGTTGGGTGACAGGATATGTAGACAACAAAGAGTATTGAACTTGCAGAGTTGTAATCGGAACGCCTCGTTCAGCAAACTTTTTCTGCACTTGCTTAAGCCGTTTAGTCCCATAATTGGATAGTCCCACTCCTTTCACCAGTCCTTGCTCATACAAATCGCCAAGGCCATCTAACAGCCCTTCCTCTTGCCAAGGAGCATAATTCGCTGTAGACCAGTGCATCTGTACCAAATCTACGTTTCTTCCCAAGCGTTGGGCAGATGACTTGCAAGCCCTTACCATTGACTGGCGCGTCCATCTCCACGGGTAAGCAGCAATCTTAGTAGCAATACAAATATTTTCTTTACCCGAACCTACATATTCTCGGCTGAATCGTCCCAGGAGTAACTCACTTTGACCATTCAATTTCCCAGTTCCGTAAGAATCACCTGTATCAAATAAAGTTACACCGTTGCTTACACAAAGGTTAAAGACGGCTTGCAACTGGTCATCCATACTTTCGTCATATCCCCAAAGCAATTGGTTGCCCCAGGCCCAAGTCCCGCAGCCCATACTTGGGAGAGTGAGTTTTTGGAGAGTCTGCATCTTTGCTCTCTGTAGATTGCCTTATTAATTATCAGGCATATAGTAATTCAAAATTCAAAATTCAAAATATTCGCGTAGCGTCTCGTAGAAAAGAAATGCCATCCTAGCCAGCCTTTTAGTAATTGCTAATATCTAGCACGAGTAGCATGATTTCCAGGCAAATATAGCGGTTATCGTTTTGTGGGGTTAATCGGAGGACAGGTGGGTTTGGCAGAAAGGTAAATCGAATTTAAGAGTTTGCTGAATGATTATCGTTAACTCAATTGCAAACGACAAGAGTCAATACGCTTGAGTTAAGATAAATATCTAAATTTGTTGCAACTAATTTTTATTTACTCTAGATGACATTATCAAGAATAAGTAGCTTTAGGAATAACCCAGTTATAGTAATTTACTATCAAAAAAGACAATTTATCATTTAAAGTTATTAGTTTTGTATCTTTAGATAGATGACATTGGCTGCAAGGTTTAAGGAATCTCTATCCAGAGAGTAGTGAAAGAGCGTTAAGTAAGTCGCTGCGAAAAAACAAAACTATGTAAAGAGATGCTTGGTGGGCTGCATGCACTTATAGATGGACTCCATAGACGACAAGACTCATTAAATTAACAACTGTAGAGATAATAACTTTGGCTCATGATTGTGATATTCTATACTTTTTTATCCATTACCCAATCCTGAAAACCTTAAGTCTCACATTGACATCTATCAAAAGTTAGAGATTATTTAAAGCCCTTAAGCTTGATAGCTAGTAAACTTATTGATAAGAATTCTCTATTAATACTTGCTTGCTAAATTATATAGGTTGTCATTATAGTTAAGTGCATAGGCAAGAATAAACCAAATTATGAAAATCGCTCGTAGTAAGCGCTAAAGCTCTTTAGCGCTTACCACAAGCCTTTAACTATTTGTTGATGCTTACCTACTTAAGCATTAAGAGGTACTAAAAACCTTGCCATTATTCGTAAGAATTTAAATTTAGCCTGAATTGAGAGATGAAGCTATACTTCATCCTTGGAGTGCGATTGTTTCGCTTATTTAGAATTTTCTCAAATACTTGTGTGTGTTGTTTTACTTAATATTGAAAGTTTAATTCTGCCAAACAGAGTTTGCTTTAGCATTCACTGAATTTTGGTGGCAATAATGCGTAGTTCAGAAAAGTTAGGGAGTATATAAACATGACGAATACTGACGTAGTTTTTAACCAATATAAACAAAAATTTGAATTTATAAATTCCAAAAATAGCATAATTTTTGATTTTTCAGTATTGCTAATTTGCTGCTTAAGTTTTGGATTTAGCTGGATTGAATCAATTCTTACTTCTGATAGCCCCCATTGGGGATTGATGTATGTACAAGCTCTCGATCTAAAAAGAGGCTTAATTCCTTATAAAGACACATTTACTAGTTATGGAATTATAACAAATTTGATTCAGAGTCTTTCTCTAACATTATTTGGAGAGAGATTGATATCTATAGGTATAGCTACTGGCATATTTTATTCATTGAGTCTTTTTTTGTCATATCAAATATTTTTAAAATTTCTGCCTAAATATGCAGCATTTTTTTCGACTCTTTTAATCTTTCTTTTAAATGCATATATTACACAACCCTGGTCAAATTACTATTGTTATACATTTTTTCTATTATCAATATTTATGTTTTTTAGTAAAATAAACAAGAAGAATGTGTTTTTATCTGGACTATTCTTAGGATTATCTTTATTATGTAGATACACATCATTTCAAGCTATATTACCCCCTTTTATATTATTTTTTGCTTACGAAATTATTTTTCAGAAAAAAACTACTAAGTCCAGACTTGTATTTTTTGGCTTAGGGTTTCTATTTCCAACCTTGTTATTTTTATTATTTTTATTCTCTAATGGTCTTCTGTATGACTTTTGGATTCATAATCAAATCATTCTGTTAGAAGCAGCTAAAAATGAAGATGGATTAACAATTTTAAATATTTTTCCAGATCTATTCAAATCGATGTTTATTACATTTGGAAATGATATAGCTGACTCACGAATAATTTTCTTTACAATCATCTTTTGTTGGAGTTTTATTACACTATTTTATTTATTTAATAAATTGTTTTTGAAGAAAAACTTAGCTCAAGATGAAGCTCTTGTAATGGAATTTTGTCTAGTTACTCTTTTTGGATACTTAAATGGAATTAACTCGTATGATTTTTTTAGATTAATCAATGGTTCATCCCTCGGCGTAGGAGTCATTATTTACTCTGTTATTCAAACATCTCAACGGTTTGGTCGCAAGATTAAAATAATTATACTTTTACCATTAATTTCTATTTGTTTTATTTGGGCAAGTAGTCTTATCTTCTCAGCCTCAGCAACAAGCGCTGCTTATGTTCCTTGGAAATTAGATATTTTGATGGGTAAAGGAATTATTTCGACAGAAATTAGTATTTTTAAAGGAAAGATTTTGAGTCCAAAATACCATGAGTTTTATCGAGAAATATATCAACATATATCAAAATATCAAAATTCACACTACATAATAAATTATACGGAAGACTCTGTTGCTATGGTAATTAATAATTTACCAAAAGTTCAAATGACATCATGGTATATAGGCTTAATCGAACAAGCATACCCTGAAGAAAGAAAAAAAATTCAGCAAATAATTAATACAAAAAAGGCAGTCATACTTTCCGATGAAGATCTTCATCTACCTGGCTACAAAGTTATTTTTAGTAAGCCTTGGTTATCTGGTGAAGTGCAATGGTTAGGTAATCGTAGTTGGTTAGGTGAGCAAGGTTCAGGGAGAATACACATTAGTGTTCCAGAAGAAGAGAAAATTTAGTTTAGAGATAATTTTGGTTGAGGATTGTAGAGGCAATCACTCCTAGAAAATCATAGTAGAATTAGCTAAAAAATATCCGCGAATTAAAGGGATTCAATTTAGTCGCAACTTTGGTCAGCGATATGGTATCACATCTGGTTTATATCATTCTAATTAGTATTAAATGAAGCAGCAGGTTTTGTAAATGCTCATAGAGAAAAACGATGTAGAACTTTCTGTAGTAATACCCATGTACAATGAGGAACTCAACATAGATTACTTATTTGAGCGATTATTATGTGTACTAGCTCGTTTGAAAATGAAATATGAAATTGTTTGTGTAAATGATGGAAGTAAAGATAATACTCTGAAGTATTTAGTTGAGTATCATCAGTGTAATCCTACAATTAAGGTGGTCAACTTGTCCCGTAACTTTGGTAAGGAAATTGCTCTAACGGCTGGTATTGACTATGCAACAGGAGCAGCAGTAGTACCGATTGATGCAGATCTTCAAGATCCGCCCGAATTAATTGAGGAACTAATTGCCAAATGGCGTGAAGGCTATGATGTAGTTTATGCAACTCGTCTTTCACGTCAAGGAGAAACTTGGCTCAAGCGCTTTACAGCCAATGCTTTTTACCAAATAATAGCTCGGTTGAGTCCTATTCCAATCCCCTGCAACACGGGAGATTTTCGTTTGCTTGATCGACGCGTGGTTAATGTTCTTAAACAAATGCCAGAACAGAATCGTTTTATGAAGGGTTTATTTGCTTGGGTTGGTTTTAAGCAAACTTCAATTTTGTTTGAGCGTCCTCAACGTTACAAGGGAACTACTAAGTGGAATTATTGGCGACTTTGGAACTTTGCGATTGGCGGTATTACTTCATTTAGTTTCATACCTTTAAAGGTATGGAGCTACATTGGTCTTGCTTTCTCCTTGTTTTCTTTCTTATACGCTAGCTTTATGATAATTAGGACTTTCCTCTTCGGTATTGTTGTTCCTGGTTACGCTTCTTTAATGGTTGTAGTACTCTTTTTAGGGGGAGTGCAACTGCTTAGTCTTGGCATAATAGGTGAATACCTTGGTCGCGTCTATGAAGAAGTAAAAGGACGTCCTCTTTATGTAGTGCGAGAATGTTACGGCTTTGTGTCTGAATCTCTTAATCACACCTTTGTATCAAAATGAAGAATATTGATCGAAAAGTAAGAAGGAAGTTACTCATATTTATTACTTGCAAACATTTTGTGACTTGCCTTTAAGTTGAAACAAGTTTGGTTTTTTTGCATTCAACATATGATCCACTCTTAATCTTTAATTATTGCTATGACTACCAAATCAGAACTAGTCGAACTTCAACAGACACTTTACATATCAAAGAATCTGACAAGACGGTGGTTACACTGTACACGTCGAGATTGGATCATTAACAAAATACAAGCAATTGTAGCCAATAAGCAACATAATCGTGCTCTAGAGGTTGGTCCTGGGTCTGGTATTTATCTACCGATCCTAGCAGAACTATTTGAGCAAGTGACTGCTAGTGATGTGGAATATGCTTACTTGAAGTATGCTAGCAACCTTAGAGAGATGTATTCTAACCTGAGTTTTATTGTTGATGACATCACTAACACTAAACTACCAGATGCAAGTTTTGATCTTATCCTTTGCACAGAGGTGATTGAGCATATTGCCGATTCAATATCTGCTATTGCAGGAATGCACCGCCTACTTAAGCCAGGTGGCCTATTAATACTCTCGACACCCCAACGTTGGAGTCCTCTTGAGTTAATGGCAAAGATTGCCTTTATGCCAGGCATTATCGACCTAGTTAGGTTGATCTATAGGGAACCGATCCTGGAGACAGGTCATATCAACTTAATGACATCTGAGGAGGTAGTAAGGCAATTAGAAAGTGTCGGTTTTCATATCTGTGAACGCTTTAAATCTGGAATGTACCTCCCGTTTATTGCCGAGTTTGGAGGCAAGATAGGATTGAACTTTGAGCGTTGGTTAGAATCGAAGATTATTAATGGAGCGATTGATTGGTTGCTATGGACTCAGTACTATATTGTGGAAGCATGATATTTAAATCATAAAGCAAGAGATTCACATATTTTCAAGATATCTTTTGTACAAATAGAGATTAGTTATGAGGTTAATTTGGAGAGTATTTTTGTGAATCCTTATCTATCTTTAGCAATTTCAATTCTTATTGGTGTATGTGGTCAGATTAGTCTAAAAGCTGGAGCAATCCAGAGTTTTGGAAATAAAATGTTATTTCTTCAACCTTACGTTGTAATAGGTTTATTATCATATTTTTTGGCTGCACTATTTTATATATATTCCCTTAAATACATACCCATTTCAGTAGCTTTTCCGAGTGTTTCTATTAGCTATGTTGCTGTAGTTTTTCTGGGCCATTTACTCTGGGGAGAGGCTTTTGGAGTAAATCAAATTTTTGCCTTATTGTTGATTGGTCTTGGTATATACATATTAAACTATAGTTAATCATTTTCAGATTTAGTTGCATTACAAAAAGAAGGATTCAGGAAACCAAAAAGCAGAGGATTAGAAAGAGGTTAAAATTCCTTTGATAATCGGTTTCAAGTTTCAAGTCCCTAAATTTCTTCATGGAGAAAAAGGAAAATATTGTGACGAGATTGCTTGCAACGAGGAATTAGAACAGGTTAACACCTCTAAACTAAGACATAAAAATCATGAGTTTGGAGTAGAGACAGGATTAATTATTGTCTCTACTATCCCAGGGTAAGCTCATCTAATTTGGTATAATAAGAACTTGACAAAAGAACAAAGACAAGCTAGGGCACAACTTTTAGGTCGTGCTATCCGCAAACATTGGAGTATTGAAAACCAAGCTCATTGGATTCTTGATTGTACTTTTGCTGAGGATTCTTGCCGCATTCGCTCTTTTCATAGTCCCCGGCATTTTGCTCTTTTACGACGCATTGCTTTCAATGCTCTCAATCGTGAACAAACTTACAAACGTAGTCTCCGACAAAAAATGAAGCGCACTGCTATGGACAACAATTATATGATTCGAGTTCTCAGTTGTTGTTTTCTTGACCTACATTAGATTCCTCTCAGCCCTTATGTCAAGCCTGATTGAGATGCTCTTACCCTGGTTAATACTTGCCTGAATCAAGTACATTCACTTATTACTTCATACCTCTTTACTTCAAATTTGTATCTGCGAAATTCTGCTTAAATTCGCTTAAACATACCTTTACGTAATAACTACGTTAAATATATGATTTTCATGAATTGCTTTATTTATTTTGGCAATTAAATTATTAAGTTAAATCAGATCTAAAGAAAGCAATACGGTTCAGTTAAGGATTTTTAGTACCAGCCGGAAATTTCAGAACACCATCAGTAGTAGGGGCAAGGTTAAAGCGATCGCACTTGTGGAGGAATTGCCAACCATTAGGATATTGTAGAATTTGCAAGGAGCCAAGCTTTCTGCGTCCATGCGTTATTAAAGAACCCAACCTCTGGCACTTCTAATTCAAATGAATGAGGCGGTGATTGTAGTAACAAGGGCGAACCTTTATCATGAGCCTCAACTAAGTTAACTATCCAGGGAAGAAAGTCTAAGATTTCTTTTGGTAGTACAGTTAACTCAAAGTCCCACAGCAAATTTAGACCTCGGCATACTTGTCCTTTTCTTAACATCGCGATCCCAGCACTTTTGTTGATAGCTAGTCGAAGAATGAAGGGGCGAAATGGAACAAATTCATCAGGTGCTGTATAAGCGTATACATTTATATAGTTCAGTCTCTGCTTACGATCCATCCAAGATGCGATCGGAGAATTACTACTATAAGATGTACCAGTTACGATTACCGGCATATTCATCGCAGCAGCAAAGTTAGAGTAGAACTCACGCCTTAGTTCGCCAACAATATGTTTAGCTTCTGGGTTCATGATTGCTACACCTGTTACAAAAATGATACTTACGGTAAGCTATGCGTTAGCGTAGCTTTATAAAAGATAGTTATTATCAATTGCAAAAACTTCTCTGACCCTGTTTGTGCTTTTGCAGAGGCGTTTCAAAGTAACGATACTTTTTAATATCTGGAAAAACCCCGCTTTGGATACTTCTCGCTTAAATCGACGTGAGGCTGATTCAATCCCTTTATTTTCGCCTACAATTATCTTGGTTATATTATATTTCTACTAAATTGACTTAATTAGTAGTTGGGTTGTCCTGAATACTCCAGTCAACCTAAGCACAAAAAAAGGCAGACGCCTTGTCTGCCTTCAAGACTTTAGAGTGAAATTCTTAGTTTTAGACCTTAATAGCGACGAGACGAGCCGCCACCATCACCACCATAGTTTCCTCGTCTACCACCAGAGGAACCTCCGTCTGTTTTCGGCTTCGCTTTATTAACTTTTAAGCTCCGGCCCATCCACTCAGCATTATCAAGGGCCTCAATCGCTGCTTCTTCTTGTGCGTCTGATTCCATTTCGACAAAGCCAAAACCTCTCACCCGACCTGTTTCTCGGTCGATAGGCAATTGAACATTTTTTACAGTTCCGTATTCTGCAAAGACTTGCCGGAGGTCATCTTCTTTAACCTCATAAGATAGGTTACCGACGTAAATTGACATAGAATGTCTCCAGAATCAGGGGGTGTAGAGATTTATATCCGGAGAGGTCTGTAATACAAGTATATATAAAAACAAACTACACAGCCGAATTTAATCTTTCATGCATACTTTAACATAAATTGAGAAGTTATGTTCATAAAGAACACTATACTTATCTATCGATCTAAATACTCGGACAGTTGGCAAAAGCCTTTTAAAATCAACCTACCAGCGATCGCATTGAATGAAAGGTCACCAAAAAAATTGCGATCGCTGAACTTATTTCTCTTCAATGAGTATTAGTAATTTTTAAATTTTATTCACTCAAAATTTCGAGAGAGTGCAATTAAATAAAACCAGTGCGATCGCTTGTAACGTAAAATTAATTTCCATCCGGCATTTGCTAACACTTTGACGCCCATGTTTTGCGACTACCTCATCCAAATCCTGACTGCCCGTGTGTATGATGTTGCCCAGGAAACACCACTGGAGTATGCCCCAAATTTGTCTGCGCGGCTGAATAATCAACTTCTGTTGAAACGTGAAGATATGCAGTCAGTATTTTCCTTTAAATTACGGGGTGCTTATAACAAAATGGTGCAACTGCCACCAGATATATTGGCACAGGGTGTAATCGCCGCGTCTGCGGGGAACCATGCTCAGGGAGTCGCCCTTGCAGCCAATCGCCTGGGAACCAAAGCGATTATCGTTATGCCAGTAACCACACCCCAAGTCAAGGTGGACGCAGTTAGAATGAGGGGCGGAGCAGTCGTGTTACATGGAAACACCTACGATGATGCTTATAGCTATGCCCGTGAATTAGAAGTAGAAAAAGGTTTAACCTTTATTCATCCCTTTGACGATCCGCATGTCATTGCTGGACAGGGAACAATTGGCATGGAAATTTTACGACAATATCAGCAACCCATCCATGCGATTTTTGTCGCAATTGGAGGGGGCGGATTAATTTCTGGGATTGGGGCTTATGTGAAACGCTTACGTCCGGAAATCAAGATTATTGGGGTTGAACCAGTAGATGCTGATGCTATGTCTCAATCGCTAAAAGCTGGACATCGGGTGCGCTTGTCTCAAGTGGGGTTATTTGCTGATGGTGTAGCGGTGCGGGAAGTAGGTGAAGAAACCTTCCGTTTGTGTCAGCAGTATGTAGATGAAATTATTCTGGTGGATACAGACGATACTTGTGCTGCAATTAAAGATGTGTTTGAGGATACACGATCGATTTTAGAACCAGCCGGTGCATTAGCGATCGCAGCTGCCAAAGCCTACGCAGAACGAGAACAAATCCAGGGACAAACCTTAATTGCTGTAGCCTGCGGTGCAAACATGAATTTCGATCGCCTCCGTTTTGTAGCAGAACGCGCAGAATTAGGCGAACGCCGCGAAGCGATCTTTGCAGTCACAATTCCTGAGCAACGGGGAAGTATTCGCCAGTTTTGTGAATGTATTGGCAATCGTAATCTTACGGAGTTTAATTATCGCATTGCCGATGAAAAAACAGCCCATATTTTTGTCGGCGTGCAAATTCAAAATCGTGCTGACGCTGCAAAGATGGTAGAAACCTTTGAAGCTCATGGATTTGAAACCCTTGATTTAACCGACGACGAACTAACTAAATTACATCTGCGGCACATGGTGGGTGGGCACTCTCCCCTTGCTCACAATGAATTGCTCTACCGTTTTGAGTTTCCCGAACGTCCCGGCGCATTGATGAAGTTTGTTACTTCCATGAGTCCCGCTTGGAATATTAGTCTTTTTCACTACCGCAACAATGGTGCAGACTACGGACGAATCGTTGTTGGTATCCAGGTTCCCCCCCATGAGATGGAAGAGTGGCAAGCTTTTCTCGATAACTTGGGCTATCGCTATTGGGATGAAAACAAGAATCCCGCATACAAGCTGTTTTTGGGATAGATGGGGAGTAGGGAGCAGGGGGAAAATTCTTCTCTTCTGCACCCTTCCCCCTGCCCCTCTGCCTCTTCCCAATGCCAATTTAGCGAGAACTACCCTTCAATATCAGATTGTAGTCCAAAGTATAGAAGCCGATTTTGTCAGGAATCTTAGAGAATCTCCCTGTCCGATAGCCTCTAGATAATTCATTCAGCACCTTATTTTTGATCTCTCTAAGTTGCTGAGAATCTAGTTCTCCATAAATTCCGGCGATGACTTCAGCGACGCTGAAAACTTTACCTGGATTTTGTTCAAACAGAGAGGTCAGGGCATCAATTAAAAATTGACCCTCAAAGGCATTGAGCATTGGTACTGTTTTTGTCGGGGGTAAGAAAGGTTTCTTCTTTTTGTTTTTGATGCTTTTAAAAGCACCATTGCCATTACTTGGGACTACCAAACTTAAATCCAGAGTATAACAACCTGGCTCATCGGGAATAGTTACCCAGTAATTCCTTTCTCTGCCTTGGGTGAGGGAAGATTGAACCCTGCCTTTAACTACTTTGAATAGATTGGAATCTAACTCTCCATAAAGCGATCGCACGATAAAATCGATATGACAGACAGTGCCTATCTGCTCTTGCAATAGCTGTTTTATGGCTTCCATTCGCGAGAGAGTGTGCTGATACTTGGGTAGCATGGGTATTTCCGCCACCTTTGCTGCACTATCGTTATTCTCTGGGACGATCTTTGGATCTGGCGATATAGTTGGAGGTTGACTTTCTTTTGTATCAACAGCAGCAGAAAAAGAATTATCTATCTCAACCTTGTCTGAGTCTTTTTGTTCTGACTGTGCAGACTCTACCAAGTTGATTCGATCGATGTCATCAAGAGGTGATAAAAACCGCAGAGAGCCTTCTTGGGAAAGATTTGAGGTTTCATCAACCGCCGTTAGTCTTGATATCTGCTTGTTGGTATCAGAAAAAGACCAGTTAGATAATAATGCTTCTACATGATCTAGTTGCGATCGCGCTTGCACAAAGAGGCGTTCGTACTCTTCTGTAAGGCGAGCATAATAGTCTCGTAATTCCAACAGTGGTGAAACCAAGGTACCCGGAGGTGGTTCTAATTGTCCATTTTGAGTCATAAGGCTTCAATCAATTTAAATCGATGTCACTTTTGTAAGACATTGCTCTGGGTTTTGCTTTGTGAGATGTTGGCTGGGATTTTTTAGGCGCTTGGGGAGGGCGACATCTCTCACAATATAAAGGTCGAGGCCCAAAAGTCTCGCGCTTTGTCAGATCGTTACACTCTTTACAGACAAACTGGAAAACACGAGTATGAATCTGTCTTTTGTGCGCCCTGACAGTATATTCCCTAACATCAATGAATTTACTTGCCATAATCAGGAATTGTGAATTGCCGTCGTATCAATGTCCTATCAATATAGCTATTCAAGCAAATCAAACTGCATCAGTGTGTGTTTATGTAGAAGTTTTATTCAAATCAGTGAATTTAACGCCTAGCATAAAGTGCAGATGAGCGACTTGATAGTTAGCCATAGACTCTTCTCTCAGCATATAATTGGTGATGAGAAAAGACTACTACTATTCTTTAGGCTCTTTAGGCGCAAGCGATTTTCATCGCCTTGGTCAGAGAAATTGCAGATGGGAAAGTACGGGATTGCAAATTAAGCGATCGCCAGTGTGTCTAATTGCCCATCATAAAATTACCGCACTCCTAACCCCTCTTCTTCATGGTAGAGGGGTGATGCTTAACGAAGCCATTCCTGTCTAAAGAACAACCGCCTCCTATTTTTAGGAGGCGGTGAACCGCTAATCAAAGTATGATTCCAGTAAGTTTTGTCCCTCTACTAGTAGTCTGTCAACTCAACTTTGCTGGAACAATAAGTTCGTAATCAGGACTTTAGCCCTTGCGTTAAGCGCCCAAGCGGTTACTAAAAACCTATCAATTTCAACTTAACAGACTACTACTGGTGTGTCTCATTAAATTTCAGGGATAAGAGAACGAACCGCAAAGGCGCGAAGTACACGAAGAAAGAAAGAAAGAAAGAAAGAAGAGAAATTGAAATTTGATTCACCTATCAGAATTAATGGGACAGACTACTACTATGGACTGGGAGCAGCAGGTTGCGATTGAGGTTGTGAGCGTAAACGACGCAAAGAGTCCCGCAACTTGTTCTGGCTGGTGTTATCTCTTCGTCGTCGCCGATTTGGGGTTGCTTGTGGCTTTTGTGATGAATCGGTAGCCGTTTGCTCGCGTTGGATGCGGCGTAAGGAATCTCTTGCACTTCCTTGAGGGCGAGTTGTCCTAGCTCCAGATGATGAGTTTGTAGTAGTACTTTCCCGTCTTTGAGGTTCTAACCGTCTGCTAAATCCAGATATTGCTGGTTTTGGTATTGTGGCTGTAGCTTGATTAGATGCAGGTGTTAACTCTCGTCGCCTGCGTCTTGGATTTTCCTGTGTGGAGCTGGCAGTAGTTGTCTGCCGAGTTCTCTCTTGCGCTTCTCTTTGTGCTTGCCGTTCTCGAACTTGGCGCGATCGCCGCGAACCTTTGATGGCAAATTCAGTGGCGATCGATACTCCTTGTCTACCCCCTTCTGCGGGTTTTAATTTCCACTCACGCGCTTGTCTGGCTGTTTCTTCATCCAAGTCGCGGTTTCCACTGGAGCGAGCAATCCGTACATTGGTAACATTACCTTGTGCATCAGTATCTACAGCTACTTCTACTCTGCCTTCAACTCCTCGCCGTCTTGCTGCCTCTGGATACTTGGCATTACATTCGCGGCAGGCTGCACGACCATTACCATTGCCTGAAGTGTTAATTTTTGGAAGTGTAGGCGCTGTTGCTACTGTGGGACGGTTTCCAGTGCCGCTACCAGTGCCGCTACCAGTTCCACTACCAATTCCACTACCAGTCCCGCTACCAGTTCCACTACCAGTGCCACTGCCAGTGCCGCTACCAATTCCACTACCAGTGCCACTGCCAATTCCACTACCAGTGCCACTACCAATGCCGCTACCAGTGCCAGTGCCAGTTCCACTGCCAATGCCACCGCCAGTGCCAGTGCCAGTTCCTCCGCCAGTGCCAGTACCACTGCTTGTACCTACAGCAATACCACTACCTGAGCCTAAACCAACACCAGAGCCGCCGCCACCACCGCCACCGCCACCGCCACCCGCCGAACTTGCTCCTGATAGAGCCGATTGGGGAATGGGTGCAGATTTCACAGGAGTTTCTGTTGCCGATCGTGCAATGGGTGCAGATTTCACAGGAACTTCTGGCTTGGTAACAATTGCTTTTGGCGGCGTAATTGTCGGTTGTTGCTTCTGAGCGATCGCTGTAATCTGTTCTTGCTGCTGAACTTTTTCTACTGGTGCAGTTTCTATAGGCTGTTTTTGGACAACTTCTGGTTCTTTTGTTATTTCTTCTGGAATCTCTGTAATTGGTTTTTCTGGTTCCGCAGTCGGAGAATCAACGATCGCCACTTCTATTGGTTCATCTTCTCCTGTGGGCACTCTCGTCAAATAATTACTTATGCCTGAGGACAGTACGCCGATATGCAGCGCCAGTGAACCTATCAGACTGTAAGTCAGAAAAGACTTGAGAGCCTCAACTTCTTTGGAACGTTGCTCGACAGTAGTGCCGGAAAAGCTCATAGCTATTGCTACCTATTCTCACTAATCTTAGTCATCTTAGAATGTACGGTTACAAATATCAAGTAAACAATTAAAATTAGGTTGGTTAGCCTTACGGAACCCTGCAATCGCAAAACATCTTTTTAAACCACCAATATCATGGTTTCTACATAAAATTAATTTTTGTTTCAAATAAATTAAATTAAGTTATGTAAAACTAGCGAACAAGTAAATAAAAATCATCAGCATTCTATTTGAAAAATTTATCATTATATTCTATATTTTATTGAGAAAATGTTTCAGCTCTTGTCTAGATTCTGGTAGTCTGATTTTGTATTGTGGATGAGGTTATAGAGGCACTACATGGGAATTCAGAATTTGTTTGCAGCAGGCGGTGTGGTCATGTGGCCCCTGTTAGCGTTTTCAGTATTGGGTGTGGCACTGATCGTCGAGCGGATCAGGTTTTGGGTAAGGATCAACAAGCGTCAAAGCCGGGTGGTGCGAGATGTTTTGAATCTCTACCGTCTTGATAATGTTGTCGGCGCAATGGATAAACTCCAGAAAAACGCAGATTTACCACTCGCTCGGATTTTTCTCGCGGCTTTAGAATTAGAAGAACCAAATCCGGAGGAATTTCGTTTGGCGTTAGAAAGCGAATCGCAGGCTGAGATACCTGTGTTAAAACGTTTCCAAAACATGTTCGAGACAATCATTAGTCTGGCACCACTGTTGGGTCTTCTCGGCACAGTATTAGGATTGATAGCCTCCTTTGCTTCCCTAAATCTTGGTGATGTCGGAGGTAGCAAAACAACTGGTGTTACATCTGGGATCAGTGAAGCTTTGGTATCAACAGCATCAGGATTGATAGTTGCTATATTCATACTCATGTTTGCCAATACCTTCCGGGGACTGTACCAGCGGCAAATTGCACTAATTCAGGAGTATGGGGGACAGCTAGAATTACTTTACCGCCGTCGTTATGAACGAGGAGAAAAAACGTATGCGTCTACCAGATGAACCAGAACTTCCACTACAGATCAACATCGTGCCGATGATTGACGTGATTTTTGCAATTTTGACATTTTTTATCATGTCAACTCTGTTTTTAACGCGTTCAGAAGGTTTGCCAGTAAATTTACCGAAGGCCAGCACAGCCAAACAACAGCAAGTTCCTACTAAAATTACCATTACGGTAGATGATAAAGAACAGGTCAGCCTGAACCGTAAACCAATTGCAGTTGATGATTTGGTAACGCAAGTGCGTGCTCTAGTTGGTTCTAACCCAGAAGTGTTAGTGATTATTAATGCAGATGAGAAAGTTGATTATGGTCGGGTAGTAGCGGTGATGGATCGGGTACGTCAAGTTCAGGGGGCAAAATTAGCGATCGCTACCCAAAGATAAAAACTAGAAATATTGTGGATCGGAAGTTCAGAGAGTCAGGAAAATTCTATATTCTGACTCCTAACTCTTTTTTTTATGTGATGACTATGTTAGCGATGTTTACTACGAGCTACGCTTACGCATCTGCAATTCTTGAGATATCAGTTTAAATAATAATTCTTGCTGTGAGTGGATAAAAAAGTGGTCGCCGTTGAACTCATGTAATGAAAAAGCAGCGATCGTCTGTTCTCGCCATGCTTGCAAATTCTCATGACTAACTTCTTGATCTTGCAAGCCACCAAAAACAGTAATAGGACACTCCAGTGGCTGTTTTTGAGTGTAAATATAAGTTTCCAGAACGGCAAAATCTGCCCGCAAAATAGGCAGGAACATCTGCATTAATTCCGAGGATTCTAATATTGCTTTGGGTGTACCGTTAAGACTGCGTAGCTCCTCCTGCAAATCAGGGTCTGATAGAACGTGGAGGGGTGGTTTTGTGGGCGGAATTTGCGGGGCGCGACGAGCAGATATGAAGAGGTGAAAGGGAGCAAGACTATACTGAGAGCGAAGTAGACGGGTCACCTCGAAGCTAACTAATCCGCCCATACTGTGACCGAAGAAGGCAAATGGTTTGTCTAAGTATGGCATGAGAACTGGAGCGATCGCTTCAGCAAGAGGTTCTAATTGCGTTAAGGGTGCTGACTTAATCTGTCTTCCCCGTCCCGGATATTCCACAGCACAGACTTCAACATTACTAGGTAGATTATTAGGCCATGTGCGAAAAATTGCCGCGCTACCACCAGCGTAGGGGAAGCAGAATAAACGCAAGTTGGCTTGAGGATTTGGTTGAGGACAGATAACCCAGGAATTGAAGCTTGGTGTAGTTGTCATAATAGAGCTTAAAGTTGGATAATATAACTTTGCTTTAATTTTTAAGTATATTAACTGATAATCTTATGACAGGAATGGAACCTTGGGCGATATCAGCCGTTAGCGGTGTCGCCGCTATGTTTGTCCAAATCGGTGGTCAGGTTTTAGGAGGATTGGGCAAAACTCTGGATGAAAAAACCAAGAAGTTAATTTTTGATGCATCAAATCAATATCAAAAGAATTACGAAGAACGGCATGGCATTCTCAAAGTATTAGGAATGCGCGAACCTGTCAAGCTGGAATCACTTTATACAGCAGTACAGTTTTTAGATGATGATACTATTCATAATTTTGAATCTATTGAGAATTTAGAAAATTTTTATCGCAAAGCTAAAGTCCGAAGGTTTCAATTTCAAGATGATCGCAAACAAGAAGGAATAAAAGTTGCTAACGATAAGCAATATCTAATGGTTCTTGGTGGGCCTGGTGCAGGAAAGTCTACATTTGTGAGGAAGATGGGACTAGAAGCGCTCAAAGGTAAAAAAGGGGAGTTTAAACACGCCTGCATTCCAGTTTTTATCGAATTGAAAAGCTTTGCATCCAGCAATATCAATATTGAAACGTTTATTACTGAAGAGCTTCGTATTTGCGGCTTTCCATCACCAGATAAATTTACAGCCAAAGCCTTAGAAGAAGGTAAATTACTAATTTTGCTGGATGGTTTGGATGAAGTACCAACAAAAAACTTGACTGAAGCAATTAGCGAAATTCAAAACTTTGTTGACAAGTATGATCAAAATCGTTTCATTGCCTCCTGTCGCACGGCGGCTTATCGCAGTGGTTTTCGTCGCTTTAGCGATGTATCAATGGCAGATTTCGATGATGCTCAAATTCAGCAATTTATTTATAACTGGTTTCATTCAGATGCAGACAAGCAGCAGAAGACAGGCGAGAAATGCTGGGAGTTACTGCAAAAACCGGAACATAAAGCTGCAAAAGAGTTGGCGCACACACCTTTATTGCTGACATTTTTGTGTTTAATTTATGACCGTTCCCAAAGTTTTCCAGATAATCGCAGTGTTCTTTACCGGAAGGCACTGCGGATATTGCTAGAAGAGTGGGCATCAGAGAAGCGAATTCTCAGAGATGAGATTTATCAAGGACTACATACAGAATTAGAAGAGATATTACTATCAGAGATTGCTTATACAAATTTTGAGTCTGACAGGCTATTCTTTTCACAACGCGATATTGTTCAGCAAATTAAAACATTTTTAGCTAGTAATTTGAATGCACCTCAGCATTTAGATGGGGAATCGGTGCTGAATGCGATCGCTGTTCAACAAGGAATTTTGGTAGAACGCGCCGAGGATGTCTTTTCCTTCTCTCATCTAACGCTACAGGAATATTTAACAGCACAATATATTGATGACCATCGGCAAGTTGAGAAATTAGTTACTGAACACTTAATAGATAAACGCTGGAAAGAAGTGTTTTTGCTCGTAGTTGGGTTAATGCGCGGTGGTGCAGATGATTTGCTGCTGCTGATGGAAAAGGAAGCGCAAAAATATATTAATACCCCGAAGTTACAAGCTTTATTAAACTGGGTAGAACAGGTAACAGCTGGATCGCCAGGGGATTTTAAACCTGTGGGTAAACGCGCAGTTGCGATCGGTATGGTCAACGCTATGGCCATGGACAACGCTATCGCCATCGCCATGGCCATCGCCATGGCCAACGACAACACCTACGCCAAGTCCTACGCCAACGCCTACGTCATCGCCGACGCCAACGCCTACGTCATCGCCGACGCCAACGCCAACGTCATCGCCATCGCCAAGTCCTACGCCAAGTCCTACGCCATGGCCAAGTCCTACGTCATCGCCGACGCCAAGTCCTACGCCAACGCCCACTTCAAGGAGTTCATCGATCATATCATCATCGATGCTATCAACTACTCCAGTGAACTGGAAAAATCAAAAGTTTTCAATAACATCAATTTTACTGTGCTGATTGTTCAGCTAAAAGCACTGATAGCTAAAGTCCCCAATCAGCAACAGCCACAAGAAGCGCGTCTGGTATTTGCTGAACGTCTCCAAGAAACCTTACTTAATGCTTTGAATCTCACCCCTGAAATGGTCAATTTATCAGAGGAAGAAGCGAAAATACTCGGCGATTATCTCTACGTCAATCATCTCATCATCCAGTGTAAACAAGCAGCAGTGCGGGTGTTACCCCAAACCTGGGAAGCAATTGAGGCGCGGATGTTGTTGGTTCCATGTGATTAAGCAACAATAGGAAAATGAAAACATAGCCAGATAAACGCTGCATGAGTTCATTACAACAGGCTAAAGATACAAAAACTCGAACCTTTACAGTAATCTTGCACTGGCAAGAGGATATTTATGTAGCTGAATGTCCAAATGTGGGAACCGCCAGCCAAGGAGAGACGATAGAAGAAGCGATCAAAACTGTATTTAGAAGAGTTCTTGCTTGCTGAAGTCGCTACGCTAAAAGCTTTCATTAACAGAATTTGAGCCGTTGTAACAAACACTCAAGCTGTTGTTACTACAACTCCAGTTGTTATAAGTAGAATTAAAGCTGTTGTTACTACAATTTAAGCTGTTGTTATGAATGCCCAAGCCGTTATTACTACAACTCTTGTTGTGATAAGTAAAGTAGAAGCTGTTGTTATAAATGTTTAACTTGTCATAACAAACACTCAAGCTTTTGTTATGACACTAAGTCTTATCGTTAAGAATGCACAAGCTATTGTTTTCCCTCTTCATCATATATATCATGTTCTCTGTGAATGAAAACCTCAGATAATGCCTGATAAGCTTCAGTCCAAGCTGCTATCACTTCTTCTGTAGCTGCTTCCCCTAAAACATCTTTCATTGCTTGCAGTAAACTTTCTCCGACAATCGGATATTGCTCTGGTGTAACATGGGTTTGCACATGACGATGGGCAATCTTTTCCACCATCGATTTTAAAGCAGGTAGATTATCAATGTGGGTAGCATAGCTATAAACTGCTGTAGCCAACCTCGCAGGCTGAGAACCATTTGCTTGAGCAGACATATCAAATTGTTCTTTGATTTCTGGATGGTTGTGAAACATAATTTCATACATCCGAGTTGTGATTTGCTGACCGTTCTTTTCTAAAACAGGTGCTGTAGATTTGACAATATCTATTGTTTGTTGGCTAACCATAGTATCTTGAACCACTTGGAATGTTGATTAACTCCAATTTAGCGATTATTTCTAGCAGTTACTATGAGCTAGCTCAGTTAACGAGTAATATTATGTCAAAGCCTCTATACCTCTACAGCCAGAGGCATTGTTAAAAAATTGCCACAAAGATGAAAATGTCAGAATGCAACTATGTACATCGATAAGTTTATCAAACAATAATTTGACATGCATACTCTTGAAAGAAAGTCAACTAAAAAAGCTTGGGCTGGTGCGATCGCAGAACCGGCAAAAGAATTTCCCCCTACGCAATTGCCAATTATCTCTGGCAAAATTCCAGATGGCTTGCGTGGAACACTTTACCGCAATGGCCCCGCACGGCTAGAACGCGGTGGCGATGCCAACGGCGGGCTACGCCAACGTGTGGGACACTGGTTTGATGGAGATGGAGCAATTCTGGCTGTAAATTTTACCGATGCAGTTGCAACCGGGGTTTATCGCTACGTGCAAACCTCTGGCTATCAAGAAGAAGCCGCAGCAGGTAAACTACTCTACGGCAATTATGGCATGACTGCACCAGGGCCAATTTGGAATCAATGGCAAAAGCCCATCAAGAATGCTGCCAACACTTCAGTGCTAGCACTTCCAGATAAACTTTTGGCACTGTGGGAAGGTGGTAAACCCCACGCCCTCGATTTACAAACCTTAGAAACTTCGGGCGAAGATGATTTAGGGGGGTTAACTAAAGGATTGCTATATTCCGCACATTATAAGCGTGACAAGCAAACAGGGGAGATTTTTAACTTTGGCATCACCCCTGGACTAAATGCGACGCTGAATATTTACAAAAGCGATTCGACTGGTCGGATTATTCAACAAGCCGCATACCAGCTAGACGGTGTACCATTGGTGCATGATTTTGTTTTAGCAGGACAGTATCTTGTATTTTTCCTTCCACCAGTGCGGTTGAGTATTTTACCCCTGCTAATAGGGATAAACAACTATAGTGATTCGCTAGAGTGGCAACCTAGATTAGGAACTCAGATTTTAGTTATCGATCGCGAAACTCTATCTGTGGTGAGTCGTGGAGAAACCGAACCTTGGTTCCAATGGCATTTTGGTAACGGTTATGTAGATGCTAGCGGTTCTGTGATTGTGGATATCGCCCGTTATGATGATTTTCAAACTAACCAATATCTCAAGGAAGTCGCTACAGGTGAGACTCACACCCCAGCTAAAAGTACACTAACGCGAGTTCATCTGCATCCTCAAACTGGCAAAGTTACGTCAATTCAGCAACTATTAAACCAACATTGTGAATTTCCGAATGTACCACAGCAAAACGTAGGACAACCTTCCCGGTACACATATATGTCAACATTCCGTTCAGGAACAGATATTAGCCAAGAAGTAGTAAATGCGATCGCCCGCTTCGACAACAAAACCGAAACCCTCACCGAAGCAGACTTAGGAGAAAACCGTTATGCTTCAGAACCCATCCCCGTCCAAGACACCCAAAACCCCGAACAAAGTTGGGTACTAACCGTTGTCTACGATGGTAATTCTCATACTAGCGAAGTTTGGATATTTGATAGCGATCGCCTGGATGCCGAACCTGTTTGCAAACTAGGATTACCCAGCGTCATCCCCCACAGCTTCCACGGCACTTGGAACCCAGCCTAATAACCCCTTTGCGTTTCCTCTGCGTTAAAAAACATATCGCACTGGTCACTACATTACGCGGGTTAGAATAGAAGTAAACCTTATATACATTATCCTGATTAAGCAGAATTGCCCATGACCACTTCTAAACGCCACTACCACATCACTACCTTCGGTTGTCAGATGAATAAAGCTGACTCAGAGCGCATGGCTGGCGTTTTGGAAGACATGGGCTTTGAGTGGTCAGAAGATCCGAATAATGCAGATGTGATTCTCTACAATACTTGCACAATTCGGGATAATGCCGAGCAAAAAGTATATTCCTACCTTGGCAGACAAGCAAAGCGCAAACATGAGCAGCCTGATTTAACCCTCATCGTTGCTGGTTGTGTTGCCCAGCAAGAAGGTGAAGCACTATTGCGACGAGTCCCAGAATTAGACTTGGTAATGGGGCCACAACACGCCAACCGCCTCAAAGATTTGCTGGAGTCAGTCTTTGAGGGTAACCAAGTAGTCGCAACCGAGTCGGTTCATATTATTGAAGATATCACCCAACCGCGACGCGATAGCAAAGTTACAGCTTGGGTAAATGTAATTTACGGCTGTAACGAACGCTGCACCTACTGTGTAGTTCCTAATGTGCGAGGTATCGAACAATCTCGCACACCATCAGCTATCCGGGCTGAAATGGAAGAATTAGGACGGCAAGGTTACAAGGAAATTACTTTACTCGGTCAAAATATTGACGCTTACGGCAGAGATTTACCAGGAACCACAGTAGAAGGTCGGCATCTGCACAATTTCACAGATTTACTTTATTACGTCCATGATGTGCCGGGAATTGAAAGGCTAAGATTTGCTACTAGCCATCCCCGTTATTTCACCGAGAGATTAATTAAGGCTTGTGCTGAGTTGCCCAACGTGTGCAAACACTTCCATATTCCCTTTCAATCTGGGGATAATGAACTTTTAAAGGCGATGGCGCGGGGTTATACCCATGAAAAATATCGTCGAATTATCGATACCATTCGGCGATATATGCCAGATGCTTCGATTAGTGCTGATGCGATTGTCGGTTTTCCTGGGGAGACAGAAGCACAGTTTGAAAATACCCTGAAATTGGTGGAAGATATTGGCTTTGATATGTTGAATACAGCAGCATATTCGCCACGTCCAGGGACACCAGCCGCTTTATGGGATAATCAGCTAAGTGAAGAAGTTAAAAGCGATCGCCTCCAACGGCTCAATCATTTAGGAAACTTGAAGGTAGCAGAGCGATCGCAACGTTATTTTGGACGCATCGAAGAAGTTTTAGTAGAAGACCAAAATCCTAAAGATCGAACCCAGGTGATGGGGCGCACTGGCGGTAATCGTCTGACATTCTTCAGTGGCGACATCAAAGAATTGAAAGGGCAGTTAGTGAAGGTAAAAATTACCGAAGTTCGCCCTTTTAGTTTGACGGGCGAACCAGTTGAAGTGCGAGAAGTCATGCCAGTTTAATCCTGAGACTACCGCTCTTTTATCACTCTGGAAAAAGAAAAATCAAAAGACAGCAATTTGACTTATACCAATTTAATGTGAAGTTGAACATATCTTGATCCCCCTAAATCCCCCGATAAATTGGGGGACTTTGAATTCCCCCCTTTTTAAGGGGGGCTAGGGGGGATCGAATTCTATGCAGCTTCAGAAAGAATTGGTATTAGAGCTTTAGTTTTAAAACTATGGCTATAATCGTCTTTTTTACCGAAAAGTATTGTGTAGCAACAATATTTTTTCCTCTAGAGAGACTGATAAAAGAGCGTTGGGTAAATTTATCTCAGCCAGAGCAAACATTTGTGAATAATTTCTTAATTTAATTAGTTGCGGATAATGAATTCTGAGAATATACATAGTGTATGAACGCTGTAATGCGATCTAAGTACGTACTTGAGCAAAGACAAAGGACTTACTGAGAATGGTTAAAAATAAGAACTTGAGTTTGATGATTGCAGCATTAACACTATTTGGATTGAGTCCCTTACCAATAAATGCTCTAGAACAACGTCCATCTAAAGAAATACCTATAGATGAGTTCGTTAAAGAAACATTGCAATTTGCTCAAGTTGGCAATAATCAGATGAATGTGGCGTGGTATCTACCGTTAGAAGTGTTTGGGGCACCTCCTCAACCAGTACTCGTAATTGCAGTTGTCAAAGCAGAGATTTTATCTACTGACAGTTTTAAATTTGCTTCTCAAGTCGAAACTCAAAAAGGTCTAAAAGTTACATATACTGACTCTAGTGGTAAATCTATAGTTTTGGCACAAGCACCGAAAAATGATGACGTTGATCTTTTCATAACGGAAATGAAACCTTTTTTTACCAAACTTGCAGGCAAGTTTGGTGAAGGAATGTGGTTTCTTACATATAAAAATGTTGATGCTTCTGGGAAAAACATCGTCTCACCATATAAACCGGGAAAACTGAAAGTTTCTTTCAATGGAAAGAGTGGTACTCGGCAACCTGAATCTACAGTAGAGTTACCACTAAATTCACTCTTTGTTCCAAAGTTGTGTCCTAACGGGAAACCTGCACATATATCCTGGAAATATTGCCCGTGGGATGGCACTCCACTCACGGTTAAGTAATTATTTCTTGTTACTTTCCTCAAAGTAGGCTAACAAATTATTGCCAAGAGAAGCAAAATTTCACTGTCGTAATTTCTCTACCAGGCTTTGTACCGTAGATTCTGATTGCTGACGTGACACCGGCTTTTGCTGTCCAAAGCCATCAAACAATTCGTCCAGCTTGACTGTTAAACCCAAATACGGCCCGCCTGCGGAACGTGTCCCGGAAAAATCTCGGTCATCGACTTTACCAAAAGCATATCCAGCGGAAAGGCGTAGATTAGGAGTCAGGTAGTAACCTGTTTCCACCACAAAACCTGTCTCACTATAGTTAGATTGACCAATCCAGCGAACCTCACCAACTAAATCCCAGCTATATCCCAAACGATAAGTAGCTCGCAATTGTGCCAGATTAGCCATACTTGTGCCAACTAAATCGTTAGCTAAATAAGAAGTACTGTTACGCAAAGCATACTTCCCGTAAAATTCCCATTGCCAGTTAGGGGCGTAGATAGCTTCTAAAGCAAAGGTATGGTCTTGGGAACCGGTACCACTTCCTAAGAGAATGGTGTCAGGAATAATTGCCGGATTTTGGCGATATTCATAACGCAATAAAGCATTAAATTTATCGCTATTGGGGTCGCGGTAAGCTAAACCCAGCTTCAGGTTGGCGGTATCTCCTAGTCCTGAAAGCAGTTGATTGGAAGAGTTTGCTTGTTGATAGCGTACCAAAGCTGTCAGAGCCGGAGAAATTTTACCTGCGGCACCTGCGGTAATTACTGTATTAGTGCCACCAGAAGAGGAGCGATGTTCGTACCGAGCGCTGGCTTGAAACTGTGGATTATCAGAGTATTCCAACCCAATGCTGTAACTATCGCCACCATCAAATCCGATCGCAGATGCTGATTGACCAAAAGCGTAAGGTTGGGCATATTGTTGACCTGCGGCAGTTCGTGCAAAGAAACCTCCAAATACGTGTTCGTAAGCTAAGTTCAGCCGCAATCCCGAAGCAATAGTCCAACGATTATTCAGACCAATTGCTCCTTGGGTAGTAACTTCATTCGCACCACCCAAAATTGAGTAACGACCAGTCAAGGTGGTATCAGTACCGAGTTTGTGTTCGCCATTGACACTCAAGCTGGTGATGGAATTACCCGAAAATTGACCGCTAGTGTAAAACTGTTGGGCCAGACTGACACTGACACCAGGAATTACTCCCCAATTCAAACCTAAGATAGTACGGTCTGGGTAAACAGTATCTTTTTGGGAAGATAAGCTCAGTTCATTTTGGGCTTGGAAAGTCAGGTTTTTAGCTAGAGGCATAGAAAAACGCGATCGCAATTGATCGGAATTACTACTCAAAGCGTTAGTAGAAATCCGATCTTCCCGATGACGATGAATCCAATCCACATCAAAGGTAGCGCTACCCAAGCGTTGTTGAATCCCAGCGGAAATCGTCGTCAGAGAATTATCAACTTTGCTCCCAGGTATGGCCTCAGAACGGGGTGTAAATAGTTCTTCAAAGGTGTCTAGTGGTTGGGGAGCAATCCCAAAATTGTCTTCGCGATCGTATTGGGCCCTGACGTTGGTACTTGAGGTAAGTTTAGCTGTAACCTGCGCTCCATAACGGGTTTGTCCTGGGACAAAGCTAACAGTGGCATTATTGGCAAAACCCGTATCAGCAAAGCGATAATAGGCACGACCTTGAATCCCATTGATAATTTCTCCCTCAGCTTCCAAGCGATACGCATCACCGCTGACCTTTCCTACAACATCAGAATCATTATTGGAATGGGCATATTCTGCGATTAACTTACCCTTTTCACCCAAAGCTATCAACGCATCTGCACCGTAGAGTTGAAAGTCACGCACTCCGTGATTTTCTTGAACGTAAGTTGCTCCTACCCAACTTTCCTGGTTCAGCTTGCGGGAAAGGTTATATTGCAGACGACCAGCATAGATATTCCCATCAGAGTTTTGGCTGTCATATTGGTAGGTAACAACAATTCGGCGTACCAACACTTGTCCAGTCTGATCGATATCGGTGCGAAGAATCGGTTCGCGGAATAATAAAGTACCGCGATCGTAGTCGATTTCGTAGTCTGGGCCTCGGTTAAGCTGTTTGCGTTCTAGTACAGTCCCAGGACGATTGAGTTCTTCTAACTCGATAAAGACATTTTCACTACCTGCTTGTAGTAGCCTGCGAGAGAGGAAGTAATAACCACTGGTGCCATCGGGAGCAATGGTATCTCGTTGGAATCCTTCTAAATGGTCGCCATAGAAACCTGTAATTTGTAAGTTTCCTAAGTTGTAGTTAGCTTTAAAGCCGTGGAGTTGGCGGGTGATAGAAGTAAATTGCTGCGATCGCCGCGCAAATTCATCTGTGTTGTAGTCACCCCACATCGCATAATCAGGATCGGAGCCGGGGATACGAGTTGAACGCTCAAAACGTAAAAAGAAGCTGTCAATGGAAGGAGCAAGAACATCAACTTTAGAGCTATCGCCGTAGACAG
Organism: Nostoc sp.; assembly: GCF_036917095.1. Lineage (GTDB taxonomy): Bacteria > Cyanobacteriota > Cyanobacteriia > Cyanobacteriales > Nostocaceae > Nostoc. The sequence continues at coordinate 31,977 of NZ_JBALFH010000045.1, forward strand.
GATAGTTTTGTTCGCTGGATTGGTAAGTTCTAAACAGACGATTATCGCAGTTGCAATCTTCATTGAGATTACGAGAACTGTTGTATGCGCCAGTAAATAACCATTCCCCGATCGCACCAGTGGCAAATATCGCTGAATGGAAATCTAATTGTGTGCCGTTATCTTTGTCGGGAGGGAGGAAATCACGGAAACTTCCGTAATAATTTGTACCTCTAGCCCCCAAACGTAAATCTATGACCCCAGTAACCAAACTCGGACGCAGTGCCGTTTCAAATTGCAATTGGGTAAAGGCTTCTAAATCATTAGCGATCGCGCGAATTCGGACAGTTTGAGCCTTGAGTTGCGATCGTAAAGTCGCTGTAAATTGTCCCGCTTTCGCCTCCACTTGAAATCCGGGTTCATCGGGTTTGAAGTCTTTCCCAACCAACTCGCCAGCACTAGGTATGAGGGTGACAACAGCATCACGGTTAGAGCGATTGCCATTTGCATCAATAAGTTGACCCCGGATTGTTGCTGTGGAACGCCCATCCGCTGGGATACGAGACTCTACCGTTTCCACCGTTAATTGCTGTGGCGCTCCCCGGACTGCGACTTGCACCGTTACAGGGGGTTCTGTTCCCCCAGCTACTTGTGCAGAGATGGTGTTATTGCCTTCTTTTAAGGAGACACCATACCATGTCTGCGTTACTGAGTTAGTGGTAGCATCAGTTTCCGTCCGTCCAACTAAGGAAGAATCTACCAACGCGCCATTTACCCGCAATTCCACTTGACTACCAGCGGGAAACTGCACAATTACCGTGGTAGCTTGTACATCTACAATGCTGTCAGCCGTCGGAGTCAGAATTTTGATTGTTGTGGAGATGGGGGAAGCAGAGGGAGTTTTCTCTTTAGCTTCGGCTATTCCTGCTATTTTGAGTAGTCCTTTAGTAGTCTGCCAAGGAAACTTTGCATGGTGGTTAGCAGAGGGGCAGAGGGGCAGAGGGGCAGAGGGGAAAGAACTTGTATAAGCCTCTCCTCTGCTCCCCTGCTCCCCTTCTCCTCTGCCGACCTCCACCCAGCAATTTTGGGTTGGCGAACTACTAGGTAAACCTACGGTAGTTGCTGGTTGAAATGGTTGTATTTTCGTTGGAAAAGCTTGCAACTGTGTCTCACTATCTTGCCGTTCTTCCTTCTTCTGATGTATTCCGGCTATTTTGCGTAAGCTTCTGGGTAAATCAACAGAAGTTGCAGGTCGAAATGGTTGTATTTTCGTTTCACTTGGCTGGATATTTGAAATTGAAGTATCAGTAGTTATTGCTGGAGAAGCCAAGGGAAGTTGCTTGTCGGAACTTCCCAAGAGATGGGGAGAATTTGAATCCATACTTTTTTCAGCAACTTGATTCCGATCTGCTTGATTTTCGGCCTGACTTTTCAGATCATCTGGAAAAACCAACTTCTGTTGTAGGGAAGAAGGAGAATTCAAAGCCTCTCCTAAAAGAGGAGAGAGGTTTTCCAGATCCCTTGAAAAATCAGGATCTTCCACACCCTTATCTGCTTGCGAAGGGGAATCGGGAAAAAAGAGGTTTTCACTAGTGATTTCTGCTTTGACTATAGCAGGATACAAAACAAGGCTGAGAGCTATTACTGGCATTGCCCCCATCAATTTCAGGTTAAATGTAGTTGCCCAGTGCAGTCTGGTTTTCATTTCTTGACTGGCTCCTGAAATGTGGGGGTGACACCGAAGTTCATGCGTACCAAGCCACCAGGTTCTAAATGCACCAAGCGAGATTGGCTATTCCGTTCGCGGAATTTTTTGTTGGGAGCTAGGGCGTAACCAGCTACACTGCTGAGGTCTAGTACACCTGTGTGGTATCCAGGTAAGACATTAGCTAAGGAGAACAAACCATTAGGATCTGTAGTGATGCGGTTACCGTCTTCTAGAAAAACCACCGCATTGGGTATCCCAGGCTCACCACGCTGTTGTTCGCCGTCAAAGTTTTTATCAACAAACACCCGACCGATAATCGTGCCACAGTCAGAAACGATGCCTGGACGAATTGTCAATTGGTGCGTTGCCGGGCCATCCTTGGTGCTAAAACGGTTATCAGCTCGTTGACCATTAACGATCGCACTATTACGACCATTACCACGTAGAGCATCGGCTGTTAATTGAGCAGCATAAGCAATATTCAGGACTTTATCTGTGGGAACTGTTACGTCTGTGCGGAATGTCACGGTGTTTCCATTGCGTTCCGAGGTCACAGTGACTGGTTGACCATCCAACTCTCCCCGCACAGATTTAGGCAAGAAGTTGAATCCTAAAGGTAGGTTGTCGGTGACAAATATATTATTTAAACCAGTATCAGCAAGATTTTTTATCGACAGGCGGTAGATTACCGTATCTCCAGGTTCAGCAGCAGCGCGATCGCCTGTTTTGACAATCTGTAACTGATTGGCTTGACACAAATTTGTGGTGAATTCAAAGGCTAATAAATCCAGTCCCACAGTTTCTGCATTGGGAACCAAGACAACTGTTTGCTCTATCCTGGTTTCGCCTGTGAGACTGATTGGTTGACCATCCAGAGAAGTAGCTACATATTGCACAACACCACCATTACTTTGTGTGCCACTGTTAGCCAGGATTTCAATCTTGACCCGCCGCTGTTTGTAGATAGAATTTGGTGGTGGATTAACTACAAAAATATAGGTTTTACCTGGATCGGTTTGACCCTTATTCGGATCGAGTAAGAAATTGTAGACACCCGCAGGGTTATTCGTAACGAAGTAGGGGTTACTATTCTCGGTATTTGGCGATTTACCGCCAGGAATATTGTTATTAGGAATATCGGGTAACTCTGTTCGAGTCAACGAAACCAAGCTTCCCAGTTCTGTCCCCGTTGGGTCGCTAGAGTTAGGTTCGTATACACCAACTGAAAAACCTGTATAGTCAGGTAAAATTGTGCCAGCGCAACCTAAGATTCGCCCTAATGGATCGAATAATGGGTTAGGAGTAACATCGATCTGACTAGAACTTCCTTGATATTGATAATTACTGGCAGAATCTGTATAACTATAAGTAGCTTGATTTATTAATGGCAAAGACGCACCCAGATTGTTAGTCTGTTGCGCGATCGCTGGTATAGATATAGTAGTATGCAAAAAACTTCCTAGGAGAACAGTAGCTGTTAACCGTCGCCACCAGCTACTGCTAGAAGTAATTTGCTTTTGGTTTTGAGGACGGCTCACTGAACATATCTCCTCTGGGATGCGAAGCTTCTCGTTAAGAAAAACACTTATTTATTTGTAGAAATCCAAAATTCTTAAAAGTCCGTCGCTACATTAATCCGATTTGATTTGTTAAATGTCGCGTGAGGGTTGTCCCTAGTAGAAAGGGCAAACGATCGAGGAAAAAGGACGACCCCAGTTTCAATCAACGCACTTGGGTTTGATAAGTCGCCTTGACTGTCGTCTTTGCTGAAACTGACGGAACCTGTAAACGGATGTGGGTGTAAGCAATGGCCGGCGCTGGTTTAGTTTCCACTTTGCCGTCAGCAAGAGTAACTTTAACGGTGGGATTTTCTCCAAAGCTGCGCCCACCATCAATGCTGTAAGTAATTTTTCCATTGTTAGTCACATTTGCAGATTTCAGGACATAGACCATTCCTTTGGGAATAGGTTGATTAAAAGTCAAATTCTTCACTGGGCGATCGCTCTTATTTTCGCCACTCAAGGTATATCGCAACACATCTCCTGGCCGCACCAAAACTTGACCTTTCAAAGGTTCCCATTTCTGGCTTTGCTTACCCTGCGGATCTTGAGCCACCACTTGCTTTTCTGCTTCTAAGCGCAATTGAATTTGCGCTTGAGTTTTGATATTTTGGGCGATGGCGCTTCCCGGAATTTGACCGACAAATGGAACTGTAGCAATCAGAGCGAACGCTCCTAAAACAGCAAGAGAAACACGCTTCATATAAATCACCTCAAAAAACTTTTAGAATGTTGATTGTTGACTTATCTTTCCCTGCTTTTGCTAAGAAAAAGTCACTCTCCTCTTTGCTTGCTATTTAGAGGTTGGGGGGGTGAGATATACTGCTTGCGGCGATAGCGCAACCAGAGGCTGCGCCAACGAGTCTGCGAACATCGAAGTCCCCAATCCCAACGAATTAGTTCACCTTGCGTTGGAAGGTAAATGTTCTTTGAATACCCGGTGCGATCGCGCCAGTTACACTATCTACATACTTGGTAATATCAGTGTTTACCGTAGTTCCAGTTTGGTCGATGCCAGAGGTGTTGGCTGGCTTACCACTGTAGAATTGGATGGTTGCAGTTCCAGAATCCTTAGCTGAACCAACAATGTTGCTAGTATCAATTTGACCGCTGGCATCGTTGTCTAATGCCCAGTTGTTGGGGCTTTGCGTACCATCTTCAATAATCACAACTTTGTTAGCATTCAAAATCACGTTGCCCGTTCCAGATTGAGGCTCGGAAATATTTGTGTACTGAATTTGATACTCAATAATGTTTCCTGGTGCAGGCTTCTTCGGATCGATACTGAATGTGCCATCATTCCCCTGAACTACAGGCCCAGTTCCTTGTAAAACTCGTGACTGTTTCAGCAGTTTTAGGAAGCCAGTGTAGACGCGATCGATAGTGATGTTGGATGAATCAAAGTTATTATCATTCCCACTATCCTTTATTCCATCAGCATTAGTATCCGTTGTGTAGTTGTCAATAGAAGCAGTGATGGGTACTGGGAAGCCTTTATTAATATCAGTGGATAACTGCGTACCTGGAGGTAAATCAACTTCCACACCATAGTTGATAGTTGCACCAGGAGCAAAATTGGGGATTGTAATTGCTGCACCAGGTGTTGTAAACGCTCCATTATTGTAGGTATAGACAGCAGACTGACTAGCGTAAGTAATAGTCACCTTCGTACCATTGGGTAAATCTGCTGGTAGCGTTGGTTCTATCTTCAAAAGGCCTGGCTCAGTACCACTATTCTTAACTGTGTTGGTGAAGCCCACTGACTGAGGATCGAGTGTACTACCAGGTACCGTACCAGCAGGAACCAGAGAAGATTTGTTTGTGAAGTCATCATTGGTCAGACCTGATGGCCCAGTAGCATCTGGTGCATTTTGCGGCCCGTTGAATACCGCTGAAGCAACAGGTGCTTGTACTGTGAAGACGTTTGCCTCACCGCCTGTACCAGTACCAGTATTGTTATTACCCGTGTCAGTTCCAGTTTCTGGAGTTGCTGGAGTGTTAATATAGCCATCATCAACGCTGCCGGGCGGTAGAGTATCGGGAATACCATCACCGTTAGTATCTGTACCCACAGGAGGTGTCATACTACCTGGGGAACCGTCGTAGTTGCTGGGATTTTGGTCGCCAGAATCGTCGTATACTGGAAGGTTGCTGCTAGGGGTTTGACCAAACAATTGAGCAATATTGGCGACGGTTAAGGGTGAAGTTGCAGTTGATTCAACAGCTAGCTGAATCGAGAAGCCGTTAACCGTTGTCCCAGGAGCAATGGAAGTAATAGTCGCTGGATTATTGATAAAACCAACGCGAGTGACTGAGGCCAGAGAGGCTGGTGCTGTCGTAGTCCAACTAGCTGTATTAGCATTAGTTGTAACTGGACTAATGGTATAGACAGTTTGCCAACCAGGAGGCGGAGTTGGTGCTACTGCCAAATCTGTACCCGCAGGAATCGCATCAGAAACCAAAATATAGTTGCCAGCAGCACCATTAACATTGATGCTTGTACCCGTCAAAGCTGCTGGTGTGATTCCCAGCCCTGTGGGATCGTTGGACTCAACTCGCAAACTCAAATCATAGGTCAACTTGTCATCTGTAATCGCAGTCGTGCCAGCATTGTTATAGCCACTGCGAACCTTGAGAACAGTAGCTAAAGCGTAGGTTTTGAGCGTTAAACCAACCTTAATTTGCTCGGTGGCGCTAGCTTCCCGTGTACCATTAACTGGTGCGCCAACCACCTCACCAACAACACTACCATCAGGGTTATCTACGGTATAAACGTCACCACCGTCTGGAGTTCGCGATTGATTTTGAGCATTACCAGGAGTATTACCAAGGGTAACGGTAATTATGTCATTGGTTTGAGCGCCAGCCTGTACGGTAACTGGCACACGCACCAATACCGTACCACCAGGCGAAACTGAGGGCGTGAATACCTCAGTACTAGTGATATTTAGCCAGGTTTGACCGCCGTCAACACTGTATTGCAGGTTATTAGGTGTACCACCATTTGGTAATGTTCCAGAAACTGTACCCGGCCCAGTTGTTGTAGCTAAGTTAGGAATCCGGAATTGGGTAGGGTCGTTACCTACGTTCGTCAGAGTGTAGGTGTAGATGAGTAAGTCACCAACCTGAACTGTTGTATTGGTAGGGCTAGAGGTGGCATCTGTGACACCAGAAGCTGTCACGGTAATACCAGCAACCTCTGCTACAGTAACAACGACCGTGTTAGAAGTGGCATTAATTGTTGTCCCTGGACTGTTGGGATCTTCGTATGTCGCTGTCGCGGTGTTACTAATAGATGTACCCGCAGTAGTCCCGTCAGCTAATACAGGTGCGAGAAATTGGAAAAGGCTACCAGTTAATAATGCTGTTGCTACTAGAAATTGGTAAAGTTTACGCTGCTTGTTGACAGATTTATTTCGATTTACCATAAAAGTAGTTTGTTTGTTTGCTGAACTTGTATCTTGGATTTTGAGACAGGATAAAGTTCGGCAATTCCTTAAAGAATTACCGACTATAGCTGCCCAAAACTTCAACGTTATGGGAATGCATATTTCAAGGAGTTAAATTATTGACATTCCTTGAAAATTATATTGAGGCAATAACCAGAAATAACTTGTCTACTTGTTTTACCCTTACCCTTGAGACTCAAGGCTGGCAATCGCAAATATGTGTAATTTATTACTGTATTTTGCTTGCTAAATTTTAGATGTAAATAGCAATGTAGCTTTTATGTCAAAAAAAATCTTCCGTATAAATAAGTAACTTCTCTAGCTATGAATGAGTGCACCAAAGCTGAAAAAGTAACTTTATTTTGGCAACACACATAGCAACTTTAGGGCTTTAAATCAGATTGCTTAAAATACTAAAACTTATATCTGAAAATACTTTTGAGTCTTTGTTGTCAGAAATACACAATCCTCTGTGGGGTTATTTAGATAAAAATATTGAAAGTTAACTAAGCGATTTAGCTCGCTTGAATGAGATAGTTATTTAAATATATGCAAATTATTCATAATTAAAATGCAATTTTATCATGCATTTAGTCAGTGTTAATGCTGCCTATTTGATGCTATTTTATTTTTTTATAACATTACCTGTGTAAGTGTAAATACTAGATAGAGGGATTACTGATATTAAAGTTTTACAAGAATCATTCCTTTCAATACCAAACATACCCGACAAAATTTGTCGGGTATGTTTGACTGGTATTTTTGCTCGTGTTAGTATCAGGCGACAGTGACAGACAAACAGGGAAAGCTAGTTTATGACTCAGGCAATCACAACCCAAACCAAAGCCAGCACTGCCTACTTTCAAGCCTTGAAGTGTAAGGAATGCGGCGCGGAATATGAACTCAAAGCCAGTAATGTTTGTGAGTTATGCTTTGGGCCATTAGAAGTCAAGTATGACTACAGCGCTCTGCGTCTCACTGTCACTCGTGAAACAATTCAAGCTGGGCCCAATTCAATTTGGCGCTACCGTCCCTTTTTACCTGTTGCAACTGACAATGTTATAGATGTGGGAACTGGTATGACTCCCTTGGTTCGTTCCCACCGTCTTGCCCGTCGCCTGGGTCTAAATAAGCTTTATATAAAAAATGATGCCGTTAATATGCCCACCCTTAGCTTTAAGGATCGGGTAGTGTCTGTTGCCCTCTCCAGAGCGCGGGAGTTGGGTTTCACTACTGTTTCTTGCGCTAGCACGGGTAATTTAGCAAATTCTACAGCTGCGATCGCAGCTCACGCCGGTTTAGATTGCTGTGTGTTCATCCCCGCAGATTTAGAAGCCGGTAAAATTATCGGTAGCCTGATTTACAGTCCAACCCTGATGGCAGTCAAGGGCAATTACGATCAAGTCAATCGTCTCTGTTCGGAAGTTGCTAATACACATGGCTGGGGTTTTGTCAACATTAATCTGCGTCCTTATTATTCTGAAGGTTCTAAGACGCTAGGCTTTGAAGTTGCGGAACAACTAGGCTGGGAACTACCCGATCATGTTGTTGCTCCTTTAGCATCTGGTTCGCTCTTTACAAAAATTTATAAAGGGTTCCAAGAATTTATCGAAGTTGGTTTGGTAGAAAATAAGAGCGTCCGTTTCAGCGGTGCTCAAGCTGAAGGTTGTTCGCCCATCGCCCAAGCCTTCAAGGAAGGACGCGACTTTATTAAGCCAGTAAAACCGAATACAATTGCTAAATCGCTAGCGATCGGCAATCCAGCAGATGGCATTTATGCTGTGGAGTTAGCTCAGAAGACTGGTGGTAACATTGAATCAGTCAATGATGCAGAAATTATTGATGGCATCAAGCTGCTGGCAGAAACCGAAGGCATCTTCACAGAAACGGCTGGTGGTACAACCGTTGCCGTGCTGAAAAAACTGGTAGAAGCTGGCAAAATCGATCCAGACGAAACTACCGTGATTTACATCACCGGCAATGGACTGAAAACCCAAGAAGCAATTCAAGGCTACGTTGGCGAACCCTTGACTATTGATGCCAAACTCGATAGTTTTGAACGTGCCCTAGAGCGATCGCGTACTCTAGATCGCTTGGAATGGCAACAAGTCCTCGTTTAGTTAGTAGTTATGAGTTATGAGTTTTTTATTCATAACTCCTAACTTTTAACTGTATTCCTAACTCCTCACTTTTAACTTTGTACTTCTATGGCTGTAACAGTTTTAGTTCCTACGACTCTTCAGAATTTGACTAATAATCAAGCTACTCTAGAATCTAACGGTAGCACCATTGCTGAATTGTTAGACTCCTTAGAACAAAGCTTTCCTGGTATTAAATCCCGGTTGTGCGATGATGAAGGTAAGTTACGTCGGTTTGTAAATTTTTACGTCGATAGCGAAGATATCCGCCATTTAGATGGTATAAACACAACACTTAAAGATGGCGATGAAGTAAGTATTGTCCCAGCTGTCGCCGGTGGTTAGGGACTTTCAGTTAAAAAAATATCCCGTCGTCGGGGCGCAAGGCCTTGCGCCCTGCTACTCGCAGCAAAGATGATGTAGCCAGCATTTCCAGATAAATATAGGTGGAAATGAGATTTTCTCCCATTCATCTTTTGGCTTAATTTGATACTAACTAAGTAATGCCGCACAACTTATCTTGTGGAACCTATTTTACTTGGCTTACTGTACAGCAATAATCTGAGCAAGTCTTTGTTGCCAAGACTCATTGTTATCAATAGTTAAGATAATCCGCTTGTAGGATTCATCTCGCAATTCAATAGTTAAATAATTTGTCTCTCGATTTACATACCAAAACTCTTTACCCCGGTTAGTGTAATAAGTTCCAGCTTTAATCACTCCAGGAACAAAGCTACCAGGGGCACGCAATTCTCGCCAATTACTTTGGGGTTCGGCTGTTGTAACTTGTTCAATATGGGCTAGTGATATTTCCCAAAGCTTATTCAAACGAACAGCTAGCAGTTGCTCTTTAAATGTAAATTCTATCTGCAATTTATCATCAACGATATTTAGGTTCATAAGTAATTATTAAATTATGTTTATTGTAAAATTTATAGCTGATAAAAATATCCAATTACAGAGAAATTAATATTTGTGTTTTATGGGTTAAGTATTTGGCGATTTGGCAGATTGTGATTAGAGTATCTTGATATATTGCATAAATTACCAAGATGTTTTTACTTATTATACAGAAGGCGGGCTAAACCCGTCTTTTTTATTGCTGATTATTTGGCTACGGCAGATTAATTTTATATTTTAGGTATTCTGCAATACCTGGTAAAAATGCATCAGGTTTTAAGATATTTGCACACACCCTATAGGAAGATGCCCAATGAATATAATCATTAGTAAATTAATTTGGGATGTTGTTATGCACTGGATTTATATAGGTTTGGTGGTGAGCCAAACCTTTTTTATATCTATTGAAAATATGGCATTGGGCATAAAAGGAGATATGTTGATTATTTATACCAAATTTATAACATTTCCCCATAAATCAATCTCTGCATCTTCCAAAGTTTTGAGCGCTGGCTTGCAGCGCATCCTGTGCTAAGTCGCAGATGCTTCTTATTATGTGAAACTAAAATTAAAAAGTAAAAGTACTCCGCAGAACGCCGATGGTAACTGAGTCACTATCTGGTGTTTGTCCAGGCTCCAAGATATGAATTATTCCTGGTGTAATGCTGATGTTATCTGTTAGTTGGAAACGATAAAATGCCTCAATTTGAGTGGTCGTGCCTGGTTGCCCACCTGCACGTCCTAAACCAGTATTGATAAAATCAGGAACATTATTCCCTACAGGTAAGTTGCTACTGGTGATTTTAGGAGGTTGACCAACATAAATTCCCCCCAAATTTCCTTTAGCAAATAAATCAGGGAAATTCAAAAACACCATATAATTTGTCGTCTCTACATGTCCCGATTGCCCAGGAATGTAAGATTTAGTATAACCACCCCATGCACCTGCACTAATGCGGGGAGAAATTTGCCAAGTTACTGTCGCACCCACGGCGTTAGTTTGCAGTGGTGCTGATTTTCCGGTAGTGGTATTAACTGTAGTTAAGCATTCATCGCCAACAAAGGTTAGTAAACAACCATCTGAAGAGTAATTGTTAACGTAGTACAAACTTAAATCTAGACTATCGGTTGGTGTCAGCAGCAATTGCACGCCTGTAGTGGTTGTCCCATCAAATAAACCGCTACCTTTACCGGGATTTCCTGGTTGATAACTAGTATAAATTGCCTGCAAACTAGCGCGTTTAGCAAATTGCCAATCAATAGCTATACCGCCATGACCGTATCCCATATTTAAAATTGGGTTTCTTTGGGCAAAATAAGACAACGGCCCTGTTGCAGCACTTTCTACTCGATTAGGGCCTCGAAAAGCAGCTGGCATACTTACGCCTTCTGTTCCCACCATTACTGCTAATTTATCTGTCACCAACCAATGAAAATTGAGGTCACTTACAATCAAGTTATCTGTAGGAAACTCGTAGCCAAGAAAAACATCATTTCGGGAAACACTATTAGTAAATCTAGGCGAAGTTTTTCCTCTACCATCTAAAAGACCTGTAAACAAGTAACTATTGGGAGTAATTTGACTAGTTAAATATAGTTGCGCTAGGGATATGACATTAGTGTTTGTCCCCGCATCATCTGTATCTTTTTGTCCATCTCTAGGATTAACATCACCACGATTGCTAGTCCGTCCTTGAATGCCAACAATTAGTAGTCCACTGAGTTTGGTTGTTGTTGAAAATTCGTAGGCTTCGATTTCAGCGGTTCTGGCTTCTAAACTATCGGTACGACCCCGTAAAGTTGCTAATTCAGCGGCAAATTGTGACTGCAATTTTTGTAATATTGCTAAATCTTCGCGAGTGACTAAATCGCTGGTGGCTGTAGTGATTAATTCGTTGACTCTATCTAAACAAGCATTCACACCAGCAGCAAATTCATACCGAGTTAACGCACGATTACCGCGATAGCTGCTATCTGGATAGCCGGCTATACAGCCATAGCGTTCCACCAAAGACTGTAATGCTTGGAATGCCCAATCGTTGGGTTGTACGTCCTTGAGTTGAGAAACCGATGTAACTTGCGCCATCGGATCTTCCGGAGAGGCGGGGTGAGATGAAGGAATAATATTATCGCTCTTAACTCCTAACTCCTGACTACTGGCTCCTGTCTCCTGAGTAGTTACTGTATTTATGTAATCTTGATTTATGTAATCTTGTGCTAGTGCTTTTTGTGCAACTCCATTTACTCCCGCAATTAGTAACCATGCGAGCATCCAAGTTTTGCTATGACTGCGGCTAATAAGTCTACCTTTCAACTTTTTACACTCTGCTCACATACTTAAGTGAAGAGTGTATTCGCGATCGTGTAGCATTCACATGGGGACATTTACGGATTTTGTCCCAAATTAGATTTAATCCTTCTGGGCAACTTCTGAAAGGGCGAGTATAACAGGGTATTAGGTAATAAAGAGTCGGGAATAGGGAAACAGGGGAGAAGTTGCATTAAATCTTTTCCTCTGCCTCTTGTGCCCAATGCCCAAAAATATCTACTGGATTGATTGAAAACTAATATGGCAAATCGCTCGCGCAAGCTGACGCCAAAAACCTCTAAACAAAATCAACCTCATGCAGGTATGGTGAAACGCGTCGTTAAAAAACCCCAGAAAAAGCTAAAACGGGGAAGTTGGTTGTCATCAATGCTAGCGATCGCAATTCTGTTGAGTAGTGCTAGTCTAATTATGGCTTTTGCCTGGATTAGCGTTCTCTTCATATTCAATCCAGATCGAGTAAGCTGGCTAAATAAAATTTTACCTGCATGGGCACAAATCCCCCTTGGTAACCACGAACTCCCCCTAACTCTCAAACAAATTCAACTCGATTTGAGTAAAAAAAACCAAATATTTGGGGAAACTCTACCTTTAAATCAAGATGCAGAAAACTCATTTTTACTGCCAGTTTTTCAACAGCGTGCTAATTGTCAATTTGATTGTAAAGAACTTGTTGAACTCAGGGTTTACCAGCGCTCAGAAGAGTTAGAGTTTAAATCTCAGTCAGAAAATTACTACTATCTAGCGACTCAATTACCTGTAACTGGGCCAGAAGAATCCTTTGTGATTTCTTCTTTGCTTGATGGAACATCAGAATCCCAGGATATCAACACTCCCTTACCTTTAACTCAAGTGCAACGCTTTGAAGGTGGGACACCATCACCAGGAGTTTGGTTTAATTTGCGGGGTCAACGCCAACAAGGAAGTGGTGCGATCGCTTATGGTTACATCATATACTACAATCCAGAACGCACCAACTTACTACAAATGTTGTCTTGGACGAGTCCTAACGGACAATTGCCCAAATGGCAGCAGGTAACTGGTAATGCTACTAAAGAGTTAGTTATTAATCAAACAGTAGCTTTAGAACCGCGCTTACAGGTTTACCAAGTCAAGTCTGTGAAGTTATTTCTCAAACCAATTCAATTGGAGGCAATTACCCTCAAATCATCATTCCTCAAGGATTCTGCATACCAAAACGCCCTATCAATTGCCCGTAGTGGACTGTGGACACCAGCCTTTGAATGGTTGAAATTTATCAAGAAACAGCACAAAGGAGTTTTGCCAGAGGCGGCGCAAGCGCAAATGGATTTGATTCGCTTGCATTCCCAACTTACTAAAACCCAAGCCCAGAAAAATTGGGCAAGTCCTAGTCAAGAAGCGTTGGCAGATTTAATTGATGGTCGCTGGGGGAAAGCTTTACAGGTGTTTGAGGCATCGCCACATAATGCCCAAGAAATTGCTACCCTACTCAAAGCTGATGAAAAACGGTTGTGGAATCGCACGGCGGCGGCGTTGCGGGTGAACCCAAATAGACTAGAGGTGCAAGCTTGGTTCGCTTTGATTTTAGCCGTTCAGCGGGGAGAAGAACATGCTAATTCTTGGTTGAAGGCGCAACCAAAAATTACAAAAGATGACCTTGCCTATATTCAAGCTTTGTTAGCAAGACTCAATGGTGAGGCTGCATCGCAATTATCATCTACTCACCCTAGTCAAATTATCGGTACAGTGCAACCGATTACTAAAGTTATCAACACCGAGTGGCTGCAACCAAATTCTCCAGCAGACCTGAAACTCACAGATAACCAAGTTTGGTATCAGGTGGAGGTGAGTGCATTTAATGACGGGAAAAGCTGGCTAAATTCCCCCTTTGAGAATTTGAATCCACCCAAAACTGATGCCGCCAAATTTTTCTGGAAAACTTTGGGAATTACTTCTGACCCTGAAATCCAGATTGTGGTTTGGTTGCCTAACGGAGAACAAAAAATTACTATAGCCGCTATCAAAGCGGTGCAATTACAGGGTAAAGTTTTGCGCCTATTAGCTGCTGGGCCAAAAATCCCAGAGAATCAAAATGATCTTCTCCAACCCAAACCTTTAGCTTTGACAAATGCAGCATTGGAATGGGTACAACCATCTCCCATTACTCTACAAGAACTACATCAACAAAATCCGTCAGGGGTCAAGGTAATTTTATCTAGTGTATGGCAATCTTTACAGCAATCTGGTGAAGTTCCGGCTGGCCCTATTCCTAGCTTTGAGCAGATGCAGGAAAATGTGGGCGATTGGCCCGTTCAAGTGATTGATTTAACAAATAACGCTCAACCAGAAATAATACTGACTATCTCAGCAGGAGCAATAGCATCCTTGAATCAGTCTACACCTGAAATTCAGGGGGAAAATACAGAGCAACACGGTGACCGGACTATAATTTTGTCTGATGGTAATAAAGTAATTTACACTGATTTTACAGGAAATAACCTACAAAAACTTTCAGCGATCGCCAAGCTTTCAGGCGTGCAATCCCCAGCTTTATTGGTAGAAAATGCTCATAACTACAGTTTGAGGCGCTGGTCAGAGAAAAATCAGCGCTTTGAATAGCACGCCCTTTACTAAAATCTAAATTAGAAAGGGGAAATAGCGTAGGCGTAGCCCGTCGTAGACATCGCTATCTACAAGATTGACTTATTCTTTTTGGTTGGTGTCGGCTAGACGTTGGTGCTTCAGGTTTTCTAACTGCTGCAACAGGGAGTCTACCTCTGCTTGTAAATGCAAAAATTTAGCTTGCTGATCGTCTTGATAATAAGACTTGGTTAACTTACTGACCCAGTTAGTCTGGGAATCGCGATCGGAAACACTAGATAAACAAGTAGACATCGCTAATTAAATCCACAAATTAACTCACACCATTAGAAATATTATAATAATGCACTTTTAAGCTTTATTAAATTATTGCCTATTTTCAATCAATTACTCTAATGGATTTTAGGTTCAATCATAAGAGACGGCGATCGTAATGGCTGTGTTCCGGAGAGAACATTGCCCCAAGTGTGCAAAGCTTCCGTCCACTCGAAGCTACTTAGCAATACTTAATTGATAGCCCGCCAATTACAAAAGTATAAATTATTTCTGATTTATGAAGAAGTTATCTAAATAATTACACGTAGATTATATTAAATTACGCTAAATTTTGAAAAAATCTAGGGCAAAGCACTTGCCGTCCGTATAGCGTTTCAGTCAAGAGAAGGATAAAACTACCGCAAGCGCAAGGCAATCTCCTGCGTATTTTGACTTAAAAAAATGCAAAAACAGTAGTGAAAAACACATAAATCCGGTCGCAGAGCGCCTTGCACAGAAGTGGCATTTTGCAAAGTAGGAACAAGTGTTTCAGGGAGTTCTTACGTAAGCCCCATATATTTGTCTATCATTTTTCACTCCCTCAGCATCCCCAGGTCGCCGTGGCGGTTATGATAAACTGACATTCTAAATAAAATAAAAATGGCAAAATCAAACGCCTGCACCACAAAAAATAATATTCTTACATAATATTCTTTTGGAATTAGGGGACTCTTAACTGGGAACTGGCAAAGAAAAATTCACTTTCTTCCTCTTCCCCATCCTGCACTTCCCTATGCCACCCTTTCTAAATATCCAATCCTTTACATTAAGAAATCTTAAATCCCGTGACTTTGAGCCTGTCTGTTGCTAAATCTCATCGCCAACCCTGGCCCGGACTGATAGAAGCCTATCGCGAATACTTGCCTGTCAGCGAAGAAACACCGATTGTGACTCTGTTGGAGGGAAACACACCCCTAATACCAGTGCCAGCGATCGCAGAACGCATTGGCAGACAAGTGCGTGTATTTGTAAAATACGACGGTCTAAATCCCACCGGCAGCTTCAAAGACCGGGGGATGACTATGGCAATTTCCAAAGCGAAGGAAGCAGGGGCAAAAGCAGTAATTTGTGCCAGCACGGGCAACACCTCAGCTGCCGCCGCCGCTTATGCGAGGCGTGGGGGAATGAATGCCTTTGTGTTGATTCCCGACGGTTATGTGGCACTAGGTAAGTTAGCTCAAGCATTACTCTACGGTGCAGAAGTATTAGCGATTAAAGGTAATTTTGACCAAGCGCTAGAAATTGTCCGCGAGATGGCCGAAAGCTATCCGGTAACTTTGGTAAATTCGGTCAATCCCTACCGCCTAGAAGGGCAGAAAACAGCAGCCTTTGAAATTGTCGATGTGCTGGGTGATGCACCAGACTGGCTGTGTATCCCCGTGGGCAATGCGGGAAATATCACGGCATATTGGATGGGATTTTGTCAATATCATCAAGATGGAAAGTGCGATCGCCTACCCCGAATGATGGGATTCCAAGCCGCAGGTGCAGCCCCCTTAGTAACCGGTCAGCCAGTAGCACATCCCGAAACCTTAGCAACAGCAATTCGTATTGGTAACCCTGCTAGCTGGGAATTAGCGATCGCAGCCCAAACCGCAAGTCAGGGAAATTTCCACGCCGTTACTGATGCAGAAATTCTGGACGCTTATCGACTTTTGGCATCATCAGAAGGTATCTTCTGCGAACCTGCTAGCGCCGCTTCTGTAGCCGGGTTGTTGCAGGTGAAAGACCAAGTTCCTACAGGGGCGACAGTGGTTTGTGTCCTCACAGGTAATGGTCTAAAAGACCCAGATACAGCCATAAAACACAATCACAGTCAATTTAAACAGGGTATTGCAGCAAAACTGGGCGCAGTAGCCGAGGCAATGGGATTTTAAGCACTTTAGAACTAAAAGCGATCGTAATATCTAATTGAAAAATTGCGTAGGCAAAGCCACCGTAACCTTCCCTGGGGGACGCCTGGGGCGAACGGGATCTTGCTACGCGTAGCGGGCGCACCAGAAGGTATCGTAGCCAGGATTTTTTAGTCTGGCAAGTGTCAAAATAATTCTAGATAATTTTTAAGCAACTACTCGATCGTCTTGTAATGACTCATTCTACTGATATCACCACCTTAGCCCGTTGGATGGCAGCTGACTTTAGCAATCAAGAACAAGCTTTTGAAAATCCGCCTTTTTATGCCCACATTCGCGTGTGCATCCGTCCCCTTCCCTTGGAATTGTTCTCAGGGGTAAGTTTATTTCTCGAACAAGCTTATGATTTTCTGCTCAATCAACCCTACCGGATGCGGGTGATGAAGTTGATTCCGGCAGAAAAGCACATTGTTATTGAACACTACACGGTTAAAGAAGAACAAAAATTTTACGGCGCATCTCGCGACCCCGAACGTTTAAAAGTTTTATCTGTTGACCAATTGGAAAAAATGGCAGGTTGCAACATGGTTGTAGAGTGGACGGGTAAAAGCTTTAAAGGCAGGGTTGAACCTGGAAAATGCTGCATTGTGGTTCGTGACGGTAAAAATACTTATCTGGATAACGAATTTGAGATTGACGCTAAAGAATTTTTCAGCCTCGACCGAGGAAGGGATTTAGACACCGATGAACGTCTCTGGGGTTCTATCGCCGGGCCATTTCACTTTGTGCGATGGAGCAGTTTTGCGGATGAAGTGAAGGTATAACAAGTGAAGAGTGAAAACTCATAACTTAGCGATCGCCTAAAGGCTACCAGAAACATCCCATTAACCCACTATCTCTACCTCAGAATCCTATGCTATCATGGGTTAATTAGCGCCTTATGGCTACTGAATGACTTCTAAGATAGCTTAGGAACATTAGAGTAGTTCAGGGAACTCCGGAGTGGCGGCATAGCCAAGTGGTAAGGCAGAGGTCTGCAAAACCTCCACCCCCGGTTCAAATCCGGGTGCCGCCTTCAAAGAAATATAGATTCCTAAAGCTCTTGCAGTGCAAGGGCTTTACTGTTTTTTCCTACAGGCGAGACAGTAACCCAAACCCTCAACTGGGGTAAAACTGGGGTAATTATTCTCCCTTTTACCTCGCCATACATTGCCAACTTTAGCCTTATTATGCCAAAAGTAGTCACAAAAATTGCTACATTATTTTGGCATGATAGACGCAATCGACAAGAAGATTCAGCAGGCGAACGAGCAGCTGAAGAAGAAAGGGACAAGAGTAATCATCTACAGGCGTGACAATAGATTGTGGCTGCGAGGAACCCTCCCGCCTAAGCCACATATTCAGGGCAAAGATAAGGACTATTCTCAGTTCGTATCCTTGGGCAATAATGCGATCGCCTCAGACAAAGGCATCCAATATGCTGCTACCAAAGCCAGATTGCTATCTGCTCAGTTGCTTGCAGGAACCTTTAAATGGGAGGATTGGATCGATTTAGATAAAATCGCTCCCGACAGAGCAGCTAAATTTATGGGGCATTCTCTTAGCGTGCATTTGCAAGTCTACAGAGCTTGGTTCGACGAATCTGTTTACATCGCCGACTATCAAAAAGCGATCGCCAATGCCAGAAATTGCTACCCGACCACAGTGACGCCAAATCCAAAATTGTCTAACCGCTAAACTCTCAACCATTTCAATACACTTGGATTCTTGTCATAGCGGTACGTCAAGCCGTCTCTAGTAGTGACAGAATCTCCTTTGCTTGCCTTACTTCTAATAGTGCTAATAGAATAGTTAGTTAATTCACTTATTGCCTTATGGGAAAGCCCTTCACTTGTGATTGTTTCTATCAATACTTGTGATTTATTTTGCGACTCATTATTAGGCGTGCTTTGAATATTTATTGTTTTTTGATTTCGATAATCCTGAACAGTCACAAGTTGCCAACTGGAATCTTGTGCAAGTTCCAAAACCCATTGATGATAATCAAACAGGCTTTCCCGATGCCCGACACTGATAAATGTTGTTTTCGTTGATTGTAACTGTTGATATAAACTTCCTTCATTTTTCAAATCCAAAGCACTCGTTGCTTCATCTAATATAGTAAAGCTAGGATGGGTCACTAACAGTCGTGCAAAAGCAAGGCGTTGTTGTTCTCCTACCGATAATATATTTTCCCAAGGAACTTCTGTATCAAAGCCTTCAACTCGACTTAGCAAGTTTTGCAGATTAACTTGTTGCAAAACGTCTTGAAGTTCTGCGTCGGTCATTTGACGATTGGTATTAGGATAAAGTAACTGTTCGCGCAAAGTTCCTAAAATGATGTAAGGACGTTGGGGTAAAAACAAGACTTCTTCTAAAGGAGGTCGCACTAGGCGGCCAGTCCCAGCGTTCCACAAACCAGCGATCGCTCTCAATAAAGAACTTTTACCTCGACCACTAGGCCCTACAATTAATAAACCTTCTCCCGGCTGAACAGAAAGCGACAAATTTTCGACAATCACCTGTTCATAATCAGGTGTTTGTAAGGTAACATTCTCAAAAGCTAGTTGCTTCTCTTCTATTGTTTTAATCGTACTGGTATTTTCAGGTTGTTTAGTTACTGCTTCTAGCGCATTCGACAGTTCAACTAAACGCTCAACATAACTAGAAAATCGTCCTGAAGTAGCAAATTCTCTGATTACTTCAGCCATAGCCGTAGCAAACAGATTACAAGCTAAACTGGCTTGGGCAATTTCTCCAAATTCAATTTCACCTTTAATCTGTAAAGGCCCAAATACTATAAATGGAAATATTTGAATAATCGCTTGATATCCTCTGTTAAAAATATCTTGAGTTACTTCCCAATTAATCTTGCGTTTACTACTTTTAATAATGTTGTTTAATCGTCGCAGGATTATATTGAATTCTTGTTTCTCTCCACGGAAAAAAGCTATTGATTCAGCGTGATTACGAACATGATTTACGCTATAATTATAGTCTCCTTCATATTCGAGTTCTTCTTGTTTAATCTTGTTTAATTCTTGAGCTAAATACACAGCAATTAAATTACCTATTACTGTATAAATAACTAATACAACTGCCACAAAATGAGAAAGAGACCAGAGAATTACTAAAAAAGTTATCATTTCCAGCGCTTTCTCTAAGAAAGTAGCCGAAAAAGAAAGAGCATTTCTTGTTAAAGGTTCTATTTCTTGGGTTATTCGTTGATCTGGATTATCAATATCGGATTTAAAGTTGATTTTATAATAAGCACGATTACTCAAATACTTATTTAAAATTCGGTCGTTTAGCCATTGATACCAATCAAGAGCGATTTGTTTTCTAACAAATCTAGTAAATCCTACTAAAAGCGTTACGCAGACAAGAGCACCACCATAAAGCCATAATGTATTAATAAATTTATTTAAATCTTGCTCTTCAGTAATGAGATCGAGCAAATAGCGGTTAACAAAGCTATTAAACGCAGTTACACTGACGAGCATTATTATTAATAATACTAAGAGAAGAAGCATTCCCCATGTACGGACTACATCTGAAAATGCTCTGGCATTTGCCTCGGTAGGATACAAGAAAGGCCCGACGATCGCTCTGACATTTCCCCAAAAATCCTTAGCAGGTGAAGAATCATTTTTTGAGGATTTACCAATAAAACTTGTAGCTTGCATCTGTAAAAAAATTGTTGTAATTTATTAAGTCTGATGGCTAGTCATAAATTAAGACCAGGAGAAAGAAGTCATAACTGATTTTTATCTTATATGAATTGAGAAAATGTTCTCCTGTGTCTTGAATTCCTTGAATAGGAAATTGTAAATTTTCACAATTTCCTATTCAAAGATACCATCTTCCCATAATTCTAAAACTTCTTGAGCAGTAAAATAACGTTCTTTTTCAGTAGCAAGTGATTTGATAACAGAACGCATCTTCTCATACTGCTTTCTAGGTTGAGGATTGTGTAGTTGCTTTTCAAATAGATATTGGAAATTACTCACTCCACTCCATTTGCCAAATACAACATCTATCTTGTTATAAGGAAATATTGCATAGCTTTTGGGGTCACGCAACAAAGAATTGACATGAATACCTGATTCGTGACGTTGTGCAGTTTGAGAGTAAGGAGCTGCGGGGCGAATCCCCATTTGCTCGATGTAATTAGTCACTGCGGCGATCGCATCATAGTCGATCCCCTCAACTTCAATACCGAAACGGACTCGCAAACCATTTAATACCTGCTCTATCGCCACATTTCCGGCTCGCTCCCCTAAACCACAAAATGTCCCCGATACTAAAGTTGCTCCCGCCATGAGAGACTGGAGAGTATTTTCTAAAGCCAAGCCCATATCGTTGTGATAATGTACTCCCAATGCTACATCTGCGGTAGATTGGAGCAAGTCATTAACCCAGATATAACTCTTTTCTGGAGTCAGAACCCCCACCGTATCACACAATAGGAAATGTTCGATATAAGGACTGCATGAGCGAATACATTGGACTAAAAAGTCAAAATCGGCTCTAGAAGCATCCTCAGCCGCAAAATCTACTCTCAATCCAGCGACTTTTGTAGCATAGTGTAGATTTTCAACAATGACATCAAGAGCATCTTGACGAATTTTATTAATTATTTGAGATGAGATATCATCATCAATGGTTTTATCTTGAAATTCGCTCGCGACGCGAACCTGGGGATTTCGTAAAAACAGCAGGCGATCGGAAACAGCATGGAACAGAATAAGGCGCTTAACTCCGCACTCTTTTGCTCGATCTATGTACTGCTTTCCCATCATCGTATCAGCAGTAATCAATCCATCCCATCCCTCTGAAACTAATGATTTGACTAGCTCTGCTTCTTGTTCGCAAACACTTGGCATGATAGCCAATCCATCAATTCCTGTTTGAGCAATCAGATGAGCAAGTTTGTGTTTGATTGGGTAAGAGAAGAAAATGCCTACTTGTTGTTCTCCATCCCGCAGAGTTTCATCAGAAATTTTAATAGGAAGAGTTTGCATTTTTTTTATCCCACTTCAAAATAAAAAAAGTTAGATTAATAATTGAGAGCAATCGCTTTTTTCGCTTCTTGCATCACCGTTTGTAGTTGTGTTGCTAATACTTTTACATTGGGTTCATAAAGCATTCGTCCATGATTTCCAGGTATATAAATCACCTTGATAGGCTTTTGGGTGTAGGTTTGCCATCCCCAATCAGGTAAATCGTAATCAGAAAAAGCTTGGAGTTCTCGCACAACAATTTCATGCACTTCTTGAGCGCGGAATAAAACAATTGGCACTGAAATTGAATGCTTAGGCTGATAATTGGCGTAATTGAGTGTTAGCATTTTCATCACCTGCATATTGGTTTTTAGTAAATCAAGGCTTGAGTGTTCTGGTAGGACATTATATTTGTATAAATACTCTGCTGCTAAATCCCAACGGGCTTGGTCATTGTTTTGAGCAGCTAAATCAGCGTATTCCAAACTAAAACAAACTCCCTTTAAAGCTTCAATCCGTTGGAGTAATTGCCAAATCCAATCAAGCTCTGTTCTATCAATTAAATGCTGAGGGTGAGTAACCAATCCAGAGTCTAAGATAGCCAGTAATTCTACCTTTTCACCTTGCTGTTCTAGTTGGGAAGCCATTTCAAAAGCAACAGCACAACCTGATGAGTATCCTGCTAGGATGTATGGACTTTTAGGTTGTTGTTGGCGTAATACCTCAATCAGCTGACTTGCATGAAGTTCTACTGAGTCTGGGATTAGGCTGAGTCCATCTCTCCCTGGAGTTTCTAGCCCATAAACAGGATGCTCATTTCCTAAATTGGTAGCCAAGTCTTGAAAATAGAAGCCATGTCCGTTTGCACCAGGGAGACAAAATAGAGAGGTTGCATTTCCTTGAGGTTGGAGTAACAGTAAATCTGGATGGGACTGTTGCACTCCAATATTACAAATTTGTTCGGCTAGTTGAGCAATAGTCGGGTTCTGAAATAAACTGCTCAAGGCAAGTTGTTGCTCAAAAACCTGTTGAATATTATTGAGCAATTTCACCGCCAATAAAGAATGTCCGCCCAAGTCAAAAAAGTTATCATGAATGCCAATTTCTTGACGTTCGAGGACAGCAGACCATAGTTGCGCTAGTTTTTGTTCAACTTCGTTGCGTGGGGCTGTATATAAACCTTCAATCTTAAGATTAGGAGCAGGTAAAGCTTTACGATTAATTTTGCCATTAGGAGTTAAAGGTAACTCATCCAATACCACAATCTGAGCAGGAATCATGTAATCAGGTAGGCGTGATTTCAGCTGATTTTTTAATTCGATAGACAAATGATTAGTGATTCCCGTTACGTATGTAATTAAACTCTGATTGGTTTCGGTTTTATATAAGATAACAGCAGCTTCTTTAACTAATGGATGTTGTAATAAAATTGATTCAATTTCACCAAGTTCAATTCTAAAACCTCGTAATTTAATTTGCTCGTCAATCCGACCTAAATATTCTAAATTGCCCTCAGTATTCCATCTTGCTAAGTCACCAGTTTTATAAATTCGCTCAGTTTGACCAAATAATTCAATTTCAATAAATTTTTGGGCAGTAATTTCAGGACGGTTGAGATAACCTCTGGCTAAACCAACTCCCGCAATACACAATTCCCCTGGTATTCCTGGCGGTAATGGTTGATTATTTGCATCTAGAATATAGATGTGTAAATTAGATATAGGTTTACCAATTGGTGGTTTTTTACCATTGGATTGACAAAGATAAATAGCCGCAGTCACAGTAGATTCTGTCGGGCCGTAGCAATTGTATAAACTTCTTCCCGTTCCCCATTTACTAACTAATTCAGCAGTACAAGCTTCTCCACCCACAGTGATAGATTGCAAGTGAGGTAAACTCGCATTTGGTAATACAGATAAAGCTGAGGGCGATAAAAAGCTATGAGTAATTTTGTGTTGGGTTAAAAAGTCAACTAAGCTTTGACTAGGTAACAAAGTTTCTTTATGGGCTAGATACAAACAAGCACCTGTGACGAAAGTAGTAGCAATTTCAGCCACAGATAAATCAAAACTAAAAGACCCAAACTGAAGCAAACGGCTGTGATTGTGAACTTGAAAAGTTTCAGCCCAACCCAAGGCGAGATTGACAATTGCTTTATGCTCAATCATCACTCCCTTCGGTCGTCCCGTTGAACCGGAGGTGTAGATGACATAAGCTAGATTATCAGGTATACTTTGAGGACTGGGATTATCGGTTAATTCTTCAGCAAAAACTTCCTCATCTAAACTAATGACTTGATGTTTTAGTTGGTTTAGAGGTAATTTTTCTAATAAAAAACTTTGGGCTAATAACACCGATATCCCAGAATCTTCTAACATGAACTTAATCCGTTCTGGGGGATAATTAGGGTCAATCGGTACATAAGCTGCGCCAGCTTTGAGGATACCGAGTACACCAATAATCATTTCTAAAGAACGTTCGACACAGATACCAATTAATGTGTCTGGCTTAATTAGATGATTGTGAATTAAATAATTAGCTAATTGGTTCGCTTTTTGATTTATTTGCTGATAAGTTAAAATTTTAGACTCAAAAACTACAGCAAGATTATCTGGATTTTTCGTAACTTGTTCTTCAAATAAATCAACTAAAGTTTTATGGAGGGGATAATCTGTTTGAGTTTGATTCCAGCGTTGAAGTTGTAGCAGTTCGGCTGCTGTCATCAAAGGTAGAGTATGAATCGGTTGGTTTGGATTACCAATAATTCCCTTGAGCAGAACTTCAAACTGTTCCGCCATCCGTTGAATAGTAGCTTTTTCAAAAAGGTCGGTGGCGTATTCCCAAGAGCAATTTAACTTGTTGTCATATTCCATCACCATCAGGGTTAAGTCAAACTTAGCGATCGCACCCTTCACCCCCAGCCATTCAATCTCTAACCCTGGTAAACTCAAGTCTGGACTTTCATTATTTTCCAGCGCAAACATGACCTGGAATAATGGGTTATAGCTCATACTGCGTTCTGGTTGTAACTTTTCTACCAGAACTTCAAAGGGTATATCTTGATGAGCGTAAGCATCTAAACAAGTTTGGCGAGTTTGTTGTAGAAACTCGATAAAACTTTGCTCAGAATTAATTTGGTTACGCAGTACTAAAGTATTGACAAAAAAGCCAATTAACCCTTCTGTTTGACTATGGGTGCGGTTGGCAATGGGAGAACCAATAGATAAATCGTTTTGGCGACTGTAACGAGATAGTAGAATATTCAAAGTAGCCAACAAAGTCATAAATAGGCTTACACCTTGCTGTTGGCTGAAATTTTTAACGGCAGCAGTTAATTCCGGCGTGAGAGAATAGAAAAAGCGATCGCCTCGGTAACTTTGCTGTGCTGGACGAGGATAATCTGTAGGCAATTCGAGTAATGGGGAAGCATCACCCAGTTGATTTTTCCAGTAATTAATCTGGTTTTCTAATACTTCGCCTTGTAACCAGTTTCTTTGCCAAGCTGCATAATCGCTGTATTGAATAGGCAAGGGAGAAAGGTTTGGGCTTTGACCTTGGGTAAAAGCAGTGTAAGCTTGCCGTAACTCACGCACAAATACCCCCATTGACCAGCCATCACTGATAATGTGGTGCATATTGATGAGCAACACAGATTTTTGCTCTTGCAATTGCAGCAACTTAGCTTTAAACAAAGGGCCAGTATTTAAATCAAAGGGTTCTTGTGCATGAGCATCAATAAAATGCTGAACCACTGGAGACTGGGAAAGAGTTTCTTGATTCCTAGTCCCTAGTCCCCAGTCTCCAGTTCCCAATACTTGGTACATTAAAACTTCGAGTTCGTCTAAATTACGAAGCGCAATTTTGGGTTGTCCGACAACGGTGGGAAAATATATCCTCAGACTCTCGTGCCGACTTAGCAAATAAGCCAAACTAGAACGCAGGGCATCAATATTTAGGTTGCCGTTCAGTTGTAGAGCGATCGGCATATTATAAGTAGCTGATGGCCCTTGGAGTTGTGCTAATAGCCAGAGGCGTTGTTGAGCAAAGGAAAGCGGCTTGGGAGAGTCAGCACTTAAAGTAGGAATTTCTTTTGTAACGGCAACTTGCGTCTTAGCTGCTTTCAAGAAAGCTAGAATTTCAGCTTTGTTGGCTTGAATTTCTTGCTTGAGTTCATCTGTGAGGGCATTTTTGCTAGTACGAATCCGTAACTTATCATTTTCAGCCCAAATTTTGCAGCCCATATTCTGCAAACGAAGCATTAAAGAAACTACTGGCTGATTTTGTGTCATAGTCATAGTTCAATTTCCTCTTCGTCTGAGTTTAAAGGTTGCATATCTGCGGTAGCTGAATTAACCCAAATGCAGCTATCTATATAACTTGCCAATTCCCTGAGAATTGGAGAATCAAATACTTGACGTAGTGGTATTTCTACGTTGAAAGTGTCGCGGATGCGGTAGCACAATTGAGTGGCTAATAATGAATGTCCCCCCAAATTGAAGAAATTATCTTGTCGAGCTACGGCTTCATATTTGAGCAGCTTTGCCCATAATTGAGCCAGCAATTTTTCTGTCTCAGTTACGGGTAATTCAATATCTGTGGCTGTAACTGCTGTACCTGGCGCGGGTAAAGCTTTGCGGTCTACTTTACCATTTGGTGTTAGTGGAAGTTTTTCTAAAATAATAAAATGGTTAGGAATCATATAATCAGGCAGATTTTTTGCCAGTAAATCTCGCCATTCTTCTAATAACTCTGGAGCAACTTGATTGATGCGATATTGTAACGGTTGATTGGCGTAATGTTGCCAAGGTTTCAGTCGTAAATTTTCCCTTTGATTAAATCTTGTTATTGTCTCTTGCCCAGGAATATTTCTTTGCAAAATAACATCGTAGTAAGCAAACCCTGTGGAACTATTTTGAATAAAAGGCGTATAAGGTAAATCTCGCGTTAAAGTGCGGAATACTTCAGGTTCTATACCTGACTTAACTTGTGATATTGCGGCTTTTAAATCTGCAACAAAACCCTCTATTTGGGCAATATTATCTAACAACGCCATTTCTGAAGTTAGACGTGCATTCTGAATATCTTTAATCCTTAATAAATCTGGTTGCTGAGTTGTTAAAATTTTCTCGATAGTTGCCAAATTTAACTGTTGTTCTTGCCAATCTAAGTATTGGGGTTCTGCAACACGAGTATCTGTGCCATCCAAATATAAAACCACATCATAACGAAAACGGCTCATTTCCGTATGATTTTCACCTCGTTTCAATTGAATTTGTACTTGACTAATCCGAGGAAATTTTTGTTTAATAGCGATAAAGAAATCAGGGTCAATTAGTAATTCGCCTTCAGTACGGATGCTTTTTTGAATCTGTTGGCGCAAGTCCTGAATTGATAATTCATCAGAGGCGCGATAAAACTCGACTGCTGTGTGAAAAGCCTCTAATAAATTGAGATTTCGCACATCTCCTATAAAGATTTTTCCCTGATGAACCACAGTTTTAATAGCACCTTCGATTACTGATAACAAGTAATCCAAAGACGGAAAATATTGAATTACAGAATTTATAATTACCAAGTCATAAGCATTTGTTTCAATGCCCTCAAACTGGTTGGCTGCCCTAGTTTTTAAGGTAACTTTATCATTGAGAGACTGCTGTTTTAGATATTGTTCAATATACTGCAATCCATCTGATGAAAAATCTGTGCCTAAATAATGCTGACAATGAGGTGCAACTTTAAACAATAACATCCCTGCCCCGCAACCGATTTCCCATACCTGTTTAGGCGCAAGTTCTAAAATTTGATCGACAGTTGTATCTCGCCATTCTTGCATTACAGTTTTGGGATAAGGGTCTCCCGTATAGCTGTTAATCCAGCTAGCTAAATTCAGGGTAGGATCGTCTTCTGGGTTTTGTTGTTGATAGTACGCATCATTGAAAATTTGTTGCCATAATTCTACTTGTTCACCTTGGAGATAGTTATCCTCTGTTTGTGCGGGGATAATATAGGCGAGTAAACGTCGATCGCTTTCGCTTTCTTCCCGAACTAAAACAACCGCTTCCTGAATTTTGGGGTGTTTGAGTAAAGATGCTTCAATTTCACCTAATTCAATACGGAAACCTCGCAATTTGACTTGGCGATCGATTCGCCCTAAATATTGCAAATTGCCATCCGGTAGCCACCGGGCTAAATCACCAGTTTTATAAATTCGCTCAGTTTTACCAAATAATTCTAATGTGATAAATTTTTCGGCAGTTAAATCGGGACGATTCAAATAGCCCTGTGCTAAACCTGCACCTGCAATGCAGAGTTCCCCAGGAATACCAGGGGGAAGGGGTTGATTGTAGTTATCTAAAATATAGATGCGAGTATTGGCGATCGCCTTTCCAATCGATAATACAGATCCTTGAAAATTTTTGTCTTGCTCAAAAGTATTTACCGAATAGATATCTGACCAAATAGTAGTCTCTGTTGGGCCATAAAGATTCCAAAGTTCACTACATCTTTCTAGTAGTTGATGAGCCAGTTCCCAAGTTAATGCTTCACCGCCGCAGCAAATTTTGAGTTGGGTTGAACTTTTCCATCCTGCGGCTAACAACATCCGCCAAGTAGCTGGAGTAGCTTGCATAAAAGTAGTGGCAGTGTTGACTAATTGTTCTGCTAACTGTAAACCGTCAGAGGCAATTTCCCGACTAACTAGAATTATTTTTGCTCCTACAATTAAAGGTAAATAAATTTCCAGTGCAGCAATATCAAAAGATATAGTTGTAATAGCCAAGAGAGTATCGGACGCAGTTATTCCTGGCTTTTCTTTCATTGAATATAAGAAATTAGTCAATGAGGAGTGACAAATTGCCACGCCTTTTGGCCTTCCAGTCGAACCGGAAGTGTAAATTACATAAGCTAAATCATCAGGATTAGTATTTAGCTGAGGATTATTTGTAGGCTGTTCAGTCCATATTTGTTCGTCTAGAAAAACTAATTTACAGAAATTTTTAAGCGTTTCTAAGGGAAGTTGCTTTTTCTGGAATTTAGTTGTTAGTAATACCGCCGTATTACTATCTTCGAGCATTAAATGAATGCGTTCTTGCGGATAACTCGGATCGATTGGCACGTAAGCCCCACCTGCTTTGAGGATAGCAAGTAAACCAATTATCATTTCTAAAGACCGTTCAACACAAATACCAATTAGAGTGTTGGGCTGAATTTGGTAATTTTGAATTAAATAATGAGCTAGTTGATTAACTTTTTGATTTAGTTGTTGATAAGTAAGTTTCTGTTTCTCGAAAACAACAGCAATATTATTTGGAGTTTTTTCTACCTGGGCTGCAAATAATTCATGTATGCACAAATGTTTAGGATAATCTGCGTCTGTTTTATTCCAAATTTGCAGTTGTTGGCTTTCTGCTGGGGTAATGATAGGTAGCTGATGAATCGGCTGTTGCGGATTTTGGGTAATTGCTGTCAGCAAAACTTCAAAATGTCCCGCCATGCGCTTAATTGTTGATGCTGCAAATAAATCTGTGGCGTATTCCCACATACAATGTAGTTGCTCATCCCTTTCACACAAATCTAGCAATAAATCAAACTTGGCAAACGGAAAACTTTGTTCCAAGTATTGAATATCTAGCCCTGGTAAACTAACATTTACTCCCGCCCCCGCTGCGTTTTGCATCACCATCATCACTTGGAATAATGGATTATGGCTGAGACTGCGTTCTGGTTGCAGTTGTTCTACCAAATACTCAAAGGGAATGTCTTGATTAGCATAAGCATCTAAGCAAGTTTGCCGAGTTTGTTGCAGCAATTCACTAAATCCTTGCTCCGACTTGATTTTGCTCCGCAATACTAAAGTATTGACAAAAAAGCCAATTAACCGTTCTGTGTAGCTATGGGTGCGGTTAGCAATGCCAGAACCAACACATAAATCTTCTTGGCGGCTGTAACGTGATAGTAAAATATTGAAAGCAGCCAACAGGGTCATAAATAAACTCACCCCTTGTTGTTGACTAATAGCTTTAAGTTTCTGAGTCAGTTCTTTACTCAAACAATATTCTTCACGCTCACCTTGGTAACTTTGTTGCGCTGGACGAGGATAATCAGTAGGTAACTCCAGCAAGCGGGACGCATCACTTAATTGTTGTTTCCAATAATTTTCTTGGCTTGATAAACTCTCCCCTTGTAACCAACTGCGCTGCCAAGCTGCATAATCGCTATACTGAATCGGTAACAGTGACAAGTTCGGAGTAGAACCCGTAGCATAAGCAGCATAAGCCTGTTGCCATTCGCGCTTAAACACTCCCATTGACCAGCCATCACTGATAATGTGGTGGATATTAATCAGCAGGATATTTTTCTGTTGGCTCAGTTGCAGTAGTTTAGCTCTGAACAAGGGGTCAGTATTTAAGTTAAAGGGTTCTTGAGCATGGGTATTGGCTAACTGTTGTACAGTTTCCGCTTGCGTTTGAGAATCGAGTGCTTGTAAGTCTGTAATTTCCAGCACTTCCATATCTTCTACATCTTTAACTACTACTTGCGGTTGCCCCTCCAAAGCAGGGAAATAAGTGCGTAAAGTTGTATGGCGTTCCAGCAAATAGGTTAAACTCTGGCGTAAAGCTTCTACATTTAAATTGCCATCAAGTTGGAGTGCAAAAGGCATATTGTAGGTAGCAGAAGTTCCTTTACCTTCAAGTTGGGCTAAAAACCAGAGCCTTGATTGGGCAAAAGACAAAGTTTTCGGCTCATTTTCTGGCTGGGGTGTTATGGAAGGTAAAGCAACACTTGTAGAGGCTTTATCAATTTCCCGCGCTAACTCAGATAAAACGCTTTGCTCAAATACCTTACGGACGGATAATTCAACGCCCAAACTATCACGAACACGGGCAATTAATTGAGTTGCTAACAGCGAATGTCCACCTAATTCAAAGAAGTTGTCAGAGCGACCAACAGACTTAATTTTTAATAAATTTTGCCATATACTAGCTAGTATTTCTTCTGTAGGAGTTACTGGTATTTCTAACTCAGTGGAAGCGTCTGTATTTGGTATTGGTAATGCGCGGCGATCTAATTTACCGTTAGCAGTGAGAGGCAACTGTTCCAAAACCATTATTTGGCTCGGAATCATATAATTCGGCAGCCGATTTTTTAGATATTGTTTAACTTCAATCTCTAAATTGACAGATTTTTTTGCCTCTGTAAGATAAGCTACTAATCTGTGATTACTATCAGCTTCATATAAAATTACAACAGCTTCTTTGACTAATGGATGTTGTAATAACAGTGATTCAATTTCACCAAGTTCAATTCTAAAACCTCGTAATTTTACCTGCTCGTCAATCCGACCTAAATATTCTAAATTTCCATCAGCATTCCATCTTGCTAAGTCACCAGTTTTATAAATTCGCTCAATTTTCCCAAATAATTCAATTTCTATAAATTTTTGGCTAGTAGTTTCGGGACGGTTGAGATAACCTCTAGCTAAACCAACTCCCGCAATACACAATTCCCCTGGTATTCCTGGCGGTAATGGTTGATTATGTGCATCTAAAATATAAATGCGGAGATTGGGAGAAGGTTTACCAATTGATGGTTTTTTGTCATTGGATTGACAAAGAGCTATCGCTACAATAACAGTACATTCTGTTGGGCCGTAGCAGTTATAAAAGCGTCTTCCTGTTCCCCACTGGCTAACTAATTCGGCACTACAAGCCTCTCCACCAACACCTATAGATTGTAAATTGCTGAGAGTTGCCTTTGGTAATATAGCTAAAGCTGACGGAGGTAAAAAGATATGGCTAATTTCATGTTGGGTTAAAAAGTCAACTAAGGCAAGACTTGGTAACAAAGTTTCTTGATTAGCTAGATATAAACAAGCACCTGCGGATAAAGCAGTCGCAATTTCACCAATAGACAAATCGAAACTAAAAGAACCAAATTGAAGCACACGACTGTAGGGTTGCACTTGAAAAGTTTCAGCCCAACCCAAGGCGAGATTGACAATGGCTTTATGCTCAATCATCACACCCTTTGGTTGTCCCGTTGAACCAGAAGTGTAGATGACATAGGCTAAATTATCAGGTTTTCTTTGAGGGCTGGGATTATCGGTTAATTCTTCAGCAAAAACTTCCTCATCTAAACAAATGACCTGGTGTTTGAGTTCGGTTAGAGGTAATTGCTTTTTGAGGTAACTTTGGGTTAGTAATACCGATATCCCAGAATCTTCTAACATGAACTTAATCCGTTCTGAGGGATAATTGGGGTCAATAGGTACATAAGCTCCACCAGCTTTGAGAATACCGAGTACACCAATAATCATTTCTAAAGAACGTTCAACAGATATACCAATTAAGGTGTCTGAGTGGATTTGGTAATTGTTAATTAAATAGTAAGCTAATTGATTAGCTTTTTGATTTAGTTCTTGATAAGTTAAAGTTTGAGACTCAAAAAATACAGCAAGATTATCTGAATTTTTCTTAACTTGTTCTTCAAATAAATCAACTAAAGTTTTATCGTGAGGATAATCTGTTTGAGTTTGATTCCAGCTTTGTAATTTCTGACGCTCATCCTCTGTCAGCAAAGATAAACTATTGATTGGTTGGTTTGGGTTAGCAATAATTTGCTTGAGTAGAACTTGAAAATGTTCCGCCATCCGTTGGATAGTTTCAGCCTCAAACAAATCGCTTGCATATTCCCATTCTCCTGTTAAACCTTGAGGCGTTTCCCGGAAAATCAGCGATAAATCAAACAGCGTCGTGGTGTTTTCCCATTCAAAACGGGAAAGAGTTAAGCCAGGAATTTCTAGTTTCTCTGGAGTTCCGCTTTGCAAGCCAAAAGCGACTTGAAATAGAGGATGATGAGAAAGCGATCGCTCTAATCCCAATTCATCAACTAGTTTCTCAAAGGGTAAATCTTGATGGTCATAAGCATCAAGAGTGACTTGCTTCACCCGTTGCAGTAATTCTAAGAAAGTTGGATTTCCTTGCAATTTGGTACGCAAAGCCAAAGTATTGACAAAAAAGCCAATTAATGGTTCTATTTCACGACGATTACGGTTGGCGATCGCCGAACCAACAACAATATCCTGTTGTCTACTGTAGCGCGACAATAACAGCGCAAATGCTGCAAGCATTGTCATAAACAGAGTGGTTCCTGATTCCTGGCTCAAACGCTTCAACTTCTGCGTTAAATCTGCATTGAGTTCCAAAAACTCACTCCGCCCCTTGAAGCTTTGTACTGATGGGCGTGGTTTATCTGTCGGTAATTCTAACAGTGGCAGAACATCTGCTAATTGTTTTTGCCAGTAATTGAGTTGAGTTTGCAGTACCTCTCCTTGTAACCATTGTCTTTGCCAATGGGCGAAATCAGCATATTGTAAAGGTAATTCGGGTAAAGGAGACGATTCACCATTACAAAAAGCTGTGTAAAGAGCGAACAATTCCCGGCGGAAGATGTCCATTGACCAGCCATCGCAGACAATATGATGGATAACCAGTAACAGCAGATGGGATTTTTCAGCCAATTGCAACAACTTTACTCGCAGTAAAGGCGGCTTTGATAAATGAAATGACTGTTGTAACTCTTCTATTGCTAACTGTCGCGCCTTGCTTAACTGGTGTTCTTTTGGGACTTGTCGCCAGTCTAGCACCTGCATCTTAACTGGAGGATGTGCGCGAATCACCTGTATCGGTGACTCATCCACAACAGCAAAGCTAGTACGTAAGACCTCATGACGTTGGATAATTGTGGCGATCGCTTTTTCCAACGCACTAACATTCAGAACTCCGCTAATTTGCCAGAAAAACGGCACATTATAAACACAATTATCGCCTTCTAATTTGTCAATAAACCACAGCCTTTGTTGAGCAAAACACAGAGGAAGAGACTGTTCCCGCGACACAGGTATAAGAAGAGGCGATTTCTGTTGCTTCTTCAGCTTTTGTAAAACTAATTCTCGTTTTTCAGGTGATAAAGATTCAAGACGTTTTAATAAGTCACTCATAATAATTTGTAATTAAAAACTCTGTCTTGAAAAGTTTCCTACACCGGCAAAATCGGCTTCGAGGAACTTTTCGCTGCATACCTCTGCGCGAACTTCGCGCTCCTGTGCGTTTAAAAAATCCTCACCAAATTAACTGCTCCCTCACCTCTTCCTCCGATAATTCATCCACCTCCGCCAAAATTCTCGCTAAATCATCATTTTCTACTTGCTCGCTCACTTTTTGCGCTAGTTCCGCAATAGTTGGATTTTCAAACAAATAACGTAAAGGAAAATCTAAACTAAAAGCCTCTCTTAAACGAGAAACCGCTTGAGTAGCTAATAAAGAATGTCCTCCTAACTCAAAAAAGTTATTATGAATCCCCACCTGTTTTAATTTCAAAACTTCCGTCCAAATTGTAGCTAATTCTTGTTCAATTTGTGAGCGAGGGGCAACAAAATCAACCTCTATATTTATTTGATAAGTATCGGGGGCAGGTAAAGCGCGGCGATTAATTTTACCATTAGGAGTAAGAGGTAACTTGTCAATAAATACGAAAGCAGCAGGAATCATGTAATCTGGTAGCTTTGCCTTGAGGAAGTTTCGTAAAATGCTAGTAGTTAGCGAATTATTCATTGATACCAAATAGGCTACTAAGAATTTATTTCCTGGTTCATCTTCCCGCGCAATGACGACAACTTGTTTTATGTCAGGATGTTGAACTAAAATCGCTTCAATTTCTGCTAACTCAATGCGAAAACCGCGAATCTTTACTTGTGTATCAATTCTTCCGATAAATTCAATATTTCCATCAGCTAGACGGCAGACTAAATCTCCAGTTTTGTAAAGGATATCTCCTGTAATAAAAGGATTAGGAATAAATTTTTCACTTGTTAATTTTGGTTGATTTAAGTAACCTCTAGCAACACTTGCACCACCCACATAAAGTTCACCAAGAACACCAATTGCAACTCTGTTTAGATTCTCATCTAGTATGTAAACTGTTCTATCACCGATGGGTTTACCAATAGAAACAGAATTTACATTTTCAGCAAGTTGTTGAGGAATTGGATAACAAGAGGTAATTACTGTACATTCGCAAGGCCCATAAGCATTAATAATTTGAGTTTGCGGCAACATTTCTAAAGCGCGGCGAACATCAGCTACAGAAATGGACTCTCCTCCCGTCAACAGTTGTTTTACCCCTGACAATCCTTGTGGCATAGTATCAATCATGAGATTGAATAATGCTTTAGTTAGAAATAGAGTATTAATCCCTTGCTCTTGAATAATCTGGCTTAAGCCTTCTGGTGTTGGAATTTTTTCTGGATAAAGTACACAACGTCCACCATAAAGCAATGGTGGCCAAAGTTCTAAGGTGAGTGCATCCCAGGAAATTGATGAATGTTGTAGCCAAATTTGTTCTGCATCTAGTTGAATGTAATCAACTCCAAACATAAAACCAAGAATGCTACGGTGGGGAACTTCTGTACCTTTTGGTGTTCCCGTTGAGCCAGAGGTATAAATGATATAAGCTAAATTTTCTGGACTAACTTCACTCGGTAAATTATCTTGTCTTTGTTGGGCAATAATTTCCCAATCTGAGTCAAGATGTACGACTATTTGATTATTAATTGGTAGCTGATTTCGTAAATGAGTTTGTATTAACAAGACGGGTGTTTGTACATCTTCCAGCATGAACGATAATCTCTCGGCAGGATAAGCTGGATCTAGTGGTACATACGCCCCTCCCGCTTTGAGAATACCGAGTATTCCGATTACCATTTCTAAGGAACGCTCAACACAAATTCCCACCCGAACTTCTGGTTTAACTCCTAGCGATCGCAAATAATGGGCTAGTTGATTAGCACGGTTATTTAATTCCCGATAAGTTAATTGTTCTTGTTGATATATAACCGCTATGGCATGGGGACTTTTTTCTACCTGTTCTTCAAATAAAACATGAATACATTTATAATTAATAGAATTTTTTTGTTGATGATTTTCTAGTGTAATTATTTGTTGTTCTTCATCTGCACTAAGTATAGATAATTGAGAAATATATTGTTGTAAGTTATCTGCCATTCCTTCTAGCAATCTTTGGAAATGTCCAATCATGCGAGTAATTGTTTGTTCGTCAAAGCAGCTAGTATCATAAACAATTCTGCCAGCTAGTTGTAAACCGGGATTAATTACTACTGTGATAAAATAATTTGTGCGTTCAAAACAACTAAGATGACTAATTTCTAAAGTTTTTTTAATTTCTGGTTTAGCAGAATCTAGTGGATAGTTTTCAAATACTAAAATACTTTCAAAAAGTGGTAATCCGGCTGGGATATCACTTAATTGTTGAATTTCTGCAAGAGAAAAATAAGTATACTGTTCCTGTTCTAGTGCTTGGGTTTGTAATTGCTGAAGCCAAGGTAATAATTCTGTCTTTGCTGTTACTTTTGCCCGGATGGGAAGGGTATTGATAAATAGCCCCACCATCGACTCTACTTGCTCAAGCTGCGGTGGACGACCGGATACAGTTGCACCAAAAACTACATCAGTTTCCCCACTGTAGCGATAAATTAATATAGCCCATGCTCCCTGCACCAAATTATTCAAAGTTAAATGGTGCTGTCGCGCCACAGATTGCAATTTTTCAGTTACCGTTTGAGATAATTGAAACCGTTGCTCATTATATATTCCCCTATTCCCCGTTCCCTGTTCCCTGTTCCCTATAAGAGTAGGAGTTTCAAACCCCTGAAGAGTTTTTTGCCAAAAGTTTTTTGCTTTATCGCTATCTTGTTGCTGTAACCATTCAATATATTCTCGATAAGGGCGAACTCCTTGAAGGCGTAAATTTTCGCCTCGCTGGGTTGCTTCATAAAAAGCCAAAACTTCTTTAAGGATAATCTGCATTGACCAGCCATCAAACAGGATATGATGATGACTCCAAATAAATTGGTATGTCTCCTCTCCTAACTGAATGATGGTGAAGCGCATTAGAGGTGCTTGAGTCACATTAAATCCCTTTTGGCGATCGCTTGACAAAAACTCCTCTAAATGGATTTGTTGTTCATCAGGTGTTAAATGTCGCCAGTCCATTTGCACCCAAGGAAGATCCACTTGCTTATTCACCATTTGCAAGGGCTTTTCTATCTCTTCCCAATAAAAAGAACTGCGTAAAACTGAGTGTCGCGCTACAACCTGTTCCCAAGCTTTTTGGAAAGCAGAAAAATTTAATTTCCCAGAGAGAATGCAAAGTAACTGCTCAAAATAAACTTCCGATTCTGGTGCATAAAGAGTATGAAACAACATCCCTTGTTGCATCGGCGAAAGTTCATAAAGGTCTTCGATATTTTGCATAATTACCTCTGGAGTTAGGGATAGAAAAGGCAGGGGGGTAGGGAGCAGGGGGGAGATTGTTCCCTTTGCTTTTTGACTACTTCTTTTTATTCAGTTTGGTTAGGAATTTATCTAGCTGTTTTTGATTGAGTTTGGCTGCTGCAAAATCGGATGGGGTATAGCTTTGAGAGTCTTTTGATTGACAGTGAGCAATTAGGTTTTTTAATGCTTCCATGAATCCTGAAGCTAACCTTTCAATAGTGTCTCGCTTGTGGACTTTCTCGCTATAAGCCCAAGTCATTTCCAGTTTTCCTGTACGAATAAAGCCGCTTATTCCTAACAGATGGCTACGTTGGTTAAGTAGGCTTTGTTCGGATTTGAATTCTTTAGCTAAACCTAAAACTTCAGATGCTTTGATAACTTGGTCGAATTGTCCCAGGTAGTTAAAACTAACTTGTGCTGCGGGGAGTAACTTTAATTTTTCGTAGATTGTGGTGTTTTGGTTCAAATATCGCAATACACCATAACCAATTCCTCGGTTGGGGATGCGCCGGAGTTGTTCTTTGACTGATTTTAAAGCCTCTCCTGGCTGCTCAATTTGTTGTAGCTGTAAGCCAACGGGGAATAATGTAGTAAACCAACCAACAGTCCGCGACAAATCTACATCTTCAAATAAGTCTTCGCGTCCATGTCCTTCCAAATCAATTAGTAAAGAACTTTTGCCTGTCCGCTTAGTAAAGCTTTGCACCAAGGCAGTTAACAACACATCATTAATTTGAGTATTGTAGGCAGAAGGTACATCTTGTAACAGGGCGCGTGTCTGTTCTTCATTTAAAGCAAGTGTCACAGACGCAGTTGAGGCTACGGTGTTCTTTTCATTACCCGATGGATAGTCTACTGGTAAAGCTGTGACTTGAAGACTAGATTGAGTTAGCCAGTAATCTAACTCTTTGATGGCCTCTGTTTGGGCATATTCTGTTAGGCGATCGCTCCAATATTGCCAAGAGGTTGTTTTTGCTGGTAATTTAATAACCTCGCCTCGGCTAATTTGTTGGTAAGCAGTAGCTAAATCTTCCAATAAAATCCGCCAAGAAACTCCATCGATTGCTAAGTGATGGATGATGAAGAGTAGATAACTTGGTTGATTCTTGCCTAATTGAAATAAGGCGACTCGTGCGATGCCTGCGGCGGGCGTAGCCATCGCTCCTGTAGATAAATCCAAACTAGCCTGTAGTTCAGCGTCTTTAGTTGCGATCGCTGTTTGCTGTTCTGCTGGCGATAGGTGCGATAAATCAAAGACGCTCAATGGTATAGATTCCTGGGTAGCGGCGTTAATTTGCAGCCAGTTTTCCGCTTCCTGGACAAACCGCAGACGCAAAGCATCGTGATGCGCTAACAACTGTTGAACTACTTGCTGCAATAGTTCAGGTTGCACATCTGACGGCACTTCTAACAGTGCTGACTGGTTAAAGTAATGGAGTTCGGGCAATTTCTGCTCAAAAAACCAATGTTGAATCGGTGTCAACGCTACAGAACCAGTTACTAACCCTTGTTCAGCGTTGATTTGGCGAGTAATACCTGCTACAGTCGCTAACTCAGCAATTGTTTGATATTTAAATAGCTGTTTAGCAGCAATTTGGATACCTGCTTGGTTAGCTTTTGAAATTAACTGAATACTGAGAATGGAATCTCCACCCAGTTCAAAAAAGTTATCGTGGATGCCAACATTTTCTACTCTTAAAACTTCCGACCAAATCGCCACTAATTTCTCTTCTATCAGTGTGCGAGGAGCAATAAATTTATCTTCGGCACTGCGAGAAAAATCGGGTGTTGGTAGAGCGCGGTAGTCTACCTTTTGGTTGGGAGTCATCGGTATGCTTTCCAGCACCATGAAGGCAGCCGGAATCATGTAATTCGGTAGTTTCTGCTTGAGGAAATCGCGTAATTCATTGGTGGTTGGTTGCGATTTTTGGGTTACGACGTAAGCCACAAGCCGCTTTTGTCCGGGGGTGTTTTCATGAGCAATGACAACAGCTTGCAATACTTGTGGGTGTTGTCTTAATACTGCTTCAATTTCGCCCAATTCGATGCGGAAACCACGAATTTTCACCTGATTATCAACTCGACCCAAGTATTCCAGCTTGCCATCTTTGCGGAATCTGACTAAATCCCCAGTTTTGTATAGGCGAGATAATTGGTTTTCGTTTGCTCCCCTGCTTTGTAAAGCATTGGAGGCAAATTTTTCGTTTGTTAACTCAGGACGTTGCCAATATCCCCTAGCTAATCCTGCTCCACCAATGTGCAGTTCTCCCGGAACACCTATCGGTACAGGTTGCAGATATTGGTCTAAAACATAAACCTGAGCATTGCTGATGGGTCGTCCAATGCTAACAGAGGTGGCTGCTGGGCTTAAGCGTTCTAAGGTGGCGACAACCGTTGCTTCTGTCGGCCCGTAAGTATTGAATAATTCCGGTACTGGGGAAAAATGAGCCACACAACTATGCCAATGCTGCACTTTTTCTAGTTGAACTGCTTCACCACCAATAATTACAGTTCTCAAACCTTCAGAAATGTGAGAATCTTGGGGTTTAAGTTCGGCTACTAACTGATGCCAGTATGCTGTCGGCAAATCTAAAACAGTTAACTGCCATTTTTGGCAATACCGCCAAAAATCCTCACTGGAGTTGAGCATTTCTTCGGTGCGTAAAACTAAGGTTGCACCGACGCACAAACAAGGAAAGATTTCTTCAATCGATGTATCAAAGCAAATAGATGCAAATTGCAGAACCTTATCGCTGGCCTTGATTCCATATTTATCAATGGCAGTGATGACAAAATTCATCAAGGAGCGATGTTCAATCATTACTCCCTTCGGTTTACCTGTAGAACCGGAGGTGTAGATAATATAAGCCAGGTTATTTACTTGAACGTCGCTAATCGGGTTGGCTGTACTGTGGGTTGCTATGACTTCCCAATCTGTATCTAAACAAATTGTTTTTCCGGTATAACCGAGCAATTTATCTTGAAATTTATCTTGCGTCAGCAAAAAGCCGAGTTGCGTATCTGTGATAATTTCAGCGATGCGCTCTTGGGGATAAGCAGGGTCAAGGGGAACATAAGCACCACCAGCTTTGAGAATACCAAGTAAGCTAGCAATCATGTCTAGGGAACGCTCAACGCAGATACCAACTAGAGTTTCTGGTTTGACTCCCAAACTTTGTAAATAATGGGCTATTTTGTTGGAGCGATCGCTCAATTCGCGGTAAGTTAATCTCTGCCCATCCTGCTCTACAGCTACAGCATCAGGCGTTAACTCTACTTGAGCCTCAAACAATTTATGGATACATTCACCAGAAGAATACTCCTTGTGAGTCTGATTCCACTCCATCAATAATTGCTGCTGAGACTGGGTTAGCAGTGGTAAATTAGAAATTTGCTGCTCTGTGCTAACGACAATCTTTTGTAGTAAATTTTGATACATCTCTACCATCTGCTGGATTGTGGCAGCGTCGAATAAATCAGTGTTGTATTCCCAAATCGCCGTAATTCCTTTCCCTTCGCCATATTGCGGAATTAAGACAACATCCAGGTCAAACTTTGTTGATTTGTTGCTCAGGGCTACATTTGTTGTGATGTTCAAGCCTGGGAGTGTTAAGTCTGGCCGAGGAGAATCATGGAAGCTAAACATCACTTGAAATACAGGATTATAACTCAAGTTCCGGATTGGCTTGAGAACCTCCACGACCTTATCGAAGGGTAAATCTTCGTTAGCAAAAGCTTCCAGCGTGACTTGGCGGACTCGTCCTAGTAACTCCCGAAACGTAGGATTACCAGACAAATCGGTGCGTAATACCAAATTATTGACAATCATGCCAATTAATTGTTCTGTTTCGCGCATCCGCCGATTGGCAACAGCTGTACCCACACACAGATCGTCTTGTGCGGTGTATCGGCGCAATATTATCAAAAAAGCCGCCAGCGTGGTCATGAATAAAGTGGTTCCCTCTTGACGGCTGAGAACTCTCAAAGATTCACACAAGGGAATAGGCAACTCTACCCTGATTTGAGTGCCATTGTAAGTTTGTTCTACTGGTCGGGGGCGGTCATAGGGTAATTCCAACAGAGGCGGACTGCCGGATAATTTTTGCTGCCAAAAAGCCAATTGAGCTTGGGCTTCCTCGCTTTTCACCCACTCTCGCTGCCAATGGGCATAGTCTGCAAATTGGAGTGTTAATTCTGGTAATGGCGAAGGTTGACCTAAGCAGAAGGCTTGATAAAGTGCAAGAAACTCATTCAAAAATACATTGTTGAAAGACCAACCATCATGAACCATGTGATGTTCGATGTGGATTAACAGATGTTCTTGGCCGCTCAACTTCAACAATAACCACCTAACTAACGGCAGTTTATCCAAGTAAAAAGGCTTCTGCACCTCTGCGTCAAATAAACGCTGAATTTCTGCTTGTTGCTCAGACTGAGGAACGGTTTGGACATCTACCACTTTTAAGTTGACTGGCCAGGCTGGATGGATTACTTGAAACAAGCGTCCATCTGCGGCAGGAAAAGTCGTGCGGAAGATTTCATGTCGGCGGACAATCTCGCTGAGGCACTGTTCTAGTGCTGCAACATTAAGTTCCCCGGTAAATCGCAGAGTTACCTGAGCTTGATAGGCGCTACCTTCCGGTGCTACTTCTTGAATGAAATGCACTCGTTCTTGAGCAAAGGAAGCTGGCAAGTATCCTGAGCGTGGAACTGGTTGGATTGCAGGACGTTGTAATTGCTGCTGGAGGTGGCTGGGCTGTTCAATCAGCGCAGCTAAACCCGCTATGGTGGGGTTGGCGAAGATGTGATGAAAGAATAACTCGACTTGGAAACCATCGCGGATGCGGGAAAGCATTTGCGCTGCAATTAAAGAATGACCGCCTAAATTGAAAAAATTGTCATTGATTCCTATAGGCTCAATTTGCAGTAACTCAATCCAGATGCTTGCTAGTTTTTCTTCAATTGGGTTACGCGGTGCGACAAAGGTTTCTTCGAGGTCGGGGCGGATGCGATCGCCAGCTGGCAGATTTTGACGATCTACTTTACCATTTGGAGTCAGGGGTAAAGAATCTAAAATGA
This sequence comes from Nostoc sp., assembly GCF_036917095.1. Taxonomy (GTDB): domain Bacteria; phylum Cyanobacteriota; class Cyanobacteriia; order Cyanobacteriales; family Nostocaceae; genus Nostoc. Next base: position 74,258 of record NZ_JBALFH010000045.1, read on the forward strand.
CAAATACCCCAGGAACCATATATTTAGGCAGCTTTTCTTCCAGAAAGCGTTTAAGAGTAGCAACGATCGCTTCTGGCTTTTGATTCAGGACTATATAAGCAACAAGCCGTTTATCGCCAGGAATGTCTTCACGGGCAATTACAGCTACTTGTTTGACATCTGGGTGTTGAATTAAAAGCTTCTCGATTTCATCCAGTTCAATGCGGAAGCCGCGAATCTTCACCTGATTATCAACTCGTCCCAGAAACTCAATATTCCCGTCTGGTAAATAACGTGCCAAATCCCCAGTTTTATATAATCTACTTCCTGTCGACGCTCGCGGACTCGCTAACGCTGCGCTATCGTCAAATGGATTGGGGATAAATCTTTCTCTAGTCAACTCTGGACGGTTCAGATAGCCTCTGGCCAAACCGTCGCCACCAATATATAATTCGCCAGGAGTCCCAATAGGAACGGGTTGCAAATGGCTATCGAGGATATAAACTTGGGTATTAGCGATCGCTCGACCAATGGTTGCTTGAGTATCCCCAGCATGACACTCTGCAACTGTGGCGCAAACAGTTGATTCCGTTGGCCCATAAGCATTAAAGAAACGCCGCCCTTGTGACCATTGAGCTATCAGCTTATGATTACAAGCTTCTCCAGCAACGATGAGAGTTTGTAAGTTCGGCAATTCCTCTGCTGGTAAAGCTGCTAGCGCGGTAGGTGGTAGTGTGACGTGAGTGATTGATTGCTCGCGCAAAAATTTTATTAAATCGGTTCCTGGGCGCAAGGAATCTTGAGTTCCCATGTAGAGACTAGCTCCAGAACCCAAAGCCATGACAATTTCCCAAACTGAAGCATCAAAGCTGAAAGAAGCAAACTGGAGAATACGGCTGTGTGGGTTTACATCAAACAATTTAACTTGTGCTTGGGCAAGATTGCACGCGCCTTGATGCTGAATCAGCACGCCTTTGGGCGTTCCGGTTGACCCCGATGTATAAATCACATAAGTGAGATTTTCAGCCGTCACATCGCTAGTAGGATTTTCTGGACTCTGGCTGTTAATTGATTCCCAATTACTATCTAAACAAACTGTCTTCACCCCGCTTGCAGAAAATTCATCAACAAACTTCTGCTGAGTTAACAGCACTTGCACTTGTGAATCTGACAGCATGAACGATAGACGTTCCTTAGGATAGGTTGGATCTAGTGGAAGATATGCTGCACCCGCCTTGAGAATTCCCAATAACCCAACGATCGTGTCTAAGGAACGCTCGACACAAATCCCTACCAGAACTTCTGTCCCTACACCCAAAGATTGCAGATAATGAGCTACTTTATTAGCTCGGCGATTCAACTCTTGATAAGTAAGTTTCTGTTCATCGAAGACGACAGCAATATTGTCTGGAGTTTTTTCCACTTGTGCTACAAATAATTCATGTATGCACAAATGTTTAGGATAATCTACCTTTGTATCATTCCATTCCACCAACATTTTGTGTCGTTCCTGCTCGGTTAAAACAGAGAAATTATGAATATCACGAGTAGAGTCGATCGCCATTTCTTTCATATAAATTAGTAGCTTTATTTTTAATCAAGAGAGTGGCTAATTTTGCCTTTTACAGCTGATATCGCAACCGTTCTTGGGGATGCCAAATAATTTTTGCCTGTAGGATCGCCACTGCGTCCTTTAAAATTACGATTGGTTGCATAAATGCCTGTTTCTTCTTTGTCCAAAACTCCAATTCCTGAATTAATACAAGCTCCACAACCTGACTTGAGAATTTGTGCGCCTGCTTGGGTAAAAATGTCGAGATAGCCTAACTTTTGTGCTTTGTCTCTAATTTCTATGCTTGCCGGGACTATAAACAAGTTCACGCCCTCTGCCAATTGCCGACCCTGCAAAACTTCAGCAGCCTGAGCTAAATCATAGAGTTTGCCGCCTGTACAAGAACCAATAAAAGCTTTGGTAATTGGAACTTCTTCTAACTGACTAATCGGTACTACCCGATCCGGTTTCGGGGGACGGGCAACTTGCGGTTCTAGATTACTGAGGTCAAATTGATACACTTTTTCGTACTCAGCATCAGGATCGCCAACAATTTCTGTAAATTTCTGTGCAGTGCGACTTTTCACATAATTTCGGGTAGTCTCATCAGGCACAATCAACCCACAGATAGCACCACACTCAACGGCCATATTAGCTAGAGTCAATCGTTCATCAAAAGGCAGTTGTTCTAGGATTGACCCGCGAAACTCCATTACTTTACTACTAGCACCAGCACAGCCGATTTGTCCCAGAATAAACAAGATAATATCTTTGGCGCTGATATGCGGAGGTAGCGTTCCATTCAACTCGAATACTAATGTTGAGGGAACCCGAATCCACATATCCCCCATTGCATAGATATTGGCCATATCTGTAGTCCCGACGCCGGCGGAAAAAGCTCCTAATGCTCCGTAGGTACAGGTATGGGAGTCTGTACCAGCAATTATCATTCCTGGTCTGACAAATCCTTTTTCTGGTAGTAAGACGTGACAGATGCCCGCAGCTTCGCCTGGGGAAACTATGTCAAATAAATGACAGCCTTGCTCTTGGGCAAACTGAATCATCTCCTCATACATGACATTGGCTTTGCGATCGCTACGAATGTCATTGACTTGGATAAAGTGGTCTGCTACTAGAACTAACTTTTGAGCATCCCACAGCTTGGCATCTTCTCCATAGTGTTTATAAAATGTCGTGGCGACAGGCCCAGCGACGGCATCATGAGATAAAGCTAAATCGACCTGGGCAAAAACTACTTCTTTGGGACGGACGTAGGGATTACCAGAGGCTTTAGCTAAGAGTTTTTCCACTAAAGTCATGGGTCGTTTGGGAGTTACGCTTTGAGGAATGCTGATTTCTCCCTGACGACGCATTTGATTAAAAGGTATCAGTCCACCTGCTTGAGCGATCGCATTTACTACAGGATTCTCTTGTTTTTCTCCTAAAATTTCTAAGGGCAGTCCAATATTGATGCTGTTGCGATAAAAAATTTCTCCAAAGGATTTCGCCTGAATCTTTTCAATTCCTGCGGCTTTGAGGGCAACAGGGGCAATTTCTCGACTCGAACCACAGCCGAAATTTTCCCCGGCAACAATGACGTTATATTTTAATAGCTCCCCTACACCAATCAAATGTTCTAAAGCATATTGTTTTAAATTTTCCGGATCGTAAGTTGTGGCTCGATTGGCAGGAATAATATCATCAGTATTAATATCATCTTCTAAGCGTAAAACTTTATTTAATTGATTCATAAAGCTCCTTGAGTTCAGAATGTTGCTCATTGGAAAGTTCTTCTAGTAAAAGGTCAACTAATGTTTCTGTATTCACCAATATTTCTGCTCCTTGAGGAGACAAATCAGCTGTCCGATATCCTTTAGCTAAAACTCTCTCTTGCGCTGCCATAATTCGTTGGGCAGCACCCAATTCTCCCCACTGCTGGAGCATTAAAACACAAGCTGCCAAAGTTCCTAAAGGATTAGCAATTCCTAACCCTGCAATGTCTGAAGCCGTACCGTGAACTGCTTCGTATAGCCCAAATCCATAAGCATTCAGACTGGCTGACCCTAATAAGCCAAGCGAACCAACTAACGCTCCACCAATATCACTGAGAATATCTCCGAACAGATTGCTTGCCAAAATTACATCGAATCTCTGGGGATTAAGTACCATTTGCATGGCTAAGTTATCCACTAGCATTGGTTCAACAACAACATCTGGAAACTGTAGAGCTTCTTCTTGCACTAAACGAGTCCAAGGCAAATGAGGCAAGGCATTTTCTTTGTGGGCTACAGTCAGCAATCCTCGACGCTGTTGGGCTTTTCCCAAGGCTTGACGAGCTATCCGCCGAATCTCTTCATCGTAATAGAGCATGGTGTGGTAGCCATAAGCACCCTTTTCATCAAAAGACCTTCCTGCCGGGCCAAAATAAATCCCACTGACTAGTTCTCGAATGATGAGTATATCGAGTCCTTGAACTTTTTCTGGTCGCAGACTAGATTTATTTACCAAACTATTAACAATCCGAATTGGTCGCAGATTGCAAAAAAAATCGTAATGCTTTCGCAGTTCTAGCAGTCCGCCCTGAGTCACTGCACCAAATACAATTCCATTAGATCCATTGCATAGTTCGGCTGTAACTTGTGGAAAGTAACTACCAAATTGTTTTAAGGCTGTTGCGCCAAGCCAACCATAGTCTACCTGCAAGCTAAATCCTTCTAGTTTTGCAACAAGTTGCAAAACTCTTAGAGAAGCTTCCACAACTTCTGGGCCAATTCCTTCTCCACTAATAGCAACAATACGATAAGACATATTATTTAAAGGCTTCATTTTTCCGTATTTGTTAATTAATAAGTATTCATATATTCTATATTTTAATATTATTAAGTTAGAACTACCATGATTAAGATAATAAAATATTAATTTATATTTAAATTTATATATTCAAATTGACCATAAAAAATAGTAACGAACAACTATATACTTATTTTTATCACCCACAAGATAGAGTATAAATTCTGATATAAGGCTGTGACTTTTTATGTACAATATTTACTATTAGCATGATTTCTATTGTAATAGATTTGCTCAAACTAGATTATAGGCATTCATGTTTACGCTTATATTTTTATTATTTATTATGATAAAACTTTTTGTTAAATTAATTATGGATAATAGATGGATTCCTGTAATTAATATTAAGATTATTCTCGAATAACTTACTTTATTAACATCAAACTGCTTATATTAAATTATTGCAATATGCATAAAACTGTAAGAGCCGGAATGATTACTAAGCAAAGTTTTTATTTGTTTGTACAACTCATATAAAGTTAATATTAGAACTTTATTTAAACATAATCTCAGATTTACCAAGAAAATACAATAGCAGTTAAGAAAGTTAAAATGACAGTTAAGAAAGTTAGGAAAGTTAAGAAAGTTAAAACCATAAAAAAGTATTTAAAATTGGCTAATTTTTGATCCGCCAGCATTAAAGCCCCTAAATGAAGTCTTTATCTGTTTCAGGACTTACGCAACTGGAACAGCGCGATAGCTTCGCTCGCCGCAGGCATCGCAATTTTATAGTATTTAAGTACTATATTAAGGTGGCGTACCCAGAGGGCATTGCTGAAATTAATAACAGTAATTGGCTGTATTAAGTGTTTTTAAAATTATGAAAAAATGAGTTGAGTATGCATAAAATAAATCTTGTAGTTTATGAGATTTACTAAACTTAACTATTGCCAGTATTTATTAAGTAGTCAGATTAATTATACTCTGACAAATTTGGCAGAGCATTTAGAGCAGATTAGTCATGATAAAATTAGATGCATTTAAATATTCTCAGCATCCTGCGATGCCTAGGTTGGGCTGCACCTACGCAGTACTTGATATTGAATGAGTGCCTAATAGTTGCTTTATCAGACAATTGTCGATAGCTGTTTTGCAAAATAGGACTGGTAGAGTCCGTAACGGGGTAAGACGCGATCGCCCTCAAAGCGAATTAATCCCAAACCTTCAAGCTTGGAAGTGTCAATAGGATTAAGAGAAATATCTTGCTTTGCTGCCAGAATTTCAGCAAAGGTCTTTGCCAGTCTAGGATTTTCTTGCAGTTTGATCAACTGTCGCCATAAATGATCGCGGTAGATGCCACCATTGGCGATCGCTTCCTCTATTATTTCTTCCAGGGTCATTTCTTGAGACTTAAGATAGTACAAACTAATCTGAATTAGTGCTGGATGTCCTCCTACTAATGACATCAGTTTGGCCAAATCTTTAGCTTTAAACGAGTCTAAACTATACCGCCTAGCTAAATCTTCTACTTGTGGTTGAGTAAAATCGTTCAAACGAATAGGTAGACCAATATTAAAAGGAGAAAGATTAATATCCATAGAGATATAGTCTTCGGTTGAGTAAACCATTACTAACCTCAGCTTTTGCCAGTTGGGATTGTGTCGTGCTTCCTCACACCATGACCGCAACAATGCAAAAAACTCTTGACAAATGTGAGGGTATTCAAAAAAACGGTCAACTTCATTCAATATCAAAACTACTGGGTTTTGACATTGAACGAGCAAATAGTTTTCTAAATAGAAGCCGCTACTCAAGTTGTAGCCAATTTCTTCATTCCACTTTTGCTTAAGATTGGGGTCAATACCTAACCCTGTTGCAATTTTCCAGCAAAGACGACGCAACAGTTTATTTAAATCAGTTAGACACTCACTATCGAATTGGTAGCAATTCACATTTACAGTCTGATACCCAAGTTTGTGTGCAAAGGCACAAAGCCTCAACACAAGAGAACTTTTACCCATCTGTTTGGGGGATCTAATCCGAATCACACAGCCACTAGTAGTTATTTCTCGATAAACTTTTCTCTCTAGTGGAGGACGTTCAATATAAAAGTGAGAATCTAAAGGTACGGGGCCATCTGGGTATGACCAAAGATTTTCTATCTGTTCAGTTTGTGTGTGATCTTTTTCGACAAATGAGGTTAATTCAGAAGGTTGAGATAAATCTTTTTCTATATTTGCAATAGGCAATAATTCAGATGTTTCATTCTCATTTGCTTTGTTGACTATGGTGTAATCTTCGCTGTGTAATTCTAGATTAAAAGCGCTAAAGCAGAGTTTTATAGTTTTTTGATCTACACTTTCACTTAAAGACCATAATTTACTCAAAGTTCTACTAGAAACATGAATGCGCGAGCTTATTTCTTCTAAACTCAAGTGTTCGCCTTTATTTTCTACTATCTCCACAGAAAGAATTGCTGATTGTAACCGTTTAATCCCTGTGGAAGTTAGTACAACTCCGCGTGCGCGTTTAGTTTTATACATGGCTATCCCAAGTAGTTGTTATAAATGAGTGTCACAAGCAATAATTTTTTCTATTTGACTACTGAAACTGGAATATAGCTTAGGAATTTTTGATACACTTTAATTTCATTTTTTCTATAATCCATTGGAACTTTAATAAACTAAGTTACATTATAGTAGCTTGATGGTAACCACTGGCATCAATGATCTATTTCTCCTACTTTTCCTACTTTTCCTACTTTTCCAATCGCTGTTTTGATGGTTGTCTTGCAAAAACTCTCCGAATAAATGAAGTTTTTGTATTTACGTGAATTTGTACAAATGCGATCAAATAATGTAATATTTTTTACTTGTATATTTTATTGCTTCTTGTTGGGGTGTTGCAAAAATATTATCGCTTTAGTAAAACTTTAAATACTAAGTATTAATAGTTGTGGAACTATCTGTAATCACGACTTGGTTAAAAAATTGGCAGAAATTACGCACAAGAAAAGTCCAAAGATATACGAATAGATCGTATATAATTTAGTAGTAATTTATACTTATTTATCAGATAAGTAATGCAGAAGCCTAACAGATGTATTCTGATTACTAGCTTCTACCAAGAAAAGGGAAGATTTTCTAACTGTCTTGATACCCATTGAGGAGTGAAAACACTCCGGTAAATCGGATTTTTAACTCTCAAATAGCCGTTATAATTTTCCACTAAACCAGATAGCAACAGTTCTGTCTGTTCTTCACTATTATTGGCTGGTATCAAGTTCTCTATCGGGTTCCTATTGCTTAGTTCCTCTACTTGTAACACCTGTTGATAAATATTTAATAACTTTCCTGCTTTGTGTTCGTCAAAAAGTAAGCGATCTCTTATGGTACGGAGATGTTGAGGTTCATCTTGGAATTCCCAATGTTGAATAATGCGCGATCGCACCAATTGTTCTACCCAATATCCTTCAGCACCGTTCGGTATGGTAATCGGTGCCTTATCACTTTCTAAGGCAACTTGCACAACTAACTGACAAAGCTTTTGAGTGAGAAACGGTTGTCCTCTTGTCCAATGAATAATATGCTGCAATATTACTTGTGGCTGGCTGACTACTTCTTCTAAGCCTTCAAGCAGGGGCATAGCTTCATGTAATTGAAAGTCACATAACTTAATTGCTCGACCAATGTTAAAGGGCGTTCGATGTCGATCGGCAATTAGGTTAGATGGACTAGCTACACCAAACAAAGCAAAACCCAAGCGTTGAAAACTTGGGTTGTGTGCTTGCTGCTCATAACAGTAACGAATCCAGATAAAAAAATCGTTGACCGGAAAATTCAAACTTAGCAGGCTATTAATATTATCGATAAAAATGAAAATGCGATTATTTTGAACTTCTCTCAGCAACACCTGTGCAACAAATTGATACAGTCGTTGTACAGTATCAAGTTCTGATTGTTGCTCGCACCAAGTTTCAAAGTTGATTCGCTCTGTCAGATTTAACTTGTGAAACAAGCTGAAAATAATACCTTTATACCATTGTACATGTGTAATTTGATTACTAGCTAATAGGAATGAATTCAGATAAACACATATATAATTTTCTTTTTCTAAGCGATGAATAGTCCGGTGTAGTAGAGATGATTTCCCTGTTTGGTGCGAGTTGAAGACGTAACAAAAATCTCCTGTTTTTAATCCAGTATAAAGTTGTTCGTCTGCTTGACGGACAATATATGTAGAGTCATCATACTTCAGGCTACCACCAACCTGATATCTCATAGTCAAGTCAATCCCCATAAATAGGGATACTTGTTCTTTTATAAGCGATAGTATATTTAAATACAACAATATTCTGATATGATTTAACTCTTGTTTTCATTATTTTTACTGTTACTTAAGTTTTAACTATCTTATCTTTAGTTGCATTCTTTGATGGCGATCGCCCTGTTTCATCCCTCTCAGGGAATAGTTGATTTATAACTTTTATGCTATATACCTAGCTTTGTCAATCATTGCACTTGCTTCCTCTTAATTGCGTTTAAATTAAACTATAAAGAAAGCAAATTTTTTTGTTTTTTTAAGATAATTAAATAGCAATCGCCTAATAAAAAATATCATTTGCAGGCTTATCTTCTCTTACCTAAAAAGAAAAATCAAGGAAAGTTAAGACATTTAAGTAAATTCTTGAGATAGTTAAGACAGTTAACGGGACTTAAACAAAAATTAAGCCCAAATGTAGCCTAAACTAGCTTTATAAGCGGCAAACACGTCACGATTATGAGTCAACCAATCAAAAAATCGAAAAGACATAGCTGTTCTAAAGGCATCTAAAGCTTCAGTAAAAGTGTTCAAAGGTTTGGAAGCCCACCTTCGTCTCAGACCCCCAGTCATCTGATGCCAAAGGATAAAAGTATAGGCGCAAAAAACCAAGATAAAATGTCGAAGTAGGCTTCTTTTATCTCAAACTTGATATTCTTTTAATCTTCATCTTAGCTCCTCACGGATGGTAGCCGCTAAACTCTCACCCATTTCAGCACTTTAGTATCTTTATCATAGCGATAGGTTAAGCCGTCCGTAGTAGTGATAGATTCTCCTTTGCTCGCCTTACTTCTAATAGTGGAAATGGAATAGTACGTTAATGCATTCATTTCCTTATGAGAAAGCCTTTTGCTTGTACTGATTTCTGACTCATTTTGGTATTGTTCTTGAGATGAATTATCTATTGTAATTTCAGTATTTTCGGAAGGATTAGTGACATTTTCTTTTGCTTTTTGCAACTGATAATCCTGCACAGATACAAGTTGCCAACTAGAATCTTGTGCTAGTTCTAAAACCCATTGATGATAATTAAATAGACTTTCTCTATGTCCAACACTAATAAACGTTGTTTTGGTATCTTGTAACTGTTGATATAAACTTCCTTCATTTGTTAAATCTAAGGCACTTGTTGCTTCATCTAAGATAGTAAAATTAGGATGAGTAACTAACAGCCGTGCAAAGGCAAGGCGTTGTTGTTCTCCCAGAGATAATATATTTTCCCAAGGAACTTCAGTATCAAAGCCTTCAACTCGACTTAGTAAGTTTTGCAAGTTTACTTGTTGCAAAACATCTTTGAGTTCTGCGTCGGTCATTTGACGATTCGTATTAGGATAAAGTAACTGTTCGCGCAAAGTCCCTAAAATGATATAAGGCCGTTGGGGTAAGAATAATACTTCTTTTAGGGGAGGTCGTACCAAACGGCCAGTTCCCGCATTCCACAAACCAGCGATCGCTCTCAACAGAGAACTTTTACCTCGCCCACTCGGCCCAACAATCAATAAGCCTTCTCCTGGTTGAACAGAAAGTGACAAATCTTCAACGATCGCCTGTTCATAGTTTGGCGTTTGTAAGGTGACATTCTCGAAAGCTAAACGGTTTTCTTCTATTGTTTTAATAGTACCGACATTCTCTGGTTGTTTGGTAACTGCTTCTAACGCATCTGAAAACTCAGATAAACGCTCAACATAACTAGAAAATCGCCCAGAAGTCCCAAATTCTCTAATTAATGTTGCCATAGCCGAGGCAAACTGATTACAAGCTACACTGGCTTGAACAACTTCTCCGAAATCAGCTTGACCGCTCATATATAAAGGTGCGAGTACCAGATATGGGAATATTTGGATAGCAGACTTATATGCTCCATCAAAAAGTTCTTGATTGTTCTCCCAATTAATCTTGCGTTCGACATTTTTAAGGAGATTAATAAATCTTCGTTGAATTATATTATATTCTTGGTTTTCTCCCTGAAAAAAAGCTATTGATTCAGCGTGATTACGAACATGAGTCAGAGAATAACTGTATTCTGCTTTCAGTTCTAGTTCTTCTTGATTAATTTTATTTAATTGTTGACCCAAATAAATAGCAATCAAATTGCCTATAACTGTATAAATAATCAGAACAATTGCAATAAATTGGGAAATTGACCAAAGGATTACTAAAAAAGTGGTCATTTCCAGCACTTTTTCTAGGAAAATAGCTGAAAAACTCAGAGCATTACTGGTAATGGGTTCGATTTCTTGGGATATTCGTTGATCTGGGTTATCAATATCGGATTTAAAGTTGATTTTATAATAGGCACGATTGCTCAAATATTTTGATAATGTGTGATTATTTAACCATTTGTACCAATCAAGAGCGATTTTTTTTCTGACAAGTTTAGAAAATCCGTTTAAGAGTGTTATGCAGACAAGAGCAGCTGCGAAAACTACTATCGTATTAATAAAGTTAGGATAATCTTTCTCTTCAATGACATCGGTTATATAGCGAGTAACGAAGCTATTAAAGGCAGTTACGCCCACTAGCGCGATTATCAATAAAATCAGGAGAATCAGCATCCCCCATATCCGAATAACGTCTGGAAATACTCTTTCCCCGGACTCTGTTGGATACCAGTAAGGCTGAATTATCGCTCTTACATTCTCCCAAAATTTCTTAGAAGCCGGAGGAGAAGGATCGTTCTTTAAGGATTGATCGCGTGAAACTGTGGTTGGCATATTTTAAAATCAAATGAACATCTTTTTTGGATTGAAATACAGAAAAATTGAAATTATTAAAAAACACAAGATTTGATATAGAACACAAATATTAAATCTACATATAAAGTTTTTATAATTTATGAACCAAATTAATAATTAGCTATTTTAAAATAGTAAATTTAAAAAATAAAATAATAATTTGGAAACTAGTAAGTAGGTAGACATAATTAAATATAAAATAAATTCCTAGTTTGTAGTGAGCAATTTATCGCTCAGAGCAAGGATTATCAGGACTAAAGTCCTTACTACAAACTTTAAATTTATTTATGCCTAGATACTTAGAGTTTTTAATCTAACCACCACTATGCAACGCCAAATTTAGGATATCAAAGAAACTGCATCATTCTTGCTAGAAGCTGTATCAGCAGCGATCGCAACTGCATTACTAACATTAGGCAGTTCATCTTCCACAAACCGTAGGCGAGGGTACAAGTAGGCAATAGAGGTTTCTAAAATGGTCAAGACTCCCATAATCATCAGTAGAAGTCCCATCCCCCGACCTGACCCAACACCGATGATTTGTCCGATGCTTCCTGCTAAAGAACCGTTAGTAGCCATTAAGGGTTCAAAAACCTTCTCGGCTAGAGGCCCAATCGTGATGTAGCCTAAAGGGAAAGCGGCTGCTTCAATCGCTCCTTTGATCGCAAAAACTCTACCTTGTACACTAGCTTCTACTTTATTTTGCATCACAGCTTGTGTGGAACTGGAAACGATCGGTTGTGTTAGGAAAAATAAGAAGATACCAACAGTGAAGATGACAAGGGAGGGTTGCAAACCGGCGACGAAAATAAATACGCCACTCAAAAGCATACACCCGTATATGGCATATATGTTGCGTTCTAGTCCTCCCCAGATGCTGACAAGCAAGCCACCTGCCAAAATCGCAATGCCAAATAGCGAAAGAATAGTTCCCAAAAAGCTTACTGAAACGAAATTTAAGACTAGCGGAATAGTGATGACATTAATACCTCCCACAAGATAAAAACTGGAGGCTGAGAATAACACTAATCCCAGCAGTCCTGGTCGAGCGATCAAATATCTAAATCCATAAGTTGCTTCACTCATAAATGAACTTTTTGCAGTGGCAACAGCACTTGTATTAACTTCCGGGAACCGAACCAGCATCAGGGAGACAAAAGCAATAAATACAGCCGTTACGTGAAACAAAATAATCCCTTGCAAATGGACAATGCTTAGTAAAACACCTCCGAGAGTTGGTGCAATGATTAGGGAAATACCAAACATCAGACTCATTAGCCCGTTGGCACGATTGAGGTGCTGTTTCGGCACTAGTAAGACTGTTGATGCTGTATAAGCAGGTGTGTGAAAAGCCATGAAAACAGCAGTGAAGGTATTGGCTAGGTAAATGTGCCAGACTTCCAACCGACCGATGACGAATAAAACGCCGATCGCGATCGTTCCCAAACACGCCAAGACATCAGCGATAATCATTGTCTTTCGACGATCCCACTTATCTACCAGAGGCCCAGCGATCGGGGAAATTAAGATTAGCGGTAGAGTATTGAACAGAGAGACTAAAGCAAACTGGGTAACTGATCCGGTGCGATTATAAACCCAGATATCTAAGGCAAAGGCAGTGGTACTCGAACCAATCAAGGCGATCAACTGTCCTACCCAAACAATGATAAACAGCCGCATTTCCCGTAAAACAGTCAGTCTTGTTTTTTCCATAATCTGTATGTCTGACATAATAATTTACTGTCCAAATCTGACCTCTGTATCTTTGTGGTTCAAAAGCGAATTTTATAACCACAAAAACAATCTCAATTTACATTAGTAGTAATGAGTAACGACCAATGACTAAATTAGCGAGCGGCTATTCCTCCCGCACCTTGCAAGGATGGAATTTCCATCGATTTCTTTTGAGAATTATGGCGCTGAAATAGTAAGGAAAGGTCAGTTAGACGACATTCAGGATTAGTAATTAGCAACTCAAGCAACACTAGAAACTGAGTTACCGCACGGCTAATAGTAGTAGCATCAAACAAATTTATTTTGTAGCACCATTTCCCTTCAATACTTCCTAATGTTGTTTGTTGAAGATAAATATCCCAATCAAACTCCGCTGTTTTACTTTCAACTGACCAGGGATGAACAGTTAAATTTGTCAGTTTTAAATCTGATGGAGGTAAGAAGTTAAACATCACTTGATAGAGTAAAGAATGGCTTGGTTCTCGTTTTGGCTGTAGTGCTTCTACTAACTTCACGAAGGGAATTTGTTGTCGATCGGAGGCTGCTAAAAAAGATCCACGCACCTGATACAGCAACTCTCTCAAACTTGGATCGCCCCCCAAGTATGTACGTATTGGTAATGTGTTAATAAAGCATCCAATAAGCCCTTTAGTTTCCACTTGCTGGCGATTGGCAAAGGGAGTGCCCACAATAATATCTGACTGTCCGGTGTAATAAAATAGCACTATTTTAAAGGCTGTTAGCAGAGTCACGAATAGAGTTACATTGTGCTGTTGGCTCAGATGTTTAAGAGCATTTGTTAGGCTCTTAGGGATGATGAAAGTTTGACTTGCACCTTGAAAAGTTCGCACTGGTAAGCGCGGACGGTCAGTAGGTAACTGTAGTAAAAGTGGGCTATTTCCTAGTTGCTGCTTCCAGTAGTTAAGGTCAGACACGAAAGCAGGACGAGCAACCCACTGCTGTTGCCAATGGGCAAAGTCAGCATATTGGATGGGTAAATCGGGAAGCGGTGAAGGCTGACCATGACAAAATGCTGCGTATAATTTTGTTAGCTCCTGTAAAAACACATCCACAGACCAACCATCACAAACCAGATGATGGATAGTTATTATTAGTAAATGCTCGGCATCAGAGAGCCGTAGCAGCTTGATGCGTAACAAAGGCTCTTGTTCTAGATCGAAAGGCTGGTTTTTTTCGTCAGTGATAAATTTTTGAGCCAGAGCCTTTCGCTCAGTTTTAGATTCAGAAAGTTTTCGCAAATCTACCGCCGAAAATGGCAATATGGGCTGTTGAGCAATTTTCTGAACCACTTGCCTATTAGCGATCGCAAAAGTAGTTCGCAAAGCTTCGTGACGACGCACAATTTCCACGAGGCTTTGCACTAGAGCATTGACGTTGAGTAAACCCGTCAAGCGATAAGCCAGTGGAATATTATAGACGGGAATGCCCGGATGCAATTGAGCTAATATCCAAAACTCAAGCTGAGTCAAAGAAATTGGCAACTCTTTTGTATTTCGAGGTACAGGTTTAAGAGATGGGGTCAAGTCATTTTTACAAGAGGGCAGAGGGGCACAGGCGGATGAGAAATAATGATTTCTCCCCCGCTCCCCTGCTCCCCTGCTCCCCTGCTCCCCTGCTCCCCTGCTCCCCTGCTCCCCTGCCTCTTTTTGGCGGTATTCTGAAATTTGCCGATCTAGCTCGACTACTGTCGGGTAATCAAACAGACAGCTTATAGGTAACTCTACTTTGAAAGTTTCTCGCAACCGAGCAATAACTTGCATTGCTGATAGGGAATGCCCTCCTAATGCAAAGAAGTTGTCGTGGATACCAACTTTTTCTAGCCCTAAAACATCACTCCAGATTGCTGTCAAAACTTCTTCAGTTGCAGTACGGGGTGGAATCAAGTCTGTAGAGATGTTACGTGTTTCCCGACTCAAAGGTGCTGGTAAAGCACGGCGTTCTATTTTACCACTGGGGGTTAGAGGTACATCCAGCAACTTTACAAAAGCAGAAGGTAGCATATATTCGGGTAGCTTTTGTTTGAGGTAACAAAGCAGTTCGCTGGTGTCTAGGTGCTGTTTGGGGACAATGTAAGCGACTAAGCGCTTGCCTTCTGATTGGTCAACCCTTGCGATAACTACTGCTTCTTTTACCTGCGGGTGTGCGGCGAGTACGGTTTCAATTTCTCCCAGTTCAATGCGAAAACCCCGCACCTTCACTTGATTGTCAATTCGACCGAGAAATTCGATATTGCCATCAGCTAAATATCGAGCGCGATCGCCTGTCTTGTACAAACGACTCCCGTCTTTCGCAAACGGGTTAGGAATGAATTTTTCAGCAGTCAATTCCGGGGAATTAATATAACTTCTAGCGATCGCAACACCGCCGATATACAGTTCTCCAGCAATTCCAATTGGTAATGGTTGCAGATGGCGGTCAAGGATGTAGATTTGCGTATTTGCGATCGCCCGACCAATAGGGGGAAGTGGCGACCAACTGCTTGCCACATCTTTTAAGGTAAAACTTGTTACTACATGGCTCTCCGTTGGGCCATACTGATTTTGTAGCGTACAACCAGAAAGCTCCTTAAAAAAGTTGACTAAAACAGGGGTAATATGTAACTGTTCTCCTGCTGTCATAATCTGACGCAAAGATGCAGGATAAGATTGAGTAATAGAGGCAGCATGGGCTAATTGCTGAAGGGCGACAAAGGGCAAAAATAATCTTTCCACCTTTTCTTGGGCAATTAACTGTAATAATGCGAACCCATCTTTTTGTATTTCTGCGGTGATTAAAACTAAGGTTCCGCCGTTACACCAGGTAGAGAAGATTTCTTGAAAAGAGACATCGAAACTGATGGAAGCAAATTGCAAAGTTTTGGCACAACTTAAAGCACTTTCGTCCATTTGCCAATATAAAAGGTTCACCAAAGAACGGTGACTCATGGCTACACCTTTGGGTTTGCCTGTAGAACCAGAAGTGTAAATGACATAAGCCAAGTTTTCTGGTATCACTCCACTAACAGGATTTTCCTGACTGTTTTGGCAAAAAATCTCTGATGTATCTAAGCAAACTACTGTTAATGGTTGCCCAGATAAAGTAATTGATGAATCTGTCAGCAATACCGACGCTTGAGAATCACTCAACATATAAGTTAAGCGTTCTTGGGGCGATCGCGGATCTAAAGGTACGTAAGCACCACCAGCTTTCAGGATTGCCAAAAGTCCTACTATCATCGATAAAGAACGCTCAACGCAAATCCCTACCCGCACTTCTGGTTTTACGCCAAGTTTTTGGAGATGGTGCGCTAACTTGTTAGCCTGAGAATTTAACTGCTGGTAAGTCAGTTGTTGGGATTGGAATGACACTGCTACTGCATCCGGTGTCCGTTCCACCTGTTCTTCAAACAACTGAGCGATACATTTGTGAGGATAGTCTGTTTGGGTATCATTCCATACTAATATTTGGCGTTGCTCAGTAGCAGTTAGCATAGGTATTTCTCCTACTGTCTGCTCGATATTTGTAACTATACCCTCTAACAAAGTCACAAGATGCCCCATCATCCGGTTAATTGTTTCCCCATCAAAGCGGCTACCATCATAAAGAATGCGTAGGGATAATTCTTGTCCTGGTACAGCGATGACTGTGAGCGGATAATTGGTTTGTTCAATGACTCGCCGTTTAATAATCTGGATGCTGCCACCTGGATTTGATAAAGACGTATCGTGTGGGTAGTTCTCAAACACCACAATGCTTTCAAACAGGGGTAATTCTGGGGGAATTTCACTAATAGCCTGAATTTCTACTAACGGACACCAAGAATACTGCGATCGCTCTACCTGTTGAGCCTGCAATTTCCTCAGCCATTGCCATAAAGGAGTTGCTGTTGGTACTTTCACCCTGACTGGTAGAGTATTAATGAATAGTCCCACCATAGATTCCACCCCCGATAAAGTGGGAGGACGACCGGACACAGTTGCTCCAAATACTACCTCAGACTCATCGGTGTAGCGACTGAGTAAAAGCGCCCAAGCAGCTTGGACAAAAGTTGAAAGTGTCAGATGATACTGCTGTGCCTGGGACTGTAAAGCAGCAGTTATAGTTGCCGATAAACAGCAGTGCTGCTCGTGGTAGGTTTTTGGTTGTTGTATGTGCGCCTCACCCCGATCTAGTAGCAAACGGGTAGGGCTAGTAAAGCCATGAAGTTGTTGTCGCCAAAAAGTTTCTGCTGCTCTTAAATCTTGTTGCTGTAGCCAATTTATGTAATATCGGTAAGGACGGGGAGTATTTAAATATAAATATTTGCCTTTAAGTAAGGCATTGTAAAATGCAAAGACTTCTTTGCAGAGAATTGGCCAACTCCAGCCATCAATCAGCAAGTGATGAAAGCTCCAGACAAATTCGTAAGTATCATCAGCGATTTGAATTAAGCTAAATCGCATAAGTGGAGCTTTGTCAAGAACAAAACCTTTGACTCGATCTGCTTCTAAAAAAACTTCTAACTGCTCTTGTTGTTCTTCTAAAGATAACGAACGCCAATCATAGTTTTGCCAAGGTAACTCTACTTGCTTACATACTACTTGAAGAGGCTTTTCCTGCTTTTCCCAAACAACAAGGGTACGCAAAACTGGGTGACGCTTCACTACTCGCACACAAGCCTGCTGAAGCACTGTAATATCTAGATTTCCAGAGAGCGTTAAACAGAACTGCTCAATATACACCCCAGACTCTGGCTCATACAGAGTATGAAAAAGCATACCCTGCTGCATAGGAGAAAGAGGGTAAATAGATTCAATATTTTTATTTTTAATTATTTGCAGCTTGCTCATCTATCTTCTCTCTTTCTCTGTGTTCTCTGCGCCTCTGTGGTTCGTTAAAAAAAATTAACTGTTCTTTTTACACTAAAAGAATAATCAAACATTAAAACTGAAAGTAGACAAAAGGTTGAGGACTGATTGCCGTCAGCCGAAATATTGCTGAAGCCAATACCCCAAAGAAAACAGCAAAACTCCAACTAGGAATTTTACGCCACCAATCGGCAAACCAACCCTTATAAGTCGCCCAGTGGAGAATAATTAAAGGTACAAAAATCCATGCAATTTGGAGATTTAGGTTTTCATAACCAAGAGAATTAAAGAATAAAAAGGATTTTTCTATTTGTACAGCACTGCTGAGATCGTTACTCCGAAAGAAAATGGCAGAGGCACAAAACCAATACATTGTTAGGGGGATACCTAGCATCTTTCTCAGTGGTAGTAATTCCTTATAGGGAGCGATCCGAGATGACCATTGCTTGTGAACAACTAAGGCGATTCCATTTAACCCACCCCAAACTACAAAATGCCAAGCAGCCCCATGCCAGAGTCCTGATAAAAGCATCAAAGTGAGAAGATTTCTATAGCCAAATAGTTCTGTGCGTTCAGCTTTTGGTCGCTTTCTCATTAAAGGAATATAAACATAGTCTCGCAACCAACTGTAGAGAGTTATGTGCCAACGTTGCCACAAATCAGTGATATTACCGGAAAGGTAGGGAAAATTAAAGTTCAGAGGTAGTTTGTATCCCAGTAAACCGGCTGAAGCGATCGCCATATCAGAATAACCAGAAAAATCGCAGTATATCTGGATGACGAAAGAAATAACAGCAATCCAACAACTCAAGAAAGTATAATTTTCTGGATTCGTGAAATACTGTTCTACTAAAGGCGAAAGATTATCCGAAATGCAGGCTTTCTTAAAATACCCTACGAAAAAAAGCATTAAACATCCTCGAAAATCAACCTCGCTTAAGTTTTTTGGGGTTAGCAGTTGGGGTAAAAAGGTAGATGCACGGACAATTGGCCCTGCAACCAGTTGAGGGAAAAAAGTTACAAATAGAGAAAAATCCCAAAAACTTCTAACAGGCTTTAGTTTACCTAAATACGCATCAAGGGAATAACTCAGAGTTTGAAACGTGTAAAAACTAATGCCTGCGGGAAGAATAATTTTAAGGGTTGTAAGGCTTATAGGTAAACCTAAAAAAGCTAATAAGTTTGCAGCAGACTCAGTGAAGAAATTATAGTACTTAAAAAACCCTAATATTCCTAGATTTGCTACTAAACTAAGTACCAACCATGCTTGGCGCTGCTGCTGATTGATTGGCTTATTCAGCAAAGCATCCCAATTTCCAAAACTTGTAGCTTTTCTCTTCTCTACTATATCGCTTGTTGCGATTGCTGGCTCTAATACGGCGCTTTGTAAATCATTAACCTGTGGTCTAGACAGCATTAAACCGACAAAGTAATCAATAACTGTCGATAGCAAGAGCAAAAAAAGGAAGCGCCAATCCCAAGCACTATAGAAAATATAACTACAGACTAGCAGCCACAATTTCCGATGATTGTGTTTCTGCAAAGCCCAATAGATGCAGAAAACAATCAGGAAGAAAAATATAAATCGAAATTCTGTGAATACCATATTTATTTATATTTAATTAGTGATTAGGTAATAAAAACTGGGCATTCAAATACCACTAATAAGTTTTTCTCCAGAATTATTCAGATATTGGGTAAATTCTGACGCCAGTAAAAGTGTGAATTCTTCAGCACCTTGATGATTGAGATGTGCGCTATCAATTCTGCGATCTAGTTCATATAAATTATTAAAGTTATTGGGATTATTAAAAGCGAACAGAGTCTCGATGTATCCTGATTTATATGCTCTATAAATAGCAGATGGGTTGGAATCAGTTTCGAGAATTGGAGGAATAAAAAATATGGCTTCCATTTTCTTTTTGTTAATTTGCTGTTGTTCAATCCGGGAAGCAATATTTTTCATCATTTTCGCTCCATATATTGTAGATGGATCGTTAAATGCATTTTCTGAATTTAAATTTGCTAATTTGGTTTGTTCCTTTTTGAGATTTTTTTGATAAGTATCCAAACCATTTGCTCGGAATATAGTCTTCCATTTATCAGCTTTTTTTTGCCAATCTATTGCGTAATATCCAGATTCTTGTATTAGTCTATCCTCAGATACTTTTGCTAATGGATCTGAATTTGATAAATCTAAATTTAATATTCTTTCTTGCCACAAAGTCGAAAGCTGACCAATCCCTAGCCATCGGTAGATAAAGCTTTGAAAGTTAGCGTATATATATGGAACTTTTACTTTCCAATTATCGATTGATGATTCCAAAATTAATTGGAAATTTTCTAGCGTTTTCCGAGGAGTATGCCAGTATATTTCTTGAGCGGAAGTAGAACCAATGTTTGTAAATAGGTCAACTGAACAATCTAGAAATATCCACTTTAAGTTTGCTGGTTCTAAAGCAAGAATTTTTTGTAAGTAAAAATCTAGTTCTGATACATTTGCACCTGCGATACCAAAGTTGAAAGATTTTACACTTTTACCCTCTGTTGTCATGTATTCATCAAACAATTTCGGGATCACCCCAAAGTAGGTAGTACTTGGGCCCAGAAAAATAGCGTCATAATCATCTTTGTGTTCAGTTAAATATTGCCATTTAACACTGATTTCACCAAGATTTTGGATAGTCTTATAATAGGGTAAAATTAGATTCAAGCATCCAGAAGAAAAAAATATAGTAATTATAAAAATTAAACTATAACCAAACATAACTAGTGGTCTTAACATGATTTTTCCTTAGATATCTACAACTACATCTACTTCTGTCTTTGTTAATTGCCAGTTCATCTTCAGGTTGAGCCAGAAATTCCAAAGTGTCACACAAGCGATCGCTACCAATTTAGCTATGTATTCATTCACTTGAAATTGATAAAATAGCCAATTTACAATTAGGCTATTGAAAATAAGCCCAACTAAACAAATGAGATTAAACTTGACAAAGCGTTGCAGCTTTTGACTGATTTTTTGCTGAAAAGACACATCACCAAACGTCCATAAATCATTCCACAGAAAATTATTAATAATTGCTATTTCTGTGGAAAGCATTGCACTCAGAGTTAACGCCAAACATAATGAGCTATGAAAGCAATAGAATGCTCCCAAATCTACAAATACTCCACTAAAACCGACTACAGCAAAGCGGATAAACCGGCTAAAAAGTGCCGAATGAAGATAATAGTAGATTTTATCTCTCAGAAAAATAATATTAAAATAGTCAAGATATTGCTTCATTCAGTTTTTACTCTCTTAATGTTTTTTATTGAGACTGCTACAATCAGTAATCTTCACGTTTTCTGATTTTTATCGAGTTGCCAAAATCCTTCAAGTGGGTAGACTAATTTCAGGAAATTAGTTTTATCCTGCTGAAGTTGATGAGCTAAACTATTCTCCAGGTCGTCAACAAAGAAGATAGATTTATAGTCTTGAGGCATTATTGGTAACTGGTCATTTTGTATGGTAAATAAGCGAACTTTTGGCTCTAAATTATGACTTAAGGTGAGAATAACTCCCAAGTTATAATCATTTTTGCTACTTACCAATAAAATATTATTCTTAGATTGATTAATAAGTTGACTCATTGCTAGCAAATTCTTAGCACCTATTTGTGGCCACCAAGTTTCAGACTGAAAAAATCTGACATCAGAAACTAGCCCAGAGATGAGTAACCCTACCACAATGACTTGCCAAAAGTTTTTCTGCCAGTTATTCGCCAAGAAAAGATGGAAAGCTAAAATATACACTACAGCAATTTGGATGCTGAGGTATAACGGTAACTGATAGCGAAAATGAATAGAGCGAATTCCCCCAAAAATTAGGTCGTAGAAAAGCAATGTTAACCCTGGAAATCCCCCTAATAAAGCAATAAATAAACTAGCGTTAGTTGAGAGATATTTTATAAAAAAAATGATTATATAAATAATTAAAAACAAACTGGCTATTATCGTAGAAATACTATAAAATAAAGGGCTTTCCGCAGGCAAATTATTGACCCAAGCATCATCAGAAGCCAAATTAAAATCAAAAAATATTCGGCTAATCCGACTGAGCCAAATTCCAATCAGGTCAAAAGGGCTATCTGTTTTAAATGTTATCCATGACAAAAGATTTGTTGCTGTGTCAGCTTTAGTAATAAGCACCGTTAGCCAGGGTAAAAACATTAAGCAAGCTGCTATTGAACTCAGTAAATAATTACGCAGGGTTTTGTGAAAGCGAAACTTTTGCCTAATAACTACATAAATACCATGAGCGATCGCAACCATTACCATTAATAAATGGGTGTAGAATCCCAAGGCTAGGGTGAGAGCATACACAGCCCAGGTAAAGAAACTTTCTCGGCGAATGGCTCGCAACAATGCAGCACTTGATACTAGGATCGTTACCATCCACAGACCGTATTCTCGTGCATCTTGGGCAAAGAAAACCTGCAAGGGAGAAATCCCCATCACAGCCATTCCCACCCACCCTACTAGTGGTGATTCAAATAACTCTAAACACAACCAATACACACTAGGAAATATCAACAGACTGATTACTGCTGATAAACTCCTGACTCCCGTCGGAAAATCCCCAAATACTTGTGCCCACAATCTCACCATTACATAATACAAAGGTGGATGTTGTGGGTCTGAAGTTATTAAGTAGCGAACTGTATCAGCCACAGATCGATCTGGGTTAATGTGTTGATATTTGTCTAAAGCGATCGCAGGAATTATGCCTGGATTATTCCCCCAATTGCTAAAAACCTCTTGTTTAACCTCAGCTAGCGTATGACCAGATATTGCCAGCGATGTAGCAATTTCATCGTACCAATACACTTTTTGCCCTAAATGGGTAAAGCGAAAGAAAATACCTAACCCAATCAGGCTAATTACCAGAATTTTTAACCAAGTTGGAGGATTTGATTTTGCTAGCAATTGTAGTTTGTCCATTTATTAAATCTAAATTAGTAGCTATCCTTTTGGCTGCTTGAAATATTCTTGTGCAAGAATTGGTGGATATTTAGGCACTTCATCTATATCTAAGCAAGTCTTAATAGACTTAATTTCAGCATCGTAATTAGGCCCTGTAAAAAAGGCACATGAGTACCTTTGTTTAGCACTGTGAGATTGAGTTGGAACTATAACTCGATGACGTGTGGCGCAAAATTTATCGTTTGTCCATCGCTGCATTAAATCTGCAACCAATACTATAATTGCGTCAGGAATGAAGGGCGCTACAACCCATTCCCCAGCATTTGTATATACTTCTAATCCTTCGGAATCTTGAAATAAAAATGTCAGCGTCCCGATGTCGGTATGTTCTGCCAGATAAACTTTTCCTAGTTCTGGAGGCTGATATATAGATGGATAGTGATGCAAAACTATACCGTGATTCTGCTCTGAATATAAATTTGTAAAGTAATCTTCTGGAATTCTCAGGGAAATAGCCAAAGCTTGGAATACTTTCAGGGCGCTTTCGTGACAACCTGTGAAAAATTCCATCATCACTTCATGAAACTGAGTCGGATTTTTAGGCCATTTATTCGGTTCAAAAAAAGGATCTTCAATCGCACCAACTTCATCAGGAGTAATTTCTTTCCCAAAATGAAATCCTTCAGTCATTAGCTCATTTGCGTTGTGTTTATCTTCACTCTTTTTAAAATTATGATATCCGCGAAGATTCCGGTCTGGAAAGAAGGATACTTGTTCTTTTTCATGCTCCGGTAGTGCAAAAAAGCACTCGGTTTCTGAAAAGACTTGAGCAATTAGAGTCTGAGAAATACCATAATTTTTGAGGTAGAAACATCCGACCTCATGAATAGCAAGAGAAATTTGTGTAGCAACAGCTTCTTTTGCGGTTGAGTCACCTATAAGAAAAGCATTGAAATCAATGATAGGAATTTGCATACAAACCATATCCTCTTTAGTTAATATCAGTCAGTTTCAGGTCATAAGAGTTCCAAAATGTTCCTATTAGGGCAGAGTGTTCAATACCTTGGATACGATTTCGTACTGCCACCATTGAGTAAGGGTTAACTAGATAAATAAATGGCAAATACTCCTGAGTAATTCGTTGAGTTTCTACATAGATAGCTTTACGCTTTGCTTCATCCACCTCAGAGGCTGCCTGAATGTATAAATCACCAATTTTCCGTTCCCAATCTGCAACCTGTCGCCCTATTATCGGCGTTTGTCCTGCTTGGGATTCTTGATTAAAAAAGTGCCAACCAGTCTCAGGCAACCAAACATTAGCCCAATCATTCGGTTCTTGACCGACAGCAACATCAAGCACTTGACATTCCCAATCGAAAGTTTGAGTTAGTTTGTTCATGAAAATGCTAGTAGCAACAGGATTGAAATCAACAGCTATGCCAAGGTCACTCAAATTTTGTTTGATGAGAACTCCCATTGCCTGCAATATATTATTGTTAGCATTCGTCGTTAGGCTAAAGCGGACAATATTTCCTTGCTCGTCTAATAACTGACTTTGATTGTTATATTTAAAGCCTGCTTTTAACAGTAATTCTTTTGCTTTTTGAAGATTGTATTCATAGACCTTTAAACCTGCTTGGACGGGAAAATAATACTTGCTCTGTACAGCAATTGGCGAATTTTGCAGTTGACCCAATCCCCTATAGATATTGTTGAGTATTTGTTGGCGATTAATTCCATAGGCAATTGCTTGTCTAAATTCCACTGTATTAAACCAACGAGATTTGATAGGCTCTACCAGTGGTTGACCATTCCTACTACCTTTATTAAGATTAAAAGTAATAGCAGTTGATCCTATAAAAAGACCGCCATTATAGATAGTAAATTTTCCTTTGCCTTCTTCATGTTTTAATAATGAAAAATAATTGGTATTGACGCTGATGTAATCCAATCCTCCAGAACGGAATTGGATTAAAGAAGTATCTTGACTAGGAATAATTTGCCCAATCACACGCTCGATATAAGGTTGCGAATTGCCTTGAGCATCTTTACGCCAGTAATAAGGATTTTTACGGAAAATTATTCGCTGGCTGGGAGTGTAAGATTCTATTGTGTAAGGGCCGTTGACAATAATATTTTCTGGTGGAGTATCAATCCCCCAAGTAGACATAAATTTAGGTCTGCCTTCCTGGTCTTTTACTTTGACGCTTTTTCGGAAAGCATGGGCTGGTAAAACTTCCAGTTTTGTAGCCCGAATAAATGGAGCAAATGGTTCAGGTAATGTAAATTCAACGCGCAAATCATCAAGTTTCCGCACAGTAGGAAAGGTACGGTTTTTACCAATTAGAAAGAAGTCTTTAGCGTATGTAGGAATGGCTGGATTAGCATAAACTTCATTGTAAGTAAAAACCACATCTTCAGCAGTTAGAGGCTTACCATCTGACCATTTTAGTCCTTTACGGAGGGTAAAAATTATTTGTTTTTTATCTGCATAAGTTTGCCAAGACTCAGCTAGACAAGGTTCAATTTCTCCACGAGCATTTTCTTTAACTAGCCCTTCATAAGTATAGTTTAAAGTATAAGCTGATTCTACGATTAAAGCTGGATTAAAAGTTGTGGGTTCAATTGGAAAAGAGACAATAATTTGAGATATTGGTGCTGCTGGATTTTTTAAGTTAATTTGATTGTAGATAATTATTGCGATCGCAGTTACAAAAGCCAGCAAAATTACTAGCCAACGATGACGAATTAAAGTAGATTTTTTATTATTTTTTAATAACTTAGAATGCGACATCGTGAAACTACTCCGCAATTTATTATTGACTAGGTTGAGATAGTAACCTATGAGCATCTTCTAATAAAGCTGGTATTTTATCAGCATGGGGGCTTTGACGCAGACAATCGCTTAGATCAAATTGTCTCACTCGTTCTGCTGTCAGGCCAGGAAACCAAGGATCGGCAGTATTTAAGTGGTTGTAACGCCTTGTAGCATATTCCCACATATCAAAAGCGATCGCTAAATTTCTCAACCATAAAATAACTAGAATATTAATCTCACCAGGGGTTTCTGGATATCTGGGTAAACCAGTGTGCCAAGTGCGATACCAGTCTTTTCCGAGCGTGGCGATCGCTGCTTTTTCTAAACGATTTAAAATTGGTGGTAAAATTTCATCTGCTCGATCTAAAAGCTCTATAACCTTTAAGTGTTCGTCAAAATCTGATGGTTTAGATGCGCCCAAGCTGAGAGTATGTACTTGCAGATGGCTCAAACAAAACAGATCGTTAAACACCATCGGGCTAAGAGGATGACACAAGTCTAATAACTTTTGTGGAGGCTTATAAAGCATACCACCTTTATCTGATGGGCTAATGATAAATACACCCATGTCATGATGTTTGGCGGCTTCAATGGCGGGCCAGTTGAATTGATTAATGTAGTACCAGTGGAGATTTACATAATCAAATTGATTGGTTTCAATGGTTTTGATAATTAAGTCCGTTGGGGCGTGGGTAGAAAAGCCAATAAACTTTACCTTACCTTCAGCTTGCAATTGTCGCGCTACATCTAGACAGCCATTGGGACGAATGCTATCTTCAAGGTGTTGATAATTATTAATGCCATGCAGTGTTAATAAGTCAATGTAATCTAGCTTTAATAAACCCAAAGATTTCTCACATAAATAGCGGAAGTCTTTAGAGTCAGATGTAGGAGTAACCTTAGTCTGAACAATGATTTTTTCTCTAGGCAACTTAGGTAAAATCGCTCCTAATTGCATCTCAGAAGTCCCATACATTCGGGCAGTTTCGATGTGATTGATGCCAACTTCTAAAGAACGGCGAATAGTGGCTTCTAAATTCTGTTGATTTTCATCGGGAATTTGTTCTTGAGTTAGCTCCTTATACTCAGTATAGACGTAGCGCATTCCACCACAGGAAAAGACTGGCATTGGCAATTCTGTACGCCCAAATCTACGATATTGCATCATAAATGTGTTTTTACTGGAGCGATTCATGAAGAAAACAACCATGTTTACTGACTTTTTGCCGAAATCAAGCCCCGCATTACTTTGAGATGGAACATCAAGTATGATTTTTCAAGATACTCAAGGTGATGTTTAATTAACTCATGTATCTTGGAGTAGTTACACGGTGGCATACTTGGATAAAGATGATGCTCTACATGATAATTATTATTCCAGTAATAAAACCTAATTATCGGGTTGGAAATCATTGTTCGTGTATCATTCCATAGGTTGTGATTTAAATCAGATTCACAGCCATAGTGATCTGTAATACTGAAAATAAAACCGAATGGAGAAGCAAAAGATATTAATGGTATCCAGTAACCAAAAAACAAAATCCAAGGAAAAATTACGGTCAATCCTGCCATTAATACAATCCAACCCAACAGTAGCCAATTATTTTGTAAGACAAATTGGCGTTGTTCTGGTGTTTTAAAATAACTCAAATAAAAGCTAGTTGGTAAGGATGATTCCTCTTGCATATCTGTTTGTAAAGAGTCGAAATATAAATCTTTGGTCACTAACCACCAATTCTTGCATACGGCGAGAGGATAAAAATATGTCAAGGCAAGAAGATAGGTCTTAATATTAGGAAAGGTTTGCCATGCTGAGGTATCTCCTACGATTTTACCTTTGAGTTTTGCTTCTCGATGATGTCCAATATGAATATATTTGTGAAATGAAAAGTTCATTAATAATACTAATGATAAGAAAGTACCCATGAATCGGTTAGCATTTTTTGACTTATACAAACTATAGTGAGAGCAATAATGTATTGCTGCAAAAAAACAGACAAACAAAAATCCTTGAACAAACCAGATTAATAACCACACTGCCCAGTTATTCAACCATAACCCAATAGCTGAGAGGATGAAATATGTACTAATGACAACGAATGTTTGAACAATCGGTCTAAATGTAGGAATCTCATGCAATATACGAAGTTCTTCATTAGATATTTGAGTAACTTCACTAATACTAGGTCTGGCATTCTCAATTATTTGATTATTTTTTGTAATTTCCATGTTGTTCACCTCTACGTTGACAATAACAATTGAAAAACTAGATATCTATTAACTGTTTAATTTATATTGGATGGCTTCTGCTAGCTGAACTACAGTAGGTTTCTCAAACAGGTAGATCGACGGCAGTTCGACTTGCAAAGCTGACTGTAGTTTGCATATAACTTCAAGAGTTTGAGAAGAATGTCCTCCCAGTTCAAAAAAGTTATCTTGAGTGCTAATTTGCTCTATCCCTAAAATTTCTTTCCAGATATTTAACACAACTTCTTCGATAGAATTTTGAGGTGTAACAAAATCCCTCGATATTGGGGAGATAACAGTTATAGTGGGCGACGTTGGAGGTTCAGAGATTAAGATAAGTTCAGCCAGACGTTGGTTATAATTGGTCGTTATTTTTTCCAGGAAACTCTGAAAATTATCGACCATCTTAGTAATAGTGGCAGGTTCAAATAAATCGGTTCTGTATACAAGCAAACCTTCAATACCTGTTGATGTTTCTTCGAGCGTTAACTCTAAATCAAACTCTGCGGTATCTTTTGTATCTCTAGCAATAAACTGCTCCTTCAAAGTGAGATTTGCAAATTGTAAATTATCCTCTGGAGTATTTTGAAAGACAAACATTACTTGATTGATTAATGTGTAACTGGGATCTCTGACTGGCTGGAGTTCTTCTATTAGCTTAATCAGGGGCATTTCTTGATGAGCGTAGACACCCAAGGCTACCTCACGCACTCGGCCAAGTAGTTCCCGAAAGCTGGGGTTTCCTCCTAAGTTGGTACAAAATGGCAGTAAATTGACAAAGAAACCAATCAGTCCCTCAGTTTCTACTCTGGTGCGATTGGCAAGGGCGCTGCTGACAATGATCTCTTCCTGTCTTGTATAAGAGAAGAGTAATGTCTGGAATGCTGCCAACAAGGTCATAAATAGGGTTACGCCTTCCTGTTGACTCAGTACCTTGAGCGCATCGGTTAATTTCTGGGAGAGAACTATTGGTTGGCCTGCACTTTTAAAGGTTCGCGTTAGTGGACGGGGATGATCGGTTGGTAGCTTCAATACAGGCGGACTAGTGCCTAAATGCTTTTTCCAAAACTGAAGCTGAGACTCTAAGACTTGTCCTTGTAACCACTGCCTCTGCCATTGAGCAAAGTCGGTATATTTGATCGGTAACTCAGCCAACGGCGATCGCTTACCCTCACAGAAGGCTTCGTAAACTTTTGCCAGTTCTTGAGTTAGGACACTAAAAGACCAACCGTCAGCAACAATATGGTGGGTGACGGCAACGAATAGATACTCTTGTTCATCCAAGCGCCAAAGCTTGCTGCGTAATAAAGGGCCCCGTGCCAAATCGAAAGGATGCTTAATTTCCTGTTCAGCCTGTTGTGCGGCTTGAGCTTCGCGCTCAGTTTCGGGGAGGTGCTGGAGATCAATTACTGAAAAATCAAAGACAGGCTCGTTAATAACAGCATAAACAACTTGTCCATTTTTAACCTGAAAAGTCGATCGCAATGTCTCATGTCGGCGGACAATTTCTCTTAAACTCTCTGATAATCCTGTCTCATTGAGCGCACCTGTGATGCGATAGACCAAAGGCAGGTTATAGATGGAATTGCCTGGATAAAATTGGTCAAAAAACCACAACTCTAGCTGTGTTAAAGAAATTGGTATTGCCTCATCTTGGGAGGGCAACCGTTTTAGAGATAACTCCTGCCGATCTGGCGCTTTAGCTGTGGCGATTTTTTGGGCTAAAGGTGCGATCGCGGGAGATTCAAATAAACTCAATAGTGGTAATTCTATCCCAAATGCTTTGCGCGTTAAAGCAATCACCTGAGTTGCTAATAAAGAATGTCCCCCCAAATCAAAGAAGTTATCGTAAATGCCAACTTGTTCTAACCCTAAAACATCTCTCCAAATCCCAGCCAAGATTTCTTCGGTGGGAGTACGCGGTTCAACAAAAGTTTGACCTAATTCCGGTCGGCTGGTTGTTGGTTCTGGGAGAGCGCGACGGTTTACTTTACCATTGGGTGTGAGCGGAAACGATTCCATTTCGATAAAAGCCGATGGAATCATATAATCTGGCAATTGCTTAGTCAAAAAAGTCCGCAGTTGTTCGACTGTGATTGTCTCTCCCGGAATGGGGACAAAGTAAGCGACTAAATATTTTTCCCTGGCACTTTCCCCATGCACTTTAGCTACTGCTTGGTTAATTTGAGGATGTTTGCTCAGAACGGCTTCAACTTCTCCCAATTCAACGCGAAAGCCCCGAATTTTTACTAAATCATCTATCCGTCCCAAAAACTCGATATTCCCATCTGGCAAGTATTGAGCTAAGTCACCAGTTTTATAGAGGCGCGAGTTGGCATCGTTACTAAAAGGATTGGGGATAAATTTTTGATTAGTCAAATCTGCACGGTTGAGGTAGCCACGAGCCAAACCATCACCACTAACGTAGAGTTCGCCAGGAACGCCAATCGGCACGGGTTGAAGATTGCTGTCTAACAGATACACTTGCACATTGACGGCAGCTTTACCAATCGGTGGATAAATCGGCCATTCACCCGGCTTTTGGCTAAAAGTATAAGCTGTCACTAAGTCTGCTTCCGTGGGGCCATAGAAATTGTAGAGTGTACAATTTTCCAGACGCTTAAACAGCTTAATCATCGGCTGAGTAATTTGGAGTTGTTCGCCACAAGCGATCGCTTCCCGAATATTCTGAAATAGATGTGATTGCTCTCCGTATATTTCTGCTAATTGCTGCCAAAGGCTAACTGGCAGAAAAACTTTACCAATTGGGTTGTTAGCAAGTAAGTGGATTAATTTATCTAAATCTTTGCGATCGCATTCAGAAATCATATACAGCGTACCTCCGAAGCCCCACGCCACGGATATTTCGTGATAGCTGACATCAAAACTCAGGGAAGCAAACTGAAGCACACCAATACCTGTGGCCATTTTTGCCTGATGGTGTTCTATTAAATTGGTAAGCGATCGCTGGGTAACAAGAGTGCCTTTAGGAGTGCCGGTAGAGCCAGAGGTATATATTATGTAAGCTAAATTATCAGCTGCTATTTCAACTTGCAGATTACTCTCAGATTCCTTGGCGATTTCGTCCCCATCTTCATCTAACACAATCAGACGATGAGCCAAGTTACCATCAAGTAATGATTTCCAACGTGTTTGAGTTAAGACGACTGGTGCTTGAGAATCGTTGAGCATGAAGGCTAAACGCTCTGGCGGATAGGTAGGATCGAGGGGAACGCAAACTCCCCCAGCTTTGAGAGTTCCTAAAATGGCGATCGCAGCAGCTAGCGATCGCTCCACACAAATACCCACTGGAACATCTGGTTTCACACCGAAGCGTTGCAAGTAGTGGGCAATTTGATTAGCTTTCTGATTTAACTCTTCATAAGTCAATTGTTGGTTTTCATATACCACCGCCAAAGCTTGGGGTGTTTTTTCGACTTGCTCCTCAAATAATTGATGGATGCAACGATTGATGGGATGCGCTGGTGAGGTAGCATTCCACTCGACTAAAAGTAAATCTTTCTCTGCTGGAGTTAGTAGCGGTAACTCGCCTGCGGTGCGATGAGGATTGATGGTAATTCCCTCCAACAGGGTGAGGAAATGACCAGCCATGCGATCGATAATGTCTGCATCAAAGCGATCGCGATCGTAGTAAATTTTCACCGTCATTTCCTCGCCAGGAATTGCCAGCAGTGTGAGAGGATAATTGGTTTGTCCCCTGTCTTGTAGCTCCCCGATGCTCAAGTTTCCAGGGAGTTGCTGCAATGTTACATTTACAGGATAGTTTTCAAATACAACGAGGCTTTCAAACAAAAGTTGAGTGCGAGGAACTTCACTCACGCCTTGAATATCCACCAGTGGGGTGTATGAATACTGCTCCCGCTCTATATACTCTTGTTGCAACAACCCCAGCCAGGTTAACAAATCGGTTTTATCAGGGATTTTCAACCGTGCAGGTAAAGTATTAATAAACAACCCCACCATCGACTCCACGCCAGATAAACTAGGAGGGCGACCAGATACAGTAGTGCCAAAAACTACGTCAGACTCACCACTGTAGCGACTTAGTAACAGCCCCCAAGCTGCTTGTACCAAGGTGGCAAGCGTCAGATGATGTTGTTGGGCAAAAGATTTTAAGGTAGTTGTCCTCTCGGCTGATAGATGCTGCGATCGCACATCAATATTTTGCTGTTGGTGAGAACTCTGCCCGATGGTTCGTTCAACTATCAAAGGCGTAGGTGCAGTAAAACCCTGAAGATTTTGTTGCCAAAAAGCCTTCGCCCCAGCCAAATCTTGCTGTTGCAACCAATTAATATAATCCCGGAAAGGGCGACTTGGAGCTAAATATAACTGTTGCCCATTCTGAATTGATTCATATAAAGCAAACAATTCTTTGAAAATAATCGGCCAACTCCAGCCATCAACCAGCAAGTGATGAAAACTCCAGACAAACTCATAAGTTTCATCGGCTACCCGGATTAAAGCAAAGCGCATTAATGGAGCTTTGTCAAGTTCAAAACCTTGTTTTCTATCTGAATCCAAGAAAGAATTGAGACGTATTTCTTGCTCTTGTTTAGAAAACATCCGCCAGTCTAAATTAGACCAAGGCAAATTCACTCCTTTACGCACCACCTGAACAGATTGTTTGCGATTCTTCCAAACAAAAAGAGTCCGCAAAGCCGAATGTCGCTCTACCAAAAGTTGCCAAGCCCGTTCAAATACACCTGTTTCTAAATTGCCATGAAGAGTTAATTGAAACTGCTCAAAATAGATTGTCGATTCCGACTCATAGAGAGTATGAAAGAGTATCCCTTCCTGCGTAGGTGAAAGAGGATAGATAAATTCAATATCTTTACTTTTACTTTGTTTTTGTGCAACTACCATTGTTTTTTAAATAATATTAATTACGTGATTTATCTCTCTTCCTCTCTTATCTCTGTGTCCTCTGCGCCTCTGCGGTTCGTTTAAAAAAAGTAATTGTTAAAAAGCAGAACTTGACAATCCGCCATCTACAGGAATAGTAACACCCGTAATATAACTAGCACATTCTGACGCTAGAAAAGCAACCAAATTAGCAACCTCACTAGAAACACCGCGACGGCCAAGAGGAATCATATTATTCGTTCCTTCAATGATTGAATCAACAGTCCGACCCTCCTCTTGAGCAAATACTTCTAAATATTCTCTATGCCTTGGAGTATCAATCAGACCAGGATTAACACAGGTAACTAAAACATTCCACTTAGCAACTTGCGTAGCAACAGTTTTTGTAAAATTGATTAATCCAGCGTTCGCAACACCCGATTTTACAAGACGACTAGAAGGTTCTTTTCCTGATGTCCCAACAATATTAATAATGCGTCCCCATTGCTGATTTTTCATAGTTGGTAGCACCAAATTCGTCATGCGAATATAGCCCATTAACTTGCCTTCAAAAACAGACAACCAATCTTCATCAGATAGATTTTCTACAGCTTCATTAGAAAATGTTGCCCCCTCAGAATTATTCACCAATATATCAATTTTTCCAAATTGGCTGAGAGCTTCTTGGACTAAATTTTGAGAATCACTTGCATTTTGAACATCAGCACAAATCGGGATAACTTTTGCTTGAGAACCAATCAAACCTTGATAAGCTTGTTCTAATCGCTCAGAATTTCTCCCACAAATTATTAACTTACAACCTTCTGCTGCCAGCTTTTGAGCAACGCTATAACCAATACCAGCACTTGCTCCTGTCACTAAAGCTACTTTCTGTCTTAATCCTAAATCCATGATGAATATCCCTTACGAAGTAGTTAGCGATCGCGCCATCATATCTGTCTTTGAAAAAGCATCTTTTACTGAAAGACGAGAGCGCGGTTTAATCAAAATTTCAATCAAAGATACTGTTTCATCAGAAGGATTATGTCCTCCATAAAGAGCGTTAGCAGGAGCATAATAAACACTACCATATTTTAAATTCTGCTGTTGTTCTGCCACTGCGATCGTCAATCGAGCGTTAAGAATTATTCCCATTGTTTCATTAGCAGATTGGCGAATTGGGATTACTCCTTTCGGAGGAATTTTGGTGATGACAATCTCAAACCAAGAACCAACAACAGACTGACACTCAAAACCTGTAATTTCATCTTGAGTTGCTGTAACTTTCAGAATAGCCTCCTCAGCTTCCTCAGAATTGGTGATGCGTTTCACATCAAACGCTAATGCTGTTTCTGAAAAAGGGTTTTTAGAACCATGAAGAACATTATAACCAGCTACATAAACTTGCCCAAAGGGTTCGAGAATTTCTTTTTTCCCGTTGAGGTTAAATTCCAAACGTCCCGCAATTTGCATTCCAATTTGGCTTTCGGGATGTCGATGCAATTCAAAAGTAGCTCCCGGAGGAATAGAAGCTAATTGCACAACTGTATCTTGACATTGAAATGCGATTAACTCTACATCAGAATTAACTTTGATGGTTTTTGGCTGGGGAAAATATTTAGACATAATTTTCTGTTAATTTAATTTTTTCTGAAAAATCGACCAACTCATACGAATGTTTCCATAGATGGAAATAAATTCTAAATCGTAGGCTTTTACAGCATTCTCATTAGTAATAGCGAAATCGGCTAAACCCTGCATTACCTGAATCGCTGAATCGCTGGTAGAAGGAGATAAATCTACTTGTATTTGTGTTTGATCTTGAGAATCTGGCAAGAGTTTCGTTAATAGAGGTAAAGGAGCCGGATGGGTAACAATTCTAGAACCGTTGAAAACTGCCTCTTTATTTTTTTTCTTAGCCAATCCATAAACTGGAGTAGGAAATATAAAAATGAAGCCTAGCTCAAAACTTGGCTCCATATAAAACTCATTAATTCGGTCGTAAGCATGAGGTACTAAAGCCATATCTACTTTGTCTTGTAGCAAGGCTTCTTTGACTTCTGTAAAAGTATCAAACAACTGAGTTGATACAGTAAATTCTTCTGAGAGCAGATGGTTAGTTATATGCTTGGCAGCATAGTCACTACTAGTAGCATTAGGCCCCAAAGTACCTATGACTAAATTTTTTGAAGGAGGGATACGAGGTTTAAATTCAATCTGAAATTCCAGCATAGTTTTTCCTGAGTAATCATCATGATATTTTTTGGTAGCGAGTCATTAGTAGCTTTGTGATAAATTACCTCCAGGAATTTAGTTTATTTGCAGAAAATCTTGTTAAAATAGAAACCGGGTTTCTAGTATGGACAACTTTATTTAATTAATTTCTGCTAGCAGTTCGTCCAAAGCTTCTTGGCTAAACTCAACTTCCGGGAAATCTGAAGGAGTATAGCCACCTGCCTCTGGGGATAAACAGTGGGTAATAATAGTTTCTAAGGCTTCTATATAGTCATTAGCCAGATTTTTTACAGTGGCCCAGGAATGAAAATGCTCGCTATATTGCCACTCTAATTTCAGCCTCCCTTCAACAACTAATCCATTCACAGTTAACAAATGGCGGCGCTGTCCTTTGGGGCTGTGAATAGAACCGCTAGACTCTTGGGCATATTTCCAGCCAAGGGTTGCTAACTGCGTTTGGTCGAATTGACCTAAGTAGTTAAAGCTCACCTCAGCTTTGGGGAATGCTTGTAATTGATTGCGTTCTGCGCTTCTCCCAAGGGGAGACGCCAAGGGCGAACGCAGCAGCGCTTCTCTACGAGACGCTCCGCGAACGCGATCGCTCTCATCCGGGCTAATATAGCGCCAGATGCCGTAATCAATACCTCGGTTGGGAATACGTCGCAGTTGCTCTTTTACCGACTTGAGAACCTCTCCGGGATCGTTGCGATCCTCAAGTTGTAAGAGAACGGGGAATATACTAGTAAACCAGCCTACCGTGCGGGACAAGTCCACATCATCAAACAAGTCCTCTCGTCCATGACCTTCTAAATCAATCAGTAGGGAGTAAAAACCTGTCCAACGAGTGAAAGTTTGCACCAATGCCGTCAGCAGGACATCGTTAATTTGAGTATTGTAGGCTCCAGGGACATCCTGTAACAGAGCGCGAGTCTGTTCTCCACTCAGGTATACAGATACAATCTGACTAGAAGCTACAGTGTTATCTTGGGCAACAGCAGCATAATCCAACGGTAAAGGAGCAATTGGGAACCGCATTGAGTCCAGCCAGTAATCTAGCTGTGAATGGAGTTCTTGACTGCGGGCATAATTCTGCAATCGAATTGCCCAATCCTTAAAGGAAGTTGTTTTTGCAGGTAGTTGGATACTTTTGCCAACTTCTAATTGTTTGTATGCCTCAGATAAGTCTTCTAGCAAAATCCGCCACGAGATGCCATCGACAGCCAAGTGATGGATGACGATGAGTAACCGTCCGGGGGAATTACCTAAGTTAAACAAAACGACCCGCATCAGCGGCCCATCTGTTAAGTTCAGCGTGCTTTGTGTTTCGTCTGCCCTGATTGCGATCGCTTTTAACTGTTCTGCTGGGGGCAGATATGACAAATCTGCAATGCCCAACGATACATCGCTTGCATCACTGTTGTACTGCTGCCATAGCCCATCCTGCTGCACAAACCGCAGGCGTAAAGCATCGTGATGGGAGAGTAACTTTTGTAATGCCTGCTCTAGTAATTCCGGTTGCAAGTTTGCGGGAACTTCTAGTAGGAAGGATTGGTTAAAGTGATGAGGTTCAGGTAGATTTTGCTCAAAGAACCAGTGCAGAATTGGTGTTAGAGGGACAGCCCCTGTAACTAAACCTTGTTCTGATTGAACCGAATTAATTATACCAGCAACAGTAGCTAGTTCAGCTATTGTTTGGTGTTGAAATAATTGTTTGGGAGTAAGTTTGAGTCCAGCTTGATTAGCTTTGGCAATAATTTGCATACTCATTATAGAGTCTCCACCCAATTCAAAGAAGTTATCGTGGATACCAACTTGTTTTAGTACTAAAACATCCTGCCAAATCTTGGCCAAGACTTCTTGAGTGTGGGTACGAGGTGAGACAAAACCTGTTGATTCATCGGACTCGAACTCCGGTACTGGTAATGCACGACGGTTTACTTTGCCGTTGGGGGTAATCGGCAGAGCTTCTAGAAATGTGAAGGATGCAGGTACCATGTAATTGGGGAGCTTTGACTTGAGAAATAGGCGTAGCTCGTTACTGGTCGGCTGTGTTAGTTCTGGGATGATATATGCTGCCAAACTCTTCACACCGGGTATATCATCTCTGGCGATCGCAACAGCATCCCGTACCAGAGGGTGTTGAGTCAAAATAGCCTCAATTTCCGAAAGTTCAATGCGGAAGCCGCGAATCTTCACTTGATTATCAATGCGACCCAAGAATTCTATATTGCCATCGGCTTGGTAGCGAACCAAATCGCCTGTGCGATAAAGTCGTCCTTTAGGTGCGAAAGGGTTATGAATAAAGCGTTCTGCGGTCAAGTCGGGACGGTGGAGATAACCCCGTGCCAAGCTCTCACCACCAATGTATAATTCGCCAGTCACACCAATGGGTACAGGCTGTAATAAGGAATCTAGTATATAAACTTGGGTATTAGCGATCGCTCGCCCGATCGCAGGTGGTAAATAGGCTTGTTGTCTTTTAGGAACAGTACCGGAGGTTGCGACTACAGTATTCTCTGTTGGCCCGTAATTATTCACCACCTCAAAGGGATGAGAAGTTGAAGGGTACTGATGAAGTTGATCTCCACCTGTGAGCAAAGTTCGCAAAGCAGCATTCGCCGGCCAATTTAATGACAGAATTTTCTCGGCCATTGGTGTCGGTAGAAAGCTAATAGTTATTGCCTTTGACAACAACCAGTCTCGCATTTGCTCAGGGTCAAGCCGGGTTTCATCATCGGGAAAGTGGATGCTAGCTCCCGCCGTCAAATAAGGCCAGATTTCCCAACCACAAGCGTCAAATGCTACTCCAGCAACTTGTGTTACTCGGTCAAGGGACGACACTGCAAAAGCTTGTTGATGCCAAAAGACGAGATTTAACAATCCTCGATGCTCAATTTGCACTCCTTTGGGTCTGCCAGTAGAACCGGAGGTGTAAATCACATAAGCTAGATTGTCAGTTGTCACCGTGTGAGGTAAATTCTCTGCGATCGCGCTGAAGTTTGCGCTATCAAGACAAACTACCTGCGCTTGATGTGGCGGCAGTGTTGTCACCAGACTTTCCTGGGTTAACAGCACTGATACTTGGGTATCTTCTAGCATGAACGCCAACCGCTCTTGGGGATATGCCGGATCAAGTGGTACATAAGCCCCACCAGCCTTGAGAATGCCCAGCAATCCTACCAATATTAAGGGCGATCGCTCGACGCAAATTCCCACTAAAACTTCTGCACCCACACCTAAAGTTTGCAGATATTGCGCCAACTGATTCGCACGGAGGTTCAACTGTAGGTATGTGAGGGACTCGTCCTCATAAACCACAGCCACTGCATTTGGTGTTTTTTCAACCTGTTCCTCAAATAACTGATGGATACATTTGCTCTTAGGATAGGGCGTATAAGTATCATTCCATTCCACTAGTAACTGATGTCGCTCCGGCTGACTCAGCAGTGGTAATTCACTAATGGGTTGATTCGGATTAGCAATAATCGCTGCTAACAAAGTCTGGAAATGACTTGTCATCCTTGCAATGGTATCTGGCTCAAATAGGTCGCTGTTATATTCCCACGAACCTATCAGTCCCCCTTTTGTCTCCCAAACTGCCAAGGTCAAATCAAACTGAGATGTTCCACGTTCTACAAATTGAGGAGTCAGAGTAACATCAGGCAATTCTAATGTATCCAACAAGAAATTCTCTAAGACAAACACCACTTGGAATAGGGGATTGTAACTGAGAGAACGTTCTGGCTGCAACGCTTCTACCACTTGTTCAAAGGGGACATCTTGGTGAGTATAAGCGGATGTTGCAACTTGTCGCACTTGAGAGAGAAACTCATTGAAACTAGGATTTCCTTTGATCTGGTTACGCAATACCAATGTATTGACAAAAAAGCCAATTAATGGTTCTATCTCTCTGCGGTTGCGGTTGGCAATGGGGCTACCAATGCAGATATCATCTTGACCACTGTAACGAAACATTAAAACGACGAAAGCCGCCAGTAGCGTGTGAAATAGAGTAGCTCCTGACTGTTGGCTGAAGGTTTTGATTTGCTTGCTCAAATTCTGGTCAATTTGAAATTTCTGGGTAGCACCACAGAAAGTCTGAACGGGGGGGCGTGGTTTGTCTGTGGGTAGTTCTAATAAGGGTGTAGCACCAGCTAACTGTTGCTTCCAGTAATTTAGTTGCTGTTTTTGAATTTCCTCAGTCAACCACTGTCGCTGCCAAACTGCAAAATCAGCATACTGGATGGGCAACTCAGGGAGGAGCAAAGGGGAACTAAGAGTAAAACCTCGGTAGAGGGTGGACAATTCTTGGATGAATATCCCCATTGACCAGCCATCCGTGATTATATGGTGCATGATCAATACCAGGATATGGGACTCCGATCCCAGGCGCAGTAAAGTAACCCGCAACAAAGGGCCATTACTCAAATCAAAAGGTTGGCGAGCTTCCTTGGTGACAATCTGTTGTACTTCTGATTCTTCTATACCTTGCAAGTCTAAAACTGGCATTGCCAACGCCAAGCTAGGAAAAATTACCTGCAAGGGTTTTCCATCCACTGCTGGAAATGTTGTCCGTAAAATTTCGTGACGACGGATGATTTCGTTGATACTCTGCTGTAGAGCTTCTACGTTGAGTACACCTGCAACGCGCAGCTGTAAACCCTCGTTATAAAATGGGCTTTGGCTTTCTAATTGATAGAGAAACCACATCCTCTGCTGGGCAAAGGATAAAGGCAACTCTTCAGAGCGTTCTATAGATGGTATTGGCTCAAAGGAAGAGTCTGTTGCAATCTGAGCTTCTTTTAGAAAAGCCAGGATTTCTGATTTGCGCCCTAGCAGTTGGTTTTTGAGGTCTGGGTTCATCACTCCCTTGGGAGCGCGATAGTTTAACTGGCCGCCTTCCAGCCAAATTTTTATACCTAAACTATTTAAATAAGATACAAATTCTATTATTGTCATTTATAATACCCCTCCCTCATATTCTTTTTCTGCGTCATCCATAGCGACATTCCACTTTCTGACAACAGTTTGTAGCGCCTCAAGGCTTTCTCCCAAACCAGCTACAGTCGGGGATGCAAAAAAACGATTTGGCGACAATTCAACAGAAAAAGTCTCGCGCAACCGAGAAATGACTTGGAAGGCTAGCAAAGAATTTCCTCCCAGTTCAAAGAAGTTGTCGTGAATGCCGATCTGGGGTATGCCTAAAACTTCTTCCCAGGTTTGAGCTATTTGCCGTTCCGTTTCGTTTCGAGGAGCGATCGCTTCTCTACGAGTCATCCCCCTAGCCAATAATTCTCGATTAATTTCGCCGCTAGCAGTTAGGGGCATTTGTGATAGTTGCACAAAGTCACAGTTAACAGTTGTTGTGAAGCGATCGCGCACTGTAAAATCTGATAATTCTGGTACGGCAGAACCGTTACTCGTAGTGAAATAGGCAGTTAATTTCTGTAACCCTGGAAACTCCGAGGTAAAACGCCGAATTTTGGGATTGCTCCCATCTAAACCGACTATCAGCTGTGCTTGGTCATGATATAAACCAGTCAATAATGAATACAACCCTTGTTGCAGGCTCATCTCATAAAAGCCTTGAGCGCGGGTGATTTCTTGCCTCTGATAACCCTTGTTGATCCCTGTATCACGCCAAATTGTCCAAGCAAAGCAATAGCTGTGCAACTCACCAATAGAACGTTGATATTGATTAAAGCTTTCCAAAAAATTGTTAGCAGCAGCATAAGCAGAAATTGTGGCTCCACCAAAGAAACTCGCCAAAGACGAAAAGCTAATGAAAACCCCCTTTCCTTGCTTTTTCAGCAAGTGGTGTAGAACCCAAGCACCTAATACTTTGGGGCGTAAGATTGCAGCTAAACTTTGTGGTGTTTCATCCACTAGCATTTTTTCCTGGTAAGTTCCCGCCAGATGAATCACCCCATCCAGTTGACTTCCCCAGTTAGCCTTGACCTTTTCTACTACTTGTTCAACGGCTTCAAAGTCGCAGATATCTACTGTCTGATAAACCACCGATCCCAGCTGCTTTAATTCCTGATAAAGCTTTACTTTTTCTAATATTTCCGTAGAGAGGTTGGATGTAATATCTTCATTTGGTAAATCAGTCCGACCTACTAATAATAATTTGGCATTAAAAAACTTAATTAGATATTTAGCAATTTCAACTGCAACACCCCCAAGCCCTCCACTGATCAGATACGTTCCCCCTGATTTAAAGGGAAGTTTTTGCTTTGGTTTGTCTTCTAAATTAACTTTTTCTAAACCTGCAATCAAACGCTGTCCGTTTCGATAAGCCACTTCTTGCTCTTTTGATAAAACCTGGAGTTCTTGTAGAAGATAGTTTCCATCCACCTCTATCGAATTTGGTGTTAAATCGATATGACGGCAATTTAACCAGGGTATTTCCTGGGGAATAGTTTTAATTACACCCAGAACAGGAGATTTTTCATAAGCAATCTTGTCTGTTGCTTGCGTAGACTGGGTGTAGCTAGAAACCAACAATAACTGAACTAAGTCTTGGAAGTGTTGAGTTTTTGCTAGGGCTTGGGTAAGAAATAATAAACTGTAAATTCCCTGTTTTTGGGATTTTTCCAGAGCTTCTATGCTCTTTATCTCTCCTTGATACTCTTGATAATTCCATAAATGGAGAATCTGACCGATCGTAAGGTTATCTGCTTTTATAGTCTCAAGCAATAGCTGATAATGCTCTGCATTTCCAGGAGTTAAAAAGAAGTGGTTGGAACTTTTTTTAGCAAATTCTGCTCCAGGTGAGACACAGATATACGGTAGGTTTTGCTGTTCTAGTTGCTGACAAATAAATGTCCCCAATCCTACCTCGTCGAGGAAGACTATAGTCAGACAATTTGGGGATAAAGTCTTCAAAGCCTTGGCTTGCTTGGGTCGCCAGACTTTTTCGTAGAACCAATCAGGAATAGTGTTGCTATTGCTTAGTAAGATATCGAATCGTTTGAGAATTGAATTGAACTCACCTGCATGAAAGCGATCGCTAAGTTGCGATCGCTGGATTTTACCAATAACAGTTTTGGGGATATCTTCTTTAGCTAATAAAATTAAATAATCAGGATTTAAGCCGATTTTGTTCACCACTGTCTGGCGAATTTTCTTCAATAACTCTAACAGTTTAGCTTCTTCTATAATTAGTGAACTGAAGAAAATAGCCAGTTTCTCTATTGCATCATCAGCATTGCACACTGCACAAGCGGCAGTGTAGGACACTTCAATTTCTGCAATTTCTTCAACTACTGCTTCAATTTCATGACTGTAGTAGTTGGCTCCATTGATAATAATAGTTTCTTTGGCACGACCACTAACCACTAATTGTCCGTTGGTAATAAATCCTAAATCTCCAGTATCAAACCAGCCATCTTTTAAAAAGGATTGACTGTTGGCATTGTGGTTGTTGTAATATCCCGGAGAAACTGCATCGCCTTTAACTTGCAAACGCCCGATGGTGTCTTCTCTTAATACAGAGTTTTGCTCGTCTACTATGCGAATGGTAATTCCAGGAATGACTGAGCCTAAATCGGTAAAAGTATTGTAATTTGGATGGTTTATGTCTACTCGTTGAATAGTACCTTGCAATATAGATTTGTCTACCTTATGGAATAACAAAGGAGCTTTTTTTATAGGCTGATAATATGTAATTCCTGAACCCATCTCAGCCATTCCAAAAGCGGGACGAATTGCCGTTGCTTTGAGTCCATAGGCAACCAAATTTTCTCGAAAATCCTCCACAGCTTTATTAGATACTGCTTCACCAGCTGTTAGTAGAAATTTCACGCACGATAAGTTCCAGTTCTGTTCTGGTTCTTGTTTGAGAGAGTCATTAACTATTGCATAGGCAAAGTTAGGTGCCCAGCTATGAGTAATCCGGTATTTATGAATCAAATCTAACCAATTGAGAATGCGACCCAAGATATATTCTTTTTGGGCATAAACCAAGGTGCAACCCAATTCAACACCACGGATATGCCAGTCGGAAATGCTGCCAATGTGATCGAATGGCAGCCAATTTAAAATCACATCTTCTCGCTCATGCTGATTGAGTTGGTTAGCTCCTCTGGCGCGATAAATTAGATTCTTATGAGTCAATTGAACGCATTTTGGTATTCCTGTACTGCCCGAAGTCAGGTTTAAAAGAGCTACCTCATCTGGTTGACTATGATGATATTGTTTGCTGGTAGTATTGTTTTTTAATACTTCAATTGTGCCTATCTTGATGCGTTCTACTGGTAGCCATTGCGATAGAAATTCTATCTCTGATTTGAGAACTTCCGTAGTTAAGATGACTGGACTATCTAAGAACTGCCAAATATGACAAAGCTTATCCACCACCTTGTTTGATTCTCTATAAGTCGGTGGCACTTCCATGATTACGGGAACAAAGCCTCCCAATATGCAGCCCCAAAAAGCGGGGATAATGTCACAGCTAAGTTCCATCTGCAAGATGACTTTGTTGGTTGGCTTGAGTCCCAACTTTCTCAAACCAGCAAGAATCCGCTCTGCAACTTCCAGTAACTCAGCGTATGATTGGCGTAGTTCTGTGCCATCGGGCAACAGGTAAATAATTCCCGCACTTTTAACCTGTTGCGCGGCTCTTTGCAGAACTTCGGGCAAGGTAATAGGTGCATGGGGATCGTTCGGGAGAATACTGCCGTGGCTAATGGCAAGTGGCTTCGGCTCTAAAAAATGTTGTTGTGTATCTGGTTGGGAATCTCTGGGAATTGGGACAACGTTAGCGATGGGCAAAGCCCCGCCTCCCGCGATCGCGTTCTTGTCTCGCCAATCTGGGATTAAATCTGATAAATGGAGTGAGGGGATATTCTTTCTCAACTCCTGCACCACTACCACTGCCTCTTCAATTTTGTGATCAGAGTTAAGTTGCTTTTCTACTTGCTCAATTAAATTTTCATCAATAATAGGAATGTTCATCAGAGCCAATTCGTCTACCTCTCCTGTGGCAGTTAAAGGTATATTTGACACTGGTACTACGGCTTTAAGTAATAATGCTTCCCCGGACACATTTTGAAGATAAGAACGAATTTGCTTTAGCGAGTTATTTGAGCTTGAAACAATATATGGTATGACTTCCAGTGGATATGTTTTATTCACAATCACTGTGCATTCGCTTAATGGAGCTTTCTCCAATAAAACTAATTCAAACTTAGTTTTAAGTTGCTGTATTCTATTCAAATATAAACTCTCTTCTTCTAAAAAAATCATTTTTTACACTCTTTCCCATAATTTAAATGTACTTAAAAATTACAAGTATATACTTACTACTTATTAATCTATAATTTAGGCAAACGAAAAACTATTACAAACACTACTCTGTTTCATATTGTAAAATA
Source organism: Nostoc sp. (assembly GCF_036917095.1). Taxonomy (GTDB): domain Bacteria; phylum Cyanobacteriota; class Cyanobacteriia; order Cyanobacteriales; family Nostocaceae; genus Nostoc. The sequence continues at coordinate 118,723 of NZ_JBALFH010000045.1, forward strand.
TAAATTTTGCTTTTATTTTATATCAATCAATTCAGGAATAGCCTTTTTTTTGTTATATCAATTTACTATAGATAATATCTTAAAAATTATTGTTTTATTAAAGTACAAGTTTTATTAAATTAGTCTGTTTAACCTAAATCTTTTAAATAATCTCAGTTTTGTCAATAAAATGCAATAGCAGTTAAGACAGTTAAGTAGATAATAAGGTGGATAGTTAAGAAAGTTAAGAAATTTAAGAAAGTTAAGTAGATAATAAGGTGGACAGTTAAGACAGTTGAGCAAACATTTAACTAACCTTCCCATAGAAACTTGACGGCTTTATATTAACTTCTTAATATAGGAATTCTATTTGATTTTTGAAAGAAATTACGAGAAAATACGGTTAAGTGTACAAGTGTAAGAGTAGACAATGATAACTCAGCATCTACAAACTTCATCGCCTCGATTCGCCTTGGGATAACCTGTTCCATGCCGCAGCATCCGAGCATTAATAGGGAAAGGCAAACCAGCTAATTCACCAGCCGGTTCAACAATGGCGACGATCGGATCGTGTGCCAACGGGCCAAGTTGAAAAGACTGGAAAATATAGGGACTAGCAGGATAATCTAATCAAATAAAATTGCTACAGTTTGATATTGATTACTTAATCTTGATAAATAGTTAATAAATTTATCTTATGCGTTTGCTTAACTTTCCTAAATTTCTTAACTTTCCTAAATTATTAGAATAATTACTTCTTAACTGTCTTAACTGCTCTTGAAAATATATTTAATTACTGATATATCTGTAGTTGAAAAAATAATTTCCTTTAAGGAAAACTCTTATGCATAAGAACACAGTCAAAACAGTGGATGTTGTCGCGTTACCATTTTTTGCGCGTTTCTTGTCAGAGCAAGCTACTGAAGGTGAAGGAACAGATGTTCCTTGGACTTACAAGTTTCCTTCAGATTTGGAAGATAAATAACTTAGTCTTATACATCTGAAAGTACCTTTCTAATCGGGAAAATATCTTGTAATTGACTACACCATCATAATTTCATAGAGTAGCAGTTATCAAATAACTGAAAACTACTCATAACGCGATGGCGCCCGACGGAGGCGATCGCTTTCATATTTCTTTATCCATAACATGGAGGTGATTGCTTTTTATAGATACTTAAATTATTTAAAAATTTTGGATTATAAAAAGCAAGTTAGCTATTGCTTAATAGCTAACTCCTAAAATTATCAAAAAAGTATATTGTATGCACCTGTCTCGTGATGTTGTTTTATTAATCACCCACAGTGGTGATTTCTTCACAATAGATAGAGTGGCAGAAGCCTTATCAAAAAAAGGGGTGCAACCATTTCGTCTAGATACTGATAAATTTCCTCTAGAAGTGCAATTAACAGCACATTTTGACAAGTCTAAAAGCTACCACACTATAGAATATAACAACCACTCTATCAACACAGAGCAGGTGCAAGCTGTATGGATGCGCCGTATTTGGGAACCACAACTGAGTCAAGAATTAGCGCCAAAGTTCCGAGAAGCTTGCATTAGAGAATCACTTGCAACTTTAGATGGTTTTTGGGACAGTCTCAAAAGAGCTACGTGGGTAGATAATTTAGAGCGGATAGATTATGCAAGTAACAAGCTGTGTCAACTGCGGATTGCGTCTGAAGTAGGTTTTGTTATTCCCCAGACTCTTGTTACCAACAAAGCTCAAGCAGCACGAGAGTTTTTCGGGCAAGTCAAGGGCAAAATGGTAAGCAAGCTCTTAACTGCTCTTTCCCACAGTATGGAAGCTAACTCTTCGTTTTTTCTGTACACCAGCATCGTTAAGTCAGAAGACTTAGAAGATGCCGAATCACTGCGCTATTGCCCAATGGTTTTTCAAGAGCAAATTCCAAAACAACAGGAATTACGGGTGGTGTACGTGAATGGTAATGTATTTGTGGGGGCGCTAAATGCAGATGTGTATGCAGCAGCCAAAGTTGATTGGCGTAAACCAGGTGTTGAGGTTGGCGCATGGCAACACCACCAGCTTCCTGATGAAGTAATTCGTCGTCTCAAAGCCTTTATGGGGAAATTTGGGTTGTTGTTTGGAGCGTTAGATTTCATCCTCACACCATCAGGCGAATACGTCTTTTTGGAAATCAACCCTGTGGGGGAGTGGGGAATGCTGGAAAAGGATTTAAACTTACCGATTGCAAGTGCGATCGCAGACGCCCTACTTCAAAGATTTAATATTTGATATTAGCCTGTGGCAAGCCACCCAAAAGGTGTCTACATACTTCACACTTCATGCTTTTTATGACCGTATTAATAGTTACGTTTAGTAAAGACAACGAAAGCATTCCTCTAGTCATCAAAGAGATTGAGGCTAGAGGAGAAAAAGCATTTCGGTTTGACACAGACAGATATCCCACTGAAGTCAAACTAGATATTTACTCTGGCGATACTGAACGGGTAATTATTAGTGATGGCGAACAGAAGCTAGATTTGAGTGAAGTCTCCTCAGTTTGGTATCGGCGGATGCGCTACGGACAAAAAATCCCCGACTCAATGGACAAGCAATACAGAGATGCGTCAATTAACGAATGTCGCGCCACAGTCAGGGGGATGATTGCCAGCCTTCAGGGATTCCATTTTGATAAAATGTCCAATGTGGATCGGGCTAATAATAAGCAACTACAATTGCAAGTTGCACGAGAAGTTGGTCTTATAACTCCACGCACTCTGACTTCAAATAATCCAGAAGCAGTCAAGCAATTTGCTCAAGAGTGTAGCCAAGGTATAGTTACCAAAATGCTTTCTTCCTTTGCTATTTATGACGTTCGGGGGCGAGAAAACGTTGTGTTTACCACTCCAGTTACAGATGACGATCTGGAGAATATGGAAGGGCTGCGTTTTTGTCCGATGACCTTTCAAGAAAATGTGCCCAAGGCGCTGGAGTTGCGGACAACTATTGTCGGACACCGCGTATTTACTGCCGCAGTAGATTCCCAAAGCTTGTCAGGATCTACTTACGACTGGCGCAAAGAGGGGAGAGCCTTAGTTAAAAATTGGCAACCCTACGACTTGCCAGAAGATATTGAGAAAAAACTGCTCAAACTGATGGCTTCTTTTGGCTTAAACTATGGAGCAATTGATATTATTGTCACCCCTGATGGTCGGTATGTATTCCTCGAAGTTAACCCAGTCGGGGAATTTTTTTGGCTGGAGATATATCCACCACACTACCCCATTTCGCAGGCGATCGCAGAAGTATTACTGACTAATAAAAATTAGGTAATTGAGCCTTCTATATTTTTATTGTCTTCTATTTTGAAAGGTGTTAGTGAGATTCCACTATTAAGTTTATTAATATTAACTTCCTTATTTAAAATTACGAATTATTTACATTTGGAGATTAAATCCTTGTGATAAACCTAGTAAATACACAAACAGTTTTAACATTTAATGGGGTAAATGATTATATAGATTTTGGCAGAAACGATATTGGCGGCGTTTTCGCTCAAGGGAGTTCAGCTTTTACGGTTTCAGGATGGGTAAATCCACATGAACTAACAAATAAAGCCACTAGTTACGGGACGCGCAATGTATTTTTTGCCCGTTCTTCAGAGAGATTCAGCGATAATTTTGAATTCGGCATCAGTGAAACAGGAAGCCTAGATGTCTACATTGATGAAAGTGTTAGCAAAGGTATCAAAACCTTCGGGCAAGGAGAACTAACTATAGGACAATGGCACTTTTTTGCTATTGTTTTTAATAGTGGTGAAGTAACCGTATATCTTGACGATCGCGAATACAACGATTCTCTTAGAGGTTCATCTTTAAACAAAGCCACAAGTTCTATAACTCTGGGAGCAACCTTACATAAACAGGTTTATTTCAAAGGACAATTAGCAAATATTAGTGTTTGGAATTATCCTTGTACTCAAGCAGAAATCCAGACTCATCGTTGTGGGCAAATAGCCGGAGATGAATCAGGATTAGTGGCTTACTGGAGATTAGACGATGGGCAAGGTACAACTGTCAAAAACCAAACTGGAAAGTCCTATCAAGGAAATTTTCGTGGTAATCCTATTTGGACTTTAGCAGAAATTCCATTCGCAACACAATCATTAAATCTAGTTCCATTTGCAGCAGAATCATCCAATCAAGAAGATATTCAACTTGAAGAGATCCAAACTGAGACAGCAGTTATTCCTGAAGAAAATATCTCACCACTAACCACAAGTTTATTAGCAACAACGGTATCGTTAGTAAGCGACGACGAAAACCAACCAAAGGAAATTCAACAGACAGAAATAAACCGCGAAGAATCCGAGATTATTCCAACTGCGATCGCTCTCAGTCCAGATGATGAGGAAACCAAAACAGACCAAACTGAAGATCCCGTCAATATCCAACAAGCACAAATATTAACTCAGGAGGAATCGCCGTTAGTAAGCGACGACGAAAACCAACCAAAGGAAATTCAACAGACAGAAATAAACAGCGAAGAATCCGAGATTATTCCAACTGCGATCGCTCTCAGTTCACATGACGAGGAAACCAAAACAGACCAAACTGAAGATCCCGTCAATATCCAGCAAGCACAAATATTAACTCAGGAGGAATCGCCAGAAACTATGAATACAAAAGCCCGTCCCAAATATAAAATACTTTCCATTGATGGAGGCGGTATTCGGGGCATTATTCCGGCATTACTCCTATCAGAAATTGAACGGCGGACACAAAAGCCTATATTCAGTTTGTTTGATTTAATTACTGGCACTTCCAGTGGCGGAATCTTAGCACTTGGACTAACTAAACCCCGATTAAGTTCCGATATATCTAATAACTTGCCAGTAGCTGAATACACTGCTGAGGATCTCCTACAGTTCTTTCTTGAGTATGGGGTAGAAATATTTTATGAGCCGTTGTTTGAAAGACTACTAGGCCCGTTAGAGGATATATTTCTCCAGCCAAAATATCCTTCCGAAAGCAAAGAAGAAATTTTCAGGCAATATTTTGGTAATGCCCTTCTAGAAAATAATCTCAAAGAAGTTTTTGTAACGAGTTACGATATCGAGCAGCGAATTCCGATATTTTTTACAAACAAAATAGAAAAACAGCAAATAGAATCTAAAAATTTTCAGAAGTTATGTGGGGGTTTTTCGCTTTTAGATGCAGCATTGGCAACTAGTGCCACTCCGACTTATTTTGCTCCTCATCGGCTTGTAAACCCTCACAATAGCGGCATCGCCTATACTTTAATCGATGGTGGAGTATTTGCTAATAATCCAGCCCATTTAGCTATTTTAGAAGCACAAATTAGTAGTAAACGAAAAGCCCAAAAAGTCCTGAATACAGAAGATATTTTAGTAGTTTCTTTAGGTACAGGTTCGCTGACGAGTGTCTACCCTTATAAAGAAGTCAAAAATTGGGGACTTTTGCAATGGGGAAGACCGCTTTTAAATATTATGTTTGATGGTAGTAGTGAAGTGGTAGCTGGAGAATTAGAACAGTTGTTTGAACCTAGCGAAAAAGAAGCTAAAAGTTTTTATTATCGCTTTCAAACATTGTTAGATAGTGAATTAGAAGAAATAGATAATACCAAACTCCAAAATACTCGTCAGTTACAAGCTATAGCCCATCGATTAATATCTCAAAAAAGTCAACAAATCGATGAACTATGTAGTCTTTTGTTAGGATAAATCAGATTCCTTACATCTTGCATTAGTTAGCTGGTGCAAGATGTAAGATTTTTAATTTCTTCACAAAAGGAATTAGTAATGACTCTCTTAGTCATGTTTTCACTTTATAAGGATTGTAGGTAAGTACAATGGATGAACTCGTCAAAAAAATTTCTGGTTTAGGTCTTCCTGGTATACTTTTCGTGATCGCAACGGGTGCATCAGGGGGTAATGTCGCTGCCGTTGTCGCTATGCTTTCAACGCTGGGCGGGCCTTTAGGTCTCTTAGGAGGTTTAGGCTTGCTTGGGCTGGTAGCCGTTTTAGGGGAATATATAGCGGGATTTGGAATTGAAAACATTCTCAAGCTCGTCTATACAGAACGTAGCAAAACTGAATCTGTCAGATTTCTTCTCAAAGAAATTCAAGAATTGCCCATTTCAGATGAGTTAAAACTCAAATTGAAACATCATATTAGCCCAGTAGTCGTTACTGAGCCTGACCAAGGCCCTTTTCCGAGAACAGTCGAAATTGTTGATGACGAACCATTGACCTAGTACCGCAAAGCGGAAGTCAAAAATCAAAAAGCTTAGAAGACAGGCTTTTGAACAATTTGAAATAGTTGCTTTATTTACACCGTGCTGTACTAGTGCATTCGATTTGCTCCCCCTTAGCCTTAACGCTGACAGCGTAGCTGGCTCCCCTTAAAAAGAGAGGACATTTAATTAAAGTCCTCCTGAAAAAGGGGAATTTAGGGGGAGCTATAAATATCGAATACAACACCATAAAAGTTTTCAGACATTCTCTAAAAGGAAAAATGACCTCTGAGTCTAACTTAATTCTCAAAGGCCATTTCAAAATTCCTAGCGTAATTAGTAACAGCTACATTTTTAGAATATGCAAACTCCATCTGTGCGCGAGCAAAATACAATAAATCCTTTTTCAGCCTTGATTCAATTTTGGCAGGATGTGAAAGTAGTTGCCGGGCCTTATTGGTATCCAACAAAAGCAGAAGGAAGAGCATTTTCAGACGTGATTCGCTCATGGGGAATGCTCATTTCCTTAATCTTATTAATAGTTGTAATTGTCGGTGCAAATGCTGCAAATAGTTACTGGAATCGGTATGTGATTGATATCGTTATTGAACAGAGAGACCTTGATAAATATAATAGTACTTTATGGCTGTCCAGTCTAATTATTGTCGGGATGGTCTTGTTAGTGACTCTTTTGAGATATATCAAAAAAAAAATAATTCTTGACTGGTACAAATGGCTAAATTTTCATGTTCTAGAAAAATATTTAAGCAATCAAGCGTATTATAAAATCAATTTTAAATCTGATATAGATAATCCAGATCAACGCTTATCCCAAGAAATAGAACCCATTACTAGCATTGGCTTGAGATTCTCATCTTCTTTACTAGAAAAATCTTTAGAAATGGGAAGTTCTTTGATAATTCTCTGGATAGTTTCTTCAGAAATCGCAATTTATTTAATTATTTATACAATTGTAGGTAATTTAATAGCTGTTTACTTGAATCAAGGAATAAATAAAGTTAACCAAGAAGAACTTGCATTTAAAGCAGATTTTGCCTATTGCTTAACTCATGTTCGTAATCACGCTGAATCAATCGCTTTTTTTCAGGGAGAAGCTGAAGAATTAAATATAATTCAGCGCCGATTTAATAATGTTTTAAAAACTGCTGAACGCCGACTGAATTTGGAGAGGGGACAAGACGCTTTTGGCAGAGCGTATCAGTCTGCGATTAGCGTATTCTCGATGTTTATTCTTACACCTTTATTTCTTCAAGATAAAATTGATTATGGACAAATAAACCAAGCTAGTTTTGCTTGCTTTATGTTTTCTAATGCTCTAGGAGAACTAATATCTGAGTTTGGAATTTCAGGACGATTTTCTGGTTATGTAAAGCGTTTGGCAGAGTTTTCAGATGCGCTACAGGCTGCTAGCAAACAACCAGAGAACGTCAGTACTATTAAAATTATAGAAGAAGAACGTTTAGCTTTTGAGAATGTCACTTTACAAACGCCAAATTATGAACAGGTAATCGTCGAAAACTTGTCACTAGCTGTTGGGCCAGGAGAAGGTTTATTGATTGTTGGTTCTAGTGGTAGGGGTAAAAGTTCTTTGTTGAGAGCGATCGCTGGTTTGTGGAATGCAGGAACTGGTCGTCTCGTGCGTCCTCCCCTAAAAGAAGTATTGTTCTTACCCCAACGCCCTTATATCATTTTAGGGACTTTACGCGAACAGTTGCTCTATCCTCACACAGATAGGAAAATGAGCGACAAAGAACTCGAACATATTTTGCAACAAGTTAACCTGCAACACTTACTTACCCGCGTAAATGCCTTTGATACGGAAGTTCCTTGGGAAAATATATTGTCGTTAGGAGAACAACAACGCCTCGCTTTTGCACGGCTATTAATTACACATCCTAGTTTCACTATCTTAGATGAAGCAACGAGTGCTTTAGATTTAAATAACGAAGGTAATTTATATCAACAGTTACAATCAACGAAAACAACTTTTATCAGCGTTGGTCATCGAGAAAGCTTATTTAATTATCATCAATGGGTGTTAGAGCTTTCAGAAGGATCTAATTGGCAACTTGTTTCTATGCCAGATTATCAATTGCAAAAAGGGATTGTTATTAAACCAGTTGAAAAGGAGCAAATTACGATAGATATTTACCCGAAAAATGAACTCAAAATGAAACCAGAATCAGCAGCAAGCGCCACAATTATAGGACTTTCTCATAAAGAGCTTCAGACATTAACAGACTATTCTCTTAGTACTATTAGAAGCAAGGCTAGTCAAGAAAAGTCTGTGACTACTAAGGATGGTGTAACCTACCGCTATAACAAAAACCCGGAGGTATTGAAATGGGTAAGAGTGTAGCAACTATTTGTATATTTCAAAACAAGTGATGCTAACTAGAAAGCAAAAACAATTAGTTACTTATAAATCTATTACAATTTATGAAACACATTACAAATTTCCAACTTTAAAAAATTCCAAACTAAAAAAAGTTCAAAGAAAAATTAGAAAATGCCAAAACTTAATTAGAGAAGGTACCAAATATCATTCTTATTTTTGGGGAATAATCAAATGGAAAAAAGAAATTAGTCAAGGAGAAACTTTAGTAGAGGTTAAATTATTAGTTACAGATTATATTCAACTTCTTGAATCATTAGAAAATTATAAAAATAGTTATCAAAATTTTTTATTAAAATTTATAGATGACTGGAAAAATCTATTTAAACAAAAATATGATGAAATTAGAAAAGTAAATGAACAAAGAAATAAGCTAGAGATAAAAAATCATAGAAATCCTCAAATAATTTACAAGTTAAAATTGGAAGAAGAAGAAAATTTAAAATCTATTTTGCTATTAAGTAATACTAACTTTTTAATTTTAGAAAAAGTACAACTACTAAGTGAAGGAATTAAAAATTTAGCGGAAGATACTAAAAATCAAAAGCAAGCTATTCAGAAAATACTTAAAGATATAGAGGTGTATCAAGAAATTTATGAATACCAAGTCAAAGCTACAAAAATTCGTCAAGAAATCGCAAAAATAGCTGAAACAGCAATTAATCTAGAAAAGTCTCTACAAGATTACTTTAGTCCCTTTCAATCTTTAATAGATGATGTAGTAAAAGTAGATGCAGATTTTTACGCAATTGTAGGAGAAATTCAAAATTTAGCAAGTAGTACTCTAAATTCTCAAGTTAATTTATTAACAATACAAGATACTAGTACGATATCTCATGACATCCTCAATTTATTAGTGGCAAGTTATGATAAAAAATATAGGCTGCAAGATGCTTTTTTTCAGTCAAAATTATTAGATTTGCAGGTTCATGACTTTGATATAAGTAAAGATGAGATAACTTTAAATCAAGCGATTTACCTAATATCTAATTATATGTCTACTCAACTGGTTGCTCAAAAGAAAGTGCTAGGGATAGAAGAAGCAGATATTATTTCTCCTTATCCTCAACTTTTTATCGAGAAAACAGAATTGGCGGAACAACCTAATAATGATATTGAGTTGGCCACAGAATTTAAAAGTAATTGGAATATTGATTACAGTAAATTGCAAAATCTTCTTACACAGTACAAGTGGCAAGAAGCTGATATTGAAACAGCTAAATTAATGCTACAAGTCATGGGCAAGAATGATTGGAATGAAGTTTATAAACAAGATATTCTTAACTTTTCATGTCAAGCTTTTCATAAAATCGATCGACTTTGGCAACAATACAGTCATGGTTACTTTGGCTTTAGTGTTCAGCAAAGTATTTGGAACGAAATAGGCGGTCAAATAGATTATGAAACAGAAAAAAGACTTGGCGATCGCCTGGGTTGGCGAAAAGAGGGAAACTGGTTAAATTACGACCAACTAACTTTTGAATTATCCCCAACGACACCTATGGGACATTTACCAGTTAAATGGTTACATTATGACCAAAATATATTAGACATGCCTTCATATTCATCTACAGCCCCCCTGTCAATGGCAGCTTGGCGAGTTGGATCTTGGCTAATATGGCAGATGCATTTATTTTTTACTCGTGTCAAAACTTGTCATGAAACTTTACCATAAGTAAATCGCACATTACTTAATAATCAGGGAGAAAGCAAATGAATAATATAAATTTGTCAGATACAGAAATAGAAATTTTACTTTTTGGTAAATGGCGTTTTAATACAGATTGGGAAAAAATCTCTATTGAATTTAAAGATAATATGACTTATGAGCAAACTAGAATTCAAACATTTCTTTTATCTAAACCCAGCGAATTTGTCACGGGTAATAAATTTACTGGTGTATGGCACGTAAATGATAGAAGATTATGTTTAATTGTTAAAACTGTTCCTAAATCATTTTTCAATTTGCGATTACTGATATTATCTAAAGTAGATTTGGCAGATATGATAGCTAGCATATACTCTATATTTATAACAGAGAATTATGAAGTTATTGAAATTGATAAATTAAAATTTTTAATCAGCGACAAAAATCAGAGAATTGTTGGTATAAAAATCAATTAATACTTTTTCCATGCTGGTAATATTAACTTAATAAATTTAGGTAAAATATTAACTCTGTATAAGTTCTTACGATTCTGCATTTTGGTAGTAGACTTCTTAAAATTAATTTACAATCTTAATATGAATAATATTAATCTTATGCATAGATAGCTTAATAAATTTTAGAGCTTGCTTGCAAAATTTATTGTGCTAACCTAGTTTAGTACCACTAAGACTAACTAGAACTTGAATTTAACTCGTTTTTAGCTTACTTATGTATTCCTTTTGGACAGTTGGGCTTTCTGATAATGTGCATACCTAAAATTTTTAAAGTACTATTATTATCGCGGATAGTGAGTGATGTTAACTCTTGACCCAACACATAAAAGCTACCCATAATACTAACCCAATTGTGCAGTCCGTTTTTGGCTCTGTTAAGCGTTATTGTCGCATTCCTTCGATTATTTGCTCCTTTAAGTATTAAAATACCACCAAAATTAAAACTACCCGATGCAATTAATTTGCTGCTATTAACGCTAGCCGTAATATTGGCAAAGGTGTAGCCTAAAAACTTGAGGCTTCCTGCAATACTGGCAGAATTATTGATATTACCATTAGTTCCTTTGCTGAGAGTGACTGTAGCGCCGTTGAAAGCTAAAATGCCAAAATTGAAATTACTTGTAGCTTGAAATCCGCTCTCGTTCAGGCTGATACCTAACGCGGTGAATTGTTTGCCTAAGAGAGTAACATCGCCTAAACCAAAAACCTTTTTATTAGTTAAATCAAGTTTAAAACTCGGAACATTGAGCTTTATAATATTGCCTAATTTAAGAACTACTTCATTAATTGAAACATTCTGAGTGTTAAATGATAAAGTGCCGCTACCTAAAGATTGATTAAAAGCAATAATATTTGCTGTTCCTGTTGCGATTTGATTCTTCAAATTAACTGTCAGGTTCGGAATAGTCAAAGTCAAGAAACCTGCTAAACTCAGCCGAACATCCCTCAGATTGACACTATTTTGAGTAACATCAAACATAATGCCTGCTAGAGTATTCCCAAAAACTGAAATTGTTCCTAAACCACTACCACTACCAGATTTTATATCGATACTCAGGGCATCAACATCAATACTCAATAGATTGCCTAAACTTAGGTCAAAGTTTTTAAAGGTAGTATTGGTAGGGGTAATTTTAAATTCAACATTCGCAATTTCGTTGTCAAGAATTTCTAGATAACCATCTCCCTGAAGATACTGCTCACTAGGCGTTACTTTTAAAGATAAATCTAAACTATCGTCATCTGTTCCCTTAATTTTCAGAAATCCTAAATCAATTTCTAGAACTTTTAATGAACCAGAGATATTATTAAAAGTTTTATCTCCTTGAAGGATTAAGATTGCCTCATGACCCCAAGCATTAATTTTGCCATTAATTTCTAAACCTTCTGATATCGCTTGAGCCGCAATTCTTGTCGGAAAAGGAACATACTTAATTAAAGGATTGATTTTTCCGTCTCCATCCCCATCAATTGATTCGATGTTTAAGTTCACTAAGCTTTCTAAAACCCCTAGTGCTTTGTTAACTAAATCGGTTGAATAACCTACTTGTTTGCTAAGAAAGGAAGTGATTGGCCCCCGCCACAAATCTATTAAGCTAATCGCTTGCTTGGGATTTAAAATTAAAGCTAATCTTTCAGGATCATTAGTGTCCATCAGAAAAGCTACCTCAAGGTCTGTTTTTTCCCATTTCAAATCACCAATGAAGCCAAAGTTATCGAAGTAAGGAGGTAAATACGTTCCGCCTCCTTGAAACCTGATATTGCGAAGTTCAGTTCCTAGCAATCCATAGGGATTACACCAAGATTTTTCACCTTGTTGACAAAAGTATGCTGTTAAAGATTCGGGTTCGAGGGAGAGACTACCAGAGAGAAATAGTTTAGGTTCTTTTTCTTGGGTGGGATCGTAGCCTTGCAGAATCAAATTTCCAGTTAATCCAAAGTTTGGCTCTAAATCAGTCCCAATATTTAATCCTATGAGCAAGTTATTAAAAGTAGCCTTAAATTGTTGCTGAGAAAATAGCTGAATATCGCCTGCAATATTACTTGTTAAGCTAATCTGTCCTGCCGGATTAAAGTTAATTATCGCTCCTAAGCACCCAATTCCTAAGCTTTGATGAATAAAACTGCTGAAATTTGTCTGGAGATTATTGAAATCAATATTTCCAATAAAGTTGAATCCTATGCTTAAGTTAATGCAACCTAATTTTGGATGTATAAAATCATGTTCAGTATCAGTGATAATTAGCTCTGGGTTGCTTAATTTTAAATCGTTGATAATAGGAAGTTTACTCGCTAGATTGCTAAAAGTAAAATTTTTATTTAATTTATACTTTAATGTGCTTTGCTTCCCAATAAATAATTCAATATCTTGGTTATTTAGTAATCCTTTAAAGCTGATTTCAACTTCTTGATAAGTTTTAGAAATTTTATATTTTGGTGCAGATATTCTAATTTCAGGTTTTCCAAATACTTCAACAATAATTCTATCAAGCGCCACATTTATGTATGGAACTGTACTATGAATACTAAAAATTTTGTCTAAATTTAACTGCAAATTATGGTCAAAATCTAAATAACTTCCTGAAGTTGAGGAAACTAAATTTAGATCATCTGAAAATCCAAGTTTTAATTTGGTAGCATTAGGTAAGATAATTCTTCTTAAATCAACGCTATTAGCCATAAGGAAGTTGATGTAAATGTGTACAGTGACAAATTAAGCTCTCTTTGCAACCTATAAATACTTCCATAAGATATAACACAATATTTATTTTAAAGCTTGACGCCAGAAAACTGGGATAAAGCATCAGGTGCTAAAGGAGTAACTGGCCGATAATCTTTACTCACAAGGAAATCTGGGCGGGGATTTTGAATTTGTAAAGGAATATTTTCAATACTGTTATAAGTAATAATCACTGTAGAACGCCCAAAAGGCGAGATATTATTTGAGGAAGCATGTACAATATTGCTATCAAAAAATAATACAGAACCAGCCGCAGCTTTGATAAAAGTAATTCCATATTTTGATACTAAATCAGCAACTAGTTCCTGACTTAGAGAATACTTCAAATTAGCACTAAAACTTGATATCCATGCAGGGTTATCACCAGACTTATCAGATTTGGTGTTTGTCACTCTAGGATTAGCCGTAATATCAATCATTTTTTCTTTGTGGGAACCAGGGATAAGAAATAGCGGCCCATTAAATTCATTCATATCATCTAATAAACACATGGCATTGACTACCTGTGGTCTTGGCATTCCATCCTCCTTGCGCCAATAAATATAGTCTTGATGCCATTTCCAAATATCACCAGTAAATGCTGCCTTAAGATTTACTTTGAATTGATATATATATACTTGATTGTCAACTATTTGCATAGCAGGTTCAACAATGAATGGATGTCGTGTTAGGGAATTGAAAACATCATTTTCAGTATGCAAGCCGTGAAGCGAACGTACAGTGCTACCATCTTTTTCAAGGATTCTTTTTGGGGAATTTTCTGTAGATAAAGCAGATAATTCTGCTTTCAAAATTTCTACTTCAGTAAGTGATAAATATTCTGATAATAAAATATATCCTTGATTTTTATAGATTAGTAATTGTTCTTGTGTAAGGTACATATTTAAGCCTTGTATCTATGAATAATTAAAATATAACTTTTTTAAACTTTAGGGACATTGCCATGAATACTTAAATATTTAAAATTATTGTTGATACGTTAAAATACCCAAAAGCTTTCAAAGTCTTCATGGTTTTTTAAAGATTAAGGACTTCTACTTAGTTAAAATTGTCAAAAATATGTCTATTATGTAACTTTTATATTTAAAAATCCGCTACTTTGGAAATAAGCCAAATATTTACCGAACAATTCAGTATCCATTGATGGAGGATAGATGGAAGTATTAGCAATTGCCTCAAGTGTATTGCAACAGTCTAAATCAGGAGTATTTTGATATAGCTGCCATACTGTCATTCCTTGATGGACTTTTTCAGTTAACATGGGTATAAGAGGAAATAAAGGATTTTCCTGAGAGGATCGTCCTTGCTTAATTAAATCGTTTGTCCATTGTTCATAAGACACTTTTTCCAGTTGGTATCCACAACTCGATACTAAGCCAAATAATCTAGTTAAATCAATATTCTGCGATGCTAAAGGAACTAAATGAAAGGCATTTCCTAAAGATTCTTTCTTCCTAGATATTTGAACAATAGCTTTACTAGCATAATCAACAGTTATTAAATCTTGTTTTTGATTGACTAAATCTGGAAAACTACCTAATTGAATACAACCTTTGATCAATCTAGATATGTAGTCATCTGTATTAGTTACACCAGTATGCGGATGACCCATTAAAAATCCCGATCTAATAACTGTCACAGGGATTCCTCTAGATTTAGCAATCCAAACAAGTTTTTCAGCTACCCATTTACTTTGTATATAACCAATATCTTGATAAAGATAAGCTTCACTAAGATCGATATCATCATTCTCATAAAGGATATTTAACCCATTAAAACAAGCAATTGTGCTAAAAATGGCAATTGTTGAGATGTAGTGTACTGGCTTGAGTTGACCGTGACATGCCAATCTCAGTACTTCTTGAGTACCAAGAACATTTGTCGCCTTCATTAGAGAATATGGTTTAGCAAAGCCGACTTCAGCACCACTGTGATAAATAACATCAATCTGCTCTGCTAGCCTCTCAAATTGCTCTAAAGAAAGTCCTAGACGAGGCCTATCTAAATTGCCTGGGACAGCAATAATTCTTGAGCCTTGATTCGCGTCCCATATTAAATATTTTTCTAGGTTTTTCTGCAACCTTCTCAAACCTTCACTTTCGTTATCAGCACGCACAAGGCAATATATTTTCGCCTCAGTTTGTTGCAACAATTCATGTAGTAAGAAAGCACCTAGAAAGCCGGTAGCACCTGTTAAGAAAATATGGTTTGGCTGACTGATGTCTTTAGCAAGTACTCCTTGGGGATAGATATTTGGATCGAGTACGGCTTCAGCTTTGAAACTAATAACACTATTGAGAGCAGAACTTCCTTCATGATATAATTTCTCAACTATCTGGCACAGTCCCTCTATAGTCTGCTGCTCAAAAATACATCTTACAGGCATTTGTACTTGAAAAGTTTCTCGCACATACATCATTAACTGTGCTGCTAATAGAGAATTACCGCCAAGTTCAAAGAAGTTATCTTGAATACCCAGATTATCAATGCCAAGTATCTTAGTCCAGATACCAACCATTTGTTCTTCAGTAGGAGTCCGAGGTGTAATTAATGCTACTTCTAGAATTGGTCTGGATCGATCGGGAGCAGGTAATGCTCGACGATCTAACTTGCCACTGGGTGTTAGTGGTAACTTCTCTAAAGACACAAAAGCCGTAGGTATCATATATTCTGGTAGCTTTTGTTTGAGAAAGCGGCGGAGTTCTAATGTAAGTTGGGTGTCATTCTCATATTGTTGACTTTGCACCACATAAGCTACCAAACGCTTTTGTCCAGGTACATCTTCCCAATCTATTACAACACTCGTCTTGATGGAGGGATGTTGTGCTAGTAAAGCTTCAATCTCTCCTAGCTCGATTCGGAAGCCGCGAATTTTCACTTGATGATCGATCCGACTAAGATATTCGATATTGCCATCTGGCAAGTAACGAGCTAAGTCACCTGTTTTATAAAGGCGATCGCATTTCGCTCCCCTGCTCCTTTGGAAGGGGTTAGGAATGAACCGAGCATCTGTAAGATCCAAGCGATTGAGATAGCCACGTGCTATACCAATACCACCAATGTAGAGTTCTCCAGGCACACCTACAGGAACAGGTTGTAACTGAGAATTCAATAGATAAATTTGACTATTAGCAATCGGTCGTCCAATGGGTGGCAAAGCTGGCCAATCTGTAGGTGAATTGTTAAGGGTAAAGGCAGTCACGACATGAGTTTCCGATGGGCCATAGTGGTTGTGCAGAGTGCAGTTAGGCAATTGGTGAAATAAATGTGCGATCGCATCCGTAATGCGTAACTGTTCCCCAGCCGTAATCACTTCGCGTAAACTACAGGGTACAATGCTTTCTATCCTTGCCATTTCGGCTAATTGTTGCAAAGCGACATACGGTAGGAACAAGCGCTCAATCCCTGTTTGGTTCAGAAATTGCAGCAGGTGTGTGGGTTCGCGACGCATTGATTCCGAAATCAATATTAATGTTCCGCCTGTAGTTAAGGTGGCAAAGATTTCTTGGAAGGAAACATCAAAGCTAATTGGTGTATATTGCAGTGTTTTGCTGCCAAAGCCAACTGTGGAATTTTGCGACTGCCAAGCAATTAAGTTGACTAAGGGACGGTGCGGCATCGCTACACCTTTTGGTTTGCCAGTAGAACCGGAGGTGTAGATGACATAAGCTAAATTGTCAGGATGGATATTAATATCCAGGTTATTTTGGGCTTGGGTAGCAATATCCTCCCAGTCTCTATCCAGACAAACAATACTAGCTCGATGTTCGGGAAGCTCTCCCAACAATCGTTGTTGGGTTAATAGCACTGTTACTTGAGAGTCTGTCAGCATTAAGGATAAACGTTGCTTTGGATAGGCGGTATCTAGAGGTACATAAGCTCCACCAGCTTTGAGAATCGCTAATAGAGCTACGATCGTCTCTAGCGATCGCTCTACACAAATCCCTACCAATACATCTGGCCCTACGCCTAAAGTTTGTAAATGACGGGCCAATTGATTGGCTCTGGCATTTAACTCGCGATAAGTGATTTCCTGTTCTGCAAAAATTGCTGCTACAGAATCAGGCTCACGCTGTACTTGCGCTTCAAATAGTTGGTGAATGCAACTTTGTTCGGGGTAATCTGCTTGAGTTTGATTCCATTCCACTAATAATTGTTGACGTTCATTAGCTGTTAAAAGGGGTAAATCTGCAACTTTCTGGTCGGGATTAGCAACGATACCTGCAACTAAAGTCTGAAAATGTTCCCCTATGCGAGAGATGGTAGGAGCGTCAAATAAATCGGTGCTGTACTCAAACCAACCACTAATCCCATCTGGTGTCTCAAATAGTTCTAAGAACAGATCGAACTTGGCTGTGCCATTGTGTTCTAAGCGATGGTTAATGGTCATGCCAGAAAGTTCTATAGCTGGTATGGGTACATTTTGCAGAGCAAAGCCGATTTGGAACAGGGGATGGCGGCTCAAATCCCGTTCCGGCTCTAGTTCCTCTACCAGTTTCTCAAAGGGTAGGTCTTGATGAGCATAAGCTTCTAAGGTTACTTCTCGCACTTGCTTGAGCAATTGACGGAAAGTGGGAGAGTCAGAAAAATCACTGCGTAGTACTAAGGTGTTAACAAAAAATCCAATTAAACTCTCAATTTCCTGATAGTGACGGTTGGCAATTACTGAACCTACTTGGATATCTTCACTACTCGTATAATGGAATAGCAATGTTTGGAACGCTGCTAAAAGCGTCATAAATAAAGTAACTCCCTCCTGCTGACTGAAGCGAGTTAGTGTCTCGCTGACAGATTTGGAAAGTGCTAAAGGTTGACGCGTTCCACGATAGGTTTGGATTGCTGGTCGGGGGCGATCGCTTGGTAACTGTAAAATGGGTAAATCTGCTAACTGCCGTTTCCAATAGTCTAGTTGTTCTGATAATACTTTTCCTTGCAACCATTGCCGTTGCCAAGTAGCAAAGTCTGCATACTGAATCGGAAGCTCAGTTAGGGGAGAAGGTTGACCGTTGACGAAAGCTTGATATAGCAGTCTCAGTTCTCGGAAAAATGTACCGACAGACCAACCATCAAAAACAATATGGTGAATGTTCAAAAGCAGTACATATTCTTCTGCGCTTAATTGCAACAAGGTGGTTCGTATTAGCGGCCCGTGATTGAGGTTAAAGGGGCGTTGGCACTCCTCAATAGTTAATCGCTGGATTTCTGTGTCTTTTTGCGAGTCAGACAGCGAACGCAAATCTACTAGATGCAAAGGTACAGTTAGGGTAGGAGCAATAATTTGTACTGGCTGCCCATCTAAGAAAGCAAAAGTGGTGCGTAAAACTTCATGGCGGCGAATAATTTCGTTGGCACTCTGTTCTAAGGCACTTAAATTTACTTGACCAACAAGGTGAAAAGTCTGCGGTAAATTGTATAAGGGATTGTCAGGTAAGAACTGTTCCAAAAACCATAACCGCTGCTGGGCAAAGGAAAGAGGTAAGTTTTGGTTGCGCGTTACAGGTAAAATTGTTTGAGTGTGCCATTCCAGATTTTGCTTGAGTTGTGCCTCAATACTTTCAGCCAAGCTGGCAACAGTAGGTGCATCAAATAAACGTCGCAATGGTAAATCTAATTGATAGGTATCTCGAATACGAGAGATTACCTGAGTCGCTAGCAGTGAGTGTCCGCCAATCTCAAAAAAGTTATCGTAGACACTAATCTGCTCCAATCGCAAAACTTCTACCCAAATTTTTGCTAGTACTTCCTCAACGGTGGTACGAGGTGAGACAAAATCTTGCTCCCGATTCCGTCCAGTGCGATCGGGTGCTGGTAGGGAGCGACGATCTACTTTCCCGTTAGGTGTTAGTGGCAATGCATCTAACATGACAAAGCTGGAAGGCACCATATAATCTGGCAGCTTCTCCTTGAGAAACCTACGGAAATTGCCACTCACTGTGCGCTGCAAAATCTTCCATAGATGTTGGGTTTCCAAGATATGCTCTATGCTTTGGTGAAAAAGAATTTTTTCGGTAGGCGTTAGAGTCAACTGAATGCCAGCCCGCTGACCCTGACTCCAAGCAACGCTGCCATTTAACCATAGTTCTTCCGATGTCACTGGCAAGCGTAGGCAAAGACGGATGCGTTTACCTCTTGCCCAACTAAATGACACTCCTACCAAACAAACGCCATCATTGGAGATATCCTTTGTTTGTAGTTCCACTATCTGGTTGTCATCAGTTTCCACTCGACAAACACTTTCATAAGGTACTCGCTCAGGAATCAAGCTGGAAACAATATAACCGACTAGACGCTTGTCCCCAGGCACATCCTCGCGTGCCATAACTACAACTTCATGCACGTCAGGATGCTGCAACAGCATTGCTTCGATTTCCCCCAACTCAATGCGGAAGCCACGAATCTTTACCTGCTGGTCTATCCGACCCAGGTATTCAATATTTCCATCCGGTAAGTAGCAAGCTAAGTCACCTGTTTTATACAAACGATGCGATTTTGTATAAGGATTGAGAATAAAACGTTCGCTAGTGAGATCCGGTCGATTAAGGTAACCCCTAGCTAAACTATCGCCACCAATATAAAGTTCTCCCGGAACACCGATAGGAACTGGCTTTAACTGTGTATCGAGTATGTATATCTGGGTATTAGCTATGGGACGACCTATAGACGGATAAGTTGGCCAGGAATCAGGATTTCGATCTAATGTCAAAGCCGTTACCACATGGGTTTCTGATGGCCCGTAGTGATTATGAAATGAGCAGTGTGGCAGCGATTTGAATAACTTGATAATGGATGGGGTGATTTGCAGTTGCTCACCTGTGGTAGTAACTTCTTTTAAGCTGGTAAATAATTCCAACTGAGATACAGCCATTTCTGCCATTTGTTGTAGTACGACAACAGGCAAGATAACTTTTTCAATCTCTTGACTCTGAATAAAGCGAGCTAAAGCTGTAGTGTCCCGACGCAAGTTTTCTGAGATGAGAAACAAAGTTCCTCCTGAAGACCAAGTAGCAAACATCTCATGAAAGCTAGCATCAAAGCTCAAAGAGGCAAATTGCAGGGTACGTACACCTGTTAATAGTGAGTTTAGATGCCATTGCAGTAAATTCACTAAAGGACGGTGAGCTAAACAGATCCCTTTCGGCCTGCCTGTAGAACCAGAAGTGTAGATGATATAGGCTAAATTCTCTGCTGTTACTTCACTGGAGGGATTTTTCTGACTATATTGGTCTATCTTGTCCCAGTCGGTATCTAAACAGATAATCTGCGCTTTGGTTTCAGGAAGCTCTGCTAATAGTTGTTGCTGAGTGAGTAATATAGATACTTGAGTATCCTCAAGCATAAAAGCTAGGCGTTCTTTAGGATATGCTGAATCTATTGGTACATAAGCCCCACCAGTTTTGAGAACTGCCAAAACTGCGATCGGCATTTCCAAGGTTCTTTCTACACAGATTCCTATCGGCATATCTGGTTTCACACCTAGCGAAAGCAGATAGTGTGCTAACTGGTTCGCACGCTGATTTAGCTCTCGGTAAGCGAGTGAAGATTGTTCGTGGCTCTGTGCCTCTTTAAAAACTACTGCTACAACATCTGGCGATCGCTCTGCCTGCGCTTCAAAAAGTTGATGAACGCATTTATCTCTAGCGTAATCGCTACTAGTATCATTCCAAGTTTCTACTAGTTCTTTCTGCTCAGTTTCTGGCAAGATATTCAGTTGATAAAAATACTCGCATCCTTGACTAACTTGATTTGCTATAAATAGCAATCTCTCTAAAGAGCTTATATCTGTAAAATATTTTTGATTATAAAATATTTCTATTTCTAAACTATCATTAAAGTCGTTTATTACAAGATGAACTTCATTTTCGTCAAAAGAATTGTGAACCTTTAATCTAGAACATTCTTCAGCAAAAGGAATATTTAATATGGTAAAATTATAAAAATTATAGAAAAACTTTAACTGTTCATCTTTTAAATAGTTTCTTTGTAAAAGAACTGAAATATTTTGGAGATTATCTAGATTTTTACGATAGTTTCTTATGTATAAAATATAATCAACTATACTTGATTTATTCCCAATATTTTTTTGAGGTATAACAATAGGAACTACTTGGTAAATACAACCTAAAACATTAAGCCAATTCTCATCC
Organism: Nostoc sp.; assembly: GCF_036917095.1. GTDB lineage: Bacteria > Cyanobacteriota > Cyanobacteriia > Cyanobacteriales > Nostocaceae > Nostoc. Next base: position 140,386 of record NZ_JBALFH010000045.1, read on the forward strand.
CTTTTCCCAAAAATATCATAAAAGACCAAATCTGCTGGTGCTTGTAAATATTTACTTAAATAAATACCATAAATAGCCCTAAAAAATGTAGGAACGCTACATTTTTTTAATTGGCAATATTTTCTAATTTGTGCTAGTTCATTCCCAGTAATTTGTAATTTTCTTGATTTAGCATTGTTTTCTGTTTCAATTTTGATATAAGGCGTAACAGGAATAACATTACTTAAGGTTTCTAGCCAATACTGCTGAATCTCTGGAGTATCAAATTGAGTCACACTATCGGCAATAAAATCATGAAAATCATTTCCCTCAAATTTTTCAGGATTATTACCTATTTTTAAATCTTGGTAGACTTTTGCAACCCTTTCAAAGAAAACTTTCCCAGAATATCCATCAAAAAGGATATGAGGTGCACCTAAAATAGCTGTGTAGCTACCCTGCTCATCTTTAACTAAGATATTTTTAAATAAATCACTTTTTTGTAAATCTAACTTATTTTTAATCTTTTCTTCGATAACTTGCTGTAAACTAGTGAAATAGTCATTATTAATTACTAAATCAATAAATTCAAAATTAACATCAACATCGTTGTCTACAAACTGAAAAGGTTCGCCTTTATAAAAAAAGAACTTTGTTTTAGTAGTACTATCTTGTTGACATACTATTTTTATTGCTTGTTCCCAAATAAATCTGTCTAGATTTTGTGGCAACTTTACAGAAATTCCTAAACTAAAAATAGTGCTATCTGGATGGAGCATATTATCCAGATATAAATCTCTCTGTGTAGTTGTTAATCGTGATATTTTTCCAATTCTTGAAGGTTCAAAAGGCTCATTTAGTATAGTTCCTGTTACCAAACTCATGAATACTTCACCAATTGAAATATTAGAAAAACTTGTATGTTGATAATTATTAATCATGATAATTTCTTTAGATAAGATTTTTAGTTGAATAATTTAGATGCTTTTTGATGTACTGGAAGTTCAATTATGAACTCAGTTCCTTGTCCTGGTACTGACTGACAAGTGATTTGTCCCCCATGCTTTTCTACAACAATTGTGTAGCTAATAGATAATCCTAACCCAGTACCTTTCCCAATAGGTTTAGTAGTAAAGAAAGGATTGAAAATCTGAGAAAGTATCTCCGGTGTCATACCAGAAGCATTATCAGAAATACGAATAGTTAGCAGATTTTTATCTAATAACTCAGTAGTTATTTTGATATAAGCTGGATGAAGTTCAGCTTCCTTCAATGAACGCTGAGAGTTATACTCTTCCAAAGCATCGATAGCATTAGCTAACAAATTCATAAATACTTGATTTAGCTGACCTGGATAACAATCTACTAATGGTAAAGTGGCATAATCTTTGATAATTTGAATTTTAGAATTGACTGACTCGGTTTTGAGCCGATGTTGCAATATTAGTAAGGCGCTATCAATACCTTCATGAATATTAACTGCCTTCATTTCTGCTTCATCCAAACGAGAGAAGTTACGTAAACTCAGAACTATCTGGCGGATGCGCTCGGCTCCTATCTTCATAGAAGATAGCAATTTTGGTAAGTCTTCAAGCAAAAACTCCAAATCTATATCCTCTTGTTCTGCGATAATTTTAGGATTCAGATTGGGTGATACTTTTTGATAAACTTTAATAAGATGTAACATATCCTTAATGTATTCACTAGCATGAGAAATATTGCCATATATAAAATTAATTGGGTTGTTAATTTCATGAGCTATACCAGCAACTAATTGACCTAAACCAGACATTTTTTCTTTTTGAATTATCTGTAACTGTGTTATTTGTAGTTGCTTCAATGTCATCTCTAATTTTTGTGCTTGTTCTTCTAAACACACATTTTTGTCATTTAATTCCTGTGTTCTTTCTTCGACCTTTAGTTCTAGATTTTTGCTATAATTCTCTAATTGCTGATTAGCTTGTTGCAGATTATCATTTAGTTTAGATAGATTAGTATACAACTTGGCATTCTCAATAGAAATAGCTGCTTGAGAAGCAAGAATTTTTAAAACTTCTAACCGTTCAGTAGTAAATGCATTAGTTGTTAAATTATTTTGTAGATATAGAATTCCGATAAGTTTACTTTGATGAATTATGGGTGTACATAAAACTGATTTACATTTATTCTGAATGATATAAGGATCGCTAGTAAACTTTCCTTCAGAGCTAGCATCACCAATAACGACACTTTCTTTAGTTCTGACTACATAGTTGAGGATAGATATGGGTACATATAGACTATTATCTAAAGACATGGATGTTTCCAAAAAAACCTCATTTTTGTTAACTCCCACCAATGCTTCTATTACCATTTGACCATTTTTCTCTAAAAGGAAGCAGCTAGTTTGCGCCCCAGCATTTTCCATAACAATTGCCATCAGCTTAGATAGCAATTCATCTAGCATGATTTCACTAGAAATAGCTTGGGAAGCTTTAAAAACTGTAGATAAATCAAAAGATGCCAAATTATTTATCTTGCTTGAAGTAGTTCGCAAGCTAGCCTTAAAACTGGATGATTCATGATTTATTTTTAATGGGCAATAATCGGGGTATTTTGACTCTAACTCACTAACTTTTGCGATCGCTCCCCAACGTATATAAGCATGATAAGATTCTCTCAGGTAGAAGATAGCCTGCTGCTCTCTACCACGGGAAAAGTAAAATTCTGCTGTTAACTCATTGGCTAGTGCTTCTTCTTGAAGATATCCCTGTTCTTTGGCTCCTTGAATAGCTAGCTCATAATACTCCATAGCTACAAAGGTTTGTCCTAAAACTCGGGCTTTTTCCGCCTCCACTAAATCATACTTGTGCTGAAAATTGGCAGGAGCGTGGCCAGCCCATATTCGCATTTTTTCCTGATTGATATTAATCGCAACCATATATTCTTGTTGAGTGTTCGGTTCAACATTGGGATATAAGCTAATCAGGGTTAAAGAATAATAAAAGTTGTGGATGCTAACTGTAATCATCCCCATCACACTACTTATATATTCTGAAGCTAATTTGGCATTATTAAGTGCTTGACTGGAATCTTTAAATAAGTAAAATAGAATCATTTTGCCAACATAAGCAGCAAACAAAGAAGTAACATTTTTAGTAGCTTGTAGATATGGCAGCATTGTTTCTTCATTAAAGCTATCGCCAAGCAAATAACATTTATTTTGTGATACACCCTGCAAATTTAATGTCAATTGATGCCAAATTTTAATGTAATTTATCGGGAATTCTAATTTAAATTTTTGTAGCAAATCAATATATGATACTTGCTGTTGAGCTACTGATTCGAGTTGTTCTCCTCTAAAAAATATATGACCGCAATAGTGGATAGAGCAATAGCCAGCGTATTCTAAGTCTCCAATTTCCAAGGCGCTCTGAATTGCTTCCTCTAAAGGAGCAATACTTTCCCTAACGTGCTCTTTCCAATGAAAAGTAAAACCATAGAATGGGGCGCATACTTTACTTTTGAGTTCCTTAGCTTGAAACTGCTCTAATATCTGCCAAGCTATTTGACCAGAGTGATATCCAGCATCAATATTTTCTAGATAGCTAGACAACACCATGCCATAACAAGAATATCCAGCAGCAGCCAAAGCTGAATGACCGTGTTCAATGCAGAGATTGACAACAGTCAAGATGATCTGAGGAAAAGTTGTCCCTGTTGTGTCAGTAATAAAAGCAGCTCCACCAACAGTAACAAGGATTTTTAAAGCTGCCAGTATGTAAGGATCTTTTACAACTGGAAAGTTTTCTAAATCTTGAAGCTGAGGTAAATTAGCTATAGCATTTTCCTTATTTGGTATCGCTGATAGAGAAATGCCCAACTTTGCGATCGCTTCTAGTCCAGTATCAATGGCTTTAAGCATCTGATTTTGAGCCATATAAAACTGGATTTGTAATTGATAAGCCTTGATTCGATCGAGCAGATTGCTAGCTTTGTCTAGAATAATTTCAGTTAAAATAGCTGCGCGTGTAAAATTAGTGTTTAAGTACTCTAATTCTACGCTTTCTAGATGAAGTACTAGCATCAAGTCATAGTTATTTTTCCAACTCGATGGTGTCAGTAATTCTAGTCCAACTGTTGAATAACTAAGAGCAGCTTCATAAGCTGATGATGCTTTTGCTTTTTGGCTAGCTATCAGATTTAATTTAGCTAGCCGATCTCTTTGAGATCGATCGCAAATAAATTCAGTACCAAAATTTAAGTGGTTAACAATATTAAAAATATTTTCTTCAATTTCCTCTGTTTGGCAAGATTCTAATATTAATTGCCCAATTTTCAGGTGAGTTTGTTTTCTTTGCGATTCTGGAATCAGGGAATAAGCTGCTTGCTGGATGCGATCGTGCAAAAACTTATATGAAATTTTTAATTCTTGAGATTCTAAAGATATCGATATGTCTTTATCAAAAAAGAGTGGAGCTTTATAGTTATCGCTTAAGGGCAAAATTAGGCTTACTTGAAGTGCTTCCCATAATTCAGAAGCGGTTTCTGACTGAGATTTTTCATTTACAATTGCTAAAATATCTATGTTAAACCGATTGCCAACACAAGCAGCTAGTTTTAAGACCTGTTGTGTCTCTTGAGGCAATTTTTTAATATTTCTTACAATTAATTCTAGAGCATCATAATCTGTAATCCCAATAGTTTGAATCTGATTTATTTCCCACTGCCATGTTCCACTATTAAAGTCAAAATTTAATAGCTTTTCTTGGTACATAGTTTGGAACAACTGAGTTAAGAAAAAAGGATTTCCCTGAGTTTGGTTGAAAAGAAGTTCAGCTAGTATTTTGGTTTTTTCTGTTGCAGTATGAAGTGTATCGACTACTAATTCATGCACATCACTAATACTTAAAGGTTTCAGTGTAATACTATTTACAGTTGCTCCTGCTTTTTGGATTTCATTCAAGGTTTGATTCAAATAATGAGTTGATATGACTTCGTTATCTCGATAAGCCCCAATCATTAAAAAATATTGGCTATCATCAAGCATCAACATCTGAATCAATTTTAGGGTGGCTAAATCTGCCCATTGTAAATCATCAAAAAATAAAATAAGTGGCTGTTCTTTTTGAGTAAATACTTGAATAAATTTTTGAAATGCTCGATTAAAGCGATTTTGGGATTCAATTGCTCCTAATTGTGGTACAGGTTGTTGTTGACCTACAATTTTTTCAATCTCAGGAATAACATCAATAATAACTTGACCATTTTCACCAAATGCTTCTAAAATTCGCTGTTTCAAAACAATTATTTTTTCAGAGCTTTCTGTTAATAACTGTTGGGTTAATTCTTGAAATGATTCAATTAGAGCCGTATAAGGGATATTTCGCTTAAATTGATCGAATTTACCAGAAATGAAATATCCCCGTTTTTGGAGAATAGGCTTATGAATTTCATTCACTAAGCAGGATTTACCAATCCCTGCATAGCCTGAAACTAGCATCATCTCACTTCTACCAACACTTACTCGCTCAAAAGCTGACATGAGAGATGCTACTTCTTCCTCGCGTCCATATAGTTTTTGAGGAATTGTAAATTGGCTGAATTTATCTAACTTGCCAGGAATAAAATTTTCGATTTTTCCATTATTTAATAACTGTTTTGAGCAAATCTCTAAATCTGCTTTTAGCCCTAAGCCACTTTGATATCTTTCTTCAGCAGTTTTAAATAATAGTTTCATTACAATATTAGATACAGCCTCCGGAATTTGTGGGTTGATCTGATGAGGAGGTATCGACTGTTTGGCAATATGAGAGTGAATTATTTCTAAGGGATCGGTGCAATTAAATGGCAAATGGTCAGTTAGCAGCTCATAAAAAGTTACGCCTAAAGAGTAAAAATCTGTTCGGTAATCAATAGTCCTATTCATCCGACCTGTTTGCTCTGGAGACATGTAAGCAAGTGTTCCTTTAAGCAAATTAGGATTGCCGATCGTTGCATTTTCTTTTGACAGACGTGAGGCAATGCTGAAATCAGTAATTTTAACTTGCATTGACTTAGGATTGATAATGATATTCTGTGGTTTAATATCTTTATGAATAATATGTCTATCGTGCAAATCTATAATAATATCTGTAACCTGAATGGCTAATTTTAAAAAACCTATTATATTAAGTTTATTGTTGTTAGTAAATTCTTTGAGGTTTTGTCCTCCAATGTCTTCTAAAACTAAAGCAATACTATTTTGATAACTTTCTAATCTATAAGCCTTGATAACTCCTGGTAAATCTAACGATTTAGCAATTTCATACTCATGTTTAAACTCTGTTACATATTCAAGATTAGCGTATTCACTTTTAAGTATTTTAAGAATAACCGTTCTTTTATTTTTAAGATCCTGTGCCCGATAAACAACAGTATCTACACCATCTGAAAGTTTATCTATAATTTTATATTTTGAATTGTCAATCATTTTCCCTTCCTCAGGATTACAAACTATTAACTATACTGTGATTTTATTGGTTCAACTAGTTTTTAAACTTAGTTATCTAAACATAAATTGTAATTTTTGTAGCATACGCTTTTAGGCTAAAAAGTTTTAATTATCTCCATATATAGGATATTTTTTGACTTTAAAACTTATTTGATAAATATTTTGCTAATAACTCTTGCCCCTGTTCACCTATTTTTTCTAACATCTCTTCAACCCTGTGCATGGCCAGGCGCGATGGCTTTGCGTGTCCATTTTCCCAACGATTAACCGTGGAATAAGTAACACCTAAAGATGCTGCAAACTCTTCTTGTGTCAAACCAGTAATCGTGCGAAGCTTAAGAATCAGCTTGCCAACTTCTGGTTGTTGGATTATTACTAAAGGTTTTTTAAACATCATGTAACTTAAAATACCATCAATATAGCGAACAATATATATTTTGTTACATGGTACTGATGCTCAGGCTTTATTGTAACCCGCTAATATACTATTTCCTTTTGAAAAATAATAAGCAGCATTCTATGTAATTCCCGCAAGAGGTATTGTATACACTATTTTGAAACTTGTGTGTTTTGACAAAGCAATTTGCTGTATCCATCCTAAACTCCTCCGACAGTTCAATTGCCCTTACTGTAGAGACATGTCACCCTTTTTGGTAAAAGAGTATTTTCATCGCAACGATGATTTCACAGTAGCGCTCCATATCGGAGAGTGAGAAAAAGTTTCCACAAATTTCACTACAACTGTTTGCCATTCACTTATGAGCCAGTATATTCTCAGCAGTCTCACAGATGATGAAGAGCTTAATTTTTTTGAAGAAGCAGAGGTTTTTGTTTTTCCTACTTCTTTCGCCCAGCAGCGATTGTGGTTTCTCGACCAGTTAGCACCGGGCAATCCATTTTACAACGTGTCAACAGCACTTCGCTTGACAGGTTACCTCAACTTCACCGCTTTAAAGCAGACATTCAACGAAATTGTACGTCGCCACGAAACCTTACGCACTAGGTTTGTTATGGTAGACCAGCAACCAGTGCAGGCTATTGTACCCAGCTTAACCATACCTCTTCTGGTAATAGACCTACGCAATTCCAAGAGCCAAGAACGGGATACACAAGTGCAGCAAATTGTAACCCAAGAGGCTCAACGTTGTTTCAACCTCACTACTGAGCCATTGCTGCGAGTAAAGCTGCTACAACTGGATGAAGCAGAATATCTACTGCTGCTAAATCTACATCACATTGTTGCTGATGGCTGGTCAATTGGAGTACTAATTAGAGAATTGGGGATATTATACAAAGCTTTTGTAGAAAATAAGCGATGTCTGACGTTACCAGAACTACCCATTCAGTATGCAGATTTCGCCGAATGGCAGCGGGAGTGGTTACAAGCACTGGGAGTAAACGGCTGTTCGCCACTACAAACCCAGTTAGCTTATTGGCAAAAGCAGTTAGATGGGATTTCAGTACTGAATCTCCCCACTGACCGAGTAAGACCAGTTGTTCCAACTTACAAAGGTGCGAAACAATTTCTGGAACTACCGCAAGATTTAACTCAAGCGCTAGAGGCACTTAGCTATCAAGAAGGTGTGACCTTGTTTATGACAATGCTTGCAGCGTTTCAGACTTTGCTCTATCGCTACACGCAGCAAGAGGATATTGCAGTAGGTTCACCCATTGCTAATCGCAACCGTAGCGAACTAGAGGGATTAATTGGTTTTTTTGTCAATAGCTTGGTGCTACGTACAGAATTCTCAGGGAAGCCGACGTTTCGAGAATTGTTGAATCGAGTGCGAGAGGTAACTTTAGGAGCCTATGCTCATCAGGACTTGCCCTTTGAAAAGCTGGTGGAGGAACTGCATCCAGAGCGGGATTTGAGCTATCATCCTTTTTTTCAGGTTGTATTTAGCCTGCAAAACACTCCCGTTGAAGCGCTAGAGTTACCAGGGTTAACGCTTTCGCTTTTTGAATTCGACAGCAAAACTGCAAAGCTTGATTTAGAGTTTCATCTGTGGCAGGATTTGGAAAGTTTGAAAGGACAAATGGTGTATAGCACCGATTTATTTGATGACACGACCATTACCCGGATGCTGGGACATTTCCAAACACTGCTAGAAAGCATTGTTGCGAATCCAGATCGGTGCCTTTCAGATTTGTCTTTGCTTACTGAAGAAGAACGACAAGAGTTATTAATTGATTGGAATGACACTAAAAGAGATTACCCAGAGAACAAGTGTTTTCATCAGTTATTTGAAACACAAGTGCAGAAAACCCCCGATGCGATCGCGTTAAACGCACGCTCCGCTAATGCACTAGTATTTGACGATGAACAACTCAGCTACAAAGAGTTAAATATACGCAGCAACCAACTTGCACATTATCTGAAAAAATTAGGTGTAGTCCCTGGCGTTTTAGTAGGTATTTGCCTAGAGCGATCGCTCGTGATGATAATCGCACTATTAGCCATCCTCAAAGCAGGTGGAGCATACCTCCCTTTAGATCCGAGCCTACCTCAAGAGCGTCTTAACTTCATGCTAGAAGATGCACAAGTTTCAGTCTTGCTAACACAAGAAAAGTTGCTCAAGCATTTTGAAGACTTCTCAAATCCAATTATTTGCATAGATGAAGATTGGGCAACTATTACACAACACAGCCAAGAAAACCCAACCACCTGCGTAACATCTGACAACCTAGCTTATGTTATCTACACCTCTGGATCGACAGGAAAACCTAAAGGTGTTTTGCTCCAACATCAAGGATTGTCAAACTTAGCGGCATCTCAGATTGAGGTTTTCAACTTACAATCGAATAACCGCATTCTGCAATTCGCATCATTAAGTTTCGATGCCTCAATTTTTGAGATTGTCATGGCACTACAAACAGGAGCAACTCTTTATTTAGCAAACCAAGAATCCCTTCTACCCGGACAACCTTTGCTCCAATTATTGCGCGAAAAAGCTATTACTCACGTCATCCTTCCGCCAGCAGTATTAGCAGTCTTACCTACAGAATCACTTCCGGCATTGCAAACTATTATTTGTGCAGGCGAATCCTGCACCGATGATATTGTAAAACGTTGGTTTAACTCTCAGCGTCGGTTTTTTAATGCTTACGGCCCTACTGAAGCAACAGTTTGGTCAACCGTTGCAGAGATTACTCATATAATTGAAAAGCCGCCTCTTGGTCGTCCTATTCCTAATACTCAAATATATATATTAGATAAACATTTACAACCTTTACCAATTGGAATAGCTGGCGAATTATTCATAGGTGGTGAGGGATTGGCACAAGGCTATCTTAATCGCCCTGAATTAACTAATGAAAAGTTTATTTCCAATCTTTTTAATCATCAAAAGGGAGCGCGACTTTACAAAACGGGTGATTTAGCTCGATATCGTTCGGACGGTAATATTGAATTTTTAGGTCGTATTGATAATCAAGTAAAAATTCGGGGATTCCGCATTGAGTTGTCAGAAATCGAAACAGTGCTGAGTCAGCATGAAAGTGTCCAAAGAGCAGTAGTAATTGCTAAAGAAAATGTATCTGGCGATCGGTATTTAGTGGCTTATATTGTTACCAATGTAGAAACGCAAAATTTCGCATCTCTACTACGTAAATTCTTAAAAGAAAAATTACCAGAATACACGATACCAAAAGCTTTTGTAGTGCTGGATTCTCTGCCGCTAACAGCTAGTGGTAAAGTGGATCGTTTGGCGCTAACAGAACTCGACAGTCCGGCTAGCAGCTTACTAGATAAAACATTTATCGCTCCTCGGACTCCAACTGAGTCAACCTTGGCAAAAATTTGGGCTGAAGTGCTTAATGTTGAGCGTGTGGGAATTTACGATAACTTTTTCGACTTGGGAGGAGATTCGCTGTTAACTGTACGCCTCCTGAAGCAAATACACAAGCAGTTTGAGAGTGAATTGCCGCTATCTACCTTATTTTTAAATCCGACAATTGAAAGTTTAGCAACTGCTCTATCCTTAAAAGCAGATTCTCTCACGTGGTCACCCTTAGTACCGATTCAACCTGCTGGTTCAAGTCCAGCTTTCTTCTGCGTCCATCCAATTTTTGGCGTTGTCTTTCCTTATTACGAATTAGCTGCTAATTTGGGAAAAAATCAACCATTTTATGGGCTACAACCTATTGGACTGGACGGAAAAAGTTCTCCATTAACTCGGATTGAGGATATGGCTGCTCACTACATTGAAGCATTGCGGAGAGTGCAGCCTAAAGGCCCTTATTTTTTAGGAGGTTGGTCTTTTGGAGGTTGGGTTGCTTTTGAAATGGCTCAACAACTCCAAAAGTCTGGGGAAGAAGTGGCTTTACTGGCTGTGCTTGACACTTTAGCACCAATTCCAGGCAATATACCTTCTTTGGGTAGTGGTTTCAAGTTTATGCTGACGACAGTGGCGCGATATATATGGCCCTTTTTCCTCGATTATTTTTATCTAATTATTGCGATCGCTAAGAATCGAATTAATAGTTTAACTTCTCGGTTGACTAATTTTAATAAAATTGTGCGAAACTCTTTTTGGGAGTCGTTAATGCGATCGCTCCAAACAAATCTCTTCTCTCACTTCACCCTAAAAGAGGATGCCCCAGTTAACGTTATACCTGAAGAATCCAAGTTAAGACTTTTAAGCGAGTTAGCAATTCGTCCAATGCTTCGTGTTTTTTATGCCAATAGCCAAGCAGTTCTTAACTACGTTCCGCAAGCCTACCCTAAACGAATTAATCTTTTCAGAACAAAGGTTCAATCAAGCATTGCCAAAGAAGATCCGAGTATGGGTTGGGATCAACTAATTGTGGGAGGAACGGAAATTCATCATATTCCTGGCAATCACCTAACTATGTTGAGAAAACCCCATATCCAAGTTCTCGCCGCACAGCTAAGAGATCGTATTGAGAAAGCACAAAATTTAAAATAAGGATCGTTATGTCTTCTGAAGAAGTCTTCGTCTTTCCAGCATCTTTTGCTCAACAGCGGCTATGGTTCCTCGACCAGTTGACCCCCGGCAATGCAATCTACAGTGTGCCGACAGTAATTTGCTTGACAGGTTCGCTTAACTTAACGGCAATAGAACAGGCTTTTAACGAAATAGTGCGTCGCCACGAAACCTTACGCACAACTTTTATTGTGTCGGATGGGCAACCCCTACAGGCGATTCCTGCGGAAAGCTACGCTAACGCACCCAGCTTAACAATACCTCTTTCTATATTAGACCTCCAACAATTGCCAGCTGATGAACAAGAAGTTAAAGCAAAGTCCATTATTACCGCAGAGATAGAACATCCCTTCGATTTATCCTCCGGGCCATTGCTGCGAGTAATACTCCTCGTCCTTTCTGAGACAGAACATATTCTATTACTGAATATGCACCACATTATCTGCGACGATTGGTCTATGGGGGTACTGATTCGGGAACTAGGAACGCTGTACGCAGCTTTTGCACAAAACCAGCCTTCTCCTCTATTAGAACTGCCTCTTCAGTATGCCGATTTTGCTCACTGGCAGCGCGAGTGGCTGCAAGGAGAGGTACTCCAAACCCAGTTAGCTTACTGGCGGGAGCAATTAAACGGTATTTCCATACTGCATCTGCCTACTGACAAACCAAGACCAGCTATACAAAGCTATCAAGGATCAACACAATTTTTAGAATTACCGCTCAAGCTAATTGATGCACTAGAAAAGCTGTCACAGCAAGAAGGTACGACATTATTTATGACGTTGCTGGCAGCATTTCAAACATTACTTTACCGCTACACACACCAAGAAGATATCGCGGTAGGTTCGCCAATTGCTAACCGTAATCGTAGCGAAATTGAAGGAATAATTGGTTTTTTTGTCAATAGTTTGGTACTACGTAGCAACTTGTCTGGAAATCCCTCTTTTCGGGAACTATTAGGCAGAGTCCGCGAGGTAACGTTAGGAGCATACAGCCACCAAGATTTACCCTTTGAAAAGTTAGTTGAAGAACTGCATCCAGAGCGTAACTTGAGCCATCATCCGCTATTTCAAGTGGTATTTGGTTTTCAGAATGCGCCAATGTCAGCGCTAGAACTACCTGGATTAGTACCTAGTTTTATGAATATTGACATAAAAAAAACGCGTTTTGATTTAGAACTCCATTTGTGGAAGTGTTCTGAGGATTTTAGGAGCTTATGGGGTGCAAACTGGGAGTATTCTGACGGACTCCGAGGTGTAATGGTTTACAACACAGATTTATTTGATCGAGCCACCATTAGCCGGATGGTGGAACATTTTAAAACTCTGTTGTCAGCTATAGTTGCAAATCCAGAAGAACGAATTGCAAATTTACCCTTATTAAGTGAAGCGGAGTTACATCAGGTATTGGTGAAATGGAATAACACCCAAGCCGATTATCCTCAAGATAAGTGTATCCATCAATTGTTTGAAGAAAAGGTACAACAGTATCCTGATTTTATAGCAGCAAACTTTGCTAACGAGCAACTGACTTATCAAGAGTTGAATACTCGCAGCAATAAACTAGCACACCACTTACAAAAAATCGGAGTAGGTTCAAAAGTTTTAGTCGGCATTTGCATCTCACAGTCTATAGAAATGATAATCGGGTTGTTGGGTATTCTTAAAGCAGGGGGAGCGTATGTTCCATTAGACTCAAGTTATCCTCAAGAGCGTCTAAATTTTATGCTTGAAGATGCACAAGTTTCAGTATTGCTGACACAAGAAAACTTACTCAAGCATTTTGAAGGTTTCTCAAAACCAATTATTTCTATAGATAAAGACTGGGAAATTATTACCCAAGAAAAGCAAGACAATCCCGAAAGCGATTTAAATAGTGATAATTTAGCTTATGTTATTTACACCTCTGGTTCTACAGGAAAACCCAAGGGAGTTGCTGTACTTCACACAGCTGTAAATCGGTTAGTGTGCAATACGAACTATATAAAATTATTACCATCTGATAAAATCGCCCAAGCCTCAAACGCTTCTTTTGATGCAGCTACATTCGAGATTTGGGGAGCGCTACTTAACGGCGCTCAACTTATGGGAATTAGTAAAGATGTAACCCTCTCGCCTCACGAATTTGCATTACAGCTACGAGAAAAAGGTATCAACATTCTGTTTTTGACTACCGCCTTATTTCAACAGATTGCTAGAGATGTTCCGCAAGTTTTTGCTACCTTGAAATATTTACTGTTTGGTGGCGAGGCTGTTGATACGAGATGGATTAAAAAAATTATTAAACATGGTGCGCCAAAGCATTTAATTCATGTTTATGGGCCTACAGAGAATACAACATTTTCTTCTTATTATTACGTACAAGAGTTACCATCAGCCACATCTTCCCCTATTGGGCGTCCCATTACAAACACGCAAATTTATATATTAGATACCTGTTTACAACCTGTACCTGTTGGCGTTACTGGCGAATTATATATTGGTGGGGAGGGGCTGGCGCGAGAATATCTCAATCGCCCTGAACTGACTACTAAACACTTTATTCCTCATCCTTTTAGTAATAATCCAAAAACACGTCTTTATAAAACGGGTGATTTAGCTCGCTATTTACCAGATGGCAATATTGAATTTTTAGGTCGCGTTGATAATCAAGTAAAGATTCGTGGCTTCCGCATTGAGTTGTCAGAAATTGAAGCGGTGCTGAGTCAATATCCAGCAGTGAAGGAAACTGTAGTTATTGCTCGTGAGGACGTACCTGATGATAAGTACTTAGTGGCTTATATTGTTCTCAACCAGGAACAGATAGCGATGCAAGAGGTACAAGGCTTTGCATCCTTATTTCGTCAATTTCTCAAAGAAAAGTTACCAGAATACATGGTGCCAAGCGCCTACGCGATCCTGGAATCTCTACCTCTAACACCTAATGGCAAAGTGGATCGGCGTGCTTTACCCATGCCTGATACAATTACTTTCAATAATCAAGATTATGTGGCACCGCGATCGCAGGTTGAAGAGTTACTTGCCCAAATTTGGGCTAAAGTCTTGGGAAAAGAGCAAGTAGGCATCCATGACAATTTCTTTGAATTGGGTGGTCATTCTCTTTTAGCGACTGTGCTAACTTCCCGTATCCGTGACACCTTCCAAATAGATTTGCCTGTACGCAACTTGTTTGAAGCACCGACTGTAGAACAACTATCTAGATATATTGACACAATCTATTGGACAGCAAAAGGTATAGATAAGGCTGAAACTACGGAAATTCAACGAGAAGAAGTGGAATTTTGAGAAACCCCTAAGTTAGCGATCGCCATACCATTTATGCCATCCGATATATGTGCACGAGCCGCAGTAGCGATTAACTTAAGCATTAGGAAAATGCGCGAATTGGCTGGGTTTAATCTAAACTGACTTTTCCCGTCATGTGGAAAAGCTTGCTTTTTGATGGCGTTTATGTACAGCCTCAGTGCCTTGTGTTTTTCAGTCTTGGGAGTTTTTAATAAGCTCGCTAAGGTGTTCTGCTGCCGTCTTCAGGCAAAAACCTCTAGTAGAAATCAACCTGTATTAGGAAGTCGGCTATGCATATTGGATTTCTCAACCCTCAAGGCAATTTTGATTCAGGCAATAGTCATATAACGAAACACCCAGATTTTGGGGGTCAGCTGGTTTACGTTAAGCAAGTTGCCATAGCCATAGCTCAAATGGGTCATAAAGTTGATATTCTCACCCGTCAAATTATTGACCCGGAGTGGCCAGAGTTTGCCGAAGCGATTGACACTTATCGAGGGATCGATAATGTCCGCATTATCCGGTTAGCGGCTGGGCCAAAAGAATTTCTCTCTAAAGAGTTGTTATGGCCTCATCTGGTTAATGATTGGATACCCAACATTTTAAAATTTTATCAACAAGAGGGTGGCTTACCCGATGCAATGACTGCCCACTACGCTGACGGAGGACTGTGTGGCGTTCTAATTGAAGAGGAGGCAGGCATACCTTTTACTTTTACTGCTCATTCTCTCGGCGCTCAAAAGATGGACAAACTGGAAGTCACCCCAGAAAATCTGCCAGAAATAGACGAGCAATTCCATTTCAGATATCGCATTTTAGCCGAACGCCTGAGCATGAATCGCTCGGCGGTTAATATTACCAGTACGCGACAAGAACGTTTTGAACAGTATTCTCATCGAGTCTACAGTGGTGCAGTGGATGTAAACAACGACAACCGCTTTGCAGTGATTCCACCGGGAGCAGATTTCTCGATTTTCGGTGCAAAAGCGCGTTACGAAAACGAGGAGGCTACTTACGAGTTCATTCAGGAGCGATTGGCACGGGATATTGCAGAACCACGTCGAGATTTGCCCGTTATCCTAGCATCCAGTCGATTAGAGCTTAAAAAAAATATATTAGGGCTAGTGCAAGCCTTCGCAATCAGTCCAACACTTCAGGAACGAGCTAACTTGGTGGTACTTACAGGAGGGCTGGACGATCCTTTACGAGAGGAAACTAGTGATGGCATAGCTGAAGAGGTATTAGCTCCCATTCGGGAAGTTATCAAAGAAAACGACTTGTGGGGCAAGGTGAGTGCCTTTGGTTTGTCAGATCAGTCTCAAGAGTCACTGGCAGCAGCCTATCGGTTTATGGTTAAACGCCGCTCGGTGTTCGCGCTGACTGCACTCTACGAACCCTTTGGGCTTGCTCCCTTAGAAGCAGCAGTTGCAGGTTTACCAGTGGTAGCAACCAAGAACGGTGGCCCCAGCGAGAGTTTCCGACAGGGAAATAAGGAATATGGCGTACTCATTGACCCAGAAGATTCTGCTGATATTGCACGGGGCTTGGAGCGGTTGCTATGTGATGCTAACGAGTGGGAAAATTTTGCCCAGGCTGGTCAGCAACGGGTGCTGAAGAAGTACACTTGGGAATCTACTGCTGAAAACTACCTGACTTTGCTTGAGCAGATTGTGTCTTCATCAGAAACCCGCCCTCGCGCTGAACTCCTTCCCATCCATCCCTACTTCCTTAATCCAGAATCGCAGACCGATGTTTTTTTGGAAGAATTGGGCGAACTTTACTTTGGAACTAATCAAAAGGTGCTAAGTACAGCACTTCCTTAACGTGAGTTTGACAAGTATTATTTGACCTCTCCCCCAACCCCTCTCCGACACGGAGAGGGGAGCAAAAGCTTAATTTTTCGCTACTCCTCACTCTCCAAAACGGAGAGGGAGGCTGGGAGGGAGAGGTTCGTCGAACTCACGTTTCCTTAATTCGTAGTGAATTAAATTTGGCAATACCCTGCAATGGCAATGAATGCGTCGGCTTGCATTGTTAATGCATCGGCTTGCATTGTTAATGCATCGACTTGCATTGTTAATGCGTCGGCTTGCATTGTTAATGCATCGGCTTGCATTGTTAATGCGTCGGCTTGCATTGTTAATGCATCGACTTGCATTATTAATGCATCGGCTTGCATTGTTAATGCATCGGCTTGCATTGTTATACCAATTCAATTAATGATTGCAACACATCCTTGGGTAAAGACGCGATGAATCGCGTCTCTACAAATGGTCTATTTGTCGCATTCTTTTTTCAAATTGGGATTAATGCGTTCCCCTGCCTTGGAAACGCTACCCTTTTACGCAAAATACTAAGTACATCTGCCTTTAAATAAGCTTCAGTAGCGATCCCAGCTATAAGCAGTCAGCGCAAAATGTGCTGACTGCTTCGGCAAACTGCTGGTTTTGTTCCATCAATGCCATGTGTCCACCTGGTTTTAGGGTGACTCTTTGAGAATAAGGTATTTCTGCTTTCATGCGATCGCTTGCAACAGGTTTAGTTGCTATATCGGAATTGCCGCAAACGACTAACACAGGAACGTTAATAGTTGCAAGTGTTTCTGTTTCATCGAACTTTAACATTCCCAGTGTGCCACGAGCCAGAACACCAGGCGAACCCAATGCTGATAATAGACCTGCAAAACTTAGTTGACCGCGTGTTTCAGTACCCGTAAATCCAGATAGTTCGACGGTGATGTACAGGGAACCATTGAAATACGAGAGCCAAGTCATCAACCAAAAAATTGGCCACAGCACGATAGTCAGGTACAACACAGGTTCGAGTAGCGGTTTCTGCAATTTACGTGCCAGATTGCTAAAAATACAAGTTTTAACCGGATTGGTGTAAGTAGTATCTACAAGAATTAAGCCAGCCACCCGACTCCCTAATTGCTCTGGAAACAGGCGACAGAATGTCAGGTTAATCATTCCACCCATGCTGTGCCCTACCAAGATAACAGGTTTATCCCCTGCAATCGCAACAACAGCTTCCAAGTCACGGGCATATTTTTCTATAGAGTGGTCATTGTTTTTTGGTTTGGCGGATTTTCCTAACCCTGGTAGATCCCAGACAATTACTCGGAAGCGATCGCTCAATTGTCGCTTGGCATAATACCATATAGTACTGTTTGGCCCCCAACCATGTGACAAAATAATCGGTTGACCATCTTCAGGGCCAAAAAACTCTACTTGCAACACGCTCCCATCAGGACGTGGCAAACGCTGCACAGTTTTGCTACGCATAAACTTGGGTTCCTCGGCTCCACGACGGCGCAACAGTGGCAAACTGATAAAACGACCGCCAAAAGTCCACAGAACCATTACTAATCCAGCCACCAAGTAAGATGTTCCTACAAGTTCTCGTTCGTACCACTCATAGAGAATGTAGCTCCCCCCGCCAAGTATGCCAATGGACAGCAGTTGAACCAGCCATACAAGTAGAAAATTATGAGGCATGAATATCATGAGCCTAAACCTTGTAATACGTTGTTAACTGCTTTTAGCTTCATACCATAGTTAGAATCATCCAACTTTCACTCCCAAGAATGATTTATACATTGTTGCAAGTGTGATAAAACTGCTGGGTTAGTTGATAAACAGTGTAGAGAAGGAAAAACAATTATCAAGTCAGTAAGCTTATTAAACAAGCATTATTCATTCTCATTTCTAATAAATAACAACAGTTGCGAAGAGGTGTAATTTTGAATACGGTTGAGTTTGTCTCTTATCTTCGCAGTTTAGATATTCAAGTTTCTATTGATGGTAAAAAGTTTCGCTGTAACGCTCCTGAAGGAATTCTTACAGCAGAACTGCGTGCAGAAATTCAAGAGCGTAAAGCAGAAATTATTGAATTTTTAGAAACATCTAATCGGACTAATAACTACAGTTTTAGACCTATTGTACCTATTTCGCGGTCAGGAAATCTTCCCCTCTCCTTTGCTCAACAACGGCTGTGGTTTCTTGACCAATTAATCCCTAATAATCCTTTCTATAACATTCCACTAGCACTACATTTAACAGGTTCGCTCAATAAAGCCGCACTAGAGCAAACTTTTAACGAAATCGTGCGACGACACGAAGCTTTACGCACCACTGTTGGCATCCAGTCAGGGCAACCAGTTCAAGTAATTAATCCGATGCTAACTATTACTTTACCAGTAATAGATTTACGGCAACTGCCACAAGCCGAACGAGAAATACAAGCACGACGACTCACTACCCAAGAAGCTCAACGTCCTTTCAATTTATCAACCGATTCGTTACTGCAAGTAAAACTGCTGTGGTTGGATGAGACACAATACATTCTGCTGCTGACTATGCACCACATTGTCTCCGATGGTTGGTCTATTGGGGTGCTGATTCAAGAGATAGCAGCACTCTACACAGCCTTTGCCAGCAATCAACCTTCTCCTCTACCGAAACTGACAATCCAATATGCAGATTTTGCATACTGGCAACGCCAATGGTTGCAAGGGGAAGTATTAGAAAAACAACTGAGTTACTGGCAAAAGCAATTAGATGGCATTTCTATGCTAAATTTGCCAACCGATAGACCAAGACTAGCTGCCCAAACTTATCAGGGTGCAAGGCAACCTCTGCAATTATCAAAAAGTTTGAGCAAAGCACTTTTAGCTCTCGGACAACAAGAAGGGGTAACTTTATTCATAACCCTGCTGACAGCATTCCAAATTTTACTTTACCGCTACACGCAACAAGAAGATATCGCTATTGGTTCACCTATTGCCAATCGCAACCGTAGTGAAATTGAGGGATTAATTGGTTTTTTTGTCAATAGCTTAGTACTGCGTACCGACATATCAGGAAACCCAACTTTTAGGGAATTATTAAATCGAGTTAAAGAGGTAGCTTTAGGAGCTTATGCTCATCAAGATTTGCCTTTTGAAAAGCTGGTAGAAGAACTGCATCCAGAGCGCAATTTTAATCAAAATCCGCTCTTTCAAGTTGTTTTTGCGCTCCAAAATGCGCCGATGTCTGCGTTAGAGTTACCTAATTTAACTTTAAGCCCGCTACCATTTGAAACGGAAACAACGCGGTTTGATTTGGAGTTTCACTTGTGGGAGCCAAATACTCAAAATGGTTTATGGGCAGATAGCTCAGAAGGAATTAGTGGTTTTGTAATTTATAGCACTGATTTATTTGATGATGCTACTATCACCAGGATGCTAGGACACTTCCAAACATTACTGGAGGGTATAGTTGCAAATCCAGAAGAACGAATTGCACAATTACCACTTTTAAAGGAATCTGAACTACATGATTTATTAGTTGAATGGAACAATACTCAGTTAGATTATCCTCAAGATAAGTGTATCCATCAGCTATTTGAAAGCGTTGCAAAACAGAATCCAGATGCGACTGCACTAGTATTTGGCGATAAACAACTCAGCTACAAAGAGTTAAATATACGCAGTAATCAACTTGCACATTATCTAAAAAAATTAGGAGTTAAAACCGAACTTTTAGTAGGACTTTGTGTCGAACGCTCTTTTGATATGGTAATCGGGATGTTGGGCATCCTGAAAGCAGGTGGAGCTTATGTACCTTTAGATCCAAGCTATCCATCTGAACGTTTAAATTTTATGCTTGAAGATGCTCAAGTCTCGGTTTTATTAACTCAGGAGCGATGGCTTGAACGACTTAAAAACTATAATTCACAAATAATCTGTTTAGATAAAGATTGGGAGCTTATTTGTCAAGAGATTGAAGATAACCTTACTAGTAAAGTTACAGTAGATAACCTTGCTTATATCATTTATACCTCTGGCTCAACTGGAAAACCTAAAGGAGTTAAAATTGAACATAGAGGATTGTTAAATTTAGTATTTTGGCATCAAAAAGCTTTTGCAGTTTCATCCATTGACCAAGCAACGCAGATTTCTGGAGTTGGCTTTGATGCTTGCGGTTGGGAAATTTGGCCTTATCTTAGTACTGGGGCAAGCATTTATTTTGTAGATGATGAAACCAGGCGATCGCCTGACCATCTCCGAGATTGGCTAGTATCAAAAGCGATAACAATTTCTTTCATCCCAACACCTTTGGCAGAGAAAGTTTTATTATTAGATTTTCCTAAGAACGCAGCTTTACGAATATTACTCACAGGTGGAGACAAACTAAATCAATATCCTTTAGCTTCCCACTCTTACCAAGTATTTAACAATTATGGGCCAACGGAGAACACAGTTGTAACCACTTCTGGTCATATTTCTGTTAAGAATAAAGATAATTTAGCACCTGTAATTGGTCGTGCGATCGCTAATACTCAAGTTTACATACTAGATAAATATTTACAACCAGTACCCATTGGTGTTTCAGGAGAGTTGTATATCAGCGGTGACGGGTTGGCACGAGGTTATTTAAACCATCCTGATTTAACCGTTGAGTGTTTCATTTCTAATCCTTTTAATAATAAACCAAAAGCACTACTTTATAAAACAGGTGATTTAGTTCGCTATCGAGTAGACGGCAACATTGAATTTTTAGGTCGCCTCGACGATCAGGTAAAAATTCGCGGCTACCGCATTGAATTGGGAGAAATTGAAGCGGTGCTGAGTCAACATCCAGGAGTACAGCAAACTGTAGCAGTAATTCGTGAGGATCGAGGAGAAAAGCGTCTATTAGTTTGTGTGGTACTGAAAGCTGAAGACAGCAGCGAACAGGAAAATATGCAGTTACAGAATGAGCAGGTTTTGCAATGGCAAACGCTCTACAACGAAACTTACAATCAACCTGCTGCTGATTCAGATCCAAGATTTAATATTGTCGGCTGGAATAGTAGTTATACAAATCAGCCTATTCCAGCAGAGCAGATACGCGAGTGGGTGAATAACCAAGTGGCGCAAATTCTAGCTTTACAACCCCAGCGAGTGTTAGAAATTGGCTGTGGAACAGGTTTAATTTTGTTTAGGATTGCACCTCACTGCACTAAATATTGTGGGACGGACTTCTCCCAGGTTTCACTTAACTACATTCAGCAACAGTTAGAAAAGCAAGAAATACCGCAAGTAACACTGCAACAAAAGATGGCTACTGACTTTCAGGCAGTAGAAACAGCAGCTTTTGATGTAGTAGTTCTCAACTCGGTTGTGCAATATTTTCCTAATATTGATTATCTTATCCGCGTACTAGAAGGTGCTGTGCAAGCAACTGCTCCTGGTGGCTTTATCTTTATAGGAGATGTGCGTAGTTTGCCGCTTTTACAAGCTTTCCATGCGTCGGTACAACTATATCAAGCTGAAGCTTCCCTTACCCGATTTGAATTGCAGCAACGAGTAAAATCGCAAGTTTTTCAAGAAACAGAGTTGGTCATTGAACCAGCTTTCTTCAGTGCATTAAAGCAGCATTTTCCTCAAATTAATAGCGTGCAAATTCAACTTATCCGAGGACGCGATCGCAATGAATTAACTCAGTTTCGTTACAATGTAATTATTCATATTGACAATGAAACCGTTAATAATACTGAAAATACTTTAGTGTTGAACTGGTCTGAAGATAATTTAACAGTGTCAGCAGTAAATCAGTTATTGATTGAGAAGCAACCAGAAATTTTATGCATTACTAATGTAGCTAATGCACGAGTATTTGCGGCAGTTAAAACAGCAGAATGGTTATTAGGGATAGAAGATTTTAAAACTGCGGGTGAAATGCGTGAAGCTTTGGAAAAACTCCCGAATTTAGGAGTAGATCCAGAAGATTGGTATACTCTGAATGTACCCTACAGCGTTGAGATTAGCTGGTCAAATTCCAGTACTCAAGGATGCTATGACATCATTTTTGTCCGGCAAGATGCAGTAGGTAAGAGAATTATTTTTCCAAATAGCACGACTTACTCCCGTTCGTGGCAATCTTACGCCAATAATCCCCTACAAGCTAAAGCTGCGAGTAAGTTAGTGCCGCAATTGCAGACTTATCTACTACAAAAGCTGCCTGAGTACATGGTGCCATCAGCTTTTGTAGTACTCAACTCCTTACCTCTAACAGCTAATGGCAAAGTAGATCGTCGCGCCTTAATTGCATCCGATGCTATTAAGCCTCAATTGCCAGAAAATTACATCGCGCCTCGAACTCCCGTTGAACAAGTGCTAGGGAAAATCTTTGCCGAGATTTTAGGACTCAAACGCGTAGGAATTCATGATAATTTCTTTGAATTAGGCGGCCATTCATTACTGGCAACTCAGCTTGTCTCTAGAGTGCGCGACGCCTTGCGCGTGGAGTTACCTTTGCGTAGCGTATTTGAGGCATCGACAATTGCAGAATTATCTAAAGTGGTGGAAAGCTTTAAAGAAAGCAATGCTCAAAGTCAAGCCCCAGTTTTAGTACCGCTATCGCGTGAAAGTCGGCGGATTAAGTTATCTTCCTTAAACGAAGACAGCAAGGGGCATTAGTAATATATACCCTAGACTTGAATCCTTACGATCTGAGCAAAAAGTTTTGTAACAATTGTGGCTGGCTTGTGTAAAAGTCGGCTTCAAGATATGAGATATATATAACTTCGCAACTTGGTGCGTACTGATTCGAGGTCTTTTATGACTAATGATTGGAGAAAACAACTAGATACAGAACTTAAAGAATTAGCGATCGCAGCCCAACAAGACACACACCTAACCAAGGGAAAGCGGATAGCTTTAACACGGCTGATTAATACTATTTGGCAGTCAGGTAAGCTTGTTCATCCTTATAAAGGTCAATTTCAACTAGCTTATGAAGATATTTATGATGAGGCAGTACAAAATTTATTTTTCTATCTTTGTCAAGACAACAATATTAATAAGTATGACCCAGAACGCGGCGAAGTGATGACTTGGGTAAATATGCTATTAACTAAACGTTTCTTTCCAGAAGCTATCCCCAAAGTTATGGGTAAACAAAATGAAATAAATCTCGAAAGTTCTCACTGGGAAAATCTCCCCTCATCTCAACCTATGTCTTTATTTGAGCAAGTAAGAGAATGTATAGAAGCTGACCCAGAATTAATTTTTTGCCAGGAACATATCAAAGGTCATCCAGAGGCAAATTTTCAAGCTATAGCTAAAAGAAGATGTTCGGGTATTTCCTGGAAAGAGATTTCAGCAGAATGGGGCATTGGAATCACATCTTTACATACTTTCTACCAACGTTGTTTGAAAAAATTTGCTAATAAATTCCATGAATATTTATATATTTAAAATTTCATATAATCTAATTAGCTAGGCAAAAAATATGAGCAAAACCAGAGAACTTTTAAGATTTTCAGCCCCAATACCTGTAGATGGAAGGCATCGAGCGGAAGAGTTACGACGACAACAAGCCACGCAAGCAAAAGCCGAACAAGTTTATCTCAATACTCTATCTGTATCTTTCGTTAATTATTATCTACGTTGCATGGGATTTGAGACAGACTTGAATAAAAGTGACAGTTGGAATGTCATAGAACAGACACTAATGGATGTCGCTGATTTGTCACTAAAAAACTTGGGCTTGTTAGAATGTCGCCCAGTATTAGAAGATGCAGAATATATTTATGTGCCACCTGAAGTACAATCAAATCGGATTGGCTATGTAGCTGTGCAAATCAGCAAATCATTTAGAGAAGCAACACTGCTGGGATTTGTCAAGCAAGTACAAACTGATTTGTTCCCAATTAACGAATTGCAACCTTTAGACGATTTGTTGGAGTATTTAGAAGAACTTTCTCAATTCCAGCTTGCTGAAATAACTGATTATTCGCTTACCTCTAATCAGGAATTAGTGAAATTGAAGCAATGGTTGGAGAATATTTTTGAAGCTGGTTGGCAAGAGATTGAAACTCTTTTAGGCACTAAAAGTGTTAATCCAGCATGGAGTCTGAGAAGTGAAACAGGTGCTTTTCTTAGTAGGGGCAAGCTGATTGATTTAGGAAAAGTTTTGAGAGAACGAGCAGTAGTTTTAGTTGTTAGTCTGCCTCCAAACAATGAACAAGAGATGGACATTATCGTAGAAGTTCATCCGACAAGTGGACAAGATTATCTGCCGCCAAATCTTCATTTAATTGTGCTGGATTCTGAAGGAGCATCTGTAATGGAAGCCCAAACTAGAAGCAATAATAAGAATATTCAATTGGAGTTTAGTTGTGAGGTGGGAGAACGTTTCAGCATTAAACTTGTTTTGGGAGATATCAGCATTACAGAAAATTTTGCCATTTGTTAAGAACAACAGCAGGGGTGCTGCCAATGAGAAAGTTAGTTGTGCTGAAGCTAGATGGCGATTTGCATTTAGGCGTGCAAGTGACGCTGGAGATTGGGGAAGAGGGCAAACGCCCGACTACAGAAATGACTGGCAAGTTGCCCTCCAATCTAGATATGGCAACAGCAATTGACCAGTGGCAATCTATATATCGCAGCTTGTGGAAATTTACTCGCATCAAAGCCAAAAAAATTATTTACGATGGTTCTATCTCCCAGCGACGTAAGGAGTGCGATACAAAAGCTAGTGAGGTGCGGGAGCATTTAAATAACTGGTTGCTGTCAGAATCTTTTCGTCCCGTGCGGGAAAAATGGCTTAAACACCTGATGCCAGATGAAGAAGTGCGGGTGTTGATTCGCACTCATTGTTTGCAACTCAAGAAACTTCCTTGGCATTTGTGGGATTTGGTAGATCGGGATTACCTCAAAGCTGAAGTTGTTCTCAGCGTTCCAGAATCAGAACCAGTAACAGGTGCGTTGCAGACATCCTTATGGAGAAATAAAATTAGAATTTTGGCAATTTTAGGCGATAGTAACGGAATTGATGTGGAGCAAGACCGGCAGTTACTAGAGAAATTACCTGGTGCCGCGACAACTTTTTTAGTAGAACCTCAATATTCAGATATTGACGAGAAATTGTGGAAACAACCTTGGAATATTTTATTTTTTGCAGGTCATAGCAAGAGCGAGGGTGAAACTAGTTGTATCTATATTAATGAGACAGATAAATTAACAATTGATGAACTCAGACATGCCCTGAGAAATGCTGTTGCCAACGGTTTACAATTAGCGATTTTCAACTCCTGTGATGGATTAGGATTAGCGCGAGAACTGCAAGATTTACAGATTCCGCAAGTTATTGTCATGCGGGAACCAGTGCCAGATAAGGTAGCTCAAACATTTTTAAAGCATTTTCTAGAGGTTTTTTCATCAGGACAATCTATATATGCTGCGGTTCGTATTGCCAGACAAAGGCTCAAAGGAATAGAAAAGGAATATCCAGGTGCAAGTTGGTTGCCAGTAATTAGCGAACATCCTGCCGTAGTGCCAATAACTTGGTTAAAGTCTCGATGGTTTTTTAATACTCGCCGTCTCGGAAGTTTGTTACTTTTGAGTTTGCTGGTAACTGCTGGTGTATTAGGAATAAGACACCAAGGAGGATTGCAAACATGGGAGTTGCTCTCATACGATCGATTAATGCGATCGCGTCCACAAGAAAAGCAAGATTCGCGTCTATTAATAGTCACCGTCACCGAAGACGATCTTTACCTACCAGAGCAAAAGCAAAGAAGTGGATCGCTGTCAAATCTTGCACTGACGAAACTTTTGGACAAACTAACAAAGTTGCAACCCCGGAGTATTGGCTTGGATATTTATCGTGGCGATCCGGTACAACCGAACCAAGCTTCTTTAACTACTCGTTGGCAAACTGATGACAATTTCTTTGCAATTTGCAAAGTTAGCGATCGCACACAAAACTATCCCGGAGTTCCATCTCCAAAAGGAGTTCCACCAGAACGCCAAGGATTTAGTGATATTGTCCCAGACTCAGACAATGTTTTGCGTCGTCATTTATTAGCAATGCAACCAGCAGATCCAACATCCCCATGTACTGCAAATTACGCCCTTAACGCCCAACTAGCATTCCACTACTTAGAAAAAGAAGGAATTTCTGCTCAATACACCCCCCAAGGAGATTTGCAGCTAGGTAACGTTGTTTTTCAGCGGTTGCGATCGCCAAGTGTCTCCAAAGCAGAATCGCACATGGGAGGCTATCAACAAGCGGATACAGGGGGCTATCAAATATTGCTCAATTACCGCTCTTATCAAGGTTCTCCTTTAGAAATTGCTCCTAAAGTCACGCTTACAGATGTTCTTAAAGGTAAGGTTAACCCCGAACTAGTCAAAAACCGAATTGTTCTCATTGGGACTACTGCTCAAAGCTTCCGTGATTATATTCCTACCCCTTACATGAGCGAACAGGGTTCTTCTCAAGAAATACCAGGAGTGATTTTGCAAGCGCAAATGGTCAGTCAGTTGGTGAGTGCTGTTATGGATAGGCGACCTTTGATAAGAGTTTTGCCTGTTTGGGGTGAAGTGTTGTGGATTTCGGGTTGGTCTGTGGTTGGAGGTGCGTTCGCTGTTGCCGGATTGCAGATATTTCCTTGGCGCGATCGGTCGGGAGTATATATAGTACTCGCGGGAGGATGCGTCCTTGTAGTCTTATACGTTCTTTGCTTAATTCTATTTTACCAGGGCATTTGGGTTCCCCTAGTTCCCTCAGCCTTGGTTTTAGTCGTTACTGGCGGTACAGTGGCGATTTCCAATCCCAAATGGTATGAGGCATAAAAAGATGAAATTGTCTATGCAAAAGATTCAAATTTTCCTCGCCGTTAGTTTAACATTCCTTAGCTCTATACAAGTGCGAGCAGACCCTCAAAACCCCAAGGAACAATTAAATCAATCATTGATTTTTGCTGCACCGCCTCCACCTACAGACATCGGAGAACCAGGTAAGCGAACAGAAGCAGGTAGCCGTGGATGTAGTCAGGACACGAACAAGCCTCTGACTTCTTCTCAAAAGCGACTCACAGCCTTAGTACCTATTTATTCAAATCCAGAATTGGTTTTTGGAACAACGATCGCTGAGTATCCTAGTTTCTTATTTTATGTTCCTTATTCATCTGACTTTGCCTATGGAGAGTTTGTGCTGGAAGATGAAGCAGAAAATCAAGCTATTTACAAAATTTCTTTAACGGGGACACCTGGAGTAGTTAGCCTTCGTTTGCCCTCAAAAGCAGCGCCTCTGGAGATAGGTAAGCGGTATCGTTGGTACCTTAACGTTTACTGTAACAAGGACAATCAAATTATTGCTGATGTTGAAGGATATCTAAAACGGGAGCAACTCAACCCTGCTTTAAAAACTCAATTGGAAAAAGCGACACCAAGCCAGCGCGTAACCCTTTATAGAACTAATGGTATTTGGTATGACGCCTTGAGCGCTGCTAGCGAACTGCGCCGCACCAATTCGCAAGATACTTCTTGGAGGGCGCTGTTGCAAGCTGTTGGTTTGAATGATTTTGCAACTGAACCAAAAGTGGAGTGCTGTAACTTAGAAAACTAGTAGTGAAAGGCGATGCGATCGCATTGTCAGCCGAAACAATCGCATTGTTAGTCGATGCGATCGCATTGTCAGTCGATGCGATCGCATTGTCAGTCGATGCGATCGCATTGTTAGCCGGAACAATCGCATTGTTAGTCGCAACAATGGCATTGTTAGTCGAAACAATGGCATTGTTAGTCGATGCGATCGCATTGTTAGTCGGAACAATCGCATTGTCAGTCGATGCGATCGCATTGTTAGTCCGAACAATGGCATTGTCAGTCCGAACAATCGCATTGCAGTCCCAGTGAAGTCTCTAATATTAACTTGCTCTGCAAGATGCAGGCTTCAACCAAGGACTATGGGGCGTAATGGTGGGAAGATTTGCTGTCAAGACGACTTCCCCTTTTTTGTTTAGCGCCAAAGCAGTAGCTTCTATGATGGGTTTTGGTGCGGGGGTAGTTATTTTGCTGGGAACAAAGGGGCGATCGGGGTTATCATCGTTTGGATTGAGAGTCACCAAATCTACCTGCACTGTATCAGTGTTGAGAGCTTCACTTGGGTTAGGAGGCAAGCCGCCGCGTCCAGTGATTGTAAAACTGCTCTTAGCTAAATTTCCACCAGCTTGACACGTCTGTGCTACTTGGGTATCAACTGGTACGGTTGGCAGGTTGACTAAGCCACTGTTAGGGTCAATATCCGGCGTGTTAAGTTCTACAGTACCGTTTACACCAAATTCAGAACTAGCGGTGATATCCGAAAGAGAAGTTGGGTTAGAGCGGGGTTGAATGCCATAGATACCAATGGCTCGAATATCTACTCTCCCACCACTGCCTGTGTAAGCATTAGCAGTGATGTCGCTATTTTCGCTTGGGACAGCAACAATGAAGCCCGACGGGGCATCAATATTAATGTTGCCACCATTACCACCAGCTTTTTCTGTGCCTGCGGTGGTGGAAATGGAAGCGCCATGACGCAGAACCAGTAAATCAGTTTGTAAGTTGATGTCGCCACCGTTACCCGATGCAGATTCGGCGATAAATCTTCCAGAGTTGTCCAAACGAATTTGAGGTGAGATAACTTCAATGTTTCCGGCACTTCCTAAACTTTCAGAGCGAACAAACAAGCCGCTATCAGCATTAATATTATTTACACCTTTTGTACCAAAATCATTTGCAACTTTTATACCAAATTTTGCAACTCGATCAACATAAGTAGCATTACTGCCATTAACAATCACTTGGTCAGTAGCATTGACCGTAATCTTACCTGCTCTTCCATTACCAGAGGAAGTAGCAAGCAATTGTCCTCCATTGAGAACCTCAACTAGTTTTGCCCTCACCATAACACTGCCACCATCACCATTGTTAAAGGTTTGTGCATTTAACACCCCACCATCTAACGCGCGAAAGGCACTCGTATCCACGATGATATTGCCACCTTTGTCTGTAGAATTGGTAAATGTAAATAAAGCACTAGAGGAGCCGCTGATTGGACTAGTTCCAGAAACACTGACAAAATTTTTTGCGTTGATTTGAATGTTTCCTGCATCACCTTTTCCACTGGTATCAGCAAAAACTTGAGCACCATTGGTAAGAGAAAATTTGTCAGTGTTAATATGGACATTTCCTCCTTTTCCTTGTGCGTTATTATACACGCGGGTGGCAGCATAACTGTTGAAAGTGTAAAATTTACCGATGGTAACACCATCAAAAGAAACACTTTTTCTGGCATTAATAATCACGTTGCCTGAATCCCCTATCCCACCGGTACTGGCTTGCAGTTGAGCACCATTGGTGAGTGAGAGTTCATCTGTAGTAATGTATATACCGCCGCCGTTTCCTTTTCCCCCTCCTCCCACTCCACCAAAGGCAGCACTAGGGAATATGCCATCCCGAACTCCATCGAAATAAACACTCTTGCGGGCATCAATAATCACACTACCTCCATTCCCTTTTCCATCAGTAGTGGCATTTAGTTGAGCGCCATCGCTAAGGGACAATGTTGCCGCGTTGATATTGATGTCGCCACCTTTACCTACACCCCCTAATTCCACCTTGCTGAAGATGTAAGCGTTATCTGCAAGGGAAACAGCATCTTGTGCCCGTAGTGTCACATTCCCTGCATTCCCTTTTCCATCAGTAGCGGCAATAAGTTGAGCGCCATCAATTAGTGACAGAGTTGCCGCGTTGATGTCAATGTCGCCACCTTTACCTACACCCCCTGCTGACACCCTGCTGAAGATGTAAGCGTTATCTGCAAGGGAAACAGCATCTTTTGCACTCACTGTCACATTCCCCGCATTCCCTTGCCCAGATGTTGAGGCATCAAGTTGAGCGCGATCGCGTAATGAGAAGGAACCAGAATCGATATTAATGTTACCACCATTCCCAACTGTCTCCATTCCCACACTGCTGTTAATTTTACTGTTTCTTCCAGCAATATCAACAATGCCACTAACATTAACATTGACATTCCCTGCATTCCCTTTTCCATCAGTAGTGGCAATAAGTTGAGCGCCATCTTGTAACCAGAAGGAACCAGAATCGATAGTAATATTACCCCCATTGCTAACTGCACCTGTTCCCACATTGCTGCGAATCCCACTGCTAAAACCATTTTTCTTCCCAGCAATATCAACAATACCAATAACATTCACATTGACATTCCCCGCATCCCCCCGTCCTGCTGGCTGGGTAGTAGATGCACGACGAGTAGCGGTTAGCAGTTGAGCGCCATCAATTAGTGATAGTGTTGCAGCTAAGATGTCGATATTACCTCCCTTACCGACACCTCCCGCTTCTACCGTACTGAAGATACCAGCATTATTTGCAAGAGAAACAGCATCCCCTGCCCGTACTGTCACATTCCCCGCATTTCCTTGTCCAAATGTTGAGGCAGCAAGTTGAGCGCCATCTTGTAGTGAGAAAGAATCAGAATCGATAGTAATATTACCTCCCTTACCGGCACCTCCCGCTTCTACCGTACTGAAGATGCCAGCATTATTTGCAAGAGAAACAGCATCCCCTGCCCGTACTGTCACATTCCCCGCATTTCCTTGTCCATAAGTTAACGCTGAAAGTCGAGCGCCATTTTGTAACGAGAATTCACCAGAATCGATGGTAATGTTACCCCCATTACCAAGTGACCCCAAACGCACAAGATTACGAACTCTACTACCATCAGCAACTTTGATTGACCCGGTAGCATTAAGCGTAATATCTCCTGCAACAGTTTCAAATGTCCCCAAACGTCGCCCAATACCACCGCTTAAAATACTTCCTCCCAATATCTCTAGATTAGAGGCATTGACTGCAATATTACCGCCACCAGCGCCTTCTACATATATTGCAGCTTGATTGGTGAAGGATACCGAGGTTCGCGCAACATTAGAAGGAAATTTCAAACTGAGATTATCGCCATCTACACCCAGCGCTACACTACCAGGTTCGCCTAACCCTCCTAACTCAACTCGTCCACCAAAAGCATTTAATTGCCCCTCATCCATGCTGACATTACCACCCACCAGCAGCAAACTTTTTCCATCTGGTACTCGTAAACCAAATGCATTAAAGCCTGCCGGATCTGTTCCTGCAAATGCAACTGAGTTATTTTGAATCGCTGCGTTTTGATTAATCTGATTAAACAGTAATGCTGAAGGATTAATAGTCAACAACGGTGAAGGGATATTTTGATCAGTAGCGCTAAAAAATCCGATATTTCCAAATTGCAGTGCATTCGCTGTACTTGCTACAAACGAACCACCAACATTTAAGCTGGCATCTGCACCAAAAATAATTCCGTTAGGATTAATTAGAAACAAATTAGCTGTGCCATTAGCGCCAATTATCCCATCAATCTTAGAGACCGATCCACCCGTTACCCGACTGATAATATTCTGAATATCCGCAGCATTATTAAACAAAGCAGCGCCGTTAGTCGGGACAGAAAATTCCCGAAAGCTGTGGAACAAGTTGCCACCTGCTTGAGTTCCTCCTTCAATGATGCTGTTGTTCCCTTGTAATTTGACACTAGAGTTATTAGGCAAAGTGCCATCGGGGATAATTTCGGCAAAAGCGCAATTTGTACTCCAAATGCTTGAACCACATATTGCAATTCCTATTAACCAGCCCCAACTAATATTTATCTTGGACATTGTACCCCTCTAAGCAAACAGCGATCGCTATTTTGGTGATGTCACACCACTAATGTGGGTTTACAGTGGTTGCAGTCACCTCTAGATAACTCTCAGTTGCAATGCCGTTAGTTTTACACCAAACTTGCTATTTATTTACATAAATTTATACTTATCCAGATATAAAACTACAGCCAATTACCTAGCAAAACGTAGGGTGCCCAAAACCTGGGACGTTTGTACTTAGGATTTTGTAAAAGAGTCAGTTGGGCGCGACGCAGTGCTTCAGCTTTAGTCAAGTTTTTGTTAGCTAACTCCTGGTAAAATTCATTCATCAACACAGAGGTAGACTCATCATCTAAGTTCCACAGAGAAGCGATGGTACTGCGTGCTCCGGCTTGAAAAGCGACACCAGCAATTCCCAGCCCAGCCCGTTCGTCTCCAGCAGCAGTTTGACAGGCACTCAGTACAAGCAATTCAATAGCTTCAGGTCGGTTTTGCTCGATAGTTTGTACTAACTGATTAAACTGCTTGACATAAATACGGTCTTTCCAAGCGACTATAAATGTCTCCTCAGCTTTGGAGCTAAACTGACCATGAGTTGCAAGATGAACGACTGGGAAAGGTAGAGAATTAATTTGGTTTTGCAAAGCCAGTCTGGTAAATTCTTGATTGAGAAGTATACTGCTAGGTATCTGAGAGCGAATTTCTTCTAATTCACGCTTGACGTTGGGTAGTGCAGAAAATCCGGAACTTGGTTCGCTCAATCCTGCGGCTATTACCTTTAATTCTTTTTGTAATGGTTTGGGTTCAATCAGTTGCAGACCTGGGGTCAGGGCAATGCTATACTTCTCAATCAAATACTGTTTGCCATCATACAGAGCTGCCATCGGGATATTCCGCAACCACCCATCCAGCACAAATACTAAAGTAGGGGTTTTACTTTCAGCTAAAGCAGCTTCAGCAGGTTGAATCAGCCAGTTGTATACCTTTTGCGATAAAGACTGAACTTGTCGTAGTGTGTGAGGCTTTGTTATATTTTGCTGTAATTGTTTTAAAGTAGTTTGCACTTCATCTTTACTTACAGCAGTAGCATAGTGCAGCCAACGCTTTTGCGGTAACTGGAGAATTACCTCTAGTCGGTCTGGCAAAATAAATGGATAGATGACTGTAACACCCGTTTGGTCTTGTTTTTTAGTCTGAATCTGTGCATTTAAACAGGTGTTGCGAAAAAAGTTATCGAGTTCTGCGACTTGCAGCAATTCGATTGTTTCGCTTGCTTTTTCGATGTTTGCTGGATTTTGTTGGGAATTTTCCCCAGGTTGTAAAAGTAAATCTACTAATTCGCGGTATACAGGTTCGACTTCATCCCGAAAGGAAAACTTCACCTCTGGATTGACGGCAGCTAAATCATAACGGAGAGACTGGAGGCTATTGACTGCTTCATTGTAAGCTGCGATCGCACCTCCCATATCTCCCTTAGCTCTTAGCAAACGTCCTAGCTGCCATTGCCAGCGATAGCTAATATCTTTAGCATCAATAGCTTGAGCCATCACCAACGCTTGTTGAGTGAGGTTTTGAGCATCAGTCCACTGTTGAGTTTGTTCGTACAGCCCACCCAAAACACCAAGAGCATAAGATTCTGTGCGTCTATCTTGCAGGCTTCTGGCTTGCTCAATCGCAGGTGATATTAGTTGGGCAATATCCAACCATGAGGGATTATCTGTGGTGGTTTTTTTTCTAAATTGCGTTAGAGTTTGGGCAAAGTTGATACGCGCAGAGATTGCTGTGCGGCTGGGGGGTAAGTCGGCAAGCTGTGTTTGGATTTGGGAGGATAACGCTGGGAACGTATCAAATTTATCGGTTTCCACCATTAGTCTGAGTTGATTAACTTCAGCTTGAATGCGGGTAGTTGGTGAATTGGCAGTTGTGGCAGCTTTTCGGTAAAACTCCATAGCTGCTGGCACATCTTGTTGGGCACGGGCGGTGTTGCCTAAACTTAGTAAAATATCACCTATTGCTTGCTTCGCTGGCAACGATGAAGCTATTTCTAAACTTTGCTGCAATATCTGCCGAGATGTTTCTAAATCACCTGTGACTTGCACGACATTACCTAGACTACGCAACCCTGCGACTTTCAAAGGCGAGTTAGGTTGATTTTGCAGTATTGTATTAGTTTCCTTTAAACTTTTTTCAGCTTGACGATAAAACCCCAAAGCTTGCAAAGCTTGCGCTTGGTTAATGCGGTTACGAATAACCGCTTTATTATCTCCTATTTTTTTGTAGATATCACCTGAGAGTTGCCAAGTATTTAAGGCATCTTCAGCTTTGTTTTGAGCTAATTGCAAGCGTCCTTTAATATCTAAAACTTGGGCGAGAATTTGTGAGGAATCTTTGCTATCTATATTTTGTGAGGTTTGTAATAAGTTGAGACTTTGAGCGATCGCATTTTCTGCTTCACTCCAACTTCCAAGTTGCTGATAAGCTAATGATAAATCGCCCAGCGTCATCGCTTGTCGTAGTTCATCTCCATTGGCTTTGAATCCAGAGATAGCCTGCTGCCATACTTTAACAGCCTCAGCAAACTGTTCGGCTTCATAGAATTTTCTCCCCTGTTCGTACCAGTTTTGAGCATCGGGCAAGCTTTGAACGCTAGAGTTTTCCGAAGTTATCTGTGCGAAAGTAGGCGGCAATAAAAGAGCACCTAAGAATATAGCCAAAAGCAGCAGTATACTTAAAAACCGTTTGAGTTTCCGTAATCTAGATTTTTTTGTCACCATCTTTTGCCTCACTTGCACTGCATCTTGACTGAAAATAGACAGTGTAAGTTGCTATATCAACCTCCCTGGTGTTGATTTAAGGCAGGGCAATCGGCTGTCTTTTGCCAGGAAGAATGAGGTGTGATGGGGGCAGAGCTAGTGAGAATTATATCGCCATTAGCAAAGGGTAAGGGATTTAAAACCTTTCCCCCTGCCCCTTTATCTCGCAAAGTTGTCTTGAGCGCAAGTACCCAAGCGGCAAGTCGAAGAATTAGCGCAAACAAGTACAGGTAACTTTGACCAGTTTTATAAATACCAACAAGCACAATTAAAGCAATTAGAACAGACCAAAGAAATCATCGTCAACGCCTTGAGTTCTGACTGTGCTTGAGTTCTCAACCCCTTAAATACTGATTAGACAGCCGAGGCTCTGTCTGCAAAGACGATTTTATAAAGAAATTTTAAGAAATTAACATCCTTCAGAAAAGGAAAGAATTAATGCTGAAGTAATCCTCAAAAGTTCAGAATCATAGATTTTGTAGTTTACAGACACGCCCTAGTGTTAGGAGGTAATTATGGCATCAGGAATGATGATCGAAGGCAAATGGACAACCGATGAGAATAAATCAGATAAGGGCAGTAAGTTCAATGAGACACCGACAACGTTTCGCGATCGCGTAACCGCCGATGGTTCTAGCGGGTTTAAGGCAGAAGCAGGACGCTATCACCTCTACGTTTCCTTATCGTGTCCGTGGGCGCATCGCACCTTAATTATGCGAGAACTTAAAGGTTTGAATGATGCAATTTCTGTCTCTATTGTCGATCCGATTATGAGCGACAAGGGATGGATGTTTAGTGAAGCACCGGGAGCTATTCCTGACTGGGTGAATCACACTCAATACTTGCAAGATATTTATCTGAAAGCCGATCCAAAATACACAGGACGAGTTACTGTTCCAGTGTTGTGGGATAAGCAAACTCAAACAATCATCAATAACGAATCTCGCGAAATCATGCGGATGTTTGACGTAGAGTTTGGGGAATTTGCAACACAAAAAATAGACTTATACCCACGCGATCTACAAGAGAAAATCGATCGAACGATCGATGCAATTTATCTGCCAATCAATGCTGGTGTATATCGCTCTGGTTTTGCCAGAGAGCAAGTAGCCTACGAAAATGCGGTAAGTGAACTTTTTGAGAGTTTAGATCGTTGGGAAACCGTTCTGAGCAAGCAGCGCTATTTATGTGGCGATCAACTCACTGAAGCCGATATTTGTATGTTTGTAACTCTGTATCGCTTCGACTCAGTATATTACGGTCACTTTAAGTGCAATTTGCGGCGAATTATCGACTATCCAAATCTCTGGAATTATCTACTAGACCTATATCAGTATCCTGAGTTCAAAGCGACTTGCAATCTAGACTATACTAAGCGCAGCTATTACATGAGTATGACTGATATTAATCCAAATGGAATTGTGCCGAAGGGGCCGATTGTTGATTTTGACCAACCGCACGATCGCGATTGCTTCGCTAAGACT
The DNA here is from genome assembly GCF_036917095.1 of Nostoc sp. Classification (GTDB taxonomy): domain Bacteria; phylum Cyanobacteriota; class Cyanobacteriia; order Cyanobacteriales; family Nostocaceae; genus Nostoc. The sequence continues at coordinate 176,866 of NZ_JBALFH010000045.1, forward strand.
CCCGTTGCGATCGCAACTTATTCGCAACCATAGCATGAAAGGAAATTGCCCAATCTAACTGGAGTAACGCTATGAATCTTGTATCAGGTATTCACCATGTTGCAGTGGTAACAGCAGATATCGACCGATTTATCGACTTCTATACTGATGTATTCGAGATGCCAGTAATCTTTCAAGAGACAACCCCAGCCTTTCGTCACGCACTTCTACGGGCTGGCTCACAGTGCGTGCTTCACGCAGCAGAGATGCCTGATAATGTCCATAGCTTTGGGTTGCCGGATATGTTTGCACGAGGACACATCGACCACTTAGCTTTGAATGCCTCAACAGAATCAGCATTCCAGATTATCCGCCGCAAACTCATAGATCGGGGCGTGACTGATGGCGCGATCGCCGACCTTGGCCCAGTACTTAACCTGTCATTTTCCGATCCTGATGGTATGCATATCGAAGTTTGCCTCATCGTCGATGCCTCACTTCAGGGTTTTCACCAACCGCGACCATATGTAGAAACTGTCAACCAATAGGATAAAAATCAGACTAAAATGACTTGCATTGAGCACTATCGTTTGCGAGAAGCTTAGAATAGCACCTCGCAAACTATACCGCTTGGTAATGGCAGAGTGCTAATAAAGATTAAACAACCACAAAATTCTTTTCGCTTACTGACAATCCAACAGATAATTGTGCAAATTGTACCTGAGTAAACCCAGACGCACTGCCATCAAGGTCAAAATACAGTCCACCTGTAACACTGTTGTAAATAAATCGCTGAGTGTTAGTAGTTGCAGATGTTCCGATGGTAAACTGAGTTGCCTGAAGTGAACCTATTGATAAGCGGCTATCAAACCCAGCAGCCGATACTTGAATGAGTTCATTAGTCGCGTTGAAGTCATAAAGATAATCAACACCTTCATAATCATTCCAACTATTGAAAACAAAGGTATCAGTACCATCCCCTCCATAAAGTGTATCGTTATCTGAACTGCCAGTATAGGAAGTATAATCGCCATAACCATAGCCCCCGGAGAGCGTATCGTTGCCATTACTCCCCACAATATTGTCATCGTAGGCTGTACCTAAGATATATAATCTTTCGATATTGTTGTAGCTAACCTGATTCGTTCCCGCCGTAATCGATCCAATATGACTAGTGGCATCAAAAGTCGAAGTGATTCCCTTGGCAGTACCATAATAGTTATAGTACAAAAACAAATCGTCACCTGTATCCCCATTTATCGTATCATTGCCACGATTGCTACCATAATCATAGCCCACGGAGAGCGTATCATTCCCACTACTCCCCACAATATTGTCATCGTAGCTTGTACCTGAGATATTCAATCGTTCGATATTGTTGTAGCTAACCTGATTCTTGCCCGCCGTAATCGATCCAATATGACTAGTGGCATCAAAAGTCGAAGCGATCCCTCCTGTTACATTACGGTAATTGACGGACAACACATCGTCACCCTTCTCTCCATCTATCGTATCTTTGCCACCATATCCCGTGGAGAGCGTATCGTTCCCACTATTCCCTACAATGTTGTCATCGTAGCTTGTCCCTGAGATATTTAATCCTTCGATCGACTTATAGTTAACCAGATTCGTGCCCGCCGTAATCGATCCAATGTTAGTAATGGCATTGAATGTTGTTCTAATCCCCTCACCAGCATTGGTGTAATCAACGGACAAAAAATCGTCACCCTTACCCCCATCTACTGTTTGAGTCACTAAATAAGAGACGCCAGAACGATACGAGGATGGGGCGCTTACATAGATGGAATCATTCCCATCGCCCCCAGAAAGTAGGTTATTGCCTGTTGAACCGCTAGCATCCAAGGTATCGTTACCAGCGCCACCGTCAAGGGTATTATTGCCTAAGGAGACAGTTTCGTAGTATGAATCGTAAATATATTTAGGAAAGCCAGAGACAATAAGAGAATCATTGCCATCGCTTCCAGAGAGGAGGTTATTGCCTTTTGAACCGCTAGCACTCAAGGTATCGTTACCAGCGCCACCGTTAAGGGTGTTATTGCCCAAGGTGCGAGTGTCTTTGTACCGGAAGTAGTCACCACCAGGTGATGAGTAATAGCCAAAAACAGAGACAGAATCATTGCCATCGCCTCCAGAGAGGAGGTTATCGCCTGTTGAACCGCTAGCACTCAAGTTATCGTTACCTGCACCACCGTTGAGGGTGCTATTGCCTAAGGTGCGAAGGTCACCGCCTTGTTCGTTGTAGCTGGAATAGTACTGGTAGCCAGAGGCAAAGAGAAAGTCATTGCCATCATCACCATCGAGCAGGTTATCGCCTGATGAATAATCCGCATTCAAGGTATCGTCACCAGTACCACCAGTAAGAGTATCATTTCCCGCACCACCTCTGAGAATGTCGTTGCCACTCAAACCGCCAATAATGTCATCACCCTCTTGACCATTGATTACATCATCTGAGTTGTCAAAGCCGTTGACATTGTTGGAGAGGTCGTTAAGAAAGGTGACTGTGTTCTTTTTAAAGATAGTGCTTTGAGTGGAGTTGGCATTGAAAACATCAAAGTTGTCCGTGATGCTAGGAAGCCCATCAAACAGGATATTACCTAAATCTACAGTGGCTCCTGTCGATTTGCTGAGGTTATTCAGATTTTCCAGAGCAAAGTTTTGCAGAATGACTTTGGCATCATCTATACCTTCAAAGGTGATTTCCAAATTGTTACCATTCTGGGTAAGCAGCATATTTTGGGCAGTAAAACCTGCACCTTGTTGGAATTTTATGCTGTCCACTTCGGCAATGATTCCTGCCGAGGGATTTACGCCTTTACCTACGCCACCGAAATCAGTAATGGTATCAATCCCGGTGTCGTAGTTGTAAATAAATTGATCTTTGCCACCGTTACCAGTTAAGGTGTCATCCTTAGTTATGTCCGTCCCGTCACTGCCCTTCAAGGTATCATTACCGTTGGTTCCAATGATATTTGCCACAATTTTTACCTAACTAATATGAACCTATCTTATTATTCTAAAAATCCATACTTATTTTCATAAAATGTGCTTGAAAATCTTGATTTTTAGTTTTCAGTTCTCAATAAGCTTAAGCTTTGTAGCACAAATATCATTAGTGGGATAGGCTCAATATGGAATGCATGGGCTGAGAAAGTTGAGCTTACTATTAACTTATTTACTTTTTAGGTTACAAAATGCTGCTTGGTTTGATATGATGTCCGGCTGATTAGTTATGATTCCTCCATCTGTGCAAAAATCTGAAAACTCTTTCTCCCCTGCCCCCTTGCGGTCTTAATGATAAGTCTTTAACCGAACAAACACGATATGATGGGAGTGAGGACGGTGGCAAGCTACGTCCCAAAGATTGGCGAGGTGCTCGGCATTGCTGACGGTGAACCATTTTGGAACGGGTTCGCGGCTGGCCCCCGGTGCGATCGCTCACAAAACCGCAAACCCAAAGACTAGTGGCGAACTTCAGTCCGTGAATTATTGATTTTAAATTCTTTTTTAAAACTTGAGTATTTCCCAATTATAGTTGTCGGGAAAAGGTTCTATTTCCCAGACTATGCTTTCTCCTGCTTCTAAGGCAACCTCTACGTAGAGTTGTTCTACAGCCGTTGTGGCTACATCTTCGTTATTGGGGAAAGGCTGTAAATCTTCGGTAAGTAAGCGGAGTTTAAAACCACCGGGAATAGCTGCACCGATCGCAGCGTTACGTAATTCAAAACGCCAAATAGTTGCATCTGGCTCATCTTGTGGTATGATCAAAAATTCGTAAATTTGACCTGCGATCGCCAACTGACGAGAGAGAATAGTATTTGGTTGTGTGTCTTCCACACCCCGCGCCCCAGCAACACTGAGTTGTAAATCAAAGCTTCCCCAACCAACAGCCTCAGCAACTTGAGAAACACCGCTTTGCAACCATTGGAGAACTGACCACTGTTCTGGTAATCCTAAGCGTCGTTGATATAAGTTTTGTCGCCAACCGCCATGTTGAATTAATCCGCCCCACAGTTGAAAAGGGATTTCTTGGCGGGGTGTAAGTATTTCCGGGTTTGCCAGACGGGCAATTAAATTTTCTGCTTGTTGTGGCGATAAGCTGGGAATCTCTGCAATTACGCTACGAGTGGGTTCTTCTGGACACAATTGACGCGCCATCGCTAAAACGCTGATGTCGTTGATTATATCAGTAGCATCCAGGGAATAAGTGCGATCGCTGGCATCATAACTGCCTTGAGTTTTCAGTTTTTCATGGCTACAATAACCCCAAATCCTGACATACCCTTCATCTGGTTCAACTTGCACAGCTAAATAATAATCACCTACCCAACTAGGAATATCCACCCATTCTTGGGGGACTCGCAATTCACTTAAATCAATTGCTTCACTAGGAACTAAGACTAATCTTGTTGTATCAAACGTGAGTGCAATTCCATTAACCAGTTCCCAGAAACTGGGTAAAGCAGTGGTAGTTGGCCAAACTTTTGTCTGTGGTGTCCAGTCTTCTTGCAACCATAGCAAGATAGCACCCAGGCAAAGTTGATTAATATAAGCTTGATAGCGAGAATTAGCATTAGAAAAAGCTTGATTATTTAAATCCGCTTGGTTTTGGGTAATTACAGGGATTTCCAAAACCATATCTGTTGGGTTAGTGAGAGTAAATACAGTAGTCATAAAGATTGGGGATTGGGGTTGGGCAGAAGGCATTGGGCAGGAGGCAGAAGTTTTTTAATTTTTAATTTTTAATTTTTAATTTATTTCTCCCCCACTCCCTTGTCATACACCATAGTAATTTTTCAACCATTCCTCCATTAGTATGTTTATATTCTTGAGTAGGTCTGAAGTAATGGAAATATGCAAACTATCTTTACTCCAATTAGCTAAAAAGCGTAACAAAGTTTCTTGGGCTTTTTTTAGTCGCCGTGAGACAGTATATTGCTGTATTTGTAATTGTTTGGCAATTTGGTCTTGAGTTAGTTCTTTAGCATAATAAAGTTGCAACATTTCTTGTACTTGCGGTTCAAGTTGAGCGATCGCAGCCACTAAAACTTTGTTAATCTCAGTTTGTTGAAAGTTTCTTGTTTGTTCTTCTTCTTGAGCAAGAATTTCATTAATTAGAGATTCTTGTTGTGTTCCGGGAATATTATCAAGCCACTCCCACGAATCATCGCCCCCTTTAGGGATATTGAGAGAGTCAACAGGAAAATAACGATAGCGGCGTGCGGCTTTAGCAGCAGTTAAAAGCCACTTTTCTAGGGTTTGGGAATTGACTTGCTGACCACTTTGTGAATTATAAGCTTTAGCGATCGCCTCCCAAATCTCGTTATCTGGTTGAGGAATTTGGCGAGAAGTACCTTTTTGTGTTGGGATATATAGAGTTTTGAAACAGTTCCAAGCGAGAACGTAATCGTTAATATCTTTTAGCAACAAACCTGCATTTTGTAAAGACTCCACCAAAAACTTTTTAGTAATTTTTCGTAATAATCCCCAATCTGTACAAATATCAATTTCACGATTTTGGCGTAAATTTTCCCGAATAGCACTGCTAAAGAGGGCAGTAGCGTAGTTTTTTAAAATAAAGCCTCGATCTGGATTAAATCCTTTGAGGACTTTATCAACTTGAGCGATCGCAATTTGAAAACAGTCTGATAACTTATACTGAGTACTCGCAAAACTGTTAACTGTTTTTTGGGATGCCCAATAACAGGATTCTTGCAAGTAAGCTACCAGATGCTCTTTAGCCAGTAGCTTCGTTTCAGATATCAGCCAAAATTTATACCAATACAAAGCCCAAAAATGTTCTGAAGTTTCTTGAGGCGTGCGGTTGAGACAACTTTGCATACTGCGACGTAGCTTTGATTCCGTCGCCCAACCACTGAAGCGATCGGCGTCAAATTGCACAAAAGTTGAAAATATTTCAATGATGCTTTGCCGAGGATGCATAAAAAATTGTCACCCAACCTATAGGAAGACTGAAAGCGTTAGACAATACCTACACAAACTTTACTACAAGGGGTGAGGATTATATTTCGACTTCACAGAAATTTTGAGTATTCGGTATATTTCTCTTCTTGTGCATAGGTTTGAGGTTTTTCTGCCTCATAAATGTTTAATTACCGTTAGAAAATTCAAGTATTAAACCTCACTTATGTGGGGTTTTTATGTTTACAGTCAAATTGAATTGTTCCAGGAAAAGAACTTTGATAAAATTCTCAAAAAATTTCCAAAGACTGCATAAAAAAATCAAAGTAAACCTATTGGTTAAGTGAAAGGTGAAAAAGCTGAAACGTAAGTAGCCTTTCAAACTTGACAAATTCAGTCACAGTAATAAAAACAAGAAATAAACTTCAAGGAGAATCAGAATGAAAATTACAAGTTCAACTTCTACACGTTTAGCATTAGTAATGGGTTTAGCAATTGCTAGTTCAATTATTAGTACTGTAGCTAAAGCTGAATCTATCCCAGATTTAGTAAATTCTCATACTAGCATATCCAATAAACCTTTTATTAGCAATGCTGTCCGTCGCGATACTCTTCATAATTTGAACCAACGACCGTTGAATAGTGTATTAGACACTGACGGTGGTAAAACAAAAGAATCCAGCGATAAAGGCAAAGATGCTAGTGATAAAGGTAAGGATAGTAAAGAGACTTGCGAAAGTGGTAACTGTGGTGGTGGTCTTATAGATAGAGTTAATCCAGTTATTTTACCAGCAGAGCAACTGAAAATTCCTGTACTACAAAATGTGCGTCCTCAAACTTTAATTAAAGTTAACAAGCCAATCTTCTAAAGAATAGAGATTGTGAAAAAACAGATTCTCGACTTCTTCAAAAAGTCGGGAATCTAAGCCTCCGATGAGAAAAATGATGGACTAAATATTATGGATTTATTAATTATTGGTTCAAGTGATGACATTTTTTGCCAAGCAGTTAACGAATTGGTTAGAGAAAAAGGTTATACGAGTGCAGTTTTAGATGTTTGCAATGCTGCAAGAATGTTTTCTATCAGTGTTACTTCTGAAAAACCAGATATTACACCAGAAATCCCCGTTATTTTACGAATTCCGCCACAGATGCCCATTCGCACTAGTTTTGATGATTCTTTTATTTATGATGAGTGTCTTGCTACTTTATGGGCAGCGATGACATTATCTAAATCACCAGTAATTAATCGTCCAACTGCAAACAGTCTTTGGGGTAATTTATCATATTCTTCTAACTTGACTAAATTAAAGGCTGGTTATACTAGCAATTTAGAAGTATTCTCTTCGCAAGTTCCACCATCACCGCAAGCATTACTCGATAAACAATGGTATCTCCAAGATTTAACTACTTATAATACTGCTGCATATCCAGAAATCCCTGAAGGGGTGGGGCCATTTCGCGCAAGTTGGGTTTCGGCTAACCTGGAATATGAAATTGTTGTTGTTTTAGAAGATAAAGCATGGCGTTGCACCAATACATCTCTAGAACATTTGCAGCTAGAAGAAAAAAGTATTTCGCTGCTGAGAAATTTAGATTTGGTATTTGGCACTGTAACTTGGAGTATTGATAGCAACCTAGAGAGTGCCAATATTGCTCGTATTAACCCTTATCCATCGCTGGAAGAAATACAGTTTGTTTGGTCAGATTTTGCTCCCGCACTTTTGGAGACTATTTTCTCATGATTTATGCAATTGGTCTTGATTCAGATCGTACTTTTTGTCATTTTGTTAACTATGCTGAATCTCGTGGTGCCGAAGTCCAAGTAATTAATTTACGCGAAGTGATTCAAAATGGAGATTGGAGACTAGCATTACCCGATGATAATCAAAGCTGGATAAGTTGTTCTAGCCAAAAGTATCTATTAAATCCTCATGGTTCTTATTATTGTCGCTTGATTGACCTTTCAACCGTACAATCAGATGTACAAGATGCGATGCGATGGAAAAGTCTTCTTGCTGCACTTTGCTGTTGGCTAGAACATATTCCCGGTAACGTAATTAATCGTCCTGGTGCTGGTGCAAATAATTTCTCAAAACCGCTTCATGAATTTCATCTAAAATCTTTAGGTTTTCAAGTTGCTGATAGCTTTACTAGTTCCAATCCAGAAGTTCTAGCTGAGTTTGCTAACGCTGGATTAACAATTGTTAAGACAACATCGGGTGTTCGTGCCGATAGTAGACTGGTAAAATCAGAGGAGTTTCTCGATTTCCACCCAGACGCTGGCCCAGTTCATTTGCAAAGATATATAAAGGGCGCTGATGTGCGGGCGCATGTAGTGGGTAATAGAGTTCACGCAGAATTGATAAAATGTCCACAGGTAGACTATCGCAATTTTCATGAAGAAGCTGAGTATATTGAGTGGGAGTTACCAGAAGCTTTACACCAAAAAATTATTAATGCAACAGCTGCGTTGGGGTTAAAGTTTGCAGGTTGGGATTTTAAAGTTACTGACTCTCTAGAGTACTGGTGTTTAGAAGTTAATCCAATGCCGGGATACGATGGATATGATATTCGGGCAGATGGGAAAATCACAGACTCGCTATTAGCTTTGATTACAGAAGATATTACAGGAAATAGTATTAGTTGGTGTACAGATTCGAGTGATGAAATTTTCTCAGAACAAATTGTGACATTTGAACAGTGTAATGATATTTGTTCTGTAATTCATAGTTTAAGAGAATTATGGATAAAACGAGGAAACTCCCCAAAGTTTTTCTATACTTTAGGCACAGCTAGTTACTTAGATTTTTTAAATCAACCTAATTTTTCTAAGGATTATTATACTATAGCTCATGAATATAATCTAATTCTAGAACTACACTTAGGTTGGCTTTATAAGTTAATCAAAGAATATTTAGAGCAGACGCTTAAAAACCCTGTAATGTATAAACCAGATGCAGCGTTGCCCGGTTTTCATATTTGGCAAGATTCTAATCTGATCACGAAACCAAATGCTACCACACACTTCGATTTGCAATACCGAAACCTGAAATGGGATGAAGATAAACTCGATACTGTAAACACAATATCCTTTACTTTACCAATTAAACTGCCTAAAAGTGGGGGTGGGTTGAATGTTTGGGATTTTAACTATATAAATGATTATAGTCAAGCGATCGCAGGTGATGTAGAGATTCTTAAACGATTTAGAACCAAAACTTTTCATGATTACAAAGTTGGTGAAATTGTCTTGCACAGTGGACACACACTTCATCAGATTGCACCAACTACTTGTATTTATCCTGACGATGAAAGAATAACTCTGCAAGGTCATGGATTGTTTTGCGATGGTCAATGGTTACTTTACTGGTAATACGACACCCCAACATCCGACAAGTGTTTGTATAGAAAATTTATCGGTTTAGGATTGCAATTCAGTTATTATTAATTTTGTATAGCAATCTTATCTGAGTTGTAGTTTTATCCTAAAGTATAAGTCACAAATCGTTAGGAATGAAAGACTTTTTGATCAAATTTTGGCATCTTTGCAAATATTTTGCTGTTGTTAAGCGGTTATTTAGCTTCTTGAATAATTATCAACAATTTTATTTTCCTAAGTTACAACAGTATCTACCTTGTTTACCTGACTTTTCACGGTATCTGGAAAACCTCTCTCTAAATCTCTCTCCTTTTAGGAGAGAGACTTTGAATTTTCCCCCTTCCCGCGTCGGGAAGGGGGTTAGGGGGTTAGGTTAATCGTTGGCTTTTCCACATAATGTGAAAAGTCAGCCTTGTTTACAACGCATTTAGGACTACTATAATGCCACCAATTGGGATCGCTAGTCGCTCAACTTCAGTCAAACAAACTGCAACTCCTAAGCTATGGCTAATCTTGGTGGGAGTCAATCAATATCAAGATGACGGATTACCCAGCCTGAGTTATTCAACAGTAGATTGTCAGGGTTTAGCAGAAGCATTGGTAGATGCATCTGCACAATTTACTCAAACAGAGGTAACAATACACCATGATTTTGCACCGCAACCACCATCTTTAGAAAACATCCGTGCTAGTCTGCGGCAAATTACCACTGCGGCTCAACCTATTGATACTATTCTATTTTATTTTTCTGGACATGGAATTGTAGAACCAAACACGCAGCAAGCATTTTTGTGTTTGGCAGATACTGAAAAATCTCATCTTCAAAACACAGCTTTAGCTTTGCAAGAACTTTTGCTGTTGTTGGGTAATAGCGGAGCGCAAAATCAGCTTGTTTGGCTAGATGCTTGTCATAGTGGCGGTATGACACTCAGAGGTACAACAATAGAATCATTGCTGAATGCTACACCAAAAATGGTTGAAGTATTACAGCAGCGTGCTGCTAAAAGTAAAGGTTTTTATGCCTTGCTTTCCTGTGATGCTAACCAGCAATCTTGGGAGTTTCCCGAATTGGGACATGGGGTGTTTACTTATTATTTAATGAAAGGATTGCAAGGTGAGGCAGCAGATAGCCAAGGCTTAATTTATGTAGATAATTTGTATCGATATGTATATCATCAAACTCTCCAATATATAGATAAAAGTAATCAACAATTGCGGCTGATTAATCAGCAGAAAAAAACTAAAGGAGAAACTCAACTTTTTCGAGAATATCCGTTGCAAACTCCTAAACGAATTGTTGAGGGAGTTGGGGAACTAATTGTAGGGAAAAGATTAACCCAGGCAACTCTTGGAGTGCATCGCCGGATAGGAATAGTAGTAGAGGGATTATCAGTCAGCAAAATAACACTAGATATTAGCAAATTTCTCGGAAGTACTGGAGATTTTGCACTAGAGTATTTGCCAGCAACAAAAGTATCTGCCGATCGCATCAAAGAAGCGATCGCTCGTCATTTACAAAAACCAGCATCAGAAGTGATTCTCCTTTATCTGCGGGGACGAATTGAAGAAACCGACGCAGGCGAATGGTTATTGCTGGGAGAAAATATCCGCATCAAGCGTTCCTGGTTGAAACAACAGCTACGCCTCTGTACCGCTCAACAAATTATTATCCTCGATTGTCCTGTAGCTAATACATCCTTGCAAAATTGGGTAGAAGATTTGCACATTGACTCCCACCAAGGACAATGTTTAATCGCCTACGCCTCACCTGCTGAGGAACCAGAACGCTTTGCCCAAAAATTTCTTGATACTTTGATGGCGGCAACACATACAGATGGACTCTCAGCCGCCGGGGCGATCGCTCAACTACAATTATCCTTGGCAGGTAGCGGTGTTCCTCTTTACATCTGGCTATCAGGCACGCAAGGCATTATAGAAATTCTCCAAGCAAAAACTTACACGAACACATCAGAACCAGCCACAGGATTGGATTTGGGGGTATGCCCATATATGGGACTAAATGCTTTTTTGGAAGAAGATAGTCAATATTTTTACGGCAGAGAAGCTTTAACTCAGCAGTTAATTCACCAACTACGCGATCGCTCTTTTCTAGCCGTCATCGGTGCTTCTGGAAGCGGCAAATCTTCAATTGTGCAAGCTGGTGTAATTCCCCAACTGCGATTGGGCAAACAAATACCCAGCAGCGAACAATGGTGGATTAGAAGTATTCGTCCAGGGGGAAATCCTCTGGAAGCTTTAGCGCGGCGGCTTGGGGGAGCGGAGGGGCAGGGGAGCAGAGGGGCAGAGGGGCAGAGGGGCAGAGGGGCAGAGGAGCAGGGGGAGCAAAAGAATTATTCTTACCCTTTTGCCAATCACCAGTCCCCAATCACCAGTCCCCAATCCCCCTATCTCTTGTTAGAGGGAATATTTCACCAAGGGGTAGAGGGATTTGTTTACTGGATACGCAACCAACCGCATCGAGTTGTGGTGCTAGTGGTAGATCAGTTTGAGGAACTCTTTACTCTAGCTGCAACCGCAGACAGAGAGCTATTTTTAGAATTATTGCTGGGAGCGGTGCAATATGCTGGCGATCGCTTCAAATTAATTATTACTTTACGGGCAGACTTTATTGCCTCCTGTTTAGAAGTACCAGCACTGGCTAAAGCTTTGCAGGATTTGAGTGTGTTAGTTCCACCGAAGCTAAGTTTGGATGATTATCGGCGGGTGATTCTTAACCCGGCTCAACAAGTCGGGTTAAAAGTAGAACCAGAACTGGTGGAAGTATTGTTGCGGGAGCTAAATCACTCGCCAGGAGATTTACCGTTATTAGAATTTGTTTTAGAGCAATTATGGCAATATCGAGTTGCTGGTGAGTTGACTTTACAAACCTATCAAGAGCAACTAGGCGGAATTCAAGGAGCATTAGAGCGATCGTCTCAGGCTGTTTACGAAAGTTTAGATGCCCAAATGCGAGAGTGTGCTAAATGGATTTTTTTATCCTTGACGCAACTAGGTGAGGGTACAGAAGATACCCGCAGACGGGTACATAAATCAGAGTTAATAGTCAAAAAATATCCCGCCGCATTGGTAGAAAAAACCCTCAACGCCCTAACTGCTGCCAAGTTAGTGGTGATGAATTTAGAAGAAGAAGTAACAAAAGGACAAAGTAGACAAGGAGAACCAGAAAACATTTCTCCCCCTGCCTCCCCTGCCCCTCTGCTCCCCTGCCCCTCTGCCTCCCCTGCTCCCCTGCTCCCCTTCTCCCCTTCTCCCATCACAGTAGAAGTCGCCCATGAAATCCTCATCCGTCATTGGTCAACTTTACGCTGGTGGTTAGAAGAAAATCGCGATCGCTTGCGAAAACAAAGGCAAATTGAACAGGCTTCCCAATTGTGGCTGCAACGTAGTCAGCAAGCTGATTTTTTGTTGCAAGGAGTGCGACTAGCAGAGGCAGAAGATATCTATATTAAATATACCGACGAACTTTCTGCTGATGTACAACGGTTTATTGAAGCTTGTTTAGTACAAAGAAAACAACAGCAACAACAAGAGAAAAGAAGACTCAAGCAAGCCCAAAGGGCTGTAGTTGCACTCAGTGTTTTGGGATTAGCGGCAGTCTGTTTTGGCTCTTTAGCCTATTGGAAATCCCAAGCAGCTCAATTGCGAGAAATTGAAGCATTAAATGCCTCATCTCAAGCTAATCTTTTATCACATCAGCAGCTAGAAGCGTTAATTGCCAGCGTCAAAGCAGGTAAACAGCTAAAAAACACTTTTGGCGCACCAGCCGAGTTGCAAACTCAGACTCTCAATGTTTTACAACAAGTAATTTCTGGAACCCAAGAACGCAACCGTTTGGAAGGGCATAGTGCTGAAGTATCGAGCGTGAGTTTCAGTCCTGACGGCAAAACAATTGTATCGGCTAGCAACGACAAAACGGCCATAATTTGGGGACGGGATGGCACAAAGTTACGAACATTAACAGGGCATACTGATATTGTGCGGAGTGTCAGTTTCAGCCCAGATGGTCAAACGATCGCAACTGCTAGTTTCGATCGCACCGTCAAGCTGTGGAGAACTAGCGACGGTGGTTTAATTAGAACACTAAAAGGTCATACTGCGGAAGTTCTGAGTTTATCTTGGTCTGCCAACGGTAAGACGATCGCCACTGGTAGCGCCGATCGCACTGCTAAAATTTGGCAAGTTAGCGATGGTCATTTGCTGAGAACTTTTAGTGGTTATAAAGATTTTGTTAATAGTGTCAGTTTTAGCCCTGATGGTGAAACTTTGGCGATCGCTAGTGCAGATAAGACTGTTAAACTTTGGAGGGTTAGCGATGGATTGTTGCAAAAAACTCTACTTGGGCATAGCGCCGGAGTTTCCAGTGTCGCTTTTAGCCCCGATGGTCAAATAGCTTCAGCCAGTGAAGATAAAACCGTGAGACTCTGGCGCAGAGATGGTACCCTGCTAAAAATTATTGCAGCGCACAATGCAGGAGTTCTCAGCGTCAACTTCAGCCATGATGGTCAAACCTTAGCTTCCACCAGCGCTGATAGCACAATCAAACTTTGGAGTTCTAAGGACGGCTTTTTACGCCAAACTTTACTAGGACATAGCATTGCAGTCTATAGCGTCAGTTTTAGCCCAGATGACCAAACTTTAGTTTCGGCTGGCGCTGATAAAACTGTTAGACTTTGGCAGCGAGATAATCCTTTATTCAAAACTCTCACAGGATATCAAGGTCAACTCTATAGTGTGAGTTTTAGCCCCGATGGGCAAACTCTAGCCACCGCAGGTCTTGATACTACGATCAAACTTTGGCGAACTCGTGACGGAACTTTGCGCCAAACTCTGGAAGGTCATAGTACTTCAGTTTATGGACACAGCGATGAAGTCTACGGTTTAGCCTTCAGTCCTGACGGCGAGACATTAGCCTCAGCGAGTCTTGACCATTACATTAAACTTTGGCGGACTCGTGACGGCTATATGATTAAAACCCTCCAGGGTCATCGCAGCAATGTCAATAGTCTCAGCTTTAGCCCTAATAGTCAAATTCTGGCAAGCGCCAGTGCTGATATGACCATTAAACTTTGGAATATTCAAAGAAAAGCTTTAATTAAAACTCTCCAAGGACACACGGCTGAAGTTTTGAGCGTTCGTTTCAGCCCTGATGGTCAAGTATTAGCCTCAGCTGGTAGGGATAACAAAGTTTTGCTTTGGAGAGTTAAGGATGGCAAGTTACTGTATAATTTGCCAGGACATACTAATGCTGTCAACGCCATCAGTTTTAGTCCTGATGGTCAAGTACTCGCCTCGGCTAGTGCTGATAAAACTATCAAACTCTGGCAAGTCAGCAATGGAACTTTACTACAAACTCTTACAGGACATACTGATGGCGTCTACAGCGTTAGCTTTAGTCCTGATGGCAAAATGATCGCCTCAGCTAGCGGTGATGGAAGCATCAAACTTTGGAACCGTGATGGCAGAGAACTCAAAACTCTTCCAGGTCATACTGATGCAGTATTGAGCGTCAGTTTTAGCCCTGATGGGAAATTTTTGGCTTCTGCCAGTTTTGATGGTACAGCTAAACTTTGGCGTCTTCTGAGCACAGAATTGCAAACCCAAGATTTAGACAATCTACTGATTCGCAGTTGTCATTTGCTAAAGGATTATCTCAAAACTAACCCGAATATTAGCGACCAAGAACGGGTTTCTCTATGTTCAGATTGACGGAGCTAGAATTGATCGTATTTTGTAAACCTGTACCCAGGTTTTGCAACAATGTATCTCTGCGGGGAGGTCTGGGCCCTGGGCCTTTTATCGGCGAGTTCCCACCGGTTGGCCCTGGTGATTGGTCATCTCCTGGGTTCCTGAGTTGATTCTCAATTACAGGAGTTTGAAACTCCCCTTGTACCAGAACTGGTTGTAAATTACCAACTTTGGGTGTAATAAGTTGTACAGGATTTGCCAAAGTAGGTAATGCAGTGAATAATATCGTTGGTAATGCGATCGCTAAACCCAAAATTTGCTTTTGCATATCAAGCCTTTTTCCTTTTAATATATACTTTCAGCTGAACTACTAGGGAGCCTGTACCTCTGTAGATACTTAGCTACAAACGCAAACAGCAGCATTCCAGATTATGGGTTTAAAACCCTTCAGTGACTTAATAGATCCAGTTGAGTGTTTTTATGCAGTTTTCTGAGTAGTGTTTCCAGAACTTATGTCCATTAATATAGTTAAAGCGATCGCCGCTTCTGGAATTCTCTAAGTACAATCGGTCTATCAAGTTATTGATTTTACATAAATAGCCTTAAAAACTATTGATGCTGTTCAGTACGCATAGAGGTAGTATTTGCTAGCCAATTTTGAAAGAGGGATTTTAAGACTTGCTCTCGGCTTTCACTGAAGTCACTAGGGAACCGCTTCTCAATTCTGAGAATGTGATAACCCAGTTTTGTTTGTATTGGCCCAATCACCTCGCCTTCTTTTGCTTGAGAAATAGCTTGTACAATCTCTGGCATTAATTCTGATAGAAAGTGAACACCAACAAAGCCACCATTTTGTTTAGACTGTTTACCCTTGGAGTATTCTAGTGCTAAAGCACAAAAGGAAACATTTGATTCTTGAATTGCGTAAGTTACTTTACTCGCGTCTGTTAGGTCGCTGACTAGAATCTGAGATAGGGCAACACGTTGATAATGTTGACGATTACTCAAATAATTAGCATCAACAGCATCTCCAAACAGATATTCTTTTAACTTATTTTTAAGTAATTCTAATCTGATACCCCTAGACCAATCTTCTACACTAATTCGCTGTTGTTGTAGCCAAGTTAAGGTTTCAGAAACTCCTATTAATTTGTGTTCGAGTCGAAATGCATCTCCGGCTGTCTGCAATTCATCATCAGTAACGGTCAAACCAAACCGTTGGCAAACATTTAAAATAAATGCATCCTGTTCAGCTAAAACTGCATATTCAGCTATTTTGTGAGAAGAGCGCAGGTAAGCAATCACATCTACATCGGTTGCTTGGGTAATTTCTGGCAGCACAAATTCCTGAACGGACTCTAATTGTGTATTTTCCAAAGTTTCTGTCATGGTTTTGTTCTCCTATGAAAATTGATTTGGGTGAGATTGTTGCTGATTAGTTGCGATAAATCAGTTTTTCAGAGGTAATTTCGGGAACTGCCAGTTTATTACGATGTAAATCACCGTAAAGATTTAGATATTCAACTTCAGATGCCGTTAGTTTACCTCGTTCAATGCCTGCGATCGCTGCATCAATTTCTTCGCGCCGAGTCAAACCTGTTAAGCAAACATCGACACACTTCTGTGTTAACGAGTATCGGTATAAGTCAGGAACAGTAGGCCGCCAGCATTTTTCTGGTAAACCAACTGGAACATCCCAGAGTGCGCCTGAATGAGAACCTGTAGACTTGAAGGTGACAATACCTGGTCGAGAAGGGTCTTGGACATTCAATTGATTAAATATCTGACTCTGAGCAGACCGATGAGCGACATTGTGCCTAACCATTACCACATCTAACAGGTCGCTATCCAACCACTGTTGCGCTAAATTGATATCGTGGAACGATGCACCGATATAGCGGACGGCTCCCATGTTCTTGAGTCTTTCTGAAGTGCCAAGCATTCTTTCAATAGCACGCTGATAAACGCTATTAGGCCCTCTTAAATCGGGAGTAAGCTGCAAGCAATCTTGTAAAGCTGACCCATCATTCGACCCAATCCAGCCCCAAAACAACACATCAATGTAGTCAATTCCCAGTTCCACGAACTGATCTAATAAAGCGGCAAGTGCCATTTCTGGACTTTTGATATAAGTCACAGTTGCCAGCACTACTTTCTCTCGCACCGAGGAACCACGTCCACAAAGCTGGCGCAATGCTCCAGACATCGGACTGTAGATATAGTGGTGTAAGTCGCTAGAGTAGAAAAAGTAGTTAATTCCTCTGTCAAAAGCGTAAAGTGTATCTTCGCTGGAGATGCTACCGCCGCCACCTAGACCGAGACAGCTGACCGTTAAATCAGTCCGCCCCAGTTTACGGTAAAACGGTAAATCCGACTCAGGGAATTTCTCTGCTGCACGGGCAACTTCGCTTGCTGAGACTGCTGGCGGCGCGAGATCGGTTAGTTTCATAGATTTAACGGGGTGTAGATGTCTTCAGAGTTGGCATTGAGGTAGGCACGCTGCCAGTCAATCTCTAAAACAGAGAAGTGTTGGCGGATAAATGCCATCCGAGTTTCTGGAGATTCATCGCCTTTCTGTCTAGCTGACAGCAAGCCATTGGCAACAATTTGACAACGATTCATGCCAAAACTTTCTACAGCAGCAAATTTGCAATCTGGTTCTTCTGCTAAAGCAAGTCCAGGCGCAAGTAACTTTGTAAATAGGGGTACTTCTGTGCGAAAATGCAATTGCTTTTCTGCATAAACGCTTTTTAGCACTTGTCGGATTGCTTGATAATTGCTTTTCTCAAAGTACAGAACCCCACTGTCATAGCGTCCGTAATCAGAAGGGTTGTATAGGACTTTAAAGGCGAAAGGAATTCTGATTTGGTTTAATTGCCGTGTCAGGCTTTCCATGAGTGCGATCGCACCTTCAGGTGTCAAGTTAAAGTAAACTCTAACTGTCTGAGGATGAGTGTCTGGGCCGGCATCGCTAACAGCCATGTAAAACCCGTTTTGAACTAGATTACGAGGCATACGGATAGCCACTAAATTGCCTACAGATGCTGATTGTTCGGTAGGTTGTAAATGGCGATCGCGTTCAATATGTAAAGTCAAACCACCCTTTTTCACGGCGAGGCTATTATCAGATTCTTGCCGCAACACCTGCCAACCTGGGTCAAAGTAGCCTTCTCCGGTATTGCTTTTATGCAGGCGATCGTAAAACTCTACATCTACTCCTAGAAAAGTATTGTTCTCTAGATTCTGATGCAGTGCTAGGTTATCTGAACTTGCATCTGCTGCCAGGGCAGCTTGCATAGAGCCGTTGTAATAGATGCCGTAGAGAAAACTTTGCAGTTGTAGACTCAGATACTTATTCTGGAGATCCGAAGGTATTCGTTGAAAACGAGTTACTACCTCGGCAGGAATTTCAAAAGGTTTGTAAGCTGGATGGCTAATACAAAAATTCGACTGGATTTGAACATGATTAGCAATATCTTGAAGAGAATCCAGCACTCGATTTGGTACAGAAGTTAGCAGTTGGGTTGGAAGAGAATTCAGTAATTGCATTATATTTTAGTGTCAATAAAAATACTTAAGCAAGAGAATGGCTTCGGTGAGTGAGTTCAGATTCTGCCACTCTAAAAACAGTTGGGATTGATTGTTCAGGGCGACATAATAAAGTTTTAGCAACCTGAAGCATACAGATACCTGCATTGCCAAAGGATTTTTGGTATTGAAGCATTGCCTGAATTTGTTGAATCAATGCAAGACCAGAAAATTGCACGACTCGTTTCAAAAAATCAGGGCGATGCTCTAGAATTTCTGGAAAATTAGCCAAATAAGTTTTAGTCAAGGCTGCAATTGAAGGTTGAAGCTGTTCGAGCGGTGTCATAGCTAATCGCAGAGATTCTTCGACATCAATAGATTTACTCACAACTAAGCTATTGAGCCAGAGTTGTAAATAACTAGCGATGAGCATTCCTAGGTCAAATGCAGGATCTCCCCAAGCGCCTCGCTCCCAGTCAATGAGTCGAATGACACTGTTAGTTGATTGCTCCAGAACTTCTTCCCAATTGCTATGTAAGAGGATATTGTTCAGCTTGAGGTCATTATGCGTTAGGCAGCAAGGCACTAATTCAGTGGCAAGTTGTGCGATCGCCTTCCCAAGGCTGTCGTATCGCTGATAGAGTGCAAAGAATTTCAGTGCGTCTGCGGGAACCCGACCGAAAACTTCAGGACTAATCCGTTCTAGCCCAAGATTAAAGTTAAGAGCTTGTTCAGTAGATATATCCTCAGATGTTTGCGAGAAAAATTCTTGATACTTTTGACAGTTGAATGTAGCACGATGGATTGTAGCTAAAGTTGCGCCGATTGAAGTTGCGATCGCAGTCGGAAATACATTCTCCTTTGTGTAAAATTCAGCTAAATCACAATAATCATTCAAGTAGTTAAAAATAATGACTGAATGCTCTGCATCAAAATGCACAACCTCTGAAAGCAATGGGCGAATATGGCTGAGTTCAAGAGTTTGTTGTAAAAACTCATGAATTCGCCATTCACTCAAAAATTCGCCAGCAGTTTTCCCTTCGCGATTGTGACGCTCCTGTTTAACGAGGAGTTGGCGGCCATCTTGCAAGCTCAGTAATAAATTAAAGTTTTTGGCAAATTTAAGTTCGACTTGGCTTAAATCTTCCTCTTCTTGAGTAAAGATATTCTGTGTCGCTAAATAGTTAAAAACGTTTTCAGAGCTTAATACAAGTGTCATGTGTCTCCTTCAATATCAAGGTTAAAAAGTAATTCTCAAATAAATATCATTGAAAAAGCGATTAGTATTTTAAAATATATTTTTAAAATAAAGATGATGAAAAGTGGGCAGTGCCCACCCTTTCATTTTATTTTTCCCAGTCTATAACCAGGCTATTATCCCCTTATTCTTATCATGAATTTCCCTGGCAGCTTTAGATGCCTCATAGCCCGCAGAAAATGCCAGACTGATACTCACTACAGCCGCCACAGGAGTGAATCCACCATAAGTAAAATTCAACTCATCATCGTTGATTTCATTAAGATAGCTTTCTTCATCTGAAATCAGAGCAAATCCTGATAGATTCAGATCGTTAATTAGAATGTTTGTCATGATAGATTTCTCCAAGCAATACGTTGCTTCATTAACTCAGTTGCTAGTTGACTTTAGTTAATCATTTGCCGGCAGTGATCCAGCCAGAAACAGCACCACCTACGGCAGCGATCCCTGCACCTACAGAAACCGCACATTTAGCTGAGGAAATTCGAGCAGCAGCAGTAGCAGCAGACCACACAAGCGCTGGTGTTAAACCACCGTAGATACTTTCAAATTCACTGTCACCCAGATCATCCATATAGCCTTCAGAATCAGAAAATAGTTCAGAACCAGTCGGACGCAAATCGTAAATATTGATAGTAGCCATTGTTTTTCCTCTTGAATGAAATTCATTGAAATGGAATTAGCTGTAAACTGCTTTGTTACAAGTAGTTAGCTTTTCCTGTTTGTGCGTAACTTCTGTATTAAGTGCTGTACGTTTTGTACGAATTCGGCATATGGTTTGGAAACAGGAACACACAAAGGACTAAACGGATAAATCAATCCACCCTGAATGTTGAGTTCTTCTTCAGATAAGTAGTGGATGAACTCAGAATCAGATAACAATTCATAACCAGCAGGATGCAATTCAGAAATTGCAATATTAGGCATAATTTTCTTCCTCATCGGAAAAATAGCGTTTAGCCTTGGTTCTACCTAGGCAGTCTTTTGGATCTGCCTATGGTTTTATCACTTAGTTAGATGACGTGTTAAGTGGGGACTATTTACCCTTGGTTAGATAACGTGCTACCTGACGTGTTAGGCGGGGACTAACGATCCTAGAAACGATAGCAGCGCAAACAGGTGAAGTTAGAATTCCACCATTAACAATATCAAGTTCACTATCACCCAGTTCACTAATGTAGCTTTCAGAATCAGAAAATAGATCAGAACCAGTGGGACGCAAATCGTAAATATTGATAGTAGCCATTGTTTTTCCTCTTGGATGAAATTGCTTGAAATGGAATTAGCTGTAAACTGCTTTTTTACAGCTTAGTTAGCTTCTCCTTGACCAAGAAATAACGTTGCACTAACGATGGTTATCCCAATAGTTACACGAACCAATATCAGAGAGCCACCCTGTATAGCGCCAATCTCACTATCAACTAAATCATCCATATAGCCTTCAGAGTCAGAAAATAATTCAGAACCAGTAGGACGCAAGTCAGAAATATTGATAGTAGCCATTGAATTTCTCGTCTGAGATAAAGTTTTTTTGAATTGGATTAGCTCTATATCGCTTAATCACATTTCAATTTTCGGAGATTAAATCTATAATTTCAAGACTGAAAAACTTCTTGTTTATGCAGAATTCAATGAGTTCTGTTTTAATTATTCAAATATTTAATATTCAAAAATAGAAGTACTTTTATCTGAAAAATTACAGTGCAGTAACGCGTCATTACTCCGAATTAGGCAATTTGAAACTGAGGCTATGTTTTTTGTTGTATATAGTGCTGTTTTTACCCTGTAACACCACCAAAGCCTGAAAAGCAACACTTGTGACTGTTTCCCAGATTATTGTAAAGCTTTGTAACGAGTTGTGGAATTCCCGGAGTTTTGATTCAGAGAAGTAACAGAGGTTCTCAAAGATTATCCAGATTAATTTCTATCTGGGCATTGCAAGTTATACCAGGAGGAATTGCCGTGGACAAGCAAGGTCTATATTTAACAGCGTTTCAGCGCAAGCTTCTATTGAAAAGTCTAGAAACAGATTTACGTCCAGAATACCGCCGTCGCATTGAAATTATGTTGTTGGCAGATGCAGGCCAATCTCAGACTCAAATTTGTGAAGCTTTAGGATGCTCTCAGGAGACGGCGCGGCACTGGATTACTATGGCCCAAACAGGTCAAGCTCACCATTGGAGCGATCGCCCGATGGGTCGCCCTAAGACCGTGAATGAGCAATATCTTGTTCGTTTGCAAGAACTGGCTAGCCATAGTCCACGTGAGTATGGCTATTCATTTCAAAGCTGGACAGGGCAATGGTTAAGCAAGCATTTGGCAAAGGAACTGGGGATTAAGGTTAGCAGTTGTCACATCAACCGTTTGCTCAAGGAAATGGGGCTTTCTACTCGACCAAAAGACAACACTACTGAGAAATATTCCTCAACTCAACAAGGTTCCGGCATTAAGATTGGCGATTTGCCATCGAACGTCCAACCTAGTTTCTCGTGGCAATTCAGTTTGATGAAAACCAGTAATTAATTGTGCACCTGGAAAGCTATGATTCAGAATAAATCTACGTTTCAAAAGCAACAGCTAGGTCAACAACTCACCCAAACCTTGGGTCAACCTCTTTCAGAACAAGAACTTTCAAATTGCTTTCAACAAATTGAAATCCTAGAACCAAATGCAGGTAAACTATTTTGGCAAACATCAGACGCTACGGTTGGTATTTATATCATCCTGGCGGGTAAAGCCAGGCTGCTCAATAGCACAGATAACTTAATCGCTTCATTGGGTGTGGGAGCATCATTTGGTGAGCTAACCCTGTTTCCATCAGGCTTTCAGCCTTATACTGCTAGAGCTTCGGTAAACCTCAAAGTTTGCTATATTCCGGGAGATTGTTTGCGATCGCTGATCCGCAAATATCCCTCAATCGCAGAGCATCTTCACTCCTCAGCAGTACTTTGGGATCTACTGGTGTTATGTCGTCAGACTCCTTGCCTTGCCAATGCTCCTGTAGAAGGATTGATGCAAATATTACCATTACTCGAACAGCGTAATCTCCAAATTGGTAAACTCCCATCTTCTCTACTCAAAGGCCAGCAACTTTGGTTACTGCGGCGAGGAGAACTATTGCACACATCAGGATGCAAGCTTACCGTTGGAAATATTTACGCTGTTGAGCAGTTACCCAAAGAACGTAGCTGGCAAGTGACTCAACCAAGCCAAATCTACAGCCTCAGTCGTTCTGATTGGGAAAGTGCGATCGCAAAAGAGCCACAACTGGCTGAACTGATTAACTCTGACACCCCGCTTGAAGATGGAAAGACGAGGAAAGAAGACACGGGGATGCAAAGACAAAGAAGGCGGGTTCCAATTGACGCGGCTGCCGTGGATACCCGAACACCAATTTCTAATTCCCAATACTCAAGTTCCCGAAAAAAAATCAGTAAGGCTTACTTCCCAAACCCAACAGTAAAAATCGGTCATTTTTGGCAACACATCACCCGGCGATATCCATACTTTGAACAGCAAAGCGCCTCTGACTGTGGTGCAGCTTGCTTAGTGATGGTTGGGCGTTATTGGGGCAAGCATTTTAGTATCAATACATTGCGAGATATTGCCAATGTTGACCGCAATGGGGCATCCCTGCGAGGTTTAGCTGCTGCGGCTGAAAGTATTGGCTTTGCAACTCGACCTGTAAAAGCCAGTCTCGACAAACTTGCCTTACAAAGCCTACCCGCTATTGTGCATTGGGAAGGAAGACACTACATAGTCGTCTACGAAGTGACAGGCGATCGCGTTATCGTTGCAGACCCTGCTATTGGTCAACGTACCCTCTCTCATGCAGACTTCAAAGCGGGTTGGACTGGCTACAGTTTATTAATACAACCTACCGCCCTACTTAAAGATGCAAAGGAAGCCAGCACTCCTTTTTGGCAGTTCTTTGAATTAGCTAAACCTCACTGGCTGGTGTTGTTGGAAGTATTCATCGCTTCCATCCTGCTTCAGATTTTTGGACTAATTACACCGCTATTTACTCAGCTATTGTTAGACCGAGTAGTTGTACAACGCAGCGATCTGACATTAACAGCTGTAGGGATAGGATTACTCATCTTTAGCCTATTCCGAGTCGCCATGACTGGACTGCGGCAATACCTTCTAGACCACACAGCTAACCGAGTGGATCTAGCCTTGATTGTAGGTTTTATTAGCCATACCTTCCGCTTACCCTTAAGCTATTTTGAGTCCCGTTACGTGGGAGACATCATTTCTCGCGTACAAGAAAACCGCAAGATTCAACGTTTCCTCACAGGTGAAGCACTCTCTATAGTTCTCGATTTACTGACAGTATTCATCTACGTAGGATTGATGTTCTGGTACAGTTGGAAAATGGCACTGCTTGTGTTAGTAATTGTGCCACCATTCGTATTACTGGCACTCGTTGCTACACCCTTCTTACAGCGTGTTTCTCGTGAGATTTTTAGTGCTTATAACGAAGAAACTGGTTATTTGATTCAATCTCTCACTGGTATTCGCACTGTCAAATCTATGGCAGTTGAGCAGTCTGTGCGCTGGCATTGGGAAGAACTTTTTGGTAAGTCAATTAAAAAGAACTTTTCTGGGCAAGTAATTGGCAACACGCTGCAAATATTTAGCTCTGGCATTGAAGCTGTAGTCACTACAGCATTACTGTGGTTTGGGGCATGGCAAGTAATACAAAACGAACTCACGATTGGGCAACTTGTCGCTTTTAATATGTTGCTGGGAAATGTAATTAATCCTTTTCAGCGACTGATTTTGCTATGGAATGAATTGCAAGAGGTGCTGATTGCTGTTGAACGTATCAATGATGTAATTGACGCTGAACCAGAAGAAGATTTGCACTCGTCATCTCGGCAATCTTTGCCACCAATTCGCGGTTACATTGTCTTTGATAAAGTGACTTTCCGTTACCATCCAGAAAGCGATGTCAACACACTCGAAAATATTAGTTTTGAAGTGCAGCCAGGGCAAACGATCGCACTGGTTGGGCGCAGTGGTTCGGGAAAAACGACCATTTCCAAGCTGGTATTGGGGCTGTATTCTCCCACAGAAGGGAAGATTTTGATTGACGGCTATGATACAAGCAGCCTTTCATTGCGATCGCTCCGTTCTCAAATTGGTGTGGTTGACCAAGATACTTTTCTCTTTGGTGGTACGATTCGGGAAAATATTAGTCTAGGTTATCCCGAAGCAACTTTAGAAGAAGTGATAGAAGCAGCGCAACAAGCGGGGGCGCATGAATTTATTAAAGAATTACCGATGGGCTATGAAACACAAATCGGTGAGGGCGGAGGAACCCTGTCTGGCGGACAAAGACAACGGCTAGCGATCGCCCGTGCCCTTGTCGGAAATCCCCAACTGCTGATTTTAGATGAAGCCACCAGCAGTCTTGACGCTGAATCTGAACGTATCATTCAGACTAACCTCAACAAAATTCTTCAAGATAGAACAACGCTGGTGATTGCTCATCGCCTTTCAACAGTACGCAATGCTGACAAAATTTTGGTGCTAGATAGAGGCCTTTTGGTTGAAAGTGGAACTCACGATGAATTAATGGCTAAACGCGGTCACTACTTTTACCTGAATCAACAGCAACTTACCATAGCAATTTGAACTAAAATGCCCCTTCAGGTTTCGTTCTTTAGCTTTGCTAGAAACTAGAAAAATCCAATATTTGAAATCCAAAATGGTATGACCAATTATGCCAAATGAATTTACTACTCAAGAGCAATTCAATCAAAACGGTCACAAACCTAGTAGTCAACTGGACTTAAATGACTCTAAAAAAACACTATCCTCACGAGAGCCAAAATCCTATGCACCTCTAAGTGAAGACTGGTCTTCTTTAACAAAAGAACTAATTGATACCTTACCACGGATTTGGACACGCGGCTTATTGTATTGGCTAGTAGTATTTGCTGCGATCGTCTTACCTTGGGCAATGCTATCTAAAGTAGACGAAACAGGTAGCGCCAGAGGACGACTTGAACCTCAAGGGAGAACTGTGAGATTAGATGCACCCGTTACCGGAAAAGTTACAGCTATCAAGGTAAAAGAAGGCCAAACTGTAGCTTCAGGGCAAATTTTGCTAGAATTGGAATCAGAATTAGCTCGTACTGAACTGCAACAAACTCAGGTAAAACTTGAAGGTCTACAAAACCGAGTTAATCAGCTTCAGTTATTAAAAAATCAACTGGAAATATCTTTACGCACTCAGCAATTGCAAAATCAAGCTCAAGAAGCTGAACAACTTGCTCAACTTGACCAAATACGGCAAAGGTTTAGTTCCAGCAAACAAGTATATGCCCTAGAATTCGGTCGGATAAAATTAGCTAAGAATGAGGTGCAACGTTATCGATATCTTTTACAGAAGGGCGCTATTCCCAAGAGTAAATTAGAAGAAATAGAAGGCGTAATGTTTGAGCGTCAAAGACTTTTAGAACAAGCTCAATCAGATATTCAACAGGCTAATACCGAGATTGCCAAACAACAAAGCACCAATCAACGTATTAGACGCACAGGTGAGCTTGCTGTTTTGGATAGTCAGAAACAACTTAAAGAACTCCAGGCTCAAGTTGTAGATTTACAATCAGAAATTTCTCAAACAAAAACACAAATTCATTCTTTGCAATTTCAATTAAAACAGCAAACACTCCGTGCTCCGATTGATGGCACAATTTTTGAGTTGTCTATCAATAACGCCGGAACAGTTGTACAACCAGGGCAGATGGTTACTCAGATTGCACCTAATGGAGTACCTCTAATATTCAGAGCACAGATGCCTAGTCAAGAAAGTGGTTTTCTGCGTGTAGGAATGCTAGTGAAAATTAAATTTGATGCTTATCCTTTCCAGGATTATGGAGTGATAGAAGGCAAACTCCACTGGATTTCACCAGACTCTAAAGTTGTGGAAACTGCCCAAGGTAAGATAGAAAACTTTGAATTAGAAATTGCAGTGCCACAGACTTATATTCAAAGTGGAAACAAACGTATTGCTTTAACGCCTGGTCAAACCGCAACTGCTGAGGTAATTGTTCGGCAGCGCCGTATTGTTGATTTTGTACTAGATCCATTTAAAAAGCTGCAAAAAGGCGGTTTGAAACTATAAAACAAAGGAAACTTCAAAAAGTTACTCTTTCCTGTTTCATTTTTAATATTTCCAAACTTAACTTTAATTTATCGATCGCTAAGGAGTTCTCCTATGTTAGAAGTGCCAACTGTTTCTCAAAACGAAATTCTCAACCAAATCAAGCTTTCATGCCAAATCCCTTCTGTGATAGAAGGGATTCTTACTCGCAAAATTATTTCTCATACGGCACAAGAGGTTGGTATTAAAGTGGAGCCAGTAGAACTACAGCAAGCGGCAGATAGCTTGCGTTTGATGAATAATTTGACTAGTGCTGATGTTACTTGGTCATGGCTACAAAAACACAGTTTATCTTTAGACGAGTTTGAAGAATTAGTTTATTACACAGTAATTTCTTCAAAATTAGCTCAATATCTGTTTGTAGACAAAGTTGAACCTTTTTTTGTAGAACATCAGATTGATTATGCTCAGGTAGTTATGTATGAAGTGGTTTTAGATGATTGCGATTTGGCTATAGAAATGTTTTATGCATTGGTTGAAGGTGAGATGAGTTTTCATGAAATTGCTCATCAATATATTCAAGATACAGAACTACGCAGAAAAGGGGGATATCGAGGGATATTAAGCCGTGCAGATTTGAAACCAGAAATTTCTGCTGCTGTCTTTGCGGTAACTCCACCGCAAGTTGTCAAACCAATATTGACATCCATTGGGGCACATCTGATTTTGGTTGAGGAACTCATCGAGCCACAATTGGACGAGATGTTGCGCTTAAAAATTCTCTCAGACTTGTTTTCTGAATGGTTAAAGCAACAAATTGAGCTAATTTCTAGTTCTTCCGCTGTTTTTATGGTGAATTAATCGTAAAATACCAGTTTAATAGACTGCGTAATTTAAATTTTTCAAAGTTACGAAATCTTTTGCAAACTGCTGAAATCACAAACATTTCAGCTTTTCTTAGTGCCATTCGGCCTTGACTGATGTCACTTCGATGATTTCATTTGCAGGCGGCGAGTTTAGTGTTGGTGACTGAACTATGAACAGGTAAAAAACCTGAAGCTAGAGGATTTGAAACGCTTGTGTGGAGCGCGTCCAGAGACTTTTATCTCAAAAGGCTTGAAGATGAAGAACAGAAAATCGCTTAGTCAATTTATTTTTTCTGGCGATCGCTTACAACGCACTCTCCAGGAATAGCGTTTTGCCCACTGTAGGCAAAACGTGTCCTTAGAATGATATTTGATAGCTACTCCTGCACCAGGGCTATTTCGTTCTAGACATAAACCGCCCAGAACTAAAGTTCCGAGCTAATAGCCCAACTCCACTAAAGTGGACTAAAAGCCTTTATTAGTCGTCTTTAGACGACTTTTGCTATTAGCCTTAGAATTTATTCTGAGGCAGGCTAGATGAGAATGAAATAGCCCTGCACCTGATAAAGCTAAACAGCGAGCTATAGCAATCCTATCTGAGTTGTGAAAAATACTCTTTTTAAGGAACCGCTTTGAGCATGTAAGGGGAATAGCTCATAATTCTTTCGATACTTTTAAAACTTGTATGTGTTGTAAGTAACTGAAGACTTGCATGATATTTTTGCCTTATGGGCGTTAGTATTACCTTGGCAATTTAGATGGTCAAATGGGTCAATTCTTGCTTAAAAAAGCAAAAAGCCTTTTTATTTTAAAAAATCTCTACTATTTTTATAATCTATCCAGAGAAAGATAAATAATATATTGTTTGACTGACGAATATTTCCATTATTTGTCATTTCTGTGACAATAGTATGTCTTTATTTTTTAAGATTTGCAAAATTGCAATTTTAAAGCTAATATCAATCTCAAGAAAGATTTATGGTATATTCAGACCAACTTGGGTTACTAGTTAAGGTAAAATTCTTAGTTAATCAATGTAAATGACCTAAAATAAGATAAGCATGTAAGATTTAAGGCATTTTTAGCCATCTCTAAAGTGTTTGGATTGGCTATATGATAATAGCTAAATTAATCAAGCTAATCAACAATAACTAACAATTTTGGGGCTTGTATAAATGTCAAAATAGATATGATATAAATTAAAACTATGGTTAGTATAATAAGTTTTGATGTAGAAAAAAGCTAATTCATAAAAAACAGTAAAAATGGAAAAAATATTCTATTTAAAAAGCTATTTACCAAATCAAAGCGTATCGCAAATATTCAATGTTTTTTAATAAGTTTAGCTGCGGCGTTAGCAGCAGTATTATTGACAAGATGAATGGTGCATTAGGTGGATGACAATTCCATGCAACGCATCTAGATATTTAGACCCACTAAGGAGAAAGCGATGCCTGCTCTGTCTCTAAATAACCAAAATTTACCATACCCTGACCCTCTACACCCGATCGTTGTCCACTTCGTAATTGGGATGGTGCTTTTTTCTTTTGTGTGCGATGTGCTGGGCTATTTCACCCGCAACGTGCGTTTGTATGAGGTGAGTTTCTGGAATATGTTTGTTGCCTCAGCAGCCATTTTTTTAGCGGTGATTCTTGGTCAGTTTGAAGCAGGTCTGGCGAACATCTACCCAGCAGTTCAACCAACACTGAATTTTCATACAGTGATGGGTTGGTCGCTGGCGGCTATTGTCGTTGGCATTACAGCTTGGCGTTTTGCGATTCGCAACAGCACCCCACGCAAAGTACCGCCTGCTTACCTTGGTGCTGCAACGTTTTTAGTCTGCTTAGTGTGCTTGCAAGTCTATCTAGGAAGCAAGCTAGTTTGGGTGTATGGGTTACACATCGAGCCAGTTGTGCAAGGGATGAAGCAGGGAGTTTTGCCATGAACTCGCAACTCATCGACCAGTTGAGATTGAGGCTGAATGCTAACGGATTACCTTATGAGATTCCTATACATCCACAACTGGTGCATCTAACATTGGCTTTGCTGATTATTGCCATCATTTTTGATATTGCAGGAGCGCTTTTTCCTATAGAACGACCAATCTTCAAATTTTTAGGTCTGGCTACCCTCCGTTCTGGTTTCTTTGATGTCGGCTGGTACAACCTCATAGGTGCAGCTTTTATCACCTTTTTCACCGTTGCAGCTGGTTTTTTCGAGCTACTGCTAGCAAATCCACCAGTCGATCAAAAGAGCGTTTGGGGGTTAACTGCTGGTTGGACGATGCTTTTGCATGGTTTGGGTGGCATTTCGTTGTTGGGGATCGTCGTTGCCATGACTGTATGGAGAGGTTTGCAACGCTATCGCTGGCGCAAGGATGCTTCTAGACAAGTGCAGTGGAGTTACTTATTAGCAGGTATTGCAATATTGGGCATCTTATTTGTCCACGGAACTTTGGGAGCGCAATTGGGAGAAGAGTTTGGAGTTCACGTTACTGCTGCGAAGTTACTCCAAGAAGGTAGAAGCCCAAATTTACTACCTAAATAATCAAGCGGGAAGTACTCTTACATGAAATTATTATGTTTAGTTTTTTTGAATATGTACTTATAGCCTTTTATGTAGCAGCGCTGCTGATTGTCAGTCGGTGGATTGGGCAGCAGGCGTTTTCTTGGATGCCTCCCCAGGCTACAACAGAAGCACAACGGGTAGATGATTTATTTAGCTTTTTAGTCTCAATTGGAGCATTTATCTTGCTGGGGCTTGTTGGTGTTATGGTGTATGCGATCGCCTTTCATCGCGCCCGCCCGGAAGACTACAGCGAGGGACACCCTTCGAGAGGTGATGCGAGGCTAGAAATATTGTGGACAGCCACCCCAACTCTGCTAGTAATATGGATTGCCTTCCAAAGCTTCAATATTTATCAGCAATTAGATATTTTGGGTCTAAACCGAATTGTGCATTTGCACGCGCCCCTAGAATCTGCACCCGCCTACGCCGCAACCGTTAGCGATGTCCCCAAACCTGCATCTGAAACAATTGATGTTTTGGTTAAGCAGTGGGATTGGTCTTTCCGCTATCCAAATAATTTTACCAGTAAGGAATTACACTTGCCGATCGATCGCAGCACTCGCTTAAATATGCAAGCACAGGATGTCATCCACGGTTTCTACGTTCCTGAGTTTCGCTTAAAACAGGATATTGTTCCAGGGCGCAACATTGACATTGTGCTAACACCCATTCGCCCAGGCAAATATCGACTGAAAGATTCTCAATATAGTGGTACTTATTTTGCCTTGATGGAGACAGATGTATACGTTGAATCCCTTGATAAGTATAATCAATGGCTCGCGCAAACAGTGTCTAGCGGTGAAAGTGCGATCGCCTCTGGTGTTGGCGTAGCGATCGCAAAAAATCAGGCAGTTGCCGAAAATATCCAACCACCAAACACTTTATTCAAAAGCGGCTGGCACACCGTCGCACCTGCTCAACCTGCTATAGCAAATGAAAGGAAAATAAATAATGACACATGATTTGAGTGAAGCTATAGCCAAGGATAGAGAACCTGAGAATAACTGGCGGGAATATTTCAGCTTCAGCACCGACCATAAGGTAATCGGTGTTCAGTACATGGTGATGACCTTCATTTTCTTTCTTCTGGGCGGGCTGTTAGCGATGATCATCCGGGCTGAATTGCTCACCCCGGAATCAAATTTAGTTGACCGCCCCCTCTACAATGGTTTGTTCACCATGCACGGGACAATCATGATTTTCCTGTGGATTATTCCCTTCAATGCAGGTCTTTCTAACTACCTAGTGCCACTGATGATTGGAGCGCGGGACATGTCTTTTCCCCTGCTCAACGCCATCTCTTTTTGGATTCTGCCACCAGCAGGTCTTCTACTAATATCTAGCTTCTTGCTACCTAACGGGACTGCACAAGCTGGCTGGTGGTCTTATCCACCAGTTAGTCTGCAAGTTCCAGGCGATCATTTTATTAACGGTCAATTTATTTGGATAGTTAGCTTAGTACTGATAGGTATCTCTTCAATTATGGGGGCTGTCAACTTTGTCACCACTATATTTTGGATGCGATCGCCAGGGATGACATTTTTCCGAATGCCAGTCTTTGTGTGGTCAGTTTTTAGCGCCCAGTTGTTGCAGCTGATTAATTTGCCTTCCTTGACGGCTGCATTGATACTGCTGTTACTTGACCTCTCCTTCGGTACACAATTTTTTAAACCTGAGGGAAATGGCGATCCCATTATTTACCAACATTTATTTTGGTTCTACTCTCACCCAGCAGTTTATATCATGGCGCTACCAGCCTTCGGTATTATTGCGGAGGTTCTGCCAGCATTTTCTCGCAATCCCCTATTTGGCTATCGGTCAGTGGCGATCGCTACTTTAGGTATCGCTGTGATTAGCATCTTCGTCTGGGTGCATCATATGTTCACCAGTGCTACCCCCGACTGGATGCGGATGACCTTCATGGCCACCTCAATGTTAGTTGCCATACCCACTGGTGTTAAAGCCTTCGCTTGGACTGCCACAATTTGGAGGAGCAAGTTGCACCTAGAGACACCAATGTTATTTGCAATGGGAGGTGCAGCGATGTTTATTTTTGGCGGTGTCACTGGTGTGATGCTTGCCGCCACGCCATTTGATATCCACGTCAATAATACTTACTTTGTAGTGGGTCACTTTCACTACATCGTTTTTAATACCATTACGATGGCAATCTTTGCCGGAATTTACTTCTGGTTTCCCAAGATAACTGGAAGGATGTACGCCGAGGGTTGGGGCAAGCTGCATTTCTGGTTGACCTTTATTCCTGCCAATATCACCTTCTTCTCCATGCACCCATTAGGTTTACAAGGGATGCTACGCCGAATTTCTTCCTACGATCCCCAGTATCAGGGATGGAACGTCATCTCTAGCCTTGGGTCATTCTTGTTGGGAGTATCCACGCTGCCATTTATTGCTAACATTGTCGGTTCCTGGCTATATGGAGTGAGGGCAGTTGATAATCCTTGGCACGCTACGGGGCTGGAATGGACAACTTCCTCACCACCTCCGCGAGATAACTTTGAAGAGATTCCTGTTGTCAGCAGACCTCCTTACGACTATGGCGATCCAAAATATTCATTCGTGGAAAATTCTGATAATGGTGAGTAATTCCGTTTTTTTATAAAGCTGCGCTAAATTTTAGCTTTTTTTTTAACGCAAAGGTACGCAAAGGTTAGCGCAAAGGTACGCGGAGGTTTTTTAAAGATAATTCGCTATGTCCGAAAAATCAGATGGAACCTGAATTTATTAATTACGAATCATGCAACGTCGCAGCATCCATATCGATGAAAGTCCAATCCGTTTTGACCAGTGGCGGCGACGCTTACCAAATTGGTTACAGCGCTTTTTGCCAAGTGGTGGCGGGAGTCATGAAGATCATCATGGCAAGGGAATGTTCGGGTTTACTGTATTCCTGTTGTCGGAAAGTATCATTTTTTTGAGTTTTATTTTTACTTATGTTGCTCTGCGACTGAATACTACTAACTGGTTACCACCCGGTATTTCTGGGCCAGAATTGTCTACACCCGTGATTATTAATACAGTAGTATTACTTTCTAGTAGTTTTGTTATTCAACCAGCAGAAAATGCCCTCAAACGTAATCAACTGGGTAAATTTCGTTGGCTATGGCTGATAACGATCGCAATGGGAACCTACTTTTTAATTGGTCTATTAATTGAGTGGAAAAATCTTGATTTCAAGCTCACTACAGGATTAGTTGGTTCTACATTCTACTTGCTAACAGGTTTCCACGGTTTACACGTTCTGGCTGGTGTTCTGCTTCAGATAATTATGCTGATTCGCTCATTTATTCCAGGCAATTATAATAAAACTCACTTCGGTACAAGTGCCACAACTTTATTTTGGCACTTTGTTGATGTGGTTTGGGTCTTCCTTTTCTCGCTTATCTACCTTTGGCGGGCATAAAGATTTTCAGTTCACCAAATATTTTCAGGAGTAAGTTTATGAATTTATTCATCCAAGAACTACCAGCATCAGAACTCGCCCCAAAAGCAGTTCAAGAAACTCCAGCACCAGGTAAAGATCCGCTAATTGCACGGGGGTTGCAAAAAGAGCAATATGTTGGCATTATTGGGCTAGCGATCGCTCTAATTGCTGCTGTAGGATTTTTTAGTCGCAGAGTTGAATACGCTATTGCGTTTGCTATTATCCTTAGCGTTGGTTTAATAACTTTATTTCTATTCTTATAACGAATTCGTCATTAGTCATTTGTAAATACAAATGACTAATAGACTAATCACAAAAGTCTTAATTTGAGAATCGTGATTTGCGCCTCTAATTGAGACAAAATAATCTGAATTTAAATGTGTAACATCCGAACAAGTTCCTGACTTCACAAGACTTTGGAGATATTTTATGAGCAGCCCAGTTTATCAAACTGTTATTGTCGGTGGTGGGTTCACTGGCTTATTTACAGCCTTACACCTGGCTCACGAACATTATCCTCGCTCTGTAATTTTGATTGACAAAAACGAAAGCTTTTGCTTTAAGCCGTTACTCTACGAATATTTCAGTGGCGAGATGGATGCTTTTCAAGTAGTACCGCGTTTTGTAGAATTGCTTAAAGGCAGTGGTGTCATCTTTGTTCAAGATGCAGTGGAATCGATAGACTTGCATCAACAACAAGTTAAATTAGCTTCGGGAAATTCCTACAACTACAGTAACTTAGTATTAGCCTTGGGTAGTGTTACTGGTTATCATCATTTGGAAGGTGCTAAAGAACACGCTTTCCCTTTTTGGACACAAGAAGATGCGATCGCTATCGATCGGCATTTGCACGACTGTTTGCAACGAGCTGTGCAAACTGAAGATCCAGAACAACGTCGTCAACTGCTAACAATTGTTATAGTTGGTGGTGGTGCAACTGGTGTAGAAATGGCAGCTACTCTAGCTGATTTACTCCCACATTGGTATAGCGCTTTGGGAGGTAATTCTAGTGAAATCCGTGTAGTACTGCTCAATCACGGTAAAGAAATCCTCAACAGTGATATCAACGATCCTCTGCGCCCAATTGCCGAGAAAGAATTACAAAAACGCACGATCGCAATTGAGATTCTTACGGGAGCAGAAGCTACTAGCATTCATGCCAACGCCATTGAATATAAGCGCAATGAGCAAATTGAGATATTGCCAACATATACCACAATCTGGACAGCTGGTACTTCTATTAATCCAGTAATTAAAGATTTACCAATTTCCCAAGAACATCGGGATCGTCGCGATCGCCTTTTAGTTACTCCCACAATGCAACTACCCGACTTTCCAGAAGTCTTTGCAGGCGGGGATTGTGTAGCAGTTCAGGATAAATCCCTACCGGCAACAGCCCAAGTTGCTTATCAACAAGGAGCCAATATTGCTCGGAATTTGAAAGCGATCGCTTTAGGCGAAGACCTCAAACCAGCAAAGGTAAATATTCGCGGAACTCTCTTAAAATTGGGGTTAAATGATGCTGCTGCTAACTTTTTCAATATTTTGGAAGTTGCAGGCGAATCCGCGCATTTAATCCGTCAAGGCACTTATTTAACGCTATTACCAACTCCGATTCATGATTTTAAAGCTACTAGTGAATGGCTGGATGAAGAGATTTTTCACCATCACCTTGACCCCCATGATGTGGGCAAAAAAGTTGTACAAGCGGCGGAAGTGGTTGGTGCAGGAGTTGTAGGCGTATTAGTTGCAAGAAAGTTATTGAAAATGTTGGGTTCGGAGGATAAAAGGGACTAGTACTCGACCAACTCAAAATGATGGGAGCAGGGGAAGAAAAACACTTGATTTTCTTTCCATAAATCTCACAAAGTTAATAAATTCTCCAATTTCTCTTCTTTTCTTCTTCCTTCTCTTCGAGACGCTACGCGAACGCGCTCTTTGCGTCCTTCTCTGCGAGACGCTACGCGAACGCGGTTCGTTCTCTTATCTCTCAAATTTAATGAGACAGACTACTAAGCTAAAAAACATCTAAATTGCATAATTCAGATTAAATCAAACTCTTGTGGGGTGGGCATCTTGCCCGCCCTAGCTATGCAATTTAAATGTGGAACAGCTTAGAGAGTCAAAAGTGGGGGAGATGAAGGATATTAGAGGAATTGTCTAATATCAAGAGCGCGACCTCGCATGACATAAATTTTAATTCATTTAGTCATGCTTTTGTCACAATTTTGCAATAGCTCTGTCAATACTACGTGTAATGCTATAGCTCTGGCTTAGGAAATAGTCTCATACTAAACCCTACACACCAGAGTTTACTGAGGAGAATCACTATAAGGCACAAACCCTGATAAAGATAACTCTTCAAATCAAAATTGCAAAATCTCATATAGTTGATAGGAACAAAAAGATGAATTGGAAAGTACTTGCTTTGCTCCCTGCTCTGGCTCTAGCTACTGCTTTGCCTGCTTACTCTTTAACCAATAATAAAAGCCAAAATGCGGCTACTGCTACCCACATTGCACAAAGTACTCAGCAAGGTAAAATGGCAAAAAAAGCTAATGCTGTACCAAAGGTTAATGCCAAGCGCAAGTCTAATAGTGTAGCAAAGCGTAGTAGTGGTACTGTACTTACAGTAGGCAGCAGGGGAGAGATAGTGAAAACTGTTCAGAATTCCTTAAAACAGCAAGGATTTTATACAGCAAGTGTGAATGGCGTCTTTGATAACAAAACTCGTGCAGCGGCGATCAAATTTCAGAAATCTAAGGGATTAAGAGCAGACGGAATAATTGGACGCCGGACTTTAGCTGCTCTTAAATAAAATAGTTTACTCAACTTTTTCAGTAGATTTCAAGTAAGCCCACTAGATATCGACGATTTTGATGCATGTAAGAGCAGAATGGGGCAACAAGGAAGAATCAACAGACAAGCATCTGTTTAATTCCACATTCTGATTGCTGAAATGCCTTAAATACAAAAGGCTAGAAAATAAATTCTAGCCTTAAAATAGTAAACTAACTTTTTCTATCTCAATAAAGAGATATGCTTCTATAAGTATCCCAGTAAGCGTTCTTTGGGAGCAATTCCTTGGAATGTGCCTGTACCCAAAGGCAACCACAGGAGTGGCTCGTCCGCGCTTGCGATCCTTGTAATAAACCCGCCCGAAAATTAAGTTAGCCTAAATTAAGGAAATAAAATACTACCTCTATTAGCTAAACCTATGTAGATTCTTTTTTTTCATCGGTACTTAAGACATCAACACAAAAGTTCAAAGCTGATGGTTTGAATCTATTTGGAATTTTAAAGAAAAACTGTTTGTTTGCAAGGAAGTTAACTTTCCCTTAGAGAACTCCAAAAAATAAATTATCCAATTTTTGGAATCAAAACGACTTTTCCTCCCCCAGCTAAGTGCCCTAAAAGCGATGGGATATTTTTTTATTTGGGAGTCCCTTACGTCCTATCGGCACACACATTGGGGTTCCCAAAATTGGGTCAGAAATAATCCGACACTCCAACTCAAAAACCTCCTGTACCATCTCTTGGGTCATCACTAGCTGTGGTTCCCCAGCCGCAAAAATCCGACCATCTTTGAGAGCAACTAGATAATCAGCATAACGGCACGCCTGATTCAAGTCATGCAATACCATCACAATTGTCCTTCCCTGACTTTGGTTCAACTCATACAACAAATCTAAAACTTCTATCTGGTGTGCCAAATCAAGAAAGGTAGTCGGCTCATCTAAAAGTAAAATGTTTGTATCCTGTGCTAGTGCCATCGCAATCCAGGCTCGCTGTCGTTGTCCACCAGATAAAGTATCTAATGCTTTATCTGCCAACTCCAACAAATCTGTAGTCAAGAGCGCTTGCTGCACAATTGTTTCATCTTTTTCTGACCACTGCTGCAACCAGGTTTGATAAGGGTAACGCCCTTGTGCTACCAAATCTCTGACTGTTAAGCCTTCCGGTGCGGCTGGCCCTTGGGGCAAAATACCCAACTGTTGAGCCACTTCCTTAGTGGAAAGCTTCAAAATAGACTCCCCATCAAGATATACTGTACCGCTATGTGGTTTAAGCAGTCTTGCCATCCCTCGTAACAAGGTTGACTTACCGCAACCATTAGCACCAACTAAAGCGCTAATTTGTCCGGTGGGGATTGCCAAATTCAAGTCACGAATAATCGACGCACCGTTGTAACCTAAAGAGAGACTTTTGGTTGATAATCCTTTCATAAGCTTTATTTTTGACGATTACGAATTAATAAGTAAAGAAAATAAGGAGCGCCGATAGCAGCAGTTACCACCCCACAAGGAAGTTCTATAGGTGCAAACAGCGTTCTCCCTAGTAAGTCTGCGACCAAAACAATCACTCCCCCCAACAGTGCCGAAGTGGGAATTAACCCCTGATGATTTGTACCTACCAACTGTCTGCCTAAATGAGGTGCAATTAACCCAACAAAGCCAATCATTCCCGCAGTGGCAACTCCTGCACCTGCTAAGGCTACGCCCACCAGCACTAGTAAACCGCGCTCCCATTCCACACGAGTACCTAGACCTTTGGCAACATCATCTCCTAAATTAAGAGCGTTTAAATGCCTTGCTAGTATCAACGCCATCGGGACAAAAACAATCAACCAGGGTAAAAAGGAAAACACTTGTTCCCAGGTGCGTCCGTAGACACTGCCAGCTAACCAAACCAAAGCATTACTAACATTACTAATTTCCCCAAAGGTAATCATCAAGCTGGTGAATGCACTGGCGATCGCAGATAAACCAATACCCATCAAAATTAATAGAATCGGAGAACTACCTTTGTTCCAAGCCAAAACATAAATTAAAACAGCCATTAATAAAGCACCAATAAAAGCTGAAAGAGGCAAAGTGTAAATCGGTGCTGATGGAAATAGCACAATGACTGTCACTGCTGCCAAACTTGCCCCTGCATTGATGCCAATAATACCAGGGTCAGCCAAGGGATTGCGTGTTAGACCTTGAAAGATAGTGCCAGAAATAGCAAACGCCACTCCTACCATAAAAGCGACAAGGGTGCGAGGTAGGCGCAGATCGTAAATCACGAAAGCATGGTCTGGGTTGCCTGTATCTATACCGAATAGAGTTTTAATAATGTCCAAGGGCGAGATCGGATATTCACCTTTACCCAGATTCATCACCATTGCCACCACAATTACTACTGCCAAATATAACAGCATCAGTGGTATACGTCGGTCAAGCCGAAAAGATATCCCCTGAGAACGAATGACTAGCCAATTAAGCTTCATTTCTTCACCTTTGACTTAGCCAGGTACACAAAAAAAGGAGCACCAACCAGTGCTGTCATCACACCTACAGGTAATTCCTGCGGTTTGAGTAATACACGGGCGGCAATATCTGCAACAAGGAGTAAAGTTGCGCCCACAACTGCGGAGTAAGGCAAAATCCAACGGTAATCAGCTTTGATGAAAAATTTCACCATGTGAGGAACAACTAAGCCAATAAAGCCGATTGGCCCGGCAATAGATACGGAACTTCCCGCCAGTAAAACGACGCTAATAGCTGTGATGATTTTGACCCAAGCTGTTTGTTGACCTAAACCTTTGGCCACATCGTCACCGAGGCTCATGGTAGTAATTTGTCTACCAAGGGCAAAAGCAACGACTAATCCAAGGGCGATGAAAGGCAATGTTTGCAAGAGCATATTGATATCGCGCCCAGCTAATGAACCAGCTAACCAAAATCTAATTTCTTCTAGCGTTCGTTGGCTGATAATGAGGATGGCAGTGGTGAGAGAAGAAATTAGAGCCGTGAGCGCCGCACCTGCTACTGTGAGATTCAATGGGGTAGCCCCTCCTCTTCCTAGAGAACCAAGCAAGTAGACTAATATCGCTGTGACTCCTGCACCCAAAAAGGCTACAACGGTTAAAAAACTCAAGGACGAACTGCCAAAAACAAAAATTGTGCCAACTACAGCCAATGCGGCTCCCGATTCAATACCTAAAATCCCTGGATCTGCTAAGGGGTTGCGTGTCAAACCTTGCATCAAGGCTCCTGATACTGCCAAGGCTGCTCCTACAAAAATAGCAATGAGCGATCGCGGTAATCTCACTGTCTGAATAACTAAGTGTTCATAGGAAGCGTCAAAGGTGAAAAAAGATGCCAAAGTTTTACTTAGAGGTATTTCTGCTGCACCAAGCGTGACACTGTATACCAAGCAAATTAGTAAGATCGTTAGTCCTAGAAGCAGACGAGCTAAGGCTGATATTTGGGGTTTTTTCCATTCTCTAGGCGACGTTGTGGACACTTTTGTCATTGTAATTTATGTATCTCAATTAACTGTTTATTAGCCATCAGATTGATAATAATTTCTGATAATTTGATGAACTATTTGGCTATTAACCTTAACAAAGTAACCAAATATACTAGTTTTGGGCTGGCTATTTTTTAGGTATCGCATGAGAAATTAAAATATTACTTTAAACTTATTGCGAGTATTTTTCAACTCATGAGGTAAGATAAAAAAGATCGGGATACTTGGTTACGGTGCTTTGGGCGCTTTTTTTATTAGAGCCAGAAAGACTTCTATAATTTTGAGTAAATTTCGTATCATTGAAAAAGGTTTAGTGGCTCTGATGCTTTTTCTAAAGGGAAATACCAATACTTATTTTCTCTAGAAAAGTGCCATCCTGTCATGAACTTTGCTTTGTGTTGATAGTTGTCAATCTCATATTTTGGCGTACAAACTACAACCTTGCTCCACAATTTGACCGCAATCCATCGCATATATGCAATGACTGTGACGAATCGTGGAAAGATCGCGAGCGATGCCTACGGCGGGCTTTGCCTACGCTATAGTTGTCCGATTTTGAGCGATCGCAGCTAGGGACTTCTGAATAGCCGCTTCCCCTTCCGTTTCATTATCTACCGCAGAGGTTGCCTCATTCAAAATCAAAATTGGTGGATCTTTCAGAATACCACGGGCGATGCCTACGCAATTTGCTATTGTTGACCACCAGAAAGTT
Organism: Nostoc sp.; assembly: GCF_036917095.1. Classification (GTDB taxonomy): domain Bacteria; phylum Cyanobacteriota; class Cyanobacteriia; order Cyanobacteriales; family Nostocaceae; genus Nostoc. The sequence goes on from NZ_JBALFH010000045.1 coordinate 217,667, forward strand.
TCCGATCGCGTTGCCGATAATAGATATCTCCAATTAGGTTTTAGCCTAAACAGGGTAAGGGTTTGAGGTTCTTTTTCACAGATATTTAACAGCGAATATTTGCCAAAATTGTAAACAAAAATTGAGGGATCTTTGGGATTTCCAAAAATCAAACGAAAATTGCAACCAATAGCAAAACTCAAGCAAAAACAAGCTTTAAGCTTAATATAAAAGTTGATTTTTTGTTTATACCCAGTTGTTAAGTGATTATCATTATGATAAAATTCCAAACTAAATCTAATTTATTTGGACAGGAAAAAACACTGATAGATTTGCTCTGCCATAGAGTGAAAAACCAGCCGCATCAGCAAGCTTACATATTTCTTCAAGATGGGGAAATAGAAACTAGCCGTCTAACCTACCAGGAATTGGACTATCAAGTACGTGCGATCGCAGCTCATCTCCAATCCCTCTCTTCACCAGGAGATAGAGCTTTGCTACTTTACCCACCTGGATTAGACTTTATCACAGGCTTCTTCGCCTGTCTCTATGCAGGGATTGTTGCCGTTCCCGCCTATCCACCCAAACGAAATCAAAAACTATCTCGATTGCAAGCGATTATTCGAGATGCTCAGGCTAGCTTGTTATTAACCACCGCAGATATGTTCCAAGTAATTGAGCAATATGGAACAAATGAACCGACATTTAAACAGTTGCATTGGATTTTAACCGATCGAATAGTAACTTCTTCCCACGACTTCACCCCTGTAGCGGTGGAATCCAATACCCTAGCTTTATTACAATACACCTCTGGTTCAACTGGTACTCCCAAGGGAGTCATGGTTTCCCACGGCAATTTGATCCACAACTGCGCCGCCATCGGTCAATTCTTTGAAAAAAAACCCGATATTGGATTCTCTTGGTTACCGCCTTACCATGACATGGGATTAATCGGAGGTATACTCCAACCTCTATCTGCGGGATTTCCTTTAATATTCATGCCACCGATGGCATTTCTGCAAAACCCGATGCGTTGGCTAAAGGGAATCTCAACTTACAAGGTAACGGTGAGTCCAGCGCCTAACTTTGCTTACGATCTCTGCGTGCAAAATATTAAGCCAGAGCAATTAGACAACCTCGATCTCAGCAGTTGGGAAATTGCCCTCAATGGTGCCGAACCGATTCGAGCCGAAACTATAGAGTCTTTTACCAAGCTATTTTCGCCCTACGGATTTCGCCCCAGTAGCTTTAAAACCTGCTATGGAATGGCAGAGACAACCCTGCTAATAACTGGAATCAAGAGGGCAGAAGTACCGACTATCAAGGTTTGCGATGCCAAGGCTTTAGAGCAAAACCAAGTCGTTAGCTGCACCGCAACCGATGCCGATATAACCGACCGGAAACTAGTTAGTTGCGGTCATCCTTGGTTTAATCAAACCGTAGCGATCGCTAATCCAGTTTCGTTAACTAAATGCGAAGCAGGGCAAGTAGGAGAAATCTGGGTTGCTGGTGAGAGTGTAACACAGGGATATTGGAATCGATCTGAGGAAACTCAGAAAACATTTGGTGCTTATCTGGCTGATACGGGAGAGGGGCCGTTTTTGCGAACCGGAGATTTAGGGTTTTGGGAGGATGAAGCCGGGTTATTTATTACGGGCCGTCTCAAGGATTTGTTGGTGATTCGAGGACGAAATCACTATCCTCAAGACATCGAACAAACAGTGGAAACTAGTCACCCAGGGTTAGGCTTTCACAGTAGTGCAGCCTTTACTGTGGAGATGGATGGAAGCGATTGCTTGATTGTTGTTTCTGAAGTGAAGCGAACTTATCTGCGGAATCTCAACGTTGACGAGGTTGTGAAAGCCATTAGAAAAGAAGTCTTAAGGGAACACGATTTACAAGTTTATCAAGTCTTGCTGCTAAAACCTGGAAGTCTCCCCAAAACCTCCAGCGGCAAGATTCAACGCTTGGCTTGTCGTGAAAATTTCTTGGCGGGTAGTTTGTCATCTGTAAACTCAGCGACAGATATTCCTCAACCCATTAATCTAGACAAGTATTCTCAGCAGTATAGTGTGGAGTCAATCCAAGATTGGATATCCCAATGGCTAGCGACAAAATTAAATATTCCCTGGCAATCTATTGACCAAAAAGAATCTTTTGAAACCTATGGTTTGGATTCTCTGCAAGTAGCAAAATTTATTCAAGACCTGGAGGTTTGGTCAGGATATTTACTGAATATTTCTACACTGCAAACATTTGGGGAAATCGCTACTTTAGCACAATATCTCACTAAAGAACTTGCTCGCCATAATGGCCAGCCTTTGGCTCAGATTCCACCTGAATATTATCAATTTGAATGCTTTCCAGAATACGCACAACTCCAGCAACGATTAACCCAAATTCAAACTCTGGAAATCGCCAATCCTTATTTTCAAATGCAGGAATCTATAACTAGGGATTCCACTCAAGTTCAGGGACGTACATTAATTAATTATTCAACCTACAACTATTTAGGCTTGTCAGGAGATCCGGCAGTTTCCGCAGCAGCTAAAGATGCGATCGATCGCTATGGTACATCGGTTGGTGCTAGCCGTTTGGCATCAGGCGAACGTCTTCTACATCGGGAACTAGAACAAGAAATCGCAGAGTTTCTTGGCGTAGAAGACTGCATTGTTTACGTTAGCGGACATGCAACTAATGTTACTACCATTGGACACCTGTTTAATTCCCAGGATTTAATCTTTTATGATGCTCTGAGTCACAATAGTATTTTGCAAGGCTGTGCTTTATCCGGTGCTAAGACAGTGCCTTTTCCCCACAATGATTGGCAAGCTTTAGATCGGATGCTGCAAGACCAACGTCAACATTATCGGCGAATTCTGATTGTTATTGAAGGCATTTACAGCATGGATGGAGATATCCCAGACTTGCCTCGGTTTGTTGAGCTGAAGCAACGGTACAAAACTTTACTCATGGTAGACGAAGCCCATTCTATTGGCGTACTGGGCCAGCAAGGGCGGGGTATTCGGGAGTTTTTTGGCGTGCAGCCAGCCGATGTGGATCTGTGGATGGGAACTCTCAGTAAAGCTTTTGCCAGTTGTGGGGGATATATTGCCGGATCTAAAGCCTTGGTTAATTATTTAAAATACACTGCCCCTGGTTTTGTTTATAGTGTGGGATTATCCCCCGCCAATACCGCCGCCGCTTTAACAGCCTTGCGTTTGCTTAAGGCTCAACCCACACGAGTTAAAATCTTACAGCAGCGATCGCAATACTTTTTACAACAGGCTAAAGCTAAAGGTTGGAATACAGCCACAAGCCAAAACTCTGCGATTATTCCCATTGTCGTGGGGAATTCTTTAACCTGTATTCAGCTTTCTCATCTTCTCTTCCAAGCAGGTATCAACGTTCAACCAATGATTTATCCAGCCGTCGCCAATCATGCCGCACGTCTGCGATTTTTTATCAGTTGTCTTCACACAGAAGAACAGATTAACACCACGATCGCAGCCTTGGCGATCGCATTTACCCAAGTACCTCACAGCAGAGAAGATGTATAAACATGCAATTATTACTGGTGGTTCCAGTGGGATTGGTAAAGCGATCGCTAAACTTTTGGTGCAATCTGGTAGTAGTATCTCCATCATTGCTCGCACTCAGACTAAGCTCGACTCTACCAAAGCAGAACTCGAAACCTTTAAAATTCATCCCAATCAGCAAATATTAGTTATTTCCGCAGATGTATCTCAACGCGAACAAGTGGAAAGTGCGATCGCATCTGCCATTATTGGGCTAGGTGTACCAGACTTATTGATTACCTCTGCGGGGATTGCCCATCCAGGGTATTTTGCCGAACTACCAATCGCCATTTTTGAACAAACAATGGCGATTAATTACTTTGGAACTCTTTATTGTATTAAGGCTGTCTTACCCAGCACGATCCAGCAGGGAAAAGGCCATATTGTCGTAATTTCTTCGGGAGCCGGATTGATTGGTTTATACGGCTATACTCCCTATAGTCCGAGTAAATTTGCTGTGCGAGGATTAGCTGAGTCGCTGCGGGGCGAACTCAAAACCGCAGGTATCCACATTTCCATTGTTTACCCACCAGATACCGATACACCTCAACTGGCAGCCGAAAATAAAACTAAGCCAATGGAAACAAAACTGATTACCCAATCCGCCCAAATCTTGACAGCAGAGAAGGTCGCCTTTGATATCTTACTGGGAGTGAAACGAAAGGTGTTTGTAATTACACCAGGAATAGAAATGACTTTACTGTTGCGGTTTCACAGCCTTTTTGCTCCCATACTGCAATGGTATTTTGACCGTCTTGTGTGGCGATCGCGCAATATCAAGGAACGCGATAATAATATTTAAAAAGTAAGATCCCTCAGCAGTATCAAAGCTGAACTCGCTCGCGCAAAGATACTCTACGCTAAAGGAGGCACGCTCTCAGTTTGCGTCGGGTGCAGTGATTTATTAGACCAACGTTTGATCGGAAGTTTTACAACTTTACGCCCATGAGCAATCTGTTTCTTTCGTAGATCGTTAAAGATTGCGTTCAGGTCATAGTTCAAGGAGCTAGCGTATTCCTCTCTGTACTTGTGAATTTCCTCTATAATTTCGTCTTTATACATGGATCATTCTCCTGTAAAATCGTATCCCATTAACTCATAGGGTGTACAGATGACTGGTAATTCATATCCAAGTTCAGAGCTAATTTGTGATAGCTTTCTCTGGATTTGGGCGTTTGCCATATGCTTACAGTTCCATGTTAGCAGGTAGTCCAAACCGTAAACTGTTGCCAATGACATATGCAAAGCATCATTAGAGGCTTTTGGTGGTAGATTGCTTTGTTGCAAAAACTCTTGTGCAAGCTCTATCGCTTCTTCAGTGAGATCGAGAAATATTAAAGACTCTAACAAATTCAGCCTTTGATCCGCGATCGCTGCATCTCCTCTAGCCGCTTCATCCTCTACAATTTCAGAAGTATAAAGGACAAAAGAACCGCGACGAATATTCCACCAATCTTGCGTGATTTTCATGTTTGCTGCCAGAATCAAGTTTTCTGTCGATCTGGCAGTCAAGTATCCTAAAATGCTGGTTTCGATATAGACAGTTTCGCTCACAGAAATCTCTAAAGTTTATTTTTCCCTTATCCTACAGCGTTTAATCCTCCTTCTGAGGGTCTTGGATTTCCCTATGTCAACCCAATGTATAAGATCGGCGATCGCTTAGTCACGAAACTACCATAACCTTTTCATAGGGAGGGGATTAGCGCGTGTTTTCAAACCCCAAATTATACTTAATTGTAGGTTAGGTTAAGGGATGAAACCCAAATTTTCAGTATTTCAAGCTAAAACATAGAGATTATTTGTTCGATCATCAATACATATAAAATGTATCGGCTGAAGTATAAGATAAGTTAACCAATAGCTAAGACGATGTAGACCTTTTAATTGAGTATTAGTAGGCATTAAAGACAGGCACTCCACACGTCTTTCAATTTTAGCACTCACATAATAAAGCTTATTTTGATATATTCAAATGTATATAAAATATTCAAAACTTATTGGTTTTCATCTATTCATTCAGAATTGCGTTGCTAGCCTTCAATTACAGAAAAAGCCGCTAGCATTTCGGACGCAATGTTAACCAGTGGACGCCAATGCTTCGGAGGCTCCGACCACCAATGGAATCGCCAGGACGAGAACAGGTCGCCGAAGACCGCAAACTGATGCATTGTGCCATCACAACCGCCGTAGCCACTGAGGTCTGGCGCGATCGGCAGCGAAAGCGCCGTGACCCTATCGAAAAACGACGCCAACTGGTCTGAGGGGAATGACACAGCGTCATAGCCGAGCAATTGCACTACTGGCTACGACCGTAAAACTTGCGTCCGAAATAGGTGCCACCCTTGTGGCCCGTGTCGTACCTCCCATGCCAGCGCATCCGCGAAAGACGGACATACAATCAATTGCATCCGTCGTTGGCCGATTCCACTGACATGGATATCCCCAGTTACCGAACGAGGTTCGGTGCGGATGCGATGCCAAAGCGCATCCTGTTGCTGCTGCAATATCAGTTCTCGCGCCTTGCGATTGCCCATTAGAAGAACTCGCCATCGAACTAATTATTATACAGAAACTTTTCATATAATTATTCAACATAGGATATTTATATACAAAGTTTTCCGCATAACTGCCTAATTCGGGATGATATGCTCAATAATTCTAAATATCACCTTTTAAAAATTCGTGTAGGCGAGCGCCTCGGAGACATCGCTTGCACGTCATAAGTTACCGCGTCAACAAATCCCACAGTTACAATTTGGATGAATTATGAGTTATGAAAAAACCTTTTCACTGCATATTTTTACACTCAATGCAGGTGGAGGTCACTACGCCACTCTAAAAGCCTTAAGTGCGATCGCACAACAACAAAAACGACCTTGGCAAATCACTATAACAGATATCGGTGAACTATCAGAGCCGATAGACCCCTATAAAAAGCTGTTTGGTTCAGACGGTAATGAACTCTACAACGAGATGATCGGTGCAGACTGGACATGGCTACATCCAGTGATGATGTTTCTTGATAAGTTTTTCATTCGCCTGTTGCATCCCATTGGTGTCAAATTAGGCGAACAACATTGGCGACAGCAACTTCCCCCCGATTTAGTCATTTCTTTAATTCCCCTCTATAACCGAGCAATTTGGGATAGTCTACAACGAGTTAAAGTCAACACACCTATGGTTACAATCATGACTGACTTTGCAGATAGTCCCCCTCATTTCTGGATAGAACCTAAAACTAAAAGTTACTTAATCTGCGGAACCGATCGCGCCACTGAACAAGCGCGTTCTTTAGGTGTATCAGAAGAATACATTATGCAAACTTCAGGAATGATTGTACATCCTAGTTTCTATCAACCAATGTCTAGCGACCGCCGCGTGGAAAGACAGCGTTTAGGATTAGATCCAGACCGAGTAACGGGAATTGTTTTGTTTGGGGGAAAAGGTTGTACAACAATGCTCAACATTGCCCAATCTTTAGATTGTATCAGCGAGCGAGTACAGTTAATTTTTTTATGTGGTTATAATCAGAAACTGGTAAAAACATTGCAAGAACGTCCAACTCAGTTAAAGCAGCACGTACAAGGTTTTACTGATGAAGTGCCATATTTCATGAGTTTGGCTGATTTTTTTATTGGTAAACCTGGTTCTATTAGTATTAGTGAAGCGATGGTGATGAATTTGCCTGTGATTGTCGAACACAATTCTTCAACACTCATCAATGAAAAATACAACGCTGAGTGGATATTAGAGAAACAAGTTGGTATGGCAATTAAAAGCTTTCGCAGAATTGTTCCAGCTGTTGAGGAACTTTTAAAACCGGAAAATTGGCTTCGCTACAAGGCGAATCTTGCAGCTATTCAAAATCAGGCTGTATTTGAAGCTCCTGATATTTTACAGCGCATTCTTGATAAAAAGTAAAAGTTTGTGTTATCTCAAGTCCGTCTAACTATTGATTTTGGGACTTACGTAAAATTATGAAAAACGAACCGCAAAGGGCGCAAAGGAATAAGAGTTTCAGAGAGTTCTTGCTTAACTATTATTCTTAGAATTTCCCTGCATTAGTTCTCTAATTCTCAAGCGATCGCAGTAATATTTTGCACAAGGTTGTCTTTTGTTCTTCAAAAGTAGATGAATAGTTTTTGAGTAATGCATCGATCCGATTTTGGTACAGTTCTTTTTCGTCTAACAAACGCCTGATTTTCAAATTCAAATCCTGGCGATCGCTAAAGCATTCACCTAATTGATATTTTTCGACAAAGCTAATAGCTCCCCGGTCGTTAGCTGCTGCTTGTCTGGGAAGCAGTAATGGTGTGCGAGCAAGCATTGATTCCAATAAAATACCTGCTGAAGGACGAGCCAGAATAACATCTACAGCAGACATCCATTCATCAAGATTATCTACAAAACCTAGCGTTCGCGTCTCGCGCACCGTAGGTGTTCGCACTTGGTAATTTTGCTTTTTTCCAGCTATCTGCTCGATTTTTATCCGCAGATTTTCATCTCGACCACAAGCGACAATCACAACTAATGAGTCTAGAAATAGGTTTTGTAAACTTTTCAAATATTTTGTACAAAAGTTGCCGCCGAAACTGCCACTAACAATCAAAAGACAAACATCAGTAGAGGATAGTTTAAAGCGATCGCGGAGTGTTTTTTGCTCTCTAATTTTAAAATGCTTGGCTTCACGCAGGGGGCCAATTACCTCACAACGGGCCTGATTTTGGGGTTTGTAATTTATATCTATATTTCGATATATCCGATTCTGTGGATAGCAAATCACAAAATCATAAAGGTATCTACCAATAAATTGGATCTGCTGAGATAATTTGGTGGAACGGGTTAACTGATAAGACCAATAAGTAAGTGTAAAGGGGAAACTTTGTACAGCGTTCGCAGTTTCCGGAAAATAGCAAATATGGGTAGCATCTGGGGAAACTAAATCTATAAAAACAGACAAATCTGTAATTACGAGAAAAAAGGGAATTTGCTTTTCTTTAGCCCAACTACCCAAGCTTTTACCAGCAGTATCGGCAGTACAAATTAGAATATCTGGTGCAATTTGGTCTAAAGTCTGGTGCATGGCTGCAACTGAGCTAACTTCACCAATTGGCAATAAAATCAAGCGCATCAAATAATTAATTAATATATCCGCCAACTCGATCCAGTTATGGGATATGAAAAAGTTCCATGCACTAACCCAGGCTTTTGTCAATAGTTCGCTGAATGGGTCTTGTAATAATTCAGTTATGGTGTATGTGAGAATGTCAAAATCAGCATCCTGTAAAATTTCCTTGGCGAGAATATTAGCCATAACTTCATGACCCATTCCCGATCGCTCATAGACAATCAAAATTTTAATTTTGGCGGCATTAGACATATAATGTGTGCGATCAAGCTTCTTCAATTCCTGGTAAACTAGTCAAATCAGTCGGATCTAATCGCTCTGATACCGGGCAGAACCATTGTTCAATAACCGTTAATGTACCTGCTAAAAACCGATCTCGACAGCGACGGCGTTGTACTTTGCCGCTTGAGGTTTTGGGAAGGGTGGCAGGTTTTAAAAGGGCGATCGCATAAACTTCGACTAAATGCTCCAGCAAGATGGTTTGCCGAATCGCACCAATTATCTCTGCAATCTGCTCGGAATTTAATTTGCGGAAGGCGTGGCGATCGACTTCTTGAGCAATTACCAGTCTTTCTTCTCCCTCCACATCTACGGAAAAAGCAGCGCTGGCATTAGCTGATAAAGCTGGATGGCTCTCTTCTGAGGTTTGCTCTAGAATTTGAGGATAGAAATTGCGTCCCCAAAAAATCATCATATCTTTGAGACGACCAGTAATAAATAGTTGGTCATCATGAATAAAACCTAAATCCCCAGTCCTTAAAAAGGGGCCGTCATTACTATCTGCCAAATAACCTTGAAAAGTTTGCTCAGTTTCTTCCGGCCGCTGCCAATAACTGCTACTTAGTCCCAAACCTTGCGCCCAAATTTCTCCTACACCATCAGGTGGACAAGGAGCGAGAGTCTGGGGATTCACAATCCTAACTCGATTTCCTGGAAAAGCACGACCACAACTCGCTACTGCCCGCGATCCGGCTTGCCCTTTTGCTACCATCACCACTCGTTTTTCTTGCAAAGCTTGCTCATCTACAAACCGAACGGTTGATGTTTCGTTGACTGCATCTCCAGAAATCACTAAAGTTGCTTCCGCCATGCCATAGGATAAATAAAACACCTCCCGCCGAAAGCCATAAGGTGCAAACATTTCTGTAAAGCGTTCCAAAGTTTCAGGGCGCACTGGTTCTGCTCCATTCCCAGCAACTTGCCAATTACTGAGATCGAGGTCTGTAATTTGTTCTGGTTTAATCCTTTGCACGCACATATCGTAAGCAAAATTTGGGCCGCCACTAACTGTTGCTTTATAGGTGGAAATTGCTTTAAGCCAACGACTAGGATTTTGAAATACGGCTATTGGTGACATTAAAACAGTAGAATTTCCCGCAAAAATAGTTTGCATGATGCCAGCAACTAACCCTAAATCGTGGGTTAAAGGTAGCCAATTTACTCCCCAATAGTCGAGATTCGGTAATGCTTGCTGATAATTGCTGCATTGTTGCAACACGTTACCGTGGGTAATCACCACTGCTTTGGGAATACCTGTTGAGCCGGAGGTGTACTGAAAATAGGCGATCGCATCACGATCGATTTCTCGTTTTTGCCAGTTCAAGCCACTATCTAAGGAAATTCGATCCGTTGCTATCCAAGACAGTTTCTTGCTTTCTGGTGGCAGATCCGCAGATTCAGCCAACCACCCTAACCATGAATTTTGTAACTTATCTATGAGTGCGGCAGAAGTCAGAGCAATATCCACTTGGCATTCCTGGATGCGAAAGCCAAAATCTGCCCATTCTTCTGCATTTTGAGGCGGTCTTGTGGGTATAGCGATCGCACCAGCATAGAAGCAGCCAAATAATGCTGCAATAAACTCTAGAGAAGCGTTGAAAGGATAGACTAATAAAACCCGGTCGCCAACTGAAGTTATAGGCTGAAGACTGGCAGCAATAGCACGAGCCTGGCGATCGAGGGCTTGATAGGTAAGGCTACCTGACTCGATTTCCCCATCTTTAAGAAATGTGAAAACTTGATTATCTGGTTGTTTTTGAGCGCGATCGCTCAGGAGTTCAATTAGAGATTTAAAGGAATTAGATAACACTTTAACGAAACTTTTCTACTAGAGAGGAACGCCAGGAAATATAATCTTTACAAACCATACCTTATATCTTTTCTCTAGCTATATTAATTAATATTGCTTAGTTGGGTAATCGGATACTTTCTTTGGCTATACAGTATTTGCAGGTTACGCCCATCAACTCCAACATGATTACCCCAAACTCTGTTTCTGGATGACGATGCTAATTCCCTATGTCAATTGCAAATAGTTTTAAAGAGCTTATCCTAATTTATTCTCCCATTTAATGAAGTTATTTTTTCCACTTTGGACGTAAGGAGACCAAGAAATTAACTGAATTATCAGTTGATTTAGGAGTGATAAAGGAAAATGTAGAGGTCGGATGAAATCTAAAAATAAAATCACCCGAATCTCATCTGTATCGTTCCAAACTTCATGAGAAAATGTATCATCAAAAATCAAGCTTTTTCCTTCTTCCCAATAACGGAAATCTTGACCAACACGAATTTTACAGTCTATTTTGTTCTCAGGAACTTTTAGGGCTAGGTGATATCTAATCACTCCTTTGTATGGGCCTCGATGCTCTGGAATATGTTTGTGAGGTAATAAAATAGAGAAGAATGCCGTCTTCATCCCAGGAATTTGTTCAACGATCCGAGTTGTTTCAGGGCATCTCTGACAATTTTTTTCGGCTTTAATTCCATAGGCATAAAAAAAGTAAGTCTTCCAGCGATCGTCAGCAGTGAGGCTCAATTGGTCGGTCGAAATATCTTGAAAATTGGGAATATTATCAAGCTGATTTAATAGCAGATTCATCTCATCCCTAATTTTCATCCAATTTGCTTCTACATTGTTAACCCAGCTAAAATCTTCAGAATTAAAAAATGTTGAATTGCCAATTTGAGAGGATTCACCAATCAGACTTTCTAAGCTACGTAATATTTTTTCACCAATCTTTAATAAAAACTCTCGAATTTGAGATTTTTTTTGAGTTAAAACCATTAGCTTCTCTCCTAAACTATAGGGGTTTTTCTTATTCGACGCAGTTGAGGCCAAATCAGTATACAATTGAGAATCAGGATTAAAGCTGTGGACAATAAGGTTGCTATTCCTGTACCGACGATGCCAAAATTTGGAGTTAGAATCAGCAGCAATGGTAAATAAACTCCCAAGATAGCGATCGCATTTACTCTTAAGGGGAAAGTGGGTTTGCCGATTGCATAAAAAGCCGGTTCTAAAGCACAGTTCCCCATTGTGAAAACTTCTGCTGCCACTAACAGCACTAAGATGTTATAGGCGGAAATAAAGGCTTCGCCAAAGGCATAGTTCAAAATAATCTTACCCATAAACAGGCTCAGGAGTAAGATTACTAACCCAACTACTATGGCGAGCAAAGTTGATTTGAGCAGCAACGCCACGAACGAGCGCCACTTTTCCTGAACATCTAACCGAGCCAGTTCTGGATATACGGATTGCGTCAAAATCTGAGCTATATCCTTGAGTGGAGTAGACAACTCATAGCTTACCTGAAATAGTCCTGCTGCTGCGGGAGTGGCGAAAATCCCCACTGCTAAGGGGCTGGCTTGTCTCATAATCGTTGGTAGGGAAGAATCAAAATTAGAGACAATGCAAAACTTTAATAAACCGGGATGAGCTTGGCTCAAGTTGCTCAAAGACCAATTCATATTTTGTAACATTCCTCGTTTCCAAGCAATGCGCCAACCAACAAAGAACAACAACATCCCTCCCAATGCTTCAGAAATAAGCCAAAGGCACAAATATCCCCATAATGGAGCATGAAAAATACTAGCAACCATCGCCCCAAACATCCGAATCGAGGTAGGAATAGTAATCTGTAAGGATAGTAAATCAAAGCGATCGCAAAGCTGTAGCAAACCTCTGGGTGTTGCTGTGCTGCTAAACAGAATAATCAAGCTATACCACTGAACTTGAATTATCATTGCCTGATTCCATCCCAAATAAAAACCAATATCAGGAGCAATGATAATTGCGATCGCTAAACCAACTATTACCCCCAGCAGATCGAGTCCAGTGGTAAATTTTAACAACTGTTGCAGAGCTAGTTTATTCTTCTGCTCAAGACAAATAGCACCATAACGAATTACCGCTTGAGAGGATTGAAAGGTAGTTAACTCTGTAACTATCTGAACATAAGTTAAAATCAGAACCAACATCCCAAATCCCGAATCACCAAGATGATGTGTGGCTAAACTTAAGTAGACTAAACTGGTGAATCCAGTTATTACCCGTCCTCCGAGCAGCCAACTAGCATTCTTGAGGATTTTACGAAAAAAAGTACTGTTAGCCAGCAATCGCTTAATCATTTAATATTTAATTGACCAAAAGAATAGGATTCAAGCCTCGCCCAATTAGTGGGACTTTTGATTCTTAAAAACAACGATATAATTTATAATTGTAACCACTTACTGCAATTGTTGGTTTGGGATTGACAACACAGTTCTTCAATGTATCTGTAAGGTAAAAATTGACTAGCCACAAGGGGAGCGTCTGACTTTTGTAAAACAATGGTTGATGTGAAGAATAAAGCGATCGCACCGCCAAACACGACAGTAAACATTTGGATCGTTGGCCTGGCTGTTGGTGGCGCGAGTGCTTTTAAAATCCCGACTCGCAAAATTGGAACTACTAGCCCCAGGATTGAGTTGCATCGGTTGCAACAGCATATCAACAGAGATGACCCGATCTAGTGGTACTAATTCAAAAGTATTCTCCAAACTAAAAACGATTGTTGCAAATTCATCAATCCAAGGAGGTTTAGATGCGAGATTGCTAAAACGTAAACCCAGACCGATAACAAACCAAAATAGTAATAACTGTGGAGTAGATTTATTCCTGCACCACGTTTTTGACTAAAATCCGAATTTAAACTAAGAATCAGTGTACCAAATCCCGTATTACCAAGATTATGAGTGGCTAAAATTAAATATACCAAACTGGTCAATTCAGCGATCGCTCGCCCCTAGTAGTCCAGTAGCATTTTTAATAATTCCGCTGAGGAAAATACTGTCAGCAAACCATCGCTTCATGATTGCAAACTAGATCGAGTTGATATCTCACAAATCAATATAATCAATTTTCATTTAAAAATGTTACATGAATTATTTTGGAAGTCTGCTGATTACTTGGGGTTTCCTGTAATATCATGTCCGGCTAATTAATTATGATTCTCAAATCTATGCAGAAACCCTAAAAACCCCTCCCCTCTGCTCCTCTGCTCCTCTGCCCCTCTGCGGTCTTAATGATAAGTCTTTAAACGGACATGATATAAGTTATTTTGATTGGTGCTGAAATACTTAGATGAATTAATGCCAAAAATAGTACAAACAGTAACAGCACCAATAGATAAAAGCAAAGCGATCGCTTTCATGTTCAGTATAGGTTTAGCTTGCCGAGGTACTTATTTTGCCCATTATTATTTACAAGTTAATTATGCTCGGTGCAAAATATCGGTTTTAGGCATGATGTTCAATTTATGCCAGCGAGGATGCTAAGTCTGAGCTATAATCGGCAAGCTAATAACAAATTCTGTTCCCTCACCAAGTGTAGAATTAACTGCAAGCGTTCCACCGTGTTTTTCCACAATAATAGACTTCGCGATCGCCAATCCTAAACCCGTACCTTGACCAACACCTTTGGTAGTAAACAAATAGTCAAATACTTTTTGTTTGACTGATTCACTCATCCCAATTCCATTATCAGCAATCTTCACTTCAACCTGTTTATCTTTCAATGAGGTTGTAATTGTAATCCTATTAGGATTGCCTTTAATTTCTTCAAAACTACGTCCACCATTAAATTCATCTAATGCATCAATAGCATTAGCTAAAAGATTCATAAATACCTGATTTAATTGTCCAGGGAAACATTCTACATGAGGTAAATTACCGTAGTTGCTGACAACTTCAATTGCGGGACGTTGTTCGTTAGCTTTGAGACGATGTTTGAGAATAAGAATAGTGCTATCAATTCCTTGATGGATGCTAAATAGCACTTTGTAATCTTGATCTGTACGAGAAAAAGTACGTAAACTAGTACTAATGTTTTTGAGTCTGTCACACGCCATAGACATCGAATCAATCATCTTGGGCAAGTCTTCTAAGCTATAATCCAAATCGATTTCTTCGGCGTGATCGAGAATTTCTTCATTCTTGTTAGGTAAACTTTCTTGATAGAGTTTTAAGTGTTCGACAATATCAGCAATAGTAGGTTTAGCTTGTTTGAGACTAGCAGCAATAAAACCCAAAGGGTTGTTCATTTCATGGGCTACACCTGCTACAAGATTACCTAGTGCAGACATTTTCTCACTTTGCACCATTTTTAATTGTGCTTGTTGCAGATTTTGTAAAGCAGTTTCTAGCTCTTGTGCTTTTTGTTGAAGTTGGACTTCGGCAACTTTGCGTTCGCGTAGCGCAGCTTGCTGTTCCGTAATATCATCTGCTAGGGAAGCAACTCCCATTAACTCGCCATCTGCACTTACAAGCGGATTGTTATACCAAGCACAAATGATAATTTTACCATCCTTTGTCACATTTTCATTGATACTGTAATTACCGCCCTCGTGCGATATAATTTCGACGCTGACTCGCTCCATTTCTGCTTGAATCTTTTGAGGAATGATGAATTTGAATCCACAACCCAAAGCCTCTTGTTTGGTATAGCCAAATATCCTTTCTGCTGCTGGGTTCCAGTCAGTAACTTGATAATTGATATCCCACTCTATAACTGCCAGTGGAGTTTGCTGAACCAATAGCTGGAGTCGTTGCTGGGATGCTTGGAAGACAGACTGGGCGGTACTCAATTGATCCAGCGATCGCTCTAGCTGTTGGGAATACTCTAGCGATCGCTCATAAAGTCGGGCATTTTCCAGAGAAATTGCTGCTTGAGCGCAAAGTAAGTTAAGTAGTTCAACGCGATCGCTCGTGAACGCCCCCGTTGCTAAATTATTTTCTAGATATAAAATGCCCAGTAATTTACCTTGATGCAAAATCGGGCTACACAAGATACTCTGAGGCTGTTGACGCATGATATAGTCGTCATTGGCTAAGGTTGGATCGGCGATCGCATCAATTAGCACAACTGTCTGCCTGTTGTGCAAGACTTTGTAAATTAGCTTCAGGGGAATATCCTGGCTCTCCTCAACGGGAAGGCGTTGCAACACAACAGGCTCCGAACCCTCAATAATTGACCCTTTGATCAGCAAGCGATCGTCTCGCAACAGCATTAACACGCATTTATCAGCCCCTGCATTTTCAATGACGATGGAAAGCAATGATGAAAGCAGTTTTTCCAGTTCGATTTCGCCTGAGATAGTTTGAGAAGCTTTGAGAATAGCAGCTAAATCGAGAGAATCAGAGACCTTGGAGGAAGAACTAGTGGAGGTGACTGTTCCTAATGCGAAGACGGTTTCGTTAACCGAGAAAGCAGTGCGAGTTTGTTGGAGGATAGAAGCTAGCAGTTGAGGATAGCGTGTTTCCAAGTCAGCAACCTTGGCTTTAGCACCCCAACGGGTATAGCCATAGTAGGCTTGGGTCATGTATTCTTGGGCGATGCGCTGTTTGCCCCAGTCGGAGTAGAATTTAGCTGCCAATTCGTTGGCTAAGGCTTCTTCTTGGATATATTCATTAGCTTTAGCTCCAGATATTGCCCGATCGTATAACTCTATAGCTTCTGCTTTTTGTCCTAAAAATCGACATTTTTCCGCTTCTACCAAATCAAACTTATGCTGATGATTCATCGGTGCATGGTGCGCCCAATGCTGTAGCTTAGTTTGGTTTTCTGCCACCCGTTCTAATACAGTTGATACTTCCGATGATGGTTGACTCAATTGGGCTAGAGCTATCAAAGAATCATAGAAATAAAATGCAGGTTCGGCAACTGTTCCCGCACCCGACATCAAATAGTTTTTGCACTCAAGGGCATAGTTATTAGCTAGCTCAACTTCCCCAAACAAAAAGCAAAGGGTCAACTTATACGAATAGAAAATATATAGTCCACATATATCATTTGCAGACTGCAACAGGGGGAGAAATTCTGTCTCTTGGAAAGCCGATCCAGACAAAATGGTGGGATGCTTTGCCAAACCTAGTAAATTTGAAATCACTTGCCAATAAATCAGACAGTAATTAGCTGCTCCCAATTGCTTCAGTTGCACTAAAGCATGGTAGTAAGTGCGTGTATCTTCCTCCAAGTTAGCAAGAGGTTGACCGCACCAAGAAGAAATTAAACAGAAATTGTGAACCGCATAACCAGCGTATTCCAGGTTTCCAACTTCTAGCCCAAGGGTATAACTCTCACTCAAGAGAGGTAACATTTCTTTGAGGTGAGATTTGCGGTGGAGGATAAAACTTCCCAGCAGGAAAAATACTTCCAGTTTACTTGCTTTATCATCGAATTTTGCCGCCACATTCAATGCCAACTGTCCAAACTGTGCAGCTAAATCTATATTTTTCTGCATATTACAGAGAACGAGGCTGTAACAAGCATAGTTAGTAGCAGAAACAGATATATTGCCGTGCCGCAGGAATAATTTGACTAACAAGGTAGCTAGTAATGGATACAAAAGAGATCCACAGGTGTAAGCTGCTGCCATGATGCTACTGGCAATTTGGGTAATGGCGATTTTATTTGCATCTGTCATCACAGGGAGGTAGACAAAATCTGCAATTTGGCGATCGCCAATCAATTCGCTAATTTCTTGGATTGACTTTTGAATATCAGCTGGTGTGGGTGATTCGGCGATCGTTACGCCCAACTGTTGCAGCAGCTTGATGCCGATCGCCAGTACTTCACTGAGTTGACGCTGGGAAGTCTTGGCTTGAATCCTAATGCGGTAAACATTCACCTGTTCTAGTAAAGAATGTGCTTGCCCGATGACAAGATCGATAAACTGTTCCATCGTCTCAAAGTCACCGCATAACATTGCCACTTCCGCCGCTAATTCATGAAAAGCGAGAGTCATTTCATATTGCTGTTGCCAAGCGTCTTCTCCCAACAAAGACAATCCAACTACGGCATATTCACGCGCTGCTTGATAGGCGGTGGCAGTTCTGGCTTTGCGACAGGTGATGAGGTTAAGTTGCGCTAGTTCATTTCGTTGTGTTTGTTCCCTAATTAAAGCCGTGCCGTAATTTAATTGATTGACGATTTCAAAAATCCGGTCAACTCTAGCTTCTGGGGAAATCTGTTGGAGTAATAGTTGTCCGATTTGGTAATGAATCGTCTTTTTTTGGTCGTCGGGAATCAAGGAATAGGCGGCTTGTTGTACGCGATCGTGTAAAAATCGATAAGTTGGATTCGCTGCTGTATTAGCAACCAATGCACTCTCAGACTGAATAAAGAACTTATAGATTTCTGTATTCGGAATAATCAAACCTTCTTGTAAGGCTTTCCATAAATCATCTGCGGTTATTTCCGGGGATTTTTCTGAAACAATCGCCAAGGTATTCAAATCAAACTGTGCCCCAATACAAGCAGCCAGTTTAAGAGTATTCTGAGTTGTCAGCGACAATTTCTGTAATTGTAGTGCCATAAACTCGACGACATCATCTGTCAGAGAAAGCGACCGGACGGCCGCAATATCGGATTGCCAATGTCGTGTTTCCCAGTCAAAATTAATGTATTCATCTTCATATAATGATTTGAGAAACTGGGTGGCAAAGAAGGGATTACCCTGAGTTTTTTGGTACACCAATTCCGTCAAAGGTTGAGCTAAGGATAATTCGCAATTTAGCGTATCTGCTACCAACTGATTCAGATTGACTAAACTTAACGGTTGTAGTGTAATGGTGTTGACTGCTGCGCCAGTTTTGACGATTTCATCTACAGTGAGAATGAAGGGGTGAGCGGGTGACACTTCATTATCTCGATACGCACCCAATACCAATAAATGTCCGGTTTCTACTATCAATAATTGCAGCAATTTCAGCGAGGCTGAATCGGCCCATTGCAAATCATCTAAAAACATCACTAAAGGATGTTCAATACTTGTGAAGACCTGTACAAATTTTGGCAATAACAAATTAAATCGATTTTGGGCAGCCGTTCCTGATAATTCTGTAGCTGCTGGCTGTGAGCCAATAATGTTTTCTAATTCAGGAATTACGTCAATTAAAACTTGCCCGTTGTCTCCGACTGCGGCTAATATTTTATTTTTCCAGGTTTGGATTTGCCGATCTGATTCTGATAGCAATTGCCCCATTAAATCCCGGAATGCTTGGACAAATGCCGAAAAGGGAATATTGCGTTGAAACTGGTCATATTTCCCTTTAATAAAATAACCGCGTTGCCGGACAATTGGTTTATGAACTTCGTTGATAACCGCCGTTTTACCAATTCCCGAAAACCCAGCTACCAACATCATTTCTGTTGCACCAAGGCTAACTCGTTCAAATGCTTGCAGTAGAGTTTGAACCTCCATGTCTCTGCCATAAAGTTGGTCGGGGATGATGAAGCGATCGCACACATCCCGTTGTGCAATTTCAAAACTCTGAATTTCACCAGTTTCTTGAAGTTGAATTAAACATTTTTCTAAATCAAATTTCAGTCCCAATGCACTTTGATATCTAGATTCGGCATTTTTCGCCATCAGTTTCATCACGATATCGCACAAAACTTGCGGAATTTTTCTCCCCTTGATTTCACTTAAATGCGGTGGATTTTTGGCAATATGACAATGGACTAACTCCATCGGATCTTTGCATTCAAAAGGTAACTTTCCTGCCAGTAATTCGTAGAAAGTTACTCCCAAAGAATAAAAATCTGTGCGATAGTCAATCCCCCGATTCATTCTGCCTGTTTGTTCGGGGGAAATATAAGCGAGTGTCCCTTCTAATCCATTGGGATTGATCAGTGTTTGGGTTTCTCGTGGGAGTAAAGAGGCAATACTAAAGTCAATTAATTTGATTTGTTTGGTTTCAGGATTAATTAAAATATTGGCGGGTTTAATATCTTTATGAACGATCCGCTCTTGATAGAGTATATCTAAGGTATTGCAGAGTGCGATCGCAATTCGTAAAAACTCTTCACTAGACGCGATATATCGCCCCTGGTCGGCGATGAAATAATCTTTCAAAGAAATCCCCCCAAAGTCTTCCATCACCAGCACATAGCCATTTTGGTATGCTTGGAGGCTGTAGGTTTGAACGATCAGGGGTGAGTTGAGATTTTTAGCAATGGTGTACTGATTGCGAAACGATAAGAGTTCGTTAAAATCCGGATATGGATTTTTCAGCAGTTTAATGGCTACAGGTAATGAGTCAGCCTCTCGATACCCTCGATAAACTACGGTTCTGGAACCATTGTAGAGTTCTTCGCTGATGCGATATCCGGGAATACTGACCATGCTGCTAACCATATTCCTAAATCCTTAAGATTTCCAGATTTAGTATTCCCAGATATCTGAAGTTGTTTACCAACAAGATCCAAACATTATAGTGGAATTTCAATGTTAAATTCTGTACCTTCACCCAGAACGGAGTTAAAACTCAATTTTCCGCCGTGGGTTGATTCAACAATTTGACGAGCGATCGCGAGTCCTAAACCTGTACCTTTACCAACAGATTTTGTAGTAAATAACTGGTCGAATACTTTTGATTTTACTTTTTCATCCATTCCTTTGCCATTATCTGAAATGGAAATTTTTGCGCTTTGATTTTCTATTGATGTTGTAATTGTAATGTAGTTAGGATTATCTTTGATTTTCTCAAAAGTACGTCCCTGATTAGATTCTTCTAAGGCATCAATGGCATTCGCCAGGATGTTCATAAATACCTGATTTAATTGACCGGGGAAACATTCAATTTGAGGTAAATTAGCATAGTTCGTGATAACTTCAATAGCAGGACGTTGTTCATTGCCTTTGAGACGATGTTTCAAAATCAAAATAGTACTATCAAGACCTTGGTGAATATTGAAAGGCACTTTATAATCTCGATCGGCACGGGAGAAAGTTCTCAAACTGGTGCTGATATTTTTGAGGCGATCGCACGCCATAGACATAGAATCAATCATCGTGGGCAAATCCTCTAAGCTATATTCCAAGTCGATTTCTTCGGCGTGTTCAAAAATTTCTTCACTTTTGTTGGGGAAACTTGATTGATAGAGTTTCAAGTGTTCAAAAATATCAGTAAGAGTGGGTTTAGCTTGTTTTAGACTGGCAGCAATGAAACCCAAAGGATTATTCATTTCGTGAGCCACACCAGCAACTAAGTTACCCAGTGCAGACATCTTTTCACTTTGGATCATTTGTAATTGTGCTTGTTGCAGGTCTTGTAATGCTTGTTGTGACTGCTCATAAAGTCGGGCATTTTCCAGAGAAATTGCTGCTTGAGTACAAAGTAAGTTGAGCAGTTCAACGCGATCGCTCGTGAACGCCCCCATTGTTAACTTGTTTTCTAGATATAAAATGCCCAGCAATTTCCCTTGATGCAAAATCGGGCTACACAATATACTTTTGGGCTGCTGACGGATGATATACGGGTCATTCGCTAAAGTCGGATCGGCCGTCGCATCCAGCAGCACAGCAGTCTGTCTGTTGTTCTTGACTTTGTAAATCAGCTTCAGGGGAATGTCCTGGCTATCCTCAACCAGAAGGTGCTGCAACACGACTAGCTCCGAAGCTTCAATAATTGACCCTTCGATCAGCAGGCGTTCATCTCGCAAAAGCATTAACACACATTTATTAGCCCCCGCATTTTCAATGACGATCGCAAGCAATGATGAAAGCAGTTTTTCCAGTTCGATTTCGCCTGAGATACTTTGGGAAGCTTTGAGAATAGCGCCTAAATCGAGAGAGTCAGAGACACTGGAGGAAGAACTAGAAGAACTAGTTGAGGTAACTGTACTCGTGGCGAAGACGGTTTCGTTAACCGAGAAGGCAGTGCGAGTTTGTTGGAGAATAGAAGCCAGCAGTTGGGGATAGCGTCTTTCTAATTCAGCAACCTTGGCTTTCGCACCCCAACGAGCATAAGCATAGTAGGCTTCAATCATATAGTCGCTAGCAATGCGCTGTCTGCCCCAGTCGAGGTAGAATTTAGCTGCGAGTTCGTTAGCTAAGGCTTCTTCTTGGATATATTCGTTAGCTTTAGCTCCAGATATAGCCCGATCGTAAAACTCACTGGCTTCTACTTTGTGTCCTAACACTCGATATTTTTCAGCTTCCACCAAATCAACCTTATGCTGATGATTCATCGGAGCATGGTGCGCCCAATGCTGTAACTGGGCTTGGTTTTCTGCCACCCGCTCTAATGCTGTTGATACCTCGCCTGACTGTTGACTCAATAGTGCCAAAGCAATCAAAGAATCATAGAAATAAAATGTTGGTTCGCCGACTGTTGTCACAGCCCCCTTTAAATAGTTTCTGCCCTCAACTGCATAATTGCTAGCTAGCTCAACTTCCCCAAACAAAAAACCAAGCATTAGCTTATGCAAATAGAAGTGATACAGTCCAAAGAGGTCATTTGCAGACTGCAACAGGGGCAGAAATTCTACCTCTTGGAGAGCCGATCCAGACAACAGGGTGGGATGCTCCGCAAAGCCTAGTAAATTTAGTATAGATTGCCAATAGATCAGAGAGTAATTGGCTGGTATCAATTGGTTAAGTTGCACCAAAACATTGTAGTAAGTGCGCGTATCTTGCTCTAAGGTGGTAAGAGGCTGACCGCACCAAAAAGAATTGATACAGAAAGTGGTTCCACAATGTCCCAGATATTCCAGGTTTCCGACTTCTAGTCCAGTCGTGTATCCCTCCCTCAAGAGTGGTAAAGTTTCTTTGATGTGAGATTTGCGATGTAAGATACACGATGCCAGAATCATTAATACTTCAGGTTTAGTTGCTTTAGCATCAAGCTTTGAAACTAAATTCAATGCCAACTGACCAAACTGTGTTGCTAAATCCACATCCTGCTGCATATTACAGACAATCATGCTATAGCAAGCATAACTAGAAGCTGAAGCAGCGATATTTCCGTGCCGCAGGGATAATTTGACTGATAGGACAATCAGTAATGGGAACAAGAGAGAGCCAGAGGCATAGGCTGCTGCCATGATGCCGTTAACGATCTGGACAATGGCAATTGTTTTCGCATCTGTCATCACAGGTAGGTCAACAAAATCTTCAACTTGCCTCAAGCCAATCAGTTCGCTAACGTCTTGAATTGACTGTTGAATATCTGCTGGTGTCGGCGTTTCTGGAATAGTTACGCCTAACTGTTCCAGTAGCCGTGTACCAATGGCAATAGCTTCGATTAGTTTATTTTGAGAGATATTTGCTTGAATTCTCAGGCGGTAAACATGGACTTTTTCAGGTAAAGAGTGGGCTTGAGCAATGACTGTCTTAATAAACTGTTCCATCACCTCAAAGTCGCCGCAGAGCATGGCCAATTCAGCCAAATCATTATGGAATGAAAGAGTCATTTCATATTGCTGCTGCCAAGAATTTTCTCCCAGCAATGATAAGCCCGTGCTGGCATATTCACGACCTGCTTGATAAGCCGTGGCACTTTTGGCTTTGCGACAGGCAATCAAATTGAGTTTGGCTAATTCTTCTCGTTCTGTTTGTTCGGTAATTAAAGAAGTTCCGTAATTTAATTGATTCACCACTTCAAAAATCCGGTCTTCTATTGTTTCTGGGGAAATCTGTTGCAGCAGGAGTTGTCCAATTTGGTAATGAGTCGCTTGTTTTTGATCGTCGGGAATCAGAGAATAAGCTGCTTGTTGGACGCGATCGTGTAAAAATTTGTAACTGGCTAATTGCTCATTGCTAATAGCTATTTGTTGATTTCTATTAGCTGTTTCATCTTGATAAAACTTATAAACATCACTAATCGGTAAAATCAATCCTTCTTGCAACGCTTTCCACAAAGCAGTAGCCGTTTCTACCTGCGATTCTTGTGAAACAATTGCCAATGTTGTTAAATCAAAAGAGTTGCCTATACAAGCTGCTAGCTGCAAAACATCTTGAGTTGATAACGGTAGTTTTCGCAATTGAAAACTCATAAAAGCCACAACATCATTCGTAACTGCAAGAGTTATCACTTGTGCAATGTCACATTGCCAACAGCCTAGTTCAAAATCAAATTTAATTAATCCATCTTGATATAATGATTTGAGGAACTGGCTAGCAAAAAACGGATTTCCATGAGTTTTTTGATAGATCGATATAGAAAGATTCCATGCCAACTTTTCTGGGCATTTCAGCGTATCAGTGACTAATTGATTTACTTGTAATTGACTCAACGGTGCTAAAGTAATCCTATTAATCGTGAAGAGTGTTTTTTGGATTTCACTCAAAGTCAACATTAATGGATGTCCAGGGTGGACTTCGTTATCACGGTACGCACCAATGATGAAAAGATGACCTGTATCAGCCATCAATAGCTGTATTAATTTCAGTGATGCTGAATCTGCCCATTGCAAATCATCTAAAAACATTACTAAGGGATGTTCGGCGCTGGTAAAAACTTGGGTAAACTTTTGGAATAAGAAATTAAATCTATTTTGTGCTGATGTTCCTGATAATTCTATGGCGGGTGGTTGTTCACCAATAATTTTTGATAGTTCGGGGATAACTTCAATAATTACCTGTCCATTTTCGCCAAGAGCATCTAATATTTTGTTTCTCCATTGTTGAATTTGTGCATCACTTTCGGTTAACAATTGCCCGATTAAATCTTGGAATGCTTGCACAAAAGCAGAGAAGGGAATATTCCGTTGAAATTGGTCATATTTGCCTTTGATAAAATAGCCCCGTTGCCGCACAATCGGTTTATGAACTTCGTTGACTACCGCCGTTTTACCAATACCAGAAAACCCAGCTACCAGCATCATTTCTGTTGCACCAAGGCTGACTCTTTCAAAGGCTTGCAGTAGAGTTGATACCTCGGTTTCTCGTCCATAAAGTTTATCAGGGATAATGAAGCGATCGCACACATCCCTCTGTGCAATTTCAAAGCTTTCAATCCTACCATCAAATTGTAGCTGATGTAAACAATTTTCTAAATCAAACTTCAGTCCCAACGCACTCTGATATCTATCTTCCGCATTCTTTGCCATCAATTTCATCACGATATCTGAAATCACCTGCGGTATCTCATCTCTGATAACTAAAGGAGGTTGTTTTGCAATATGAGAATGTACCAACTCCATTGGATCGTTTGATTGAAATGGCAATTCTCTCGTGAGTAACTCGTAGAAAGTCACACCCAGAGAATAAAAATCAGTTCGGTAATCAATCCCCCGATTCATTCTTCCCGTTTGTTCTGGTGAAATATAAGCAAGTGTCCCTTCTAAGACATTGGGGTTGATGAGTGTCTGCGTTTCCCGTGGTAGTAAGGAGGCGATACTAAAGTCGATTAATTTAACTTGTTTGGTTTCTGGATTAATTAAAATATTGGCAGGTTTGATGTCTTTATGAATAATTCGCTCCCGATACAATATATCTAAGGTATTGCACAGTGCGATCGCAATTTCTAAAAACTCTTGTAGAGACGAGATATATCGCCTTTCTATAGAGGTGAAATAATCTTTGAGAGAAATCCCCCCAAAATCTTCCATTACCAGCGCATAGCCATTCTGATAGGCTTGGAGACTGTAGCTTTGGACGATTAGCGGTGAGTTAAGATTTTTCGCAATGGTGTACTGATTGCGAAAAGACAAAAGTTCGCTGAAACTGGGATAGGGATTTTTCAGCAGTTTAATTACTACAGGTAAGGAATCAGTCTCTCGATACCCTCGATAAACTACGGTTCTGGAACCATTGTAGAGTTGTTCGCTGATGCGATATCCGGGAATACTTACCGTGCTGTTAACCATATTCCTAAATCCTTAAGATTTCCAGATTTAGTATTCCCAGATATCTGAAGTTGTTTACCAACAAGATCCAAACATTATAGTGGAATTTCAATGATAAATTCTGTCCCTTCACCCAAAACTGAGTTAAAAGTCAATTTTCCGCCGTGGGTTGATTCAACAATTTGACGAGCGATCGCTAATCCTAACCCCGTTCCTTTTCCGACAGCTTTTGTCGTAAATAAATGGTCAAATATTTTTGATTTGACTTGTTCATTCATCCCCTGACCATTATCAGCAATGACAATTTTAACTAGATTATTTTCAACTGAGGTTGTAATTGTAATCCAGTTAGGATGAGCTTGATTTTCTTCAAAACTACGTCCCTGATTAGATTCATCTAATGCATCAATAGCATTTGCAAGCAAGTTCATAAATACCTGATTTAATTGACCAGGAAAACATTCTAATTGAGGTAAATCACCGTAATTTGTGATAACTTCAATGGTAGGACGTTGTTCGTTAGCTTTGAGACGATGTTTGAGAATAAGAATGGTGCTATCAATCCCTTGGTGGATGTTGAAAGGCACTTTATAATCTCGATCGGCACGAGAGAAAGTACGTAAACTGGTGCTGATATTTTTGAGGCGATCGCACGCCATAGACATAGAATCAATCATCTTGGGCAAGTCTGATAAACTATAATCTAAGTCAATTTCCTCAGCATGGTCTGTAATTTCATCTCCGGGAGTAGGAAAGCTTTGTTCGTATAGTTTCAAGTGTTCGATAAGATCGGTAAACGTTGGTTTAGCCTGTTTGAGACTAGCAGCAATAAAACCCAAAGGATTATTCATTTCGTGAGCCACCCCGGCGACTAAGTTACCCAATGCAGACATCTTTTCACTTTGCACTATTTGTAATTGAGCGCCTTGGAGTTCTTGTAAAGCTGCTTCTAGCTGTTGGGCATATTCTAGCGATCGCTCATAAAGTCGGGCATTTTCCAAAGAAATTGCTGCTTGAGCGCAGAGTAAATTCAGCAGTTCCACGCGATCGCTTGTGAACGCTCCCGTTGCTAGATTATTTTCTAGATATAAAATGCCCATCAACTTCCCTTGATGCAAAATCGGGCTACACAAGATACTTTTGGGCTGCTGACGGATGATATAGGGGTCATTGGCTAAGGTGCGATCGGCACTTGCATCAACTATTACAGCAGTTTGCTTGTCATGCTTGACTTTGTAAATCAGTCTGTGGGGAATGTCCTGGCTATCTTCAATGGGAATACGCTGCAAGACAATTGGCTTTGAACCTGTGGTAATTGACCCTTTGATTAACAGGTGCGAGTCTCGCAAGAGCATGAACACGCATTTATCAGCCCCCGCATTTTCGATGACGATCTTCAGCAACGATGAAAGTAGATTTTCCAGTTCGATTTCACCGGAAATAGTATGAGAAGCTTTGAGAATAGTAGCTAAATCTAAAGCCAGAGAAACATTACTACTGGATATGGCCGAACTGCTGGAGGTGACACTACCCAATGTGAACAGAGTTTCGTGAGTGGAGAGAGGAGAACGGGTTTGCTCTAATATAGGTCTAAGTAGTTGCGGATAGCGAGCTTCTAGGTCAGCGACTTTGGCTTTTGCACCCCAACGAGCATATGCGTAATAGGCTTCAATCATGTAGTCCCCAGCAATGCGCTGTCTGCCCCAATCTAGGTAGAATTTTGCTGCCAGTTCGTTAGCAAGTGCTTCTTCTTGCATATATTTGTTAGCTTTGGCTAGAGTTATCGCCTTGTCGTAAAACTCAATTGCTTCGGCTTTTTGTCCTAACACTCGACATTTTTCTGCCGCTACCAAATCAACCTTATGTTGATAATTCATGGGTGCATGATCCGCCCATTGCTGTAACTTGCTTTGGTTTTCTATTACACTCTGCAATGCTTCTGATGTTTCATCTAACTGTGGATTTAATTGTGCCAAAGTTAGCAGAGAATCATAAAGATAAAATACTGGTTCGGTGACTAATCCCGCACCAGCCATAAAATAGCGCCTGACTTCAATAGCATGATTTTTCGCTGGCTCAATTTCTCCAAACAAGAAACAAAGCATTAGTTTATACAAATGGAAAATATACAATCCATATCCATCTTTGGCAGACTGTAGCTGCTGGAGAAATTCTGTTTCTTCAAGGGCTTTTCCAGACAAAAGGGTGGTATGTTCTGCAAGACCTAGCAGATTTAAAACAGGTTGCCAATAAATCCGGCAATAATTTGCGGTTGTCAATTGATTTAATTGCATCAAACTATGGCAGTAGGCGCAAATATCCTGCTCTAAGGTAGCCAGGGGTTGACTGCACCAAAAAGAATTGAGGCAAAAAGTGTGCCCATTATATCCAGCAAGTACCAGGTTTCCAAATTCTAGGGCACTGGTGTAACCCTCTTGTAAGAGGGGTAGTGTTTCTTTAATGTGAGATTTGCGGTGTACAATAAATATCCCCAAAATCATCAAAACATCTGTTTTACTTGCTTTGGCATCGAGTTTTGAAATAATCTGGAGTGCCAGGGAACCAAACTGCGATCCTGTATCTATTTGTAAGAAATTGCAGAGAATATTGCCATAGGTTGCATAGCCTAAAGCAGAAGTCGATGTGTTACCGTACTGAATTGATAGTTTAACGGACAAACTATTCAGCAATGGGTACAGCGCAGAGCCAGTGAGGTAAGCGGCTGGGATAATGATATTGACAATTTTAAGACTACCTAGTTTTTCTGCATCTGTCATTTCAGGCAAGTGAACCAAATCAGCGATTTCCCGATCTCCAATGAGTTCCTCAATCTGTTGGATTTCCTGTTGAATATCTGATGGTGTCGGTGTTTCAGGAAAGGTTATACCAAGCTGTTGTAAGATTGGTTGGGCGATCGCGATCGCTGATGTCAGTTTACTTTGAGAAATATGAGATTGAATTCTAACGCAGTAAACATTGACTTTTTCAGGTAAGGAGCGTGCCTGTTGAATAACAATATCAATAAACTGTTCCATCGCCTCAAAGTTACCGTTTAGCATTGCTACTTCCGCAGCTAATTCATATAAGGCGAGGGTCATTTCATACTGCTGCTGCCAAGTATTTTCTTCTAACAAAGACAATCCCACTGTCGCATATTCACGCGCTGCTTGATAGGCGGTTGAACTTTTGGCTTTGCGACAGGCAATTAAATTGAGTTGGGCTAATTCTTCTCGTTGAGTTGGTTGGGTAATTAAAGCAGTTCCGTGATTTAATTGATTGACGATTTCAAAAATCCGGTCAACTCTAGCTTGTGCGGAAATCTGTTGTAGAAGCAGTTGTCCGATTTGGTAATGAGTCGTTTGTTTTTGGTCATCGGGAATTAGGGAATAGGCTGCTTGTTGAACGCGATCGTGCAAAAATTTGTAGGTAACATTTTGAGACTTTTCTGGCGTAACGGCTTGACTTTCTGCCCCTACATAAAATTTATAAACATCACCAATCGGTAAAATCAAACCTTCTTGCAATGCTTTCCATAAATTGGCTGCGGTTTCTACTTCTGAGTGTTCTGAAACAATTGCTAATGTTGCTAGCTCGAACTGATTGCCAATACAAGCGGCTAACTTCAGAATATTCTGGGTTGCTAAGGGTAACTTCTCTAACTGCAACGCCATAAATTCTACGACATCATCGGTCAAGGCTTGTTGATTAATTTTGGACAGATCGCATTGCCAACAGCCTAACTCCAAGTTAAATTGAATGAGATTTTCTTCGTGTAGGGCTTTGAGAAATTGGGTGGCAAAAAATGGGTTGCCTTTAGTTTTTTGATAGACTAATTGTGAAAGGGGTAATGCCAAAGTTTCTGTACTTTTTAGGGTATCAGCGACTAATTGATTGATTTGGGATTGACTCAGGGGTGTTAAAGTAATAGTATTAATGACTGCTTGGTTTTTTTGGATTTCACTCAAAGTCAGCATTAATGGATGGGCTGGATTGACTTCGTTATCCCGATAAGCACCAATGATGAAAAGATGACCTGTATCAGCCATTAATAGCTGCATCAACTTTAATGATGCTGAATCAGCCCATTGTAAATCATCTAAAAACATCACTAATGGATGTTCGGCGCTAGTAAAGACTTGGGTGAATTTTTGAAACAATAAATTAAAGCGATTTTGGGCTGCCGTTCCTGATAATTCTACTGCTGGTGGTTGTTCGCCAATGATTTTTTCTAATTCGGGAATGACTTCAATAATTACCTGACCGTTCTCTCCAACAGTTTCTAATATTTGATTTTTCCATTGCTCTAATTGGACATCACTTTCGGTTAACAATTGCCCCATTAAATCCCGAAATGCTTGTACAAAAGCAGAGAAGGGAATATTGCGTTGAAATTGGTCAAATTTTCCTTTGATAAAATAACCGCGTTGTCGAACAATTGGTTTATGAACTTCGTTGACAACGGCGGTTTTCCCAATACCCGAAAAACCTGCTACCAGCATCATTTCTGTTCCACCAAGACTGACTCGCTCAAATGCTTGCAGTAAAGTTTCTGCTTCGGTTTCTCGTCCGTAGAGTTTGTCGGGAATGATGAAGCGATCGCAAACATCCCTAAGCCCAATCTCAAAGCCTTTGATTTTACCAGAAACGTGTAGTTGATGTAAACATTTTTCTAAATCAAACTTCAGTCCCAATGCACTTTGATATCTGGATTCGGCATTTTTTGCCATCAATTTCATGACAATATCACAAATAACTTGGGGAATCTCTTCTCTATTGCCTAAAAGTGGTGGAAGTTTAGCAATATGAGAATGTACCAACTCCATCGGATCGTTTGATTCAAATGGTAAAACTCCCGTAAGTAATTCGTAGAATGTCACACCCAAAGAATAGAAATCTGTGCGGTAATCAATCCCCCGATTCATTCTGCCTGTTTGTTCTGGGGAAATATAAGCTAGTGTCCCTTCCAAAACATTAGGATTGACAAGTGTCTGCGTTTCTCGTGGTAGTAAAGATGCAATACTAAAGTCGATTAATTTAACTTGTTTGGTTTCGGGATTAATTAAAATATTGGCGGGTTTGATATCTTTATGAATAATCCGCTCTCGGTAGAGTACATCTAAGGTATTGCAGAGTGCGATCGCAATTTCTAAAAACTCCTGTAGAGATTGTCCCTTTCCCTTAACTTCCCAATCCTTGAGAGAAATCCCCCCAAAGTCTTCCATCACCAGCGCATAGCCATTTTGGTATGCTTGGAGGCTGTAGGTTTGGACAATCAGGGGAGAGTTGAGATTCTTGGTAATGGTGTACTGATTCCGAAACGACAAGAGTTCGTTAAAATCTGGATATGGATTTTTCAGCAGTTTAATGGCTACAGGTAATGAGTGAGCCTCCTGATACCCTCGATAAACTACGGTTCTCGAACCATTGTAGAGTTCTTCGCTGATGTGATATCCGGGAATGCTGACAAGAGTGCTAACCATATATACTGCTAAATCCTTAAGATTTCCAGATTTAGTATTCCCAGATATCTAAAGCGTGTTTAACATTAAATACAAAACTTATACTGAGATTTCAATGATAAATTCAGTACTTAGACCCAGAACCGAGTTAAAACTCAATTTTCCGCCGTGGGTTGATTCGACAATTTGACGAGCGATCGCTAACCCTAATCCTGTTCCTTTCCCGACAGCTTTTGTCGTAAATAAATGGTCAAATATTTTTGATTTGACTTCTTCAGTCATCCCTTTACCATTATCAGCAATGGCAATTTTAACTAGATTATTTTCGACTGAGGTTGTAATTGTAATGCAGTTAGGATGAGCTTTATTTTCTTCAAAAGAGCGTCCCTGATTAGATTCATCTAATGCATCAATAGCATTTGCAAGCAAGTTCATAAATACTTGATTTAATTGACCAGGAAAACATTCTAATTGAGGCAAATTACCGTAATTGGTGACAATTTCAATGGCGGGACGTTGTTCGTTAGCTTTTAGACGATGTTTGAGAATGAGAATGGTGCTATCAATGCCTTGGTGGATGTTAAATGGTACTTTGTAATCTCGATCGGCACGAGAGAAAGTACGTAAACTGGTGCTGATGTTTTTCAGGCGATCGCACGCCATAGACATAGAATCAATCATCTTGGGCAAGTCTGATAAACTATAATCCAAGTCAATTTCTTCGGCATGGTCAATGATTTCATCATTTTTGTTGGGTAAACTTTCTTGATAAAGCTTTAAGTGTTCAACAATATCGGCGATGGTAGGTTTAGCTTGTTTGAGGCTGGCAGCAATAAAACCGAGAGGATTATTCATTTCGTGAGCAACACCTGCAACTAAGTTACCTAGTGCAGACATTTTTTCACTTTGCACCATTTGTAATTGGGCATTTTGCAGTTCTTGCTCTGCTCGTTTGCGTTCGCTAATATCCAATAATAATCCATCCCAAACTATAGACCCATCGGCAAATTTTTGGATTCGAGCTTCCCCATGAATCCACTTGACAATACCTGATACTGTGATAATTCGTCCCTCCCAGCGCCAGGGAGTCAGCGTTTGAATTGAATCTGCAATAGAGTCTTGGTGACTTGCAATATCATCTGGATGTATTCTCTCCAAGAGCAACTGCACCGACGCGATCGCTTGCTCTGGAGTAATTTCGTAGAGTTTATAACAGTCTGCACTCATGTAGGGTAGAGACATTGCACCATCAGCAGATATGCAGTATTGATAAACAACGCCAGGAACATTATCTACCAATTTCTCAAAGCGAGAGTTACTCGCACTCAATTCGGCAAATGACTCCTCTAGCTGTTGGGCATAGTTCTGCGATCGCTCATAGAGTTGGGCATTTTCCAAAGAAATTGCGGCTTGAGTGCAAAGTAAATTCAGGAGTTCAACGCGATCGCTGGTAAACGCCCCCGTTGCCAAATTATTTTCTAGATATAAAATGCCCCGCAACTTCCCTTGATGTAAAATCGGGCTACACAAGATACTATGAGGCTGCTGACGAATGATATACGGGTCATTGGC
Organism: Nostoc sp.; assembly: GCF_036917095.1. Taxonomy (GTDB): domain Bacteria; phylum Cyanobacteriota; class Cyanobacteriia; order Cyanobacteriales; family Nostocaceae; genus Nostoc. Next base: position 250,277 of record NZ_JBALFH010000045.1, read on the forward strand.
TAAAGTCGGATCGGCCGTCGCATCCAGTAGCACAGCAGTCTGTCTGTTGTTCTTCACTTTGTAAATCAGCTTTAGGGGAATATCTTGACTCTCCTCAACCAGAAGGCGCTGCAACACTATCGGCTCCGAACCCTGAATAATTGACCCTTCGATCAGCAGGCGTTCGTCTCGCAAGAGCATTAGCAGGCATTTATCAGCCCCCGCATTTTCGATGACGATCGCAAGCAACGATGAGAGCAGTTTTTCTAGTTCGATTTCACCTGAGATACTTTGGGAAGCCTTGAGAATAGCAGCTAAATCGAGGGAATCGGAGATGCTGGAGGAAGAACTAGAAGAACTAGAAGAACTAGTGGAGGTGACTGTTCCTAATGCGAAGACGGTTTCGTTAACCGAGAGAGCCGTGCGATTTTTTTGGAGAATAGGAGCCAAGAGTTGGGGATAGCGTCTTTCCAAGTCAGCGACTTTGGCTTTTGCACCCCAACGAGCATAGCCATAGTAAGCCTTCATCATGTATGCCTGGGCAATCTCTTGTTTATCCCAGTCGAGGTAAAATTTTGCAGCTAGTTCATTAGCCAGCGCTTCTTCCTGAATATAATCATTTTCTTTGGCTCCAATGATGGCGCGATCGTAATGTTCAATTGCTTCGGCTTTATTGCCCAAAACTCGATGTTTTTCTGCCTCAACTAAATACCATTTATGCAGATGATTCATCGGGGCATTTTGCGCCCACTGTTGCAAAGTGGTTTGATGGGTTTGGGCTAAAGCGAGAAGTTCGGCTTGCTCAATTTCTGGCTGCGTGGGGAAGAGTGCCAAATGCGTCAGAGCTGTATAGAAATGGAAAATGGGAATAGAAATCATCCCTGATAGTGCCATTAAATACGGTTTCGCTTGGGTACTATATTCTAGGGCAGAGGTGTAGTTACCAGAAAAGTATGCCAGCATCAGTTTGTAAGTGTAAGCAAGAGCGATCGCACTAAGATCCTTGTCCTGATGGTGCTTAGGAATCATCACCGTTTCATCATAGGCACTGCCAACTAAGCAATCTGACAGAATCCGGGCTTCCTTCAAGTTATGTACAGTTTGCTGCGTCATATCCCAATAAGTCAGGGCAGAATCTTGTTTTATCTGCACTAAGACAGCCCTGTAATCTGCTATTTCCTGTTCCCAAATATCCAGTTCTAACCCCGCAAAAAATTTGGCAATAAAGTAATTAAGCGAGTTATAGCCAGCGTTGAGAAAATCACCAGTTTCTATACCAGTTGCATAGCCATCTTTCATCGTCAGTGTTGTTACCATGAGCGATTCTTGATGATGTTGAACCCAGACAGCAAACAGCAGTAGAACTTTAGACTTGAATTCCCCGACATTAAATTGATCTAGCAAGTTGATTGCCAATCGCCCAAAGCTATACCCTGTTTTCACTTCTCCCAAAAAGGCACACAACACCATACTGTGAATCGCATACCCCACAGTCGAGCCTGGTGCATTCCCAAACTGGAGTGATAAACTCACCATCGTCGCGCTCAGTATGGGCAGTAATCCCGGCATTGCCGGTAGAATCGATGAAAATAATAATCCTAAGAGTTGCATAGCTGCCTGAGTCTGGCAATCGCTCATTACAGGTAGATCGACTAATTCCTCAATTCCTCTATCACCTTGAAGACTAGCTACGGTTTGTAGGGCTTGAGCAATTTTGGCTTCGTCAGGTGCAATGGGGAGTTCAACCCCCAATTGCAAGAGTGCATCTCTTCCGACTGCGATCGCTTCTAACATCTTGCCCTGGGCTGTCTGGGCGACGATTTGAATTTGGTAAATTTTGATTTTGTCTAAAATCGTCTCAGCTTTTTGTAACACCAGTGCTGCTATTTTTTCCATGCCATCAAAATCAGCATTCAAATAAGCAGCTTCGGTAGCAGCAACATGAAGATTCAGAGTCAATTCATATTGATCTTGCCAGCAGTTGGCTGTCAATATTTCAATCCCTGTTTGCAAATAAACTCTTGCCGCAGTATAGGCTGTAGAATTTCTCGCCTTCACTCCAGCTTTGAAGTTCAGTTGGGCTAATTCTTCCCGTTCTTGCGGTTGAGCGATTAGCTCAATTCCTTGGTTTAAATGTAGGGCAATATCAAACAGTTTTTCTTCCAGTTCTACTTCCGAGGAACTGTGCAGTAGTAATTTTCCAATTTTGAGGTGAGTTGCTTGTTTTTGCTCATCGGGAATCAGGGAATAGGCAGCTTGCTGTACTCGGTCATGTAAGAATCTATATTTGGCTATTTGTTTACTGGTATTTTGATCTGACAGCGCTAATTGCTCGCGTTCTTCTCCTTGATAAAACTTATAAACATCACTAATCGGTAAAATCAACCCTTCTTGCAACGCTTTCCACAAATCTGAAGCCGTTTCGATTGGGGATTGTTCAG
>NZ_JBALFH010000046.1:0-9703 GCF_036917095.1 Nostoc sp.
AAAGGTAGGACAGACTGGACAAGGCTGCTTCAGCCCAGCGATCGCCTCATAACAACGTTTCCCTGTAGGATCTCCAAATACCTCCTCGAAGCGTTGGTTATAAAATCCTACGCCATAATCATTGGGTTGCAGATAAAGGAAAGCGGGTAGCTGATTCAGAAGGTTATAAAGGCTTTGGCGTTCCGTTGAGAGTGCTTCTATTTGGCGCAACTGCTGGTTAACATCTTTCCCTACTGCATAGATGAGTCCCTGTTCGCTAGTAGAAAGACTCCAAGACAACCACCGATAACTGCCATCTTTGTGAAGATAACGGTTATCCCAGTGCAAATTTTCCAGTGGTTCAGTTGGTAGCTGATTGATTGCAATATCTTCTGGATGTACTAATTCTAACCAATAATGCCCAATTAAGTTTTCTGGTTTCCATCCCAATACCTTTTCCCATGCAGGATTGACTTGCTGGTAGCAACCATCCCTTGAGATGATACAGAATAGGTCAGTTGAAAGGTTGAAGAAATCTTCTTTCTTAAACACAGTAATCTTATTATTTAAATTCTGTCTTCAACGTAACTAAGTATATCCACTAGTTACAACGTCAAGATTACTGAATAATTACAAATACAGTGAAAATTAAAATAAAGCCAAGCTCTACAACGCGCTCAACTTGCGATTTTAGCTAAAGAAAATGGTCCATATTTGGCGTCACCGTGGTCGGGTAGCACGCCATCAATCGCACTCAACCAACGATTCCTCGGACAGCTTCTCGTCCCCGAAGGCGAAAAACTGATTATCCTCAAGGCTCCCAAAGGCACTGGTAAAACCGAATGGCTGTCTACTGAGGTGGCGAAGGCGCATGACCTTGGACGTAGGGTGTTAATCATCACCCATCGGATTCAACTAGGCGAGGCGTTGTGTAATCGGTTTGGTGTTAACTATGTTACCGAAGTCCGCACGAATGAAACAGGCACATTATTAGGATATGGAGTGTGTGTTGATTCATTGCATCAGGAAAGTCAGGCGCGATTCAACCCCAACGACTGGGCGAATGATGTGATTATTATTGATGAATGTGACCAAGTATTCTGGCATTTGCTCAACTCTGGTACGGAAGTGCAGAAGCGTCGGGTATCGGTTCTCAAAAACCTCAAGCAACTGGTACAGAATGTTTTAGGCAGCAGTCAGGGAAAGATTTACCTATCAAGCGCTGATGTATCCGACACCGACGTAAAGTATGTTTTATCACTCGCTGGGGAATATCGAGTTAACCCGTTCGTCATTGTCAACAATTATCGGGATAGTGCTGGCAACTGTTACAACTATTCTGGCAGTAACCCGAAAAATCTCATTGCCGCACTCGACAAAGCCATTGCCAAAGGGGGGCATCATTTACTCTGCTGCTCTGCTCAAAAAGCAAAATCCAAATGGGGAACCCAAGCACTTGAGGAACGGTTTCGTCGCAAATTTCCACACCTGCGGATTCTGTGCGGGGTTGGTCGAGGATGGTTACACCATTATCGATGCCTCGGATGCCGACGATGATGAGAGCGGGGCTGTTATCGAGTCGGTTAAAGCCGCGTCTGTTGAATTGTATACTGCTGAGTGTCAGGCGATCGCTAATTCTGCTGAACTCTCTGATGCCGAACTCAAGAAGCTCCTTGACACAAGGGCGAAAACGAAAACCGAGCGACACCAGCAACGCAAGGCTGAATTATCCCGTCGCTACGAAATTGACGTAACCCCTGATTTGGTTGAGAAGGATGACGACGGCTGGTATCCTCAACTGCGGATGCACTACTATTTGACACTGGGGCGGGAATTTCTGACAACCCGTGATGCTAAACGGGCAAAAGCGCAGTTAGAGGCGGGAGAGAATTCGATTTGGAAACCGGATTTTAACAAGGGGCAGTTATTACCTGCTGTGTTGTTACTCGAAAATCTGAATCTGTTGCAGTTTCTTACACCAGACGTTCAGTTACGGGGCAGCGACGAGAAGCTGGTGGAGTTTAAGGCACTGGCTGTTCAGCACAGGCACGTTATCAAGAATTACTTGAATGTCAGCATATCGGAGAAACTGACCCCGGTGGCGATCGCTAGATATTTACCACTACCAACATTTTTATGGCGGTGGATGCAGTCCCGCCGAGGTCAAAAGGCGACGCAAGTTAACGACTCCAACCCGATTTAATTGCAGAGCTGACACTGTTGCTCGACCACAGGAAGTTTTACCAATAACCTGTGTAAAATCATCGTTCCAGCTAAAATGCTCTGACCAAAACTGCTGACGAGGATGAAACAGTCCCACCTCAAGTTTTGTTTCTGGATCGCAATGGCTGGTTTTGGTATGCTTTCGACCATTACAGCCATAACAAGACCAAGCTAAATTTTCTGCGATCGTTTCTCCGCCTGCCTGACGGGGTTTGATGTGTTCTATAGTGAAGCTGTCAGGAGAAAATTCTTCTGGACATCGGCAATATTCACAGAGATTTTTGGCTCTACTGGCTACTGTTCGTCGCATTGCAGCAGATACTCTCTCAGATTCAAACGGCATGGAATAACTTAGATTCCGACACCAATTGACGATTCAAGGTCAGCAAATCCATATTCCTTAGCCTTGCTAATTCCATAAGAGCTTCCAGACGTTCTACCCTCCACTGTTCTAGCTGATCCTCATAAGTAATCAATTCTTCATGTTCCATGTCGGTGAGTTCCCCCCACTCACCGCGTTTGCGTAACTCTTCTAGTCGTTTCTGCTCATTAGGAGCTAGGCGACGTTGGATGACTTCAACCAGGGCTAACTCAATCGGATTGGATGCAGCAAACTTAGAGGGTTCAGACAGAAACTCTAATAATTGAACTACCGCAGTTAACCGCTCTTCTGACAACTGCTCAATCAGTTCGATCGCTCTTCTACGAATATCGGTTGCTGGAGTCATGGAAGATCACGCTTACCTATGTCTAATCAAATTGTACTAAGACTGGACAGTTTTTTCGATTTAATCAAGAATTCATACAGGATACTTACGGGATGAGCGTTGCGGCGTGATGCTAGAATTTGAGGATGCAAGCCCCGAAAAGTTTGCTCAACTGGTGACAGATGCCCCACAGTGGACTGAATGGATGGCGTAAGAAAGTTGGGTTTACTTCACATTATCCAGGTTAGACAACAAAATCCCTAACAATCTGATACTACAATTCTCCAAATCGATTGACTCAAATAGGTTTTGTCTTGCGGTAACTTTATCCTTTAAGCTACATATATTGAGGCTATGGCAAGATTACCCTTGTGGAGGTCTAGATGACGATAGTCAAGCGTCGTATCGGTCTGGAGCAAGAATTTTTTCTGGTAGATGAAGCTGGTAGCTTGAGCGATCGCGCCGATGAGTTTTTAAAGAGTTGTAAATTCATTGCTCAAGCACAAGGTTTAAACCCAAATAACTTTGTGGCAGAGTTCGTTAAAAGTATGGTAGAAATTAACACACCTCCTGCCGACACTGCCAAGGAACTAGCAAGAGTCTATCTCAAGAATCTCAAATTGGCAATCTCTGTAGCGCAACAGATAGGTTTACGTCTTTACCCTCTGTCTAGCTATCCTTTGCCTACTATGCCAGTTATGCGAGATCGCCCTAATTACCATATCCAAGCTCGGACTGTCGGCATTTCAAAATTTTTGCACGCCGGAAAATGTACAGGTACACACCTGCATTTGGAAGTCCCGCCTGGGGTAATTGACCCTCGTATTGCAGTATCCTACAACTCAAGATCAATTGAGCGAGAAGAGCTATTAAATATCTATAATTTAGCTACAGCTTGCGACTCGGCACTTATTTCTCTGACACGGGCATGTCCCTTTTATGAAGGACAGGCGTTAGGGCTAGCCGCACATACAATTCGTTATCGAGGTAGCGAAACCTTCGGTTGGGAGGGAGTTTATACTAATTTACAACCTGTCGGTGGACTCATGCCTTATGCCGAAAATGTTGAGGGTTTAGTTGAGCAGCAGTTCGCTCGTTATTATGCTTGGCTGCAAGCGATGGAAAAAGCCGCAATTGAACCGAACCTGTTCAAGGAATCGGGAGTTAGCTTACTCAAGTCAGCTTGGAATCCAGTTCGACTCAACAAACTCGGCACAGTAGAAATCAGATGTATAGATAGTAACTTTCCCTCTGTAATTTTATTTATAATGACATTGCTGGAAAAATTGGCCGATCGAGTTAGGCAGGAGAAGTTAACAGTAAGACCATCTAAAGGAATGCAGATATTTGAACTAGTTGGCAATCGCTTGTATGTACCGGATTTTGAATATCTTAATGGGGAATTGCTCTTAACCTCAGCTACAGAAGGAATTAAAAACCCCAAAGTTAGAGCTTACCTCGATTCCATTTTGCAGTTTGCCAGCGCTGTTGGTGGCGAAGGAGCAAATTTTCTAGCAAAACTCAGCACAAACCTCGATCGGTATCAGACGACAGAAGCCAGCATCTTGCAAGAGTTTACCCCAACAACTACTCAACTTTCATTAGATGCCGGTTTGCGTTTAGTGCGCTCAAGTTGTGACAAGCTAGAAGCTATTGTTTCATCGATAGATATAGAAAATCCCCTCGCAGCTTTGGATACTGATGAAGGATTGTTGCTACAGCAGCATTAAAGAAGTCGGAAGTACACTTTTATAACTGGGATTAAATAGTGAAATAGCATCAAGATGAGTAGAAAATCTCGAAAACCATTGATTGGGATTACAACTTATGGTCGCCTTGCAGCATTACCATTTTCTCTGCCAAGTGAATATATAGATGCAGTCCGTGCTTCAGGTGGCATTCCCATATTATTACCACCAGGAGAAGTTGAGCCTGCTCAACTTCTAGATTCTTTGGATGGTTTAATCATCTCTGGTGGTGGAGATATTGACCCTGCTTGCTACAACGGTTTTGATCATCCTACTATTTATTCTGTTGATCGCGAACGTGATGCTTTTGAATTGCAGCTTGGCAAGTTTGCTCTTGAACGTCATCTGCCGATATTGGGTATTTGCCGGGGTTTACAAATTCTCATCGTCGCCTGTGGGGGTACTCTAATTCCTCACATTCCAGATGTTTACGGTACATCTGCATTACATCGTCTAGAGCCTGAGCCTGGACGACGTTTACCTACAGAACATCTTGTCAAGATAGATGTAGAAAGTCTTTTAGCTAACTGTTTACAGAATTCTCACATATCTGTAGTTTCTTGGCATCATCAAGCGATAGATAAAGTACCCCCAGGTTGGCGGGTTGTTGCTTATGCTTCGGATGATGGAGTCATTGAAGCTGTGGAGCATGAACACCATCCTTGGGCAATTGGTGTGCAATGGCATCCTGAGCTTTCAATTCTCAATCCCAATAATCAAAGACTTTTTCTAGCTCTCGTTCAGGCTGCACATACAAAACACTTATGCGATGAGCCTAACCCTGGAACTGGTTGAATGCGGGGTTAATGCGGTTAAAGAATTACTCTGTACCCTGACGATTGATGAGCGGTTGGGTGTAATGCTGGAGTTCGAGGATGCTTACCCCCAAAAATTTGCTCAATTGGTGGCAAATGCCCCGCAGTGGACTGAGTGGATGGGGTGAGAAATGTTGGGCAAGCGACTCTTATTATCTATGTTTCAAGACTTTTCTGCACCACTAAGCTCAACACCTTGCAGAACGAGGCAGCATAAATTTCTCGCTCTCGGCTGCAAATTTCCCACGAACCATCAGCACAGTTTCATCAAATTCATGGACAAATGCTTGCACATCTTTGACATCGAGAAGTTCTGGACTAAAGTAAATCACTACTTCTTCAATGGATTGGGGTATTTTAGCAAGCCCCCAGGATATTCCTCAAACACTCACGCCACTGGAAAGTCCTGCTATCCAAGAGTGGAAGGGGCTGAAGCTGAAAATGCGCCTTGGACTAAACAGTGTTGGCTCTTTCTAAAGTTGACGAGAGCAAGGTTTATTTTAGCCCAAGATTGAACCTGAACCAACTTCCCACTGATGTTTGAGCAATTCTTGATAAGTCTTTTCCCTTATCATCATCTGCTTATAGAGCATCTGCAAAAACTCTTGAGCTTGTTCACGGGACATCTGCTGCACAAGATCCGCAAAAGTTCTAAGGCTAAATTCTTGTTCTAAAGATAATTCAATGGGTTGGTTCATAGCTTTTATTTGAGTTTGCTAAGTTAAGCAAATATTGTTTTATATAAATAAATGTTACGATAGCTTTACAAAAGATGAAGGGGTGTAAACCGTACCGATGTAGGTTAGAAAGACCGTCTCTGCTGATGAAAACCTTGATATCACTCCATTGTGGCAACCCAAGTAAAAACTTAAGTTCTAAAGTTTCCTACTAAGAGGTTTTTAAAAGCATTTTTCGCCTCTGCTTGCGGCTGGCGATCGCTGTTGGAGAAGATGGGCAATACTTTGGGCAAGAGTGGTGAGCGTTGCGGCGTGATGCTGGAGTTTGAGGACTTACTTTTTACCAATTGAATGAATTTGACTTGCTTCAAGAGCAACAATCAGCAAACTTGCAATTTTCGTTAGATATCTGATTGATGGAAATGAGCTTCGGCATCTAATTAAGCTTGATTCTCAAGAATAGTTTAACTTTAAATTTAACAATGATTTAGCAAGGGAACTGAAGCATCTTCGAGCTATAGGATTTATTAATAATTTTCTGGACAAGGGGATTGAAAAAGTTAAAGAAGGGGGTAAAGGAAAGTCAATCTAAAAGAACTCTACCTAATTTTGATAAAATATTTTTACAAGTTTGAGCAAATCACTTTTTGCAGGTTCACCGCTATTTAACCACTCTATTAAATCATTCACGGATAACCAAAAACTTTCAATAAAATCACTTTTATTATACTCTGGGTTCCAATCTAATTTGATTTCATAAACCTTCATAAAAGAAGATACTTGATATTGATATGGTATTAAATATCCCAAGAGTCGAACATTAACCATGTTTAACTCTAAGTTCAACTCTTCTTTGAGTTCCCTTTGTAAAGCATCTTCATAGGTTTCTCCAGTTTCAACATGACCCCCCATGCTGACATCAAGACAAAGCGGAAAAATAGTTTTGTGTGCAGAACGCCGAGGTATCCACAGTTGACCTAATGAATTAACAACAAAAGCGTTGACAACTCTAAAATTGCATAGTCCTTGACGATATATTTCCGAACGTTTCTTCTGTCCAACAACGCAATCGCTTTCGTCTACAATGTCAAGTATTTCATCATCTTGTATCATGATTAAATCCCTCTATCATTTGAATTGGGCGGTTAGGCATCACCATGCCAAAACCTTATTTTTAGGTAATAATTATGGCGCAACAAGTTTTGTGGTGCCAACTCTTGGAGACGCACTCGCGTTCGGCGGGCGCAGCGCTCGCTCAACGAAGATAAAAGCAACTTACGGAATGAGCGATTATTGTCAAAAAAGCCTTGGTAAATGCCTTAACCTTCGCTAATCAGCTGTAACAAGGCTTCCGTTGATATCTTGCCACTAATATCAGCACCTTCCAATAGGCTGTCTGCTAAGTCTCGCTTGTGGTGGTGCAATTGCACAATCTTTTCTTCAATAGTATCCTTTGCTACTAAACGATAAATGGTAACAGGGCGTTGTTGCCCAATGCGATGGGCGCGGTCTGAGGCTTGGTCTTCCACGGCGGGATTCCACCAAGGGTCTGTATGAATCACATAATCAGCCGCAGTCAGATTAAGTCCTGTCCCCCCTGCTTTGAGACTAATAAGAAAGACATCTCCTGAACCAGCTTGGAAAGCATCCACCCGTTTTTTTCGCTCTGCCACTGAAGTACTGCCATCTAGATATTGATAATTAATACCTTGGTGTTCGAGATAATCTCTAATAATGTGCAAATGGTCAACAAACTGACTAAACACCAACGCCTTATGGCGGTTTTCCAAAAGTTCACCCAGCACCTCACCAAAAAGTTGCAACTTGGAACTGGGTAATTCAGCTGAAGGCATAACGAGGCTGGGATTACAGCAAGCGCGACGCAGTTTCATAATCTCAGCCAGAACTTGCAAATGTTTCTTTCCTGCTTCGGCATCAGTTTCGATAAGTTTAGATATTGCTTGACGACGCAAGGCTTCATAGAATGCTTTTTCCTCCCGACTCAATTCCACATGCAACAGAATTTCAGTACGAGATGGCAACTCTTCTAGTACCTGATTTTTTGTCCGCCGCAACAGAAATGGTTGAATCAGTTTTTTAAGTTTATTACGTGCAAGTTTATCCTGATATTTTTCAATGGGGGTAGCAAAGCGTTGATTAAAGCTTTCAAAAGAACCCAATAACCCAGGATTAATAAAACGGAACAAATTCCATAACTCACCCAGGTGATTCTCAATCGGAGTCCCAGTAGTCAGCAACTTAAAATTAGATTTTAGGTTCATGGCTGCCTGAGAACGTTTAGTGGTCATATTTTTAATCGCCTGGGCTTCATCCAGGACAATCGTTTGCCACTGTACACCAGAAAGCATTTGCGCTACTTCTTCCTGCTGTAATAAACCATAGCTGCATACCAACATATCCAACGGTTGCAACCCATCTAATAATTTTTGGCGGTTAGCACCAGAAAATTGAATAATATTCAGAGTTGGGGCAAACTTCTGCGCTTCACTCACCCAATTCATACATACAGAAGTGGGAGCAATAATTAGGGTTGGCCCTTCATGGGCATTTCTGAGAATGACCGCCAATGCTTGCAAGGTCTTACCGAGTCCCATTTGGTCTGCTAAACAAGCGCCCACACCCCAATGTGCCAGCCGCGCCAGCCAACAAAAACCCTCCATTTGGTAGTCACGTAGTTCTCCAAGAAGTGTAGATGGCAGTTCCGGCTGGAGGTTTTGCACCTCCTTAAGCCGCTCTCTATGTGCCTTCCAATGTTTATCTGCTTTTACCTTACCTACCTCATCGACAAAATCTTCTAACCCTAACGTGGCCAAGGGATGAAAACGAATACCCTTACTATGCTTTTCCGAAAACATCCGCAATTCGTCGAGGCGTTTGCGAAAAGCTTGAGTTAAAGCCAGAAATTGACCATCACCAAGGGGGATAAAACGGCTGGGGGTCTTCTCTAATAGTTCTAGTAGTTGCTGCATATCCAGCACTAGGTCGTTATTCAATTTCAACTCCCCAGTTGCTGCAAACCAGTCTTGCTGACGTTGAATTGATAAATTAAAGTCTTTCAAGTCGGCATTGTGGCTAACACGCAGTTTTTCTCCTTGTGGCCATTCTATGACTACGTTATTTCCCAGCGTTTGCAGTTCTAGCAGTAGTTCTAAACAGTCTTCTGGGTCAGCTATAACCCATTCACCATCTTGTTCTTCAGTTCGCGTCAAGGTGGGGCAGGCTTTGATGGCAGCTTTAGCAAGCTGTTTTTCTTCAGGTAGATTTCGTCTGGTTTGCAGACGTTTCCCGTCAATCTCGGCAATTACTGTTTCACCACCTGTACCAGGACGGTAGTAGGGGCCACCTTGGGCAAAGGGGCGCGACAAAAGGCTGATTTTCAAGCCAGTATTGGCAGGTAAAAGGTGAATATGGGGTAGAGTCTGGGCAGGTACTTCTTCTGCACCTTCGAGTCCGCCACCAATGTCAGAATGTACGGTAACGATGCCAGACACGGCATTAATTGCTGCTAAAACTTGCTTTTCGGCGAAGGCAGG
>NZ_JBALFH010000047.1:0-43356 GCF_036917095.1 Nostoc sp.
GACCAACCTACGAATACGAAGCGATCGCGCTTGAGCCAGTCGTCTAGAACGTCAAACCACCCTCTACCGGGGGCGCGTCCAACTGCGATGGTCATTAGAGCAAATCTCCAAATGTTTATAAGTACAGGTTGTATCTGTATTATAGATGGCTAAATTAAAGCCTTCCATAAGCAGAAAGTTAACCGGGTTGTTAACCTAGTTTACAATTTTTTACACACCTTTAATCATATTAGGTGTAAATCGCTAATTTTTCTAGGGGTTTTGTCATAAAAATTAATTTTTTATCTAGATGAGGTGGAAAGTGGGAAGTAGGGAAGAAGCAAGGGAGCAGAGGAGCAGGGGAGAAGTTGCAGTAAGTTTTTCTCTTCTGCCTCTTTCTCCATGCCCTATGCCCCATACCTAATCCCCAATCCCCATTTCCCTAGAATCAGTCAGCTGACGCTAAAATGAGTCCACAGTTAAATTTGATTATTGCTAAATGTTTACCATCGATTTAAGCATCAGAAACACTGCTTTCCCTATCTCGGTACAACGTAAGTCAGCAGAGGATGCCGAGGCTGTCTATCAGCTAATTTTGGCAGCAATCCGTTCTGGGAACCCTGACATTGTAGAACTCAAGTGCGAGGGCAAGACAGAGAAGAAAATTGCTGTCCGCGCTAGTGAAATTTCTGGGGTGCAGATTGTTCAGAAAGATGGTACAACCCCTGGCGGTGGCAGACCACCTGGCTTTTTCGCTGTAGCTGCTGAGTAACCAAGGTTGACAAATGGCTCAAGTGGGCATTGAGGTCAAGGATTTAAATTTCAGTTGGCCTAATGGAGAGAAAGTTATCAAATCTTGCTCTTTAGAAGTACCCAAGGGTGAGTTTTGGATGCTCTTGGGTACAAATGGCAGTGGAAAATCTACTTTACTGAGACTGCTGGCGGGGTTATTAGCTCCTGAATCTGGCGAAATTCGGCTTTTGCAACCAGTTGGCTTTGTCTTCCAAAATCCAGATCATCAACTGGTGATGCCAACAGTTGGTGCTGATGTGGCTTTTGGATTGGTGGAAGAAAAGTTGCCACCTGCTGCTACCAGAGCCAGGGTTGAGGAGGCGCTTGGAGCGGTGAATTTGCTTACTTTGCAACGACGCCCTATCTATGCACTTTCTGGGGGACAAAAACAGCGAGTCGCGATCGCAGGTGCGATCGCCCGTCGCTGTGAAGTCTTATTATTAGATGAACCCACTGCTTTACTAGATCCAGATAGCCAGTTGGATTTAGTTGCTGGTGTCCGTCGCCTTGTCAAAAGTCGAGGTATTACAGCCCTGTGGGTGACACATCGATTAGATGAGCTAAATTACTGTGACGGTGCTTTCTTGCTAGAAAAAGGCTCTCTAGTAGATAGTGGTGAAGCCCAACGCCTCAAACAACGTCTGATGGAGGTGCACAGCGAAGCCTCTTAATTAAGTGCTGAGTGCTGAGTAATCGAGTGCTGAGTAAATTAAGTAAAATTCATTGCACGCGCTAAACCCTAGCTATCCGTTAACAGCACTCCTAAACACTAATAACAAAGAACTAGGACGCGCCTTTATTTAAAAGGCGCGTTTTAAGTTGGTGCGTCTGTCTTAGGGTTTAGTTTTGTGAGGCTACCGTATTTTTTATTCTATGTAGCATAGTGTTACAGACTATGCATCAATTATTATAAAACTTATGAATGAATTTTGTTAACTCTAGAAAATTGTGATCAAAAACCATGCCCCGTTCCTTACTCCAAGCCGTTTTGTTAGTGGACGGCTACAATATCATAGGCGCTTGGCCTTGCCTTAAAAAAACGCGTGATAGCGTTGGACTAGAGGCTGCACGGGGCGAACTTGTGGAAGCGATGACTGGTTATAGTGCGTTTCAAGGTTACACAACTCAGATAGTTTTTGATGCCCAATATCAGAATACCTCTAGTAATAAAGAAATTATTACTGAGCTTTTATCTGTTTATTACACTGATTTTGGGCAAACCGCAGATACTTATATTGAAAAATCCTGCGCTTCTTTTCGCCACCAAATAGCCCAATCTTTGATTTCGCGTGTGATTGTTGCTACATCAGATCGGGCACAGCAGTTGATGATCCAAGGGTATGGGGCTGAATGGTTGTCAGCACAGCAACTCTGTGGGGAAGTGGAAACCACTGTTTGCCGAATGCGACAAAAGTATCATACGCGCAAACAATCTAAGAGTCGGTTTTTAGCTAATGCCATTGATGCTAAAGCGCGGCAGCGTCTGGCTGAATTACGAATGGGATTACAGTAGATATTTAATATCTCAGAGTCTCTGCTTAAGTTCCTGAATAAATTTTGGCTGCAAAATTTCTCTAAATTAACTATCTAAAAAAAATATTGGCGAAAGTACTTGCCAAATCCTATTTTTAGCCCTACTATTATAAATCGTGAGTGGTCCTCAGTAGCTCAGTGGTAGAGCGATCGACTGTTAATCGATTGGTCGCTGGTTCGAATCCAGCCTGGGGAGTTTATCAATTTTGGATTTTAAATTTTGGATTCTAGATTATCCATCAGAGACTTATGGTCGCTTGAATCGGCTGTGACGTTTCTGAATCATGGGTCTTTTGGTGCTTGTCCTAAACAAGTGCTGGAGTTTCAACAAAGACTGCGATCGCAGATCGAACATGAACCCTTACGCTTTTTTGGTAGGGAATGGGAACCTCTGCTAGATGATGCCAGAAGTAAGCTGGCGGCGTTTGTGGGTGCTGATGTACAAGATTTGGTATTTGTCCCCAATGCGACGACTGGCGTTAATTCGGTGTTAAGGTCGCTGACATTTTCACCAGAGGACGAAATACTTACAACTAATCACGAATATAATGCTTGCCGCAATGCACTTGATTTTATTGCCAGTCGCACTGGTGCGCGGGTGGTAGTGGCAAAAATTCCTTTCCCCATTGACTCGCCACAGCAAGTAATCGCAGCAGTAATTGAGCGAGTTTCACCAAAAACACGATTAGCACTTTTGGATCATGTTACCAGTCAGACAGGGCTAATTTTCCCGATTCAAGAGTTGGCGAAGCAGTTGCAACAACGGGGTGTAGATACATTGGTCGATGGGGCACATGCGCCTGGAATGATTTCTCTCGATTTGCGGGAGATTGGCGCAACTTATTACACGGGGAATTGTCATAAATGGCTGTGTGCGCCCAAGGGGGCAGCATTTTTGTATGTGCGACGAGATAAACAGTCAGAAATTCGTCCTCTGACAATTAGCCACGGGACAAATTCGCCACGCACTGATAAAACCCGCTTTCAGTTGGAATTTGACTGGACAGGTACAGACGATCCTACAGCTTATATGTCTGTACCGGAAGCGATCGCTTTTATGGGTTCGTTGCTACCTGGTGGGTGGACAGAATTGAGACAGCAAAATCATCAGCTAGTGTTGCAGGGAAGACAGCTACTTTGTGAAGCGCTGGGAGTGCAGCCGCCTTGTCCAGAGGAGATGATTGGTTCAATGGCAGTTGTGCCAATGCCTGCGACTTTGGAAAACCGTGATTTCATGTCTGTACATGATGAGTTGTTTGATAAGTTTGGTATTCAAGTGCAGGTGATGCCGTGGCAGGAACAACCTCGGCTGTTGGTAAGGATTTCGGCGCAGATTTACAATAGTTTAGAGCAGTATGAGTATTTAGCAAAGGTGTTAAAGGGATTGTGCTGTTAATCTAGTTTAGGAAACTGGCGATCGCATCAAGGGTACGTTTTGCACTTTTAGCAGTATTGGCGTATTTGCCAAATAAATATTTTTATCCGATACCACGTTTAAGGCAAGAGACGCGATAAATCGCCGTCTCTACAAATCGGTCTTTCGTAGAAACGGTGATTCATCGTGTCTTGGCGGTCTGCAAAGAGATTATGGGGCTCAACAGAAGTGGATTTTACTTTTTAGTGGTTCACAGGAGTTATCTGAACTTGATGATTACTGGAGTGACTATCTAATTAACACCCGTGCTTTGCGAATGACCTACTTGCACGAGTTAGAAGCCCGCGATTTGATTCAACAGCCAGTAGAGAACTTCAGCGATATCTATGAACCAACTGCTGTAGATGAAATTATCCAAGTTACTCGCTGTCAACCTGATCTCGTTCAGTTGGTATGTTATGAGTTGGTGGAGTTGCTAAACCGCGATATCAGAAAAAATAGGCGAGAAGCAGATACAGCAAAAGCTACTGCACAGGATGTTAAAGAAGTTATACCTGTTGTGCTGGAGCGAGGCGATCGGTATTTTCGGGAATTATGGACGAGTTTAGCAGAGAGCGATCGCTCTCTCCTACGCAGGATAATCCACGGGCAAACTCCCACACAGCAAGACAAAGGCGTTGTCCGCAAACTAACGCGAAAAGAAATCTTGACTCAAGAAGGCAATGCTTTTCAAGTGCCTTTAGTACAAAAATATATAGAACAGTTGCTAGAAGAAGAGTAATGGTGTAGAGGCGAATAAAGTTTTCATCGTTATCGTCGTAACCGACATCGCTACAGACATAACCAATGTTGCTACAGTCATGACGGAAGTTGCTACAGCTTGCGCGAAACACGGTAACGTCAAAGCGGAAGTTACTACAGGGAAAGCAGAAGTTGCTACAGCTTGCGCGAAACACGGTAACGTCAAAGCAGAAGTTACTATAGGGAAAGCAGAAGTCACTACAGACACGACCGATGTCGCTACCGTCGCAGCTTTGGGCTGTAGTGGCTTTTTATAGCAGTTGAAATATAGTTATGCTTGTTGCCTATTGGCTGTTCCCTGCTATAAATTCAACTTAACTATGAAATATCACAGCCACTAGAGGCAATAACGCCAAAAGAAAACCATGCCAGGACTGCAATTGAGGTTCTTGGATTGGTTTTGGTGGCGCTAATAAGGCTTCTATTCTCTGTTCTAAGCGATCGCCTGCACCAGAGGAACCCAATGCAGCACAGCAAATTTCTGATAGTACTGGGCTGGAGCTTACCACTAATAAAAGCGATTCCGCTAGCACCAGAGGGTCAACCTGCAATGCTGCGTAACCGTCGGCACGGAGTTCGCGCAAAGCTAAAAGTTCTTCCCACAAAGGCTCTGTATTTGGCAACCATGCAGTACAGGAACGCACCCAACCCAACCAGAAAAACCAGAACGTATCCCTATAATAGTGATGCCCTTGCTCATGGGCTAAGACGCTTTCTAAATGAGCCGGTGAGAGAGTTTGCACTAATCCTTGGCTAACCACTAATTCTGGTTGCCAAAAACCAATTTGACCCGCAAACAACGCGCTCGTTTGCAGTAACCTGGCTCGTCTATCCCCAACATTCACCAAAGGACAGTTACGGGCAGATTCCACGGACTGCCAACCCTGGAAGGCAAGTTTAATACATGAAATGGCAAAAAATGCCATATAAATTAATGCCACTACATAGCTGACGGAGCCTGTGTACATCCCGCCCATTTGTCCTTGAGGCCCCATGAACAGCACGGCGATCGCAGTCATGAAAATTAGCAAGGGCGGGAAGAGAAACAAAAATAGCGATCGCTGCCACCGCAGATTCCAATTGCCTTGGGGTTGATTCCCAGCGGATCTTAACCACCAGGCAACTGCCAAAGAATTCAAAATCATTATTAGATGCATCATTTTTCCTCCCTGGCTTGGCGTGCAGATTGAATACGTTTGGCGATCGCTGCGATTTGCTCGCTAGCTGCTTCATCCAGACTATCGGCGAAGGCAGCAATAACATCGGGGTTTCCTACTGCTAGAAATCGCTGTAATTGCTCGTGAGCTTTGATTACATCTGATTGCTGCTTACTCAGCATTGGCCGCCAATAGAATGCCCGCTCTTTCTTGTCGCAGGCTAGCCAACCTTTATCAGTGAGGCGACGTAAGACGGTAGTGACAGAAGTATACGCTAATTCGCGGTTGGGATCGGCAAGGATGCGATCGTGTACATCTTTTACTGTGGCTGAACCAAGTTCCCAGATGATATTTAAAATTTCCGCTTCCAAGGGGCCTAAAGATAGTTGTTTAGGGCGGTAATCGGGTAAAGGTGCCATAGCGATTTCGATTTGAGATTTTGGATAAGCGGAGTGGAGGTGAAAATTTGAGTTTTTATTTGGCAAGCTTAGTCAGGATGCGTAGTGGTGCTAACTGGGAATGCCAAATACAGCTTTAGAAAGTCTGTTCTTGTTTTAGATTACAGGATAGTGCCCTAAATCTGAAAGTCTAAAAGCATAAAAATGGGCTTTTTGCGTATTTATGTATTAAATGGGTTACATGGTGCATTTTGATGCTAAAAAATACTTGGCGAATAATTGTGACTATAGTTAGTGACACCAACTAGGTAGAATGTTATTTGCGGCAGTACTATTTAAGCAGGTGTATCCAGCGCGTGAAGCTATTCGTATACCACACTCCTGAATTGACTCCAACGGATGAAGCGCCAGAATGTGCGATCGCAGTCGATGTCTTGCGAGCCACTAGCACAATTGCGACAGTTTTGGCAGCTGGAGGCGAAGCTGTACAAGTATTCAGCGACTTAGATCGGTTAATTGAAGTTAGCGAAAAATGGCCTCCTGAAAAACGTCTCCGGGCTGGAGAACGCGGCGGCGCAAAAGTAGCTGGCTTTGAGTTGGGTAACTCTCCCCTCGACTGCACACCAGAATTAGTGGAGGGGCGGCGTTTGTTTATCAGTACCACAAATGGTACACGTGCTTTACAACGGGTACAAGACTCCCCAAATGTATTAGCAGCAGCCTTGATTAACCGGGCAGCGGTAGTGAAATTTCTCCAAGAGTTGCAACCAAAGACAGTGTGGATTGTCGGTTCTGGTTGGGAAGGCAGCTTTTCTTTAGAGGATACAGTTTGTGCGGGTGCGATCGCTCATAGTCTTTTGGAGAAAACCACGTTGTCAGCAGAAGAACTAGCTGGTAATGATGAAGTAATAAGTGCGATCGCTCTTTACTCTCAATGGCAAGATAACTTATTGGGATTACTTCACCAAGCTAGTCACGGCCAACGATTGTTGCGTCTTGACTGTCACGAAGATTTAAAATATTGTTCCCAAACTGATATTTTGGATGTCTTGCCCATACAACATGAAACGGGAGTTTTAAAAAGTCAAAAGAAATAGAGAGTAGGAGCAGAGGAGCAGGGGAGCAGAGGAGCAGATGAGAATAATCAATGCCCAATGCCCTATGCCCCATGCTCAATTTTCAAATCTGCAAGCATTTGCCGAAGTCTTTGTCGCCAATGAGAAGGATAAGTCCCTAGAATTGCGGAAATTTTTCCACAAGCAAGGACGGAATAAGCAGGGCGACGGGCTGGTGTGGGATATTCGGCAGTTGTAATGGGGACAATACGTTCAACTTTCAAAGGGAAGCCTAGCTGTTGGGCTTCTTCAAAAATGGCAACGGCAAAATCATACCAGCTAGCAACGCCGCTATTAGTGTAGTGATAAGTGCCGCTAATTTCTGGGGTTAACTGGGGAATCGTCTGCGCTATAACTGCGGCTATATCTTGCGCCCAAGTCGGGCTACCAATTTGATCGGCGACAACACGAAGTTCTTGGCGTTCTGCACCTAGTCGCAGCATGGTTTTGACAAAGTTACTTTTGCCAAAGGTTCCATAAACCCAAGCAGTGCGGAGGATAAAGTGATGGGCGCAAGTTTCCCGAATAGCTTCTTCTCCAGCAAGTTTGGTTTTACCATAGACACTCAAAGGATTAGTCGCATCGGTTTCCTGGTATGGATTACAGCCATTACCATCAAAAACGTAATCGGTCGAAATATGAATTAGACAAGCTCCTAATTTTTGGCTTTCTTGGGCAAGAATTAGGGGTGCATTAGCATTAATAGCGGTAGCAAGTTCGGGTTCACTTTCAGCTTTGTCTACAGCAGTGTAAGCAGCAGCGTTAATAATAATTTGCGGCTGCTTGGATCTGATAACGTTGCGGAGGGTATCAGGTTGGGCAAGGTCTACTGTTGGGCGTGCTACTGAGATAACATTGCCGTTAGATGAGAGTATTTGTTGTAGTTCTTGACCCACTTGACCATTGCTACCAATCAGCAAAATTGATTTAGTCATTTGTCATTTGTCTAAGAGAAGCCATGCCCACTCTTTAACTTGGTTTGAATTAGTTCGATGAAAGACAAAGTTTTTCTGCACACTATAAAAGTAAGCTTAGGGTATAGCAAGAGGCTGGGCATCTGACAAAATCCAATGACCAATGACCAATGACTACGTTAATCAAATACTTCAGCAGTTCTCAAAGGTTTACCAGCTTGGTCTTTAGTTGATAAAATTGGTGGCGCACTTAAGGGCCAATCTATCGCTAAATCTGGATCGTTCCATAGAATTGTGCGATCGCTTTGGGGTGCGTAATAATCTGTAGTTTTGTAGAGAACTTCAGCTACTTCTGAAAGGACGAGGAAGCCATGAGCAAAGCCCAATGGTATCCACAGTATGCGTTTGTTCTCAGCACTGAGTTCAGAACCCACCCATTTACCAAAGGTAGGAGAGCTTTTTCTAATATCTACAGCTACGTCAAAAATAGTACCGACAACAGCACGGATGAGTTTTCCTTGAGGTTGTTTGATTTGATAGTGCAATCCACGTAGAACGTTTTGTTTAGAGCAAGAGTGGTTATCTTGGACGAAGTTTGTAACAATCCCAATTTCTTGAGCAAATCTCTGCTGGTTGTAAGCTTCAAAAAAGAAACCGCGATCGTCTGCAAATACTTGGGGTTCAATTTGCAGAACTTCAGGAATCTTGGTATTTACAATGCTCATTAATAATATTTATCGGATGTGACGCAGTGTTGTGATTGTTAGATGAATTTCGCATTCATATTTTACAGGCACTGTGTTCCAACTTTGACTGTGGCTTGTCCTATTTTTAACAAGCAAATTACGTTAATTCAATTTGACAGTCATCGCCAATCAGAAATCGCAAGGCTTTAGGGCGACGGGGTGCAAGACTCAATTGTGCCCTTTGTCCAATCACACTATCAATAATGCGCTGATGGATTCCGGCAATTTTAGCACCTTCTAAAATCACACTGTGTTCTAAATCGGTATCAATGAGGGTGACATTATTAGCAATACTACTATAAGGCCCAATAAAGCAGTTTTCTAAATGACAATTGCTACCAATGACTACTGGCCCCCGAATTGTGCAGTTAATTACTTGAGATTTTGCACCGATTTGCACTCGTCCAATAATCTGGCTTTGAGAATCGATTTCGCCCACAACTGATGCTGTCAGATAAGTATCGAGAATCAATCGGTTAGCTTCTAATAAGTCATCTTTTTTGCCAGTATCTAGCCACCAACCTTGAAGATTGTAGGCTACAACCTGCTTTTTCTGATTGATTAAGTATTGAATGGCATCAGTTATTTCCAGTTCGCCTCTGGTGGAAGGTTGGATATTGGCGATCGCATCATAAATCAGGTGAGAAAAGAAATAAACCCCTACCAATGCCAGATTTGAGGGAGGAACTTTGGGTTTTTCAATTAACTGTAATACCCTTCCTGTTTCATCTACCTGGGCCACACCAAAGGCACTAGGGTTGGCAACCGAACGTAAGAGAATCAAAGCATCTGGCTTTTGTTGGCTAAATTGTTGCAGGAAGTAACTTAACTCACCTAGTTGAATCAGGTTATCGCCCAAGTACATGACAAAGGGAGAATCACCTAAAAAAGAACGAGCTACTTGGACGGCGTGAGCAAGTCCAAGTGGCTTATCTTGTACGATGTAGGTGATGTTCGCTCCAAAGGATTCTCCATTTCCAGTTTTTCCTTGAACTTCTGCCCCGGTTTCTGGACTGATAATGATGCCAATATCACTAATACCAGCCGCGACCATTTCTTCAATGCCATACCATAAAACAGGTTTGTTAGCAACTGGTACAAGTTGTTTTGCCCCGCTATAGGTGAGGGGACGTAAGCGTGTACCTTTACCGCCAGAAAGAATTAATGCTTTCATCAGGATTTAGGATTAATTATCGAGTCATTAGTCAAGATAATCTGAAAACTTGACAAAATCTCAAATCATTGCATTTAAATTCTGGCGTTAGTTTATCTTTTATATGTAACGGGATAACACTTCGACAGTTGCTTTCCCTGTTTTTTCCCAACTGAATTTTTGAGAGTGAATGATACCTTGTCTAGAAAGGCGCGATCGCAATTCCGAATTAGTTGCGATCGCCTGCATCGCCTCTGTAATTTCTCCAGTGTTGTAGGGATCGATTAGAATCGCTGCATCGCCAGCCACTTCAGGTAAAGAAGAGAGATTGGAGGTAATGACGGGAGTACCGCAAGCCATTGCTTCGAGGACAGGTAAACCAAAACCTTCCCAAAGGCTAGGA
This sequence comes from Nostoc sp., assembly GCF_036917095.1. Classification (GTDB taxonomy): domain Bacteria; phylum Cyanobacteriota; class Cyanobacteriia; order Cyanobacteriales; family Nostocaceae; genus Nostoc. Next base: position 10,367 of record NZ_JBALFH010000047.1, read on the forward strand.
AAAACCAGAGCGATCGCTTGATTGATGATTTTTGGCAATTCGCTATATGGTACATAGTCAAGGAACTTCACCTGATTAGTTACACCCAATTCTGCAACTTGCACTTTTAAAGTCGGGGTGTAACGCGAATCAACTGGCCCTACTAACCATAGTTCATAGTCTTTACAGTTAGGTAACGCCGCAAAAGCACTGATGAGTCGCTCGATATTTTTGTAAGGATCTTGGCGGCCAATGTAGAGAAAGTAGTTGCTGGTGGGGAGGTTGAGAGGAAGGAAGTGAGTGCGATCGTGCGCTAAAGGAATCGCAGTAATTTTGCTGGCAGGAATTTGGTAAAAATCAGTGATGTCTTTAGCCGTACTCTGGGAGATGCAAATAATATGTTGTGCTTGCTTAAGGACTTGAGGAGTGTAGTAGCGGTGGTAAGGTGTAAGTGGTGAGAAGCGTTTAGCAAAGCGCAACGGAATCATATCAAAAGATGTGACGATAAAACGGCAGTTGCTATAAAGGGGTGCTTCCGGTAACGGGGAGAATAAAAAACTTGATTTGAGGTTTTTATATATTTGTGGTAGTTGAAATTGTGTCCAAATGAGGCGGTTAAAATGACCTTTAGTGCCGTAGTCTGGTGTTAAATTTGACGGGATTGGATAGCAGTCAAAATCGGGATATTTTTGCGCTACTAATAGAGTGGGTTGCAAAGATTTTAAATAAGGAAAAAGGTTTTGAGCATAGTTGCCTATACCTGTTGGTTGAGATAAGAGAATAGATAAGTTAATAATTAATTGTTTGGCAGAGGTATTATCTACTATTTTCATTAAATAATGGTTCTGTAAGCGTTTAATGTTTCTTTTGCCGTTCTTTCCCAAGAAAATAATTTTGCTCTGGCTTTCCCTTTATTAATTAATTCTTGGCGTAACTGGGAATCACTGATTACTTTCAGTATCGCTTCCCCTAGCTCGATAGGGTTATTAGGGTCAACTAATATAGCAGCATCTCCTGTAACTTCTGGAATTGAAGAAGTATTGGAACTAATCACAGGAACACCTAGAGTCATTGCTTCCAGTACGGGTAAACCAAACCCTTCGTAATGAGATGGATAAACAAAGACATCAGCTTTAGAGTAAAATAATGCAACTAATTCATTAGATAGGTAATTAAGATGATGAATTTGGTTTGCCCAAGGCGAATTTTCAATAGCCGCAAATATCGGTTCGTAATTCCATCCTTTCCTACCAATCAATATTAATTGATGTTCAATTTTATACTTTTCTTTTAAAAGATTAAATGCTGTAATTATATTATTAATATTTTTTCTTGGCTCTATTGTGCTGACAAAAAGTAGATATGGCTTGGAAAAATCATAATTAGCTTGTTTTTCTAGAATTTGGGCAACTTCCTCAGACAAGTAATTAGGATAGTAGCGACTAGCTAAAGGTGTGACATAGACTTTTTCTGGGTCTACTTGTAAATATTCAATAATATCTTTTTTAGAGCTTTCTGAAATAGTTAAAACTAAATCTGTCCACTGTAAACATCGCTTTACCCTTTTTGTATATGTTTTTACGACTGAATCTGTATAGTTAGGATATTTAATAAAAGTCAGATCGTATATATTCATTACCTTTAAACTATTTTGACAGGGATAAACTGAGTAATTTGTACCATGTAATATATCGGGATAACCAAAATATTTTTCAAAGTAAGATAAACTAGGTTTAAAAGCTAAAGCTAATAATAAATCTGAGACTCTTACAGGTAAAGGCAAGAGATACTGTTGAGAAGAATTTTTAAAGCATTCAGGAACAATGAAGTCACCCCGAAGCCAATTTTTTAATCCTGGTTGATAGACTACTCCTAACTGAAAATTTTCCTCTTTTTGTAATACATCAAGAGCGCATATTAAATTAGCAATATAAAAGCCAACCCCACTAGGTTTTGAATCCACTGGGGTGGCATCAACTACAACTTTTAGCATCAGAATATTTAAGCTCCGCCGTTGCTTAATTTTTTTAGATCGTAATCAACCATTAACTCAACCAATTGCTCAAAAGAATGCTGAGGCTGCCAACCTAACTCCATCTTAATTTTATTAATAGAACCAACTAACTGCACAGGTTCATCAGAGCGATAAAAAGCAGGGTCAACTGAGACATAATCTTGCCAGTTTAGACCAACGCTGTTAAAAGCACACTCAACGAGTTCTCTGACAGAGTGAGTTTCACCACTAGCGATAATATAGTCATCAGGTTGTGCTTGCTGCAACATCAACCACATAGCGTAAACAGCATCTTTGGCGTAGCACCAATCACGACGGGCATCTAGGTTGCCTAATTTTAGTTCATTTGCCAAACCTAATTTAATTTGGGCAGCTGCATGCGTGATTTTGCGAAATACAAATTCTGTGCCACGTCGAGGCGATTCGTGAGTATAAGTAATACCACAACAGTTGTAAAGGTTGTATTTCTGCCGATAGTTGACAGTCATCCAGTGAGCGTATGCTTTGGCAACACCATAAGGGTTGCGCGGACGAAAGGCGGTGCGTTCAGCTTGAGGCGATTCATCAGGTTGACCAAAAACTTCACTACTAGATGCTTGATAGAATCTGGCATCTGGTTTGCAGCGACGAATAGATTCTAAGAGGCGGGAGACACCTAGAGCTGTATATTCAGCAGTGAGAGCAGGTTGTGTCCAAGAGAGAGGAACGTAGCTTTGAGAGGCGAGATTATAAATCTCGTCAGGTTGAGCTTCCGTAATCACATCCATTAATGATGATTGATCTAAAAGATCGCCAGAAAGGATTTGGATATCACCAGAAAGATGATTGACGCGCTCAAGATTACTGGAACTTGAGCGGCGGACTAATCCGAAGACTTGATAGCCTTTGGTTAATAGTAGTTCAGCAAGATAAGAGCCATCTTGTCCAGTTAAGCCAGTAATCAGAGCTTTTTTAGTCACAGTTCTAAGCCTACTTTTAAAAAACTAAAAGTTAAAAAGTTCTTCAGTACTTATAGCAAACTATTAGTTACACTCCCAAGCTTTGTTTTAAAATAAAATATAACCTAAGGAAATAGATGGAGAAGCAATACTTAAATTGACTCAAGTGAGAAGCAGAATATATGTAATACCGCAAATTAAAAACTAAGAATCTGATATAACAGTTACATCGATTTTAGGGTATGAAGATTGCTTATCGCTAAACCAAGCAACCGTTTCTTGCACCATTGTTAAAATGAGAGTATATTTTCCTGGTGTAGTAGGTGGTTTGATAACTGCATTAATTGCTAGCGACTCTCCAGGAGCTACATCAAAAGGCAGTTGAGTTCGATTCCCCTGAATATTAGTTGACTTCCCTTGAGAGTCTATCCCTATCCATTTATAAGAAAGATTAGTTGGTTTATCTCCTTTATTAGACCATAAAAAGTTACTTGTGTTTTTTACTATAATTGGTACTTTTTTTGGCAAATTAATTACCATAATTTTCGGATAATCAAAAACTTTAATTTCCTGTTTAAATATTTGTTCTATTGGCAATTGAATTCTGTAAGAAATAAAATTGCTGGATACGATCGTGTTTTGTTGAAGTGCTAATGTAGCAAGAAAACTATCTTTTTGTTCTAATGATTTTGGAAATATAACGCATAATTTACCAGAAATATTTTTATTAAAAAAACTTAACCAGTTTAGCACTTGAGATATGCTTAAGGGTTGTCCTATATCACCATAGTTAGGTGGAGGAGCAGAAGAATAACCGTTTACAACTGGAATGTTTGCTTCTATTCCAGCCCACATTGCTGTTAACTGATCGATATAAAAAGGCTTTTCAACGTTTGAAGATAAATATGCAACGTTACAACCTTGTTTCATTAAACTGCTAATTTCTGTAGTTTCTTTCAGTAATGGAGCTTTTTCGTAGTTAGGTAAATTGAATATAAGCTGCTCTGATATACCTATTAGACAAAATATACTTACTATAACTAACTTGAAAAGACGGCGCTTGATAATTACTGTTGATTGTAATAAAGAATCAAAACATAATATTCCAGCAACCAATAAATAAAAATATGCAACTGACCATATTCTAGTAATTGCCCTGATTACAGAGGCTCCAGGTACAACTTCATAAATTATTCTCCAAAGTGATATCCCAAAAGGTAGGCGCAGTGACAAACAAAACAAAGTAATAAAGACAAAAAAGCATACTTTTACAAGTAATGCTCTTTGAACAGTTAATATATTATACGATTTAAATAGTGTATATACAGAAACTCCTATTAATAAAAAAATTATGATCCCAGCAAACATGCGATGTTCTCCTGGCCATGGCATTGGTAAGCTTTTAGAAACCCAGGAAAGTAAAGGTGCCCAAAGACTACCAGGAGCAACTGCAAACCAAGAAGAAATTCTGGGAAGCATTGTATCTACTTCTGAGTATGATCTTTTCCCTAAAGCTGACTTGGCTTCCAAATATGGAAGTAGGGTAACAAACATTGTTGCTGCCCATACTACAATAATTGCGATCGTTGCCTTGTAATCAGCTCGACAGTATGATAAAAGATTATGGCGGACTGATGCTGGAGCTAATTTGTAAGCTATGGCAAAAAATATAGGTAAACTAAATAGTAAAAACCAACCTAAGTAAATTCCGGCAAGTACTTGCAGATAAATTAGCAGCAAAAACAATGTTATCTTTTTTCGAGTTGGTTGCAGGAAAAATTCCCACCCTACAAGAAAAGCTAGAGGTGTAAAAAACTGGGGTAGTAATTGCTGATGCCCAATTTGATTAATTCTAGGCATACTGAAGGCAAACAGTAAGGCTCCTAAAGCGCTCAATAAATGGCTTACCTGATATCTCCGCATTAAAAGAGCGAAGCTAGCAAAACAAAGAATACAAACAGCAATCATCCATATTTGAAATGCAACATCGGCTGATAAAAATAATCTAAATAACCAATATATAGGAGCAGATCCAAATAGATTGTCTGATAAAGCCAGAACATTTTTGTAAGGATAAAAAAAGGCTGGCGACCATAAACCACCTGCATAGTCTTTATTTATCAATAATTGAAAAGAATGCTCTAAAAAGTAATTGTTTAGTCTAGTATCCCCAGGATCGGTTTGCATCAGAGTGAATCTACTGAGGATTGTTGGATAAAATGCTATAAAAATTCCGACAAGACAAACAATAGTGTAGAGTGCAGGAATAGAAAATTTTTTTAGATTTTTATTCATTGTTTATTAAATTACTAAAAGCATAATTTTTTTAAATTGCTAATTTTAATAAACCAGCATAAAAATATTCACCCTATATTACATTACTAGGCAAATAAAATTATTTTTTATTTAGATATCTTGTCAACATAATTTTTTTTAAATAGATTGTATTTTAGTATACAATGAATAGCTCTAACTCCATCTTTCCAACCTATTTTTTTACCTTCTTTATAAGTTCGACCATAATAAGATATACCAACCTCATAAATACGACAGCCAAGTTTCGCAACCTTGGCTGTAATTTCAGGTTCAAATCCAAATCGATTTTCTTCTATTTTGATAGATTGAATAATTTCACGTCGAAAAGCCTTATAACACGTTTCCATATCTGTTAGATTTATATTGGTAAACATATTAGACAACATTGTTAAGAATCCATTGCCCACTCTGTGCCAATAGTAGACAACTCTGTGAGGTCTATCACCTTGGAAACGAGAACCGAAAACTACATCAGCTCTATTATCAATAATCGGCCTAATCAATAAGGGATATTCTTGCGGATCGTACTCTAAATCTGCGTCTTGAACTATAACAATATCTCCAGTAGCCGCAGCAAAACCAGTTCTTAAAGCTGCACCTTTACCTCTGTTTTTATGATGGTAAATTACTTGGTCTACCTGTGACTCTACTTTTAATTTAAGTAACTCTCTCGTACCATCTATTGAACAATCATCTACTATAATAATTTCACAATTTTTTACAGGCGATGCCTTGACGGCTTCTACAACTTTGCTAATAGTTCCCAATTCGTTGTAACAAGGAATAACAACAGATAGCTTCATACAGTAATTAACTCCTCTTCTATCAGTAGTACAAAAATGTTTATCTAAAACTATCTATTTAGAATTAAATTTATAAAAGAGAGAATTAATTACTAATAAAATGTATTGCTTGAGCAATTTTTTCTATCTGTATATCCAGTGTTTTGTAATCCATCCAATTACTTAATTCTTCTCCTATTTTGTCTATTAATTGATCCGCTATTACACTACATCGAAACCTTTGAATTTTTTGTCCAAAACTCACGATCGCCTGAGCATAAATTTCTGGGTTATGTTCCTTCCGTAAAATTTTCTGCCCATTTTTTCCCATTTTTGTGAAGTATTTGGGATTCACCAAAAAACTTTTGAGATGCTTTTGGATATCTTCAATTTCATAATTTGGACGCACAAATGCAACAGTGTCTTCCGATTGTTCTGCATACCAACCAACCCGTGTAACTAGACTGGGAAGTGCGTGACTCCAAATCCGAAGTTGACTCAGTGATGCTTCTCCCATAGTCGGATAGCGTAAATTAATGGCTAAATTAGCATTTTCTAAAGCCAAGTCTAACTCAGCATCCGCAACAAAATCATGTATTTTTACTATATTACTAAGTCCTAATAATTTAATTTGTTGCTCAATATAATTTTTATTCCAAACTTGCCCATATATATCTAAGAAAAACTGATTTTTTTCAGAAAAACTAGATAATGCATTAAACAAAAAATCTAACCCACGGTTTGGACCAAGATAGCCAAATACTATTAAGCGATAAGGTGCTTTATTCTTTTTACTTTGCGAATTTGCTTGCCATTCACTCATGTATGGTAATGGCGCATAGCCGACAAACCATCGCTTTTCTTGCTTAATAGTTTGGAAATCCGCTTTTGTGTGTGTGACAACACCTACTGCATTCTTTAAAGCTAAAAATGTTAGCGGATAGAGTTCAGCCATATACTCAGTTGAAATATTACCACTCGAAAACTTCACGGCTGCTTGCTCACCCTGAATTCCATAGTATTTTTTCATCTGAAATAAATAAGCATCTCGATTCGACTTTTGTTCTCGATGTAGATAGATGTTAACAAAAAAGTGCTGTAATTTAACATCATGTAAAACCACTAAACCTGGACATTGACAACTAATCTGCCATATAGCAAAGTGAAAGTCTGAATTATTGCCTATGTTATATACATTTAAATCCGCTTGGTTAATTTCAACCCAAGGAGTATTATCCAAATCATAATGGCGGACTGTGGCGTACTTTTCCAAAGATGAAATCCAGTGCTGTTGATCTGTCCACAGAACAATTTCAGCATATTTTTGCAAAGCAGGAATCAATTGAGATGTATACTCAGCAATACCGGACTTTGCAGGTGATAATGGGGAAAACCAGTTAATTTTCATGCAGCTAGCTTTTGAACAACTTTAGACCATGAAATGTTAAGGCTATGATAATAATCTCGTCCTGCTTTACCAAGAGCTTGTGCCCAAGAACGATTTTCCCATAATTGATCCATAGCTGCGGCAAGAGATTTAGAATTAGGTTCAGCAAATAAACCCGTTTCTTCATGACGGACAAATTCTAAAGAACCTCCTGAATCCATACAAGTAATAACTGGTTTGGAAGCTAGCATTGCTTCCAGGGTGACATAACCATAGTCTTCGTCCAAAGGCGGGTAAATAACTCCTATACTTTTTGCATAGGTTCTAATTTTTTCTTCTTCGCTAATTTCACCTAAAAAAACTACTCTTTTGGTTATATGTAATTTTTTAGCTAAATCCTTTAAGTGTTCAGCATAACTTACTGTATCTGGTTTCCCTGCAAACAATACCTTTACAGGATTTTTTGTTTCTACAAGGGCTTTTATTACAAGTTCTTGTCGCTTAATAGTTGTAAGCCTACTGGGAAAAAACAGATAATCATTTATATCTTCACAATAGAAAAGCTCAGAATTTTGAGGAGGGTGATAAAGCGGGATAGAATCTATTTGATTAAATCTCTTTAATCTTCGGGAAACATTTCCAGCAATAGTATAGATAGACTTATACTCTTTTAAGACTTTATTATCAGCATTAATAATTGCTTCACGAACCTGTAGTCCATTAGGAAATTTAATTAAATCGCAATAATTTGTATGCCATAAATCATAAGCTGTGCGATGCTGATGCAAAAGCCACATAACCTTATTAGGGTGAGGTATTAGGTATGCAGGAAACTTTAAACCTATAATTTTGTCTACTGCTTGACCACAATATTCTGAGAGGTCTAATAATCTACAAGCCAACATATGATCCAGAATCCGCTCTGGAGGATACCATTTAAAGGGAATTGCAACTATCTCGGCCTCATGACCGGCAGCAGATATAGCTTTTAGAAGACCTTCTGCTAGTATCTCTGCACCTCCTCTCACAAAGGGAACTTGAGTCGTAACTATTAATACTCTCATGGTTTAAATCCTACAAGTGCATAATCTTGTGGCCCATAAAAGTAATCACTGAAGCGTTCAGCCAGTTCTGACCCAGTTAATCTAGGTTGAATGGTATCAGGATGAAGCTTAATACATGTAACTTTGGATAGACCAAATGATTCTGCCACAAATGCGATCGTAGGACTTGGCAGTGGATTACGATGTGTCGGGTCTAAATAGAAGGTGTTACTACCTACTAAGATATTATCTGGATTTGGTGTTTCAAAAATCACCAATCCTCCTGTCTTAAGCACTCTCATAGTCTCACTAAATAACTTTAGCAATACCTCAAATGCTAAATGTTCAATGATATGGAAACCAGTTACTGCACCCAAGCTAGCATCTGGCAAAGATTGCAAATAGCTAATTACATCTCCTTCTATAACCTCTAGTCCTCTGATTCGGCACTGCTCTATCATTACTCTGTTAATATCCAACCCCCTAGTAATGTATCCTGAATCTTGGAGAAGTTCTAACCATTCACCCCGCCCACAACCCACATCTAAAATTGGAGATTCGGCTGTGCCTACCTTTGCTTCCTCAATCAATGGCAAATAAACTTTTAACCTACTTAAAATGTCTTCACGGCTACCTCGAAATTTCTCCTCAAAAGCAACATAAAAAGCATCTAGAAAATGTATATCTTCATTAATAAAAGTTTTTAATTGCTCTTGACTAAAAGGTTCCGGTAAACGTTTCCTTGCCTCTTGCATAAACATTGTTATTAAACGCTTCTGTTGCATTAGATCATTTTTAAGGTATCCATCGTTTCTGATGTAACGCTCATTTATTTCTTGAATACGAGTATTGGCTGTAATTATACGGCTATCTGTTGTAATTGAATGCTCATTTAGTCTTTCAATATGAGCATTTAGAATAGTTTTTTGTTCATCTATTTCTTGTACTCGGCTATTCACCGTATCCAAACTTTCTTGAATACCAGTTAGCCAGGTAGAAATTATATCAATAGCATTTAAGCTATTATCTAGCCCTTGGATGTGATTATCTATTGCAATTAGACGCTTATCCAATTCTGGAAAGCGATTATCCACTGCAACGAAGCGTTCATCTAACCCTTGGATATGATTATCTATTGCAATTAGACGCTTATCCAACTCTGGAAAGCGATTATCCACTGCAACGAAGCGTTCATCTAGCCCTTGGATATGATTATCTATTGCAATTAGACGCTTATCCAACTCTGGAAAGCGATTATCTACTATAACGAAGCGTTCACCTAGCCCTTGGATGTGATTATCTATTGCAATTAGACGCTCATCCAACTCTGGAAAGCGATTATCTACTGTATCGAGGCGTTCACCTAGCCTTTGGATGTGATTATCCATTGCAATTAGACTCTCATCCAGCCCTTTATCTACTTGCGCTTTTAAACTTGCAATTTGTTCTATTAACTGCTGATTAAGTGCTACAGACTCTTTTAGAGAGTTAATTATATTTAAATTGACTTCTCGTTGATCTTTAAAGAGAAAATTGATTACTTTTAGAATAAATTGTTGTAACTTAGTACTGAAATTAAAAGGAAATATATTAAGTTTGTCTGGCCACTTTGTACGTACCAGTGAACGAGATTCTGCATTTTTCAGAAAATTTTCAATATGACTAATACTTAACTTCAGTTTCGATATGTCTAGATTAGATTGCGAACTTGGTAATTGAGAATTAACTTGGCTTTTTCTCACCTGCTCAACAATTTTTTGTATTAATTCATCAATCTTGATTTCCGGATCGTTAGATTCAATCATTTTTTATATTTTTAAATAATATATAAATTTCACTTTGACGGGGTTATCTGTTTGACTATTTTTGCTGGAATCCCTGCTACAACATGATAACTAGGAACATCGCATTTAACAACAGCACCTGCCGCTACTACAGAATTCTTACCAATTTTACAGGGGCCAATTATGGTGGCATTACTTGCTATCCAAGCCCCTTCCTCAACTACAATATCATTTCCTTCATCTGGAAAATTGTGCATCCTCTCTTGCCCAAAATTTCTATAGTCGTGAGTTCCAGTTATTACACTAACATTGTGCCCAAAAAAAACATATTCTCCTATTACTATATTTCCCGAAGATAAGTTAAATAATGCATTATTTACAACGCATGTTTGTGACAATTTTAGTCTTTGAGGTTCGCCAAAAACCAAGTATTGTTTTAAGCTTACATCTTTGATGCGCTGATCAAAATAGCCTTGCGTTAGAGATTGCTTGAGGTAAATATCAAAATATAATTTCATCCAGCTTTCGAGCTTAGATTTAAAATAATTTTTAACTATTGTGTACATAGCGATTCCTCATAGAGTCTGATCTTTCTGCCAGATACTTGAAAGACTCCTTCTACCAAATCATTAACTGCTGCTTGTATAACTATGGCATTCTGAATCCAGTCCAGCATTTCTAAATTTTCGTGTGTTCCATCTCCGAATGCTATATCTAAGGCATAGTTACCACCAGCTAAGTGGGGCCAAATAAACTCAAAGTCAACTGTTGCTCTTCCTATTTCTGATTTAGATAGCCAGTAGCTAGCAAAATTTTTATCTAAGAGTTCTGTACTCCATCCTGATAAAACAGTCCTCAATCTATCGAGTAGCGCTATGCCAACATTTGGCTTTCTAACTTTGTCGTGTCTGAATGTAGTGATTCTAATTTTTAATACATCTCCAGGATAAACCAACTGAATAGGTTGACCCTGACTGTCTAACACGGAAATATACTCAATTTCTGCACGTCCTGTACCAAATCGTTCAAATCCATAAAAAGCCATATACGGCTTTTTAGTAAAAGGATTTGATTCTTTAATGGTGATTTTAGTCAAATCAATTTCTTCTTCATTAGCACCAATATTTTCATTCTTATTTGAATCCAAATTTATGCTAGTTCTTTTATTTACTTCTTCATGTACCCATGCTTGATAGTGTTTACATACTTCAGCCGGTTGTCCAGCATCTACAAGAATCCCTTGATTAATCCACATAGCTTTAGAGCAAAGACGTGACACAGATCCTACATCATGGGATACAAATAAGATTGTTCCTCCAGAATCTTGAAAATCTCTAATTTTTGCCATACAACGATGGACAAAGATCCCATCACCTACTGCTAAAGATTCATCTACAATTAAAATTTCTGGGTTAACGTTAATTGCTACTGAAAATGCTAAACGAACAAACATACCGCTAGAGTATGTTTTGACTGGTTGTTCTATGAAATCGCCAATTTCAGCAAAGGAAGCAATTTTGTCAAACTTTGCTTCTATTTCTGCTCGGCTTAATCCTAAAATCTGCCCATTAAAAAATACATTTTGTCTGCCTGTAAATTCAGGATTAAATCCGCTACCTAGTTCTAGTAAAGCTGAAACTCTGCCGTGAACCGATACCTCTCCTATCGTTGGTGTCAAGGTTCCAGCAATAATTTGTAGCAATGTACTTTTACCAGAACCATTTTGACCAATAATTCCTAGTGTCTCTCCTTTAGGAATCTCCAAGCTAATATTATTTAATGCCCAAAACTCTTGAGCGTGGCTCTTACCAGGTAGTAAAATTTCTTTGAGTCTATCTACCGGACGAGCATAGCGCTTATAGCTCTTTGAGATATTCTTCAGGGAAATTGCAATCTCCTCACCCATAACACCGCATACTTAAACTACTAAAGAATTTTACACGCTACAACTTTATCAATTAAAAATTATTTACGTCATTAAATTTTTGGCTTTTTATCGAATCAGATTGTTATCTATTTACTATATAGGTAGCATTTGCGTGTTTTAAAAGCACTTTAATAATGAAAGCTGCCTATAAAACATCTGCAAAAGCTGGACGCAAACGCTTGTACACTGTAAAACCAAAACAAAATATAATTGTTGCGATCGCAGAAGCAACTCCCCATTCACCCCAATGCTTCACCTCCCCAATTAAAACTATGTCACGATAAACTTCAGCGATCGCTGCCATTGGATTTAACCAGAATACCAAACTCCGCCATTCCTCTGGAATTGCTGATGCTGGATAGACAAGCGGTGTCAGATAAAACCAAATATTTAAAATCACTCCTAAAGTCTGCGGGATATCTCGCAAAAACACCGTTAGTCCTGCGGTTAAATAGCCCAATCCTGCTGTTAGCAATAACTGCGTTAGCCAGATCAAGGGTAATAGCGCCAAGGTAGTATGTAAAGTATGAGCATTGACCGCCACGAAAAAAATCAATGCCATTAAACCAAAGGAACTCTCGATAAATGTTGATAAAACTGGCACTAGAGGTAACAAAGCTAAAGGAAACACTACCTTCTTGACTAAATTCGGTTGTCCTAGCACCGAATTAGCAGACTGCATTAGACCACCCGTAAAAGCAATCCAAGGAAGTAACCCTGCAAATAGCCATAAACCAAAGGTGAAATCATTTGCTGGTAAACCATTGAGATTAGTCAGCTTCACCTTCAGTACAGTGGAAAATACATAAGTATAAATCAGTAACTGTGATAGCTGATTTAGCAAAGGCCACAAGTTGCCCAAAACAGAACCTTTGTAACGCGCCTCTAAATCCCGGCGTACTAGAGTTCGCAGTAAGTCGAACTTCGTCCACAACTGTTCATCTATGGGCAAGATGCCCCTCCATCTCCTTACCTTACGTACAACTCCCCGCATTGTCGGCAACAATTTCTACTTCCTCGCTCACTACCCACTCACCTAATTGCTCTCACAGAAGTATCATATTTATGAAAGTTCCTTTTTTAGGGACTTTCAAATAAAAAAATAAAAACTACTTCTTGTGAGGTTGGGTCTCACCCACCTTACATTAGGGCGGGCTTTCCGGCTTACTCCACAAGATTGGATAATTTATTTGTTGGAAATCCCTTTAGTGCTTTGAGAATCTATCATCACTAGAAAATTGTATCCAAATTATCTTGCTAATCATACTATAAGTTGGCTATTGTCAAGTGTATTTTTACTACAACAAATATAACTTCTGTTTACAAGACTGCTTTCTTTGTTAAGGATACGAGTTTTGCTGAACTCAACCTATCTGGATCGACTCCCTGCGATCGCAAATATTCTGCTAATTTATTAGCCGATTGGTGTTCTTGCTGTAATTGTTCAGCTAACTACGTCGGTGTTAGTAATTTCTCCCCCGTATCTAGACGCTAAAATCCCCATAATCCCCCTCCACCGACACTCTTAGTCCTATGGAAAATAGAGAAATTGGTCTGCTAAAAGTGTAGCCTGCCTGTTAGGTATTGTTTAATTCCTTCTAGAGTGGTGATAATTGCGTAGAGATGTGGTCTGATTCTGCCAATGGTTGACCGTCTGAACTGGGATATTCGATGTTGGGATTGACTATTTTGATGGTTGTAGTCCCTAATCCCCTATATCTATACTATGGGTTACTCAGTACTCCTGAACTCTCCTGGAATCAGTGACCGTTGAGTGACGGATTCCGCTACACTGAAACTTGGTTTATCTGAATTGTAATCAGGCATGGAAATCGGACAAAAGGTCAAAGTCTTTCGTTTGCGCGATCGCGTCTCTCCCCCTGTTGTAAAAAAACTAGGGCAAGTAGGTATCATCCAAGGCTACAAAGTCACCGATGGTGCTGGGATCGGTGTAGTGGTTCTCTTTGACGACAATTCTTCTACTTGGTTCTTTGAAGATGAAATCAAACCTGTGTAGTAGTAAAGAACTCAAATCTGGGTTTTTCTTTGACTCGGAAGTTGAAAGCACAGGTTGAGAGTCTTTGTTGAGTGCTAAGTTGGAGTTGAAAAGCTCGGCGGTGAAAATAGGAATCAAGTAATGGCTCTAATATTGACATTTTTGGGCAAAGGCGGCACCGCTCGTACCAAAATTGCGATCGCCGCCGCCAAATTATTGGCAAGTCAAGGCAAGCGCGTACTCCTAGCAGGACATCCAGAACCAACATTGTCAATTCTGCTGGGTATTCCCATTGCTGCCGATCCTCAGGAAATTGCTCCCAATTTGCAAGCAGTCCAGTTTCAAGCATCTGTACTACTAGAACGCAACTGGGATGAAGTGAAGAAACTGGAGGCACAATATCTCCGGACGCCCATCTTCAAAGACGTTTTTGGTCAAGAACTGGTAGTATTACCAGGCATGGACAACGCCCTAGCGCTGAATGCTATTCGCGAATATGATGCCAGTGGCAAATATGATGCGATTGTGTACGATGGCACAGGCGACTCTTTAACGTTGCGAATGTTGGGTTTGCCAGAATCTATCAGTTGGTATGTCCGGAGATTTCGACAATTGTTCGTCAACTCCGATTTGGGGAAAACAATTACTGAATCGCCTTTGATTCAACCGCTGATTAGCAGCTTTTTCAATATCAATTGGACAGCAGATAACTTTGCAGCGCCCACTAACCAAGTCAATAATTTCTTAGAAAAGGGGAGAGCCGCTCTTGCCGATCCCAAACGTCTGGCTGCTTTCTTAGTGACCACTGGAGATCCGATTGAGGTAGCAAATGCTCGTTATTTGTGGGGTAGTGCTCAACAAATTGGCTTAACTGTTGGTGGTGTTCTAGTTGTGTCTACTGAGACTAATGCCAACCTGTCACAGGAATTTATCCCTCTACCTGTGAGCGTCGTTCCTGACTCGCCAACAGGTGACTGGCAACCATTGATAGACGCCCTACCCAACTTTGAAGCACAAGCTCTACAGGCTCCCAAACCAATTGAAATAGACATCCACAATCGTCAAGTACGCTTATTCTTGCCAAGTTTTGACAAAAAGCAAGTAAAACTTACCCAATATGGGCCAGAAGTCACTGTAGAAGCAGGAGATCAGCGGCGCAATATTCCGTTACCCCCGGCTCTGAGTGGCAGACCCGTTGCTGGAGCAAAGTTTCAGAATAATTATTTGATAATTTCGTTTTAATTTAGTTAGGAGTTAAGAGTGAGAAGTTAGGAATAAAACAATAATTCATAACTCCTAACTCCTGACTCCTCACTCTAAAAAAAACACGCCTTATGTCAGAATCAACTCCCATTACCCCAGACCCCAACCCATCTGAGACACTAGACTCAGTGGCAAATAATCCCAATGAGCAAGCGAAGGCATCTGCCGATCGCAGTGCGAAAACTAGGCAACTGCTGGGGATGAAAGGTGCAGCGTCTGGGGAAACTTCAATTTGGAAAATCCGTTTGCAGCTAATGAAGCCGATTACCTGGATTCCCCTAATTTGGGGTGTAGTCTGTGGTGCGGCTTCTTCGGGTAACTATACTTGGACGCTGGAAAATGTGTTAAAGGTAGCAACCTGTATGCTGCTGGCTGGGCCATTGATGACCGGTTACACCCAAATCCTCAATGATTACTACGATCGCGAAATCGATGCTATCAATGAACCCTATCGCCCGATTCCCTCTGGAGCAATTCCCCTACCCCAGGTAATTATTCAGATTTGGGTATTACTGATTGCTGGTATTGGTTTGGCATTTGTGCTAGATGTGTGGTCTGGTCATGAATTCCCGACAATTACAGCGATCGCGATTATCGGTTCTTTCATCGCCTATATTTATTCTGCACCTCCCCTGAAACTCAAGCAAAACGGCTGGCTAGGCAGCTACGCCTTGGGCGCAAGCTATATTACCCTACCTTGGTCTACAGGACACGCCTTGTTTGGCGATCTCAATTCCACAATTGTTATTTTGACAATGTTCTACAGCTTGGCTGGATTGGGTATTGCCATTGTTAATGATTTTAAGAGTGTAGAAGGCGATCGCCAGCTAGGATTACAGTCACTACCAGTAATGTTTGGTATCACTACTGCGGCATGGATTTGTGTAGTAACGATTGATGTATTTCAAGGATTGATAGCAGCTTATCTCGTTAGCATCCATGAGAATTTGTATGCAACAATACTAATACTGTTAATCATTCCGCAAATCACCTTGCAGGATATGTATTTCCTGCGTGACCCCGTGAAGAATGATGTTAAGTACCAAGCCAGCGCCCAACCGTTCCTTGTTCTGGGAATGCTTGTCACTGGTTTAGCGCTGGGTCATTCTGGCATTTAAATTATACTTCTATCGTAAGAAGCTAGAAATTGGGAGTTAGGAGTTAATATACTTTTAACTCCTAATTTGTATCAGGAAATGCTGTGTTGGAACTGATATTTTTTCTCATTCATGCGATTCAACCTTTTTTAGTCCCGATTTGCTTTGTCGTTGCTTGGACTGTAACTATTCTCTTTGTTTTGAGTCTCTGGTCGGCGGCACGAGAAAGTGTGGCTACAGCCAAGCAAATGCATCAAATCCCTTGTACTGGTTGCCAATTTTTTACCGACGACTACCGTCTTAAATGTACTGTACGTCCATCTATTGCCAATACAGAAGAAGCGATCCATTGTTTGGACTATCTACCGAAGACGAATCCTTATCTGTATTAGGGACTGGGGACTGGGGATTGATGGAGAATAACCAATGACAAATGACAAATGACTAATGACAAATGACTAATGACTAATGACAAATGACTAATGACTAATCTCTAACAATACCTTCAAAACACCCCGACTCTGAGCGCGTTCAAAAGCTGCAAGCCCTTCAATGAGGGGATAGGTTGCATGAATCAAAGGTTGCACGTCAATTTGTCCTGTTGCTAATAGCTGGAGTGCTGGAGCAAAGGGGCCACAACGGGAGCCTATGAGAGTAATTTCATCCACTACTAACGAAGAAGCATCCAGGTTTAGCTTGCCAGAATAAGTACTTTTCAGTACAAGCGTACCACGGGGACGTAAGGCGCGACGGGCGATCACAAATCCTTCAGGGTTGCCAGTACATTCTACTGAGATATCGAAATATCCATCTGTAACAGCGTCGGCTAGACTCGTTTTTATCCCCCGTGCCTCTAAGTTAGCCAGTTTGTCTCGATGACGCCCCACAGCTAAGAGTTCACAGCCAGTTAGGGCTAGCGTCTGGGCTACCAACTGCCCTAATTTGCCATCTCCAACCACTAGCACCCGATCGCTTGGACGCAATGGCACTTGCTGTTGAATTTCCAAAGCTGCTGCTATAGGTTCGGTAAATGTTGCTACTTCTGTTGGCACATTATCAGGTACGGGATGCAGGTTCTCCACCGGCAAACAGAGATATTCACCAAAGGCTCCATTCCGGTTGACAATACCTAGAACTGTGCGATTTTCGCAGTGAGTTGGTTGTCCGCTGCGACAAAACCGACAATGCCCACACACAGCGTTGATTTCTCCAACTACGCGTTGGTTAACTAAGTGTTCTGGCCCTTTTTCAACCACGCCGACAAATTCATGCCCCAAAATACCAGTGTAAGGATAATAGCCTCTGAGTAGTTCCAAATCGGTGTTACAGATACCCGCACGCAAGACGCGTACTAAGGCTTCTCCTGGTGGTGGTTCAGGAATAGGAATATCTGTGCGTAGTTGCAACTGGTTATTTTCGAGCCAAAGTCCTTTCATTTCTCTTCACGTCCTTTGCCTAATTACGTTGTCATACCACTTTGAAAAATTTTTATAAATATATATACCGACGTACATCTGTACCCCTATAACCATACCTATGTCTCTGTAGAAGGTATTTCTTTAATTTTGGTTACATCAATTTTGCTTAACCAAGTAACCAAGTCATCTGAGTCAAGCGCTATCTCGCTTCCTAATGTTTTGATATAAAGAAGTCCGTCGCTAATAATTAAATCTCTAATTGGATACCATGAATCTCGTGTTCTGATCAGAAGTTCCAACGGAATCCCCAGTCTTGAAGTAGATTTGCGATATTTCCACCAAGCTCGCCATAGAAGCACACATTTAGTACAGTGCATTTCATAGCCTTTGGGAATTTCGCAGTATTGATACTGATAGAAACCCCGACTATCTACTTCTCCTTTAAGGAGATAACTATATTCTGCTAATGCCTGATTTATCAATCCCCACTGGGATGATTTTGGAGAAATCGAGAATTCAGTTAGGGTGTTAGATAGTTGGATGGTGGCAATTACGCCTTCAGATTTTGCTGTCAGTTGGTTGGTCTTATACACTGTTTGTGCTGTCAAAGCAGGGTTTGACAACAAAACTTCTTTTTTTTGGATAGAGTTTTGCACAAACTCTCGAATTAAATCTAGATCGGACAACATAAAATTATTTATACTAAATTAGCCAGTGTAGTGTAATGTAAGCTACAAAAATACTTGAATTAATAACTACACTGGTCTGGCAGTTAAATCAGGAATATTACCAGCTTTCTTTATACTAAATTCTTTGTTTGGCTAGGGTTTTGTTAAGTTTAATGTCGAGTATGTCCCCCACTAGGCTGGTTGACAAAATAACTGTTTTCAGGGATTAGAGCGGCAGATTAAATTAAATTTTTACGCCTTCGAGAAAAGGTTGAAATACCGGAATTAATTCGGGACGACTAACTACAAGGGTGGGAAAAGAGCGATCGCTATAATCTTCTCCCGGTGACAACGGAAATGGTTCTGACTTCAGCGATGACCAGACCCCACCAGCAGCCTGGACAATTACCCAAGCCCCGGCTAAGTCCCAAACTTTTGGTGTCGCCTCAATCCCACCAAGAGTAGCCCCAGTGGCAACTGTCAAAAAATTATAGCTAGCTACACCCAACATCCGAATTTTGCAGGGAAAGCCGTTTTGGATAACTGCGGTGCTACGGGAACAGAGGTTAAAAAAGTGATTATTGCTGGGACTATCTACACTGGTATGGATGGGGTGGTTGTTGAGAAATGCTCCTATTGGAGGTGTTAACCCAGATGAACCTGCCCAGAAACCATGAAAAGCTTGATTCAAAGTTGGCGCGTAAATATACCCAAAAATGGGTGTACCGCGATACAGTAAACCCAGAGATATTGTCCAAATGGGAATGCCGCGTGTGAAGTTGGTTGTACCGTCTAGAGGGTCAATTACCCAGCACCACTCCGTACCGGGAAATGACTGATCGCTCTCTTCGCTCAAAATGCCGTAACCAGAAAAATTAGAAGCGATCGCATCTCGAATTTCTCGATCTGCCCATTTATCGGCTTGCGTCACCAAACTACCATCAGCTTTTTGGTCAGCCTGTACTTTCCCAAAATCTTGCATTAATTGCTTGCCCACCCTAGTAGTGGTAGTTTGGGCAAAATCAAGAATTGTTGTCCAAAAATCATTCATTGGTTATTAGTCATTTGTCATTTGTCATTGGTCATTGGTCATTTGTCCCATGCCCAATGCCCAATGCCCAATGCCCTATACAGTTTAGTCTAAATCGCTTTCCAAAACTGAAGCGATCGCTTGCTTGGTACTTGTTTGAAATTCTGTAATGTTCACCCGATTCAAAAACCAAATCGACAGCACCATTCCCACGGCTTCTAGAACGAATACCAGTCCATAAGCTAGTTCTAAGCTAGGTAGCAGCTTCCGTCCAATATCCAAAACTGTACCTCCGATTACCACCGCGATTCCTCTAGAGATGGACTGCGCTAATCCCCATGCCCCAATAAACGTACCTGCGGCTTCTGCTGCGGTGAGATCCAACATCAAGCTAATTGCGGCTGTAGTTAAAAAACCTGTGGCTAAACCGAACAATACCAAACCTAATTTGAGAACTGCTGCATTAGCTGTGAATCCTGATATACCTAGCAATATTGCACAGAATGCTACCAACATACAGCCGAAACGTGCAGTTCTGCGCTTACCCAAACGCGGGACAATATAAAAGCCAGTAACGCCGTAGGCAATCAGTAGACCGATTCCATAAAAAATATTTAATTTGGTACTTTCCGCTAGGGGCATTTTAAACACTTGACCCGCATAAGGTTCTAAAATCGGGTCTTGCATAAATAAACTGATAGTCATCACCAGTAAAAAGGTGAAGAATATACCTGTTTGCGGACTAGCTGTTAAGATTTTCCAAGCATTGCTTAGAGTAATGCTGTCCTCTCGGTTCACCAGTGTGGAACGGGTTAAGTATTGTGAGTACTTTTTTTCTACGCCGAATGTGGCTGCGATCGCTAAACCAAATACAATTGCTGGGACGATAGTAAACAGTCTGTTGACCGCTCCCTGCAAGGTTTCTACAGTTGCTTCTGGCGTTAATTGTTTTAGCAAGCTGCCACTAATAATCGCCCCAACAATTATCCCCACCATCAGCATCGACCAAACCACACCGACTACTTTAGAACGGTTATCTTCTTCAGATATATCCACCAACAAAGCAGCAAAAGCAGTACCGCTAGCACAAATTCCTAGACCGTATATAGCGAAAACTAAAGCCAAAAGCGCTGTCCAGCCGATTGTTTGGGTTGTCCATACCCAACCACCTGCACTAGTAGCGGCAAGATTCATCTGCCACATTACTTGTACAGCTAAAAATGCTGCGATCGCAAATATTGCTGCGCCCACCCAAACATAAGCTGTGCGATGGTATCCCCATAACGGCTTGGCATCGGAAATCTGGCCAAACCAGACACGAGAAGGAGCAACAAATAAAGGCAGTGCTAGAACGACTGATACCAGCGTCGCCGGAATTGCTATTTCTTGAATCATGACTCTGTTGAGTACCCCCAGAGTCAAAATGGACATCATACTCAACCCCATCTGAAATAAACCCAGCCGAAACATGGTCAGCAGGTTTACCCTTGGCACAGATAAGGATTTAGTTTTGGTATCAAATACTTCACCACTTGCCATAGCTACTTTTTCGTATAGTTTATAGGATTTAATCTCTCTCTCTTTAAATAAAGATAAACCCTACCCGCTCAAAATCAGCGAATGAAAAGTTGAAGTTGCGATGGCTTCTCTTCGAGACGCTACGCGAACGCCTGCCACAGGCATCGCACTAATTTGGCAAGCAGTTATATACCTCGATTAGCGCCAAGTTAGGATTAATCTTTAGGGCTTGGTGGTAATCCGCGAACGCATAACGAGAGAATTTTAGGATGAAGTAGTGAAACGAGACTCCATTTACTATCAAATTTTTAAGCGCTTTCCTGGTTTACTCTTTGAACTGATTGATAATCCTCCTCTGCAAGGGCAAAACTATCGGTTTGAATCACTTGAAGTCAAAGAAACCGCTTTTCGCATCGATGGTGTGTTTTTAGCTCCAGAGGATGCAACATCGAAGGTGATCTTTTTTGCTGAAGTTCAATTCCAAAAAGATGAAGCCCTCTACCATCGGTTCTTTACCGAGTCGTTGATGTACCTGAACCGGAATCGTTTTCAGTACGATGACTGGTTCTGTGTGGTAATTTTTTCATCACGCTCTTTGGAACCAAGCGATCAAAGAACTCATCGAATATTTCTCAACAGCGATCAAGTGCAGAGAATCTATTTAGATGAGTTAGGCGCGACTAATCAGCAGCCAATAGGCATCAACTTGATGCAGTTGACTCTAGCATCGGATGAAGTGATGGCAGAGCAAGCAAAGCAATTGATTGAGCGGGTAAAATTAGAGGAAACGGACACGCTGCCGAAAAACGAAATACTAGACATCATCACCACAATTGCCGTTTATAAGTTTTCGACCTTGAGTAGAGAGGAAGTTGAAGCTATGCTAGGACTCACTTTGGAGCAAACAAGAGTTTATCAGGAAGCGAAAGCTGAGGGTCGAGAAGAAGGTCGAGAAGAGGGTCGAGAAGAACAGAAAGCTGAAATGTTGAAACTTACCGTCCCTCTGTTACTAAAAACAGGGATGAGTGTGGAGCAGATTGCTCAACACCTCAATGTTGATATAGAAGCTGTCCAGATTGCCGTACAGTCAAGCACATAGAATGAGGAAGTTGAAGCTATGCTGGGATTGACTTTGGAGCAAACAAGAGTTTATCAGGAAGCGAAAGCCGAGGGTCGAGAAGAAGGCCGAGAAGAACGGGAAGCTGAAATGTTGAAACTTACCGTGCCTCTGTTACTAAAAACAGGGATGAGTATGGAGGAGATTGCTCAACATCTCAATGTTGATATAGAAGCTGTCCAGCTTGCCACACAACAAAATACATAGAATTGATATTTCATGTCTGTTGTCATATTTTGGCAAAATGAGGAGACCTTGATTAAAATCCTCAATTGCCCTTTTATGGTATCTAGAGCGATCGCTCCAAAATATGACAGATTAAGATGTTCATGACTTCATCGCAGTTGGGACTTGCTAGCAGGGGACTCCAGCCTCTCTATACTGTCTTCAAAAACGTGCTATTATAACATATAATGTAATAATTTTGGATTTCGATCTACAGCAAAGATGACAAAATCGCAATACCCTTATCATCACCAGTTGTTCTTTGCCAAATCTCTTTATTACTCAAAAATTGATTGAGTTCAGTTTGGGTAAACTCCCTAGTACGGATACCCTGAAAAAATTTACTCAAAGCTCCTGATATTTTTAACCCATCGTTACTAACAAGCTTTTCCCCAGCACCATCTGTAAAAGCAGCTACCCCTGTAACATTCTGAACATCAATAAAACCGTAGTGAATATCCTCCTCAGTCAGATGTTCAGTCAAAAAAGTAGTTTGATTTGCAAAATCACCTTTACCTAAAGGCCCAAGCAATTCCAGATTTTCTCCTTTTTCAACGACTATAAAACCATCACCAACTTTCAGCCAGAATAATTGATTTATACCAATTATTGTTATTAATAATGTACATCTAAACAAATCAAATGATTCCTGTTTCTCCTCTGACAACTCCTTAAGGATTTCAATGGCATATTTTATAAAACGATGAGCATATTTTTTTTCAATCTCTCTGTCTTCTTGTCGATCTTTATCTAATATTTCTTGGTTAATATCTTCTATAGATGCTGTAAAACGATTTAAGTATCTAACTACAGCACTGGAACCAAAATGAGACAATCTTGCGCTTCCAGCGCCATCTGCGACAAAAAGAGCAGCTCTTGGAATCAATACAGATAATGCTGAATCTTGGCAGGGGATAGGAGGATCGACCCGTAAATGCGAACTTCCAACAACAGCATCAAAGACCCTTCGCCATTTCTTCCAAGTTGTCAAATTCTTTTGAATATCTATAAACTCTTCTGAAGTAGCTAATGCTTGCGTAATGCTTGCAGGTTCAGATGTTTCTGAAGTAGTTTTTTCAAGCTTAACGTATTCCTGTGTAATAGTTTTCTCTGTTTGCTCACTGACTCCTTGATAATCTGGATGTTCAATGCTTAAGTTAGGAGAATTTATAAGTTCAGTATCTTCTTGCTCAGGCAAGATAGATGCTTCAGCCGATAAAGATTTAGTTGGAGATGACGTTTTTTTGGTAGATTTTTTTCTACCAGTGCCAGAACCTGTATTTTTTATATCTTTAGCATATTTTATACACTCATCTGGTATGACCTCCTTACCCTGTTTTTTTTGAATTTCCTTCAAACGCTTCATACTTTCTAAGTAGTAGGTAGTAACACCATCTACTGTCGTATTTGTTATTATGTGCTGACGAACTCCGGGAAATCTATTTATAAAGTCATTATATTCTGCTTCTCTAAATAGTATCTTTTGCTCTACTGCCATTAACTCATCTCCATTAACTAAATTCTCCTCATCAACATTCTGAAAACTCTGAGAAAATAACCTAGTCAAGCAAGTCTTTAGATTCTGAAACAATCTGTTGATAAATTCAAATAGCATACTTAAAAGCTTTCCCAGTCATCAGTTGATTGCGTTGCTTGAAAACTCACTCCGGGAGTAGATTTAGTAATTACTTCCCCCACACTTTGAGAAAGCCATTTGAAAAATTCTTCAAACTTTAGACCTGTAAGTTGTTTGGGTGGGTTGTCAGATGAACAAAATTCAGCAAGTTTACTAAGATTGCAACGCTCACCAATACCAACTGCAATGACAAGCATTTTATTCGTCTCAGCTAGCTTACGCAGCTTAGTTGCTGCAACCTGATAGTTATCAGTTGGTTCACCATCAGTCATTAGTACTAACCAAGGCTGGTAGTAAGAAACTCCAGACTTTTTATATTCTTGTTTACGTTTTTCTAGAACCTGAATTGCTTTATTTATAGCTTCACCCAATGGCGTATTTCCAGTAGGAGTTAGGGTAGGCACTTCTACTTTCTGAATAGATTGAATTGGGACAATTTCTTGTGCTGTTCCGCCAAAAGTAATGATACCTACATCAACGGCATAAGATGCAAAATCATCTTGAATAACAGCTTGAATAAACTGATTAACTCCCTGGTTTAACTCGTTGATTGGTTCTCCACGCATACTCACACTAATGTCTAGAACTAACATACATGGGCAGCGTGAAGTTGGATTGTCAATTAGATCATCATAATAACTAGTAGGCATTTAATTATCTCCAGCTTTTTCTATTAAAATTTAGGAATTTTGACTCTGTTTTGGATCTTTAGGCTTCATTTCTTTGGCATTATATCCTCTTTGCATTGCATGAAAGTATTTTTCTAAGGCATCTTTCCAGTCTGTAATAGATGCGCGTTGCGATGGTTGAGTAACACCATTCTTTAATGTTTGAATAAATAAACTTTTGACGTTATATGTCAAATGACTCCAAATGTTGTACCAATTACCTCTTGGAATCGCTCCTTCATATCCGGGTCTTGCCCCTCCCTCACCATAGGGAAAACTAGCATTTTTTAAATTTTCTACGGGATTTCCACCACCAATATTGTCATAAGGATGTCGGCCAAGCATCAAACACTGAAACATAAGAATTGCTAGGGAAAAAAGATCACTTTCAATTGTCCTCGTTATATATTGAAAATCTTTCCCATGATGTTCTATCGGAGTCATTTCAGGTCTACCAACAGGACAGCGATAAACCTTATTATCTTTTTTAACTTGATAGCTATCAGCATCGATTAAATAAGGCTGAAATGTCTGCGGGTCACAAATAATATTTCCTAAATTTATATCACCAATATAAACCTGATTTTTATGTAATTCATCTACAATATCTAATAATATCAAAAGCATTTTTACTATATTGATTCGGTCTAAATCCGGAAAGGATTTTTCATATAACATTGGATGTGCTAATTTTGTCAAAGGTATGCCTTCAACCCTCTTCATTGCATATCCAATATAGTGAGCATTTTGATCAAAAACTAAAATTCTAGGCCAAGCAATATTGGAGTGTTGGGCTAATTCTGTCATACTTTTTTGTAATTCTATTTTTTCTCGAAATTCTGTGCCTCTTTCTTTTAATTTGTCTGGATGAAATATCTTGACAACTTTAGTTGGTTCTGAACGAACTAAATAAACATTTCCCTGACCTCCTCCACCAACTTTTTCTCCTAACTTACGGCTGTTACCTTTTCCATCATAGACATCCATAAATTAGCTCCCATCTCTAGAAAAGCAAGTGTTCCCCAACCATAAAAAATAACAGCTATTAACAAACGGGTATCCTGACATCAGAATAGTTTCATGAACTGCTGCAACACTCTTATTACATATCTTTCCCAATTTCTGAGGTTTGATAACATTTAATCAGAAATTACGTGCCAAATCCTTGATTTTTAGCCTGCGCCAGTCCTGAAGTGCTATGTGTTTTATGTTTGATTTCCAGCCAGTTCCGGCGAAGTGGTGACGATCGCACTCCAGCAATTACAATGAGAGTACAACTAGTGTTGTACCTTCAGAAGCTAAAAAATGAAACGCACACTATATATTCCTGATGAGTTGTGGGCACAACTTGACCAATACTTAAAAGATCGCCCAGAGCAAAACCCATCAAGTGTTGTACAGGAAGCACTGGCGGAAAAGTTACGCCCCAAAAATGGTTCAAGGCTACTATCGCTAGCAGGAATCGTGGAAAATGCTCCTACAGATGCTTCAGTTAATAAAGATTATTTGATACAAGGATGAAGCGTCTCGTTTTAGATTACAGAGATTTGAGTTGGTTTAAGAGTCTAGAATTGTGGTTTCCCTGAGCATTACCCAGGTAAGTTTAAACATTATGAAAATGTGGTTTTAACTACGCTATTCTATTGAATTAGTAAGATACACTTGCCGTATGTATGTCATCAAACTACTTAGCTTCATCTAGTAATCAAAAAGGCATAAGCAATGAGTCAAGAACCAGTCAAAGTAATATTATGGGAAGAAAATCAAAAAGATTTTCTAAAAAAGTTCTACGATCTCCAATTTACTCCCAGAGTAGGAGAGGAAGTTTACCTAAAAAAAGAGAAATGGAAAGTAACCAGAGTTGAGCATGATGTAGAAATTAGTGAAATTAATGTCTACATGCAATTAATCAAAAAAGTCAAGCAGGAGAAACCATCTAATTCATAATTACAAGTAAATACACTCAACTATAGCAATCCTATTTGATTTGTGAGAATTGCAGCCCGCAGATCCCCGACTTCGTAAAAGTTGTCGGGGATCTTGTTTATGCGCGTTTGATTCAGGGTTTAAATGCGATCGCACCGTGAAGATCCTTAAAAAGATTAGATCGACTTCCCCACACCTAATCTTGTCTGTAACGATACACTATAAAAGTAAAGAAATGTAAATAAACTAAATTTTGCAACCGTGGAAAACATCACATTGGGGCAAAATGGCCCATCTGTTACACCCTTGTGCATAGGCACTTGGGCTTGGGGTGATAAACTATTTTGGAATTATGGCGATCGCTACGGCCCAGAACAGTTACAAGAAGCATTTACCGCAGCCTTAGAAGCTGGGATTACGTTCTTTGATACTGCCGAAATCTACGGAATGGGAAAGAGCGAGGAATTTTTAGGGCAATTTCTGCAACAGACACAACAATCTGTACAAATCGCCACAAAATTTGGCCCCCTACCGTGGCGATTTACAGCCCAATCTGTCTCTGATGCTTTAACAGCCAGCCTCAAACGGCTACAACTTGAGCGGATCGCCCTGTACCAAGTGCATTGGCCTTTTGCCTTCTTTTTAAGTCAAGAAACTTTGATGAATGCCCTAGCGGATGAAGTGAAGCGGGGCAGAATTGCGGCAGTCGGTGTGAGTAATTACTCAGCAGAGCAAATGCGAGACGCGCATCAAATATTGGCGGCCCGGGGAGTGCCTTTGGCTGTGAACCAAGTACGCTATTCTTTACTTACTCGTCAAGTTGAAAGCAAAGGTATTATGGCAACTGCCCGTGAGTTGGGTGTGACTATTTTGGCTTATAGTCCTCTAGCACAGGGATTACTGACAGGCAAGTACAGTATTGATAGTACTGAAACCCCCACTGGTGCGAGGAAAAGAGACCCGCGATTTAAGAAAGAAGGTCTGCAAAAAATTGCCCCAGTTATATCTTTGCTACGCAATTTTGGAGAAAAATACGATCGCACCCCTGCTCAAGTTGCACTCAACTGGTTAATTGCTCAAGGGAACGTTATTCCCATTGCTGGGGTGAAGACAGCCGAACAGGTACGTCAGAATGCTGGTGCTTTGGGCTGGAGATTGAGCGACGATGAAATTGGAGAGTTAGAACAAGTTAGCCGTCCTTGGCTGTAGTATTTTTAAACTGTCTAAAAAAGCCAAAAAGTCAAGAGTATAAAGTCAAAATCTTAACTCTTGACTCTTAACTCTCAACTCTCAACTTTGCTAATTTTTAGATTTGGATTTTGGATTAAAGGAAAAATCTAAAATCCAAAATTAATTAACTCTAGACTAAGAAGCTGATTCCCTAGCTGTAGGTGAACCTATCTTTTTACTAGGAGATGCAGAAGAATCCTGTCCACTTGTCCGCAGTTTGGGCTTGGGAGAAGAATGTCTTTCTTCACCATTGCTGCTATCTGATTTCCAGGCAGCACGGGGGCGATCGCTGGAAGATTCACGACGTTTGCCGAGTCTTGGTTTGGGAGCAGAGGATTCCTCTTGGGGAATTTCCACGTCTGAACTCAACCAAGCAGGACGAGTTTGATCGTAAGCGATTTGCAGTGCAGCTGCGGCGATCGCCTGAGCATCGTATTCTTCAATCAGTTCGCTAACAATTGGCAAGAATGAAGCCAAACGCTCGCCTGTCAAAGCTTCTCGCACTTGTTCTTGCAATTTCAGAATGTGTCTTGCTTCAATCTGGGCGCGTGTGGGAATGGTCAGCAATTGCCAACTTTGGCGGTTATGACGTTCAAATGTTTGCTGTTTGCGGCGCTCAAATGGCTGTACTAGAGAAATTGCTGTTCCTTCTTTACCAGCACGACCAGTACGACCAATACGGTGGACGTAGGTTTCTACGCTATCGGGTAAGTCATAGTTGATTACGTGGGAGAGTTGATCGACATCTAACCCTCGTGCTGCAATATCAGTTGCTACCACCCAGCGAACTTGACGGTTACGGAATCTAACTAATAAACGTTCCCGTGCTTGTTGGGACAAGTCACCGTGGTATTCATCGACACTGTGACCAGCCCCTTGTAACTGACTGGTAAGTTCTGCGGCTGTGCGTCTGGTGCGGACAAAGATTAAAGCTGTTTCTGGATCTTCCATTTCCAGAATTGGCTGTAAAGCTTTGGCTTTTGTCCAGTGGCGGGGGATCAAGTAAGCTACTTGATTAATCTTGTTGGGAGCGGCTTTTGGTTGCTCAACGGTGACAGTTGCAGGCGATCGCAAGAACTTGTTCACCAACATCCGAATCGATGGTGGCATTGTTGCCGAGAACAAAGCTGTTTGGCGATCTACGGGCGCTTGCGAGAGGATTTTGATCACATCGTCGATAAAGCCCATGCTCAACATTTCATCGGCTTCATCCAACACAAACCACTTCACTTGATCGAGCTTTAAACAGCCGCGATCGAGTAAATCGATCACGCGTCCGGGAGTACCCACAACCATGTGAACGCCACGTTTGAGTTGCAACATTTGACGGTCAATTGATTGACCACCGTAGATTGCTAATACCCGCAATCCTTCATTACCGATGAACTGCGCGATCGCATCGTGAACTTGCATTGCTAATTCACGAGTTGGTGTTAAAACTATGGCTTGCACAGCTTTTTGATTAACATCCAGCCGCTCTAAAATAGGCAGTGAAAATGCTGCCGTTTTGCCTGTTCCAGTTTGAGATTGACCTACTACATCACGACCGGCTAGCAATTGGGGAATTGCTTGCACTTGAATGTTAGTTGGTTCAGTAAAACCAATTTTTTCTAGTTGTTCGACACGTTCTTGGGAAATGCCTAATTCTTGGAATGAAAGAGTCATTAATTCTCCTAAATTTTTTGTAAGGATTTTGGATTAGTCATTTAGTCATTAGTTATTAGTCATTAGTCATTAGTCATTAGTCATTAGTTATTGGCTAGTTAGTCAGCCAAGGGTGATAGCAAAGTCTCAACTTTTCGAGAAGCTATGCCCACGAGTGAGTCCCCGAACTTCAGGTAAACCCTCATGAAAACTGCCATTAATGCAGCGTCGAGCTTGGGATAAGGGTAAATCTGTAAGGGTCATTTAACAAAAGACAAAAGACAAAAGACAAAAGACAATTTAGTTATTGACTACTTGACCATAGAGGTCGTATGTATCAGCGTGGTGAATCGCTATTGGCACGATGGTTCCTAATTTTGCCTGGCCTTTGACATACACCAGACCATCAACCTCTGGGGAAAATCTACCTGAACGACCGATTAATTCACCACTTTCAGGATTTTCTTGCTCAATCAGGACATCAACGATTTTGCCTACTTCCTGTTGATTTTTCTTTTGAGAAATCGGTTGCTGGAGTTCCATAAGTTGGTATCGGCGCTCGTCCATCACCGATTGGGGCAACTGATTTGGCAAATTGTAAGCTGGGGTTCCTTCCTCAGAGGAAAAGGTGAAGACACCAACATGATCGAATTCATGCCGCTGGACGAACTCTAGTAGATGCTCAAAATGCTCGCTTGTTTCTCCTGGGAAACCAACAATAAATGTTGTCCGCAATACGGCTGTTGGTAGCGCCGTTTTGATGCGATCTATAATCCCATCATTTACGCGTCCTTGCCAAGGACGGTTCATGGCGCGGAGAACATCTGGATGAGAATGCTGCAAGGGCAAATCCAGGTAAGGCAAGACGTTGGGTGTTTCTTGAATCGCCGCTATCACATCTGGGGTCAGTCCCGTGGGATAAGCGTAATGCATTCTGATCCACGGTATATCTACTTTCCCCAAAGCGCGAAGTAATTCGGCTAATTTTGGCTTACCGTAAATATCCAAACCGTAATTAGTGGTGATTTGGGAAATTAGAATAATTTCCTTTACCCCTTGACTAACTAACTGCTCGGCTTCGGCGACTATAGATTCAATAGTACGCGATCGCTGGTTCCCTCGAAGATGAGGAATTATACAAAATGCACAACGATAATCACATCCTTCCGCAACCCGGAGGTAAGCTACGCCCTCCGTTGTCGTGCGATAGCGCGGTGTAGTTTCGTCAGCAATATAGGTTGGCTCAATACTAACCTCTTTGACCCGCTCGCCAAGTTCAACACGCTCAATTACATTTACAATTTTGTGATAATCGCCAGTGCCCACAACGGCTACTGCTTCGGGCAACTCTTCCAAAAGTTGTTCTTGGAAGTGTTGCGCCATACAGCCAGTGATTACGATTTTTTTGTTTGCCTCTGCCAGTTCTACCAAAGTTCTGACAGATTCTTGCCGGGCTGCTTCAATAAAACTACAGGTATTAACAATAACGTAATCTGCTAACTCTTCATTTGTATCTACACCGTAGCCTGCTTCTACGAGCATCCCCAGCATATGTTCTGTATCAATTCGATTTTTCTCGCAGCCCAGGTGAGAAATCGCAATTGTTGGCTTGTCACCCATATTTTGAAAATATCTTCATTTTTTTCTTGTAGTCAAACATTCTGGCGCTAATTTCGCTTTTTTCCGATCGCTATCCTTCTGATAACTGTACAGTGGCAGATTCCCACTGTCAGCAACTGTCCGTAGACTTATGACCCTATCAATAATAAAAATAGAGGTCATGTTATGATATTTTTATCAATCTGTTCCCCAGGGTAAATTGAAGTGTCTTTGGGTACATTTGACACTTGTAATCTTTTTTAACAATTCGCCTATTGGTATTTTACATTACCGCAGCGTGTGCGTTGTTAACCTACCCATCGGGAAGCCGCCCAAAGGGCTTGTTGTGAGAAGTCGCTACCCTCAGGGAAGTCGACGAAAGCGACTACGCTTATAAAGCAGTAATGCTACCCTGGCGATTGGCAAAGTCCTACGATTGTGCGCGGACGAGACGCCTAAACCACGGAAAGCTGCCTTGCGTCTAGTGAGTGGCAAACTCCTCTTGTAGCCAGGTTTTATCTTAACATATCTTATGGGAGGTTTGACGCCAATTTCCATCCGAGGAAGGAGGCAATAAACCGACTATCATAAAACACATTTGACTAGTTAATGAAAAGTCAAGAGTCAAGGGTCAAGAGGAACCAGTCACGTGCGGGGTTTCCCCCGTTGAAGAGCCACCCCCACACGGAGGTTTCCGACCTTCAGGGGAGTGGCGTTGAACTGGCGTTCAATAGTCAAAAAATTCTGGACTCTGGACTCCGCGAGGCGGATTAAAGACGTGGACTTATATCAGATATTTAAAACTCGCTCACCAATTATTGGCGTGGTTCACCTGCTACCACTGCCTACCTCACCCCGTTGGGGAGGTAGCCTAAAAGCGGTGATTGACCGCGCCGAACAAGAAGCCGCAGCCTTGGCAAGTGGAGGGGTTGATGGGTTGATTGTAGAGAATTTTTTCGACGCGCCGTTTACCAAAAACCAAGTCGATCCAGTGGTTGTGAGTGCCATGACCATTGTGGTACAGCGGATACAGAATTTGGTGACTTTGCCTGTGGGCTTAAATGTTTTGCGAAATGATGCCAAAAGTGCAATAGCGATCGCTAGCTGTGTGCAGGCACAATTCATCCGCGTCAACGTTCTCACAGGGGTGATGGCAACCGACCAAGGATTAATTGAAGGAGAAGCCCATCAGCTACTCCGCTATCGACGGGAGTTAGGGTGTGATGTTAAAATCCTGGCCGATGTGTTGGTGAAGCACGCCCGTCCTTTGAGTTCTCCAAATCTCACAGTCGCCGTGAAAGACACCATTGAAAGGGGTTTAGCAGACGGAGTGATTTTATCCGGCTGGGCTACTGGTAGCCCTCCTAACTTAGAAGATTTGGAACTAGCTTGTGGCGCAGCAAATGGCACGCCAGTGTTTATCGGTAGTGGGGCCAATTGGGAAAATATTGATACATTGATGCAGGCAGCAGATGGTGTAATAGTTTCTAGTTCATTGAAACGTCACGGACGCATTGAGCAACCAATTGACCCAATTCGCGTCAGCCAATTTGTGGAAGCTGCACGTCGCATTTGGAACTCCAAAGGTGAACGCAAGCCAGCAGAACAAGTGAAGTTACATTCTTAATTGGGGCATAGGGAATGGGGAATAGGGCATGGGGAGAAACAATATGCCCAATGCCCGATGACGGCAGTTGCTCCACTTGGAGAGACCCCAAGACCCTTCGGGTTCGGCAGTCCCCCAGACGCTCGTTCCTCGCTACCGCTACCGCTAACGACGGAAAC
>NZ_JBALFH010000048.1:0-37925 GCF_036917095.1 Nostoc sp.
CGACCCCGCCGCAATAGTTGATCCTCTTGACGGGTTATCGGTTTGTTGCGAAGACTCGGAATTTTTTGACAACGAAGTGGGTTGTTGTGGGGTTGGTTCTTCTGGGGTTGATTCTTCTAAGCTTGGTTTTTCTGGAATTGGTTCTTCAAGTTCAATTTCTTCCGTTGTTAAATCAAGTTCTTCTTTTTCACACACACACTCTTGGGTGGGGGGCGCGGGTGGCGAAGCCAGGGGCGCGTCCTTGAGTGGATAGACTTCAATTGGATAATCTTTAATTGGATAATCTTTGGGTGTCCCCCCAGCACTACCGGGGTGTTCCCCCAACACTACCGGGGGTGTTCCCCCAGCACTACCGGGGTGTCCCCCCAGCACTCCCCCTAGTGTCCCCCCAACACTACCTAAATCTTTCTTTCCTCTGATTAAGGAAGACGGTTTTAATGGATTAGGGAACCAGTCTTCCATGTCCGTAAGACTGTAATGATTTGATGTTTGTAGCCCATTATTCTCTCTGCTGGTTTTTGTGATCAAATTCCAACAGATAAGTTCATTTACTGCTGCGATCGCTTTTCGCCGTAAAGTGTCGGTTGGTGAATTTGGAAAAGACCCCCGAAAGCAGAACTCACCAATGGATTTGTAGGAAGGGAAAGCATTGTTATCACAACCGGCTCGACGGCACAAGTGGCAGTAAACACGATATGCCTCCATTGTTAATGGCAAATCGTCAAGCTTACTATCCATATAAATATGGCGTTTTCTTCTGTTATCGCTAAAGCTGTCGGTAGTCATCTTTTAAACCCTCCAGCAATGTTTATTTTTTTTGTTAAACTCATCGTTAGAACCCTACAAAAAACTTTTCCTTCCCCCGCCTCTGAAAAGCAGTGTGGGGGATTTGCTTTTACTCTCGTACCGGAACAGGAAATTCCCTAACCTGTAATTCTTGTGGAAACTCTTCAATGTCTCCCCCTTTTTTGTCGCGGGTTTTGAATCGCTGTCCCCCAAATATTGCATTAGCCCCCAACTGCTTCACAAACACAGGTGTTTTAGCCGCGTGACATTGTTGGACAATCGATTCGAGCCATTCGATGTGGCATGGTCTGGAATTTGGGCCAGACTCACCACCAATAATTACTAACTGAACATCATTCAAATAGTGAGTGATATTGCCCAAATCTTCTAGCAACGGTTCAACTGACCAGAAGCGAATTAAAGCCGGAATTTGAGCAAGAAATTGACTACGTTCTTCTAAAATACGGCGATTTTCAATAGAAGTGCCAACCCAAATATTTAAAGGCAATTTGTCTAATCCATGACAGGAGAGCCATTCATCCATAGATGACAGCATGATTTCTGGGCGTTTGGTGAGAATCTGAAATACTTGATTGGGAGCAACGAACATTCCATCTAGCATTTCATGTTGCCACAAACGCGGAACCCATTCACCGAAAACATCAGTCATTGAAGAAACGAAATGCTTCTTAGGTTTCCTTTGGAATCCCCATTTCCGAATAGCTTCTGTATCTAACACTAGTTCTGGTGGTTGCCCAGAGTAGGGTTGCTTATTCCCACCAAAGAAAGAATTTTGATTCAGCTTTTCGCTATAGCAATTTTTACATCCCTCTGAGATTTTTTGACACCACCAACCGCCTCCCTTGGCACGGATGATATTATCTGTTAAGTCTGTCCATTCTATGTTTGTTGGCATAAATACCTCTGAAATTTGAAATTAGACAATACATTTGAAAATGGCTAAGAAAACACCTCTTACTGAATACGATTCTCCTTGGAAGCAAATACTACAGTTGTATTTTCAAGACTTCATGTTGTTCTTTTTTCCCCAAGCGCATAGTGAAATTGATTGGAGTCGTGGTTTTGTATTTCTTGATCAGGAGTTACAACAGGTAGTCAGAGATGCGGAGTTAGGAAAGCGATTAATTGACAAATTGGTGAAAATTTACCGCATTGGGGGTGAAGAATCTTGGCTATTGATCCATGTCGAAGTCCAAAGCCAGGAAGAAAGCGATTTCCCGAAACGTATGTTTGTATACAACTATCGGATTTTTGACCGTTATAACCGTTCAGTTGCATCATGCGCGGTACTGGGAGATGAGAATATAAACTGGCGACCAAATCAATTTGGTTATGAATTATTTGGCTGCACAGTTAATTTTCAGTTTCCTGTGATCAAGCTGCTAGACTATCAGCAAAGGTTGTCGGAGCTAGAAGCCAGTCGTAACCCCTTTGCTACGGTGGTAATGGCTCACTTGGCAGCAGTGCAAACCCGCAGTAATAGGTCGCAAAGGAAACAATCAAAACTGAATTTAGTGCGTCGGTTGTATGAGCAAGGGTTTGAACGCGAGGCTGTTGTTAACCTTTTGGCTTTTATTGACTGGATGTTGACGCTACCATTAGATTTAGAGCGAGAATTTCAACGGGAAGTAGAACAATTAGAGGCAGAACAACGTATGCAGTACGTGACATCATTTGAGCGAATTGCCCGAATGGAAGAATTGGTAGAAGCAATAAAATTAGGCTTGGAACTCAAGTTTGGCCCTGAAGCATTAAACCTAGTGCCAGAAATTTCATCGTTGGAAGACGTTGAACTATTAAGAGCAGTGAGAAATGGGATAAAAACAGCAACTACAGTCGATGAATTGCGTCAAATATACCAGTCCTCTACAACTGACAATCCGCCAGAAAATTAGCATTGAAGAATTTAATATTTAGTTTTCTAGGTTCAGTACACTTTAAGTGCTTAAATTAGCTCTAATTAAGCACTTAACGAAGTATCTCCATCACGTTCTTCAACAGGCTGATCAAACTTCAGAGCCTCATCACCCCAACAATCCCAGCCAACTCTAGACTCGCGTGCGAACATCTCCAGCTTTGTTATGTCTGGACACAGTTTGTCTACGAGTTGATAGAAATTTTCGGGCTTACGGGAATGCTCACGGCGGGGTGAGTGTAAAATGCTTGACTGGTTTGTAAGTGTCCGTCCAGCAAAAGCTTTGACATTCCCACGAACAGCCAAAGCGCAATGTTCGGTCGAGTTTCGCAGCCAATGACCAACACCTAGATGTGTTTTAGTGCCGTCTTTGGTGACTTTTTCCCAAGTCAAAATAGTCTTGAGTTCAAATCCCCATGTTTGCAAGCATTGAGCCGCTTCGACCATGTGATTGTTTGTAAACCAGAGCCAGAGGATACAGCCATTGCTCCCGCATAATTCGGGAATGGGCAGAGCCAGAATTTCCTCAGTCCGCATTGGTTGATAGGGGATGCGGTTGCGGTGAGTTTTGTCTTTAGAACGAAGTCTGTAGAACCAGGGAGGATCTATAACAATGCACTGGTAATGGCCTTGTAGAGTTGTGAGTTTCATGCTGCCTCCTGCGGTTGTTGAACAATCGTTGCGCTGATGGATTCAAAATCAACCTGAAATATGTTTAAATCAGTAGTTATTTCGCCGGAATTATATCGGTCTGTGATGACTTGTTTGATGGCTTCTTCTGCCAATCCATCAGGTAGATAAATGTGTGCTTCGCTAATAACTTTTTCAACTACTTGAACTACGACTTTCATAAATTACTCCTGAAACTGAATTCGGCTTAAGGTTTGTAAATCTACAGCAAGCGTGTTTAAGAAATCTTGGAGTTCTTGGGTTACTTGCTCCTTAGTAATTTCTTTTTCAGAAACGTAAATTCTTGTATTTCCACGGGTAACTTCTACACGGGTGGTATTTATTGCAGGTGAAGTCAGAAGAGTTAAAGTAAAATCCTTATATTTGCAGAAGTAATACTGGCGGTTTTCACTCAATGATTGCCCTTGTTGCCAAGTAATAATTTCTGTATCGCCGTCGTCAGCAAGCGCAAATTCTACTTCTTCAACAGCAGTGAACGCCATTTTTACACAAGCTTTCTCAGCCGGATGAGTTGCATCTTGCATTCGGTAGTCTTGTCGAACTACATAACCTTGGATTCTATAAAAGGCTTTTGCCAGTTTTTCAATGAGTGCATCTTTTTGAAATAATCCCAGTTCCATATTTAAACTCCGAATTCAAAAACTTTAGTTCCATCAACATCAACGGGATTAATTTGAATTAATCCGCCGCCAGCATAATTACAAGGAATCTTACGCTTATCCTTATCATCGAAAGCCTCTTTACAAACTGGCATCCATCGCCCTACACAAGAAAATCCTGCGGCAGAAGATGGAGCAACTGCTTTTTTGTAATCCGCAACAGTAGCAATATGACCACAGTATGGGCATTTGAATTTCCATTGCATTACGTCTTTACCAAATAGTTTTTCTCCAAGATTTAGCCATTCATCTCGCGTCATTTTCCACCTCTCTTACTCCTGCTGACAATGCTTCTTCTACTGTTTCATAACTGCCACTCAAATATGGGTCGTCAGAAAACTCATTAAACATACAAACTCCACCCCCGTAAGTTAGAGAAAAGGAATATCGTGAAATGTCCATTGGGCAAAACCAAACTGAAACATAATGATTCCCTTTCATGGGGCCTCGACTCATATAAACTTTGGTTTGCAGTAACGGATTTCTGGCTTGTTTCACTTCCCAGGAATAATCGCAGCGCTCACAGTAGACGACTTTTTCTTGTGGGTTCTTTCGATAGATTTCCTGACTTCCACAGTTAAGGCAGTTCATTATTGTTAACCTTTAAATCAATTTCCTTTCACTCCTAAAATTGTCGGGTCTGTTTAATAATCAATCAAGCAGTAACTACAGCTTTCTTGTTAGCGAAAGCACCTGCCTGCCTTAGCGCTGCACCAGGGCTAGGGTGAGCAAAGAACTCTTCTACAGCTTTGGTCAACCCAGCCGCAACAGCCGGATCATGGCAAGCGTAGACATAGATGGGCTGTTGAACGCCATTAACCAATCGTGTTTCTTGGCGTGAGCCTAATTGTGGGTAAAATGTTCTCACCCATGTGCCTAAATGTCCTCGATAGTGAGCGCCGCTCAGGGGGACTTTCTTTCCAAGTTCGCTCTCTGCAAAGTTGACCACGCCAAGCCACTTTTCTTGTGTGGCGGTTAAGGACTGTCTGTTGTAGTCAGCTATCAGATTGGCGGCGAAGTCTTTGCAATTCTGTTCCATGTATGGGTTGAGTCTGCCACCAGTTAACTCAGCTAAAGTTTTCATTGCCTCGACAAGAGTATGCAATCGTTGTTCAACTGGGGGAAGGGCTGGTGTAGGGGGTTGTTCTTGTGGTTGAGTAGCGGGTTTTGTCCAGCCCATAATGTCTTGCATCCAGGCACGAACACCGATACTTTCAAATGCTTCACAGGCTAATCTTGCTTGTTCGCTGCATCTTTTTCCCGCTTCGTAGCCGTAATAGTGAAGTATGGCGGCAACTGCTACGTCAGGGATACCAGACTGCGACCACCCTAAAATCTCTACGGCTTCAAATCCTTTACGGATAAGCTTTTCAACCAGTTTAGACCCAGAATTGTCTACAGCAGTTTTGAGACTTCTGACTAATCCAGTAGCATCGATATTGGCAAGTCTTGCTGTAGCTCGAATACTAGCTTTACCGTGTCCTGAAGCATCAACAGTGATTTCTTGCTTTATCTGTTCAATAATTTGAGCTACTTCGATTTGTGACATAACTTTAGTTGGGTAATAAATTTTCGTTGTTGATTAGAGAGAGTTAGACATTCACCCGCACTAAACTTTTCTCACCAACCAGTGAGAAACGATTCGATATAGTCCGTGATTGAGTTAAGGTTGGCAACACCAATTCAACAAGGTAAAACCAAGAATTATTCACCAGCCCAATCCCTAAAATCAGCCGTTGTTTTGCTCCCTTATCGTGAGAACAGAGCATTACTCTTTCGCCCAAAACGAAAGTAGGTTTTTGCACGGTGAGAGTTTCTAATTCTCCAGTCCCGATGATTTGGTTTTCTGTGGCGTGGAGTATTTCATTACGGCAGTCAATTGAATAAATCCAGCACTCATGCTTCCATTGCATACCACAGCAATAACCAAATGTTCTTGTGGTTCGTAAATATACTCTCTCCAGTAAATTCACCTCAACAGGTGGAATTGTTCCACGCCAAGGTGGAGAAATATACCAACTTGTTAAGAGTGCATTAATATGGTCAATCATGCTTTTTTCCCTAATAAGTAATTAATGGCTTCGGTATCGAGAGCAGCAATACGTTTTTTAATTGATTGTGGGGGATTGTCAAAAAACTGTTTGAGATGCCATCTACGGACTTGATAATGTCTAGCAGAACGTTTTGTTGCTTTAAGCCATCCTCGCTTTACCCATCTGCAAACAGTTGATAAATTCAATTGAAGAACTTGAGCAATTTCTTTACAAGAATAGTTATCAAGGGTGGGACGTGCGGAATAACCTAAGCTATTTAACTTCAGGTAAATTGCAACTGGTGTGCGATAGAATCCTCGTCTTTTTAGGCTTGAGGCTATTTGCTTAATTGTATATACTTCAGCTTTTGTCTCAATAATTTCTAGTTCTTCATCACTCCATTTGATATTCATTTGATTACCTCCTTCTCTTGTAGCAGGTGTAGGACTCCCCATTTACTTCCCCCTGATTGACAAATAAATAGATGGGTTCAGGAGGGTTGGATAAACTTAGTTTGATTTCAGTAACCATATTTTATTGACCTGTGCAATAATTAGTGGTTTGTAGCGTAAACTTTCAGTGCTTTACGATTGCTTGAAGAAAAGCTGATATTCAAGCAATCGCTTCTTTACTAAACAGAAGGCTGTTGATTCTGGTCTAACTCCCATTGCAGATAATTGAGCGCAGTTTGAGCATCCGCAACGTTTAAGTCAGGTTGATATCCCTCGTCCAGCAGTTGTTTGTAGTCTGGGTGCGTAGCAATAAGAGATATCAGAGTTTGAGCTTGTTCAACTAATTGCTGGAGATTGGGATTAGACATCTCAATGCCAAGCCGTGAACATAAATCCTCTACCTTTACACCTATTGTTCCTGGTTCAATCTCTGTTGCTAATTCTTCAAGTAGAGCTTGAAAGCTAGGGTGTTCATCATTGATTTCAATCTCAATCAAATCTGCGCTCTGTGTAACGACAGTTGCCCAATTAGGTAAAGTCTGTGGAATGGTTTTTGCGTAAAGTTTCATCATTGTGTCCTCTGGGATTAATAACTTAAAAATCCTCGGCAATCTCCAACAAAAAACCGCGTCCCGTGTTCTGTACTTGCACCAGTTCTTTATCCAGCAGTGTTTGAATGACTGAATTGGAGAATTGGAATTGCAACCGATGTAATGGCACACAACCACCGCAAAACTGAAGCACACGCAGCAAATGATTGGCTCTACGGTCAAAACTGTTTGTAGAATTAGCCATTGTTTGCACCTTGAGTTAATACAGTTAACTGTTGTTGCAGGATGGAGATTTGACGCTGATAGAATTCAATTTCTGCGGTAATTTGTGTGAACAATTCCTGTGGGGAGAGCGGTTGGATTTGATTCTCTTGCAAGTACGATATCTCGTCAGAATTCTTGTTAGGCATCAATACATAACGCCATCCTTCATCAAACTGTTCAGCTAATTCAGTACCATTCGGGTAGCAATAAAGCCCTAGAATGATACCGTCTTTAGTACGTTGATCCAAAGCAAAGCGAGGGTAGCCCCAGTGTTGGGGGATTGACATCGTGGGTTGCATATTTGTAATGAGTGAATGATTAGGGGAAGGGGGAAAGGGCAATATCAATTCGCAATTTCCAATTTGCAAGTCGCAGTTTAATTGCGAAAAAGCGAATTGGAATTACGCTGTTACAGGCTCCCGTAACCGTTGCCAGTTTTGAGCGGTTAACTGTTCAAAGGATAGGTCTAGCAATTGCTCACAGTTAGCCGCTTCAGCAGAGAGCAACTGCTGTAATTCCTCAGTAGTTAGTTGCTCTAAGGGTCGGTCTTGCAAGTATTTGTGAACTGGTTCAGCCAGTGACGTATCCACTATCGACAGCGATCGCACAGCATCAAGCACCGAGTTAGAATACTGCTGCTGGACTGAATAACGCCTTTTCACCCACCAGTTACCATCAGTGCATCCGACTTGCCCCAGTTTCACGCCGTTGTTGTTGTAAATGCCATCATTGAGAATTTCAAAACCATACTTCTGGCACTCGTTGAAGATATGCGCCATGATTCGGTTTTCAGTAGTGCAGGGTGTTGCTTCTTGCTCTTGCACTGGCAGCGTACCATCTTTGTAGTGAGTGCAGATGAAGCGATCGCAACGCATTAGAGTGTTAGTACGGAATATTTCTTTACCGTTGACCATTACTACCCAGCGTTGCGTTAAATGGTTGTCGTCATGGCTGATGCTGGCTACCAGTTTGTCATCAGCGTAATATTCGTGATGGTCAAAAGAGATTTCGACTATTCTGAGGGGTTCGGGAGCTATAACTTGGGCTTGGTCGGCGATGTAGCTGTCGAGTTCGGCTTGGGCTGCGGCTTGTTCGTCGGGGGCAGCAGGGGTGAGTTTCTGAATCTTGCTTGCCTGATAGTTAACAATGGCGGAAATCCAGGCATCCTTACAGCGTTTGTCGCTTACTTCGACTGTGCAGCCGATTTCGCTGTAGATTTGCTTGAGTCGGGCAATGGATTTCAGTTGCAGCTGTTGTTGGCTGTAGATTTGGTATGTCATGATTGATTAAGTTCCTAACGGGACGGAAAGCGCTTCAGATTGGTAGTCGGGGCGCTTTCTTTATAATGGTAATCCTATAATATCATTATAGTAATGTCAATATATGTGTAATGTTACGATATTAATATTGCTCTAATGCGTTGTATAAAGGAGGCGTTACATGTCACAAAATCAACTATTAATGAAGGTAGGCTGGGAAATAGATGTTCCTGAGTTGGGGCAACGCATCCGAGATGCAAGACATGAGTCAGGTCGTACTATTACTCAATTGGCTGCTGAGGCTGACATTTCTGTTGCCAATTGGTATGCAATTGAGCAAGAGCGGATAAAAGTATTGCCACTGCCTACCCTAAGACGAATTGAGCAGGTTTTAGGCATTGAGTTTGGGGTGCAACCGTGATTAGAGCAAAGATGATTGACCCTCAGACCATCAATCTTCTTGCTCTCCCCTCTGTTTTTTTAGAGACGGAGTTTCCAACCACGCCCAAAATATACGTTGCAATTGACCCTAAAAAAATATTGTCGAACTAGAGGGCGTGGAAATATGAATAGTCCACCTTCTAGACGCAAAAAAGCCGCATCTACCGATTCAACAAACGAGGATATTTCCCAGCAAGAAGACCCAGGTTCAGCAACAATTACAGTTAGTGCTGTTGAAGTAACAGAGTTGACCCAGGAGGAGCAAAGCGATCGCCTGCACTTGGAGAGGAAAGTGGAGAGGGCATTTTTTGAGGCGGGGAAGGCATTAATGGAATTACGGGATCGCAAGTTATATCGCTCTACTCACAAAACCTTTGAGGAGTATTGCCGCGATCGCTTTGGCCATAATCGTCGCCAGTCTTATCTTCTAATGGATGCAGCAGTAATATTTGATAACTTAGAGCAAAAATGTGATCGTTCCGATCACATTTTGCCGACTAATGAGTGGCAAATCAGGCCACTGTCCAAGTTAGACCCGGACATTCAGCCTGAAGCATGGGAGCAAGCTGTAGAGTCTGCCAAGGGTAAAGTACCATCTCATCGCATCGTCAAAGATGCGGTGCAGCGAATAATGGAACGTACTCAAGTACCTAACACCTATCAATTAGGCGAGGTATGCCAAATCTTAGCCAAAGATAATCCAGAACTCAGGGGCAAGGGTTGCTGCTGGGGGATTGTCAGCCAAGTAAATGAGTTCAGTTGCACGGTGAGGATGTGGGATGGCGAACACACGGTTGGGTTGCAACATCTGAAATCTTATGAATACTTGCCTGAAGAATGTGAGCAGATGCAGTTAATTAGCGATCGCATCAGTCGGGTGTATTCGAGTGGGCTGGAGGAGTCGGTGCAGAAGTTTTTGGAGTCGTTGGGGAAGCTGAACAGGGCTTATTTGACTGGACTGGAAGAGAAATTGTTAGGAGTGTTAGAGATGGAATGTAAAGAGCCTCGTTAATTAGAACTCTTTTATTTCCGTATTATTACTGTGAATAAAATAGTTGTATATATTACAATAATAAGGGATATATAGCTAAATATAAAAGCTTATGGCTTTTGCGCTTAAGAATAAAAATAAGAGCTAATACTTTTGTTATACACAAATGAATGTAAAAGAATATCAAGTTAGCATTCTCTCTCAGGGGATTCGTATAGGGCAGGTAGATCCAGACGAACCTTTTCAAAGAATTATTATTCCTCAAGAAAAAGTGCTAGATATTCCTGAAAAAGCTTGGCTAGAGATAGCTTGTATGGCTAACTATACAAAATCCCATAACTTTATTGTAGAACTATCAGACGAGCAGATTAAAGAAATAAAGCAAAAAAGGATAATAACAGAAAATTATCGTCCACCGATTGAGAATGCACCAGATAATCTAAAATGTCTAACTACTCATGCTCCTTTTGCTTATGCAATTGTCATGGGTAAAGAAGAGATGGAGATTCGACTAAAAAACACGAATCATCGTGGATGGACATTAATTCAAGCTGGATTGTCAATGGACAGTGATGAAGCTTTTAAAGAATATAATATTTCTCCTAATGTACAAAGAGGATGTATTATTGGCGCAGCTGAATTAATTGATTGCCGATATAGTGAACCTTGTTATGTATACACATTTATTAACCCTACAGGTTTTAAAAATTTTATACCGATAAAAGGAAAACAATGTCCTTTGTGGGGTGCAAGCAATCCCGTCGAAAAAGCTGCATTTACTCAAGCTTGGAATCAAATAGAGCGATAATTC
The DNA here is from genome assembly GCF_036917095.1 of Nostoc sp. GTDB lineage: Bacteria > Cyanobacteriota > Cyanobacteriia > Cyanobacteriales > Nostocaceae > Nostoc. The sequence goes on from NZ_JBALFH010000048.1 coordinate 10,874, forward strand.
AAGGATTAAAATGAATTACTAATTTAATTAAAAATTTTATAATCATAAGGTTTAACTTAGAAATGCAAAAAAAAAATTATGGGGTCGCTCTATCTCCAAGTATGGCTTATTATGTTTTGATTGGAGAAATACCGATAGTATTTTTTAGTGAATGCTATAGTGATGCTGATTATTTTTTAATTCATTCCGCTTCATATTTAGATGAGTCAGATAAAGAAGAATGTGAAAATGCACTTGTTGCTGAGGGATTATGTAAAAATATTGTTCCAGTAAATTCTATTATTGGTACAGCAAAGGCCGAAATAATTGAATATGATGAAGAGAGATTTAAGGCAGATGTTAATAAGCACAATCAAGGTACAGACTTATCTAACTTCAAGGCTCAAAATCAATGGGGAGATGAACCTGTTTTTGGATATGAGTTTAAAGAAATATTTAAGTTACCTAAACCGATACTAGGGATAACAGATGATATAGATCAATTTATTGTATGGGAACCAGAGTCTCCATTTGAGGAATTATGTTTCAAGATTGCTTTAAATGCGAGGTTCATAAAGCACTTAGTTAAACATTAATTTTGTACATACAGAAAATTTTAAAAATACTTTAGTGAGCGTTTTAGCTTCGATGGGTATCATGTCATGACTATCTTATTGGTATATAACCACTAATTTGAAAACTTGAATTTTACTAAAATACTTGAATTTTACTAAAATCTTTAGTCGAGCAACTTATATGTACTAATTAGACAGTCATGGGCGATCACCTGCATAAGTGAATGGAAATTTTACAATTGCATAAGCTCAATTTAAATTACATAGTGCGGTTAGACAGTTTACTTAATGTGATTGCAGCCAAATTTTTGGTGTAGTTTGCTGCTTTATCCATTAGGTTCTCAGTAAATCCAGCATTGACCGTCAGTTAGTAGTAGGTTATTACAGATACAACCTATTACTTATATTATTTATTATTAATGCCCAATATTCTGCCCTTGGCTCCTGGAATGCGGGTTTTATGTCGTGATGCTGAATGGCTTGTACAGCGTATAAATGCCTCTAACGATGCAGGTACACAACATGCAGTGCAAGTAGTTGGAGTTGATGAACTGGTTCGAGGATATCAGGCAATTTTCTTGACTCAGCTTGACCAAATTGAGTCAGTAGATCCACGTAAGACTAGATTAATTGCTGATAATTCAAATGGTTTCCGTCGCTCCAAACTGTTCCTGGAAGCGCAATTGCGGCAGATGCCTGCGGCGGGGGAAGAAGCTGATCTCGAAGGGTTAGGTGCATTTGACCCTATGCCTTTTCAGATTATCGCAGTCAAGCGATCGCTGGAACAACTTCGACCTAGATTGCTACTGGCAGATGCGGTTGGATTGGGCAAGACTATACAGGTTGGCATGATCCTGACAGAGTTAATCCGTCGGGGACGGGCAAATCGGATTTTAGTTTTAACCAAAAAATCCATGCTGACACAGTTTCAAGCAGAACTTTGGAACCGTTTCAGTATTCCTCTAGTAAGGTTAGACTCTCAAGGCATTGCTAAATTAAGGTTACAGATTCCCACTAATAAGAACCCCTTTGAGGTTTATCATCGAGTCATCATCAGCATTGATACACTCAAGGATGTTGGACGCTATCGCCATTTCTTGGAAGATACTCGCTGGGATGTGGTGGTGATTGATGAAGCGCACAACGTTGCTGGGGCTAGTATTCCTGAGAATCATCAAGCCCATAGGTTAGCGCGGTTGCTGTCAAGGCGCACAGATAGTATGTTGCTGACGACAGCAACACCTCATAATGGTAAAAGAGAAACTTTTGGGCGTTTAATTTCCTTACTAGATCCATCAGCAATCCCTGATCCTCGTTATCGAGAGTATGATGCAGATGATATTCGTGGCTTCTACTTGATGCGCTTTAAAGAAGATGTGCGTCATCAAGCTGGGCTGCAACTTACTGAACGGTTTGTTGTACCCCTTCAGGAAACCACGGCGGAGGCGACAAGTGCAGAAGAAACTGCATACAGAATTTTGGGCGAACTGCGACAAGCAATCCAGACCCAAAAGGAAGAGTATTCAGAGTGGAGAAATCAGCGTTTAATTCAATATGGACTCTACAAACAGTTTCTTTCTAGCCCAGAATCTTGCGCTAGTACTGTTTCCAAACGACTGAAAAAACTGCAAGCTGAAAACCCTCAAAGTCCAGAAATACCTTATTTAAAAGGGCTAGAAACTGCCCTGAGAAAAATTGTATTAACTGATTCCTCCCGTTTTCAACTGTTGCTTAAACAACTGCAAGAAATTGACTGGAATGGCCAAGAGCGTAGTCCCCGCGTTTTGATTTTTACCGAGTATATAGAAACTCAGAAGGCGTTAACTGCTGCGATCGCTCAAGCATTTAATCTCAAACACAGCGACAAATTTGAAGACCAACCGCATCAGGCGATCGCTTCCATTAGTGGGGCTTTTCCAGATGTGCATTTAATGGCAGCAGTAGAAGCTTTTGGGACAAAATCTTCACCTGTGCGGATGATGATTGCCACCGATGTAGCATCCGAAGGGATTAACTTGCATCACCAATGCCATCACGTTATTCACTATGACTTACCCTGGTCGATTATCACCCTAATTCAACGCAACGGGCGAGTTGACCGCATTGGGCAAACCGAAACGTCAATTCTTCGGTATTTGATGGTTGAGACGAAAAACGGATTGCTAAAGGGAGATTCAGCTATTTTTGAACGGCTGATAGGCAAGGTAGAAGAAATTAACCGCAGTACTAGGTCTGGAGAAAGTTTGCTTCAGCTTTATGATCCGCAAAAGGAAGAAGAGTACATTGCCCAACAGGGCTTGTTGAAAGCAGATAGCAATGTTTTAGACAAGCGAGTGGGGCAGAGTGCAACTACATCCACAGAAGCCAACGACTTAGAATTAATCATTTCTGCAGGCAACCTTAAGGATGATGATGATTTAGTGGCGTTGTTGTTGGGCAGGGGGAGTGATGTTTCCTCTGAAAAAGTGGACTCTGTAGTGGTTAACAATAACAGCCGTATTCGTTTTTACAAAGATTTTGATTTCTTACTGGCAGCTTACCGCCTATTACAGGAATCCAATCAAGATTATTTACCCTTAGAAATTGAGGGGCGGATGCTGACACTTACAGCCCCTCCTGATTTAAAGCGTCGTTTGGGTGCGCCTTCACAGAAAAATGAGATCATTTTTGGTGGAACGGCAATTCCTCAAGAGGCATGGCAGGAAGGCGACCAGTTTCGGCTGACGGACGATGTGGAACGGGTGAAGCTGGCAATTACGGCTGCCCGCAATACTTCCGGTTACTGGTCTAAAGAACTGCTGTGTAGTGAAACTCACCCAATTATGCAGTGGCTAGTAGAGCGCTTGCTGATGCAGTTTGCACGGGGAGAAGCCCCTATTATCACTTCCAGAGAACTGGAAGAAGGGGAATTAGCATTTTGTTTTATTGGACAAGTACCATCAAAAGCAGGTACACCGTTGGTAGTGGATTCCCATTCTATCCGCATCCGCCCTGGTGGTCGCTGTGAAATGTCTCCTCTACAGAATACTTTGGCTGCCGCAGGATTTGAACGACTGGCAAATACAAAGACTCCAGCGCGAGTTGCTGCGGCTGAACTGTTAATTCCTGCGGCAGTAGAAGCTAGTTTAGAACATTTGCGATCGCTCGAAAAACAGCGTCAGGAAAAAGTGAAACCTCTACTGCAACAAGAAGAACAACGGCTGCAACAGTGGAGTCAGAAACGGCGAGAAATTATTGACCAGCACCTTGGAGAAATTGACCCCAACAGTGCCTCGGCTAAACGCTTGCAACGAGAGCGCGACGAAATGGACAAATATCTCAAAGACCGTCAGCAACATTGGCGCGATATGCACTTACTACCAGGGGAATCGCCCATTACTCGGTTAGTTTTGGTTATCGAAGGAGTGAAATAATGGTTTTAGATTTTGCGATTCACAATGTTGGTGAATACTATTCATCTCACTACCTTGATACGACGTTTTCCAAAGACGCACAAAAGTTTACTTCTTCGTGGAAGGAAGCAGGCGCAGCAGCATCACCCAGGCAATTGCAGAAGTTAGGACAGCGATACTTTAAAGCCAAAGCCCAAGCTATTGAAGAATTTGACTGGAATCAGCGACGCAATGCTGGTGTAGAAATCCAAGCTTGGCATTCCTACTTATTACAGGCAATTGGCTACAGCGACTTGGAAGCAATGGATTTGCCTGTGGAAAGTGGCGATGTCTACGTTCCAATTTTGGGACTATTACAGCGATTTGGACAACCTTGGTTGGTTGTCTGCGAGAGTGTGTTTTGCATTCCCGATGGCAGTTTGCCAGATGGCGCAGCCAGTGAAGACCCCTTAGAAGGAAAGCCATTACTAGAGCAATTGGTTGATTCTAACCACAAACTGGTACAAGGTGATTGGGGTCGGGCAGTTGGTGAGATTTTTAAAACAGAAGAACCACCGCGTTGGGTGATGATTCTGGCAGGAAGCCGGATACTGTTAATTGACCGCAAAACTTTTGCTAACGGACGCTGGTTGGCTTTTGATTTAGATGAAGCTTTTGGTCGGAACGAGAAAGCGACCTTTGAGCAAATCGCTACTTTCTTATCACGGGAAACGCTGGCTCCAGATAGTGAGTCTGTGGAATTATTGCATGATACCTTGGGAGAACAAAGCCACAAGCTGGCTCACGGGGTGACAGAAAACCTCCAGGTGGCGGTAAGAGAAGCAATTGAGTTACTAGCAAATGAATGGGTGAGCGATCGCCGTCGTCGCAGTTTAGGTATGATTAACCTGCGCCCAGAGGAAGCTTTACCTGATGGTTCAACTACTGTCACTGCCGAGCAACTGCGTCATGAAGCTTTGACTTTTGTGTATCGCCTGATATTCTGCTTCTACGCCGAGGCACATGGGGCGGAATTGGGTGTTTTACCAATCAATGATGATGCTTACCGTTTGGGCTACAGCTTGGAAGCATTGCGCGATTTAGAGTTAGTCCCACTCTCTGAACAGTCTGGTGAAGGAACTTATTTTCAGACACATTTAAATAGACTCTTCACCTTAGTCCACGAAGGATTTCACCCTCTGCACCAGAAAGAAAATCCCGGACAGTTGCAATTGCAACTTGCCCAACAACAACGGACTTTTGAGTTACCACCTTTAACTGCCACACTTTTTGACCCGAAAGCTACCCCATTGTTGAGTCGGGCGCAACTTTCCAACCGATGTTTGCAAAAGGTTATCCGTCTTTTGTCTCTCAGCTACGACGAAAAAACCAAAACTACCGGACGGGTAAACTACGCAGACCTGGGTATAAATCAGCTAGGTGCAATCTACGAAGGATTACTTTCTTACAAGGGGATGTTTGCCGAGCAAGATTTTCTCCAAGTAAAACGCGCTCAGGATGAATTTAGCAAGTCCAAAACCCAAACTTGGTTTGTCCCTAAAGAACGATTGGAGGAGTTCAAAAAAGATGAAGTAGAGCGGATAGAAGGCAAACCCCGGATTTATGCCAAAGGCTCATTTATTTTGCACCTGTCGGGATTGGATAGAGAGCAGAGTGCTTCTTATTACACGCCGGAAGTGTTAACCAAATGCTTAGTTGAAGAAACTTTGCGACCATTGCTGCAAGACTATACCCCAGAAGATGCCGACAAAATTCTGCAATTAACAGTCTGTGAGCCAGCTATGGGAAGCGGTGCATTCTTGAATGAAGCAGCAAACCAACTGGCACAAAAATACCTGGAATTGAAGCAGAAACAACTGAATCAATCGATTGAACCTGCGGATTTTCCTGATGAATTGCGTCGCGTTAGACACTACATCACAACCCGCAATCTTTACGGCGTAGACCTCAATCCCACGGCGGTAGAATTGGGCGCGTTGTCCTTGTGGCTCAACTCCATGCACCGGGCGAAGTTGATTCATGAAGATGGTAGGGAAGAATGGGTAAGGGGAGCAACGCCTTGGTTTGGCTTACGACTGCGAGCGGGTAACAGTTTAATTGGCGCACGCCGCGCAGTCTGGACAAAGGCGCAATTGTTGGCAGGAGTGCATCTCAAAAGCGGTAATGAAGCCGTGGAACCCCGTCAACTCCAGCCAGGAGAACAGCGAGGCAAAAACGAAGTTTATCACTACCTAGTGTTTGACCCTGATATGGTTCCGACTGCTGGCGATGCTTTGGTCAAGCAGTTTCATCCCCAACAAGTGCAGCAAGCTAAGGACTGGCACAAGAAAGAAGTCAAAAGCAAATGGACAGAAGTAGAGGTAAACTTAGCCCTGGCTGTTAGCGATTTAATTGACCAACACGAACAGCAATATGCCAAGGAACGGTTAGTAGCATTAGAGAAAACAGCTTGTCCTGGTAGTGTGTGGCCTCAACCCCCGGTAACAGAACCCGGCCCCAGTTTGGCGTTGCAGGAAGAGGTGAAGGCAAAACTAGAATCTACCTCTGGCAGTTTTCAACGGTTGAAATTGTTAATGGACTCTTGGTGTGCGTTATTTTTCTGGTCGATGGATGAAGTGGAGGCATTGCCAAGGCGAGAAGATTATTTAGAAGCAGCGCAGATATTGTTAGCGCCGGAAGGAGATTTAAGTATTAAAGCCTTTCGCTGGAATTTTGATGGGGCGAACTTGCTCAAAGCTACTGCACAGACTGATTTAGATACAGATTTGCTGTGTGCGGCGGTGTCTTGGTATCGCGTGAGTCGGGATGTTGCAGAGCAGGAGAGGTTTCAGCATTGGGAATTAGCGTTTTCTGAGGTGTTGGGGTGTGATGCAAGTCAGTCGAAAGGGTTTGATGTGATTTTAGGAAACCCGCCTTGGTTAAAGGTGTCTTGGACAGATGCAGCATTGTTGTGTGATTTCAATGTGATTTTAGGAGTTAGGGAAGCTAGAAGTGCAGAGTTTAATAAAGAACGGCCTCAACTTTTAAAAGTTGAGTTGAACAGAAGTATTTATTTAGATGCTCAAAAATCAAGTTTAGGAACAGTTGCGTTTTTAAATTGTCACCGACTTTATGAGGCTCTGCGAGGAAGTCAGACGAATTTATATAAGAATTTTATTGTTAAAAGTTGGGCTGTACTTGGACAAAAAGGATTCGGTGGACTCTTGCATCAAGAAAGCCCTTATGATGATGCGAATGGTGGGCGTTTACGAAATGCTTATTATCCTCGTCTTATAGGTCACTACCACTTTAAAAATGAGTTTAATTTGTTTTTGGATGTTCATCATGAAACAGATTTTAGCCTTAATATTTTTAGAGGAATTTCAAAAAATATTGAATTTATACATTTAGCTAATCTATACAATCCAATCACACTTAGTTCTTGCCGCAAACATCAAGAACCAGGAGAAATAATTCCGGGGCTAAAGACTAATGATGGTAAATGGGAGACAAAAGGACACATTGACCGCATCATTATAGTTACCGAAGAAACTTTGAAATTATTTCATGCTTTACTGGAAAATAGCACAGTGCCAGTTAAGGAATCTCGTCTACCACAAGTCCATGCACGTCAGCTAGTAACTGTTATCGACAAGATTAACAAAGCATCAAAATTGCTTCCTGAATTAGATGGTCAATATTTTGCTACAGAATTATTTCACGAATCTAATAGTCAAAGAGATGGAATAATTACGCGGCAAGACAACCCAAGTTTTCAACCTAAAAACACAGATGAATTTGTTCTTAGCGGCCCTCATTTTTATGTTGGAACACCTTTAAATAAAGTACCTAGAAATCATTGCAGCCATAGAAATGCTTACGATGATATTGATTTAACAGTAATATATGAAAACTATTTGCCAAGAGCAGTTTATCGTCCAGGGAATCAAAAGGGCGATCGCACTGCTTTTTATGCAGAGATTCCACAATGGCCAAATGAAAACTCTTTAACCTTAGCCTACCGCTTTGTGAGTCGAAATATGGTGAGTTGCAGTGCTGAGCGCACGTTAATTAGTGCCATTATTCCAACAGAAGTGACTCATATCAACACTGTAATCGCAGTCAATTTTTTAGAGAATTCTCAAATGCTTGGTTTTGCATCAAGTAGTTTCTCAATCATTTTTGACTTCATCAACCGCGCTGCTGGTCGTATTCATATTTTTGAGTCAGATTTAAAATTTCTCCCCAAAATTCAAAATTCTCACATCACCCCCATAATGCACCGAGGCTTACGCCTCAACGCCCTCACCCGTTCCTACGCCGATCTCTGGACATCCGTTGCTCTTACCGAAATCACCCAAGACAGTTGGGCAGTAGAAAACCCAATGCTAGACTCCTTTGAGTCTCCCTGGCACGAACTCGACCCCCAGCAATGGTTATGGCATTCACCCCTCCGCAGCGACTACTCCCGCCGCCAAGCCCTCCTCGAAATTGATGTACTGGTAGCCCTCGCCCTTGGTTTATCCCTCGACGAACTCACCACCATTTACCGCGTACAGTTCCCCGTGATGCGGCAATACGAACTCGGCGATGAATACGACGCAAAAGGTCAACGCCTCCCCAGCACTAACCGTAAAGCCCCTGGAGGTAAAGAAGTCCGCGAAGCTCGTAAAGATTGGAACGAAACTTCACCCCTCACCATAAGTTGGCAAATCAACGATGGTTTAGAAACAGTCACCAAAACCTTCTATCCGCCTTTTACAAAAGTTGACCGCGAAGCCGACTATACCCAAGCTTACGAAGTCTTGCAGAAACGTTATGGAGGCGGAGTTTAATCATGCTACCAGCCCATATTGCCGAAAACATCCGCCGCCAGGTGCTTTATTACCTGCAATCCACCTTTGATTTTCGCGATCGCTCTGTCAGCCGTGCCTTTGAACAATTCCTCCAAGACCCAGAACGAGGACTGTTTAAAGGCCCGTGGGTACAGTTGCGCCGCCCTTTCCGGTTAGCACCTCAACCTTATAACCCTCCTTTTGACCTCAACGTTCCCTTCCTTCCGTTTCGCCATCAAGCTGTTGCCTGGAGACGGTTGAGTAGTAAAAACCACAAGCCAGAACCCACCCTTGTCACGACTGGCACTGGTTCCGGTAAAACTGAGTGCTTCCTCTACCCCTTACTTGACCACTGTCTCCGAGCCAAACAAGCTAGACAGCCTGGAATTAAAGCAATTGTCCTCTACCCGATGAATGCCCTGGCTGCCGACCAAGAACGCCGCTTCGCCAAATCTATTTGGGACGACCCAGCGCTGAAAAAAGCAGGTGTCCGCGTTGGTACTTACACCGGACGCTACGACCCAGGCGATCCCACCTCTCAAGACTCTGGCACAACTAGCATGGGCAAAGACCACGGCATTACCAACCACGAAGCCCAACTAGAAAACCCGCCAGATATCCTGCTGACTAACTACAAAATGCTGGATTTCTTGCTACTACGACCGCAAGACCAGCAACTTTGGCGTTTCAACCAATCGGACACCCTGCAATATCTTGTCCTTGATGAACTGCATACTTACGATGGCGCACAAGGTGCAGATGTCGCCTGTTTGATTCGACGACTCAAGGAAAGACTGAGTATTCCCAAGGGTAAACTCTGCGTTGTTGGTACTAGTGCCACAATGGATGATCGCGACCGCAGCGATCGCGCTCTTGGTTTAACAATATCAGTGGATGCAGTCGAGACAGGAGGGGATCGCCTAGCTCGGTTTGCCAGTACTTTGTTTGAAGAAGACATTCCCACTGAAGCGGTAATCATCGAGGATCGGCTGACAGTTGAGGAAATTGTCAAACCAGAAGAATACCTAATTTCCCTAGATTTACCAACTTCTGAAGACTGCGAACCGCAAGCAGACGAAGATGCTACAGCCTACACTATCCGCCAAGCCAGGGTTTGGGGCGGCCCAGAATTTGCCGAACCAACAGCAGGTGATGTCTGCGACGGGCTACGCCTACGCGCTACTGCTGTTGAGCGTTGGTCAGTTGCTTTAGGAGATTGGTTAAAAGGTACGCAACTATTCAAGCACCTGCTGGAACTTTTCGATGCTGCTGAACGTTCTTTGGAAGGCCCCCTCACTTGGGCAAAGTTAGTAGAAAGGCTAGCAGCCAAAGATTTTTCCTTCATTGCCGTCCCCAACTTAGAAGACCGGAAGCGGATCATTACCGCCTTCTTTGCCCTTGTTGCCCACGCCAAAGAAATTCGGAGCAAAGGAGCATTTCCCTTAGTCCCGACTCAAGTGCAGCTTTGGGTGCGAGAATTAGCGCGGATTGGTCGAGTTGTGGAAGAACAACCGATTTTTGGTTGGCTAGATGAACCTTCGCCAGAACAAACTTTACTTCCTGCATTCCAGTGTAACGAGTGCGGTGCTTCTGGTTGGATTGGTCTGCAAAATCGCCAGTCCGATACCGCCGTTAATGCCAGAGGCGTTCAAGGTTTTAAGCTGACTAATGATATCAGTGCCATTTACCGGGGCTGGTTTGGTCGCAATGGCAGCCACGACCAACGCATTGTGCTAATTGTCCCAGATAGCGATGGCTCAATCAATTCAGGAGACTTGTTTGGAGCTTGGTATCTCCATCCCTCCAGTCTAGTCCTACGCCAAGGACAGGGGGCCTGTCCTTTAACTAATGACACTCGCCGCTTGCGAGTTGCCTTCAACCAAGATGTGGAAAAACTAGAAAATGGTTCTCTCCGTGGAGTTCAGGCTTGCCCTTGCTGCGGTTCACGGGAGAGCATTTTTATTATTGGTTCGCGTTCAGCTACCCTTTCTAGCGTTATGGTGGATGAGTTATTTGGATCTATGCTCAACAACGATCCAAAACTTCTAGCTTTCACCGATAGTGTTCAGGATGCTTCCCATCGTGCCGGGTTTCTTTCAGCCCGAACTTATAATTTCACCTTTCGCACTGCCCTACAAGGGGTAATTAATGATGCTGGTACAGCAGGTTTGCCCTTAACAGAAGTTGGAAAACGTTTATTAGAGTGGTGGAGTCAGCCTGGAGTTGGCAAACCAGGAACTATGAAAAAAGCGATCGCTGCTTTGTTGCCACCAGATTTACATGATTACCAAGATTACCTTAATTATCGCAACAATCCGAAACTTACAAATCCCCCAACTGCCCTAGCATCTGATATCGAAACACGGCTAACTTGGCAAGCTACCAGCGAGTTTGGAGTCATGCTGCTGCGCGGACGCACGATGGAAGCCAGTGGTTCAGCCTGTATAGCCTGGGATTGGCAGAAAATAGATGAGACTGTGAAGCAAATTAGCGATCGCATCGAGTCTGTAGATACGCAACTGAAAAAGATTAGCGAAGATAACCTGCGTCGCTGGCTACTGGGAATCCTTTACCGTTATCGATTGCGCGGCGCATTGGGACATTCTTACCTAGAGGACTTAGCCCGCAAAAACTACTGGGGTAAAGCTCCCTTTGGACGTTCAATTTTGAGCCGAGAGGTTCATCCGCCAATGAATCGTTATCGACCCAAATTGATGGTAACTGGCAGCGATCGCTCTCATGACTTCATCTTCGGCAACACTTCAGGGAATACACAGCCTTGGCATATCCGTTGGACACATCGGGTATTTAAGCATCCCATGAGTGAAGCAGAGACAGTTGACTTGTTAAAACTGTTATATCAAGCAGCAGAGGCAACAAAACTTTTACTGCGACTGCATACAGATGGTAATAAAGCTTACTACGCTATTAATCCCACAGCCGTAAGTTTAGTACCAAACGGAGTCCGGTTAATTTGCTCGGAAACAGGGCGACAAATAGTCCGCCCAGAACAGGAAGCAATTTTCTGGAATGGCGCTCCTAGCTTAGAATACAGTGCTAGGACAGGTGCGTATCGCCCTGAAGACTTTACTAAACGACAAGTATACTACCAAGACCGGTACCGTAAAGGTGCTTTACGTCGAGTTGTCGCCAACGAACACACAGGACTTTTAGCGACAGAAGAAAGAGAGACCCTAGAGCGTACTTTTTCCAAGAATGAACACGCAGACGATCCAAATGTGCTTACCTGCACCAGCACTCTAGAAATGGGGATTGATATTGGCGATCTATCCAGCACCATGTTATGTTCTATACCACCTACCACAGCTAGTTATCTTCAGCGTATTGGTCGGGCAGGACGGGCAACAGGTACAGCATTAATCGTCTCTGTAATTAAGCATCAACCCCATGACCTTTTCTTTTATGCCCGGCCTGTGGAAATGCTACGCGGTAAAGTTGATGCACCTGGGTGTTGGGTGGATGCTTCGGCTGTATTAGTGCGTCAGTATCTTGCCTACTGTTTTGACTCTGCGGTAAAAACTGGAAATTTATCGGAACTACCCCGGACTGGCACACAACTGATCCGGGATATCGAGAATCTCAAGGGTCATATTCCGCGAATGTTGCAATGGATTGCTCAAAATGAGACGCAATTGCAGGAGTCTTTTTTAGCACGCTTTCTAGATGTGATTCGAGACGATACCAGAACAAGATTTTGTAGCGAGACTATAACTGAACTACTCCAGCAACGGATTCGCAAAGTTGTTAACGAGTTTGACCGTCAGCGACGGGAAATAGACAATGCCCGGAGAAGATTGCAGAATCAAAAGTCTCAGATTGAGGAACATGAGGAAGATGCACTGCGAGAAATTGAGGACGAACTACGTGTCCTGAAAGGGCGACAAAATAGCCTGTCTCGCATCACAACCCTAGAGTTACTAACTGACCACGGACTATTACCAAATTATGCCTTTCCTGAATCCGGTGTGCGCTTTTATGGTTCGGTTTATAATCGCCATCGAGTTAGAGAAAATCCCGTTCCCCCAATTGAAGTTGTCAGACCTGCTGCCACTGCACTACGAGAATTAGCTCCCCACAATCACTTTTATACTCATAAACGCCAGTTTGAGATTCAGCAGATTTCCATTGGTAGTAAAGAGGAACCACTTACCGAAACCTGGGCAATTTGCGGACAATGTGGACACATGCGCCTAACTAGCAACATTAACCAAGAACCAGCCTGTCCACAGTGCGGTCATGACAGTGGCGATGATAGTCAAGCAGATATTGGTCAACACCGTTCTTTCATCAACTTTTCTCGTTCCGAAGCTATCTCGGTGATGGAAGAATATGATAGTCTTTCCAGCGATCGCGCTGATGAACGAGAACACACTATTTACCAGAGGCGACGGAGTTTTGATCTCACCGTTGACGAGCCAACAGGAGCAGTAGGTGAGGAAACCCTACCCTTTGGCATTGAATATCGTGCTGCTGTAGTTTTGCGTGAGGTTAACGTCGGCTATTTTGATGAAGCTGGCACTGTTGCCTTTGGCCCAGAGGGAAACGCCCCTGAGCGTGGCTTTCAAGTTTGTACAGATTGCGGCGTAGTTGCCACACCCGGAAAATTCATCGAGCAGGTAACACACCGCCGCAGTTGTTCTGCTCGTCGGCGACAGGAAAAAACCAAAGCCGAAGGTCGTTCTAGCAATCCTTTTAAAGCAGAATCCGTGTACCTGTATCGAGAGATTCGTTCAGAGGCAATTCGCATACTTGTCCCATCTTGGATTGATGACGACATCCCAACTTTGGAAGCTTGTATATTGCTAGGGTTGCGACTGCGATTTGAAGGCGACCCCAGTCACCTAACTATCTTTCCCCAACGACTACCAGATGGAGCAAAGAATATACAACGCGATTATTTAATCATCTTGGATCGGGTTCCTGGTGGTACAGGCTACCTCAAAACCCTATTTCAAGAAACTGATGCTACTGGAAGGGCTGGGGAAGGCATCATGACAGTGATGCGACGTGCCTTAGATGCTTTGGAAACCTGCCGTTGTGGACGGCTAAGTGAAAAAGAAAGCGATCGCGATACAGATGGTTGCTATCGTTGCATTCGCACTTATGCTCAACAATACAGTGCCACATCCATCAGCCGAGAACGAGGCATCAAGCTGCTAAAGCAATTGATTGCAGCAGGCGATCGCCGCGTGGAACATAAAGCTCTCACCGAAATTCCTGACAATTCCTTACTTGGCAGTGTTTTAGAGCGCAAGTTTGTCTGCAAGCTAGAAGAATGGGTGAATGAACATAATGGCATCTGGGAGAGAACCTTAGTACACGGTAAGGTGGGTTTTCGCTTTAATTTACCCAACGCCAGCCGCACTTGGGAACTAGAGCTACAGCCGCAGTTGGGATTAGCCCAAGGGGTTGCGATCGCCTGTCAACCAGACTTCCTACTTCGATGTGCTGACGACGAGTCCATTAAACCAGTCGCCATCTTCACCGATGGCTTTGAGTTTCATGTGGAAATCAATCGACTAGCCGATGACATGGCGAAGCGGCGAGCTATTCTCGCCTCTGGTCGTTATCACATTTGGAACTTGACCTGGAATGATTTGACAGCAACAAAGTTGGAAGACTTTTTGGTTGTTCCGCAGGCAATAGCAACAAAAGTAGAAATTTTTGCTAATGCAGGCATTAACCAAGGCATACCTTCAGGAAGATTGGCAGTTGGTAATGCTTGGCAACAAATTACAGGTTTTATCCAATGTCCTCAAGCTAGTGGTTGGCGACGTTTAGCGGAGTTTACAGCCGCATTTCCTTTAGAAATACTAGCCGAAAAATATGCTTATGCTGAATCTGCTTTGCGTATTTCCCTCAATGATTGGCGTAATGGTCAGGGTTTCATTGTTCCCGCCAGCATCGATAACGGCGAATGGATCTGCTACGACAAAATTAGTGGTGGGACAGATGTCATTGCCCTTGCAACTATTGCTGATTGCTTAACAAATCGGCGCGATCGCGTTCGAGTAACTGCCCGCTTAGATGACAGTGAAAGTGAGCGATTAGCAACTCAAACCTATCGTCCTCGTTGGCGCAAGTTTCTATCCTGTCTCAACCTGTTGCAGTTTTGTGGGGCGTTTAGTTTCTTCACTACCTCAGAGGTAGAAACTGGTACTGCACCCGATGTACTTCCTGATACGAGCTTTGTAGAAGCAAGTGGTGAATGGGTGCAAGTCCGATCTGAGGTAATTCCGTCGCTGCGATTTGTAGTTGACGAACTGGCAGCATTAGGAGTGCCAGTACCTCAAGCTGCTTATGAAGATGAGGCAGTTGATGAAAACGCCGTAGCAGAGTTGGCATGGTTAGAGGCTCGAATTGCAGTGTTAGGGGGAGACCAAGCCTTGTTAGTTTCTGCTTGGCAAGTAAATGGTTGGGCTGTTGTCACTGCTAATGAAATACAAGCAAAGGGTACTGCTTTTTTGATTGAACTAATTGAAATCAGGAGGAATAATTGATGGCTCACCTAATGATGCACGCCCAAGTGCTGAAACATTTTCACAAACTGCCCAAAAAAGTACAGAAAAAGGTTCCAGAACTGATTGAGAAATTTCAAATTAATCCTTGGGACACAGCAATTGGATTGCATGGGCTGAAAGAATCCATGCTTGATCACAAAGTTCGCGGAGCAGACTTACCAGATGGCTATCGGGCTATTGTAATTGCACCGGAGCAAGGTGATACTTTTCTACTAGTTCATATTGATTCCCATGACCGTTCTTATGCCTGGGCAAAAAACAAGCGTTTTGAAGTACATAAAAGTACTGGGGCATTCCAAATCTTTGACGTTCAAGAAACAACCGAAGCATTGCAAGATGCTTTAACTTCAACACTAACAGTTGATTATCCTCTGCAAAATCTTGCCGATGATGATCTATTCCATGCTGGAGTACCGCATCTGCTTATCCCAGCAGTTCGACAGGTTAAGAGTGACCAAGAGTTGGAAGTACTTAGCGAATATCTACCACCAGAGTGCTATGAGGTTCTCGTGGGGCTTGTAGCTGGTTTATCACTAGACGAAGCCCTAGCCCAAGCATTAGGAACCGATGTAGAAGATGAACAACCTGTCACTATTGTCGGCCCCGGAGATTTCTCACAGCTTACCCAGCGACCAAACCGAGATTTAGTAGTAGTTGAAGGGGAAGAAACTCTCAAGGCAATGCTGGAAGGTGGTTCCTTAGAAGAGTGGCGAATTTTTCTCCATCCCCAACAAAGGAAGATTGTTGAGTGGCGAACCAATGGATCTATGGGTATCACAGGTGCAGCAGGAACTGGTAAGACTGTTGTCTTGATGCACCGTGCTGTTTACCTTGCCAAGCACCTAAACAATCCGAAGGAGCGGATACTGCTCACTACTTTCACAACAAACCTGTCTGTAACTATCAAAAGCTACTTACGCCGTCTCGACCCAATAGCAGCAGAACACATTGAAGTCACTAACTTAAATCAGCTTGCCCGCACTATTTGTTCTCGTAGTGGCTGGAAAGGGCGAATTGCTTCACCTGAAGAACTCAACGACCTTTGGGACGAGGTTTGGGCAGATCCAAGTATAGCTAATTTACCAATGTCAAAAGCAGAACTCCAAAAAGAGTTTGAGCTTGTAATTGATGCTAATGGAGTTGATTCTGAAGAAGGTTATTTAACCACCGTTCGTACAGGGCGGCCTCGGATGGGGAGAAAAGAACGACGTGAGGCATGGCCAATATTTCAGGCTTTCAAGCGTTTATTGCTCAAGCAAAACCTTTTAACTTTTGAAGGTGCAATTCATCAGGCACGATTTGCGGTTGAGCAAGGTAACTTTCCCCCTTTTAGGCACGTCTTAGCAGATGAAGTGCAGGATTTCAGCCTGGAAGCATTAAAATTAATTGCTGCTCTAAGTCAAGTAAATGAGGGTCTTTCAGATCCTCTGTGCGTTGCTGGAGACGGACATCAACGTATTTATCGGGGTAAAGTGCCTTTAAATTTGGCAGGTATATATGTCAAAGGACGTTCCAGACAATTAAAAGTAAATTATCGTACCAGTGAACAAATCCGGCTTTTTGCTCAATCAATCCTTGAAGGCACTGTAATTGACGATTTGGATCTAGGACAAACCACAATTGTAGGCGATCGCTCCGTGTTTACTGGACCAAAACCAGAGATTATGCAGTGCGCGGATGAAAAAGAAGAGGCAAAGCGTATTGCTAGTTGGGCAAAAGAGTTGATTCAAGATGGGTTTGGTTCCCACGAAATCTGCGTAACACCTTATAAACCAGCAATTCGCACAGCACTGGAAGCAGAGGGTATTCCAACTTTTGAACTCAAGCCCAGAGAAGAAGATCCAGGGCCAGAGGAGCCAGGGGTTCGCTTGGGGACAATGAAGCGAATTAAGGGATTGGAATTTCGAGCGATCGCAATGGGCTGTAGCAATGAATCTGATGCAATGAATAATCTCTCAAGAGCAGAACTAGTTGAACGCTGCGAGCGATATGTTGCTGCAACACGGGCAAGGGAACGTCTTCTTGTTTGTGTTAATGCTTCGTTATAAATTTATCATCTAATTCTAATGGCCTACTGGCTATTTCAAGGCAACCCTAAGTATTACCTCATCATAGACGGCATCCGCGATTTTGAGCAGATGCCGTGGCTTATTCTCACTAAGTAATTTTGAACTGATTATTGATATTCGACACTTTTCACGAAGCATTCAAACAAGTTATCAGAAGAAATATCTATATGTCTACATTTGATTCTACTAAAACAAGGCTAGAGACTTTACTGAAAGATATCATCACAGGTGAAATTCAACTACCCGATTTCCAACGGGGGTGGGTTTGGGATGATGAACACATTCGTTCACTGTTAGTCAGTATTGCGCGTTCTTTCCCTGTGGGAGCAATTATGCTGCTTGAGGCTGGTGGTGATGCTAAGTTTAAAGCCCGGACTGTTGAGGGAGTCGATCCAACAAAAGCAACACCTAATAAGTTAAAAAAGCTGATTCTTGATGGGCAACAGAGGCTTACTTCATTAACGCAAGTGTTGATATTTAAAGAACCTGTACAAACTCGTGATCACAAGAAAAAATTATTGCAACGTTATTATTACATTGATATCGAAATGGCTCTATTAGGGCAAGAATATTATGAAAGTGCAATAATTAGCATTGATGCAGATCGTATTCAACGAGAAAACTTTGGACGTGATATCAAACTCGACCTGAGTACGCCAGAAAAAGAATATGAAAATTTCTTCTTCCCTTGCAATCAAATTCTCAACTCGGATAACTGGGAAGAAGGATTAAATAATTATGACTCAAATCATGGCTCAAATAAATTTAGTCGTTATATGAAATTTCGTACCCAAGTCATTAAGGAGTTTCGCTTTTATGACTTGCCAATCATCGAACTCAACCGTGACAATAAAAAGGAAGCTGTTTGTCTTGTCTTTGAGAAAGTAAATACTGGTGGTGTTAACCTCTCGGTTTTTGAACTTTTAACTGCAACCTATGCTGTTGATAATATCAACTTGCGGGATGAATGGTTTGGTAATATTCAAGAAGGAATTGAAGGGATTCAACCGTACCTCAGAAAACAACGTTTATTACATGAAGTTGAACCGACAGAGTTTTTCCAGGGATTAACGCTACTGTACACTTTGGAAAAACGACGAGAAGACTTAAAAGCAGGTAAAACTGGCAAGCAAATAACAGGCGTGACTGCCAAGCGCGAAGCTGTTCTATCTTTAACTGTAGATGCTTTCCAAAAATGGAAACAGCCTCTTATGCAAGGTTACTGGAAAGCAGCTAAATTCTTACGACAGCAATCGTTTTTCTCAACTAGCGATTTACCTTACCGCACTCAACTTATTCCTCTTGCCGCAGTCATGGCGTTGCTTGGCGATCGCTGGCTGGAACCGAAGATTCATGAAAAAATCGCCCGTTGGTTCTGGTGCGGTATCCTTGGCGAATTGTACGGCGGGGCAGTTGAAACTCGCATGGCTTTGGATATTCAAGAGCTTATCGACTGGATTGAGGACGCTAAGGAAGAACCTGCAACTGTTCGGGATGCTAATTTTCAACCTGCACGTTTAGGGACTTTGCGTTCCCGAACTAGTGCTGCATATAAGGGTATTAATACCTTGATTCAACGTGAAGGTTCTCAAGATTTCTTTTGGAAGTCCACTATTCGGGATTTGGATGAAACCGATTGGGAAGGACGCAGACTAGATATTCATCACATTTTCCCAAAAAGTTGGTGTGACAAGCAGGGTATTCCTGCATCTCGCTATAACTCTATTCTCAACAAAACTCCAATATCCTTTAAGGCAAATCGGATGATTGGCGGTAAAGCTCCAAGTGAATATCTGGTTCAACTTCAAAAGCATGACAGTGTTCAGCTAGACGATGCAGGTATGAATGCAATTCTGGCAACTCATCAAATCGACGCAATAACACTACGAAAGGATGACTTTGAGGGTTTCATGGCATCGCGTCAACGGATGATACTTGCCAAAATTGAAGCTGCTATGGGCAAGCCTGTATTGGCTGTGGATGATTCAGCATTCAATGATGTGACAGATGAAGACGAGTAATTAATTAACTTAGCAAAATGACCTACTCCTTATTCCAAGGCAGCCCCAAATACTACCGCATCATCGACACATATATATCTGCGACTTTGAGCAGATGCTAAGGCTTGCAACTCGTTATGCGAAAGACATGGTTGCCGTGATGGATTTAAACTGGCTTGAACCCACTAAAAGATAATTGTGAAAACTGAATTACCTCCATTTAGTAATTGTGTTCTATTCTTTGTACTTTTCTTAAGTATGATGTATTTATATAGCAGTATATCTCAAAGAAAACTAATTAAAAAGCAACGAAAAGTAGAAAGACCAAAATCTAGTTTTGGTTTTTATATTTTATGGAATCAGATTTCGTTAATTTCCTTTTTTTCCATAACTTATATTCTAGGATGGAATGCACCATCAGTTGGTTTAAAATTTGAGATATTACCAGTGGCTTCCTTAATAATTGGCTTAATTTGCTATTGTATATTTGTGTTGATTGTAAATAAAATTTTAAATCTTTTGAGAGTCAGGCAAATTGTAGAAGATGATGCTTATCTCGTTTCTGTAAGGCTCATACCACGGCAAAAGCTTCAGAGAATTTTATTTTTGATTGCTGTATGTATATTAAATCCAATAACAGAAGAGTTGATATTTCGAGGAGTACTAGTACATCAATTAGGTATATATATAAATAATTATTACTTGGCAATTTCTCTGGGTTTATTTGTAACTGTTGGAAATCATATATATCAAGGACGACTACATATTATTACGCATATTATTTTTTATATTTTTACTGTAACATTGCTTTATTCAGATGTAGGGCTTGTTGGGTCTATAGGTTTTCACTTGGCAGGAGATATTTACCCGTTCATGCGGCTTAAATATGAGGCTAATAACTATAAAAAGCGAAGAAGGGAGAAAGGCAGGGCTAAATATGTTTCCAATTAGAATATCAGACACTCTCTTTATACAATATCGCTTTATACAATATCGCTAACTTATAAAATATAACCAGAACTAGCTCATGACAGTACTTGCACCTATTTTGGAACAAACTGTAGGAAAGATTCGCTTTTGTGTTGATGATGTAAAAAACGCTCAGAAACCTTTACCTACTGAAAATGCCAAATTTCAGTTAGAGAAGCGTTTCCAAGAACAAGTGCTGGCATTCAGCCATAATGATACGTTGGAGGTAATTCAAGACAAAGGTATTCATTCGCTGGCATTTGCTGTTCATGCTGCTTTTAGCGAACATCGCCCGTTATTATTAACACCTGACATCATTTGGATAACGTTAGCTCAAGGATTTGCTCAACATATCAACAATAATGCAGAAACTTTGCGTTCGCGTTTTGTTCGTCACCAAGGCAAGCAAGAACTGGTAGTTAAGGCTTTACAAATCCCCCAACAAACCCAGCACTGGAGTGAGGCAGTTCAAAACTGGGCATTGCTTATCCGCGACCATGTAGGGTCTGACCTGTATCGATTGATAGAGTGTAACTTCAGTACTACAACACCCATCACTCGCACAGCCAGTCATGTCGTGATGATGAATAGCTTCCAAAAGTATTTTGACTACGCAATGTATTGCATTTGCGGTATTCCTGAGATTACGCTGCTGGGTACTGTAGAAGATTGGCAAAGTATTTGCGCTCGCATCCAAATCATGGCTGAGTATGACTTGGATTGGTGGACAGATCGGTTAATGCCAATTTGCCGAGAATTTGTGGAAACAGCTTCAGGTAGACCATCGCTCTTGTTTTGGCGCAGCATCTACAAGCCTAAAGCTGTTTATGGCGGTGAACTAATTACTGGCTGGTTGAGTGATTTATTTCCTTATATTAAACATTCAGTAACTAAAGCTCCCTCACTCAGAAATCCCGTTTTGGAAATAGATCGCTGCTCCTTGCCTAATGGATCATCCTCCGAACAAACATTCAGCCACGAAACTCGCGGTATTAGTGCTGATAGCTTGCCTTTAGGAATCTCTCAAGCTCCATTTCGTCTTCAAATGGCAGGCGAGAAAGAATATTCTTTAGAACTACTCGCTGGTTTCATTGGCGTTCGTCAAGATTCTCAATCGCAAACTTTACAACCTGAAATTGGTTGGGCAGTGCGCGAATGTAACAATGATTTTGCACAGTTACTCGACGAAGTTCAACAGCAGCACCTGACACAACCGCCGATTAACTGGTCTGACTTTCGCAGCTATGGTGAGGGAGTTGGCAAAGAACATATCGAAATGCTAGAGCGATTCGATGGTGCGACACTTTACCCTAATAGTAGTCATTTTTGGCAAATTCCTCAATATAATTTTCATAAAATTTACGAAATTTCTCAACCAAAATCTTTTACTTGTTATGCAACTCATCTGATGGATCTTGAAGATGGTCGTTGTATTGCTTACTTCTTTAATGCTGACAAGCGCGAATGTTGCATACTTTTGGGTCAGCTGATTTTAGAGAGCAATCAGCTTTCAGATCCTGTAATTATTGCTAATAGCATTCCAGAACTTTTTAAGCGCATATTTCAAGCTCAGGGGCAGTACTACTTTGACGATGCTAACTTTGAGGTTGTCAAATTTAAATATGAATTACTGCTTTGCTCGGAAGACTAGAGTTACTAAAAGATAAGCTGCTGTACATTTTATGTAAATTAGACAATTATTATATTTACTGCCATGCCAGCTACCAATGAAGGGTAGAATGCGGCTATTTATGAAATATCCACTATTAGTTTTAAATTTGTATATGTCTGATGTAAATAAGCCAAGTAACCATAGTAACAATATCTTTAAAAAAATCTTGTTAATTATTGGAACTGGAGGATTATTACTTGGGATTCCGATTATGTTTATTCGAGTTCCACCAAGCTGTGGCTGTGGTGATAGCAGTAAAGCTACAATTGGAAGATTTATTAAGGCACAACAAGCATATTTCTCGGAGAAATCAGCTTTTGCTCAATCATATAGGTTGTTAGAGCTTGGAGATGGAGATGCGCCAACAGCTACAAGCCGCTATCGATATACCGTAGACATGAGTAAGGATAAGTCATTTATATATGCAACTCCGATAAAAGAATTCCCAACTGATGTATTTCAATTAGGGCTGACTAAACAGGGCTTCAACAGCCTGATAGGTGCAGTTGCTTACGAGCAAAAAAATAAAACTACTATTTCAATAATGTGCCGCTCCGAGAAACAGACTTTAGCTTATCCTCCCCGACCTACTTTTAAACAAGGTAGTTTTAGCTGCCCTATCGGTTTTGAAAGTATCAAATAAAACAGTATGCAAACATTTAATGGCGTTTTTAGGAGGATTTATCGGAGTCATAATAATGCCCCTATATTGATGATACTTACCAAAATTGAAGCTGCTATGGGCAAGCCTGTATGCCGCAGATAAGACATGGCGTTTCTTGCTCGGTTTTCGGCAGTGTCAAATTCAAACAATCTCACTAACTAATACTACAAGCTGCTAGTTTTACAGCTAAAGCATTGGGGTATCGCCACGGTTGAGAACCACCAATCCAAATACGTGAGGGTAAATGACCGATTGGTGCTTTGAGACTAAAATCAAATTCCGAGTTGGCAGAAGTATAATTGTATATATACCAACCAACTTGATGACAAAAAATACCATAATCTCCATTGACGTTTTTGTAAATAAGTGTTTGTACACTAAAACCAAAGCGTCCATGACTGGAATTCACCCATAAATGGTCAATAGTCTGCAAATCTGGACAGGGAATTTTTTCAAGATCACTACTAAATATATAACTACCTCTAGGCTTTGCTAGCGCTTGAGACATCAGTTCCCAAGTTTCTCGATCTGCTGATTGCCATTTTCCTTTTGCTAATAAACCACGCAAATGTGTGTAATCAATAGTACTTACTGTCTGATAATTAGAAATATTTAGCAATTTCTTAGGTTGTTGCTCTAGTGTATGCAACACTTCTGTTGCAGATTGGAAGCGTTGAGAAACGGCATTTTGTAAAAGTTTATCTAAGATTTCACAGAGGTGAACACTAACAGTATTGTTTGCTGGTAAATGTTTTTTCCATACCCAGCAATCGTTACTAATATCGAACAAATCAAAGGGAGAAACATTGGTGAGTAAGTAAATACATGTTACACCCAAACTGTAAAGATCGCTAGCTGGTAATGCCTTTCCTCGCATTTGTTCGGGAGCAATATATTCTGGACTACCTACTATTGTGCCTGTACGAAGTTGCCTCGTATTAGTGGCAAGTTTAGCAACTCCAAAATCTATTAAAACTAAGTCTCCTCGAACCGAACGACGCATAATATTTTCCGGTTTAATATCTCGATGGATTACTTGTCTGGAATGGACAAATTGGAGTGTGAGCAATAAACTTTTTAATATTTCCCAAATTTGCGGTTCTGGAAGAACACCTTGTTGTTGTAATTCCTGGGCGAGTGTTTGTCCATCTACTAATTCTTCGACGATATAAAACTTTTTGTTTTGTTCAAATTGCGCTAGTAATTTTGGTATTTGAGAGTGTTTTAATTCATTAAGATGAAGTGCTTCCTCGTGAAATAATTTGACTGCTTTGTGCCAAATCTCAGTGTTTTCCTCTTGAAAACATAGCTGTTTGATTGCACATTTGGGTTGTTCTGGAAGATGTTCATCAATAGCTAAAAACGTTCTCCCAAAGCCACCGTGTCCAATGACAGCGAGTGGGCGATATCGCTGTTTGAGTAACAATTCCTGACCACAACTATTACAAAAACGAGAGATTTCAGAATTTTGCGGACGTAGGCAATCAATATTAGTACAGTAGCTCATACTATAAGAGTTCTATTTGTTGCAATTAATATATATAAAGTATTCCCATACAAACGCCCCTCTCACTAAAAAAGATGACCTACTGGCTATTTCTTGGCAACCCCAGGCATCCGCAACTTTGAGCTAATGCCTTGGCAGACTTTTCTTTGGCTTGATCGCTCAACGGTTGACCTGGGATTTTACCCTTTTTCACTTCAAGGGCATCAATACCACAAAGCTCAACTGACATTTGGCTTCCATCGGTTTGATGAACTGTAATGCTCTCCCCATCTGCCAATTGG
The DNA here is from genome assembly GCF_036917095.1 of Nostoc sp. Classification (GTDB taxonomy): domain Bacteria; phylum Cyanobacteriota; class Cyanobacteriia; order Cyanobacteriales; family Nostocaceae; genus Nostoc. Next base: position 35,338 of record NZ_JBALFH010000048.1, read on the forward strand.
GTAGCTATTCATTCTTCAGTAAGCACAATCGATGGCTGGTTAGTTCTTTGGAAAATCAAGATAGTGGTGATGATAACTCCAGGGATCGCAGTTAAGATTATGGGAGTTCTCTGCAATGGATTCATGTTGCTAACTCTGTTGTTGCAATATAGGGATTGCCATTTCAAAATTAAGCTCAATTCCAACTGTTGCCGTAATAGTTGAGATAAATTGAGTAGTTTATCTTGTCCTTTGGTGTCAGAAACTTATCCGGTATGGACAAATTGCTTCCAGAACAGCTGGTCAAAAGCATTTATCAGGAACTACTGCCTAGATTACAAATTGAAAGTGTCAATCCCCGTAATCCCATTCAGGTAAGCTATCTTCCACAACCCTGGCAGCTGCTTGGCAAAGGAAATTATGCCGCAGTAGTTTATCATCCCGATTACCCTGAGTGTGTAGTTAAAATTTATGCCCCAGGACGACTAGGCTTTGAAGAGGAAGTAGAAGTCTACCGTCGTCTAGGTTCTCATCCGGCATTTTCTGAGTGTTTGTACGCCAAAGATAACTTTCTAATTTTGAAACGGCTTTATGGAACAACTTTGTACGATTGTATGCACTTAGGTTTACCAATTCCTCAACAGGTAATACGGGATATCGATAAAGCTTTGGACTATGCTAGAAGTCGCGGACTCCACCCTCATGATGTCCACGGTCGTAATGTGATGATGCATCAGGGTAGAGGGTTAGTTGTAGACATTTCAGATTTTCTGCATCCAGAAGCCTGTTCAAAATGGAATCACTTAAAAAAAGCTTATTATTGGTTATATCGTCCTGTGTTGCGCCCACTTCGATTGCGTGTGCCATACTCGGCCTTAAATATGCTCCGCAAAAGTTACCGTCTGGCAACTTCTTTCAAAATTTCCTGTTGTCAACTAGTCCTAAGATTAACTCGTTTTAAATATTTAAAACTTTAGGCTAATTTAGCCTTGTAACATTAAGTATTTCTGTGCCCAAAAGTGAAAAGGAAATTGTATTGCACCCCTTGCTATTGCTTTAATTTTCAGCTTACTCACTGGTGGCTACTTATCAGCTAATCATACGAAAACAGTTGAACATTGTTACAATCTCTACATTTACGCGCCCGTAGCTTTTCGCCTTCCCCCCACCCAGCGCCATCAGCACGGAAATACACCCACTGACTTACTGATTCTCCAACGGTACGACCCCAAACAAAATTTTGTGAGCCGCAGATCGGACATGGCGTTTCTTGTGGGCTAAGGTTTTTGTGATTCGGTTGGTTGTTCATGAGCTTCCCCCGATAAATTCTCAGTGCAACAGCTATTGGGCCAAAGTGCGATCAATTAATATTGTCTCCGGTTTATTCATAGTAAGTACAGTCATCTAATACCCTTCACCTCATATTTAGTCACGTTTTGGTTCGTAATTGAGAACAACAATCCCACAGTCAAACGATGTAGCTTTTACTAATGTCAGATATTGTTTGCTGTCAAGTTCTTTAAAAATTGTCATTCCGTCACCAATTGCAATTGGATTAATGAATAAATGAAATTCGTCAATCAATCCTTGTTTGATTAGAGCCGATACAAAGGTCGCACCACCATAAGCGATGATGTCTTTACCGTCTTGTTTTTTTAATTTAGTGATTTCGTCAACAAGGTTGCCTTTTGCTAAAACGGTATTGTTCCATTCTGATTTATCAAGCGTTTTGCTAAAAACAACTTTGTGTGTGTCCGTAAATTTGTTACCAGATGTAAACTCCGGGTCATCAGGATTTGCAGCCACGCTACCCCAGTAAGGAATGAACCCTTCGGCAAGTTTTCGTCCAAGAATAATGCAGTCAACAGGTTCAGTTATATCTTTGACATATTGTTTTAATTCGTCGTCCCAATTCCACGCCATAAATTCCATTTCGCCATTAAGTCCGGCAATGTATCCGTCAAGGGTCATTTGTATTTGAAGTTTTAATTTTCTCATTGTCGTATTCTCCTTTGTGATGAGTTAGGTTTATTTTCAGCCCCTCCTATAGTACATGAGTACTGTATAAATATCCTATCTCTTGTGGCCGAATATGAAGATGGGTTTACCTAATCGAAAATGAAACTGTTACACCAATTAGACGGTTTTGGAGCAAAATAGCGATTATCTATCGCGCCAAATCGATACAGCAGTAGCCGTGCATTGTTAATTTTCGTATGTTGCTAGAAATTATTCCTTTTCCCCTTTGCTAATAAAAGCTAGTAATGCTAGATTTCCGTTACTGGCAATTCTTCAGGGTGATTTATGAACAAAGGTGAACTAGTGGATGCTGTAGCAGCCAAAGCCAACGTCACAAAAAAGCAAGCTGATGAAGTCATCAGTGCTTTTTTGTCAGTTGTTACTGAGGCTGTAGCCAATGGTGAAAAGGTAACGCTGATTGGGTTTGGGTCATTCGAGCGGCGCGATCGCTCCGAACGTGAGGGGCGTAATCCGAAAACCAATGAGCCAATGACCATTCCAGCGACCCAAGTGCCTGCGTTTTCTGCTGGGAAGCAGTTTAAAGAAAAAGTTGCACCCTAATCAATACAAATGTATTTACTTTACTACTG
>NZ_JBALFH010000049.1:0-197704 GCF_036917095.1 Nostoc sp.
GTGGATGTTTGAATGGTTTCTCCGACACACTACCTTTGATTTTGACACTCTTCAAATGTACGGATCTTTTTCAGAAATCAAATACTAGTCCTATAATACATTAAAATTATAAAAATAACCGTAAATATACGCTTCAAAACGCCAATCTATCGGCATCTATCCGCGTATATATGCGGCTAAAATTCATACTTTTCTACTTACAAAAACTAACTTAATGCACTAACTCGATCGCACGTTTCGTTAACGCTTCAGCAGTCAATCCATTAAATGCCATCAACTCTCCAGCACTGGCTGTAGTTTCCCCACGTTTCCACGCAAAGGTGTCACGCTTCGCTGTACTCCGTAACAAAATTGGTTCTAGCATCCCCGCAGCACCACCCGTCACCGCAATTAGCGCATCGCCATCAAATAATTCGGCAAATTTCGCATCATCCAAGAAACCGCCTTCAGGTTCAGAACAAGTATCCCAAGCAGTATCATGGCTACGGTACAATTGCCGAGGATTGATGACAGTAACTATCTTCACGCCAATACCTTCAGTTTCTAAGAAAGCAGCAGCTTCAAATACTGGTATTAATGTTAAATCGCCAATCACAGCAAATACAACTTGTCGATCGCCAGCAACTTCATGCAATAGCACCGCACCATCGCGTAACCCTTGACGAGTTTGTTCTAAAGTTGTGCGAATTGGCAATGGCGATTTACTAGCTGTAATTACAATTCCCTTATTCTTAGTTTTCAACGCCCAATCATAACAGGCTTGAATACTATTAGCATCAGGCGGAAATAATGGGAAAACATTTCCATTTCGCATCAACGAAGCAAAGTAAGCTTCAATTTCGGGACGTTGGTGAGTCCAACCGTTGCGCCCTTGCTCTAATGCGCCAGCTGTGAATAAAGTAATAGTCGAGGGAGTTTGACGGCGTAATTCTGCCATTGATTGGGTTACAGTTTGCCAAATTGGTAATCCGTTGATGGCAAAAGATTCGTAAGAACACCACAAAGTTCTCGCACCCATTAACGCTAAACCCGCAGCTAAACCTGCACAAGCATCTTCACTCAATGGTTCATAAACTTGTCCATTTGGTGCTTGGTAATATAAGTCGTCGGTTGTAGGGTGGATAATCTTTAATGCTTGGTTGATGTTAGCAATTCCTGATGCTTCATTACCGTCGGCGTTGGTAACGAGAAAATTCCGGTCTTTATTTCCTACGATTCCTACCAATCTTCCCATTGCGGTTGTAGAAACTTTGGGTTCGCCACCAACTGCATATTCTTCTAAAGGTAATTCGCCTAATTCTGGTAATGGAAATTCAAATTCTGTCACCACAGTTTTTGCTGCTGGGCCACCACCGGCGCGTTCGGCATTTGTTCTGACTAATTGCCAAGCTTCCGCAGATAAAGCGCGGGTTTGCAATGCACTAACAATATGCGGCGCATCCAGCGTATCTTTAGGATACAGGTTGTGAGATTTTGCACCCCGCGCGTGAACTCCTGCACCTTTGAGTTGTTTAATAATGAAGACGGTAAGTTTACCACCAAGGGCCGATCGCGCTGCTTTATCTACACCGGAAAGTACTGCTTCAGTGAATTCTAGGCGTTTATCAAAGGAAAAGGCGGTACTATCAACGTAATCCCCTTGTTGATTTTGATCGTCGAAATCTTTGGCATCCACTAATACCACTTCATCAAAACCGTTACCTTGCCAATATGCTTGCATCTGTTCGTTGGTTTTCAGGGAAACCATGCTGTGATGTTCTTGGCTGTAACCGTTCCACACCAACACTGGCAAGAAATTGGTGACAGCAGGATAAGCAGTATGGAAATGTGCGATCGCACTTACAATATAAGGCTCACCCAATCCACCATCGCCAACTGTGAAAGGGAATAATTTATCTTTGTGTAACAGTGCAGCCGCCATTGCAAAGTGTTGCCCTTGTCCCAAAGGCCCCGCAGGTGCGAGAATACCGGGGATGAAACCAGAAAGGTGTCCTAAAAGTCCGTGCTTTTCTCGAAAGCGATCGCGCAATTGTTGGACTGTAAAAATTCCCATGTCCTCTAGCGAACGATCCAAGAACATAGCACTATAAAATCCGGGGGCGTGGTGTCCGACTTCGGTAATAATGTTCTTGTATCCCAGCATGACAAGAGATGCGTAAGCTTCTGCTTGGCTGGCGAACCCGCCGGGATGCCCAGAAGCTTTACTAGCAGTAACTTGCAAAGTCAGGTAGCGGAGGGCATCGGCAGCCAGTAAAGTTTGATATACAGCTGCTTTGTCTGTGGGAGATGCGATCGCTACTTTGCCCGACTCAATAGCAGGTGTTGCACCATAAGTTTCAAAATCTGGTAAAACTTCACCAAAATATTGAATCCCTTCAGAAAAATTGGGAAGCGCTGAAGATGCCTTTGGAGAGATTGCAGTCATGCTGAGTACCTTTTAACGATTAGATGAAACTGTAGATGCACGTTGAATTTAACAAAAATTTTACATCTTCGAGGTTGTAACAGTTTATTGCTTTTTTGCAACGTTAGAATAAGTACTTTAAATGGTCACGCAACCGAAATTTCGGTTACTTGAAGTAACAAAAAATATTAAGTAGGAAAAAAAATTTATGAAACTGCCAAACGGCCCGAAAATGCCAACAGTTTTACAGATGATGCGCTGGATCGTTAATCCTATGTCATTTATGGAGGCTTGTGCCAAAAGCTATGGCGATATTTTTACTCTCAGATTAGACAAAAATCTTCCTCCTATGGTGATTGTCAGCAATCCCCAAGCGCAACAGCAAATTTTGACAAATGATACCAAGGAATTGGAAGCGCCTGGCGATCTAAATCAGCTGTTTGAACCTTTATTGGGCAAGCATTCTCTGATTACCATCAGTGGCGCAGAACACCAGCGCCAACGTCAGTTGTTAATGCCTCCGTTTCACGGCGAAAGAATGCGAAACTATAGCCAGGTGATTACCGATGTCACTAAGCAAGTCATCAGCCAATACCAGATAGGCAAACCCTTCAATATTCGGTCTGCAACCCAAGCTATTACCCTGCGGGTGATTATGCAAGCTGTATTTGGTCTACATGAAGGGCCTCGCGCCGAAAAACTCCAGCAATTTTTGGGCGATCTTTTAGAAAAGGCCAGTTCTCGCTTAAGTGTGGCTTTGCTTTATTTTCCAGCTTTCCAAAGGGATTTTGGCCCGATTAACTTCTGGGGAAACCAGATGCGCCTTCAGCAAGAAGCTGATAACCTCCTCTACGAGGAAATTCGGGAACGTCGAGAACAAGTAGATTCATCACGCACGGATATTCTTAGCTTACTCATGGCTGCTAGAGATGAAGCCGGTCAACCCATGACTGATGAAGAGTTACGCGATGAATTGATGACTCTGTTAGTTGCCGGTCATGAAACCACCGCGACAGCCTTAGCATGGGCATTCTACTGGATTCACAAACTACCATCAGTGCGCCAAAAGCTACTGCAAGAATTAGATGGCTTGGGCGATAACCCAGATCCTGGCACCGTTTTCAAATTACCTTATCTCAACGCTGTTTGTTCCGAGACATTGCGGATTTACCCCGTAGGTATACTAACTTTTCCCAGAAAAGTAAGAACCCCGATATCGCTGGGCGGTTACGAATTAGAACCGGGTACAGTCTTAATTGGTTCTATTTATCTAACCCACCACCGAGAAGATATTTACCCAGAATCTAAGCAGTTTAAGCCAGAACGTTTTTTAGAACGGCAATTTTCACCTTATGAATATTTGCCCTTTGGCGGTGGTGCAAGGCGTTGTATTGGTCTAGCCTTTGTCCAGTTGGAAATGAAGCTAGCACTTGCCAAAATCCTTTCCAGCCTCGAATTAGAACTTGTTGACAATGGTGAAGTGCGACCTAAACGCCGTGGTTTAGTGACAGGGCTAGATCGTCCCATTGAGATGGTTATCACGAGTCAACGTCAGGTGAAGTCTTCCATCCTCCAGACAACCACTGTTTGATGCTGCGAGGTTTAATGGTTGCGTTCAGCAAACTTTCAATCATCTATACATTTAGATAGATTTTCAATGCTTTTAAACAATCCCCCATAGCCCTCTTTTAAAGAGGTTTATGGGGGATTTTAATATATTACAACTGTAAAAACAATGGATTTTAAGACTGAGGAGATACACCAATACAAGGCATTTTAACATCACCAAAAGACGTTGGCAAAATGATGCTGCGCGTACAGATATTCTCAGTCTGCTGATGTCAGCGCGTGACGTAAATGGACAACAGATGACAGATGATAAATTACGCGCTCAACTATTTTCATTATTGCCATTGGATTACGAAACTACATCTGGCGTATTAGCTTGGATATTTTATTTAATTCACTCTCACCCAAAGGTAAAACATCGGTTAATGCAAGAATTAAATACCTTGGACAATCTCACAAATCCTGAAGCAATTACACAATTACCTTATCTCACCGCTGTCTGTCAAGAAACACTGCAAATTCATCCTATTGCTTTAATTTGCACGCCGCGAATGGTAAAAGATAGGCTGTAAATTATGGGATGTGAATTTACATGAAAAATAATTTTAGTTCCCTGTATTCATTTAGCACATCGCCGAACGGACACTTACTCAGAACCAGAACAGTTTCGTCCGGAAAGATTTCTCAACCAAAAATTTTCACCTTACGAATATTTACCCTTTGGTGGAGGTTATCGCGGTTGCATTGGTGCGGCATTTTCTATGTACGAACTAAAATTAGTAACAGCCATAATATTGTCCCATTTTCAACTAAGCCTTACTGATAAACGTCCAGTACATCCAGTTCGTCGTGGTATTACAATTATCCCTAGCGGTGGTGTAAAAATGGTTGTGACTAAAAAAGCAAAAATTAAAAGACAAACAATACTTTCTAGTTGATTACTCAATCCTCCGACTTGCATATACCGGAATGTAGATCCGCTCATTAGCATCTAGCCTTTACAGTAAATAGTAAGAGGAATTTAGGAGATTACTAATTCATGCCTGATCAGCATCGGTTGGAAGAACAATTTTTATCCCAGGAAGCTGAAAGAAGAATATCTGAAAAGCTAGATGAAGCAGAAAAAATAGAAATAGATGTACAAACCGATCTGTTGAAAATAGTTCAGGGACAAGCGGATAGTGTTTCAGTTACAGGACAAGGATTAGTAATCCAAGAAGACATTCGCGTACAGGAAATAAAACTGCAAACAGAAAGTATTAACATCAATCCTTTAAGCGCTATTTTTGGTCAAATAGAACTCAATGAGCCTGTAAATGCCATCGCTCGGATTATCCTCACAGAAGTAGATATGAACCGCACCTTGGCATCAGACTTTGTTCGCAGCCAGATGCAAAGCTTTGATTTGGATGTAGATGGTAAAATTGTAAGTTTTGAAGCAGAAAAAATTGAAATATTTTTACCTGGTGATGGCAAAATAGAATGTAGGGGAAGAGTACTGTTAAAGGAAAATGGAAATACTCGCCCTTTCGGTTACACTGCGATCGCACGTCCGCGCACTCATTCACAACCCGCGATGCTGGAGAGTTTTAACTGCACTGAGGGAGGGGGAATTTCCATAGAATTAGTTACAGCTTTAATGCACAAAGCCAAAGAATTGATGAATATACCATATTTTAAATGGGAAGATATGGTGTTTCATATTAAAGATATAAAAGTAGAAACTGGTAGCTTAGTGCTTCTCGTAGAAACTCAAATGACGCAAATACCATCATCAGAAACGCTCTCATCTCCTTAGTAGTATGGCAGTTGTTAAAGATAATTTTTGCTACTGAAGGATGATGTAAAAGTAGTAAAATGTTTCTAATATTTAGAAAGCTACTTATTTCTAAATTTCAACTATGCAAGAGTATGATGTTGTGCTAATCGGTGCTGGACACAATGGGTTAGTTTGTGCAGCTTATTTGCTAAAAGCTGGTTATAGCGTCCTGTTACTAGAGAAGCGTTCTGTTCCAGGCGGTGCAGCAACAACTGAAGAATGTTTACCACAAGAGGCTCCTGGATTTAAATTTAACTTGTGTGCTATTGACCATGAATTTATTCACTTGGGGCCAGTTGTTGAAGAATTAGAACTAGAAAAATACGGCTTGCATTATTTGGAGTGCGATCCAGTTGTTTTCTGTCCTCATCCTGATGGCAAGTATTTCTTAGGACATAAGTCGTTAGAAAAGACTTGTGCAGAAATTGCTCGTTATAGCGAACGTGATGCCAAAAAATACGCCGAATTTGTAGACTTTTGGCAGCGAGCGATCGGTGCAATGATTCCGATGTTTAATGCACCGCCAAAGTCAATCATAGATATCGTTGGCAACTACGATGTCAAAAAATTCAAAGATTTATTTTCGGTTATTGGTTCGCCAAACAAAACGCTGGACTTTATTCGCACCATGTTAACCAGCGCCGAGGATTTACTTAACGAGTGGTTTGATGAAGAATTTCTAAAAGCACCACTAGCCAGACTCGCAGCAGAACTTGGTGCGCCGCCATCGCAAAAAACTCTTGCCATTGGTGCAATTATGATGGCGATGCGTCACAACCCTGGAATGGCCAGACCACGCGGCGGAACTGGCGCACTTGTGCAAGCTTTGGTGAATTTAGTCACAAGTAAAGGTGGCGTTATTCTCACAGATCAGCACGTTGAAAAAGTTTTAATTGATGATGGCAAAGCTGTTGGTGTGCGGGTTGCTGGTGGTAAAGAATATCGCGCCAAATACGGGGTTATTTCTAATATTGATGCCAAGCGGTTGTTCTTACAAATGACTGATAAAAGCGATATCGATGGAGCCGATCCTGATTTATGGGAAAGATTAGAACGCCGCATCGTTAACAACAACGAAACTATCCTCAAGATAGACTTAGCTTTAGACGAACCACTACACTTTCCACACCACGCTCACAAAGATGAATATCTCGTCGGTTCTATCTTAATTGCTGATTCCGTGGCTCATGTAGAACAGGCTCATAGTAAATGTACCTTGGGAGAGATTCCTGATGCTGACCCATCAATGTATGTGGTGATGCCTAGCTATTTAGACCCCACATTAGCACCACCAGGCAAGCACACTGTATGGATTGAGTTTTTTGCCCCTTATCAAATAGCCGGTGCAGAAGGCACTGGTTTAAAAGGTACTGGTTGGACTGATGAATTGAAAAACAAAGTCGCAGATAAGGTAGTTGATAAGTTGGCAGACTATGCACCGAATGTCAAGAATGCAACTATCGCCCGTCGGGTAGAAAGTCCAGCAGAACTAGGAGAAAGATTAGGTGCGTACAAAGGGAATTATTATCATGTTGACATGACCCTAGATCAGATGATATTTTTCCGGCCATTACCAGAAATAGCCAACTACAAAACACCAATTGATAATCTATTTTTGACTGGTGCTGGTACTCATCCAGGTGGTTCAATTTCGGGGATGCCGGGACGCAATTGTGCCCGCGCATTTTTACAGGCAAAACATCCTATTAGCCAAACCTTGAAGGATGCAAGAGACTCGATTAAGTCAACTGTTGAGTCGGTGTTTGGGATTAGTTAAGCCTTCCACAGTTCGGGTTATTCTTATCTATTTTGTGCCTTCATGTCTTTATTTGTACTGAAAATATAATTTTAGGATCGTAAAGACATGAAGGTATTATATAAAATATCCTTTCATAGGTATTAAATTGCTTTTTTTCATCTGCTATTGTCAATAATTAAATAAATATACAAATCACCATTTTAAGTTGCATAGTTCCAATCGCTAGAAAGATGCAAAGACGTAATTTGAATGATGATTAGCTTAGATGCTTGGTAGAATAAAGCAAATAACATCATTGTTTGGCGAAAAATGAGTACGATCGCACCCTTTTTAATTAAAGGGGAAATTACCAAAAGCTTGTAATTGCAATATATAGAGCAATACAAATATTTGTTTTTTTAGTGAAATAGGTTTAAACAATTGCTTTATGCATATTTAATATGATAATCTAGCATACGCTTGATTTTAAGAAATATCTATGCATCGTCAACAAAGCTCTTTCTGAAAATATAAGGAAATTAATGGGCAAAAACTAGTGTATTTTGATAATACTCAAAAACCGAACGAATTTTAATATCATCTTATAAGTTTTGTAGGTACAGCATGGTTTTTCAGCGCTGCTTCATTGCATCTGGCTTGATAGCTTTCTTCGCATTTGGCTGTAGTGGTGGGGCAAACTCATCGACAGAAAATACTACACAAGTTGTGCAAGAAAGTAATGTAACCCAACTTTTCATAGAAGCGAAGGCTACCCAGAAAGCAGAAGATTTCTTTCATAAAGGTAATAATTTATTAGATGGACAACGTTATGAAGATGCAATAAAAGCATACGACAAAGCGATCGCCATCAAAGCTGAGAGTCCTGAAGCTTGGATTAACCGTGGCATAGCCTTAACATCATTGCAACGCTACAGTGACGCTCTTACATCCTACGACAAAGCGATCGCCATCAAAACCGATAAATATGAAGCTTGGTATAACCGTGGCATAGCCCTAACATCGTTGCAACGCTACAAAGATGCTATTACATCTTACGACAAAGCGATCGCCATTCAACCCGACAAATATGAAGCCTTAATTAACCGAGGCATTGCTCTGACAAAACTACACCGCTACCAGGATGCGATCGCATCTTACGATCGAGCGATCGCTATTAAGCAAGATTTACACCAAGCATATTACAATAAAGCTTGCTCTTATGCTTTACAAAGCAATCTCGAATTAGCAATTGAGAATTTAGATAAAGCAATCAAGCTTGTTCCTGATAAGTACAAAAAATTGGCAAAAGCCGATCCAGACTTTAGCAAAGTGCGTAGTGAAAAGCAGTTTAAGGAGTTGCTTCAATAGTATTTTGTAACCATCGCTCAGTGTAGAATATAAGCTTGCTATAACAAGGTTTTTTCTTGAGCGGTTTACGATTTAGACATGAAAAAATTGTTAATCACTGGAGCAAGTGGTTTTTTGGGATGGCATCTTTGCCAACTTGCAAAACAAGAATGGGAGATTTATGGCACTTATTTATCCCATCCTTTAGAAATTCCTGGCATGAAAATGTTAAAAGCGAACTTAACAAATTTTCAGGAATTGAAACGTATCTTTAATTATATTAAACCAGAAGCAGTTATTCATACCGCTGCACATTCGCAACCAAATTTTTGTCAAACAAACCCCAAAGAATCACACGCAATTAACGTCATAGCATCCTGCAATATTGCCGGACTTTGTGCAGATAATTCTATTCCTTGTGCTTTTACTTCAACCGACTTAGTTTTTGATGGTTTAAATGCCCCCTATCGAGAAACAGATGCCGTGTGCCCTGTCAATCTTTACGGCGAGCAAAAAGCGATCGCAGAAGCAGATATGCTAGAAAGATATCCGATGACGGCAGTCTGTCGAATGCCGTTGATGTTTGGTGCAGAAACACCCACAGCTAAAAGCTTTATTCAGTCATTTATTCAAACTTTAAAAGCCGAAGAAGAACTAAGTTTATTTATAGATGAATTTCGGACACCAGTAAGTGGAACAACTGCCGCCAAAGGTCTTTTATTAGCATTAGAAAAAGTTAACGGCATCATTCATTTAGGCGGCAAAGAGCGGATTTCCCGTTATGATTTTGGACAGCTATTAGTGGAAGTATTTCAACTTCCCGCTACCAAGCTTAAATCCTGCCGACAACAAGACGTGAAAATGGCAGCACCTAGACCAGCAGATGTTTCTTTGGATAGTTCCAAAGCATTTGCATTGGGGTATCAGCCTTTATCTGTAAAGGAAGAATTAGAGGAATTAGGAGTTTTAGTTCCTAACTCCTAACTCTTTACTTCAGTTTAATAAGCATCCATTGGCAGACAAGAACAAACAAAATTCCGATCGCCAAAGGCCGCATCAATACGACCGACAGCAGGCCAGAATTTATGTTCGCGAGTCCAAGGCGCAGGATAAGCAGCTTGTTCGCGAGAATAGGGATGCTGCCATTCTCCGGTGATAAGACTTTCGGCAGTATGGGGTGCGTTCTTCAAAACATTATCTTGAACATCCACCTTGCCAACTTCTATTTCAGCGATTTCTTGGCGAATAGAAATCAACGCATCGCAGAAACGATCTAACTCTTGTTTAGATTCACTTTCTGTAGGTTCCACCATGATTGTACCTCCTACAGGCCAGGAGACAGTTGGCGCATGGAAACCATAATCCATCAGACGCTTGGCAACATCATCGATTTCGATCGCAGCTGATTTTTTGAGCGATCGCAAATCTAAAATACATTCATGGGCAACTAGACCATTTTTCCCCTGATACAAAACCGGATAGTACGATTCCAGTCTCTTAGCGATGTAGTTAGCGTTGAGAATCGCCACCTTAGTTGCTTGGGTTAAACCATCTGCACCCATCATGGCGATGTACATCCAAGAAATCACCAAAATACTAGCACTACCCCAAGGCGCAGCCGCCACAGCACCAATATGTGAGTGTTGAGTTGAGTCGTTGATAGTGACAACAGGGTGTCCGGGGAGAAAAGGTACAAGATGAGAAGCAACGCCAATTGGCCCCATACCAGGGCCACCGCCACCATGAGGAATACAGAAGGTTTTGTGCAGATTCAAGTGACAGACATCCGCGCCAATATCCCCAGGACGGCAAATTCCCACTTGGGCATTCATATTTGCCCCATCCATGTAAACTTGTCCGCCGTGACTATGGACAACAGCGCAGATTTCCTGAATTGGCTCCTCAAAAACACCGTGAGTCGAGGGATATGTCACCATTAAGGCGGCTAATTCATTGCTGTGTTTTTCTGCCTTCTTCTTCAGGTCATCAACGTCAATATTACCTTGTAAGTCACAGGCAACAGCTACCACTTTCATGCCGCACATCACTGCACTTGCTGGGTTTGTCCCGTGTGCCGAGGTGGGAATCAAACAGACGTTGCGGTGTCCTTCTCCACGATTTTCGTGATATTGACGAATTACTAAAAGTCCTGCATATTCGCCTTGAGAACCAGCATTTGGTTGTAGAGAAATTCCCGCAAAACCAGTAATTTCAGCTAACCATGCCTCAAGTTGCTTAAATAGGCTTTGGTAACCCTGAGTTTGGGATGCGGGGGCAAACGGGTGAATCTTGCCAAATTCCTCCCAAGTTACCGGAATCATCTCAGATGTCGCATTCAACTTCATTGTGCAAGAACCCAAGGGAATCATTGATGTCGTTAGCGACAAATCCTTGCTTTCTAGCTTGTGCAGATAGCGCAGCAATTCAGTTTCTGAGTGATAGCGGTTAAAAACTGGGTGGGTGAGATAAGTGCTGGTACGGGTAAGGCTTGAGTTTTGTAGAGGTGATTTGCGCTGTGCTGCAATTAAGTCTCCAATTTCTTTAAAACCGAAAAACACACTATCAGGCGCGGCAAAAATCTCCAAAAGCTCTACCAAATCATCTACTGTAGTTGTTTCATCTAGAGAGATACCAACGGCAGTGTCATCAAAAATCCGCAGGTTAATATTCCGTGTTTGACAAGCTTCGAGAATTACTTCTAGGCTGCGTGCTCCCAACTCCACTCGCAGTGTATCAAAGAAATCTTCAGAACTAATTTTGTAACCCAGATGTTTTAGTCCTGCTGCCAACATTAAAGTTAACTGGTGGATATTTTCAGCAATTTGCTTCAGTCCAGCAGGGCCATGATAGACAGCATACATACTCGCCATTACCGCCAGTAGCACCTGTGCAGTACAGATATTACTAGTAGCCTTTTCGCGGCGGATGTGCTGTTCGCGGGTTTGCAAGGCAAGACGCAATGCTGGCCTACCTTGAGCATCCTTTGACACTCCCACAATTCGCCCTGGAACCAGCCGTTTATACTCTTCCTTCGTAGCAAAGTATGCCGCATGAGGCCCCCCAAACCCCAACGGAATACCAAACCGTTGAGTGCTACCAACAGCAATATCAGCGCCAAATTCCCCAGGAGGGGTCAGCAAAGTTAAACTTAAAGGATCTGCTGCTACCGTTACCAATGCACCCTTAGCATGGGCTTTTTCTATAAAAGCGCGGTAGTCGTAAATGGTGCCATCACTTGCAGGGTATTGCAGAACAGCCCCAAAAATTGCTTGTTCAAAATCAAATGTTTGATGATCGCCGACAATAATCTTAATCCCTAATGGTTTAGCGCGTGTTTGCAACACATCGATAGTTTGGGGATGGCAGTTACCAGAGACGAAATAGGCATTTGCCTGATTTTTACAAACACCATAGCTTAGGCTCATTGCTTCCGCTACGGCTGTGGCTTCATCGAGTAACGAGGCATTGGCGATTTCCAAACCTGTTAAGTCGATAATCAAAGTTTGGAAATTCAGCAGCGCTTCCAATCGCCCTTGAGCTATTTCTGGCTGATAAGGAGTATAGGCAGTATACCAACCGGGGTTTTCTAGGATGTTACGCCCAACCACAGGTGGGGTAATACTGTCGTAATATCCCATGCCAATGTATGAGCGGAAAACCTGATTTTTGGCAGCAATTTTTTTTAACAACGCCAGTGATGCATACTCACTTTCTCCTTCTGGTAACTTTAGCGGTTGCTTCAGCCGAATTGCTTGTGGAACTGTTTGGTCGATTAGGGCATCCAGGCTGGGAAACCCCAGAACCTTAAGCATTTGCTGGATGTCGTCGGAGTTAGGGCCAATGTGCCTTGGCGCAAAACTACTTAACTTTTGACTTTTTTCGTCCAGCACTTGCTGCTCATTAGACTTGAGAATAGGGGCGTTTAATACCACAAATTACTCTCCAGATGGTACTATTTAATATTTTGCAATAAATACTCATGAGAAGTAGGTGTAACTTTTCAATTCATCTAAATTTCATGACTTATACTCTGGTGGAGTGGGAGATAGGGAAGCCAAGAGAGAAAATTTTACCTTATCCCCCTTGTCCCCCACTCCTACTCCCCTTCTACTTGGGCGCGATACTCATCAGCTGTCAAGGCATCCTCAACTTCGCCAGGGTCATTGACGCGCACTTTCAAAAACCACCCTTCCCCGTAGGGGTCTTCTGACACTTCTTCGGGAGAACTAATTAAGGCTTCATTCCGTTCTATAACGGTGCCTGTTACTGGTGAATTCAGTTCCTCAACGGCTTTCACTGATTCAATTGTGCCAAAGTTTTCTCCCCTGGTAAGAGCATCGCCAATTTCTGGTAGTTCCAAAAAGACGATATCACCCAATTCATGTACAGCAAATTCAGTAATGCCAATGGTGGCAATTTCACCATCTATTCGCACATATTCATGAGAATCCAGGTATCTGAAATCTTGAGGATATTCAAAAGACATATCACTTCCTCTCCCTTATCAAAAAAATTATTGCCCTAACAGTCATCCAAGCCATATCTGGTAATGAACCTTACTGTAGATTGACTAACTCACAACACATTATTCCTCAAAAACCCCGGCGCTTATCAGTTGACAACACGATTTTTTGACCGATAAAAGGGACGTTTAACTACAACTGCTGGATAAGCTTTGCCGCGAATTTCGACTTCTAGCTGCTGACCAACAGTTGCTAGCTGGGTGGGAACGTAGGCTAAGGCAACAGGATAACCAAGTGTGGGCGACAGGGTGCCACTGGTAACTTCTCCCACAACTTTCCCTGCGGATAACACTTGGTAACCGTGACGGGCAATGTTGCGTCCTTGGGTTTGTAAACCGACCAATCGACGCTGCACTCCAGCGGCTTTTTGCTCTGCCAAAACCTCCCGGCCAATAAAATCGCCTTTGGTATCTAAGTGAACTAGCCACCCCAAACCGGCTTCTAAGGGTGTGGTGGTGTCATCAATATCTTGCCCGTAAAGTGCCATCGCCGCTTCTAGCCGCAGAGTGTCTCTCGCACCGAGTCCACAGGGGATAACGCCAGCATTATGGAGACTTTGCCACAATTCTACTCCCACATCCGGATCTACCATCACCTCAAAGCCATCTTCCCCCGTGTAACCTGTGCGGGCTAGGAAGGCAGGTTTACCTAGTAAGGTTGCTTCCAAATGTCCGAAGGCTTTGATTGGTTGTAAGTCTTCTTGCACTAGGGGCTGAAGATATTTAATCGCTTTTGGCCCTTGCACGGCGATTAAGGCTTTTTCTGGTGAAAGGTCTTGGAATTGGACTTTATCCAAGTCAAGGTGTTGCAATAACCATGCTTTATCTTTACTGGAGGTTGCCGCATTGACTATGATGAATGCTCGCTGTGTCCCAGTGGCGTCTTTACCTTGATAATAGACAATGATGTCGTCAATAATTCCGGCTTGGGGATTTAACAATACGGTGTATTGTGCTTGACCGGTTTGCAAACGACTCAAGTCTGAAGGCACAAGAGGCTGGAGTTGGGAAATCAGGTTTTTACCTTGAAGGGTAAATTTGCCCATATGGGAAATATCGAACATTCCGGCTGTATTTCTTACAGCCTCGTGTTCGCGGCTAATGCCACTAAATTGCACAGGCATTTCCCAGCCCCCAAAGCTGGTAAAGCGTGCTCTGAGTTTTATACCCAATTGATATAAAGGGGTTCGCGCCAGAGATTGGGCGTTGTCTTCTTGATTAGCCACAGGTAATTTTGCGATCGCACCTCAACATCTATCATCCTACGAGATGCTTTCTGGTTTGACAGTCTTGTAGATCAAACTGGAGCATTAGGTATTGGGCATAGTTATTTTCTTTGTCTGCCTTGTCCTCTTCTGTGAGGTTTAATAGTTAATGGTGGAAGTGTTGAGATTTATTAAGAAGAGATTATGAAATATTGGCGACTTTTAGCTAGCTTTGTTTTAGCTATGGTTCTTTTTTTCTTTCCCCTATCGGCACAAGCTGCAAGTTCTTCCAGTATTACTCGTTCTGTGGGTAATGATGAACTTAAGGGCAAGGATTACTCTGGTCAAAGTTTAATTGGCAGTGAGTTTACCAATCTCAAATTAGAGAATGCTAATTTTAGCAATGCTGACTTACGTGGCGGTGTGTTTAACGGTACCTTATTGGAGGGAGTAAATCTGCATGGTGCTGATTTTAGCGAAGGCATAGCCTATCTAACAAAGTTCAAGGATGCTGATTTAAGCGATGCTGTGTTGACCGATGCAATGATGCTGCGTTCCATTTTTGATGATGTAAATGTCACAGGTGCTGATTTTACGAATGCAATTTTAGATGGGATACAAGTGAAAAAGCTTTGTGTTAAGGCAAGTGGTGTGAATTCTAAAACTGGTGTGGATACTCGCAAATCTTTAGGATGTAAGTAGAATCTAACCCCTTCTTCTGTGATGGAGAGGGGGAATATTATTTTAACTAATTACGAATTACAAATTAGGCGCAGCGATCGCGTAGCGTGCCAGAGGCGATCGCTAGTGATATGCTTCTCTTAAAAAGCTGGCATAATTTGCCCGAACCGTCACAGTAGTCGGATGACTTGCACCTAAAGTCCGTTCACAAATTGTCAAAGCTTGCTCAAATAAGGGTTTGGCTTTCCTGTAGCGTCTTGTATAACGGTAGAGTGCTGCTAGATTGTTCAGGCTAATGGCGACATCGGGATGGTTGTCTCCCAGCAGGCGTTTACTCAATTCCAAAGCTTGCTTATACAAGGGTTCGGCTTCGCTGTAGCGTCCTGTAGATTCGTATAGTTGTGCTAAATTGTTCAGGCTAGTGGCAACATCGGTATGTTCCCCTCCCAACAGGCGTTTTCTCAGTTCTAAAGCTTGCTTAAGCAAAGGTTCGGCTTCGCTGTAGCGTCCTGTATAACAGTACAATGCTGCTAAATTGTTCAAGCTAGTGGCGACATGGGGATGTTCTTCTCCCACTAAGCGTTTCCACAGTTTTAAAGCTTGGTGATACAAAGGTTCGGCTTTATTATAGCGTCCTGTAGATTCGTACAGTAATGCGAGATAGCTCAGGCTAGTGGCGACATCGGTATGTTCTTCTCCCAGCAGGCGTTGTCTCAGTTTTAAAGCTTGCTGAAATAAGGGTTCGGCTTCGCTGTAGCGTCCTGTAGATTCGTACAGTAATGCTAAATTGTTTAGGCTAGTGGCGACATCGAGATGGTTGCCTCCCAGCAGGCGTTTTCTCAGTTCTAAAGCTTGCTTATACAGCGCTTTGGCTTCGCTGTAGCGTCCTGTAGATTTGTAGAGTCCTGCTAAATTGTTCAGGCTAGTGGCGACATCAAGATGGTTGCTTCCCAGCAAACGTTTTTTAAGTTCTAAAGCTTGCTTAAGTAAGGGTTCGGCTTCGCTGTAGCGTCCTGTAGATTCGTACAGTAATGCCAAATTGTTCAGACTAGCAGCGACATCGGTATGTTCCAAACCAAGACGATTTTGAGTCAATTCTACACACTTTTGTAACCAAGGTTCTGCTTGCTGATAAAGTCCTTGACCTTGATAAAACCAAGCTAATTTGGTAAACAGAGCGATTAGATTTTCATCGCCCAGATATTGGGATAGGTGGGTTGCAACTTCTGTAATATGCGGGATATGTGGAGTGAGATTGAGAATTTCTTCAGGGTTAGGCTGTTGCGGAATTAGCTTTGCTACCTCTAACATCATTGCTGCAAATTTAGTTTTTGCTTCATCCGCCTCACTTGACTTTTCCAACTTCATTTGGAAAAGTTGCCGAATCAGTGGATTTAGACGATAAATTCCTTTATTTTTCTGTTGTAGTAAATGCAATTCCAGTAAATCGGCTATAGCTTTCTTATCGAGTTGTTGTTTTTTATAATCTTCTCTTGTCTCAACAGATAAAGGAATGTCAGCTAAGGCACACAAACTTAGCAGACAGCCAAAGTTTTGTGCATTCTCATCCAGCTGTTCCCAACTCAATTCAAAAGCTTCAGTTACACCGTATTCATAAGGCATCAATGAGTTAGCATTGACTACTGGTTCGTGTTCCACTCGCTTTTTCTCTAGCTGCTTCAGTAGTGTTTCCAGAGACAAATCTGGAATTTTATCTAGATATTGCCCCACTAACTCTAACGCCAAAGGTAAATATCCCAAAAATTTACAAATTCTTCTTGCAACCCAAGGTTCTTTTTGCAGTCGTTCTCGAACCACCAGCAATTTTAAGAATTTCATTGCTGCCAATGGTTTGAGGACATCCAATTCGCTATTATATTTCGCGCTCAGGTAAGCTTGTAACTTTTCTAATTTGCCCGGAGTGTTGGAAATACTTAACTCAGGATAATTCTGGGCGAACTTGTCATATACCTCATCCATCCACTTCCTAAAAACAGCAATATCAACGTTTAATTCGCTGGCAAGTTTAGCTTCATTTTTACCTAAGTTTTCTGTATTAAAATACTTTGCAAAAGCTGCTGTTTGCTCTAGAGATAAGCCATTAATAGCAGCTTCTTTGGCTAGAAAATTAGCCCATTGCATAAACAGCTTGTGATATTTATCTTTAATTCTACTTTGTCTCGATTTGGAAATCTTCTCTCTTTAGGGTAAAAATACCAAAGCAGTGGGTTGCCGTTATACCATTTCACACAAACCCTAATACATATAGATTTATCGTCGGGACACGGCAATGCTCATTGGTGTCAACTTAAGAAGATAAAGCCCAAATATGTTTTGTGTAAGCGTCAATGTGCCGATAGCGCTTATGCGTGGTTTTGACTAATCCAAACAGCTTTTGACGTTCAACAAGATAGGGAACAGTGTTACAACCATCACCACGGAGAAAAGGATTGAAAAAATGGTACGAACCACGAAAAACCATTTCTGTAGAAATCAGGCCTAGTGGTTGATTCAAAGCGATCGCCACAATTATGCTAATAATTATGGAAGCGATCGCCTTTGATTCATCATCATGATTCATCATCATTGACCCTTCAATCTCGAATGTTGGAGTTCAAAGGGTAAGCGATCGCCTTTCACTCACCATAACCTACTTTTGGATTTCAGATGTTGCACTTCTGAAAACGAAGTTCCGAGTTTTGAGCATGAACTTCCAAGTTTTGAAGCTAAAAGCTGGAGTTCTGAGCCTAAATGGTGACTTGCAATTGAGTCGAGTAAAGCCCTTAGTAGAGGCACGGCAATGCCGTGCCCTTCCTTACCCGCGTACTTTACTCCAAACATATTTATGGCAGGTTTCGCAGGCGGCTTTTGCTTCCTCTGTTTGCGGATTGGTGAAGACAGGATGGTAACGTAACCTGTCACAACAGACTTGCAACCATGCACGCCAGTCACCGCGCCACAACCGCACCGTGCCATCTTCACCGCCACTAACAATCGTCTGCCCATCACCGCTGATGGCGACAGAATAGACCCAACCCTCATGACCACGCAATGGTTCAGCTAAGGGAAGACCTTGCAGGTTCCACAACCGCACTGTGCCGTCATCACCGCTACTGACAATCGTCTCCCCATCGGCGCTGTTCGCATCACGTTGCAAGGCAAAGGCGACAGAATAGACCCAACCCTTATGACCGCGCAATGGTTCAGCCAAGGGAAGACCTTGGCGGTTCCACAACCGCACCGTGCCATCAGTACCGCCACTAACAATCGTCTGCCCATCGCCGCTAATGGCGACAGAATTGACAAAACCCTCATGACCGCGGAATGGTTCAGCTAAGGAAAGACCTTGCAGATTCCACAACCGCACCGTGCCGTCATCACCGCCACTAACAATCGTCTGCCCATCGACGCTGATGGCGACAGAATAGACCCAACCCTCATGACCGCGCAATGGTTCAGCTAAGGGAAGACCTTGGCGGTTCCACAACCGCACCGTGCCGTCACTACCGCCACTGACAATCGTCTGCCCATCGCCGCTGATGGCGACAGAATAGACCCAACCCTCATGGCCACGCAATAGTTCAGCCAAGGGAAGACCTTGCAGGTTCCACAACCGCACCGTGCCGTCAGTACCGCCACTGGCAATCGTCTGCCCATCGCCGCTGATGGCGACAGAATAGACCCAACCCTCATGGCCGCGTAATGGTTCAACTAAAGGAAGACCTTGCAGGTTCCACAACCGCACCGTGCCGTCAGTACCGCCACTGGCAATCGTCTGCCCATCGCCGCTGATGGCGACAGACCTAATATTACCCTCATGACCGCGCAATGGTTCAGCCAAGGGAAGACCCTGGCGATTCCACAACCGCACTGTGCCGCCATCACCGCCACTAACAATCGTCTGCCCATCAGCGTTGATGGCGACAGAATAGACCAAACCCTCATGACCGCGCAATGGTTCAGTTAAGGAAAGACCCTGACGGTTCCACAACCGCACTGTGCCGTCAACACTGCCACTGACAATCGTCTCCCCATCAGCGCTGATGGCGACAGAATAGACCAAACCCTCATGACCGCGCAATGGTTCAGTTAAGGAAAGACCTTGCAGGTTCCACAACCTCACTGTGCCATCAACACCGCCACTAACAATCGTCTGCCCATCGCCGCTGATGGCGACAGAAGAGACATCATCCTTATGACCGTGCAATGGTTTAGCTAAAGGAAGACCTTGGCGGTTCCACAACCGCACCGTGCCGTCAACACTACCACTAACAATTGTCTGCCCATCGGCACTGATGGCGACAGAATTGACATAATCCTCATGACCGCGCAATGGTTCAGCTAAGGGAAGACCTTGGCGGTTCCACAACCGCATCGTGCCGTCAGCACCGCCACTAACAATCGTCTGCCCATCGGCACTGATGGCGACAGAATTGACATCATCCTTATGACCACGCAATGGTTCAATCAAGGGAAGACCTTGGCGGTTCCACAACCGCACCGTGCCGTCAGCACCGCCACTAACAATCGTCTGTCCATCGGCGCTGATGGCGACAGAATTGACATCATCCTCATGACCACGCAATGGTTCAATCAAGGGAAGACCTTGGTGGTTCCACAACCGCACCGTGCCGTCAGCACCGCCACTGACAATCGTCTGTCCATCACCGCTGATGGCGACAGAATTGACATTATCCTTATGACCACGGAAGGGAATAGAGACTCTTGCTTTATTCACCACCCGATTCAAACTGTTCTGAACTGGTGCAAGAATCTGCTGGGGTAGTTTCTCTTGATTCTCACCCATAGCTTGAATTGCCAAAACTAGGCTATCTAGGGGTTGGAAGGGCAATAAATTCTCTACTCTAGCCGCTTTCTCTCGCAACTGAGATTCAGTAAGCGCCCTTTCTAGCTTGGCAATGCGGTCTTTTTCATCAGCATCTCTGGGCTGGGAAAAATTCTCATCTTGTTGGGGTGATTGTAATTCTTGCCAGCTATCCTTGACTTCTGCCAGCAATTCCTTTTGCATTAAATATTTGTCATCCGGTCTTTCATTTAACCATTCCCGCCGAGTATCACTCAACGGCCGCAAGTCTCGGTCTTGTTGTCGCCACTGGGCAAACTGCTGCCAACTTTCAATTAAAGCTTCATGGGCTAAATCAATCCAGGTTTCTCCTTTTTCATCTTTCCCAGTCACTAATAAACGTCCCTTAACCAATCCCGCTTCACCATCTAGCAACTCACTAAGTTGTTGCTGTTGATTGGCATCGTCACCTGCAATATTTAATAGTGTGGCTTTTAGTTGGCGCTGTCGAGTATCCTTTTCTCCCTCTCCTGTTCGCACTAACCGCAGAAAAATCTGCTTAATCCATTCTTTTTCTTGCTGACTGCGTTCTTGGGTTGGGGATTCTTTCTCATAATCTTGGTAGTGATAAACATTTTCTGCATGGAGATTCAACGCCCCAGTTAATCCTCCCAACTTCTCATACTCTTCTAAAGTCAGTTGATGTTTCTTTTGCTTGCGTTTCTTCCAGAGTTTAGTTAAGGCAAACTCTAACAATGGCAAACGTCCTGGTTCTTGTTTAAGATTTTGGATAATTTTTAATATTCGTGCTTCTTCAACACTACGATCCTGAAGCTTGGCAGGTTCGGTGATTGTCTCCTTTAAATCAACTCCAGTTAAAGGTGGCATCAAAACTGCTTGGGTTTGAATCAGGTGAGTCAGAGAGGGATTATCTAAATAGGATTCAAGTAAATCCGTTCGCATAGTAATTACAATTGCTAACCGCGAATCATGAATCTCTACTACCTGAGTTAGTAGTTCATTAAATCTCTGGCGTTCTTCTTTATCTACACGAACTGTAAATACTTCCTCAAACCGATCTACCACTAGCAAAAATTTTTCTGTGCTAGCCACAGCCTCTGTATCATTAATAGGTTTAGTCGGGCTGCCTAAACTGTTGTCATACTGAGCAATTTCAACGACAAGGGCGTATTGTGTCATCTTGTTTTGTTAAAACTATGGGAAAATTGCCTCTGTATTCTAAAATACCCAATTTTCCTCGTAATTTACACATTATATTTAAAATTTATAGATTTAAAATTCAAGTATCAGCTAAGTAGCAGGCGGATTAGCGCAATATTAAAGTCTTAGTAAAGCCTTAGTAAAATCTTAAAGAATGGGACAATCTCTATACCTCTTTTTCTACTAGTAATTACTTAACTACTGCCTTTTGCTTACCAAAATTCACCTTTTGAACGTGAAGTTTTGAATTCAAGGGGTAAGCATTTGCTTTTTATTCACTATGATTCACACTTGGATATTGAATATTACTGTTTGGAGTTTGAAGTACCGAGTTCTCAAGGTAAGCGATCGCGCCTCACTTCCCATAATTAAGAAAGTTATATCCTCGCCATCTGTAGAATCAAAACAATAACAGTTAAAAGCTATTGGGATATTTTAAGTGATAACACTGTATTGGATGTTATGTTCATCAATACTTTATCGAAAGTCAAGTATAATAAATAAATAAATTAAACTTTAATGAAGTAATGCCACTTAAGATTTGCTAAGTATACTTGTAACTAAAACTTTATTTGGTAAACTTTCAATAAACTTGAATTTTCAAAACTCAAATAGGATTACTATATACAGCAGTTTGCAAGTAAGTAAGATACGAAATGCAGGAATTAAAATCAGACATAAACAGTTTCTAACTCCTGCCGACCCTCTCTACGAGACGCTAAAAGCGAACGCGGACTCGCTACCGCTGCCCTATCTTTCCTCAAAGCCCGTAACTTTGCACTTCATACAAAATAAAACTGCTGTATATTTTTTCCACTTCCTGGGCTGCTAATAGTTACAGACAAACGACTTGAGAAAAATCACACATCGCGCTAGTCTTCATTGACGTAACTGTACGCTGTAACATTAGGCGATGACAAATCAACTTTCAGAGACAATTCCCTCTTGTACTTGGAACCGTCCCATCGGTTTAGGCTGGGACAAACCTTATACCGTCCGGTACGCAAGCAATATTGATGATGGCCCTTGGCATGGTATGCCTTTAGGCGGCTTTGGTGCAGGTTGCATCGGTCGTTCTTCACGGGGAGATTTTAACCTGTGGCACATTGACGGTGGCGAGCATACCTTCAAAAACGTCCCTGCCTGTCAATTCAGTGTCTTTGAGTCTAATGGTGTATCTTCACAAACCTACGCGTTGTGTACGCAAGCGCCCGATAATGGCACTCTCAAGGCTTGGCAGTGGTATCCGACACTTACCAGTACAGAGGAGACGGGCAATTATCACGCGTTATACCCGCGTAGCTGGTTTGTATATGAAAATGTATTTCAAGCACAATTGACTTGCGAGCAGTTTTCCCCAATTTGGGCAGGTAATTACCAAGAAACTAGCTACCCTGTGGCGGTATTCCTCTGGAATGCTCATAACTCCACAGATGCACCTATTACTCTGGGCATCATGCTGACTTGGCAAAATATGGTGGGCTGGTTTACAAACGCCCTCAAATCTCCTCAAGTTCAGGTGCGCGATGATGGTAGTCCGGTTTACGAATACCAACCACGCTGGGGCGAAAGTCAAGGAAACTATAACCAGATAGTTGAAAATACACAACAGTTTGGCTGTATTTTCGGTCGGGTTGGTAGCGATCGACCTTTGCAGGAAGGTGATGGAACTTGGTGTATTGCGACGGTGAAGCATCCCCAGGTGGAAGTATTTCACCACAGCCGATGGAATCCTGAAGGAACGGGTGAGGAGGTGTGGCAAAGCTTTGCTAAGGATGGTTCTTTGCCTAATTATCTTGATACGACTCCAGCAACAGAGAGTACACAATTAGGGGCTGCGATGGCACTTCGTTTTACTCTCCAACCAGGCGAAACTCTCGAAATCCCCTTTGTCGTCGCTTGGGATTTGCCAATTACAGAATTTGCTGCTGGAGTTAACTACTACCGGAGATATTCAGACTTCTTTGGTAAAAGCGGCAACAATGCTTGGGCGATCGCATCTACTGCCCTACAAGAATACCAAACCTGGCGATCGCAAATTCAAAGTTGGCAAAAACCGATTCTCGACCGGGAAGATTTACCCAACTGGTTTAAGATGGCTCTATTTAATGAGCTTTACGATCTCACCAGCGGTGGTACTCTTTGGAGTGCAGCATCAGAACTTGACCCCATCGGTCAGTTTGCGGTGCTGGAGTGCTTAGATTACCGTTGGTATGAAAGTCTCGATGTGCGGCTGTATGGCTCTTTTGCCCTACTGATGCTGTTTCCAGAACTGGAAAAGTCGGTGATGCGGGCATTCGCACGGGCGATTCCTCAAGGTGATGATACTCCCCGAATAATTGGCTATTACATGACAATTAAGGCAGAAAGCCCGATTGCAGTTCGCAAAGTCGCTGGCGCAACACCCCACGATTTAGGCGCACCGAACGAACATGTCTGGGAGAAAACCAACTACACCAGCTATCAAGACTGCAACTTGTGGAAAGATTTAGGTAGTGATTTTGTCTTGCAAGTATACCGTGATTTTCTGCTTACGGGTGCTGACGATGTAGAATTCTTAGCAGATTGTTGGAATGCGATCGCTCAAACTCTCGACTACCTGAAAACTTTTGACCTTGATGGCGATGGAATTCCGGAAAATTCCGGCGCACCCGATCAAACTTTTGATGATTGGCGGTTGCAGGGTGTCAGCGCCTATTGTGGTGGGTTGTGGTTAGCGGCGTTGGAGGCTGCGATCGCAATCAGCGATATTTTATTAACTTACCAGATGGGTAACACAGAAGAGTTGGCGGTGCAAAAATCCACTTATGAAACCTGGTTACAACAATCTCTGCCTATTTACCAAGAAAAACTCTGGAATGGGCAATATTACCGCCTGGATAGTGAAAGCGGTTCCGATGTGGTAATGGCAGATCAATTGTGCGGACAGTTTTATGCTCGTCTGCTGGACTTACCTGATATTGTACCGAGCGATCGCGCTCTGAGTGCTCTGAAAACTGTTTATGATGCTTGCTTTTTAAAATTTTGCAATGGTGAGTTTGGTGCGGCTAATGGTGTTCGTCCTGATGGTTCGCCAGAAAACCCCAAAGCTACTCATCCCCTGGAAGTCTGGACGGGAATAAACTTTGGGCTGGCGGCTTTTCTTGTGCAAATGGGAATGAAGGATGAAGCGTTTAGGTTGACGCAAGCTGTTGTGCAGCAAATTTATGACAATGGTCTACAATTTCGCACACCAGAAGCTATCACCGCAGCTGGTACTTTCCGCGCTAGCACTTACTTACGGGCAATGGCGATTTGGGGAATTTACTTAGTTATTAATTGATTAGCATCAAAGCGGTTCTTGTTTTGATGCAACACACGTAGGGGTGCATAGCTGTGTACCCTTACAAACGATCGTATTCCACATATACAATGTGCGTTGTCAAATTTAGCCTGTCTTCATCTGAGAAAGCAGAGTCTAGATTTGTGATTTTATTTTCCGAGTATTTCCGGAAGTGAAGGAAAATTTCAGTAATCGTAAGAGTTGAAGGATTGAGAATTCAAGACTACTCTTTCAAAAAATGCAAATCTTACTAGCTTTAGGCATAAGTCTTGCTAATATTTCCCAAAAAACCAAAATGAAATCATGAACTCCTCTTTGTTATTAAGAGTTCAGGGAGATGTTAAATATACAAGTAACCAGCAGTCTCCCATTCTAAAAATGCCTATCCTCAAAAATTTGAAGATAGTTGTAGGAGATACTAACCTAAAATTGGAATTTAGCCAAGTTTGGGTTCGCTGCAAGTTTCAACTAGGCGACGACATAACTATCTACGGTATAGATGGGGAAGCTGAAGACAATAACAATCTTGCGTACTTAGTTTGCTAGGGTCGAGTGCGACTACTTGGGTTTAACGCAACTATTGGACGAGAAGCTTCAACTCAGTTGCTATCAGTTAAGCAAACTTTTAGCATATCGGGCGATCGCAGCAAGTGCGTGTTTTCTCGCTGAGATTAACATTTCTTACCTCAGACAGTGGTTACAACGTATACCTAATCTGGAAAATATTGGTGATGCGTGGGTAGATGTCGCTATATAGGTCGAAATATTAGTTTATAACAATCGATCGCGCACTGATTAAGAATCCAGCAATTCTGATTTGGGATGAAACAACTAGTTGCCAATTTCAACAGAACTTAACCCTAATTAATCGAGATGGTACTACCTTCACCATCCGGCTATATCCTTGTTCTATACCGAGGTATCCTCGTTAAGCAAGACACCAATCAATAACTCATAGCAATTGATAGTTTTTATTACTACTTAGCCCAACGACAACGGCATCTGTAATCTCACCTGTAGAAATCTGTTAGATATTAATATACATACAAATTGTTGCTGAATCAACTTAGCAACATTCTCTGTTAATTAACTGTTTTTGTATTAATTAATTATCTAAACTTTTTATACAGGTTTAGCCTGCTACATATTTTTGTTGCAAACATCCCGTTACGGGTCTTTTGCTTAACTCAGTTGACGATCATTAAAATTATATATATTACTGCTAGCCACTAATTCTCTTTTCAAACTAGGCTATTTGTGATTCCTGGCTGGCGATCGTGAAATATTCATGAGCAGTTTACAGCTTTTTCATTTAGATAAGCTAAAGCTGTAGTCTTGGTGAATCAAGGCATCCAAGGCTAATAAATAACATTATCTAATTGAAAATATTTTCACTACCTATGACCGATCGGGCTTTTCAAGCCTCTATATATTACTATTTTTCTAAGTTGCTTTACCTCATAGTTAATGGTAATCTTTTTTAGATACTCGACAATAATAAAGTGTTTAAATTGATATTGTGTGAGGGGTTAGACCCCTCACAAATCCGTAACTAGGACAAAATTCAAAGTTGCACAATCCGCAAGTACGTATCGAAATATATTCAGTAAATTTTACTTATCAATCTACTAATTTAGTAGATGACATAAGTGACAAAAAATAGTATAAATACGAATAGCGTTGTTAACGCCCAAAGATAAATAAATTTTCTCTTCTATCCAAAAAAATCTGCAAAATTCCCGGAAAATGCTTAATTCAACAGTAGTAAGAAATACAAGCAGATAAACAGATAAAATTTATTGAATGTAGGAGTTGAAAAGTTTAAGAGGACAAAATTGTATCTACCAATAGCCACATGAGACTTTTGTCCTACCAGTCATATGGCAAGACAAAAGGTAAAAATTTCACTTTCACTCCCATTAATAATATTGCCCACAAGCAATTAAACAGCTGCAAAAAGGCTAGTGCAGTTTGTAAATTTCAATTGAAACACCAACAATCGCAGAAACTGAACTAGTTTACTTCATCCCAGATAACTTAAAACTATGATGAATCAAGACATTGCTGGCATTAGTAGTAACTTAGATAAGACAGTAAAGGCTCAACAATTTGACAAAGTAGTTGAAGCAATTCTTGCTGGAAAGTATTCTTGGGCATGTGTTTTAATGCTGCGATGTGCTGGTTATAATCCTCTCCATTACATCCCATATCGTACTTACAATCGATTGCTAAAAGAAAACTCTAAAGCCAGTAGAACAAACCAACAGCAAAGTGAAAATCTAAAAATGCTGAAACATGCTAATGATTCAATATCTGAAAGTAATGTATCATCAAGCTGCTTAAGCAAAATTAAAGACCTAGCTTATCTGGAAGTAGCTGGAAAGCAAAAAACAGAAAAAACTCAAGATATTTCCTTGCAAAACTGTGGATTCAATTAAAAACTATTTGGAATCAATAGATTCTGGGCTAGACTTAATTGAGTGTCTGAGAGCCTGCTATGCTAATTTAAAATTTCTAGCATGGCAGGTTTTATATAACATTGATTAATTTAATATTTTTTTCAAAAATCTGCCAAAATGGCAAATATATACTGATGAGATTGGTAAACTAATAAGAACTACAACTTAAAACTAAATAGAGGTGATTGGCGGCAAGCAAGTTAATTTTAAAAAATAAGATCGATGATTAGTTCTGACTATGAAATAAATCAAACTGATTACAAAAGTAGTCAGCATTTCATGGAGTAAATAACTCCTACACCAAGACCAATGATAAAACCGTTGCTACTGGTGGTTCTATTTTCGAGGAAGTCTGAGCAAAGAGAATTTGGAGCGGTAGCTTCTCCCAATCCAAATTTTACACAGCTTTCACCGACTGCAGACGGTGCGAGTGATGCTTATAAAACTTTTTATCCTGTGGTTGGTGTTGCTTTAGTTAATAAAGCAAACGCTTAACACCAATACCAGGAACGGAAATAGAAAAGTTTCGGTGAATTCGTTGTTGTGGCTGTTAGAACTAGTAGCTCATACGCTTCTCTTTCGACTATTGTAATCCTAGTCCTCCCAACCTGGATTATCTCTGCTTTCTAAACTTTCAATTTATATAGCAACTACTGGAAGTTCAAAACTTGAATAGCTTCCAGTTTTTTTATGTGTAAATAAAAATAAGGTGGGCAAATTACCCACCTTATTTTTTGTAGAGTACAGTTAATCCAAAAATGAATTAAACTTTGGCTAATTCTGGGGTAGGACGCTTGCTGTTGCGAATTGATGTAATAGCCTCAGCATAATCCTTAGTATTAAATACAGCTGAACCGGCGACAACTGCATTGGCTCCCGCTTCCAAAACCTGCCAGGTATTATTTGCCTTCAGTCCTCCATCCACTTCAATCCAAGGGTCAAGACCGCGTTCGTCACACATTTGACGCAGCTTGCGGATTTTGGGTAATACACCAGGGATAAAGCTTTGACCACCAAAACCAGGGTTGACGCTCATAATTAGTACTAAATCGCACAAATCTAGAACGTATTCAATTAGCTCTAGAGGGCTACCAGGATTAAGTACAACTCCAGCTTTCTTACCAAGCTCTTTAATTTGCCCCAAGGTGCGGTGCAGGTGTGGGGAAGCATTATGCTCGCAGTGTACGGAGATAATATCAGCACCCGCCTTAGCAAATCCCTCTACATATTTTTCTGGCTCCACAATCATCAAGTGGACATCCAGTGGCTTGGTCGTAATCGGACGAATCGCCTCCACAATCAGAGGGCCTATCGTAATATTAGGTACAAAACGACCGTCCATGACATCAACATGAATCCAATCCGCTCCAGCTGCGTCTACGGCGCGAATTTCGTCACCCAGACGACTAAAATCGGCTGATAGGATAGATGGAGAAATTACAATGGGCTTTTGAGATAGGTTTTGGGTCATGGCTAGTGGGTTTTTAAGCGTCCTCGTCTGTACGCATTGTAACAAAACATTGAACAAGACTCATAACTTTGATCCCGGCTTTTTTGGGCAGATGGGGAGTCGGGGAGAATAATAGCTCCTAACTCTGCTAATTTTGGATTTTAGATTTTTCCTTCAATCCCAAATTCAAAATTTAAAATTGAATGATTAATGACTAATCAATAATGACTAAAAAACTAACCTGGATTATTTGGGGATTAAGTGCTTCTTGTCTGAGTGCACCGGTAATTGCTTCAGCTTTAGAATCTGCACTAGGAACTAATGGCATTGACGCTCTGAAACTACACCAACCTCCTTATAATTTAATCGGTCGGAAGATTGCTATTGGTCAAGTGGAAATTGGCCGGCCGGGAATGTTTGGGTGGGATAAGGCGGTGTCTAAAAATCACGCTATAACTTTAGCAGCAGTATTCTTACGCAATGGCCCAGCTAAATCAAATACTGGTGTTGACCCCCACGCCTACAATGTCGCTGGTGTCATGGTGAGTCAAGATAAAGCTTTGCCGGGGGTTGCTCCGGGAGCGCGACTGTATTCGTCTGCGGTAGGTTCTACTAAAAACATGGGTCAGCCAGAAGAGTGTTTATCGGCCCAGCACATAGCACTACAAAATAGTGGCGATGTCCGTGCCATTAACTTTAGCTTTGGCGAACCTCTGAGCCGCGATCCTAGACCAGAGGCTACTTTAGACGGCAATGCTTTACTAACTTTATGTGTTGACTGGTCTAGTCGCGTTCATGATGTTTTGTATGCGATCGCAGGCAACCAAGGTAAGGGCGGTATTCCTATTCCTACAGATAATTTTAACGGAATGAACGTGGCTTTTTCATCCCGCCGAGGAGGAGTTTTTAACAAAGTAGACGTGGCTAATCTGGCGGGTGCTAACCAAGGAGTGAGCGGAAGGCTAGCTGGCAAGGAATTTAATCTTGATGGGCGTCCCGCTATCAGTTTAGTTGCTCCTGGAAATAATATTCCTTTGCTCAATCCAGATGGCAAATTGAACAAAGTTACAGGTACGAGTTTTGCAGCGCCTCAAGTTACGGCTAGTGTTGCTCTGTTGCAGGAATTTGCTGACAGACAGATGCGGACAAAACAACCCCACTGGAGTATCGATGCTCGGCATCATCAAGTCATGAAAGCTGTATTGCTGAATTCAGCAGACAAAATTCAAGATAGCGGCGATGGCTTGCGGTTGGGAATGAGCCGAGCGCTAATTGATAAACAAAATCAAAACTGGCTAGATTCTGATGCTTACAAAGATCCCAAAATTCCCTTGGATGCCCAAATGGGAGCGGGTCATTTGAATGTATTTCGCGCTTATCAACAATTTAGTGCTGGCCAATGGCAGCCATCAGCTGCGGTGCCGGCTATTGGTTGGGATTATCGCACAGTCGATGTTGGAGCATCTGTTGACTATATATTAGCAAAACCATTAAAGCAGGGGAGTTTTGTTGCTGTTACCTTGAGTTGGGATCGATTGGTAGAACTCAACGATAAAAATAAAAACCAGCAATATGATGTGGGCGAAAATTTTCGCGATCGCGGCTTGAATAATCTCGACCTATACTTAGTAAAAGCTGATGCTCAAAATTCAGATGCTGGTGCTGTTTGCTCTTCAATCAGTCAAATCGATAGTGTAGAACATATTTTCTGCCCCGTTGCTGCTACTGGCAATTACAAAATCCGCGTCCAGTTTCGTCAAAAGCTCAATGAAGCCACTCAACCTTATAGTTTAGCTTGGTGGAGTGTGCCGAGCAATTGAAATAGAAACAAACAATTTTTATCGGTATCAACTTACAGCGTTTATTTATTTGAACCACAGTTCACTGCGGGGGCGTATAACCATGCGTCCCAATTAAATTTCTGTATTTCGTGCAACAAAGAAGCGTGATTTTATCTTTAAAAACCAAAAGCGGTGGTTATTTTGTGATTAAGTAGTTTACAATACTTTTATAAATAAAAAAATTCCTAAAAACCGAGATTTTTCATAACTCGTCTATATAGCCGCCTCAATTAGGAATTAGCAACCTCACAAGTTGTGTTGAATTGCTCTGAGCTACTAACTTGCTGTTACAGTTTCTGTAACAGTCCCATTTTCTATTGGAGCAAATGCAATAGTTAATCATTGACATAGTATCTGCGTCAATTCTAAGCACAAAATCGGGAATCTTTGGCAAGTGAGGTATCAGAATGAATCGGCAGAAATTTAGTGATGCGAAAGAAAATTTCCTGCAAAGACGTTATGGTGTTAGTCTAGGCAGACGTTATGCTCTGGCAGCTGCAAGTGTTGTTTTATTCAGTGTATTAGGGTGTTCTCAAGTCGATAGTAATAAAAGTGCCCTTGCCCAATCTAGTTTACCTCAGCCAGAAACTCCATTGCAAAAAAAAACACTCAACACTGATACAAAAATCGTTGAGTCTAGCAATAAGTTTGGCTTCAAACTGTTTTCAGAAGTTCTGAAAAACGATCGAGCTGAGAAGAATGTTTTTATCTCACCTTCGAGTGTTGCGATCGCGTTAGCGATGACCTACAACGGCGCTAGCGGCTCGACTCAACAAGCAATGGCAAAAACCCTGGAATTACAGGGAATGAATCTGGCAGAAATCAACTCTTCTTACGCGGCGGCATTAAAGCAGCTTTTAGACAATCAGGATGCGAAAGTGCAACTAAGCATTGCTAACTCACTTTGGGCAAATCAAGATGTTAGCTTTGCGCCAGACTTTCTCAAGAGAACCCAAGATTTCTATCAAGCTAAGGTCAGCAATTTAAACTTTAAAGATGCCGCCGCACCTAGTATTATCAATAACTGGGTCAAAGAAAATACCAAGGGTAAAATTGCTAAAATAGTTGAAACAATTAAACCCGATCAAGTGTTATTTCTGATTAATGCCATATATTTTAAAGGGAATTGGAGTAACGAATTTGATAAAAGTCAAACCGCTCAATACCCTTTTTACTTCACATCTGGCAGACGAAAACAACACCCAATGATGTCACAGGATGGTGACTATAGATACTATGAAAGCAAACAATTTCAGGCAGTTAGTTTACCTTACGGTAAAGATGGTAAAGTCAGTTTTTATATCTTCCTGCCCAAACAAAACTCTAACCTCAAAGCCTTCTATCAAAACTTGAATGTTGAGAACTGGGAAAAATGGATGACTCAGTTCAAGAAACAAAAAGGGTTTATTCGCCTACCCCGCTTCAAAACAGAATATGATATTACACTCAATGATGCCTTGAAAACTTTAGGCATGGGAGAGGCTTTCAGCAACAAAGCTAATTTTTCTGGCATGGGGAAAAATTTTGCCATTAGCGAAGTTAAGCATAAAACTTTTGTGGAAGTGAACGAAGAAGGCACCGAAGCGGCTGCGGCTACTTCAGTGGGAATAGTAACAACATCTTTCAGAGATGAACCAGAACCATTCCGAATGATTGTCGATCGTCCCTTCTTCTGTGCTATTAGGGATAATCAGACGGGAAGTCTTTTATTTATGGGTTCAATCATTGAGCCACAATGAGCAGGCAGAAGGTTCTGCCTCCTTAAGGTAATGTCGCTTCAGAAATATTCAAAGTGTTGTTAGCGCCAGTTTTTGGAGATTCATTTGCTGCAACGGGTACAGTTATTTCTCCAGTGGCGCTGTCGTCTGTCTCGCTGGTTAAGCTTCCAAGACGCAGGGCACTTAAAGTAGTCTTAATCACAACAGCTGTGGGTACTGCCACAATTACGCCCAACAGTCCGCCAATTCTTGCCCCTGTCAAGACTGAAATTAAAATCCAAACTGGATTTAAACCCGTAAAACTGCCTAAAATTCTAGGGGCAATTAAGTTTTCGAGAATTTGTTGGACAATCACCGCTGCTATCAACACTCTCACACCCATTGAAAAATCTTGCAGCGCTACCAATAATGTAGTCAGAGCGATGCCTACAGAGCCGCCAAAGGGGACGAGAGCCATGAGGCCAATAGTTAGGCCAAATAGCAGCCCAAATGGCACTTTCAGCCACAAAAAGGTAGGAATCAGGGCTGATGCCATGCAAGTCGATAAAATCAACTGGGTGATGAAGAAATTTTGGAAGCTCAGGCGGACTGTTTTGGAAAAAGGCTCGCGAAATTTAGAGGGTAACCATTCTACTAAACTTTGCCAGAGTTCACCTCCATGCTGTAAAAGGTAGAAAGTCAAAACCATCGTCAAGAGAATATCTAGCAGACTAGTAACTGTAACTACCGCCAGATTTAAAACTTGTCCAGCGATCGCTTGCAATTGTCCTTTGACGCGATCGTTAATTTGCACTACCAGAGCATCAAGGTTTATCGGTAAGCCAAAAGTCTCAGCTTTTTCGTTTAATATCATTAGCTGAGAGCGTCCAGAGTCAATCAACTCTGGCAAACGAGCCACCAACTGTTGAGCTTGGGTAAGGGCCAGCGGAAAAAGTGTAACACCCAACGCCAATAAAATCGATAAAGCCAAGAGAAATACTAAAATAGCAACTTGCTCTCGCCTTGCACCATGATGCTCCATCCAGCTCACGGGGTAGTTGAGCAGAAATGCTAGCACTGAGGCTCCGACTAAAATGACTATGAGAGAATGGAAATAATTGAAAAATACCGAAAGTGCCCAACCATTAAGAACTAGCAGCGGAACGAATAACGCGATCGCCCCGATTCGCGCTATTGGTGTGAATGTTTGCCACCAGTCGAGTAGCTTGCGTGTCTGCATTTTGAGCTGATTGCGGGATAGAACTAAATGAAATCTTTCTTTACAGCTTATTATCTCTAACTATATGAATCTCATTCATCCTTCTAGTTTAGGAGTTAGACTAACCCCAATGGAAAATTTTGAACACAAAGAGACTGGGGAGCAGGGAGCACGGAGCAGGGAGCACGGAGCTGGGAGCACGGGAGAAGATCCTCTCTACCCCCCGCACTCCGCCCCTCTGCCTCTTTTCAATGCCCAATACCCCTTGCCCAAAACACAGTTGTTTTTATATTTAGTTCCGATCGTCGGCTTTTTTCCATCTTTGTGGACTCTCTATCGGGGCCAGGGTAGTCGGGAACAACTTGCAATTAGTCGTCTGTCTATTACTTTGGCACTTACTTGGCTGTTGGGATATCTTTTATTAGCTACCGGAGCAGCAACTTCAGATTTTTTTCCGCTACGTCTATTTATCCTAAATAGCTTTCTAACATCGGGTTACTTTTTAGTGAGTGTCTGGTTGATTTTGCGACTAATGCAGGGCAAATCAGGCCGTTTACCAGGGTTTAGTACAATAGCCGAACGAGTGTTTGGCAAGTATTTATCTTAATTTTTTAGGGCGGTTATTTCTCAGTATTTTTACTAGTTTCCTAAAAAAATATGATTGATTTATTCATATATCTAGTCAAATCCAGTTTATTATTGCCATACTTCAGTAAAACATCTCCAAGTTATCCCTAAAGTAAGATAAATGCTGCTATAAGTGTTGTGGTTGACACTACATTAAAAAAGTTAGCACTGATAATTAAGAGTTAGCTATTATGGGTTGATTTGTCTGCATGTTTCTAGTCTGCAAAATTACCGAATTTGATTAGTGAGTAAGTGTGAGGAAGTCTGTGACCATTCAAAGAAGTTCGGCGGAAGAAAACCAGTCGGGAAAAGCCTCAAAGTCCATTAAGAAAATTTCCCAGAACTCGAAATCAGGACGTTGGCTGTGGTTTTGGGTAGGGATGAGTGGGATTGCGATGGTGTCAGCAACTGCGGGGGCGCTATTGGCAGTGTCTTTGACCAGTACACCTTTGCAACAAGCCCAGCTAAGTCCCAAGGATGAGGCGGTATTTGATAGCGATCGCATTTCTGGAGGTGGGCTGCGATTTTCAGAATTAACTCGCCCAGTGAATCTGTTGGTTATGGGGATGAGCGTACTTCCCCCGGATATCCAAAACCCTCCCGAAGAAACCAAAAACCTCAAATACCTGCCCCAGGTAAACTCCTTTGATGGTCTTTCCGATGTGATGCTCTTGGTCAAATTCGATCCAGAGACGAAAAAAATAATTATGCTCTCCATTCCCAGAGATACCCGTACAGAAATAGAAGGGTATGGGATGAAAAAAATTAATTCCGCCAATCTTGAAGGTGGGCCAGCTTTGACTGCCAGAACCGTCAGTAATCTCTTAGGTGGGGCGGGAATCGATCGCTATGTCCGAATTAACGTTTTGGGAGTTGCCAAGCTGATCGATGCTTTGGGTGGGGTAACTGTCTACGTCCCCAAAGATATGAAGTACCAAGATGATTCTCAGCATTTGTACATTAATTTGAAGGCGGGTAAGCAGCATCTTAACGGCGAACAGACACTACAATTACTGCGTTTTCGCCATGACGAACTCGGTGATATTGGTCGGATTCAGCGGCAGCAAATGGTCATGCGTGCTTTGATGGATCAAACACTCAATCCAGCTACTGTTGCTCAATTACCTAAAGTTCTTGATGTCGTGAAAGACCACATCGATACCAACTTGACGGTTGAAGAGTTAGTGGCGCTAATGGGTTTTGGGGTGCGGACAAATCGCTCTAATATGCAAATGTTAATGCTGCCAGGTCGCTTTAGCGAGAAAGGCGAGTTTGATGCTAGCTATTGGTTGCCCAGCAAAAATGCTATTGCTAAACTGATGACTCAACACTTTGGTTTGGAGTCAGAACAGGAACAACTGGCGACTGCGACTGACCCGCGCTCTTTACGTGTTGCAATTCAAGATAGTACAGGTGGCGATCGCTCTAACCTACAACCATTGATTAGAGCCTTAGAAAAATCTGGATATCGCAACATCTATGTAGCTAAGGCATGGGGTGAACCTTTAGATGTGACTCACATTGTCGCCCAACAAGGAGATGGTGACAGTGCCGAATCAATTCGCAACACTTTGGGATTTGGCGAAGTGCGTGTGGAAAGTACTGGCAACCTTGGCTCGGATATCAGTATCCAAGTGGGCCAGGATTGGTTGCAACAAAAATCTATTTTGGAGGAGTCGCTGACCAAATAATTCGTAATTTTTAATTCGTAATTCGTAATTAATTAGGAGTTACAGCAGTTTGCTTTTTAAGTAAGGTACAAAATGCAGGACTTACGCATCAGATATAAAGAGTTTCTACCTCCTGCCTTTTGCCTCAAAACCGGTAGTTTTGTACTTCATGCAAATGAAAACTGCTGTATATTGACACTCTGTTTCTAACTTAATTATTTACACTGGCACAAATGCTGCTGACAGCGAATTGACTAACTGGCTGAGTTCTTGGAGTTTAGCTGCGACTACACCATTAGTTAATAATTCTTCTGCCTTAGCTAAACCCTTTGGCATATCTGGACAAATACCACTCCGCCATAAGTAAAATCCGCCATTCCACAAAGCTGTTTGCATGAGTTCGCCTGGTTCACCTGCCAAAACCTTCTGCATATCCGCCACCAGTTCTTCAGTAGTTCCAAGGGGTACGTTCTTGGTAGTAAAGCCGTAATCGCGCGGTACGAGGTGCAATCGTTCTACCTCTTGGGATGCTACGGATGAAGATAAGCTGATAATCGCAGTGCGATCGCGCGGTAAGTCGCAACTACCTTCCAATCCTTTCACTAATGTAAATTTCGTTACTCCCCGCAGTCCCAGAGCTGTCTGAAACATCCCTTCTGTTGGCGGATGAACAAACCCAGCAATCACATGAGCATCCCCGGCATAAGGACACCAAATTAGCTCCATTGTCGCCAAAGGCGGACGTTTGCCGAGTTGGTCGCGGTACTCCCAAATCCTGTTAGTTAAGGGAAAATGCTGAGGTAGATAAATAAAACCAATTCCCGTTTGCTCAAACACTTGCTGGGTTTTTGCTAGTGGTAGTTTAGTCCAATCGACTCCTAAACCCTGCCAAATATCTATTAGGGGTAATCCATACTTGGTTGGGAGGCGATCGCCACCGTGCATGATCGCTGGTTGTCCAACTGCGGCGAGTAGTAAAGCTGTTACCGGACTAATTGGTGCTGTGCGTGTTCTGCCATCATAAGGGATGCCAAGAGCGATCGCTGGTCGCCGAGAGACGATAGGTTGCAGTTTTGGCCCCAGTTCATCATAAGCATCCAACATTCCCGCTAACTCTTCCCCTGTGGGACGCTTGATTCGATGAGCAATCAAAAACGCTCCAATTTGGGCTGGTGTAGCTTCACCCAGCAGCATCATTTTAGTAGCAGTGGCTGCTTGGGCGCGAGTTAAATTCTCTCCTGTGTGATTTCCGCTGCCTACTTTTTGCAGTAATTCCCTAAATATATTGCTCATTTGTCCTTTCTGAAAATAATTAATAACTAATGACACTTATAAAGTAAATCAAAAAGTTTTTCCTAAACAGGACTTACGCAACAGGCAACCAGTTGCGTAAGTCCTGCTAAAGAGCGATGCCTTGGGCAGACTACACCTACGGTAATCCAGTTTACGTAGTTTCAAGTCCTATATACTACCTCCTGTATAATTAATTCTTCAGAAGATAAGCAATAATCGAGTAACATCTAGATTCAGGGGTTGCTGTATGACGGACAACGCAGAGGACACAGCTAACAAACACTTCAAACGTGCTAACAAACTCAATTTCAAAGCTTCTCGAAATCAAGTTTTCACGGCTCCATTACCAGACCCAATTACAAGAAATATTGAAGCGATTACTTCGCTTCATACCCAAGAAGTTCGAGATATTCCCGCCCACCAACGAATACTAGAAGCGATCGCTACATTCTTTGGGCGATCGATATTTCTCTATAGTTTGCTAGTCATACTGGCTATCTGGATTTTTAGCAGTTCTTTCGATCGCTTTTTGCCATTCAATCTGCCCTCATTTAGCTGGTCAGATCAAGGCTTAGACGCAGCTGCATTGGTGATTTCAACCGGAGTATTGGTGCGACAAACTCGCCAAGAAAACTTTGCCGAACAGCGGGCGCAATTAATGCTACAGCTTAACCTGCTCTCCGAGCAAAAAATTGCTAAGATTATTGCTCTATTAGAAGAACTACGTACCGATTTGCCTAATGTGGTAAATCGGCATGATTCTGAAGCCCAATTGATGCAGGAACCAGCTGACCCGATCGCGGTATTGGAAGCACTCCAGAAAAACCTAACTGAAGAACTATCATCCACACAAGAAAACAATATAAGTTGATCGCAGTTCCTCAATAGATTTTTGTTTCTATTTAGACACTAAAAATAAAACTTAATGTATAGTCTTTGTGTCGAGAATCACAATTTATCGTAAATTTTACTAGAGGGATACAGATGGCTCAACTGAATGGTGTAATGATGCAGTACTTCCATTGGTATATCCCTCCAGATGGAAATCTTTGGAATGAGTTTAAAGAGAAAGTTAAAGACTTAGCTGATGCAGGTGTTACATCTGTTTGGCTACCCCCAGCTTATAAAGGAACAGGGGGTGGCTATGATGTCGGCTACGGGGTGTACGATATGTACGATCTAGGCGAGTTTGACCAGAAAGGCTCGGTTCGGACAAAGTACGGCACAAAAGACGAATATATCGCTGCTGTCAAGGCGGCAAAAGCTGCTGGCATTCGAGTATATGCTGATGTTGTCCTTAACCACAAGTTAGGTGCAGACAAAGAAGAAGAGGTGGAAGCAACGCCCTATAGTCCAGACGATCGCACCCAGCCCATCGGTGAGATGCAAACAATTAAAGTGTGGACTCACTTTACCTTTCCAGGTCGCCAGGGCAAATACTCCGATATGGAGTGGCACTGGTGGCACTTCGATGCAGTTGATTACAACGTTTACAACGAAGGTGAAAACGCTGTTTATCTGTTCAAAGATAAACATTTTGACGATAACGTTGACCTGGAAAAAGGCGCTTTCGACTATCTCATGGGATGCGATCTGGATATGGAGAGTCCAGAAGTGCGCGAGGAGTTGAATCGCTGGGGTGAGTGGTTTGTAGAAACCACTGATATAGATGGCTTTCGTTTTGATGCCGTTAAACACGTTAGAGCTGGCTTTTTCCCAGAATGGCTGATTCACTGTCGCCAAAAGGCAGGTCGCGATCTGTTTGCCGTTGGTGAATATTGGTCTTATGAAGTTGAAGCGCTCCACCATTTCATTAACGTCACCGATGGCAATGTCATGTTGTTTGATGCGCCATTGCACTATAACTTTAGTGCTGCCAGCAAACAAAGCAATGACTACGACATGCGGCAGATATTTGATAATACCTTGGTGCAACAGCAACCTGCTTTAGCCGTTACCTTAGTAGACAATCATGATTCTCAACCCTTGCAGTCGTTGGAGTCTGTAGTAGAAAGCTGGTTCAAACCGTTGGCTTATGCGTTGATTCTACTGCGAAGTGAAGGTTATCCCTGTATCTTCTATGCTGATTACTATGGTGCTAATTACAAGGATAAAGGCCCAGATGGCAATGAGTACGAGATTTGGCTCGATAGTCATCAATGGATAATTGATAAATTTTTGCACGCTCGTCAAACCTATGCCTATGGCGACCAATACGATTACTTCGACCACGCTAATACAATCGGCTGGACACGCTTAGGAGATGAAGAACATCCTGGCGGTATGGCGGTTGTTCTAAGTAATGGGGGAGAAGGGACTAAGTGGATGGAAGTTGGGCAACCCAACAGCACTTACATTGATATCACTGAACATTTCAGCGAACCCATCACAACGAATGATGAGGGCTGGGCTGATTTTCGATGCAATGCTGGTTCTGTTTCTGTGTGGGTTCTACAGTCCTAGTCAGGGTTTTAGTAGCATTCATGCAGAAAGTTACGCACTTGACAGACTTTGCTTAAAAGAGAACTTAGGCAGTACTTTCTGAATAAGCCACAATCCTTTTCGGCGTTGCTGAATCAAGGGATGATTCTTGTAGGGTGGGCGTCTCGCCCTCCCTGAAATACAAGGGACGGGCAAGATGCCCATCCCACAAAACTAGCAAAATCATCCCGCAAATATGCAACGCCTTTGGTTTACTGACTTAAGAAGCCGATCGCTGCCGATCGATTTGTAATGGAATATTTTCGCGCACGAGTTGCCAAAAGTGCTTGATAGGGGGAATTTGCAGCCGATCTTGAGTTGTGACCATAACTACCCGACGGGTCAAACTGGAACCATCTGCGAAACCACTAGTATTATTGCTAGCTAAGGAACGAATCGCCAGCGTCGGGTCAAGACGAGCTTCTAATAATGCTGATTGAGGTAGTAAAGCTATCAGTTCTCCTTGGCGTACCACTCCTCGGAAGGCATCTAGGGTATTTACCTCTAAAGCTGCCTGGAGTGTAGCTTCCATTCGCTCAAATCTATCTTGTATTAAGCGCTGCATCCCATAACCATCTTTAAAAACCACTTGAGGATAACGAATTAGCTCCGACCAAGGGACGTATTCATATTGGGCTAGTGGATGATTGGCTGCGGTTAGAACTTCTATCGGTTCATCATAAAGTACTTCTACCACCATTTCTCTACCAGTGGTTAAGAAGCGATTATTCATCACAATTGCTAAATCCACCAATCCATCTTTGAGAACTTTGAGGGCGCGATCGCTTCCCAATGAAGTCACCCGCAATTGCACATTTGGATAATCATGACAAAATTTTTGCAACACTGGTGGCAGATAAGATCCGCACAGCGAGTGAATTACGGCAATGCAAAGTTCTGGCTGCTTTCCGGCGATTAAATCGGCTAATTCCTGTGTAGCTGTCTGCCATTCTTGGCAAATTTTGCGGACGCGGGGTAGCAAACATTCACCTCCTAGCGTCAACTTTGCATGAGTTGTTCTGTGAAATAGTTCTACACCCAAATCTGCTTCCAATGCCTGGATTTGGCGACTAATCGTCGATTGGGTAACACCACATGTTCGCGCTGCTTGTTGAAAGCTGCCGGTTTGGGCGATCGCTAGAAAGGCTTGCAACTGCTCTAGGCGCATTTTTATGTAGCCTGAATTACATTTATAGGTTTTATTAAGTTAGCGGTTTTTTGTTCGCAATTTGGTAGGGTTTGTTACAGGTCTTTGACTCTGATTTATATTTGTGTAAAATAGGTTTGACTGCCTTAATGGTCAATTATCCGCTTTGCACAGATTTTTTCGGAAAATATCGCTAAAAAAGAATTGACTATTTTCTGCTGAAATAATATGAATTTTTAGATAAGAATTTTAATTCATCACATTATGCGGCCGATTAGAAAAAATTTACCACTCAGCCAAAGCGATCGCTATTCCTTGTTGCAAATCTGGTGTGAGTGCAGTGTTATTTGCTAACTGCTGCAATTTTTGATGTGTGGCTTCCCCATCCAAATTTTTCAGTGCTGCGATCGCGTGTAGTCTCACTGATGGATTAGGATCGGCTAGCAGCGAAATCAATGGTTCAATAGCTTGCATTTCGCCTAACTGTCCTAAAGATAAAGCGATCGCACAATTGACACTGGCAATCTCTGTGGCTGGATGTTGCAATCGCAGTAT
This sequence comes from Nostoc sp., assembly GCF_036917095.1. Lineage (GTDB taxonomy): Bacteria > Cyanobacteriota > Cyanobacteriia > Cyanobacteriales > Nostocaceae > Nostoc. The sequence goes on from NZ_JBALFH010000049.1 coordinate 41,072, forward strand.
TTGCAGTAAGATTTCTGCGGTTGGTGTAGTTAACTCCGGTTTTTGCACTCGCCCCAAAACTGTGACAATTTCTTGCCAAAGTGTCTCGGATGTGATTTGGTTGAATGCTGTTTGTAAATATTCCAAACTGTGCAACGTCTCCACCCAACTTAAAGCGCGGATGGTTTCTAATTGCAGCTTTATCGGTGTCTGAGGTGAAATCAGCAAATCAAATAAATATTTGGCTGCATCATCGCAACCCATCCGAGAAAGGGAAACTGCGGCTGCACAACAAACATCAATATTAAAGTCGTAAAGCTTGGGTTGCAGTCTTGTCACAAAATCTAGTGCTTGGCGTAAGTCGGGGCGAAAACCTAAACCAAGAACTGCTGCACGCCTAACTGTGGCGGCGATATCATCCAAAGCGTTTAACAAGATTGGTGGTACGCGTTCGTCATGAAAGCTGCTGAGGGCTTCAATTGCGGCGGTGCGGATTGCTGCTTGTGGATCTTGTACTACTCTCAACAGAGGTGTGATGGTTGCTGGTTGCCGAATACAACAAAGCGATCGCACTGCTAAAAGTCGGCTATCTTCATCTAATAGAAGTTCAGAGAGGGCAGCGATCGCAACAGTGCCCATTTGTCCCAGTGCTGTAACTGCGATCGCTTTGAGTTCTTCATCCTCATCGATTTTCAATAATTCCACTAAGGGCGCAATGGCTTCTGGGTGCTGAAATTCGCCTAAAGTCCGTGCTGCATACCAGCGCAATTCTTCCTCTGCATCTTCATCTTTTAATATCTCAATCAGTGGTGGGATGGCAATATTCCCTAAGCGAGTTAACATCTTGGTGATTTCCCAGCGTTGCTGAAAATCTCCCATCTCTAACATTAAAAGCGTTAATGTCAGCAGATATTCTCGATTTTTAACTACCTCTGGATGTTCGGAATCTGTCTCTAAAATTAATTGTTGTAAATATTTAATTAGTGATGACCAATCAGCTGCTTCGTATGCTGTCTGGGCTTGCACCAAAAGCTGGTTGATATTACTCACGACACTCTGAATTGTATTGTTTAACTTGGCTTGACTAAAACTGAATTACTCTCAATCTTGGCGGCGTAAGTTTTAAGCGCTTCTGTCGCTGGGCCTTTTTGCACCTTACCGTCAATTCCAAATTCTGAACCATGACAAGGACAGACAAATTTTTTCGCCTCAGCTTTCCATCCTACGGTGCAACCTGCGTGAGTGCAGGTTGGGTTAACAGCTGTCAGATTTGCACCTTTAGATGTGCCGACTACTAACACAGGCCCAGCAGGTGAGTTTTTAGCCAGCAATTGACCTGTTTTATCTAATGCTGCCGAGGTTCCTATTGTTTGCCAATCTTTAGATACTGGAATTGTTTGAGAAGAACAAGCTGCGATCGCTACAGGTAGAGAACTTGCTATCCCACCCAAACCTACCCAATTAATAAAATCACGACGTTTCATAGCTGCTGAAATAATATCTAAGTTTTAGCTCACATCTGCCACTCAATTTTGCATTCAGGATCGATCTATGGCAATCCAAAATCCCTTCGATCGTTTCAAATACCCTTCATTAAGGGGTCTGCGTGGGTCATTAGCTAGCTTTGATGCAAAAAATGCATATTATTCATCCTTTTTCAGCAAAACTACCAAAAAACCGTAACAATTTATACGATTTTAACAGAAATCTGGCTTTAACTTATGAGTATCGAAATTGTTACATGAACACTCTCTAAATCTGCTTGACAAATTTCCAAGATGTAAATGGCGACAAGTTTTCCTTAACTAATCACGGATTTGGAGTTTCGCTTTGAATGCTCTGAAGTAAAAATAATCAACCGTAAGCAAATATTAAGTTTTTATTCCCTAACCCTCGTCTGACTTTTTACATTATGTGGAAAAGTTCACCAAAAACCTAACCCTCTAACCCCCAACTCGTCGCGGGAAGGGGGGAAAATTCAAAGTCTCTCTCCTTTTAGGAGAGAGAAATAGAAGTGAGGTTTTCTAGATGCCGTGAAAAGTCAGAATCCTCGTAGATACAACACCTCATGGAACTACGGGTTGATTGACATTGGGCAATTATCACCATACTCACTAATTTAAACGAGAGTCAGCCTCATGACAGACACAGCAACTACCACTACCAACCTCAATAAGTTCGAGAAATTCAAGGCGCAAAAAGATGGACTCGCTATCAGGGATGAGATCGAGAAAATTGCCGCCTTGGGTTGGGAAGCAATGGACGAGATCGATCGCGATCATCGACTCAAGTGGGTGGGTGTGTTTTTTCGCCCAGTCACCCCAGGTAAGTTTATGATGCGGTTGCGGATGCCTAACGGTATTCTCAACAGCAATCAGATGCGTGTTTTAGCCCAAGTGGTGCAGCGTTACGGTGATGATGGCTGCGCTGATATTACTACGAGACAGAATATCCAATTACGGGGGATCGGGATTGAAGATTTACCAGATATCTTTAATAGATTTCACGCAGTTGGTTTAACCAGCGTTCAGTCAGGGATGGATAACGTCCGCAACATCACAGGCGATCCTGTGGCGGGGTTGGATGCAGATGAGTTGTATGACACGCGAGAGTTGGTACAGCAAATTCAAGATATGCTCACCAACAAAGGAGAAGGTAACCCAGAGTTTAGCAACCTACCACGGAAGTTTAACATTGCGATCGCAGGTGGACGAGACAATTCAGTTCATGCTGAAATTAACGATTTAGCTTTTGTTCCCGCATTTAAAGAAGCAGAGGAGCAGGGGAGCAGAGGAGCAGAGGAGCAAAATTTCCCCTCTGCGCCTTTGCCCCTCTGCCCCTCTGCCCATTCCCACGACAAAATTTTCGGGTTTAACGTTTTAGTCGGTGGCTTTTTCTCAGCTAAACGTTGTGAGGCGGCGATTCCTCTAAATGCTTGGGTACTTCCCGAAGATGTAGTAGCTGTATCTAGAGCGATTTTGGAAGTCTTTCGCGATCGCGGCCCGCGTGCTAATCGGCAAAAATCCCGCCTGATGTGGCTAATTGATGAATGGGGTGTAGAAAAGTTTCGCGCAGAAGTAGAAAACCGTTTGGGTAAATCATTATTACCCGCAGCCGCAAAAGACGAAATCGACTGGGAAAAGCGCGACCACATCGGGGTATATAAACAAAAACAACCAGGCTTAAATTACGCAGGTTTAAACATTCCCGTCGGGCGGCTGTATGCCGAAGATATGTTTGAAATCGCTCGTCTGGCGGAAGTTTACGGCAGTGGCGAAATCCGCTTCACAGTTGAGCAAAACATCGTTATCCCCAACATTTCTGACTCGCGTTTAGCAACATTTTTAACAGAGCCTATCCTAGAAAGGTTTTCTATCGATCCAGGTTTGCTGACGCGATCGCTAGTATCCTGCACAGGCGCACAATTTTGCAACTTTGCCCTGATCGAAACCAAAAACCGCGCCTTGGCAATGATTAAAGCCTTAGAAGAAGACTTAACCTTCACCAATCCAGTCCGAATTCACTGGACAGGTTGCCCCAACTCTTGCGGACAGCCCCAAGTTGCAGACATCGGCTTGATGGGAACTAAAACTCGCAAAAATGGCAAAACCTTGGAAGGCGTTGACATATATATGGGCGGCAAAGTCGGCAAAGATGCTCATTTAGGAACTTGCGTCATCAAAGGCATACCATGCGAAGACTTGCAGCCAGTATTACAAGATTTACTGATTAAAAACTTCGGGGCGAAACTCAAGCAAGAAGCCTTACTAGTTGGTAACTGCTAGTACTTATCGGGGGTATTCAGCATTGGGTAAAACTCATACTTCAACCTTAAAGGCTCAACTTCCCCTCAATAAGATCCCCCCGCCTGTGGCGACCCCCTTAAAAAGGGGGTAATTAGAAAAAAAAGCCCCCCTTTTTAAGGGGGGTTGGGGGGATCTCCGAGGAATAAACACGTTAACCGAACCGTATTGCATCTTCACCGTATTTTATTCAATTAGAAAGATTGGAATGCTTAAAAACTTATTTTCATTTAGCGATCGCTACCGCATCTTACATCAAACTTGGTTTGCTTTCTTTCTCACCTTTGTCTGTTGGTTTAACTTTGCCCCCTTCGCTACAACCATTGGCAGAGAACTACATTTAGCACCAGAGCAAATCAAAACTTTGGGTATCTGTAACCTCGCCCTCACAATTCCTGCACGGTTAATTATTGGGATGCTTCTGGATCGTTTTGGCCCCAGAATTACCTACTCAATGCTGCTGATGTTTGCGGTAGTTCCTTGTTTAGCAACGGCGCTAGCGCAAGACTTTAATCAACTAGTCATCAGTCGTCTGCTGATGGGAATTGTCGGGTCTGGGTTTGTCGTGGGTATCCGCATGGTGGCGGAATGGTTCCAACCGAAAGAGATGGGAATTGCCCAAGGCATTTATGGCGGTTGGGGTAACTTTGGGGCTTTTGGTGCAGAGTTTGCCTTGCCGATACTTGCAGTTTCTACTAGCTTTTTCGCTGGTGGTGCTTCTAACTGGCGATTTGCGATCGCACTTACAGGGATCGTTACAGCCATCTACGGCGTTATTTATTACAACAACGTCCAAGATACACCCACAGGCAAAGTCTACAAGAAACCGAAGAAGAATGGTTCTCTGGAAGTGACTAGCATTAAAAGCTTCTGGGCGATGATTGTCTCAAATTTTGGTTTGATTTTCGCCTTGGGCTTATTAGCTTGGCGCTTAGAACAAAAAAACATTCACTTCCTAACTTTGAGCCAAATGTATCTAACTTGGTTCCTACTAGCAGGATTGTTTGCTTACCAAAGTTACAAAGCTTGGCAGGTAAACCGAGAACTTCTAACTGGTAAAAAAACTTATGCTCCATCTGAGCGCTTTCAATTTGGTCAAGTAGCTTTACTCGAATTCACTTACATAACTAGCTTTGGCAGCGAACTAGCAGTTGTTTCCATGCTCCCGGCATTCTTTGAAAAAACCTTTGCTTTAGAGCATGTTGTAGCTGGAATGATTGCTGCAACCTATCCATTCTTAAATTTGGTTTCTCGTCCTAGTGGTGGCTTAATTTCTGATAAATTTAGCTCCCGAAAATGGACAATGACAATTATTAGTGCTGGCATTGGAGTTAGTTATTTGATTGCACATTTTATTAATGGTAACTGGCCAATTCCGCTAGCGATCGCAGTTACAATGTTTGCCGCCTACTTTGCCCAAGCTGGCTGCGGTGCAACCTATAGCATCGTCCCCCTAATTAAGAAAGAAGCCACTGGACAAATAGCTGGAAATGTGGGAGCTTACGGTAATTTTGGCGGCGTAGTTTACCTGACAATTTTTAGCTTAACCGACGCTCCAACACTTTTTTCCACAATGGGTATAGCCGCTTTAATCTGTGCTTTCATGTGCGCCTTCTTCCTCAAAGAACCAAAAGGTTCCTTTGCCGCCGCCTATGAAAGTGAATTACCAGAAACAGCAACTAAAAAGTCTATTCTTTTAACTGAAGAATAATCAACAGAAGGATGAAGTAAAAAAATCACCATCAAATATAAATTAGGAAACTTTAAACTTCATCCTTCTCCACCAGTCTTAATTCATGAAAATCTCTTTTTCTTCTCTCTGCGCTCTCTGCGTCTCTGCGGTTCGATAAATTAAGCTTTTTAGCAATTTTTGCATTACACACAAATTTCTCAACCTGCCGCTACATCTGAGGTTGCAAAATCAAAATAACAAAATGGTACAACTGCCATGAATGAATTTACCAAAACCCTTTGTCCTTATTGTGGTGTTGGCTGTGGACTAGAAGTTTCACCCCCAGCCCAACTTGGCAAAGCAACTAATCGAGATAGCCAAGGAACTCCAACTTGGCGGGTGCGCGGTGATAAAGCCCATCCATCCAGCCAGGGAATGGTTTGCGTCAAAGGCGCAACGATCGCAGAATCTTTAGATAAAAATAGATTACATTACCCAATGGTGCGAGACTCCTTAGATGAAGAGTTTCGCCGCGTTAGTTGGGATGAAGCTTTTAATATCATTACGCAGCGCATTCAAACTATCCGATTTACCCAAGGGTCAGAAGCCTTATGTATGTATGGTTCCGGCCAGTTTCAAACTGAGGATTACTACATAGCCCAGAAACTGATGAAAGGCTGTCTGGGTACTAATAATTTTGATGCCAACTCTCGCTTATGTATGTCTAGTGCTGTGGCTGGCTACATTCAAAGCTTTGGCTCAGATGGCCCGCCCTGCTGTTACGAAGACCTGGAATTAACTGATTGTGCATTTTTAATTGGCACTAATACAGCAGAATGTCACCCCATCGTTTTTAACCGACTAGAAAAGTATCACAAAAAGAACCGCAAAGTCAAAATGATTGTGGTCGATCCCCGGCGCACACCAACCGCAGAAGCTGCTGACTTGCATTTAGCGATTCGTCCCGGTACAGATATCGACTTGTTAAACGGCATCGCTCACTTGTTGATGCGCTGGAACTACATTGATACCATGTTCATGGATGACTGCACGATCAACTTTCCGGCTTATGCGGAAGTGATTCGGCATTATCCGCCAGAAGTTGTGGCTCGTCAATGTGGAATCAGCATTGAAGATTTAGAAACAGCAGCTCGCTATTGGGGTAAATCTGAGCGGGTACTTTCTTTGTGGTCAATGGGTGTAAATCAATCCTCAGAAGGGACGGCTAAGGTAAGAACTATCATTAACCTGCACTTGATGACTGGACAGATTGGCAAACCTGGGGCTGGCCCTTTTTCGCTCACAGGTCAACCGAACGCAATGGGAGGAAGGGAAGCCGGAGGTTTGGCGCATTTATTACCGGGTTATCGGGTGGTGAAAAATCCCCAGCACCGAGCAGAAGTTGAGGAATTTTGGGGACTTAAGCCGGGACAGATTTCGCCAAATCCCGGTTTGACTGCGTGGGACATGATTACTGGTTTGGAAAATGGCGCTGTAGAGTTACTGTGGATTGCGGCTACCAACCCAGCTGTGAGTATGCCAGATTTGGAGCGGACAAAAAAGGCATTATTGCGATCGCCTTTCACTATTTACCAAGACGCATATTATCCTACAGAAACCTCTGCTTATGCTCACGTGCTGCTACCAGCAGCCCAGTGGGGTGAAAAAACTGGTGTGATGACAAACTCCGAACGGATGGTAACTCTGTGTCAAGCATTCCGCCAACCGCCAAGAGAAGCTAAAGCCGATTGGGAAATTTTCGCCGAAGTTGGACGTAGATTAGGTTTTGAGAAAGAGTTTAACTTTGCTAACTCTGCCGAAGTTTATGCTGAGTTTGTCAAACTAACTAAAACTCGCCTCTGCGATATGACGGGTATAAGTCACGCGCAATTACAAGCAGAAGGCCCGACTCAATGGCCCCATCCTGAAGAGAGCAGGGGGAGTAGAGGAGCAGGGGAAGCCGGGGGAGAAGTATCTGTCCGCTCTGGGAAACGGTTATACACTAACTTGCGCTTCCCCACCTCAGATGGACGCGCTCGATTTGGGGCATATTACTCAAAGGGATTGGCAGAACCACCAGACCCAGATTATCCTTTTGTGCTAACTACTGGACGACTTTACGGACACTGGCATACGCAGACACGCACCGGGCGGATTGAAAAAATTTGCAAAATGCATCCCGAACCGTTTATCGAAATTCATCCCCGCGATGCTGCCAAGTTAGGTATTGTAGATAACCAGTGCCTGGAAGTGCGATCGCGGCGGGGTAAAGCTAAGTTTCCGGCAAAAGTGACAAAAGCGATCGCACCTGGTACAGTCTTTGTGCCCATGCACTGGGGTTCGCTGTGGGCAGACGATGCCGAAGCTAATGCCCTCACCCATCCAGAATCTTGCCCCGATTCGCTACAACCAGAATTAAAAGCCTGTGCAGTCCAGCTGATACCAATTTCTGCGGAAGTTACAACCAAAAATCATCAACTCCAGTCTTTACAATGGTAAGCTGCAAAGTATAGCTCTAAGGTGGTAATTTATAATCAGTAATAGGTAATTTAGTCAATCATCAATAGTCAATAGTTATTATCATTTTTTATGACTCTCTACTTTTGACTATTACCAATTACGATATGTAAAGAGGTTAAATCTCTAATAGTTAGAGGTTTTATAAAATCGATTTTAGATAGGGATAAAGAATAAAGAAACAGATAGAAAACTTCCCAAGTATCAGCAAGTCATCTTTTATTAATCCTCTAGATTTATCTATGGGATTTTGTTTTATTTTAGAATTGGGTGCAGCATATGAGAAAGCTAGTGAGGCGAATTCTAGGAACTACCAGCGATGCGAACTTCATGCACATCATTGAAAATATAGAGGTGCTAGTTTCCAAAACTCTATCTATTTTTATGGTAATTGTGATTTTGGTAGCGATCGCAGATTTAGGAGTATTTATTTTTAAAGAATTATTTACAGTCCCTTATGGCACATTTAACACAACCTTATATAAGATTTTCGGTTTATTTTTAAACATTTTAATCGCTTTAGAAATCTTAGAAAATATTACCGCCTATCTCCGACGACATGTTTTTCAGGTTGAATTAGTTATTGTCACTTCTCTAATAGCTGTTGCCAGAAAAATTATTATTCTTGACTTAGAAAAAGTTCCAGGTATTGATATAATTGGTCTAGGTATAGCTATTCTTGCCTTATCAATTAGCTATTTAATAATTCGTCTCAGTAATTCCAAAGATGCAAGTTAAATAAAATGCCTAACAAACTATCGCAGTCCTAAATGATTTGTAAAAATAAATTAACCGCAGAGGCGCAGAGAAGCCAGAGAGAGGAATAGGAGATTTTCACAACTCATCTAGGATTGCTATATAGCGGTTCTCAATTGCATGGAATACACACCACTCTTAGGGGCACAGCAATTTTAGGTTTATTGAGCAACAGTATAAATTTTTAATTTTTAATTTTTAATTCGGAGCGAAGCGACGTGACAGATTTCTTTCAATTTGAAGCAGATTTTGTTGATTCCCTGCGTTGCATTCCCATGCAGGTACGCTGCAAATTAGATACCTGTGGCATCAAGCTAAAATTGTCTGATTGGAATCAAATGACTACAGATGAGCGTCAAGCTTTAGTCGAATTACCTTGCACTACAGAAACGGAAATTCAGTCTTACCGCAAGCATATCGAGCATTTAATTATACAACGCACGGGTATCCCAGCTACAAAATTACCCATCGAGCCTCATCCTGCATGGCTAGACTCTGCCACTGTACCAGCCAGCATCCAGGAAAAAGCTCAAGAAATAGGTGTAACCTTGACACAGCCAGATTGGGCAGCTTTAACACCATTACAGCGTTTTGCCTTGATTAAACTCAGCCACCCAGGACATGAAAATAAAAATTTTCCCAGAGCAATGGCAGAATTTCATCTGCTTTAATTAAGCAATAGTCATTAACAGAAAAAATCTGTAAGCTGCATTACACTTTATTAACTTGCCCCCCTCAAATGATACATTACAGCACAGTTAGTGATGTAATGTATCAAAAATTAGCACATAAGGTAACGCCTAACGTAGCTGACTCTAAATTAATATTTAGTTTATAAATAACTATTGACTATTGACTAATAAGTGAGGGTAACAAAAATATGGCTGCTAAGAAACTTTTGATGCTTATTGGGGACTATGTAGAAGACTATGAAGTAATGGTTCCTTTCCAAGCGTTGCAAATGGTGGGACACACTGTCCATGCAGTTTGCCCAGACAAAAAAGCTGGCGACAAGGTACGGACAGCAGTTCACGACTTTGAAGGAGACCAGACTTACAGCGAAAAACCGGGTCACAATTTCACTTTAAACGCTACGTTTGCAGAAGTAGAAGCCGCAACCTATGATGCCTTAGTCATTCCTGGAGGACGGGCACCGGAATATATCCGCCTGAATCAGCAGGTGCTAGAAATTACCCGCCACTTTGCCCAAACGAATAAACCGATTGCAGCCATCTGCCACGGCTTGCAGTTACTGGCGACTGCTGATGTCCTGCAAGGCAAAAGATGTACTGGTTACCCTGCTTGTAGCCCAGATGTGAAGAGTGCTGGAGGGATTTATGTCGATATCCCTGTTGATGAGGCAATAGTTGATGGTAACTTGGTGACAGCACCCGCTTGGCCGGCTCACCCCCGTTGGCTGGCAGAATTCCTCACAGTCCTTGGAACTAAGATTGAACACCCAGAACTGGCTACAGTTGTTTGAGGCAAAATCCGGGAAATCTTTTGGTTGAATCTTCGGGGCAGTTTCTTTCACCACTTCCTACTCCCTGCACCGAAGGGACTTAGTTAATTATCAGTGGGAAAAACAACAGACAACTGAAAATCATATAGTTTTTTGATGGAACTATATGCAGTAAAAACTACTATTTTTTGATAAATTGCCGTGGGTTTAATTTGCAGCTAGGATGTCAAGAGTACGCCATCCATACAATGTGATTCATCCGCCTAACAAGCCTGATTTAGGACAAACTCTCAGCAGATGGAATACTTATTTACATTAGGTGAAACAATTTGAAATTTTGCATCTGAAATTTTAAATTTCTTAGGAGGAAGTGAAGCTATAGTGGATTTAGCAATGCTGCTGTTAATGTGGCTAAGGTTAGTCCTGCTGCCAAATTATGTGAAGAATTAGTTTAGAAACGCACTTCTTATCGATGACAGGCAAAAACGCAAGACAAAATGCATTTCTGCGGCTAGTGTCTGGTAATGGGGCAGCTATTGGATCGGATCGCTACTCCCTGCCCCCCAGCAAAGAGATGGTAATTGGACGCGACCCCAGCTGCCAAGTTGTCTTGGATGCCATGATGTACCGAATGGTATCTCGTCGTCATGCCGTGGTTCGTCCCCTCTCTCTATCCCCAGATAGCAAATTCAGCTGGGTGCTTTGTGATTTGAATAGTGCTAATGGCACTTATTTGAATGGAGAACGCTTGTATGAATGTCAGGAATTGCACCCAGGCGATCGCATTTCTCTAGGTGCGGATGGCCCACAATACGTTTTTGAGTACGAGTTTACCTCACTCACGCCAGCCACGACAGTTAACCAAGTCACACCATTGCCTTCGGCGACAAACTACCACAACCACACGCAATTAAAGCAGCCAGATTCTGTTAGCTTCACCCAGCTTTTTCCCATTATTTCTACTGGTAAAGATTTAACTCGTAAAGCTTACCTCGTACCGGGAATACTGACCGTCATCTTTGTCGTATTAATGTTTGCTACAGTCGGTCAGCCCCAAGCTAATCAAGTGATCGTCGCAACTTACATCGCCTTTGCTGCCTACTATTTTGTTTACCAACTTTGCGGTAAACAGAAGCCTTGGTGGGTGCTAATGGGTGCGGCATTGGGTACGATGCTGATTTTGCTTAGTCCGCTGTTGGATTTATTTATCTTCGTGTTTCGTGGCATCCTGCCGGGAAACTTGCCCTCATCCCAAGAATCTATCACCTTCACAGAGTTACTGGTGCGGATGTTTTTTGGCGCTGGCTTGATGGAGGAATTACTCAAGGCATTGCCTGTACTGGGGGCCTTTGCCATCGGTAGAATGTTGTCTTCACCTTGGCGCGAACGCATAGGTGTCTGGGAACCTCTAGATGGTATTCTCCTGGGAACAGCTTCTGCTGTGGGCTTCACTCTCTTGGAAACTCTCGGACAATATGTGCCAGATATTACTCAAAATGTTACGCAACAGGTGGGTATAGGCGCTGCTGGACAACTGGCGGGGTTGCAACTACTAATTCCGCGAATTTTAGGCTCTGTAGCCGGACACATGGCTTATAGTGGCTACCTCGGTTATTTTATCGGGTTGGCTGTTCTCAAACCCAGTAGAAGTTGGCAAATTCTCTCTATTGGTTATCTTAGTGCCGCTGCGCTCCATGCTTTGTGGAATGCTACAGGATCGATCAATGCCTTGCTGTTGGTAGTTGTTGGGGTGTTATCTTACGCCTTTTTGATGGCGGCAATTCTCAAGGCACGGGCGCTGTCACCGACGCGATCGCAAAATTTTGCTACTCGATTTCTTGGCCCAAAATAAGGGATGCGGCAGGGGGAGTAAAGAGAAGTGGAAGCGGCGGCTACCCTGTGGGTTCTCCGTACCTCTACGGGGTTCTTTCTAGGCGTAGCCTTTGCGGCTTGCCGCAGGCATCTTAACTTAGACGCTACACGAACTGTCGGTATAGGAGAGCATGGAGAGAAGAGGATATAAAAGAACTCTTGAGCGTTGACCTTTGAATATTTATATCTTGCGATAGATGGCCTAATTTGAGAATCAAGTTATTGTAAGGTTAAATTAGGCTCACTATATAAAAAACTAAGAGTTAGTGAATGCTTAAAATTGCAGGACAATCGGTATTAGCAGATAAATCTGCCTGCACCTGAAATTTTGTGTAGAGAAGAGAGATATTTAACTCAAGTTATAGTTCAGACTGAGATTTATTGAGTTGATTGAAAGCATAGGAAGCGATCGCTAAACTAACCTTTGCTTTCTCTACTTCTGATAAAGCTGTCCAGTCTCTATTTTGAAGATTACTAATTGCAGATGCTGCATTTTGAGATTCGCTACTTCGCATAGCGTAAGCAAAAGGACGAGCCAAAACTAAAAGATCCTCTGTTCCCCAATTTGGTAGTACTGTCTGAACACACTCAACCAGTTGTTCGCCAATTGATTGCTGGGCAGCAAGAATTTCAGCAGCTTTGGTGGCGATGCTCTTGAGTAATGTTTGAGGGACACAGGCGGCAAAAGTATTACATAATGTTTCTTGAAGATTAACCACTAATGCCTGTTGTGGGTTGTTATGAGAATTTGGTGTAGAAGTAATACCAGACCAAAGTGTATCTAGATTGCCGTAAAAATCTTGCGATCGCCTCATCACTTCTTCGTCAAGCAAATCTTGCATTCCGAACTGTTCTTCTAATTCTTGAAAATAAGCTTCAGACTCGCGATCGCCTGGATTCCAGGGATAGGTAGCATCCTCTGGTTCGAGTAACGCTTCTAATAATTCTAAATCTACTTGAGATGGCAAAGAGGAAAAAGTGTCTGAGCCGTTATTATTGTTAGCCATTTCTTCTTACCTGACGATTATTAGGTGGTATTGACAGCTACACTTCCTAAGAAGAGATTTCCGCAAAAATAGTTGATTTTTTCTCCAGTAAAAACAGATTTTAAAAGCTGATGCTAGAGACTCAAATCTATTTCTGCAATAGCTCTGCTAGGAGTCTTCAATAATAAACTCCCAGGTTTCCCCTCTAGCACTTCCAAACTTTAACTGCATTCCAGATTTCAAGGGGACTTCCTCTCGGAGGATTTGTTGCCAACCATTAGGCCCTAAAAACCAGGTTGTCCCGTAGGTGGAAAAATCTTGCAAGTAGTAAGTTCGCACCAATGTAGCATCTGTAAGAGTATTCCGGCAGAAGATTTCGGCGTGGCGTTTGGATACAGATGGTTCGGGGATGACAATATCATTGTCTTTCGTGCGCCCGATGCGAGTGACTCCATAACGCAACAACCAGGTTTTACCTTTTGGGGTGAGCGATCGCAAACTTGCAGTCGGAAGCGGGGAACCGACATCAGGAATGGCTGTGTCTGGTAGTTCTGTAATACCTTCATCCAGATTTTTAATCAGTTCGCCATTAAAATCTGGATGCAGGTAGAGAACGGGCAAAGTCCAAGCAGGTTGATTAAATTTATACAGTGTTAATAACTCTTGCCTAGCCAGGGCTACGGCTTCATCAATTGGCTTGTGCGATCGCAAAGCTTCGGTAAAGGCTTGAATAAAACTGTGGCTTTCATGGTCTGCGATTTCATCGCGCATCCCCAAAACCGCAGGCACACCATGACGAATCAGTACTTCTGCTAAACTGCTGGCAGGGATAGCTTGATGATTGATAGCAGCTGGTTGTGCGCCCCAACAGGCGTTGAAAACCGCTAGTTTCACACCTGTACGGGTCAATACTTGCGCCAATTCTATGCCATTGAGGGGCATGTCTGGTCGCAAAAACAGTAACCCCCCGTCTGGGTCTGGCAAACCATGTCCAGCGTAAAAGAAAACATTGTATGCTGTGCTTTCTAATTCTTCAATCAACTCCTGGGGAGTTGGTTGTAGGAGTTGATTCACTACACAAGGTGCATATCTTTGGGAATTACCACCGACCGGCGTATCTGCAAGAGCTTGCTGTAAGATAGCAGCTTCTTGTTCTAGTTGCAGCTTCTCATCATGACCTAAAACCAGCAGGATACTTAAAGCCTGGTCAGTTCGCAAATACGGCAAGGCGTCAACTTCACTGCTGGTGCGACTAAATAACAAATCTTGGGAGAGAGACATAGCCGATTGACCAGGCTCGCGCTGCATAATTTCCCAAGGGAAAGCGATCAAATCCGGGTCGCGAATTTCTAGTCGAAAGCGCAAACGTGTATGCTGACCCATAGCAATACCGCGACTGCGTTCCAGACTACCAAGAATTTGCCCGTCGAATACCCAGCGCCATAAACTCATTCCCAAGTATTGCATCAGACGACTGCTGTAGGGGCCAGTGGTTTGACCTGAAGGGGATGAAATCCAATCTATGGGCAATGGGTTGGCCTTTTGAGATGTTGACTTTGAGGAAATATCTAGGCGACTATGGCCGGCAAACATCTGCTGCCATTCTTGCCAGACTTGGGTTAGTTCAACAGGCCATACAGAGTCATGTAAAACGTAGCCACTCGGATAGGGAGCCTTGACCACCCAAATGGCGAAGTTATCAGTGCCAGTGTTTAACAGACGGGCGATCGCCAAATTCAAAGATGGCATGGATTCAGTAAACTAATAGCTAAAAAAATAATTTCAAATAACAATTGCCCAAGGTGAAAATTTTCTACTTTTTTGACCTTGTAAGTTTTTTACTTTGATTGTTACCTGTTATTATTCCAGGTTTTTACCAGTTTATCGAGTATTTGATTAAGTTGGACTAGTATCAGCTGGTTCAGTAACTGGTGGTTGGGTGGCGTTTCTACATGGACTTGGTGCGTCTGATTGTAAAACAGAGACGCCAAAACGGTTTAGTTGAGACAAGTCTAGTAATACTGTTTTCTCGTTTGCTGGCAAAGGTTTTGAATTTGGTGGAACTGAGGAAGTTACTACTGGGTTATTAGTATTAGCTGGAGTTTGTGTACTTTTATTGGTACAGACCCGCATATATACTGAAAAATTCCCAGAACCAGGTTTGGAATTTGGTTTTGTGTTGATAACTTCTAAAAAAGCTCCAGGGGGAAGTGATTGGTTGTTTCCCAAGGATATTTCATTGTTGGTTTTAATTACCCAACCACGAGAAAGGTTAGCAAGCGATCGCGGTGTGGGTGTCGCTTCGATGGTAGGGTTGGAAGTTGGTGTGGGATTGGAAAAAATTGGAAATGAGCCTGATTGCGATCGCAATTGCTTCACGAACAATCCTAAGGTACCTGCTGCTACCACAAATATTAACGGAACTATCCACTGTAGCGGGAATTGGCGAGTTTTGACCGGCTCCTTTTCGGGAATCACCTGAGTTTTGTGGTTTGAGCTACCTAAAAGGGTTGGATCTGTCGCTTTGGATGCAAAATCAACAGTTTTGCTGGAATAACTATCTGTAATGACTGCTTTGATGGTGATTTCTGGTTCCCAGTATTGAACTTGATAATGGACTAAAGCGACGGTGACATTATCGTGGCCATTTTTCGTATTAGCGATTTCGACTAATCTATCCGCTACACTTGCTATATTTGCTTCCCCAGCTAGAATCGGCAAGATTTCTGTTTCCCAATATTCCTCCACCCGATCGAAATCACTCAAACCATCGGATGTGAGCAGAAAAACAGCATCTTCGTCGAGCATAAACCGTGCCGATGTGGGATGCAATGAACTGCTCGGCCCCATACCCAAAGCTTGGACGAGAGAGCCAGCAGCACTCTGTTGGACAGCCTCGCGGTAAATGGCATAGCCTAACCGCACTTCGCGAGAGGCGACATCATCATCGAGGGTAACTTGATAACAGCCGTGACGTGTAATCCAGTAAGCACGACTATCACCGACGTGGGTAATGTACATTTCATGAGCAACAGGCAATGCCATAACTAAAGTTGTGCCCATGCGTTGACGCCCTTGGCGATTTTCACCGTCATTGCGCTGACTAATTTTGTCATTGGCAATGGCCACTGCCTTTTCTAGGTCATTAAGCAGCAGTGAGGGGTCTATGTGGTCGTAAGGAACTTTTGTTAGTTGCTGTACTTGCTGCTGGATTGTTTCAATGGCTAAATTTGAGGCAACATTGCCGCCCTCGTGCCCACCGATGCCATCACAGACAATTGCTAAGGCTGTTGGCTGGGGTGGTTTGCTGACAATAGTTCCACTGGGAGGGCTACAGGCATCTTCGTTACGCTGGCGGCTTGGCCCGGTATCGGTTTTGGTGATAATTTTGATCGTGGGTGTTTGCGATCGCCCTAACCCAGCCAGTCCCCGATCTAAAACTGTGATTAATTGATCGGTTGAATTAATTTCTCCCTGAATTAAGGAAAGGCTAACGCGCTCAACAAATTCAGCTATGGCTGGTTTGGCATCACTGACCAACTGCTGCCAAAATTCACCTAATTGGGGCAATTCTGGTGATATTGCAGTGTCGAAACGCAAGTCCAACAACCGGACTAACGATCCTTCTACCCGTAATAAATCGGAGTCAAGTAAGCTAGAGGCGACACCTTCACTTACAAGCGGTTGCCACAGATGAGCTATTTGCCATAACCAATTGAGTTGGCGCATCGATGTCGCATTCCGCCAAGCGGTGGTTAACTCGTTGCCCAAATGTACTTCTTGGGTTGTGTCATCTATTAATAGTGGCGGTTTTTCTAAGAGTAATATTTCTCGATGCGAGGGGCCGTCAGCTAGAAAAAGCACTCCATATACTTGCGGTACGTGTAGGCGGTAGGGAATGAGTCTCAGGTAAGCTCTTAGAGGCTGTAAATTATCTAACTCAGGCGTTAGGGCTAATAAACCAGGCTTCGTATCTAAAAGAACAAATTTATCAAGGACTAAATAGCGATCGGCTAATATTTCTCCAGGGCTACCCACACTCGGGCCATCTACCACAGCCCAGAGGTAATTTTTGGGTAGGGGCGTGGAACATCGCTGGCAAAACTTGTGGGTCAGGGGGTTGGCAGCCTGACAATTTTCATTTGGACAGTAGAGCGTTGCCGCGTCATTTTCCATAGTTTTCGCACCGATCAGCGATTGGCAATTTCTTTAACAGCATTATTAGGGACAATCTAGACCGCTCATCTTTCTTAAACTTGACATATCCAGACTTTAGATGATGATTTTAGCTGGTGGATATCAGCAGGTGCTAATACTTAACTTATCCAAAGAATACGCTCCTAAGTCAACCCTACAGCCTCATCATAGCTTCTATTGCCCTGTGACTCTCCATCGCCAAAGCAACTAATTCCAACCCTGTTACCAAAGCATAACCCAAGCATAACTGCGCCCCAAGCTTTTGCTAAATTACCCCATCATCAAGAGGCACGGGTTAGTATTTATTTAGTTTATAAGTAGGATAGCAACAATTAACTTTAATTAAGAATTAAGATAACTAAATATACTTTTAGCAAAAGTACCTGACGAATCAAGTGGCTTTAAAAATCTCTTCAGGAGTGCTGAATATTGAGTAAGTAGTACTAGCCATCCGATCTCATTTCCATGCAGAGCATAGGAATACCCGCCTGGAGGCTCTGCCCAATTGGACTAGAGGCAGCAGTCCCTAGATGCCATTCCCAGCCAGAGGCTGGGAACGAGGGAAGGAGGTACTAGTGAAAATAGCTCTAAGTTGATACAGAAGGGTTCAGCCAGCCAGCTACTAACTCATTCGCTTATTGTTTGCCGTCAATTGCAACTTGGGGGACTCCCATGCTGTAGTTGGTAACGCGGGCAGAGAGATTGTAGCTGAGTTCGCCCAATTGCAGGAGCGATCGCAGATAATGCTCTAAGTCTGACCCTACACGGCGCAAGTTATAGTCTGTCAGGTCTGCGCCACTAGATGCTTCTACTAGTTCATCAAATTTTCGGTAAACCTTTTGCAGCACATCTTCATTCCAGTTAAATTCGTTGTCTGGGTCAACATCTAACGTTAGGACTTGTTCGCTCGGAACCAGTTCGCCATCCCGGTCAATTTCACCTGCAAAAATGCGGATATGCCGGGTTGTGGACTTGAGCAGCATCGGGTTATCCATAAAAGGGTGTAAGATTTGGGTGAATTACACTGAAATTATTGTAGACCTTATCTCTGAGCTTGAATGCTCTCAATTTACAAGCTTTGAACGCAATTTCAAAAGGGTATATTGAATGGGCATAAGTAAAAATATCACTTATACTGATTAACTTACTACTTCTGTTAAGAGTTAAAGTCAAATATATTTACTAGTACTGACAGTAGTCCAATTATTTTTCTGCAAAAATTACAGGGTAGAGGGATTTCATTTGGGCATACAAACAAGTCTAAGCGGGTTGCTAATCGTACCTACTGCTAAGATTTTTGTATTCAATCAAGCCCAGAACACAGTAGGGTCAGGGGCTTGGCTAAAATATTTTAATCTGCGGACATTTTTTATGGAAAACAAAAATTTTTACCTTAATAATTATGCTGAGAAATTTTTTATGATTTTGCTGCTGAAAAAAACGTACATCTAGTAATTTTACTGAATAGCCCTACATCGACCTCTGGCTTTAATAAACTCAAAAAACTTAAGCGGTTTTACTTACGTATAAACACCAAAATTCAAGTAACAAGTCAAACTGTTATTGACGTTCACATAAAGTTGATGTAAAAAGCTTTAAAAAGGTCGAACAACTTCTTACAGAAACTTTATTGTGTAGAATCTTAAAAACTGAATAATAGTTATGGCTTACCATAAGCTACATCTGGCACAGGCACATCAAAATCTAGACAGTGAAAATCTAGCTTTAAAATCAAACACAGGAGAGTGAAATCGAATACAAAGGTGATTGATGAAGAAAAATTCTTAATTCAAGCACTTTGGATTCAAAAGAGATATAAAGAATTTTTGCCGGACATCTACCTCCTTACCCTCATGACAACCAAGTAAAGGAATCTCAATAGCTATGAACTCCAAAGCATTACCACGCCAGATAAATAATCTCGAAGTAGGTGTTTATGAGTGCGAAATACATCTCAAATTCCGGTTGATTGAGGAAAAGAGTCTATTGAGCGATCGCGAACAACTCTTACAAGTGTTACTTGATGCTTTAACCGAAGGTTCTGATGACTTTCTAGAAACGCTGCAAGCGTCCGTTAAAGCTCAGGAAGTGTCTGAGTTTAAAGCCTCACCTCAAATGCGACGTCAGCTCATGCGCTTGCGTAATGCTGCTGAAAATCCACAGACTTAAAAGTGTAATTTAAGTAGTGAGAAAGCGTGAATTGGGCATTAAATCAAGTGTCGATCGCGTATCCCCAGTTGCAATAAAAACTAAGCAGCAAGTAGAATTCATAAAATATTGTGATTTCTACTTTGTAAAAGTCTTATTTAGCAGCAATAAGTCCCAGGAACAGTTTCCGCTATTAAAAACTTTGTAGCAAAGGGTACTGGTAGAATCTAAGAGCAAATTCAGCCGGGTGCATTTTACCGAGTTTTTATCAAAACATTGCCGGAATAACAAAATACTGTGTCTTTACAGATGGGGAATTGGACAACAGGCGCAAATCAAATGAAAACCTAAAAGACCCAAGTAAAAATGAATAACCTTTCTTTTAGCTTTTTGCTTTAGCTCGGTGCCTGATTTGCTGAAATACTTATGTTTTATCTATTACTGGTAAGAGGTGATGGTTTAGGGACTTCCAACAAATAAATTATCCAATCTTGTGGGGTGGATATCTTGTCCGCCCAAGGTTTGGGGCTATCGTGTCGCCCACCCCACAAAAAGTAGTTGAGTATTTTTTTATTTGGAGTTCCCTTAGCAGCCACTTACCAATTACTCAGGAGCAGGGAGCAGGGGTAGGGAGTAGGCAAACAGGAAGCAGGGGAAAAATTCCTCTCCTCTGCCCCCTTCCTCTTACCCCTCTGCCTCTTCCCCATGCTCAATACTTATTTAGCAAGACCGTGTTCTAGAGCAAAACGAACTAACTCTGTACGGCTATTGGTGCCAGTTTTACTAAACAAACGACTAACGTATTTTTCTACATTGCGGACACTGGTTTCCAGGCGACGGGCAATTTCTTTATTCATCAACCCTTCAGCGACCAAGTTCAAAACACTTTGCTCTCTGGGAGTCAAATCAATTTTGAAGGGGGCTGGCGATTGGGAAATGGCATTTCTTTGAGTTAACAATGCCTTAATTTGGGCAATCTGATTGGCTAGTTCAGCTATATCAGGGGTTTCAACATCATCTCCCGTAGTTGAAGCCTTAGCGGCACGGCGGGCTAGCAAATTTTCGACTATAGCGACTAACTCGTCTGGGTCGAAGGGTTTGGGTAGATAGGCATCAACACCAGCATGATAGCCTTGGATGCGATCGCCTGTCATACCTTTAGCGGTTAAAAATACTACTGGGAGTGCTTGGAAGCGGGGGTCTTCTCGCAGTTGCTTGAGGAACTGATAGCCATCTACCTGAGGCATCATGACATCGGAAATCACTAAGTCAGGTGTATTAAGCTGCATCCATTCCCAACCTTCAAGGGCGTTACTGGCGACTTGAACGCTGAAACCGCTCTCTTGCAAATAGTCTTTCACGGCTTCCCGTATCCCTGGTTCATCATCCACCAGTAACAATTGTGCTGACATTTAAAATTTCCTTGAGTTTACCTTTTTCCAATTTAGCGAAAGTTGGCAGTCATTGAACAAAAGGGATAAGGGAAAAACCCATTGCTTCCTAAGACAAGTAAAAAGAGCCAAGGTAGTAAGGAGGATTTTTGAATTTGGATACTGCTAATCTCAAAATACAGCAGTTTTCTTTTGGAGGCTTTGCTCCTACGTCGCTAACGCTTCTCTACGAGATGCTCCGCGAACCCTAATTTTTATTACCATTGAGGATTTTCCATAATTAATGTCTCTGCTGCCGAGCTATTTAATGGAACTGAGAAAAAATGTCCCTGGCCATATTCACAGCTCAAGTTTCTTAGAAGTGCTAGTTGCTCTTTTGTCTCTACTCCTTCGGCTAGCACATCCACACCTAGCTTGTGTGCCAATGTGACAATTATCTCAATAATTTCTAAATTCCTACTACTAGCACCGATTGAGCTGATGAAAGAACGGTCAATCTTCAACACACTAATCGGAAAGTTATAAAGACGACTTAATGAGGAGTAGCCCGTACCAAAGTCATCAATTGATAACTCAATACCCATCTGTTGAAGTTGTAAGAGTAAGGTAGCTGCCTTATCGCCATTCTCCACAATTACGCTTTCAGTAATCTCTAGCATTAGAGTGCCAGCATCCAGACCAGTTGAGTGCAAAATTTGCCCAATCTGCTCAATCAAACCCGGCTGATAAAATTGCTTGAGGGAGAGATTAACACTAATTTTCTTTGGTAAGTTGGAACGATGGCACACTCGCCAAGCTTGCATCTGGCGACAGGCTTCATGCAACGCCCAATTACCAATGGAGAAAATTAGTCCAGTTTCCTCTGCTAGGGGAATAAAATCTGCGGGATTAAGCAGACCACGCTCTGGATGCTGCCAGCGCAATAAAGCTTCAAAACCTAAAATAGAGCCACTAGTGAGCGAAACAATCGGTTGGTAATAAACTTGAAACTCAAGGCGTTCAATTGCTCGGCGTAAATCCGTCTCTAACTTCAATCTCGTCAGAGTATTAGCATACATATCTGAGTTGAATAGCTCATAATGCGCTCTGCCCAGCACCTTGGCTTGGTACATTGCTCTATCAGCATCCCTCAAAAGGTCTTCTGGGTTTTCATAGTCTACTGTCGAACTCAACGCGATACCAATACTTGCCGTTATAAACACTTCTTGCCCGTCAAGCTCAAAGGGTAACGCCATTTCCTGTTCAATGCGTTCAGCTACTCTGATGGCGTCTGATACATCTTGGATTCCCTCAAGCAGTATTGTAAATTCGTCTCCCCCAAGCCGTGCGGCTGTATCTATGGAGCGTACACATAGTTCTAGCCTACTTGCAGTAGCAAGAAGTAATTGGTCTCCACTTAAGTGTCCAAGACTGTCATTAATCAGTTTAAATCGATCCAGGTCGATAAACAGTACAGCTAATAGATAATTTAAATGCCGTTTTGAATAATTGAGCGCATGTCTTAAGCGCTTCATAAATGCAGCGCGGTTTGGTAGACCGGTCAGTTCATCGTGAAAGGCAAGGTGCAGCAGTTGTGACTCGGCTCGTTTACGCTCTGTAATTTCAGTCAGCAATTTCTGATTTGCTTTTACTAATTCCGCTGTCCGTTCCGCCACCCGTATTTCTAACTCACCGTAAGCTTGGCGTAACATTTCTTCGGCTTGTTTACGTTTACTTATGTCGCACAGCAGCCAACGCCAGCCAATCTCCTTCTCCCCAAGGTCGTATACCACAGATGCTTTAACACTAGCAGGGAAAGGCATTCCTCCCCGTGGCTGTAAGTTAATTTCCCAGTTCACTATCTGCTGCAAACTGTTCATGTGAGAGCGAAAGGACTGGCGATGTTGTTGAGCAATAAAAAGAATTAACGGTTTACCTACTAGATACTTTTGGTGGACACCGAGCAAGGTTGCTGCTGCACGGTTAGCCTCTTGGATTGATCCGGTAATATTAGTTACTAAGTAACCATCTGGAGCGAACTCAAATAAATCTTGGTAACGCTGGCGCTCTCTCTCTACTACTGCTCGTGTGATTTTTAACTCTTCGGAAGCTATCAACAGTTCTTCCATTGCAATGTTGAGTTCCTCGAAAGCCTCTATGACGATCTCTTGTGAGTTTGGCTTAGTTACATTGCATTGCAATAGTTCCTGTACTTGCGATCGCAATTTCTCTATCTGTTGGCTAAATCCATCCACATTCATGTTGCTCAACTGACAAAACTATGAAGCGTAGCTGTGAATGAAGAGAGCAAGGGAAGCAAACTCCATGCCTTCCTCGATACTTCAGATGTTAAGAAGGCAAGGAGTGGGTTACTTGTAAGAACGGACACATTGTAAATAAATATGGCAGAACTTGTTTTCTTGATTTACTAAGCTTATTTATCAATAATCGGGGAGCAATCAAATTTGTGCACCCTAAAATCGACTCTTGGTGTTATTCAATGTTACTAAACTTGTGAATTAACGACCAACATGCCAAGTTGGAGTAAGCCCTACCTGCTGAGATTTTAACTTTATTAAATACAACTTATTAAAGTTATTATATTCTCAATAACAGTATATTTGCTGTACCTATTTTTTCAATACTACTTAAGATATATTTATTTTTATGATATCAAGGCAAAAATAAGGGTTTCAGGTAATGCTTTTGCGCTAACAAGAGCGTTTGTTTTTTCTTACTTAGCTGGCTAGTAGCATAGGATGCTATGGAATGTCATACACAACGGGAGTATTCCAATGCAAGGAAAAATAAATGCCGAAGGACTAGAAGGGTAGGCAGACGAGAGTTTGTGAGCCAGCGACTTACAGTCTGAGGAGCATTTTGCACTCCCTACAGAACTGATTGCTCATATTCCAGCCCCTAGTACTGCAAGGCAAAATTAAAAATTAAAAATGAATACAGCGTAAGCGTTTCATTGGTTTGAAATGGGTGGTTTACTTCCGCCGTGCTGTACTAGTATTTTTACAACCGATCGATTATCTTGGCATTCTCTAATAGTTTAGTGTCTCGTTGCCCAGCAGTACGCGCCCTAGCAGCGAACAAACCAATGGGAGTATTTAATAAATCTACAAGGGTGGCTTTACCCGCGATGCCTATGGTGGGCTGCGCCAACGCCTTCTTGATATCCCTTGGTATTTCCTTCAATAACCAGCGTATTAAGCGATAGCCGCATTCTTTGGGTGTAATCTCTCGCATCAAATCTACACCATGCAGTTCGTGCAGATAGCGATTTGAGCGTCCATAGCGCCGCCATTGACTTTGCAGTTCCTTGAGTGTGGCGCGGTGGCGGTGCTGAACGATCGCATTCGAGGCAAATTCCAAACGCCCGATGTTTTCCCCCAAAATCCGCCAGCAAATATCGGCATCGCCACCAGTGGTAAGATAGGGACGAAATAAACCCGCTTTTTCTAAGGCAATGCGTCGAATCGCTAAATTAGCGGTTTGACCATAGGGACGAAAGGAATGTTCAAGGGTATGCTTTTGCGACAATGTTTCTTGACGCTCTGCGTGTTGTTCTAGCAGAGTTGTGCCTGGTAGTGCCAAAATTTCGCCAGCGACAATTACCACTTCTTCATTGACAAAAGGCTGAATTAATGCATTCAGCCATTGCGGTTGTGGGCGACAATCAGCATCGGTAAAAACTATAATTTCACCCACAGCGGCGCGAATTCCAGTATTACGAGCAGCATAGGAGCTTTGAATTTTGGTTTCGCTCAAGGGGTGAATTGTAATTGGGCAATTTTCGGTAGATGTTTTGAGAATTGCCAGAGTGCGATCGCTACTATTATTGTCCACTAACAAGTACTCTACCCGCTCTTTTGGGTAGGTTTGAGACAACAGACAATTGATTAACTCTGGTAAATCCGCCTCACCGTTATAAATAGGAACAACCACCGACACCATTGGCAAAAAGCTGGTGGCGGTGGTTGGATCGACTGGCTGATGATTCATAAATCTAAGATTTGGGAGATGGGATTACTAGTTAGTATTCCCAATCCAAAATCCTAGAATGGTATATCAAGCAGTTTTCATAACTCCAAAAATCTGGATTTGGGAATACTACTATATAAACACCTGGCAACAAATCACTCACCTAAAATTTTAGGTCACCAGCACGGCTCATGGGGCGAGTGGGTTGATTTGCCGGAGGCTGGGCAAAGTTGTTATTTGATAAAATTGCGATCGCCCGGGCATATTGCGGATCGCTCTTAGTTCCGATTAAATCTGGATTAGAAGCCAACTGGCGCTCTTGTGCCTCTGTCAAGTCTAACTTGATATCCGGGGCAATCCCTTTATGGTTAATATCTGTTCCCGCTGGGGTGTAGTAATGGGCAATGGTAACTGCCAAGCCGGAACCATCTGCAAGTTCATGAACTGACTGCACTAAAGCTTTACCAAAGGTTTGGCCGCCTACGACTACCGCCCGCTTATTATCCTTGAGTGCCCCTGTGAGGATTTCGCTAGCACTAGCTGAATTACCATCCACTAAGACTGCCAAAGGACGATTTGTTAGAGCAGTGCGATTGGCTTTAGTTTCTTCAGTGCCGCCCACACGGTCTACTGTCTTCACAATTCCGCCGTCATTATACCACATCCGAGCAATTTCAATGCTTGCCTGTAGCAACCCGCCAGGATTTCCCCGCAAATCCAAGACATAAGAATCTACTTTCTTAGCGTTCAAATCGCGGATAGCTCGTTGCATTTGATCTGCGGCGTGAGCGCTAAATTCCCGCAAACGGATATAGCCAACGCGGCGATTCCCTTCTTGCCTGAGGGTATAACGTACTGTTGGTACTTCGATACTTGCCCTCGTCAGCTTCAAATCAAAGGTACTTTGTCCCGTCCGTCCCAGCTTTAGCTTGATGGGAGTACCCGCTTTGCCACGAATTAGCTTAGAAGCGTCATCCACTTTCATTTTGAGAGTCGATCTGCCGTCAATTGCTAAAATTTCATCGCCTGCTTTGATCCCAGCTTTCAGCGCTGGAGAATTTTCTATGGCTTCGACAACAGTGAGCCGCTGAGTTTTTTCGTTCACTTCCATCCGAATGCCGATGCCAGATACTTCACCAGATGTTTGGCTAGTCAGGGCTTCAAACTGTTTGGGGTCCATGAATCGAGTGTAAGGATCTCCCAACTTTTGTAAAGCTTCACGGATGGCAGCATAAGCTTCTTCACGAGAAGAATAGTCTTTGTTCAATAGGCTTTGCCTGGTTGCTTGCCAATTTTGTTGATTAAATTTGCCATCAACATATTCATGATTCACCAGTTGCCAAACTTGGTCAACTATTGCTTTTGGGCTGTCTTGTAAAGCTAGGGCAGCACGGACACCACGAGTCCAAGCGGGGCCGAAAACAGACATGGTAGCAGTTGTGGCGATCGCTCCACCAATCAAGGCTACTTGGAGCGGCGAGTAACTTTTCGCAGATTGGTTCATGTATATCAGTTGGAATAATTGTGTTGTTGACAGTTTAGCAATCAGGCTTTCCAGAAAGTTTTAAGTTTTTATACCCCAAACTCAACTATGCTGACTTCATCATTTTTATCGTTGAATTATGCCGAAAATACTGCATTCTTAACAACCATTTCTCAGTTTGTTAGCCTTCTCCGGAAGGCTATACTGAACATGTGACACTTTAATCGGTGTCATGTTTGCACTTCTTGATTACCTTTATAAGATAACACTTCGATCGCCCAATTGCAGTACTGTTATACAGCTATTAAATCAGGTTTTCTTACCTAAGTCATGAAACGCAAATTTCCCATCAAATCAATAATTTCTAATAAAAAAAAATCTGCTAATTTGTGGCAATTGTTACAAAAACTAACTCGTGGATTGTACTTTGTCCTGGGTGCTTGGCTGATTTTTACCACTATAACCTTACTTTTTGCATCTTCGCAGCCAGTAGATGCCTTCTTTGTGCTTGGTGGGAGTATTCGTCGAGAAACTTATGTTGCCCAACAAGCAAAACAATATCCGCAAACCCCTATTCTAATTTCTCATGGTTCCCCAGACCCCTGTATATGGTTAATTTTTCAGGCAGAATTGGCAGAGTTCCAAAACGTTTGGTTAGAAAAGTGCGCGAATTCTACCTTTGAAAATTTTTATTATGGTATTCCAATTCTGCGGCGTTGGGGAGTGCATAAAGTCATGTTGATTACCTCGCCAAGTCACTTACCCAGAGCCAAATGGATGGCACAGATTCTTTTGGGTGCTCATGGTATTTGGGTAGAGACAGAGATTGTGCGGGAGTTGGGTGTTCCTGGTAATAATGAATCTTGGCCCAAAACTGGATTAGATATAACACGCAGTTTCTTTTGGGCGATTCTAAGTCAAATTATTCAACCGCAGTGCTCAAATGTTACAAGACTTACTCAAGTAGATATGCAAGCTTGGGAGAATCGAGGTTTTCATTGCGAACACCAAGGGGGGTTGAGGAGATAACTTACTCGTAATGCGTCCACATGCGAATTATATAGATCCAGATATAGAAAACGCGAAAGATTTTTTATTAGTCCAACATTCTTTCAATGAATAGTTATTAAGCTGTGCTGCATAGACACATAACGGCTTGTCCCTAGACTTCGATTTTGCCGATTGCATCCAAGGGAAAATTAATGTAAAACTTCCCAATCTTGCAGCATCAAAATAGCATCTTTATACAAAGACAAATCCACCTGATGAACTTCTATTCCTCGCCCGATTCCTTGTAGAAGAGTGA
The DNA here is from genome assembly GCF_036917095.1 of Nostoc sp. Taxonomy (GTDB): domain Bacteria; phylum Cyanobacteriota; class Cyanobacteriia; order Cyanobacteriales; family Nostocaceae; genus Nostoc. Next base: position 68,613 of record NZ_JBALFH010000049.1, read on the forward strand.
TTGTCAATTTTCCTCCCAGGTGTTCGCGGAACTCGGTAAGCCCCCTGAATAGACAATGTGGATGGTCTAGTCGATCTAATTGTTCTGTCAGTGCCGATACATACAAGGTAAAGCCTAATTTATTGAGTGTACTTAGAACCCTTTGCCACTCAGATTGTAAAAGTTGACCTGTTAAATATGAATAGGTTGTGTCCAAAGCAATGCCGATCGCTACAGCTTCACCATGACGTAGGCTGTAATTAGTTAAATGCTCCAGTTTGTGAGCAGCCCAATGTCCAAAATCTAAAGGACGCGATGAACCCATTTCAAAGGGGTCGCCGCTACCAGCAATATGCTCTAAGTGCAACTGGGAACAACGATAGATTAGCCTTTCCATTATGTCCATGTCTCGATTAGCCAATTTATCGGCATTAGTCATAATGAAATCGAAGAAATCCGCATCTTTAATCAGCGCTACTTTCACCGCTTCTGCAATACCCGATCGCCAATCTCGATCGTTAAGACTAGTAAGAAAATCAAAGTCATTCAAAACAGCATAAGGTGGCATGAATGTACCAAGAAAGTTTTTCTTGCCGAAGGCATTGATTCCGTTCTTTACCCCTACACCCGAATCGTTTTGCCCTAATACTGTTGTCGGTACTCGTAGTAGCCGAATTCCTCGGTGAGCCGTTGTTGCTGCGTATCCTGCCATGTCTAGGACGGCTCCACCTCCAATTGCTAACACGTAGGAGTGACGGCACAATCCAGATGTATTGATTCGCTGATGAATTTGCTCTATAAATCTAGAATCGTTCTTGACTGCTTCTCCACCGGGAACTACTATTGGCTCACCGCTTAGTGTTAGTACATCTTCATAACACTGGGCATAGACTGATAATTTTTTTAGCAACCCATCCTGAGACTGTAAAAATCCTGCATCTACCACCGCTAGCACTTGTTTTGGCGTTGTCTCTCCATGTGCAGCAATTACTTGTGCGAGTAAAGAATTATCTGGGTGAAACAGACCTCTAGTAAAGTGAACATCATAATTGAAGGTCACGCGGACAGATTGGTTAATTGGTTGCAGATTAAAAGCAGTCTTTTGTTGAATAACCATTTGTATACTATTGTTTTTGGAGTAACTCTAAATAGAGGTATTACTGCGATTATTTTTTGCAGTAATACATTCAAAAATAATCAACTTAAAATTTCAATAATATGTGAATAATTTATTAGACAAAATTATTCACCAAAACAATAAATTTTAGTAATTTTATTCACCTTAGTAGATAAAATCAAAAACAACCTTAATTCGTAATTTTCTCGATCCCTTGATTTTCTATTTAAGCTCGACAATAAATATCATTGTTAACAAGATTCTAATTTTATTCCGTAAGATTATTTTATGGTTTATCTAATCAAAATTATATCTTTACAGTATCTTATTTAAAATCGGGAGATTTTTATAGATTCAGTGAAGCTATAATCTCAGTAGTATATTAATTAGCTGCTAGAATCACAAAGTATCAAGTTTAGTGGTAAATTTTATACTTGGTTGTCACAAAAAAAGTTGGGCAACTTCTCCTGAAATTCATCATGAGTAAAGTAAACAAGTTACTGCATCACTGGCTGTTAAAATCTGTTTCAGAGAAAGCTTTTGCTTGGCTGGAACAGAAGCAGGCACAAATTACTAGCGGCGCTGCCGAACGAGTGTTTTTTACGGCTTTTAGTGCTGTGCCGCGTTATCTAGGTAAACAAGATTTGCAGCTAACATTCCAGGACTTGGAAGCAGCACAGGATGTGGTTCCCGGTTGGTATCCCGATCGTTGGAGTGTAGATCAAGCAGGTCGCACACTCTTGCTTTTAGCTTTGCCCCACGATGATGCTGAGGGCTATGTGCGATCGCTCGATCTAGTCTTCTCCACTGCCGATATGGGAGAGTTAGTTGTCCTTTATCAAAGTTTGCCGCTATTACCACATCCAGAGTTACATCGCCATCGCGCTGCTGAGGGAATTCGCAGCAATATGAGTAATGTATTCCAAGCGATCGCACTACGTAACCCTTATCCAGCCGATTATTTAGATAATGCTGCTTGGAATCAGATGGTGCTGAAGGCTGTGTTTGTTGGTAGTCCATTGCATCTCATTTGGGGACTGGATCGGCGTGCTAACCCAGAATTGGCGAGGATGTTAGCAGACTATGCCCATGAACGTTGGGCAGCTAAACGCTCAGTTACACCAGAACTTTGGCGACCTGTAGGGCGGTTTGCGGATAGCGCAATCATTACAGATTTGGAAAAAATACTGGCTAATGGAGATATAGACGAGCAAAAAGCAGCAGCTTTAGCTTGTGCTGAGTCGCCTTTACCCGAAGCGCAAGCATTACTTTCCCGTTACCCAGATTTACAGTCATCCATTCAACAAGGTAATCTGACTTGGAGCAGTTTTAGCCGCGAACGCCTTTTTGTTTACAGATAAGGACTGAGGACTAGGTAAAATTCCAAATACCTAATTCCTAATAAAATTTGTCGCTCATTAAATCACACCATGATGTTCATCGATCCTCACATTCACATGTGTTCGCGTACTACTTACGATTACTTAGTAATGCGGGAATATGGCATTGTCGCCGTTATTGAACCAGCCTTTTGGTTAGGACAACCCCGAACTAACGCTGGCTCATTTAAAGATTATTTCAGCAGTCTTGTGGGCTGGGAACGGTTTCGTGCTAGTCAGTTTGGCATCCAACATTACTGCACAATCGGCCTCAATCCAAAAGAAGCGAATAATGAGGCACTCGCAGCAGAAGTTCTAGAACTAATACCACTTTATGCCTGTAAAGAAGGTGTTGTTGCCATTGGTGAGATTGGCTACGACGATATGACAGAAGCAGAAGATAAGTACTTTTGTCAACAGTTAGCATTAGCCAAAGAACTCGATATGTTGGTGCTAATCCATACCCCTCATCGCAATAAAAAGGCGGGTGCTAGTAAGAGTATGGATCGCTGTATTGAATATGGCTTAGATCCCTCACAAGTAATTATTGACCACAACAACGAAGAAACCGTTGAAGAAGTATTAGGACGGGGTTTTTGGGCAGCTTTTACGATTTATCCACAGACGAAAATGGGTAACGCCAGGATGGTAGAAGTTGTCCGCAAGTATGGACGCGATAGCGTAGCGGGACGTGATAACGTTCGTCGCATCATTGTAGATAGTAGTGCTGATTGGGGTATTAGCGATCCTTTAGCAGTCCCAAAAACGGCTCAGTTAATGTTAGATAGGGGCATTCCTGAAGAAGATGTGCGAGCAGTTTGTTATGAAAATGCCCTAGCTGCTTACAGTCAAACTGGGCAGATGAAAGCGTCAGACTGGCTCAATCCCCAATCTATCGATCAACGTCAGATGTTCAATGGTAATTCTGTGTTGCGGGGACAAGAACCAGGAATCAAATCAGTTTCAGATTATGTGTTGATTGAGTAGAAAAGTGGGAGAGACGCGATTAATCGCGTCTGTACTGGGAAGTGAGGAAGAGGAATTGTATAAATATCTGTTTCATCTGTAATATGCAGTTTATTTTGAGAAATTAGTAGGTACGGAGGCAGATAAGTGAATGTTGCAAGCTTAAATTTTCAAAGCTGGCGGGGTTATCTGGAATTGATGCGTCCTGCTAATATAGTTACTGCTTGGGCGGATATTCTTGTTGGCTTTGCTGCTTCTGGCTCTGGGATTATTTTTGCTAAATTAATCAATGGAGAAGCAACTTTTACCATATTAATTCCATTAGCTTGGTTGTTATTAGCTACAACTGGTTTATACGGTGGCGGTATAGTTTTTAATGATGTTTTCGATGCTGAATTAGATGCAAAAGAGCGACCAAATAGAGCAATTCCCAGTGGTCGCGTCTCTCGTCAGAATGCTACTTTATTAGGGACTATACTATTCGCGATTGGGATTATAGCTGCTTTTCAAGTATCATTGTTGAGTGGTGCGATCGCTATATTTATCGCTCTTTCATGCCTCCTGTATGATTCACTCGCCAAACATCATCCTTTTTTCGGCCCTTTAAATATGGGTTTGTGTCGTGGCAGTAACTTATTATTAGGCGTAAGTGCTGTACCCGCAATCATAGGAGAACGTTGGTATTTGGCACTAATTCCTGTTTTGTACATTGCTGCAATCACCGCAATTAGCCAGGGTGAAGTTCACGGAGGTAAGAAGATTACAGGTGTACTAGCACTACTGCTAATTGCAATAGTTTTGACGGCAGTTTTAGCTTTAGGATTATTAGGTGAGTATAGTGCGATCGCAGCATTACCATTTGCTGTTTTATTAGCTATCAGAGTATTGCCTAATTTTGTCAAAGCGGCACGCGAACCGATAGCTGAAAACATCCGAAATGCCGTGAAAATAGGCGTTTTATCTTTAATAGTCTTAGACGCAACAGTTGCATCTGGTTTTGCTGGTTTGTATTACGGTTTATTCGTTCTAATTTTGCTACCATTTTCTATGAAGTTAGCAAAAGTATTTGCTGTTACTTAAATTTGAAGGTATACATACACCCAGTAATAGCATTTTCAACAATCTTTGCATTTGCAACAAATGAATCGGCTGTAGGGGCGCATACATAAATGTGCGCCCCTACCCATGAATGTGTGGCAGGTATGTGGTGAACTGGTAGAAATCAAAGAAAACAGATTGTTAGCATATATAGGGCATAAAGTTAGAAAATGAAAATTACAAAAGAGAGCAACTTTCATTTAACTTATTGCAGCAACATTCATCCTGGAGAAAGTTGGTTAGAGGTTTTCGCCAATTTAGAAAAGTATATTCCCGAACTCAAGTCACGTTTATCGCCTACAGAACCTTTTGGCATTGGCTTGAGGTTAGCAGATATTGCTGCAAAACAACTATTGCAAAATGATAACTTGGCTCAATTTCAAGTTTGGTTAACTCAACAAGATTTATACGTTTTTACCTTAAATGGATTTCCTTATGGTGGATTCCATCGACAGGTGGTAAAAGACCAAGTTTATGCACCAGATTGGTCTACACAAGAACGGGTAAATTATACATTAAACTTGGCGCAAATTTTAGCAACTCTGTTGCCAGAAGGACTCGATGGCGGAATTTCTACATTGCCATTATCCTATAAACCTTGGTGGGAAAAAGACCATATAACTTTCGAGACAATTCTGAAAAAAAGTTGTTTGAACATAGCATCAGTTGTTGCAGAAATGATTCACATCCATGAAGCAACAGGAAATATACTACATATTGATTTAGAACCTGAGCCTGATGGATTAATTGAAAATACCTCAGAAGTAATTGATTTCTATCAAAATTGGTTATTGCCAATTGGGGGTAATTATTTATCTGAAAAGTTAAATATTGAGCAGAGTTTAGCAGAGACTAAATTGCTAGAACACGTTCGGATTTGCTATGATACCTGCCATTTTTCAGTTGAATATGAGCAGCCAAACTCTGTATTTGCGCGTTTGCAATCGGCAGGAATTAAGATTGGCAAAATTCAAATCAGCGCAGCAATTCAAGTCAAAATACCTGCTGAAATAGAGAAACGTAATTTGATAGTTGAGCGTTTACGTCCTTTTGCTGAATCAACTTATCTTCACCAGGTAATAGAACGTCGCAGTGATGGTACACTTCATCACTATCCTGATTTAATAACTGCATTACCACATTTAGAGCAATCTTTAGCTGAAGAGTGGCGAACTCACTTCCATGTCCCAATTTTTATTCATGATTATCAAATTTTGCAATCTACCCAAGATGACATTGCTACTGTTTTGCATCTACTTCAAACAAACGATGCTTGCTTCCATTTAGAAATAGAGACTTACACTTGGGATGTATTGCCATCAGAAATGAAGATAGATTTGCTAACTTCTATTCAACGGGAATATGAGTGGGTATTACAAGAATTTGCCGCAAATTAAGAGGAGATTAATTTCATGCAGAAAACGGTTGTTCTAAATGTCGTGGGATTAACACCCAATTTACTAGGAGAAAATACACCGTTTTTATCTTCTTGGGCGACTATTGGGCAAGTAGTTCCCATCGCAACAGTTTTACCTGCTGTAACTTGTTCTGTTCAGGCTACTTATTTAACAGGAAAATTGCCTGATGAACATGGAATTGTTGCTAATGGTTGGTACTTCCGCGATGAGTGTGAAGTTAAGTTTTGGCGACAATCTAATAAACTAGTACAGGCTCCCAAAGTTTGGGAAATAGCTAAATCAATCGATCCAAACTTCACTTGTGCCAACCTTTTTTGGTGGTACAACATGTATTCTTCAGTAGATTATGCGATTACGCCGCGCCCGATGTATCCCGCAGATGGCAGAAAACTACCTGATATTTATACTCATCCTGCTGATGTGCGATCGCAAATTCAATCTGATTTAGGAAACTTCCCTTTGTTCGATTTCTGGGGCCCAAAAACTTCCATTAGTTCTAGCCAATGGATTGCCAATTCAGCAAAATGGATTGAGGAACGTTATAGCCCTACATTATCACTAGTTTATCTGCCACATTTAGATTACTGTCTGCAAAAATTTGGTCGCGATGAAACACAGATTCAAGCCGATTTGCGAGAAATTGATGCTGTTTGTGGCGATTTAATTGAATATTATCAAGCACGTAATACTCAAGTAATTATTCTTTCTGAGTATGGTATTACCCCAGTTTCCAAAGCAGTGGATCTCAACCGCGTATTAAGGGAAAACGGTTTAATTGCTGTGCGGGAAGAATTGGGGCGAGAACTGCTCGATTTTGGTGCTAGCATTGCCTTTGCTGTTGCCGATCATCAAATTGCTCATGTATATGTCAACGATCCGGCGTACATCCCGAAAGTGCGATCGCTTTTAGAAGCGACTGAAGGCGTAGCGCAGGTATTGGATGAAGAGGGTAAACAAACCTACCACCTTGCTCATCCTAGATCGGGGGAATTAGTTGCGATCGCCGCACCTAATGCTTGGTTTACCTATTATTATTGGCTTGATGATGCAAAAGCGCCTGATTTTGCTAAAACTGTAGATATCCACCGCAAACCTGGTTACGATCCTGTAGAACTTTTCCTCGATCCGCAAATTAAATTTCCTCAGGGGAAAATTGCTCTCAAGCTACTTAAGAAACAACTGGGTTTTCGCTACTTAATGGACGTGATTCCTCTGGATGCTTCCCTAGTACGTGGCTCTCACGGTCACATTACCACTTCTGTTGCTGAGGGGCCTCTATTTATCACCCATCAAACTCACCTAGTTGATGAAAATCGCATTGAAGCCACAGATGTTTGCTCGTTGATTCTCAAACATTTAAATCAGTCGTAGCGAGTGGAAAAACTCTGGTGAGGGTGATTCCGCCATAACGGCTGAATTCAAAAATCAATTCGGATTTCTATGTAGTCCTAAATATTACTCCCAAAAATACAAAAAAAAGTCCTTGTAATTCATAGTCATTTCGAGTATGCTTTTTATATAAACTCGTTATGACTATGAATTAGATTGTTCTATCAGTAGGCATCCGTCAATCTACTGACTAAAATGTACTGTGGCCAATCTGAGTAACCTACATGGAGAGCTTCTTTACCGATGACTGAACCTCAAAACTTGACAACTGCTGACGGTATTCCTGTTGCCGATAACCAGAACTCACTCACTGCCGGGCCGCGTGGGCCTGTGTTAATGCAGGATTTTCACCTCTTAGAAAAGCTGGCTCATTTCAACAGAGAACGTATTCCTGAAAGAGTTGTCCACGCTAAAGGTGCTGCTGCTCACGGCACATTTACAGTCACCAATGACATCACCCGCTACAGTAAAGCCAAACTTTTTTCTGAAATTGGCAAGAAAACGGAAGTTCTCCTGCGCTTTTCTACAGTCGGAGGAGAAAAGGGTTCAGCAGATGCCGAGCGCGATCCTAGAGGTTTTGCCATCAAGTTTTACACTGAAGAGGGCAACTGGGATATCACAGGCAACAATACCCCTATTTTCTTCATCCGCGATCCCCTGAAGTTTCCTGATTTCATCCATACCCAAAAACGCAATCCCCAAACCAATTGCAAAGACCAGAATGCAAAGTGGGATTTTTGGTCGCTTAGTCCAGAATCGCTTCACCAAGTGACAATCCTCTTTTCAGATCGGGGAATTCCCAAAACCTATCGACATATGGATGGCTTTGGTAGCCACACCTTCAGTTTAATTAATGCTCAGGGCGATCGCGTCTGGTGTAAATTTCACTTTAAGACTTTACAAGGGCATCAAACCTTGACGGAGCAAGAATCGGCGAAGCTCAAAGGCGAAGATCCAGACCATGCGACTCACGATCTATTTGAAGCGATCGCTCAAGGAGACTATCCCAAGTGGAGGATGTGTATTCAGGTGATGACCGAAGAGCAAGCGGCAAAACATCCTGATAATCCTTTTGACTTGACCAAAGTTTGGAAGCAAGGAGAGTATCCCTTAATCGAAGTCGGGATATTAGAGCTAAATCGTAACCCTGAGAATTATTTTGCCGAAGTCGAACAAGCTGCTTTTAGCCCTAGTGCAGTCGTTCCTGGTGTTAGTTTCTCTCCAGACAAAATGCTTCAAGCTCGCATCTTTTCTTACCCAGATGCTCAACGGTATCGCTTGGGTGGTAACTATCAGCAACTACCCGTTAACCAGCCCAAATGTCCAGTGATGCATAATCAGCGAGATGGCTTCATGGCGTTAGCAAACAACGGCGGTAGCGCTCCCAACTACGAACCGAATAGTGCTGAGGGTACGCCCAAAGAAAATCCAGCCTATGCAGAACCACCTAGCCATTTGGGTGATGTCAGCGTCGATCGTTACAATCATCGTGAAGGTAACGACGATTACACCCAAGCAGGTAATCTGTATCGGTTACTGACTCCTGAACAACAAGAGCGTCTGGCTAAAAATATTGTCGGTAGTCTCTCTCAAGCAAGGGAAGACATCCAAATGCGCCAACTTTGCCACTTCTTCCGGGCAGATATTTCTTATGGTCGTCGTGTAGCTGAAGGATTGGGCATTTCAATCGATCCTTCGTTGCTTCCAGCTATTACTCAACCTGTAGCTATTTAGTGCAAGAAGGCAGGGGGACAAGAGTCATTCTCCCCCTCCTGACTTAAAAATAAAACTTTGGCTAAAAACCAAGCTCCAGAAGAGAAGGACAGGCTCTTTGTATCAACCCTGAGCCGAAGTTACCGCATTTTCATGCATAGCGGTAAAATTTTTTTGGCCTTGCAGAGAAAGCAGGATGATTTGGCAACTTCTAAAATTCCCCCCCTGCTTCCCCTGCCTCCCCTGCTGTCCCCAATTCATCCCACTGTTCTGCACATTTTTTCATTACGGCTGCCTTCTAAATCCCTAAGCAATACGGTAAGTAGCAATGATAGTATATTTTCATGGCTGCTCTAATCCTTGCTATTAATGAACAAACTATTGGATGAAACGCTGTCAATCAAAATTGCTGAAAGCATAAACAGCAGAGCTAGCACTCCGTTTGATAATGCTTACAAAGCAGCATTATCGACCGAGGGAGCAAAATATATTCAGGGATTTTTAGCTTTTGGCGGGAAGCCATACAGACCGGTTGAACACAGTTGGATTGAGATAGGCGATGCCTCCGATGTCCGCATTATCGATCCCACATTACCGCACCTAAACAAAAATCCCCAAGAACTCTGGTATTTTGCAGCACAAAGGCTGACCGTTAAAAAGCTGAAAGCGCTCATTGAAGAATCGAAAGAAGATTATCCAGAAGACGATCCATTGCCAATCTATGGCGATCCACCTTATGAATATTACGGTGATGTTATGTTGGGTGGTCAAGACTATTTAGCAGCATATCAAGCCGCAGAGGCTAAGTGCAGAGAAATCAACGAACTCAGCCCTGAGAAAAATTAACAAAAGTGAATTAAATAATTCGTAGTTACAAATTATGAATTAGGCACTTCCAGTTAAAAAAATATCCCGTCGTAGGGGCGCAAGGCCTTGCGCCCCTACAAATCTATAAATAATTTGGGATAATTTATTTTTTGCAAGTCCCTTATTTAATACGATTTCCCATCGCTGCCAAAGTATTCCCTATAGCCACAAATTTTGTCCCCACGCACATCAAACGAAACCGCTACCCGATTTTTGTAAAGCTGTCCGAACAAAAGTCCTTCATCCCGAAACTCAAAGACAGCCGTCGTTTCATTGCTAGTAACACGGTCTAGACCAGTCAGGTTCAAACCAGGGCTAAAGGATTCAAAAACATACTCAAAAAATTCTCTAGCTCGCTCTTTTCCTACATTCGAGCCGTGGAATTTACCCATTGGAAACCAAAGGGTAAAATCTTCTGTGAGCATATCTAACAATGGTTCCCACTTTCCTGTTGCCATACCATGCGTCAGATTTTCAAACGCCTGTCGAGCAACTTTTAAAGTATTTTCTGAATCTTGTGTCATTATCGCTCCCCTTTAATATCCAACTTTTATCCAATTTTGCTTTTTAGGTCGTAAAATTACTACCATTAGTGAATTTTGCTAATTCATCTTGCAAAATTTGCACATAATTTAATTAATCGTAAAAGTATTTGTGTTGTTGAAAGTCGGTTAATTGCCAAATTCAGGAGATGCATGATGTCCTATCGTGAAGTGATTATTCCCAAAGGGATGGAAATTCTTTTTGAAAAGTTTCATTATTGTCCTGGGATTAAAGTTGGGAATACCTTATATATTTCAGGACAAGTAGGCAGAGATGAGAATTTGCAAGTTGTTAAGGGAATAGAAGCCCAGTTTGTTCAAGCTTTTGAGAATGTTAATCAGGTACTAGAAGCGGGAGGAGCTACATTCGATAATGTAGTTGAGATGATTACATACCATGTCACTGGAACAGGACTAGGCGAACTTCAAACAGAAATAATAGCTTCTGGTCAATCACCTGATATCATTCCATTTTTACCAATTTTTATGCAGGTAAAAGACCGCTATTTCATCAATAACTTTCCTACCTGGACTGGTCTGGGGGTAGTGGGACTATCTACCCCAGGACTAATCGTTGAGATTAAATGTACAGCAATTGTTGACAGCTAAAACCTGACAACTACTTTACCGCAATTTTTACCACTAAGCAGATATTCGACAGCAGCGGGAATGGATTCTATGCTGTTAAACTGGGTTGGGTCAATAGCAACTTGGAGTTTCCTAGAGTAGAACAAGTTTAAGAGGCGATCGCGTGCCTCTGCCATATGTTCTTTATAATGAGGCATGAGAAAGCCTCTCACAGAAGCTGCTTTCCAAAATAGCTGGTGATAAAGGCGTGATTGTGTAATTTGTTCTACATTATTTGCGTATTCGGAGATAAAACCAACCACTACTAAGCGTCCCCGGACTGCCAAGTTTTCAACGCAAGTATCAAATACGGCTTTGCCTACACATTCAAAAATTAGATTAATCCCGTTAGGGTATTCTTGCTTGAGGACTTGATTGAGGTTTTCTGTGCGATAGTTGATAATGCGATCGCACCCTAATTCTCTCAGTAACTTTGCCTTAGCCTCAGAACTACAAGTACCAACAACATGATTACCAGCTAGCTTTGCCAATTGCACCGCAATATGACCAGTTCCCCCTGCTGCTGCTGTCACTAAAACTACTTCATTACTTTTCATCTCTCCCACTTGTTCCAATGCAACCAAGGCTGATACACCTGTAGGTATCAGGGTTAGCACCTCTGGCGTTGCTTCTTGCACCTTTACCGCTAAGTTTGCATCGATAACCTGATATTCTCGATAACCGCCGCCACGCACGGTAGTTACTACAGCATCACCTATTTGAAAATCTTTAACATTTTCACCGATAGCGACAACTGTTCCCACAGCTTCCACACCTAAATCAAAGGGAGGAATTAAGTTAACATAGGGAACATCACCACGACAAAGTAAAGTATCAAAGCCACCGTTAACGCCAGCAAACTTGTTTTGAATTAAAAGTTCATTAGCAGCAGGTTTGGAAATCGAAATTTCGACAATTTCAACGGCAGATTTAAAATCTTGGTTAAGTTGCTTTGCTCTTAACTTTCTGTAAATTTTTACATTCATTGATATAAGATAAGTCGGCGCAAATATTTTAAGCTATGTTAATAAATTTGAATCTAGGGTGCGTTAGCCGAAAGCATAACGCACCATCAACAATCGTAGCTGCATTACACTGAGCTTATAAAGCTTTATCCCACTCTAATTGATGAGCTAAACCATATTTGATAAAATCTTCTTGTTTAGCTTTATCGCTTTTCCCAAAAACACCTAAACTGTAAGGATTATCTTGCATACGTTGTGTGACTTGCTCTTTTTCAAATCGGATAACTTCATCTCTAGGTTTATCCGGTTTAAAAAAGTCTACAACCAAGACAGTTCTATCATAATTAGTGTAATTATGGGGGCAGTGTGGATAGCTATGATCTAAAACCAAAAATTTTCCTTCATGCCAATAAAGTTGCTCGTGGCATATTTTCATAGCCACATCTCCCTCTGGCACTATCAATCCTAGATAGCCACGATTCATATGAGGATTATAGTTCACATGCAGCTTGATATCCAAGCCGGGATGGAATGTACCAAAATACACATTTCTGAGAATTTCATCATCAAGAAAGTTGACTTTTTCTATTACTTCAGCCAAATTTGGGAAATATTTCTCTCTTAATGCAAGTGCTTTTTGTGATGCATCATCTGATCCATAATCAGGATATTCTATTTGATGTGCCTGAATATATTTTTCAATAAACATACCTTGAAATAAAATCCCAAAAGCACTGTATTTTGCATCGCCCTTGGTTTTAATTGTTTGACTTTTAGGCCCAAGAATATCATAAGTTAACTTCAACTCCTTGTCAGATGCATCCTTAATAAAATGTGTAAACTCATCTCTAATCACTTGCCAGTTATCTTCAAAATTTTTGAGAAAAGGAAATTGCTTTGGGTCTATATGATACTCATTAAAAGTTTCCATTGTCTTTTCTCCTAAAGATAATTGAATAAAAAACCATTACATGGTGCTAGGATTTGGTCTGCATCCCGGTATGATGTTGGAATTCTTGACTAAACTCATTTTAGTGTGAGGTCTACTGTGTCTGAAACTCCCGTCTTAGATCAAATTATCAAAAATGTGCGGGTAGTTCGTCCCCATCAGGATGCAATCGAACTACTTGATTTAGGCATTAAGGATGGAAAATTTGCTCAGATTGCCCCTAATATTAGCCCAGACACAGGCAAAGAGGTATTTGATGGCAAAAACTTGTTGGGCTTTCCTGGGGTCGTGGATGCCCACATGCACATCGGTATCTATCAACCTCTCGATAAAGATGCTGTGACTGAAAGCAAAGCAGCCGCAATGGGAGGCGTAACTACCAGTTTAAATTACATCCGTACAGGGCAGTATTATCTCAACAAAGGCGGTTCTTACCGAGATTTTTTTCCAGAGGTGTTGGCATTATCCGCAGGTAATTTTTTTGTCGATTACAGCTATCACATCGCACCTATAGCTAGCCAGCATATCGACGAAATACCTTTATTGTTTGAAGAACACGGTGTCTCTTCGTTTAAAATTTTCATGTTTTATGGCGGATATGGGTTGCATGGTTTGTCAGACCAGCAAAACCTCTTTTTAATGATTAACAAAGAGGAACGATATGATTTCGCTCATTTTGAATTTATTATGCGTGGTCTAACTCGCTTGATGGAGAAACATCCAGAAGCGCGAGATACTATCAGCTTGAGTTTGCACTGTGAAGTTGCAGAAATTCTCAACGCCTATACCAAAATAGTTGAAAACGATTCTAGTCTTAGCGGACTACACGCTTACAGCGCAGCACGTCCTCCTCATTCCGAAGGTTTAGCAATTTGCATTGCTTCTTATTTGGCACATGAAACTAATTGTGCAAATATCAATTTGTTACATCTGAGTTCGCGTAAGGCAATGGAAGCAGCTTTGACTATGCAAACTGCTTTTCCTCATATCAATTTTCGGCGAGAAGTCACTATCGGACATTTGTTATTAGATGTGGATACTCCCAACACAATTTGGGCAAAAGTTAACCCTCCTATCCGTCCCCGTGCCGATGTGGAATACTTGTGGCAAGCAGTACTCAATAATCAAGTAGATTGGATAGTTAGCGACCACGCTTGCTGTTCTGCTGAACAAAAAAGAAGTGCTAAAGACCCGAATAATATTTGGTTAGCAAAGTCTGGTTTTGGCGGTACAGAATATTTACTTTCTGGTGTATTTAGTGAAGGTAGCAAGCGGGGAATGTCCTACAATCACATAGCTAAATTGCTATCTTGGAACCCATCCCGACGCTTTGGTTTGTTAGAAAAAGGCGATATTGCCATTGGTTATGATGCTGATTTGGTGTTGATAGACCCAAATGAAAGCTTTGTGGTACGTGCGGCTGAGTCAGAATCACAACAAGGTTATACACCTTTTGAAGGAGTTGAGCTAACTGGGCGAGTAAAGAGTACCTTTTTACGGGGAAATTTGATTTACAATTACGGACAGGTTTTAGGTTCTCCGACTGGGCGATATTTAAAAAGAGCATAGAGTTTTAAACATTTGTATTGTCCAAAAACTCTATAATTACCTTTGATATATCTTCAGGAATTTGGTTCATCATACAGATGGTTCCATCTGGAAGCTCTACAACCTTAGCGTGGGGAATTGCTTGTGATAAGAAATATCGGTCTTTTGCAAGTGCTAAACCTAATTTTTGGAATTCTTCCACATCGTCAATTCCCCAGACTATCAGCGTGGGACACTTAATTGAAGTAAACCTTTGGGCGGCATCTACACAGTAATTTCCTACTGCCCAAACTGCATATAAAGGATAGCCAAAGCATTTCAAATCATCTAAAACCCAACGATGATTTAAATCAGCAGAACCCACATATCTGGAACGGGCTAACCATCTTTCCATCAAGTGAGAACCATCTTCTTTGATGACGAAACCTTCCTGAAACCGCCTCATTAAATCTGCTTTTCCAGCTTCACCAAAACCAGCAACGTTACACAAGATTAAATTCTTGACCCGTTCCGGATAAGCTGCGGCTACTTCTCCAGAAACGAAAGCGCCCGTGTGGTTCCCCAGAATGTTTGTTTGTTCAATACCCAACTCATCCAACAAGGCAATAACAGTTTTAGCGTAGTCCGCCACTGAATACAATTTTGGCGGTTTATCAGACTCACCAAAACCTATGAAATCCATCGCTATCACGCGGTACTTTTTTATCAAAATGGACATTAATTCCCGATATTCATCACTACTGCGGGGGTTCATATGCAGTAATAACAAAGGCTCTCCTTCACCGCCAAGCCGATAAAGAATCTGTCCATCTTCAGTGTCTAAAAAAGCTCGCTTGATTGGTTTATTCATAGTACCCTGATAAATTTAAAATTTATATTCAGCCTTTATTTAACTTCTTCAGCAAATTAGCTTTTCTGTGGTATGTTCTGTAGCCATTCAATCAGGGGTCTTAAGGTTCCTGGCAATGCTGCTTCACCGACAGTCACCGTATGCTGCTTACCGTTATCTTCTACTGTTAACTTATACTGAAAGCGATCGCTCTGGGAATTTGGCGAGGTAATGTGTTCGGGTAGCCTAAATAAATCAGCA
The DNA here is from genome assembly GCF_036917095.1 of Nostoc sp. Classification (GTDB taxonomy): domain Bacteria; phylum Cyanobacteriota; class Cyanobacteriia; order Cyanobacteriales; family Nostocaceae; genus Nostoc. The sequence continues at coordinate 84,260 of NZ_JBALFH010000049.1, forward strand.
GCTTCCACCAGCTGAGGAAGGGTGTTGGCTTCGTTTGGCGGGAGAGTATCTGTATCAACGGTTGTTTTCTTGGTAATCCCAGCAAAGCCGCCCGTGCGTTCAAAGGATATCCGCATTTTTTGCTCTCCGTTGCGCTACTTGGTTGGGATAAATACAAAAATTGGGAGATGATAGTTTTCACCTCCCAGTTTAGCAACAACAAGTAGTACATCTAAAAGTTAGAAATTAAAAAAAACTCCCAACTCCTAACTCTAAATAACTCCTACCTTTTGCCAAGCGTTCTGCACAGCTTTTTGCTCATTACTGTCATTACCGTAGAGTTCGCCAGCAACTTGAATCGTGACGCTGGCAGCTTTTTTAAAATCTGCTTTGGCACTCAAGCGATCGCGTAAAGCTATGTACCAGATTTTACCAACTGTTTCCCAGGCATAACCACCAATCTCAACAGCGGCTAGATAAAAGGCATGGTTAGGAATTCCTGAGTTGATATGCACCCCGCCGTTATCATCAGTACCAGTATATTTATCTTTCATATGGGCTGGTTGCGGATCTTTACCCAATATTGGATCGTCGTATGCTGTTCCCGGTGCTTTCAGCGATCGCAGGGCAACACCTTTAACAGTCGGGACTAAAAGACCTTCGCCAATAAGCCAGTCTGCCTCTTGTGCAGTCTGATTTTTGGTCTTTTGTTTCACCAAGGAACCAAAGACATCAGAAAACGATTCATTTAGTGCCCCTGGTTCACCGTAATACTGTAAACCTGCTTCATACTGGGTTATACCATGAACTAGCTCATGCCCAATCACATCAATTGATTTCGTGAAGCATTGAAACAGTTCTCCGTCACCATCACCATAAACCATCTGGTCGCCGTTCCAAAAGGCGTTATCGTATTTGACGCCATAATGCACGGTAGAATCTAAACGCAGTCCTTTGTCGTCAATAGAATTGCGATCGAATATTTCATAAAACAATTCATAAGTAGCACCAGCAGCATCGTAGGCTTGATTCACTGCTTCATCACTGCTTGGTGGATCTCCTTCAGCACGCACCAATGTGCCAGGGAGTTGCTGGCCATATTTTGCATCGTAGATGGTGCGGCGCTTCTCACCCGGAGAAGGCGCAAAGGAGACATTACCTACAATGTTTCTTCGTCCTAGAAATTGTGCCGAAATATTTAATGTATGAAAAGCCCAACTACGCTGTTGGGGATTCCCATTTACAACCACATTTTCTAGCATGTGGGGCGGGATAATACAACAAATAGGGCATCTAGAGTTTAGTGGATGCTCATACTTAAACCGGGCTGATTTCTTTTTATTTCGAGCCATCCAAGATATTCTCCTTTTGAAACTAAGTGATGGCAAACAAAGGAGCAGAAAAATGAATCCAAATCGCGTGTCCCTGGTTTATTTTCTGAAAAATTTTTCTACTCTGTATTTTCGGATAGGTCTGTGGAGGATGGATAGTACCCTCATGGGGTACTTTTGATGTGGAAATATTGCTTAAAAACACAAGGACAGCTTAAATACCGAAACTTTCAGCTAGAATCCTTGCGTGAGTTAGCAAAACCTCCTTTACAGACCTAATGCGTTTATATATTAATTGTTACTATATTCCACTCAACTGAGAACCGCTATATTTATCATTCTTGACTCGAATTAGTCTTTCTAGATGGTGCAGAGTATTGGTACTACTCTGACACCATCAAAAAAATTAACAACCCACATTCAGACAGACAAAGACTTTCAGCCAAGCGCGTCCAATTTTCCCAATTTGGCATTCAACAACGAACTGTAGCTTTAGCAGTTTTTTGCTTGCGTTTCATTTTCAATGCTAGTGCGATCGTTACGAGGACAGCAAAGACAGTATTAGGTTCTGGGGCTGAAACCTGATTACCCACAGTTCCGGTTTTGTCAATGTTTACCAACATCATTCCAGCATTGTCACTATAGAAAATATCGTTTACAGCCAGGAATAAAAACTTGGCTGTGGTAGGAATCTCAATTGTCGTCTCACCGAAGATACCAAAAACACCATCAAATAACGTTTGATTACCGCAGGTTCTGTTAGAGTCACTCAAAGTTGCACCATTGCACATATAAGCATTTTTGTCACTGTCAAAACTAGAGCCTGGGGAGGCGGTAGAATCAAACAAAGTACGAGAAGTCCAGGTGTTCTGAGTGTAGCCATATTGACTTGCGTCTTGATTATTGAGGGCTAGACTATCAACCACCCGTTTTTCAGAAGAGCCATCAAGAAGCCGATCTGAGGTACTGAATACCCCGATCGTATCGCTTCTTTCACCTGGATTCCAAACACTCGTGTTAAATACACCAGAAATATTTAGACTGATGAAGTCACCACCTTTCAAACCCAAATCTGCTAGGGATATGGCTTTAGTGTTACCAGCAGCAGTATTCACATTATTGTAATAAGTTGTGTCAGCGTAGGTTCTTAAAAAGGTATATGTAGGATCGATTGTTAGAGATGCGGCTTGAGCTTTGTTAACGGTAGAGAATGCTCCTAGTGCAGCCAGACTAGAAACGATTAAAGCACCCAGAAATTTTTTCATATCACTGAATTGATTGCGTGTAAATCTATCTTAAGCATTAGCCTGTAGATTTAGTATGATTTTACACCTTCTGTCCAGTGAATTTTAGATGGATTTTTAGAGGCAAATTATAGTATTTTCACTTAAAATAATTAAACTATTTGTTACATTTTATTCAAGCGATCGCAAGCTGGTGCGTTACACTGCGTTAACGCACCCTACTAGCGCATCTACTCGTCAATTTGACCAACGCGGCGGATATTCAAAATGTCAGTCATTTTCTTAATTTGGACGAACACTTGCTCTAATTGAGAGCGATCGCGTATATCTATTCCTAAGTCGATCAATGCAGGTTGACCAGTAGAGGTTTTCACCTGGGCATGGCGGACATTGATCCCTTGGTCGCTCAACCGTGACAAAATATCCTTTAGCACCCCTACACGGTCAAGGGCTTCAATTTGAACGTCCACTGGATATGTGTGCGGACGACCGCTATTTTCGGCGGCTGGATTCCACCTAACTGGTACTAAGCGCTCATACTCCACAGTCTCCAGATTATGGCAGCCTTGGCGATGAATCGAAATCCCCCTACCTCGCGTCACCACACCAATAATTGGTTCGCCAGGAATCGGGGTACAACACCCAGCTAAATAATATACCAAACCTTCTACGCCAATAATTGGCGAATCTACGGTGCGGGAGGTAGTTGCAGGTGCATCTCGCAAAGCTTTTGATGTAGTTGATTCTTTGGGGACAAATAGCGGCACAGTGGAAACTGGTTGGTGTCCCTTCGCCACTTCTCGCCAGCGATTTAATACTAGGTTCAACGTCACTTCACCGTAACCCAAACCAGCGAGTAAATCTTCCACGCTGTGGTAGTTACATTTTTCGGCAACAGTCTCCATCGCATCCGACTTCAACAAACTTTCAAAACCAGTTTTACCAAGTTCCTTTTCTAACAATTCCCGTCCGCGGGCGACATTTTCTTCCCGGCGCGATCGCTTGTACCATTGTTTTATCCGATATTTCGCCGCCGAAGTTCTGACGAAGTTCAACCAATCCAAACTCGGATGGCAATTCTTTTGGGTCAGAACCTCTACAATATCGCCATTGTGCAACCGCGTTGACAGTGGCACCATTCGCCCATTCACCCGCGCCCCTGCACAATGGTTCCCCACTTCCGTATGAATCCGATAAGCAAAATCTATAGTGGTAGAACCGGGACTTAAAGGAACAACATCTCCCTTAGGGGTGAAGACATAGACATCATCTTCAAATAGATTATCTTTTACACTGTCAAGATATTCTTGTGCATCCTTGAGATCGGCTTGCCATTCCAGCAGCTGTCGCAGCCAAGTAAACTTGTCATCTGTCCCTGTCAAATGGCTAATACTAGAACCTCCGCTTTCTTTGTACTTCCAATGGGCGGCAATCCCGTACTCGGCGATATGATGCATTTCGATTGTCCGAATTTGCACCTCTAAAGGACGGCCTGTTAGTCCAATCACCCCAGTATGCAACGACTGGTAACGGTTAGGCTTTGGCAGTCCAATATAGTCCTTAAATCTCCCTGGAATTGGGCGAAAAGCATCATGAACCACCGCCAACGCCCGATAGCATTCCTCATTACTTTGAACAATAATCCGCAGCGCCGCCAAATCGTAAATTTCATGGAATTCCTTTTGCTGGCGGTGCATTTTTTGGTAAATGCTATAAAGGTGCTTGGGACGACCGCTAATATCCTGAAAGCGGATTCCGGCTTGTTGCAAACGCTCCCGCAAAATGTCTGTAGCTTTAGCCAATTTCTCTTCTCGCGCCGTCCGTTTTTCGGAAACATGCTCTTGCATTTGGCGGAAAGCTTCCGGTTCCAAATATTTAAAAGCCAAATCTTCCAGTTCCCATTTAATCCGCCAGATTCCCAAGCGATTGGCTAAGGGTGCAAAGATATCTCGCGTTTCTTGAGCGCTGCGGCGGCGGCTGGCCTCTGACATGTATTGTAAAGTTCGCATATTATGCAAACGATCTGCCAATTTCACCACAATTACTCGAATATCTTGCGCCATTGCCAAAAACATCCGCCGGAAATTTTCGGCTTGGCTTTCGGTTTTGCTGGTGAAATTGATTTTAGAAAGCTTGGTGACACCTTCGACCAATTGTCGTACTTCTGGGCCAAAGCGCTCTTCTATTTCTTGACTTGTAACTTCTGTATCTTCAACGACATCATGGAGAAATCCAGCTGCTATCATAGCAGCACTACCTCCCAAGTCACGCAGCAATTCAGCTACAGCAATGGGATGAGCAATGTATGGTTCTCCAGATTTGCGGTATTGACCTTGATGCAGTTGGTAAGCAAATTCAAATGCCCGACCTATCAAGGCGGCATCATTATGCCTTCGGTCATCTTCCGCTTCGCCGCTAATTGTCGATGACTCTTTCAAACATTTTTTTAACCATTCTGGAATGGCAAGATCGAGTGATGAATTTATAGCTATGCTGCTCATACAATTAGGGTTGAGATAGGATCGGTAGATAAGTGAATTGATAAATAAAACTAGCAGCATCACCGTGAAAAGATGCTGTTACCCAGAGAGGGGTGGAAAAAGCAGTGTCAGGATGATTCTCCAATTGCCGATAGCGTTGCGTAAAGCCTTCTCTTCTCCTTCTACTATCGGAGATGCTACGCGTTAGCGGGGCTTTCGCTTTAGCGATACGCTTAGAGCAACGCAGGAGCGTCTGGTAGTCATCCAGTTTGAGTTTCAAGGATCGTTAAAAAAAGATAATCCATTGATGGCAAACAAAGCCTCAAATCACGATTTGAGGCTTTTAATGCTGATAAGAGCTTAAGAAAGTTTATTGTAAAAGAAAAATTACTTGACATTAATACTATCTTAATTAGCACTGGATGTCTTTAAACCGTGAGAAATATCAGGCACTCGTAACCTTGTTAGAGCAATTACGCTCCGATGCCACAACTACCCAAATTGTTGCACCCGAACTGCGGCAACGTGTAACCTCGTTGCAGCAATTTTTTAGGCAGCAGATTGTGCCTCTGGCTGATGTTGGCGAAACCTCTTCGCAAGCAGAAGACTGGCGAGTGCAGTCTTATCAAACGGAGATGAGCAAACAATTGCGCCTGTTGGAAATAGATGTGATGTTTTTGCAAGGAGCGCGGCAAGCATCTACTGCACAAACGAGACTTAAAACGATTAGCGATCGCTTGACAACCCTCATTCAATACTGTGATGCCATTCTGCAACCAGAAGCGGAAGGAGAAAAATAACAATTGTTCACCTTTTTCTCTAATTACTCCATCATCTCATTTACAACCGTTCGTGAAAAGTTATTTTTGCAACAAGTTGGAAATGGGCATTGGTCAATAATCAATAGTTCTTCTTCCCCTGCTTCCCCTGCTTCCCCTGCCTCCCCTGCTCCCTCATCTCCCATTCCCAATCCCTTCGATCAGAAGATTCATGGTGCGGCGCATGTACGCTTCTACTGGCTCGGTTGTGGGTTTGAAGATCAGTGCATAATATAGCGACCCACTCACCAGGTCGATAATTAAGTCTACATCTGCATCCTTGTGTATTTCGCCTCTAGACTTGGCACGCTCAAGTACTTTAGAAAAGGCTTCGCGTCGGAGTTTAGTATATTTTGTCCAATAAACCTCTGCAAACTGAGGATTGCTAGACGCTGTACTAATTATCAGGGCGAGTGTCTGACGACCAAGGGGACTATCTATTTTTTTGGCGGCATTCTTAATTAAGATATCCATGTCTCCCCAAAAGCTGCCAGTATCGGGGATCGCTAAATCATCTCTGAGACTTTCTATCGCGTCTGCAACTAGTTCTTCTTTGGAAGTGTAACGCCGATAGATGGTCGTTTTACCAACTCCAGCCCGGGAAGCGATCGCTTCTATACTCATACTTTCATATCCTACCTCTGCAAGCAAATCCAAAGTCGCTTGCAGAATAGCCCGATCGGCTTGGATGCTGCGTGGGCGTCCAGAGATGCTGTTGATTTGCTTACTCATAAAAATATCATCCCCAAGCAATATCTTCTTGGCCATTTGCTCCTACTTTTGGGCATAGAACATACCCTATGGGGAATAAATCAGTCTAGAACTCATTTCCCACGCACTAAAACAGCAGCAATGACCATCCATCTTTAGCATAGGTATTTCTGCCACTTTTCATTGAAAACTCTCTTGACCGTTTTTATATGATACGCTACGGTAGCGTATATACATAATACTTAATTTTAGCTTTGGCGTAAGCGTAGCAAAGCCTTGGCATTGCTTGACATCTCCTAAATATTACTTGTGCTAAAGAATGGCTACCAATATTAAAGGTTCTAGTTTTGACGAATTTGGTTATGTGCACGGCCCTTTGAAGTGGGCGATCGCTTTTACGGCTTCTCTTGGTGCCATCTTAGAAGTAATTGATACTAGTATTGTTAACGTAGCTCTCACCGATATCCAAGCGACTTTGGGTGCAACTGTCAGTGAAGTGGGTTGGGTAGTTAGCGGATATGCGATCGCTAACGTCGTCTTAATTCCCTTATCTGCATGGTTGGGAGATTACTTTGGGCGTAAAACCTACTTTATCTTCTCACTGATTGGTTTTACGGTTTCCTCTATTTTATGTGGGCTGTCCTTCAATCTACCGATGTTGATCGTTGCCAGAATTCTCCAAGGTTTATGTGGTGGCGGATTGCTAGCGAAAGCCCAAGCGATTTTGTTCGAGACTTTTCCCCCAGCCGAACAAGGTTTGGCCCAAGCTGTTTTTGGTGTGGGTGTAATTGCTGGCCCGGCAATTGGCCCAACCTTAGGAGGATTCTTGGTAGATGGTTTAGGCTGGCGCTGGATTTTCTTTGTCAACATTCCCTTTGGGATTATCGCAGTAGCGATGTCTTTGGCGTTTTTGCCCAAAAATAAGGACAAGAGCGAGGCTCAAAACCAAGCTGTTGATTGGTGGGGAATTGGGTTTTTAATCGTGGCTGTGGGTAGCTTACAAACTGTATTAGAAGAAGGGGAGCAAGATGACTGGTTTTCCTCTAGTTTCATTGTCAGTCTGACAATCCTCGGTATTATCGGCTTGGTGTTGTTTATTTGGCGAGAACTGAAAACAGATCGCCCGGCTGTAGATTTGAGAGTTTTACGTCACCGTTCTTTAGCTGCGGGAAGCGTTCTCTCAGCAGTGGTGGGTATGGGGCTTTATGGCGCACTCTTTGCTGTACCAATATTTGCTCAGAGCGTGCTGCAATTTACGGCAACACAAACAGGATTATTATTAGCACCTGGGGCTTTAGCGTCTGCGATCGTTATGGTTTTATTAGGCAAACTGTCTAGTATAATTGATGCCCGATTTTTAATTGCATTGGGCGCTGTCGGATCGTCTGGAGTCATGTTTCAATTGGCGACAATTACCCCACAAAGCGGGACAGACGATTTATTTTGGCCATTGGTATGGCGCGGAGCTTTTACTGTGTTGATGTTTCTCCCTTTGAGTTTGGCAGTTTTAGGGCCGCTACCCAAACAAGATGTTTCTGCCGGTTCTGGTTTCTACAACCTGACTCGACAACTAGGTGGCAGTATCGGCATTGCCCTACTTACTACTCTGCTTGACCAAAGACACACTTTTCATCGAGCCATGCTGTTAGCAAAACTTAGCCCTTATGACCCAGAAACCAATCAGCGTCTCGACTTGCTCAATGGGGCACTCCAAAGCCAAGGCATGGATGCAGCAACAGCGCAACAACAAGCACTAGCTTTATTAAGTCAAACAGTAGATATTCAAGCTGCTGTTTTATCTTACGCAGATTGCTTTCGAGTCGTAGGGGTAGGGTTCCTTTGCTCATTACCTCTATTATTATTCCTGGGCAAAGGCGGTGCAGGAGTGAAAGCGCCAGTCGGTCACTAAGGATAAAGTAAATAGCGATCGCATTCCAATTTTAAATTCTCCGATCGCAAAACTACGTAAAAACACGGCTCCCAAATTATTTTCTGGCGACAATTATGGAAGAAAGTTAATATACACGGATTTATCTGGATAATAAAAGTAAAAGCCCCACTCAGTTTTGAGCAGGGCTATGTGAAGTCTTATTGCTAAAATTAGAAATCTTTATCTTAGAAAAAGTTCATTATTGTAATTATGCTAACGCTGGTCAACATCATTAAAGCACCCATAATTATGGATTCGCCCAAGCGATTGGGGGATTTTGAAGTGTTCATTTAAGTAAAATCCTTTTTATTAATAGTTCCTTAACCATATCAAAATCAGTATAAATAACCAGATAACCATTGCAAAACTTAAATTACCGTAAAGTTTCTTAGTAAATGCTTAATCTGTACCGAAGTATTAATTCTTACTTGCAAAATTTAACACTTTTAGCCTCCCACCTCATTCTCCAGTTCCACAATGTAGTAATTTCCGAACAGAATAATTACCTTATCTCCGAGCGGAATACGTGGCTTTATAGAGTAAAATAAATATTAGTCAAGGTATAAATATTTGAACAGAAGATTATCATGACAGTTTCCACGGCATCTAGAAACCAAACGATCGCTTTTGACTTAGAAAAATTAAATGAGCAATTTGAAACTGCCAGTCCCAAAGAAATACTGGCATGGTCTATAGAGAATATCCCAACGGGACTGGTGCAAACAAGCGCCTTTAACGTGGATGACATGATAATTACCCATATTCTTTACAGTGAACTGAAGCATCCCGTTCCTGTAATCTTTCTGGATACCTTGCACCACTTCCCTGAAAGCCTAGAATTAGTTGCCAAAGCGATACAAATCTATAATCTGGATCTGCAAACTTTCAAAACTCCAGATGTAGATACCCGCGAAGCCTTTGAAGCCAAATACGGCGACAAACTTTGGGACAAGGATATTGCCAAATTCCACCACATTACAAAAATTGAACCACTGCTACGGGGTCTAGACGAACTCAACAGCGTCGCTTGGATAACTGGACGCCGCCGCGACCAAGCAGTAACCCGTGCGAATATGCCCATATTTGAATTAGACGGTAAAGGTCGGCTGAAAGTAAATCCCATCGCTACTTGGACACGCCAAGACAGCTGGGTTTACGTGGCTGAACACGGAGTCATCTACAACCCCCTACACGACCAAGGTTATCCCAGCATCGGCGACCAACCCATCACCACCAAAGTAGGCGAAGGCGAAGACGAACGCGCCGGACGTTGGCGGGGAACTGATAAAACAGAATGCGGAATTCATATTTAGTCATTGGTCATTTGTCATTAGTCATTAGTATTAGACAAAGGACAAATGACTAAGGAAAAAAGATAAATATGATAAAAATCCTCCACCTCTCCGATATCCACATGGGAAGCGGCTTCTCCCACGGACGAATTAATCCTACAACTGGGTTAAATACACGACTGGAGGATTTTGTCAATACTTTATCTATATGTATTGACCGAGCGCTAACAGATGCTGTTGATATGGTGATATTTGGTGGCGATGCTTTCCCGGATGCTACACCACCGCCATACGTACAACAAGCTTTTGCCAGCCAGTTTCGCCGTCTTATGGATGCCAATATTCCAACAGTGCTGTTGGTGGGCAACCACGACCAACATTCCCAAGGACAGGGAGGCGCGAGTTTAAATATTTACCGCACTTTGGGAGTGCCAGGATTTGTTGTTGGTGATACATTAACTACTCACTGCATTCAAACCCGTAATGGTAAAGTGCAAGTAATCACCCTCCCTTGGCTCACCCGTTCCACCCTGATGACTCGCCAAGAGACTGAAGGTTTGTCTTTGGCGGAAGTCAACCAACTGTTAACGGAACGTCTGCGAGTTGTTCTAGAAGGGGAAATTCGCCGTCTTGACCCCGATGTGCCAACTATCCTTTTGGCTCACTTAATGTCTGACAATGCTACCTTGGGCGCAGAACGGTTTTTAGCGGTGGGTAAAGGCTTTACTCTGCCCTTATCTTTGCTAACGCGACCTTGTTTTGATTATGTAGCGTTGGGACACGTGCACCGCCACCAGAACCTCAATAAATCCAACAACCCGCCTGTAATTTATCCAGGGAGTATTGAGCGGGTAGATTTTAGTGAAGAAAAAGAAGACAAAGGCTATGTGATGATAGAACTGGAGCGGGGGAGCGCTGAATGGGAATTTTGTCCCTTGACAGTTCGGACTTTCCGCACCATTGAAGTGGATGTCTCGAAAGCAGACGATCCGCAAGCGGTGTTAATGAAAGCGATCGCTAAATATAATATTCAAGATGCGGTAGTGCGGCTAATTTACAAACTCCGCTCCGAACAGATGGATTTAATTGACAGTTCTTCTCTACATACTGCTTTAACTCCCGCTCATACCTACACCATTCAAGCAGAATTAGTCAGTCAATTAGCTCGCCCTCGCATTCCAGAATTGAGTGCAAGTAGCAGCATCGACCCAATGGAAGCCTTGAAAACTTACTTAAACAACCGCGAAGACCTCAAAGAGATAGCAGCATCGATGCTGGATGCTGCACAGAAGTTGCTAGCAGATGATGTGGAAGTTTGGCTGGAAGCAGCAACTAGTGAGTAGGATAGATGGCAATGATATTTTCATGTTTTAAGATTAAGATCGCTCTTTCAATAAAGAGAAAATGTAGTATGGCAATCCTAAATCATTCGTGAGAATTTGAGATCGTTTTAACCCCCTGTAGTCCCCCGATGCTTTGGGGGGCTGCGTTAACCGAAGGGTAAATTTTCTTACAAATCATTTAGGATCGCTATATAACTTCAAGGAAGTTTATGATGAAGCGAGAATTTAATGTAATTATCGAACGAGATGCAGATGGCTACTTTGTTGCTTCCGTCCCAAATCTTCCTGGTTGTCATACGCAAGCCCAAACTTTAGATGAGTTAATGGAGCGTATTAGGGAAGCAATTGAACTTTGTTTAGAATTTGAGGAAGAACAGCAGGATTTACTGGACTTTGTTGGTATTCAACGAGTCGCAGTTGAGATATGAGTCAATTCCCAAGCTTCACGGGACGCGAAGTTATTGCAGTCCTTAGCAAAGTCGGTTTTGAAGTGGCTAGGATACGTGGCAGCCATCATATTATGATACATAGCGATGGGCGCAGAACAGTAGTTCCTGTACATTCAGATGAAATAATTGGTCGTGGTTTGCTGGCACAAATACTACGCGATTGCCAAATAACTCGTGAAGAATTTAGGGCATTGTTGTAATTGTCCAATAAAGGTTAGGATAATCCATCAATTAGAGGAAAAACTTCAAGCACGCTTAACCGCGCTGCAACGTGAAAATTACCCAAATATAAATTTGGGCAGATTTTGTGGGAGTTTGCTACTCTACTATCAATTGTTGTTTTTCTTCTAGCAAGAGGAAATTTTGGACTCAGGAAATTAAAATTAGCGAGCCTTGAATAAGTTATTGTTTACAGGTAAATCTTTTCGTTTTATGGCTTTTGTCCTACCGCTAATCATGTGGTGGGGATACAAAGAAGTACAAAACCAATTTGTACAGCCGCAAGCAGTTATAGTGTTGGGTGGTTCAACGAGACGTTTAGAGCGAGAGAAGTTTACGGCCGAATTTGTCCGCCAGCATCCAAATATACCAATTTGGATTACTGGGGGTAGTCCACCTACATTCACCCAACGAGTGTTTACCAAGGCTGGTGTCGATCCCAAACGTTTACACTTGGACTATGAGGCCGTAGATACAGTTACTAATTTTACTACGTTGGTAGATGATTTGCAAGCTCGCGGCATCAAGAGCGTTTATTTGATTACTTCAGATTTCCATATGCGTCGAGCTTGTGTCATCGGCGAAATTATTTTGGGGAGTCGAGGTATTTATTTAAAACCAGTGCCAGTTCCTTCCGAAAAACCCCCTGAATCTATCGAAAAATCTATTCGCGATGGAGCTAGAGCGATACTTTGGATAGCAACTGGTTACACCGGTGTGGATGCAGCTAAAAATAAACGGTAAATCATCAGTGGTAATTTGCATGATTTTGACTTGACTTAATACAGGCAAATTAAGACAATTAATGCCAATCATCGTGAGATTAACTAAGTAATAACAGATACATAAAACTACAATTATCCAAAAACTAACGCAACACCAACCCTCAAACAACACAATATAAAAACCAACTAAGAATTTTTGCCCATTTGGTTTCTTGGTAAATACTTTGCGTCCATTAAAGTTTCGAGCGGCGGCTTGGGTAACTCGAATCTACCTGTTGTGTAGTTCAGGAAAAAAATGCCCTAAGATATCTCACAATCAAGAAAAAAACGCCCCAAGATATCTCACAATCAGGAAAAAAATACCCCAAGATATCTCACAATTTGATACCCTAGCTTAAACAGATTTGAAAAAAATTAAAGCGTGGAAATTCAACTTGGGCGGGGAAAAACAGCTCGCAGAGCTTACGGAATAGATGAAATTGCTCTAGTCCCTGGTAACAGAACACTAGACCCTAGTTTGGCAGATACTAAGTGGCGTATTGGCAATATTGAGCGAGAAATCCCGATAATTGCCAGTGCGATGGATGGCGTAGTAGATGTTCGCATGGCTGTACGTTTGTCACAGTTAGGAGCATTAGGTGTCCTCAATTTAGAGGGTATTCACACTCGCTATGTTGACCCAGAGCCAATATTAGATCGGATTGCCTCTGTAGGGAAAGATGAATTTGTTGCCCTGATGCAAGAACTCTATGCCGAACCAATAAAGCCGGAATTAATTGAAAAACGTATTCAGGAAATTAAACAACAAGGTGGCATTGCGGCGGTAAGTGCAACACCATCTGGCGCAAGTAAATACGGCGAAGCAGTGGCAAAAGCTGGGGCAGATTTATTTTTTGTACAGGCTACGGTAGTTTCTACTGCACACCTGTCACCAGAGTCTTTAGTACCACTTGATTTAGCAGAATTTTGTCGTTCCATGCCCATCCCCGTGGTGTTGGGGAATTGCGTGACTTACGAAGTCACTTTGAATTTGTTGAAAGCTGGGGCGGCTGGGGTACTGGTGGGAATTGGGCCTGGTGCCGCTTGTACATCCCGTGGCGTGTTGGGTGTAGGCGTACCACAAGCGACTGCGATCGCAGATTGTGCCGCAGCACGAGATGATTACTACAAGGAAACTGGTAACTATATTCCCATTATTGCTGATGGCGGTTTAATCACCGGTGGCGACATTTGTAAATGCATTGCCTGCGGTGCTGATGGTGTGATGATTGGTTCCCCCTTTGCCAGAGCCGCAGAAGCCCCAGGACGAGGTTATCATTGGGGTATGGCGACTCCTAGCCCAGTGTTGCCCCGTGGCACCCGGATTCGCGTTGCCACCACCGGTAGCCTAGAGCAAATACTCGTCGGGCCAGCAGGGCTAGATGATGGCACTCACAATCTTTTAGGAGCCTTAAAGACCAGTATGGGCACTTTAGGAGCCAAAAATATTAAAGAAATGCAGCAAGTGGAAGTTGTGATTGCGCCTTCCCTATTAACCGAGGGTAAAGTTTACCAAAAAGCTCAACAATTGGGTATGGGGAAATAAAGGAATAGGGAATGAGGAAGCAGGGGAGCAGGGGGCAGGGGGAGATCAGAAGCAGTTCTTGCTGGCGGCAACGAGTAGAATAAAAAATTACTTCTTTCTCTTTCCCCTCTGCTCCCTGCTCCCTGCCCCTCTGCCTCTTTCCACTCCCAAATTCTTCAATAAATTTTTCCAGCCCCCTAAACAATTGCTGGAAAAATCCGATATGTCGCCTACAATAGAGATAGCGGAGACGAATGTTTCCGTTCACTCCTCACACCACACTCCGCCCGGACTACTGTTCGGGCGGTTCCTTATGTTTATAAATAAATTCTAGAGCTTCTTTGCAAATGTACATCCTCGCACTCCCAAGCTGAGGTTTTTGCTATGGTAGAATTTTCACCAAGTTCAGATATTATTGACGAAGGTTTTAGGCATGTCAACAGCCGCGCAAGTTACCGATTCTAGTTTCAAGCAAGAAGTACTCGACAGCGATGTACCTGTTTTAGTTGACTTTTGGGCACCCTGGTGCGGACCATGCCGTATGGTAGCTCCTGTTGTCGATGAAATCTCCGAACAGTACAAAGGTCAAATTAAGGTCGTCAAAGTCAACACGGATGAAAATCCTCAAGTTGCTAGTCAGTACGGCATCCGCAGCATTCCCACATTAATGATTTTTAAGGGTGGAGTAAAAGTGGATATGGTGGTCGGCGCTGTGCCTAAAACTACATTAGCTTCCACTCTTGAAAAGTATCTTTGAAACTCAATCGGCAATAAATTCCTCTTGAGTTATCCATGTTGTTCTAACTTTAGGTTAATTTTTATAAACAAGTTTGAGCGGCGCGAATTTCTCGTCTATCAAACTTGTTTACATTTGTATGCATCTCCAAGAGTTGCCTACAGGCTGATTGCAACCTCCTGCCGACGCTTGCTGACTCGCTAACGCTGCGCTATCCTGCCTCTTTCACGAGTTTTCTAGCTCAAAAACAACTCCCTAATTCCCGTACTACCAATTTCCACCGCTAGCGCCGCCAACAGAAAGCCCAAAAGTTGAGTCACAATCACTCCACCTTCTGCACCAATCCACTGGTCAATCAGATTTGCTAAACGCAAAATCAACCAAGTGATAAACATTGCTCCAACGATACCCACGGCCACAGCAATATGCGGACTCTGTGATTTCGACATCAGCAACATCACCGTCGTCAAAGTCCCCGGCCCCGCTAACAGTGGTAAAGCTAGTGGAGTAATTGCGACATCGCGTCCTTCTTCAATAATCGGTCGATCTAATTCTCCGTGCAGCATTTGTAAAGCAATTAACAGCAATAATAGTCCTCCTGCTATTCGCAAAGAGCCGATACTGATTTCCAAGTAATTTAAAATTACTTGCCCAGCAAAGGCAAACAGCAAAAGAACTGCGATCGCAATGATAATTGCTTTATCTATAACTTTGTTTCTTTGGTCTGGCATCATGCCTTTAGTCAAAACTAAAACAATCGGTATATTGCCCACGGCATCCGCCAAGACAAACACAGCGATAAATGTTTGAATGAGAATAGAAATATCCACAGCAGACAGTTTTTATCAGGGTTTGATCGCAATCTAATGCTTATCTTGCTCAGTTTGCTAGAACCCAGAGGAAGATTAAAATCGGTAATAAAACCAGTCTGTTAAAGAAAATCTTGGCTGATGCATTTCTAATTAAGTTCCATAGATGTTGAAGTAGCGATATATTTTGATAATCTCTTTTCCATAAATCAACTGTTGATTGTTGAATCTATGAAGCCTTATTTAGCCGCCGCTATTCAATTGACCAGTGTGCCAGACTTACAGAAAAATTTGGCACAGGCAGAAGAATTAATAGAGCTTGCCGTGCGTCAAGGTGCTGAATTGGTAGGTTTGCCAGAAAACTTTTCCTATATGGGAGAAGAAAAAGACAAACTCACCCAAGGCGATGCGATCGCTATTGAAAGTGAAAAATTTCTGAAAAAAATGGCTCAACGCTTTCAAATTACGATCTTGGGCGGCAGCTTTCCAGTTCCTGTAGACAATACAGGCAAAGTTTATAACACCACTCTACTCATCGACGCAAGCGGTCAAGAACTTGCCCGCTACTACAAAGTACACCTATTTGATGTTGATGTTCCCGACGGCAACACTTATCGGGAATCCAGCACGGTTGTGGCTGGTACGCAACTACCGCCTGTCCATTTCTCAGAAAAACTTGGTAATTTAGGGCTTTCTATTTGTTATGATGTCCGCTTCCCTGAACTGTACCGTCATTTGGCAGATAAGGGAGCTGATGTTATTTTTATTCCCGCCGCCTTTACCGCCTTTACTGGCAAAGACCACTGGCAAGTACTACTACAAGCCAGAGCCATCGAAAATACCGCCTACGTCATTGCTCCTGCCCAAACAGGCAATAACTACGCCCGCCGTCTAACCCACGGTCACGCCGTTATTATCGACCCTTGGGGCGTAATTTTAGCCGATGCTGGGGAAAAACCGGGAATTGCGATCGCTGAAATCAAGCCCACTAGGCTAGAACAAGTCCGCCGTCAAATGCCATCTTTACAACATCGGGTGTTCTAGGGATTGGGGCTGGAGGGAAAGCAGGGGGGCAGGGGAAGCAGGGGGGCAGGGGGGGCAGGGGAAGAAGAACTATTGATCTATTGCCCAATGCCTCATGCCCCATTCCCAATCCTTATGAATAAAACAAAAAACCGGGTAACCACCCGGTTTATGCCAATGTAAGAATCCTCAGTCTTTTAGGAGCATAGCAGTACTGTGCCCCTATTTATTTGTTGTCAAAATTAAACTTTAGCAGCTGCCTTGGTAACAACGTTAAGTTCACCCTTAGCATACTTAGCAGCAAAATCTTCCAAAGAAATTTGCTTAATCTTGCTTGCGTTGCCAGCTGTGCCAAATTGCTGATAGCGTTCGGCACAAACTTTCTGCATGTATGTAATAGAAGGCTTCAGGAAGTGACGGGGGTCAAACTCCTCTGGTTTTTTAGCCAAAGCTTCACGTACAGCAGCAGTAATAGCCAAACGGTTGTCGGTGTCGATATTTACTTTACGTACACCACTCTTAATACCTTTTTGGATTTCTTCTACAGGTACGCCGTAGGTTTCAGGAATTGCACCACCATACTGGTTAATCAGTGCAAGCAAATCTTCTGGTACAGAGGATGAACCGTGCATTACCAAGTGGGTGTTGGGCAAACGGCGGTGAATTTCTTCAATGCGGCTGATTGCCAAAATTTCCCCAGTCGGCTTGCGGGTAAACTTGTAAGCACCGTGGCTTGTGCCAATGGCAACAGCCAAAGCATCTACTTGGGTTGCTTCTACGAAATCAACAGCTTCATCGGGGTCGGTTAGCAGTTGTGAGTGGTCGAGTGTACCTTCAAACCCGTGACCATCTTCAGCTTCACCAGCACCAGTTTCTAGAGAACCCAAACAACCGAGTTCGCCTTCAACGCTGACACCCAAAGCATGAGCTACATTTACAACTTCGCGGGTAACATTAACGTTGTACTCGAAGCTAGCGGGGGTCTTAGCATCAGCTTCTAAAGAACCATCCATCATCACGCTGGTGAAGTTGTTCTTAATTGCTGAGTAGCAGGTAGCAGGAGCATTACCATGATCTTGGTGCATGACAATGGGAATCTGAGGATAGGTTTCTACCGCGGCCAAAATTAGGTGGCGGAGGAAGTTTTCTCCTGCATAAGCACGAGCGCCGCGTGAAGCTTGTAAAATTACGGGGCTATCTGTCTCTACAGCAGCCTTCAGGATTGCCTGAATCTGCTCCAAATTGTTAACGTTGAAAGCTGGGATGCCGTAACCGTTTTCAGCTGCGTGATCCAACAGCAGCCGCAGTGGTACAAGCGCCATAGATAGTCCTCCTAATGTGGTTGTCAGCTAGTCGGTCTGAGAGAAGCGCAATTATTACGCTAAATCTTAAGAGTTTTTTCAACTTATAGGAAATTATAACTAGTGTCGTGTGTCTATGTTGAAAAAGTTTACGCCATTGTTATTATAAATGTGTTCTATACTTGCCCTCTACTACTGTACAATGCCCCAGACTTGCTCTGTGTTGCTGTACATTTAGTTACCCTACAGTTAGTAGCTCTGGTAGCCCAGTATCCAAAATGGTCATCTCAAAGCGATCGCACTCCTAACTATTTTGGCAAATCTACAGGCGATCGCATCAGGCAAAAGACTCTAGTCTCTGGACAAATGCTGCGTGTTCAGGAGATTGCAAGCCTGTTTGTAAAACACTCAACACGGACTGCATATTCCCGGCTAATAACTCTGCAACCCCTAACCACAACCCTGGAAAAACTTGACTTCGCAAAATACCGTTACTATCAGTAGCTAACTCTAGATACTCACCCTGTTCTAAATAAAACCAGGTCAATTTCCGATCGAGTACTTGCCAGACGATATATTCTTTGACTCCATTGCGACGATAGGCTTGTTTTTTAGCATGGAGGTCGATGGCGACACTACTAGCAGCAATTTCGACAATTAACTCTGGTGCGCCTTCAATATAATCATCTTCACTCAGCCTTGCTTGACCACCCGCTTCTGGGCTAATCAGAAGTACAGCATCTGGTTGAGGTTCGTTATCTAAGTCTAAACGCACAGTGGGTTCTACTGCTGACGCTACACCTGGTGTAGCGGCTTCGTAAGTAAATAACCAACCAACAATCCAACCGTGCGGTTGACCGTGACTTCTAAAACGTAAAGCAGCAGGCATGATGTAGACAATTCCCTCAATCAATTCGGCTTTTTTCAAGTTAGGCATGGCGTTGTAGCGACGCTCAAATTCATAAAGGCTGAGTTTGTCGCCATTTTCTAGAAGGGGAATTGTCCAATGCTGTGGAATTGTTTTTACCATGACAATGGTGTTTGGGATTAGTCTATGCCTATCCTACCGAATTGCAGAAATTTCTTGGATGCTGCGATCGCTTTCTTTTAATCTAATAATATTATGTTGATTTTATGGGTCGCCCGGGATTCGAACCCGGAACTAATCGGTTAAAAGCCGAGTACTCTACCGTTGAGTTAGCGACCCTTTCTTTGCATTTCGCAACTTTGCCATCATAGCACAGACATCTGTAGATTTGTAAAGAGGTTTAGAAAAAATTAGTAGTCAACCTTATAGATGCTGTATGACTAGCTCCTGGTGCTAACACAGTCAGGTTATCGCCAGTATTGAGAGAGTTACGGGTGGCACTCCACGGTTCTAGACAGTAGAATTCTTTACCTTTGACTGTCCAAAATACCAGGTAGGTAGAGAAATCATCATAATCTAAGGTGAGTTTTAACTTCCGCCTGCCATCTATGGCAGTGGCCGATTGACTCGTTAACTGTCCAAAGGCAAAATCAATTTCATCACGGCTAAAGTCAAAATTGCCATCAAAAGAGTGAATTTCCTTAGTTTGATTGTCTTGATACTGCTTAGAGGGAATTTCAAACTCTAACTGAGTTTTATCACCACACAGAAAGTAGGGATGGAAACCAGCCGAAAAAGGCATTGGTGTGGATGACAAGTTTTTATACTGCTGGCGGACTTCTAGCGTATTACCTTGAAGTTCGTAGGTGAAAGCTAGCTGAAAATCAAAAGGATAAACTGCTTTGGTTTGCTCATTGCTATCAAGAACGACAGTGAGGCTAGCTTTATCTCCAGTTTTTTGTTCTGTTGCTTTCCACGGCAATTCACGGGCAAAACCGTGTTGTTTGAGAGTATATTGTTGCCCGTTGTGAGTGTAAGTATTATCAGGTAGATTGCCACAAATAGGAAATAAAATTGGATTCCCACCTCTGACACTCAACTCAGGATGAGTAAAGCGTTCAGTGTCCAGGTAAAAAATTTCTTGCCCTTGAATGCGCCAACGAGTGATGAT
The DNA here is from genome assembly GCF_036917095.1 of Nostoc sp. Lineage (GTDB taxonomy): Bacteria > Cyanobacteriota > Cyanobacteriia > Cyanobacteriales > Nostocaceae > Nostoc. The sequence goes on from NZ_JBALFH010000049.1 coordinate 104,253, forward strand.
ACCACCGCGTTCTGGTACGACTTCTAACTGAGAACCTGCGGCTTCATCAGAAAGAATGTAGGTCTTGTATTGTTGCTGTTGAACTGCAATGCTAAACACAAATTTTAGTCCTGGGTAAAGTGGAGTGCTGAGTACCGTTAGCGATAGCGGGGCTTTGAGCCAGTGCTGAGTCCTAAGCAGAATAAAAAATACTCAGGACTCAGCACTCATAACTCAGCACTGTTTATTCGTCTTCTGCAAACACGAAACGATATAACTCGCTGGGGTCTGGCTCGGGGCTGCTTTCGGCGAATTTAACCGCTTCGTCGATTACATCCTGAATTTTACGATCGATTGCTTTGATTTCTCCCTCATCTGCGAGATTTTGCTCCAGCAAATAAGCTGCCAACTTCTTAATTGGGTCACGGGCGAACCAAAATTCTTTCTCCGCTTTGCTTCGCATTTCATCTGGATCAGCCAAGGAGTGACCACGGAAGCGGTAGGTAAGTGCCTCAATTAATGTTGGGCCTTCACCTGCACGGGCACGGGCTACAGCTTCTTGAGCCACGGCTCGCACTGCTAGTACATCCATACCATCTACTTCCACGCCCACCATGTTAAATGCACTGGCTTTTTTATAAATCTCTGGCTGGGAAGTGGCTCGTTCGTGAGACATACCAATGGCCCACTTATTATTTTCGACTACAAAAAGAATTGGCAGTTTCCATAAGGCTGCCATATTTAGTGTCTCGAAAAACTGACCGTTGTTAGCTGCACCGTCGCCAAAAAAGCAAGCTGTCACTTGGTCAGCATTTTTATCTCCCAGCACTTCGCGGCGGTATTTGCTTTGAAAAGCCGCTCCAGCTGCCACAGGAATTCCTTCAGCCACAAAAGCATAGCCACCTAGCAAGCGATGTTCGGCAGAAAACATGTGCATCGAACCACCGCGCCCTTTGCTGCAACCTGTGGCTTTGCCAAATAATTCTGCCATTACCTCTTTTGCTGGTACTCCCGCACTCAGAGCATGAACGTGGTCGCGGTAAGTACTACAAACGTAATCTTCACCCGGTCGCATCGACTGCACAACACCGCTGCAAACGGCTTCTTGACCGTTGTACAAATGGACAAAACCAAACATTTTGCCCCTGTAGTACATTTCAGCGCATTTGTCTTCAAACAAGCGCCCTAGTACCATATCCTCATACAACCGTAATCCTTCTTCTTTTGTAATATGGGTAGTAGCAGGATTAAATGTGGGTAAAGTACGCTCTTGAACCATTATTTTTGAGTATCCCTGTTGTACAAGTTAAAAGTTACGGTCTTAAAATAAGTTGGTCTGATAACACCTCAGCTTTTAACAGGCTAGCGTTTGCAAGACTCAACAATCAAACTTTATTTATGCACCAAAAAAGGGCCTTAGGGAACGGCTGAATTTTTAATTTTTTGATTTTTAACTTTTCAGCCCATGTCCCGTGACGATTTGACTCTAACGGCAACATCTGCTGCTTTGAGTTTTTATCTTTCACCGAAACAGTGCTGAGTGCCGTTAGCGATAGCGGGGCGTTGAGCCAGTGCTGAGTGAAAAGATTCACAAGTACTACGTCTCACTCATTACTTCTTACTCACTACTCACTACTCAGCACTCAGCACTCCTAAATATTCCCCTTCATAGATTAGCAATCAAGATAGACTGCTTTCTGCATATCCATTAACAATTTAAAAAAAAGGAGGCAAAAATCTATATACCCAAATAGGTAATTGTAATTAAAGGTAAATTATGATATGCTTTTTTTCTCCTATTATCAGGGCCAACCTCTAATAGTGGTATTTTAGTAACCCTTTAGTGGGAAAGTCCCGAAAAAATCAATCATCAATAGATTCTTGGAACCACAACAATTATGCCGCGATTAAAAGCGGTAGTTGTGGTTTGTGGTATCGAAGGTTGATAATAGTTGTGTTAAACAAAATTACTAAGAATTAAGACAAAAAATTGAGGCTTTCTGGGCGAAAGCAAACAATTAGTACTAAAATGTGACTCAAAATTTCGGGAAGGTACAAAACTAGTTGTTGCAATATACACTTGTAGAGTAAATTCTATACGGCATTTTTATGGCACGGTTTTACAGGCCTGGAACGCTCTAGGTGAATTATGTTGATCGCGGTGCAAGGGGAAGTAGGCTGTGCGAATTCCGCTAGATTACTACCGAATTTTAGGACTACCGTTGGCGGCAAGTGATGAACAATTGCGGCAGGCATACAGCGATCGCATTGTACAATTGCCACGACGTGAGTATTCTCAGGCAGCAATTTCTTCTCGTAAACAACTCATAGAAGAAGCTTACGTGGTTTTATCAGATCCAAAACAACGCAGTACCTACGATCAGCTCTATCTTGCCCATGCCTATGACCCTGATAACCTTGCTGCTGCGGCACTAGCACTGGAAAATCATCCAGAAAGCACCAAAAGAGGTAGTGACACCCAGAGTCTGGGTATCGAAATTAGCCAAGACGAATTAGTTGGCGCTTTATTAATTTTGCAAGAGTTGGGGGAATACGAACTTGTATTGAAACTAGGTCGTCCGTACCTGGTAAATAAAAATGGTGCTACAAGCGCAAGAAAAGGCAAGAATTTAGCGGACGAAGAAATACATGAAAGTGCTGAACATCCAGATGTTGTTCTCACTGTTGCCCTTGCTTGTCTAGAATTAGGTCGGGAACAGTGGCAGCAAGGTCATTATGAAAATGCCGCCATATCTCTAGAAACTGGTCAAGAACTGCTAGTACGGGAAGGGTTGTTCTCCAGTGTCCAGGCAGAAATTCAGGCCGATCTTTACAAATTGCGACCATATCGAATTTTGGAGTTGTTGGCACTACCTCAAGAAAAGACTGCCGAACGAAGCCAAGGTTTGGAATTATTGCAAAACCTGTTAGAAGATCGTGGCGGGATTGATGGCACCAACAATGATGACTCTGGTTTAAACATAGATGACTTTTTGCGATTTATCCAGCAGCTACGCAACCACTTAACAGTCGCAGAGCAGCACAAATTATTTGAAGCCCAAAGCAAACGTCCTTCTGCGGTTGCCACTTACTTAGCTGTTTATGCTTTGATAGCACGGGGATTCGCTCAACGACAACCAGCTTTAATTCGTCAAGCAAGGCAAATGCTGGTGCGTCTGGGCAAGCGCCAGGATGTACATTTAGAACAGTCGCTATGTGCGTTACTTTTGGGGCAAACTGAAGAAGCAACTCGTGTTTTAGAACTGAGTCAGGAGTACGAAGCCTTAGCTTTTATTCGGGAAAAATCTCAAGACTCTCCAGATTTGTTACCGGGGCTGTGTTTATATGCAGAACAGTGGTTGCAACACGAAGTATTTCCACATTTTCGAGATTTAGCGAACCAGCAAGCTTTTCTAAAAGATTACTTTGCTAACAAACAGGTGCAAGCTTATTTAGAAGCACTGCCAACTGATGCAGAAACAACTAATGAATGGGCTGTAATTAACCCCCAATATTTTCCCCAGCCCCAGACAAATAAACCTCATTTCCACAACAATTCAACTAAAACTTCATCGCAATTTAATCACAGCAAAACACCTGACTTAGATTTGTCAGAAACACCCGAATATTCAAACTTCTCACCACCTATGTGGAATTCATCTGAGAGTATAAAATCGGATATTCCCACTGCCGAACGGATGAGTAGAGGCACTAATCAGCATTTGAACGGTTCAGCTAAGACTGCTGCACCCAGTCATAACCAAAAACGGCGGCGGAGAAAACCTACTCCATCTGCTAGCCGAGTCCATGTACCAGATAATCGTCCTCATTCTCGTCGTCCCCGGCGGCGGCGAACCTTTGCTAACACCATTGAAGGGAAAACACGGCTGGTATGGAGAGTGTTTATTTCTTTGGTGAGTCTATTAGTTTTCTGGGTGTTAGTCACAACAACTTTTGGATGGTTAAAAAATCTGTTTTTTCCTACATCAGCTGTGCGTGGTTCAGAGTTGTTTGTGCAAATAAATGAACCACCAGTATCTATTCCCGATCCAAAAAATAAACTGGAATCAGAAGAAGGCCCCTTAACAAAGGCAGAGGCAGAGAAAGTTATTCGCACTTGGTTATCTACTAAAGCCGCAGCTTTAGGGCCCAATCATGAGATCAATAATTTAGATCGGATTTTAACTGGTTCAGCTTTATCTCAATGGCAGCTGATTGCTCAACAGAATAAGTCAGACGATCGCTATCGCAAGTACGACCATAGTTTGAAGATAGAATCTGTTGAAAGAATTGATTTATTTGCAGATCGTGCCGCCGTCGAAGCTACGGTGAAGGAAGTGACACAGTTATATGAAAATGGTGAGTTTAAAGGCTCTTCTAACGAGAAATTGAGAGTTCGGTATGATTTGATTCGAGAACGAGGGAAATGGCGTATTCAAAGTACCTCTGTTGTGAATCAGATAATCAGATAAACTGGAATTTTTAGGTGATAATCTGCGAAAATGCTTTACCTCAAAGCTGGGCTAAATTTAACTCTACAAAAGGAGTTAATACTTCACCTGTCCAAATCCCTTCTATTAAGTTCATATCTCTACTCACAGAACTGTACATTGTTTCCTTTTCATTTTTATTGTTATAGAGAAATCGGAACTGATAATTACCTGGCTTGACAGGATGAAAAATCCATTCACCACCATTTCCACTGGGGATGCTAATTCCAAATTGATTACCCCAAATCCAAAAGATTTCTATATTAGGAAAGAATGTCAAGCTCTCTCCTGGCATGGCTAAAGGGTAATCAGATTCTAAGGGTGATGAAAGGCTAATCCAACCACCCCCCAATGGAATTGGCCTGTGTGCATTCACTAGTTCTGGAAATAAGGTGAAATAAAAGCTAAATCTAAGAGGAGTTAAGGTGTTATTAGTAATCCGTATACCAATCTGTACAGAATATTTAGGGGAAAAATATCCTGGCGGTATTGGTAATAAAAATTTCAAAATACTCAGAATTTTCTGTACTAGATTTTTTTTTTGGCAAGCACAACATTCGCTCTGGTACTAGAGTTTCAAACTGGATGCCATCCACTTCAACGGCATTAATTTCATTTGATTCACTTGATGTCATATTGGCTGATCTCTCAAGGACATTTTCATGCGCCGTCAATACTCTAGGCACATAGCTTAATGTCATTATCCTGAAAAAGAATAATAATTTCAGATAATTTTTTATTCGCCGGAACTTTCCAACACCTCTAACAAACTTTTCAACATCAAATAAGCAGATGTCCCTCCTGGATCTGGATGTCCAATACTCCGTTCCCCCAGGTAGCTAGCCCGTCCCTTTTTCGCCTGCATTGGTATAGTTTCCTGTAACCCCTTTTGGGCTGCTGCTACAGCCTGTTGCATGGCTTCCAGCGTTCCCTTACTTTCTCCTACAGCTTGCCCAAAAGCGGCTACAGATGGAGACAGCACATCAACCATTGTTTTGTCTCCTAGTTGCGCTTTACCACGTTGCAGCACCCCGTCTAAGCCTGCTTGGAGTATTCCTAAAACATCTTGTTCTGTTAATTCTTGCTTACCAACTACTGCTGTACTGGCTCGCAAAAACCAGGTGCCATAAAGAGGGCCACTAGCACCACCGATAGAAGAAATCAAGGTCATACTCACAGCTTTGAGAATGTTGCTGATGTCCTTGTCTGTAAGAGTTGGTAACTGAGCGCTTACTTTTTTGAAGCCGCGATCCATATTTATACCGTGGTCAGCATCTCCGATCGCAGCATCTAATTCTGTCAAATATGCTTTATTCTGCTCTATCTCGGTTGCAAATGCCTGCAACCATTGTAATATCTGCGCCTGACTCAACATAATTCGTAATTAGTTAAATTCCCCAGCGCCAACTTGGTGTTTTGACTGGTGCATCCCATAGCCGGATCGTCTCGTCATCTAATTTCAGCAGGGTAATGGAGCAACCTTGCATTTCTAGAGATGTAATGTAAGGGCCTATTAAGTTTCGCACAATTTGCAATCCTTGCTGTTCGCAGATTTGGGCGAGTTTGCGGTAAACAATATACAGCTCGGAAATCGGGGTTCCACCCATACTATTGACAAAAGCTAATAAGCGATCGCCTTTTGCAAATGCTAGACTTGTTAGTTCTATATCTACCCATTCTCCTTTGTCTTCATCCCACTCGCGGAGCGTGCGGCTGTATGGTGAATCTTCAAGGAGCGATCGCGTCAAAATTTCGGTAATCTCGTCTACTGATTTGATAGCTGTACGTTCTATTCCTGGCTCACCGTGAATACCGATACCTAATTCGATTTCGCGATCGCTCAATTCAAATGTCGGCGTTCCATTAGCGGGGACTGTACAAGATGTTAGAGCAATTCCCATACTCCGCCCATTCAGATTTACTCGGCGACATAAATTTGCTATTTGTAGTAAATCATACCCAACATCAGCCGCCGCACCACAAATTTTTTCTGCTAGTATTGTTGTTCCCACACCCCGCCGTCCTTGGGTATAGAGACTATCCTTGACTGCTACATCGTCATCAATCAAAATATTTAGCGATCGAATGCCTTCACTACGGGCTAACTCCGTTGCCATCTCAAAGTTCATGACATCGCCACTGTAATTTTTGACGATATAAAGAATACCAGAGCCTCCATCTACTTGTTTGGCTGCTTCTAGCATTTGGTCTGGAGTTGGTGAAGTGAAAACCTCACCAGGACAAGCTGCATCCAGCATTCCTTTGCCCACAAAGCCAGCGTGCATTGGTTCATGTCCACTGCCACCACCTGAAATAATTGCTACTTTACCTGGAATAGGTGCATTGGCTCGATAGATAAAAGCCGGATCGTAGTTCAGTTTAATTAAATCGGAATGAGCCGCCGCCATACCTTCTAGACTTTCCCGCACAAAGTCTTCCGGCTTGTTGATCAGCTTTTTCATAATCCGTGTTTGGTTAAAAGGGTGCTAAAACCCAGGTTATAGCGATCGCTGGTTTGTATGCAATACAGTCTTACCTCTCTCTAAATCTCTCTCCTTTTAGGAGAGAGACTTTGAAATTTTCCCCTTCCCGCGACGAGTTGGGGGTTAGGGGGTTAGGTTTTTCGTGGGTTTTGCCATATAACCGAATAATTATAAATTATTTGGTCAATTCAAAGATTCCATCCACTCAATACACTTGTGCATCTGCTGGCGGATGGTTTCTCTATCAGCATGAAACCTTCGTCCATGACCTGGTAGCACCCACTCGAAAGAGTAATTAGCCAAGTTACGCATTGATTTAGTCTGTTCTGACCAAGAATACCAGCAGACACCGTAGAATGCAGTCAGTTGATGCAAGCTTTCTGACCAAGCGAGATGGTCGCCAGTGAACAGAAACTTATTTTTATAAAGTAGGACGGTTTGTCCTTTGGTATGACCGGGAACTGGGATAATTAATAAATCTGGTGTCAAAGTAAATGGTTCGGAACCAGTTAGCTGTATTTCTACATTGCGAGTATCCGCAGTAATATCATCAACGTGGAGGATGCGATCGCACTGAAAATGCTCGGCAAACTTTTGATGATCTGCCACATCATCCTTATGAGTTAGGTACATATAACGAATTGGCCCCAGTTCTTCTAAACGCTTAACTAAAGGCGGCGTAAACCGGGGAGAATCCACCAAAATATTACCTTCTGGAAGTTGAATTAAATAGCTAGCAGCACCATAAGATTTTTCAGAATGATAGCCGCAGTGGTAAACATTTTCTGCTACTAATATTGGAAACCTTTGTTGAGCAACTTTGATATCTTTTGGTTTCTCAACAGTGCCAATAGAACTAGTAGGACATGCCAAAAGTGCTTCAAGCGCGGCTAATCTTTCCGCCTCATTTGTTGGTTGATGATAAACAGCCGATTGATCGTCTACATCATAAAATACTTCCGGAGCCATCCAGCGACAGGTATCACAATCAATACAGGTAGTATCTACATAAAAATCGCCGTTGACATTTTGGGGACGACGCTGATTTAAATGAGCCATATTAATCCTTTTGCTTCCAGCTGCTTACTGGGGAGCGATAAACCTTATATCACTACGCTAGCAAAAGTAATTTGAGACTGTAGCCGCCACTAGAAGTAAATCCGCTCAAAAATATCAAAACTCGTGAAACCTAGTAAGCATAAATTGGGAAAACTGAACATAAATACCATCTGCTTATTCCCAAATATGCTTTACTGTTCTAATTCGAGTTGTTCAAATCCCTTTAACCCTGATGACAATAAGTTTTGTATTAAGTGTGGACAAACACTCACACCATTATTCAGAAACCGTTTTCGGGTAATACGACTTTTGGGTGAGGGTGGATTTAGCAGAACTTATGAAGCCAGGGATGCAGATAAGATAGACGAACCTTGCGTAATTAAGCAATTTGTTCCTCAATTAGAAGGAACGGCTGCACTTGAAAAAGCAACGGAGTTATTTAAGCAAGAAGGGAAGCGTCTATATGACTTGGGAGAACATCCACAAATTCCCCGTCTGATTGCTTATTTTGAACAGGATAAGCGGCTTTATTTGGTACAAGAGTTAATTGAGGGGCAGAATTTATTACAAGAATTGCAACAGCAGGGAGCCTTTAGCGAAGAAAAGATCAAACAGCTTTTAACTGATTTATTGCCTATCTTAAAATTTATCCATGAACGCGGTGTAATTCATCGAGACATCAAGCCAGAAAATATCATGCGTCGTTTGGATGGCAAGTTAGTATTAATTGATTTTGGTGTTTCTAAACAATTAACAGCAACTATTATCGGTCAAATAGGAACAACAGTTGGCACTCACGGATATGCACCAATCGAGCAAATGCGTGGTCAAGTTTTTCCTGCAAGTGACCTTTATAGTTTAGGTGTAACTTGCATACACCTACATACTCAACATTTCCCTTGGGAAGGTTCTGAGAATCTTTATGATGCAGTGAATAATCGTTGGCTTTGGAAAGAAAATTTACCACAAAGTACAAGTATTAGTTCTCACTTAGGGGAAGTTTTAGATAAGTTGATTCAGGATGATGTTAAAGATCGTTATCAATCTGCTGATGAGGTACTTGCAGATATATGTAATATTTCAAAGCCAATACCAAATATAGACAATATTTCGATACTAGGAACTTGGTGTGGCAACTTAGGCAACAAATATAAATTTGCTACCTTGATTGTCGATCATTACTCAAGTAAATCATCATTTAATGGAACTTTGACTGTTAGAGACTTTAGACATGGAACTTCTCATCTTAAAATTCAGGGTGATTTTAACCATGAAATAAATCAGGTTACTTTAAACGAAACTAAAGTAATTTTAGAACCTTGGTTTGGGTACTGGTCACTTGGAAAAAATCAAGGAACTTTATCAAAAGATGGTCATAAAATGTCTGGTAGGGGTCAAGATGGACGTGAAAGCTTATATTTGTGGTCATTTTTTAAGCTAGATTACACACCTTTGATAGATTTGCTAGCATCAAAAAATTGGCAAGAAGCAGATAGAGAGACTGGGACGATTATGCTCAAAATTGCTTGTAGAGAAGAAAAGAATTACCTTAATTCTTCAGCTATTAAGAATTTTCCTTGCCAAGACCTCCGCATGATTAACAAATTATGGGTACAGTACAGCAACGGTCATTTTGGCTATAGCATCCAGAAATGCATTTGGGAAAATTTAACCTGCGATTGGAAAAAGATGGGAAATCGCTTAGGTTGGCGTGTCAATAATAGCTGGAAAGAATATTCTGAACTTACTTTTAGTATTGATGCACCAGAAGGAGCATTTCCTACTTTTTGGGGTGGAGAGGGAAGAAAGTTAATATTTGGTTATTCTGGCGCTTGGGAGGATTTTTTCTCTCTTGTTAGGGCTTGTAAATTATAAAATTTAGTAGTTAAAGGAAAATTCGCTATGAATGAAATTGTATTTATCGTTGAAGATGATCCTGATGGTGGTTATACAGCAGTAGCTCTAACCGAGTCAATTTTTACTCAGGCTGACGATATAGAAACACTACAGGAAATGGTTCGTGATGCAGTTCACTGCCATTTTCCTAATGAAGAAAATCGTCCCCGAAGAATCTTACTTAAATAATAAGGTATTAAAAATTTTAGGTTTTGGATTTTAAGTTTTAGAGATATGATCGCTGTTCCCAATTTACAATAATTACATCCCAGAGGATTAGCTATGAAATGGCGCGTGATTCTTGAATCAGACCTAGAAACAGGCGATTGGGCTGTATGGTGTCCAGAGTTACCTGGCTGTACTTCAGCAGGAGAAACAGAAGAAGAAGCTTTGGAAAATATTAAAGAAGCAATTCAATTGTATTTACAGCCAGAATCAATTAAGTTAGCCCCTGGTGCGATCGCACGAGAGATTATTGTCTCATGAGCGATCGTATCCGGCGAATGACATCTAGAGAAGTTGAAACTATCCTGAGACAATATGGATTTCAATTGATTTCTCAAAAAGGTAGCCACCGCAAATACAGAAGTGAAGACCTAGTACTACAAGTAATTGTCCCTGAACATCGAGGGCGCACTTTACCTATCGGTACATTACGGAGTATCTTTCTAGGGGCGAAAATTCCTGAATCTGAATGGAAATGTTGATATGCGATCGCGCCCCTTTACCAAACGCGATCGCTAAATTTTCCATCCCCTAACCAAGAAAATGCAGATGATTAATCGCTGCACTAATTAAATTATGGGTAACGGGAAGACTATCAACTACCATCCCCAGACACAACAGCATCATGTAGGAGATGGAAAAGAGAAACAACTCTTTAGCTACAGCGCGATCCTCTGGATTTTGCAACAACCGCCAAGATTTGTGGATAAATAATCCTCCCAGAATTACAGCGATCGCAGCATAAAGAATTCCACTCGCGCCCAAGGGATAAACCAATAACACGGTTGCAAATACTGTTACCAGCGTATAGTACCAAATCTGCTTTACAGTTGCCGTAGTACCTTCAATCACAGGTAACATTGGTATCCCAACTTTTGCGTAGTCATCTTTAATCATCAGAGCTAGCGCCCAGAAATGGGGTGGTGTCCATAAAAAGACGATGGCAAAAATTAACCATGCTGACCAGCTTAATGTGCCTGTGACAGCAGCCCAACCCACTAAAGCCGGAATTGCCCCAGCCGCACCACCAACAACAATATTCTGAGGGGTGTGGCGTTTTAGCCAGTGGGTATAGACCAAAATATAAAAGACGATGCCAGAGAAGGCTAGCAGCGCGGCTAACAGGTTGGCAAATACTGCTAAGAGTGTAAAGGAAAGGGTTGCTAGTGCGATCGCAAAAATTAGAGCATCGCGCGGCTGCACCTTACCGGATGGCATCGGACGATGGCGCGTCCGCTCCATATCATAATCAATATCGCGATCGTAGACACAGTTAATCGTCTGGGCGCTTGCAGCTGCCAAAGTGCCACCAGTGAGAGTTACTAGCAACAGCAATGGGTCTACTTCTCCCTTAGCAGCAATCCACATACTCCCAGCGGTGGTAATCAAAAGCAACGGAATAATCCGAGGCTTCGTTAGCTGGTAGTAACTTTGAATTACCTGTAAAAATGTTTCGTGGTGGCGAGAGACATTAGTCTCAATCATTTTGACTCTGGTTCCTTATTTTTCAACAACTTATATGCAGCCCCCGTTCAAGCTGGCTCTTTCAGGCAAATGAAAACACAGATTTTTTGCACCTGCGTGGGTCGCAATACTCGCTGTTGCGGCCATCGATTGAGTGCTGAGTTAGGAGAGACGCGATTAATCGCGTCTGTACAGGAGTTAGAAGTTAGGAATTCTTCCTTCCGCTACTCGCTCTGTTCCCTCACTCCATACTCAACACTCATTGCTCAACACTGTAATCTCACGGCTAGTAGTCCAGTCACGTAGTGCAAGAACTGTGAAAGCCACCAAAGTACCTAGTAAAGCAGCTCCTATAGCTTGGTGAGAGACGGTGAGAGGCTCGACTTGGAGATGTAATTTGAAAGTAGCGAATCCCAACAAGATTTGTAAGGTCAATAACCCACCAGCCATATTTGCCAGTCGCCGCAAGGCTGGATGTAGTGCTGGTGTCCGCCAACAGATAAATACCATTACCAAGGTTGCTACTGTTGGCGGCACCAAACCAGCAATATGGCTGTACATTACAGTACAAAGTTGAGAACCGCCGAGGCATTGGTGTAGCGCCCAACGAGAGCCTACCAAAGCACCTAGCAGACTTTGCAGGTAAACCAGAACAGCAGCAGTTAAACCTATCCAAGGCAACTTACCAACGGTTCCAGTCCCCTGATAGGGAGTGAGTGCCGTGCCGACAATCAGGAGGGTGGTAAAAAACAACAGCGCCGTTCCTAAATGAGCGGTAACGATATCAAACCGCAACAGTTCGGTGACGGTGAGTCCGCCCAAGATGCCTTGGAAGACAATTAAAAACAGGGCGAATGTGGATGCCCAAGGCAGCCAAGAGGGTAAGAAACGACGATGCCACCAGGACAAGCCGAAGAGTGCGATCGCGCTTACACCAATTAAAGCTGCATCCAATCTGTGAAACCACTCCAGGAACACCTGGAGATTCATTTGCTTGGCTGGCACCAATTCGCCATAGCATAAGGGCCAGTCTGGGCAAGCAAGTCCAGCATTCATTACGCGGGTGGCGCTGCCTATTGCCATCAAAATTAAGGTGGCTATGCACATTTTCCACACCAAGCGACGAATCATTTCCTTGGGCTTTTGCTGCTGAAGCGCCGCTTCATTTTGTTGTTGTAGGACAAATTCGCTCATTAACGATACCTTCTGCCCGCTCTTGGTGGATCTCTTAAAATTTTCAATTTTCTTTTAGCGTCTCATCTCCACCCTAGCGTATAGGTTAGGGGTTTATAGATTAGCACTCACTTATACTTTGAATCACTTCAGGAAGGTTTTAGCTGAAGCTTTAGGTATTTTTCAAGATGTGAAAAATTGATTAATCACAATTAATTTAAGCATTATAAATTTTTCCTTAAATTTTTCCACTGATTTTAAGAGAAGGCAGGAGGAAATAATTATGAATGAAAACTTGAGTTTTGGGTATAAAACCCAGTCGTTAAATCCCATACTTTTAAATGCATCTGGGTTACTCCTAGCTTCTGCCCCCTACCTCCTACCTTCTGCCTCCCGCCTCCCGATAGTCACCTTGTACCCAAAATTAGTAAAATAGTTAAAAAAATTAATAAAAATTTCAGACCTTTGTACTCCATGCCTTCCAGCCTAGACTACCTTAGTAAGTGAGCAGCTTTAAGATAACGTAGTAAATTCAATTAAGTAAGCCGTGAAGATTCCAAGTTCAATCTGGACATTACTGATTGGCATCGTGCTAACGCTAGTCAGCCTTTGGTACGGTCAAAATCACGGTCTGTTGCCAGCAGCAGCCACGGATGAAGCCGAATTAGTTGATGGTCTGTTCAACGCGATGATGATCATTTCTACAGGTATATTCCTGCTCGTAGAAGGTATTTTAATTTACTCTGCATTTAAATACCGTCGGCGTGCAGGTGATAATGAAGACGGCCCACCAGTTGAAGGCAATGTACCTCTAGAAATTCTCTGGACGGCGATCCCAGCAATTATCGTTATCGGTATTTCTGTTTACAGCTTTGATGTCTACAACGAAATCGGTGGGTTTGATCCCCATGCTATCCATCAAGCGCCGATGAGTCAGGAGTCAATGGCAATGCCTGGAAGTGCGTTCGCGCAGCGTGCGGGAACCGCTCTCGCAGCAACTTTAAGCGATACTCCTCCCAGCACCGAACCCAACCTCAATCAAGAAAAATCTGATGAGGCAATGCAAGACCCAGCTACCGCAGAAGTCCGCAATGCTGACCAAATTCCCCAACTGCGGAATGCCCCAGGTGTAGGTAGTGTTGCTCCCACAATTGGGGGAACTCCTGATAAAGCAGGCAAACCAGCAGGATTACAGGTCAACGTCACAGGTCTACAATATGCCTGGCTTTTCACTTATCCTGAAACTGGTATAACTACAGGTGAAATGCACGTCCCCATCGGGCGAGAAGTGCAAATCAATATGACAGCCAACGATGTCATCCATGCCTTTTGGGTGCCAGAGTTCCGCCTGAAACAAGATGCGATCCCTGGTAGACAAAGCGAGATTCGCTTCACCCCCAAAAAAGCAGGCGATTATACCCTAATCTGTGCTGAACTTTGTGGCCCCTACCATGGTGCAATGAGAGCAACAGTAGTCGTTGAGCCAGAAGAAGCCTTTGATAAATGGGTGCAAGAACAGCTAGTTGCTAGCAAAGAAACGCTAAATCAAGCCGTTGCTGTTAACCCTGCCGATCTATCCCCAAATGAATTTCTCGCCCCTTACACCAAGGATATGGGAATTCAGCCAGAAATCCTCCATCAAGTTCACCATTAGTCATTGGTCATTGGTCATTAGCCATTAGTCATTGGTCTAAATAAATGACAAATGACATAGACGCCTTAGCGGCTTCCCGCAGGGTAGGACAACTGACAAAGGACAAATGACAAAAGATAACTAACGACTATGACCCAAGCTCAAGTGCAAGAAACTGCCAACGCCCCTGCTCTTGTTGAGGAGCCAGGGATCAGAAAATGGCAAGACTACTTTAGTTTCAACACCGACCATAAGGTGATTGGGATTCAATACCTAGTCACTACATTCATTTTTTACTGCATTGGTGGGGTGATGGCTGACTTGGTTCGTACAGAACTGCGAACCCCAGAAGTCGATTTTGTCACCCCTGAAGTCTACAACAGCTTATTTACGCTGCACGCCACAATCATGATTTTCTTGTGGATCGTGCCAGCTGGTGCAGGTTTTGCTAACTTCCTCATTCCCTTGATGATTGGGGCAAAGGATATGGCATTTCCACGCTTGAATGCTGTTGCCTTTTGGATGATTCCCCCTGCGGGTTTATTGTTGATCGCTAGTTTAGTGGTAGGCGATGCACCGGATGCAGGTTGGACTTCCTACCCTCCCCTGAGCTTGGTAACAGGTCAAGTAGGTGAGGGAATCTGGATTATGAGCGTCCTCCTACTAGGTACGTCATCGATTTTAGGGGCAATCAATTTCTTGGTGACATTGCTCAAGATGCGTATCCCTGGTATGGGAGTTCATCAAATGCCCTTGTTCTGCTGGGCGATGTTTGCTACCTCGGCACTAACTTTGGTATCTACGCCAGTGTTAGCAGCAGGTCTAATTCTGCTTGCCTTTGACCTAATTGCTGGGACAACATTTTTTAACCCAACTGGCGGTGGCGATCCAGTTGTGTATCAGCACATGTTCTGGTTTTACTCCCACCCAGCGGTTTACATTATGATTTTGCCTTTCTTTGGGGCAATTTCAGAAATTATTCCCGTGCATTCCCGCAAGCCGATTTTTGGCTATAAAGCGATCGCTTATTCGTCTCTTGCCATTAGCTTTCTGGGGCTAATTGTTTGGGCGCACCACATGTTTACCAGCGGTATTCCCGGTTGGTTGCGGATGTTCTTTATGATCACCACCATGATCATTGCCGTACCCACAGGAATTAAAATTTTCAGCTGGTTAGGAACCATGTGGGGTGGGAAAATCCAGCTAAACAGTGCCATGCTGTTCGCAATGGGTTTTGTTGGCACCTTTGTGATTGGCGGGATCAGTGGCGTAATGTTGGCAGCAGTGCCCTTTGACATTCACGTTCACGACACCTATTTTGTCGTAGCACACTTGCACTACGTGCTGTTTGGTGGTAGTGTTCTCGGCATTTATGCGGCGATTTACCACTGGTTCCCGAAAATGACGGGACGGATGGTGAACGAATTTTGGGGTAAGGTTCATTTTGCCTTAACAATAGTTGGTCTAAACATGACCTTCTTACCCATGCATAAGCTGGGATTAATGGGCATGAACCGTCGTATCGCCCAGTATGACCCCAAATTTACCTTTCTCAACGAAATCTGCACTTATGGCGCTTACATACTAGCAGTTTCGACATTCCCCTTCATCATCAATGCGATTTGGAGTTGGTTATACGGCGAGAAAGCTGGTAATAATCCCTGGAGGGCACTTACCTTAGAGTGGATGACAACCTCACCACCTGCGATCGAAAATTTCGATCGAACCCCAGTACTAGCTACGGGCCCCTACGATTACGGTTTGGAAAAGGCTGGCGAAGGCGTACCCTTATCCGATCCCAATCCAGTCTTATCTGCTGGCCCCAACTCAGTGTTAAGAGCAAAGCCCGACCCAGCGGTTGCCGCTAATCCCGAAGACCAGAAATAAAACAAGTATGGGAAATTGGGCATTGATAAAGAGGCAGAGGGGCAGGGTGCGGGGGGCAGAGGGGAAAATTCTCCCCTGCTCCCCCTGCCTCCCCTGCTCCCCCTGCCTCCCCTGCTCCCCCTCCTCCCTGCTCCCCCCACTCCCCAATTTATCCTTTAAAAAATTCATGCAAAGTCAAACTATTGACCCAGCTAAAACCGAACTAAATCATCACCACGCGGCGGAAGCGTCCGTCGGCCATCACGAAGAACATCCAGACCATCGTCTGTTTGGGCTAATTGTCTTCCTGATTGCTGAAGGGATGATTTTTATGGGGTTGTTCGGAGCCTACTTGGCTTTCCGTGCTACCTTACCTGCATGGCCGCCAGCAGGTACTCCAGAATTAGAACTACTGTTACCTGGAGTCAACACCATCAATCTAATTTCTAGTAGTTTTGTCATGCACAATGCCGACACTGCTATCAAAAAGAATGATGCGCGGGGTGCCCAGATTTGGTTAGCAATTACGGCTGCAATGGGTGCTATTTTCTTAGTGGGTCAAGTATATGAATATACCCATTTAGAATTTGGTTTAACTACCAATTTATTTGCTAGTGCATTTTACGTTTTGACTGGTTTCCACGGATTGCACGTTACTATCGGCGTTTTGGCAATTGTTGCTGTGTTGTGGCGATCGCGCGTTCCGGGTCACTACAGTAACGAAAAGCACTTTGGCATTGAAGCAGCCGAAATCTACTGGCACTTCGTTGACGTAATTTGGATTATTCTGTTCGGATTACTGTATCTACTGTGAGAATTAATTACTTAGTTGTTCATTCCACGCGAACAACCTAATAAGCCTCCGCTAGGGGGCTTTTTTAATTAACAGAATGCTGCTGTTGCAGCTACCTGCCCTGATTGTCACACGATACAGTTGGGTTAAGGAATTTCTTGGTTGAGGCAGGCAGCCGAAGCAGGGGAGCAAAGAGGTATTATTCAGTAATTCCTCTCTCCCCCGGCTTCAAGAGCTTATCCGAACCGGATTGTATGTAATGTCACATTATTTTATCTATTGGCTGGCAGCAAAACCTAAATTAGGACAGTTTCTAGAAGATTAAATATCTAAGGAGTGAGCTAAACACTTTTTTTGTTATCAAACATTTTTATCTTTTACCTAGCAAAAGTTACAAAAAATATATCAAAACAAGCGTAGACTATTCCCACTATTATTTTTGCTAAATGCAACAGAGCTATTGCAATTGATACAGATGCGAGTAAAAGGTAGGAAAAGTGGGAAAAGTGGGATGTTTTGTAGAAACTATTGAATAACTAGTTAATATGCTGTAACTTGATGTGTTAAGGGCAGACTAAACCAATAAATATAGTTTGCAAATTTATTTAAGCGAACTTGATTGAAGGAAAGGTAGTCCTGATATTTTTTCGAGTAATAAAAGTGGAAATTTAAAGTTCTTGGAGAGAGCGCAAGCATTGTAATTCGCCATTTTGCTTTCTCAGTAGAACCGTTCGCATATTCATTTTGGTGTTTTGTGCAAACAAATACACTTATTGCTTTATTTACCTTAAAGACTGACCTGCTCTTTTTTAGTTTTGTCAAAATCACGTTGAGATGACGACGCGATCGCTAAAATCAGGTAACAAAACTGTGGTGGACACAGTAAGAATATTTGTGCCTTTAAATTCCCCTGTTCAAGTTTTTCTCAGTAATCAGACCCAACAGTTAAAATAAATAAACTTCTAACTGCTGAATATCGCCTTCTGTCCAAAGTTATAAATACTGTGGACTAGTGTTGAATTTACTTAAGTGATAAAATTATTGAACTATTCCAGAAATAAATTTTATATTAAGATATCTATAAAGGTATTAAATGAAGCAATCAAGCGGTTAATCATAAAACTGCTCAAAAATATAGGTCTCCTGAGAAACTGGCTGCCTCAAATACCAACAAATCAAGCGGCAGGTATTCATAATCTCACCCAAGCTCTGAATGGTTAACAAATTAACAAGTAGTATACGCCACATGAGCCAGAACCCTCTAGTCAGAAAAACACTCCGAAGTCGCTTTGAGACTGTCAAACTACTGGAAAGCGGAGGATCGGGTAATACTTACTTGTTAACAACTGCTATACGTAAAAGATATCAATACTCTCTCGCTAGAAAGACACTTCGGAATCGCTTTGAGATTGTCAAACACTTAGGAAGCGGAGGATCTGGTGATACCTACTTAGCTATAGACCTAGATTTACCAGGGCAACCCCATTGTGTCGTCAAACATTTCCACCCAAAAGATCCGAATCCTGCTGTTCTACCCATAGCTAAAAGCCTATTCGATCGGGAAGCAGAAGTTTTATACCAGCTAGGCAACGAGCACGATCAAATTCCTAGACTGTTTGCCCATTTTGATGAAGATGGAGATTTCTATTTAGTCCAGGAATTTATTGACGGTCATGCCTTGACTCAAGAAATTATACCAGGTAAGCCTCTTAGCGAAAATGCAGTCTTAAATTTATTAAAAGACATCCTAGAAGTGCTGTCTTTTGTCCACCAACACAATATTATTCACCGAGATATTAAGCCTCAAAACTTAATGCGGCGGCATTCCGATGGGAAGATTGTACTAATTGACTTTGGGAGTATTAAGAAAATTGGTGCTTTGGGAGCAGGCTTAACAATAGCTGTTGGGACTCCTGGCTATATGCCAAGCGAACAGGCAAAGGGAAAGCCAAAACTTTGCAGCGATATCTATGCAGTAGGGATGATTGGCATTCAAGCTTTGACAGGTTTAATACCTGAGCAACTACCAGAAAATCCCAATACTGGAGAAATTCTCTGGCGCGATCGCGCAGAGGTAAGCGACGCTGTTGCAGATATTTTAGACACAATGGTTTGCGATCGCGCCAGCCAGCGTTACCAATCTGCCGCAGAAGCTTTGCAAGCCCTTAATTCCGATCTGTCATTATCACAGCCCTCACAATCTGCTGGCATAAACCAAAATACTGATGATAGCTATTCGCTAACTTATAAAAACTTTCTTTTGCTGCTGGGAATAGGACTTGGTGCTACCACTAGTTTGATAGTAATAGTTTTAATCTATACATTCATTAATACAGGTACATCGCCTCCAAACCAACCAACTCAATTAAATAATTTTAGAGAAAAATTGGATGAGCCACGGGTTGCTAGTGTTAATGTGAATAGCCTATTAGCCAAATTAGCAGCTAACAAAAGAGTCTATAAAAGCAATTCCACCATTGCAAAGGCTAGCGAAGAGCAAATTGAATTTCACTACATTAGAAAAATTTAATCATCTACCAGTATTCATAAAACAGCTTATTAACTGGCTCATTCCAGATTTATTTTAATTTAAATATCTCGATATTCTTGTAAGATAAATACCTATAAATTCCTGTAAGATAAACACAATTAACAACATTTAAAGATATGGACAATACAAATCAAAAAAAAGCTTTAATTAACGGTGAAATTGCCCTCTTCCTTAGAGGTTTGATTATTGGGAAAGTGCTGACACTGATGGTTATTGGCGGATTGCTTTGGTGGTTACTGAAGCCGAATTTATTGTCTCGTAACAGCGTTAATTCCTCTAATCAAAGTTCCAATACTGTCTCTAGTACTGCATCAACTTTTCAGACAGTTGCTGATGTCCCCACTGCTTCATTTAACTACGGAGGCAGTACAGCTTGGGCATCTATCCGGCAATTTGTAGATTCTCAGATCCAGAGCGCTCGCCCTGAACTACAACTACATTACGTAGACCCTGTTAATGGTAGCCCTGGTTCTAGCTCAGGCATTCGGATGTTGCTTGATGGGAAACTGGACTTTGCTCAGTCCTCCCGTCCCCTTACAGATGAAGAACAAGCTATTGCAAGAAAGCGAGGCTTCACCCTTGAGCAACGTCAGGTGGGTATGGATGGGATAGCAGTGGTAGTCAACCCATCACTGAATGTGTCAGGTTTAACTGTCGATCAATTGCAGAAAATTTATTTAGGGCAAATCACTAACTGGAATCAAGTAGGTGGGCCAAACTTACCCATCACACCTTTGTCTCAACGACCAGAGGATGCAGATACAGTAATATTTCCTAGCAACAGCGACTTGAAAGAGCAAGTACTTAGCTCTAATGTGCAATATGTCTACTCTACTACAGAGGCAGTGCGCCAACTCAGCAAAACACCTGGCGGTGTATATTACGCTTCTGCCCGTTCAGTAGTACCTCAATGTAGTGTGAAGGCTTTGCCATTGGGTAGCACTTCTGGTCAGCTAATTCCCCCTTATCGCGAACCTATGGTGTCGTCTGAGCAATGTCCGCGTCAGCGCAACCAGCTAAATACTCAGGCGATCAAAAATGGGAGTTATCCCGCGATCGCTAATTTGTTTGTGATTATTAAGCAGAATAAAGGTCGGGAACAGCAGATTGGGGATGCCTATGCCAAACTTTTGTTAACTGACCAAGGGCAAAGGGCAATTGAGCAAGCTGGTTTCGTCGGGGTTCGCTAGTATACCACGGTGTTAATCTAGCTACCGTCTCAATTAACAAGACTTAAGGGGCTTGAGCAACTGGTTAAAGGTAGGTAACTTTCGCCATACTGAACTAGTAGCTCAAGTTGTTAGTTATTGTTGAGTGCGATCGCGCGATACATATAGTTACGGCAAAATGATTTTTTAGTAAAGCTTTAAAAGTTTGTCACTCTGCAAGGTTTTTGCAACACACTCTCATTCAACAGCTATTTTCTCTGTATTCCGTTCTGCGGCAATGGCATTTTCAGCAGCTAAATCTATTTGGAGTTTAATTGCTTCACTAATCCGAATTGTAAAAGGATCGTGAGTAATTATCCACTCATCTTTTATTAACGCTTTTTTTACTTGTTGATGGAAAACATCTTTAGCCATTTTGCTATCTCTAGATTAGAGTCTCAAAATGAAAATATCCCATTTTATATGATATTTTAGCGTTATATCATGTCCGGATAAATAGTTATGATTCCCACAGTCATTGCACCCCACCCCTAACCCCTCCCCGCTCTTCGGGAGGGGAGGGGTTAGGGGTGGGGTTCTTCGGGTTTAATAAGTAATCAAGCGGACATGATATTAATTAGATTTTTGCTCTATGTAATGCTTTCCCCAAAGGGGTTGTCGTTCGCGCAGCGTGTCGTAGACAAGACATCGCGCTCTCCATTATTCTGCATTGCTGCGGCAAGTTTTTCTAGATTTTGACGAACAGTGACACTACGCAAATGATTTACACCCCAGACTCGTTCACAAATATCTAAAGCTTGCAAATAAAGCGGTTCTGCTTCAGCGTAACGTCCAGTTTCACGATAAATTTCTGCCAGATTATTGAGACTTTCGGCAACATTGGGATGATTTTCTCCCAATAGGTGCTTATCAAGTTCTAAGGCTTTTATACATAAGGGTTCCGCTTCATTGTAACGCCCCTGCTCCCTGTACATATAACCAAGAGCATAGATAGTATCTGCTAAAAGCGGATGCGCCTTTTGTAATAGACGTTGCTTGAGTTCCAATGATTCCAAAAACAAAGATTCCGCTCGATCGTAGCGTCCTTGAGCGCGGTATATCAATCCCAAATTGTGCAAATCTGTTGCAACATCAGGATTATCTTCTCCCAAAAATCGTTTATCTAGTTCTATTGCTTGTAGCGACAACGGTTCAGCTTCAGTATATCGTCCTTGATGATAATAAAGTAGCGCTAAATTATTCAGTATAAAAGTGAAAGAAAGATGATTTTCGCCAACCAAATGTTTTTCGAGTTCTAATGATTGCAGATACAGAGGTTCTGCTTCTTCATAACGTCCTTGTTCATCGTATAGTAATGCCAAATTGTTGAGACTGGCGACAACATCGGCATGGTTTTCTCCTAACAGGCGTTTCCTCAGTTCTAAAGCTTCTTGATACAAAAGTTCCGCTTTAGTATATTGTCCAGTAGATTTGTAGAGTCCCGCCAAATTATTCAGGCTATTAGCAAAAGAAGAATGGTTCTCTCCTAGCAGGCGTTTCCTCAGTTCTAAGGCTTGTTTATATAATGGTTCGGCTTCGCTGTAGTGTCCTGTTGCACGATATATTCCTGCTAAATTGTCGAGGCTAGTAGCTAAGTCTATCTGCGAACCTGATTCATTTTGTAGCTCAATCGCCTTACGCCAGTACTTTATTGCTAGTTCTTGTTCTTCTTGATAATTCTGAGACTCACCCCGCTCTAATCTGCTGCGGTAAATATCACCTAATCTTGAGTATAAAGTAGCCAAACTGCGGTCTTTATTTCCCTGTTCCTGTTCTACTTTCTCGATTAACCCTTGTAAATCTTGGATGGGTAAGAAAAAGGAGTTATCTTCATTAGTATCTGTGCTGGCTAATTCTGTGTCTCTAAAAACAAAACGTATATGTTCTAGTTCTTTACCAGCAATAGCATTCGTCTTTTTAGATTCAAACCGAAATACACCGTTGCGCCAACTCCAAAAATCAGGAGCTTTTTTAATCAGGTTGACTAAAATTTGGTTAGTTACCCACAGCACGATCGCAAACGGAAACTCGCGCAATCCTTCCCTTGTCCACTGTAAGTAACCAAAAAATTTCTCCTGTTCCGATTGCTCATTTCCCAATCTGAGAAAATAAAGTTGTTCGGCACCCATCACAGTTATCGCCGCTGGGTTCTGCTGACGAAGATATTCTTCTTGTTGTACTAGTTGGTTAAGAGCAGCTTTTAGGCTCGGTTCCTGACGTGCTAAAGTTACTCGATATGTACGGAAGGTAGATTGTAGTTCAGCTTCATATTGGGCAATAATCTGATCGCGAAAATTAGCATCATCGCAAACCGCAATCAGTAAATTCAATCCCCGCTTTTGAGCTTCAATAGAAACAATTAAATCATCATACGCATCTTGATTTTCTCCCTCATCATCTAAGAAGTCTTCACTTAACATTAATAGCTCCCTGTCTTCTCAAGCTTTCGATAATAATTGGATGAACATCATACCAAGTTTCATCGGTGCGATATTCTAGAACATATAGCCCATGTAGCAAATCCAAAAACTCTGCTTGTTTGGGGTCATTGGGCATAAATTGTTCATAAACACTCTGCAAAATATCTGTATCGGCTTTTCCCAAACGGATGGAAAAATCATTGCGGATTTTATTAATTGCTTGAAGAAGAATTTTATCATCAATGATAACTTTGGCTGAGGGATTTCGGCGGATCGATCGCAAACAAATGCGGCAGCATTCCTTAGAAATACGAATTAACTCTCGCAATACTCCACCGCTGTAAATCACAATTTTCTCAGCCGTCTCTGCTGCGATTAATTCACTGGAAATTCGCTTTTGTAAAACTTCACCAAGAATCTTTGTTGCTTCCGGGCGAGGTTGAGCATTAGGGAAGCGATTTTTACCTTTATCGAAAATTTTTAAGACAGGCATTGCCACAACTTGATCGTTGGTTTCAGTAGTAATTATTGTGCTGATAAATGTTTCCCGAAGGACTGCGATCGGGATAGTGTAGATAATTTGAAAGTTAGGTTGACAAAGAGCTTTAATATTATCTCGATAAATTTCGTTAACTCTGCCTAAGTCAAGTTTATCTAAATCATCAATAATTACTAAAACGTTTTGTTTAGTTGCAGCTTGAATTAGAGCAGCAATTTCATTAATTCTGGCAACTAAATCTGATAACTTGCGTTCAAATTCTTGCTTAATTTCATCCCGAACGCTAGCATCAGCTTTTAATTTAGAACTAATCAATTTTAAAAGGTCAAAACCTATACTAGCTTCTGCTTGCAAATTTAATTCTTCAGTGCGGGTGCGCGTGGCAAACCACTTATAAAGAGCTTCTTTTGTAGAGTGAGGAATATCAACTTTGCGTGCTTCTGCCTCTGTCATTAAATTAACTGCGATCGCAAACAGTATATTAATATGATTAACGGCCGACATTTCAATTTTGTCAGCAATAGAAAAGAGAACTACAAAATATTTATCTTGAATTTGTCTGCTAAACTCAGCTAACAAGGTAGACTTACCACATCCCCGATGTCCTGTAAAGACAATTTTGCCATCTCCATTAGGACTATCTTCCACTAATTGGTTCAGGTCTGCAATCAAATCATCACCATACTCGACTCTAAATTTTTCCATTTCGTTCTGTTCCATCAACGGAAACAGTTCGAGATTACTGTATGCTTCTTGAAAGGAGTTTAATAAGTCTTGAGACATTGGATAGTGCGATAAAGGTGCTAACTATCCATATAATGGCTCATCATTTTTGAAGTAAAACTTCAGGCAATCGCAACTTCCCTAGCTCTGTCAATAAATGACTACTAAGTGGATACTGTCTTATTGTTTCAAAGAAGATACTCTACGTTCGATAAGCCTAACCAAGAAACAAGTAATAGAGGTCAATATAAATCATCATGAATGATAGATTATACATTTGAAAAATAAAAACAAATGATAGATTATACATTTAAGATAGTGAAAGCTACCTAACAAATAAATAAAATAAAATTTTATAATTGAAAATTTTATTTTTAGCCTGCTTTGCTTCTGCCTCCTGTTCATACTCTTGAGAGAGCAGATTTTTCTCAATCCAGTTCAAAAAAGTTATTTTTTTGTTAAAATTTTTTCTTCGTGGCCCTAATATTTCTGGCTTTGTGCATTATTAACTCGGAATCGGGTTTTGGGTAAAGGGTGAGGGTTAAAGGTTTTTTCTTTCCCCTTTCCCTCTCCTCTTTTCCCCTTAATATCATGTCCGGATAAATAGTTATGATTACCCACAGTCATTGCACCCCTCCCCGCTCTTCGGGAGGGGAGACAAAGCGTAGCTTTGGCGGGGTGGGGTTCTTCGAGTTTAATAAGTAATCAAGCAGACATGATATAACCGAGAACTACTGCCCTGCCTCCCACCTCTTTGCTAACTGAGTTAGGGACTTCCAAATATTGTTGGAAGTCCTTTAATGTTTTTGTTTAGCAATATTGCTTAATTTGGCTTTTAAATCTGCCCATTTGATGCCTGCTAGACTGGGCAAAACAATATGAGCGGCTCCAACTCGTTCAACTGGGCCGAGTCCTATTGCCCACATACCACCGGCTAGAGCGGCTTCAACGCCGGCTGCGGCATCTTCTACAACCACAGATTGCTCTGGTTCAAGTCCTAGCTGCTTGGCTGCATACAGAAATAAGTCGGGTGCTGGCTTGGGTTTCTCTACACTATAACCATCAGCGATCGCATCTATTTTGTCAGCAATGCCCAATCGCTCGATTACTGTGTCGGCATTTTTGCTACCTGAACCAATACCGATTTTAATCCCAGCTTGCCGCAGTTCATCCAAGAAGGCACTTGCACCTGGTAGCAAATCCTTGGGTGACATGTGTTGGATCGATTCGATATAGTAGCGATTCTTACGCTCCATCATCTCCTCGATTTGTGCTTCTGAATACGGTCTATCTCCAATAATCAGCATCAGGGAAGCACGACGGGATACACCCCGTAGCGCTTCGTTAGCTTGCCGATCAAAGGGTATACCCTCTTCATCTGCTAGCTTTTGCCAAGCTTGATAGTGAAGTTCTGCTGTATCTGTTAGCACACCATCTAAATCGAAGATGAATCCTTGGATGTTGGGGTTGGGCATGGGAAATTGGGGGTTGGGGACTGGGGGTGAGGGAGCGGGAGCAGGGGAGGCAGGGGAGGCAGGGGGAGAAGTCTGCTGTTTAGAAGCTTGTAAGTCGAAATTTGGGGGGTTTGAGGAGAGGGAAAGCTGGAGATATTCTAGTTGAGGAATTATATCTTGGGCGACTTCTGCTTTGTGTAGATCGAACTCGTGCCATTTATCGCGCCATTGCAGTTTAAACTTTAGGCGCGTCCAGCCATCAGGCAGATGGGAGTTGGCTACGGGGCCATTTTCGGTTAATTGAATGCCGCCGAATCCAAAAATTACAGCTTGCCAAACCCCACCAGCAGTAGCGCCGTGAATTCCATCGCTGGTGTTACCTCGGTTATCTTCAAGATCCACCATTAACGCCTGCATAAACACTTGGTTAGCTTCCGTTGATTTGCCCAAATCGGAAGCTAAGATGGCGTGAACTGCTGGGCCAAGGGACGAACCATAGGTAATGTCAGTGCGGGGTGCATAATAGTCCCAATTGGTCTGCAATGCTTTTTCGTTGTAAGGAAAATCTGCTGATTCCCGCATTAAATAAAGGAGCATTAAGACATCTGGCTGCTTGAGTACTTGATATTTATTAGTTTTCTCAATACCTAAGATGGCTTGCATGGAGCGATCGCGCCCTTCATAGTCTGCTAAATTGATATCTTCTAATTGAAAAAATCCCTCGATCTGCTCAATTAATTCTGTTGATGGATCGTGGAGAAACAATAATTTGGCGATGATATCTTGCCAGTGCGTTCGCTCTTGGGAGGTGAGTTTTAGTTTCTGTTCTAGTTCGGTAGCTCGTTCGGGGAATTTATCAACCAACCAATCATAGACTGCGATCGCTTTCTCTAGATGCCATTGCGCCATGCGGTTTGTAAAGGCGTTGTTGTGGACGAATTCATGATATTCATCCGCTCCGATTACTCCCCGAATTTCATATTTTTCGCGCTCAGGATTGAATTCAACTCGGCTACTCCAAAAGATAGCGGCATCCAAGATAATCTCTGCGCCGCACTTTTGCATCCACTCATCGTCACCAGTGGTTTGCCAGTAGTTCCAAATGGCGTAGGGAATATCTGCATTGATATGAATTTCGCGATCGCGGCACCAAATCCGCACATCTTCACCATAATAATCACTATTGAGTCCCCAACGCGGTGTCACTTCATCTCCGGTATCAGCACTTTCCCAGGCAAACATTGCCCCTTTATATCCGTAATGGGCTGCCTTGCGTCGCGCTCCATTCAAAGTGTGCCAGCGATAACTGAGTAAGTTACGAGCGATCGCTGGTTGGGTAAACAGAAAAAAGGGCAGCATAAAAATTTCTGTATCCCAAAAGACATGACCGCGATACCCAAACCCCGAAAGGGTTTTAGCAGGAATGCTCACCCTGTCATCATGGCGTGGCCCAGCAATCAGCAGCTGGAATAGATTGTAGCGAACAGCAAAAGCAGCTGTGCTATCCCCTTCAATGAGGATGTCACTTTGCTGCCACACCTCATCCCATGCCTGCTGATTGGCTTTTAATAGTGTTGCGTAGTCTGGCAGTTGCGCGAGTTTTTCTGTAGCTGCGGAAACTGGTGTATCAGTCTCCCGCGAGGTAAAAATTGTAACGAGCTTTTCTACCGTTACGGTCTGTTGTGATTTAGCCTGGTAGGTCATGCTCAAGGTTGGATAACCAGGTGCGGTACTGACTTGCAAAGATGCTTCCGCGCCGGATATTTTCATAGTTGCGCCCATACCGAGTTCAATTCGGGATTGGCGGGTGCGGCGTTGCAACCAGATTCCTTGGTCAGTCTTGCCTTGGTCTAGTCCTTCCCAGTGATTAAAACCCTGATTTTCTGGATAGCCGTTGATACTTCCCTGAACTTCAATTGACCCGTCAAAATCTATCGGCGTTAAATGGCAGCGTTGCGCCAACACATGCTGATCTGCAAAACTAGCGAAGCGTTCAAAGCTGATGTCTATGGTGTTTCCACTGGGAGAGCGCCAACGCATGTAACGGCACAGAAACCCGTAGCGTAAATCAAGCTGCCGATCGTAGCGCAATATCTCACCTCGATCGAGACGGAAGCGATCGCCATTTACAATCACTACCAAAGGTAACCAGTCAGGGCAATTTGCCAGTTCAGTGTACACCACCGGCACATCGTCGTAGACACCATTGATGAAAGTAGCTGGCAATGCATGAGGATAACCTTCCTCAAAACAGCCTTTTGTTCCTAGATATCCATTGCCGATTGTAAAGACGGTTTCTTTAGAGTGTAATTGATCGGGGTCAAACTGGGTTTCGATTAAGATCCAGTCTGTGTAGATAAAATTGCGAGAATGACCTTTTGTTTGCATGAGTGGGGAGTGGGGAATTGGGAAATTTGGTGGATGAATGAGTCTCTGAGGTGGATGAATGAGTATCTAAGGTGGATGAATGAGTCTCTGAGGTGGATGAATGAGTCTCTGAGGTGGATGAATGAGTATCTAAGGTGGATGAATGAGTCTTTAATGCTTTAACTTCTAAACTCCCCCTGCTTCCCCTGCTCCCCCACTCCCCACTCCCCACTCCCCACTCCCTCATCCCCCCTTATGTTTCTCCAACATCTTTTCAGCTCTAGGTTTATAAATGAGATGAAATAAGGTTTCCATATAGCGATCTCTGGCTTCGTTATTTTCTGGAGCAACAAAGTTCCAAAAACTAAACATTTTAGCAAGCTGTAATAATTGATTACTATGTAAATGCCAATTGTATCTATTATGAATTCGCTGACTCATCCATTCTGAGACTTCGTGCCAATGTTCAGGATGAGTATCGCATTTGTCAAGGAAGTCTAAAATTTTATTTGCCGTGCCTTCTAACTCGGTAGGATTAACATTAAACTCTTTTTCTTGGTTATCGATAATTTCTAAAGAACCGCCAAATTGAGTAGCAAAAGTAGGCAAGCCGGAAATCATGGCTTCCAAAATACTCCGTGCGAAGGATTCAAAGCGGGCAAAATGGACATAAATTCCCTCAGAATCTGCAACTACTCGGTAGGCTTCGCCGAGTTCATTGCTGGGGATACGCATCCCCACCCAGCGAATCTTGCCATTGAGATGATATTGATCAATAATGTCGTAGAGTTTTTGAATTTCTTCTGTTTCGTCTCGGTTTATAGCTTCATGTAGATGGCGTTTACTACTTAAGAGGATTAGGTTACAACGCTCTTGCAACGCCTGACTTTGACCAAAGCATTCAGCTAAACCAGTGAGATTGTTGATTGAAGTGATGGTATCAAGAACAAAGATTGGTCGCTTATTAGGGTGATCTAAATGACCAAATATTTGGGGGTCTTCGCGGGTAAAAAGTAGGTCGTGGACTTGTGTACTAAGGTTAGAATCTCGATCTTGTTTTTGGCTATAGTGAAAGAAGATATTTTCATTTACTCCCGGCGGTACTAAGTTGAATTTAGGACTAAACAAATCAATGCCATCAACCACATGATAAAGCTGCGGCATTGTAAAGCATTTGTACGATTCGTATTGACCTATGGTGTCAGGTGTGCCGACAATTTCTTGATAGGATGATGTGATGATAAACTCGGCTGCATTCATGCTAATCAAATCGGCGGTGAATTGTACCGAGAAATGATATTCATCTTCTAAATCTTGCCAATATAAATTACTAAATAGATATTTAGGTTTTTCCAGGGAATGGGCAATGTTACACTGGGTAACTTTCATCCTGCGGGATAAGAGAAAAGCTACTAAGTTACCGTCGCTGTAGTTGCCAATAAAAAGATTAGGTTTATCTTTGAACTGAGCTAGTAATTCTCTTTCTGCATCTAGAGCAAATTGTTCTAAATAAGGCCAAATCTCAAATTTAGAAATCCAATTGTTAGTAATTTCAGGATTGAATTCACCAAAAGGAACGCGCAATATCCAAGCATTTTCAGTATCTTGAATTTTTTCTAAGCGCAGGTTGCAAAATGTCCCTTCACAGTTAGGGATTAGCCGAGTGAGAATAATCACATGTGGCTTCATACCCAGCACGTCGAGTCCAGCAAGTTTGATTTGTTCACGCAGTTCGTTTTCTAAGCTGCGGGCTTGTTCAAGGACGTATATCACTTGACCGAGTGTTTCATTTCTTCCCAAAACATCTTCTTGTCCCACCCAACCGTGGATGGAAATGAGGACGACGCGAAAAATGGCGGGGACGCGGGCCACAAATGTTTCTAAGATGCCCGGTTCTGGAGAGTAAATGAGTCGGTCGAGGAGTTCAAGTGTTTCACAGACTCGCGCCGCAGTGTTACCCCAACCCGGTTCAAAGCCGAGTTCTTGGAGAGCGAAGCGGAATTTTTCATAAGGTTCATCAGGCTCAAGCTCATTCAGCAATTTCAGCGCTAGCTTAATTTGTTGGGCTAGGTGAATCCCTGAAGTAATGCGATCGCTCAACAACAGGCGAATACCATCGTATTGCAGCCCATGTAATGCTTGAAATAACATTTCTACCCAATATTGGGGGTCAGTCAACAATTGACTGCACAGATAACGGTTGAGGAAAGCTAAACCTTGACCAATATTTCTGGGGTCGTCGATTCTTGGCGAACTCTCATAGAAGGGGTGGAGGTCGATTTCGAGGATGTGGGGTTGGTAGCGGTTGACTAGCCGATCTCTCACATCTAGCAGCGCTTGAGGCGTCATCTGCTCGAACCTACTAAAATCGGCTGTCAGTTTCCAAACTTCTTGGTTAGCAATCCTCGGTCGAACCACGAACCAAGTACTTTCCTCTTCAAGAATTATTTCGTGGGTATATTGTATTAGTTTGCCAACAGAAGAAGAGTGATAAAAATAGGCTGGCTTTTGGGAGCGATCGCAGTAATCGGCAAAAGCTTGCAAAATCTCATTTCTCAGAAAGTAATGCTTACCTGAAGCACTCAACGCATAAATCAACTGGTGTAGAGCAGTTTTTTCATCACCGTTGAAGACAGCTTGAACTAGTTCATACATGATGACGAATCCCAGAACTATTAGCTAGGTCACGACCTCATTTTTCTTTCCAATCTCCGGTTCTGTGAGGTACGTTTCCCCCACAATGGTAAATAACTATAAAAACCTTTGCGTCTAGCTCTGGGATGAAACGCTGGGATGACTTCAAATCTAGGGGATGATGGAGGGGGCAAGGGGCAGGCAGCACGGGAGGCAGGGGAAGCAGGGGAAGCAGGGGAGGAATAAGAGTTATATGGCTATATCAAGCCTAAGCTAATAATTTTTTGTAGAGCGTTTTCAAATGTTATGCCCTGCTTGATGGCGATATACAACAATACTATTGCGGCTGAACGAATTGAATTATCACAATGTATCAGAGTCGGTTTTGGTAATGTAGTGATGGTCTGACATATATGGAGCGTACCTTGATAATTAATGTCTTCAATTTTGGTTGGGAAGTTAAGGTAGTATAATCCCAAAAACTCAGTCTTCTCCTGTTCGTTAGCCAGCAAGCCTGTTTCGTCGAGAAAACGTAGGTTAAGTACAGATTTATAACCCTCATCAGCTATTTGTTTTAGCTGATCTAGTGTAATTTGTCCAGCGATCGCTAACTCATCATTAATTTTTCTAACAATATTCATCAACCGAATTAACCCCATTTTGCCGACCTTACCCAAACTCTAAGTTTAGGAAAACAATTTGAGGAACTTGTGAGGGACTAGTCAATTAGTCATTAGTCATTAGTCATTAGTTATTCTTCCCCTGCCTCCTCTGCTCCCCCTGCCTCCTCTGCTCCCATTGCCCCCTGCCCCCTTGTCTTTACCGACCTCTAAATAGGTGGTGTAAACTTTTCAATAATTCTCTGGCCGTATAGGGTTTTGATAAAACTGCTTGCACATTAGCATCAGTAGCTTGAGCAAAGACTTCCATTGAGTTCAATCCGCTACAGGCAATAATTTGAACCTGCGCGTTCATTTTTTGCAAGGTGCGAATAGCAGTGATTCCATCCATTTCCGGCATCATTATATCCATGAATACGGCGTTGATTTGATGCTTGTATTGGGCGTAGAGTGCGATCGCCTCTATGCCATTACTGGCAGCAAGTATCTTATAGTTATGGTTTTCTAGAATGATTGTGGTAATCTCCCTAATTTGGGCTTCATCATCTACAACTAAAATCAATTCTCCCTGTCCTGGGAGCACATCCACTTCTTCTATCTTGAATAGTTGAGTTGCTTCCACAGCTGGTAAAAACAGGTCAAATTGGCTGCCTTTACCAACATTACTAGACACTTTGATAAAACCGTCGTGGCTTCTAATGATGCCCAGCACTGTTGAAAGTCCGAGTCCTGTACCTGCATTGATCTCTTTTGTGGTAAAAAATGGCTCAAAAATTCTATCTAATATTTCTGGCGGTATCCCAATTCCGTTATCCGTAACGGTAATCACAATATAATGCCCAACTTTGGCATCGATATTCATTCTGGTATAAGCTTCATCAATCAACTTATTTTCCGCAAAAATTTTGATATTGCCGCCATTTGGCAAAGCATCGCGGGCGTTTACTACCAGATTCATCAGCACTTGATGCAGTTGTGTGGCGTCTCCAGTAATAGGCCAAATGTCTTCTGGGATGACTGTGGAAAATTCAATAGATTTGGGAAATGTCTGTTTAGCAATTTGGGTAATTTCTGAAATCAAGTCCTGGACTTGAATAATTGTCCGCTCTCCTTTAAATCCTCTTGCAAAGGATAAGACTTGCTTCACTAAAGCTGCTCCGCGTTTGGCGTTGCTTTCTACAAGTGCCAGCATTTGTTTAGAACGCTCTTCGTCTTGGAAAAATGTTCCCTGCATTAATTGAGCCGCTGCCAAAATTGGTGTCAATATATTGTTTAAGTCGTGGGCAATACCACCTGCAAGAGTCCCAAGACTTTCCAATCGCTGGGTGCGAAAAAACTGCTCTTCGAGTTGTTTCTTTTCGGTGATGTCAGTGTCAACAGTCAGGATAGATTTGGGTTCTTCTTTAGGATCGCGCATCAATGTCCAGCGGCTTTCCACAACTATTTTCTTACCGGATTTCGTAACTTTAGATAACTCACCTTGCCACGAGCCACTTTCAATTACGCTTTTTAGCGGTACTTCCAGCTGCTGCTGAGTTCCTGCTGGGTACAAAATCTCCTGGGTGTCTTTTCCGATAACTTCTGGAGAAAGCCAACCGTAAATCCGCTCTGCACCTTTATTCCAGAATAAAATTTGAGACTGAAAATCTCGAACTAATATGGCGTCGGTGGCAATATCAAGTAGAGCGGCTTGTTCGGAGATTTTTTGTTCTGCCAACTTGCGCTCAGTCACATCTTTATTTGTGCCGATCATCCGAATCGGCTGACCGATTTCGTTATGGTAGACCTGAGCTTTGCAGTTTAACCAGTGGAGGCTGCCGTCGGGCCAGACAACTCGATAATCTGTAGTTGCCCTTCCTTCCTCAATCATGCGAGGTATACTCGCCGCCACCAATTCGCGGTCTTCTGGATGGATTAAATTAAGATAATCTTCTATGGTTGGACACAAGGTAGCGCTCGGTAGACCATAAAGTGGCCCCATATTGGCAGACCACATACTAGTATTGGCGGTCAGGTTACGATCCCATATACCCATTTGGCCGGCTTCCAGAGCTAAACTCAATCGCGCTTCACTTTCTTGGAGTGACTCTTCGGCCAGTTTACGTTCGGTGATATCTTCGGCGATGCCACCATAGAACTGAACTTTTCCTCGATCGTCATAGACAGTAAAACTCCGATCCCAAATCCAGCGCACCGATCCATCAGGTCGCAAAATTCGATATTCTGCTGAAGCAGACTCACCACTAAGCTGTTGCTTTGCTGCAATGATTGTTCGATCGCGATCGTCTGGATGAACGTTACTTATCCAGGACTCAGGTTGCTCCAATAAACTTTGGCAAGAGCGACCCCAAATTTTTTCATAAGCAGGACTAACGTACAAGGTTCGGAATGAATCTGGGCTGGCAATCCAGATGACTGCGTGGGTATTTTCGGCAAAAGTGCGAAATTTCTCCTCGCTTTGGTGCAGTGCAACTTCTGCAAGTTGGCGTAAGCGAAGCTCGTTGTAGACATCGCGCTGCGCTGCTTGCTGTTCGGTAATATCTCTGCCTACCCCTTGGAGTTCAACAACCTCTCCTTTGTCATTACGAATTGCGATCGCATTCCATTGAAACCAGCGGATACCATTGACTGTAAATGCACGTCGTTCGCGATTAGTCAAGGGATGTAATGAAGATCCTAAAGCTGTCATATCTTCCATCACTTCGGGCAAATCATCTGGATGAAGAAACTGGAAAAATGAGCGATCGCGAAACTCATCTTCTTTCCAACCGAAGGTTTGACAAGCAACCGCATTGGCATTGGCAAAGGTAATCTGCCCTTGCAAATCAATGCGGATAATTATGTCAGTTTGGCTTTCCACAAGTTGGCGATAGAGGTTTTCGCTCTGTCGTAATGCTGCCTCGGTGCGTTGGCGTTCGGTAATTTCTTGTTGCAACAGGACGTTGGACATGACAAGTTCTGCTGTCCGTTCCGCCACTCGTTGTTCTAACTCTTCGTTAGCTTGGCGCAGTGATTCTTTTGCCTGTTGGCGTTCGCTAATATCGCAGAGTAACCAGCGCCAACCAACTTGCTTACCCTCTGAATCGTACATGGCAGCCGCTCTGATGCTAGCCGGAAAAGCTTTACCTCCCCGTGGTTTTAGATAAACTTCCCACTCCTGTTCCTGCTGCGGATTATTTAGTCGGGTGTTAAAAGTCTGGCGATCTTGGTGAGCAATAAATAAAACTAATGGTTTGTTAACTAAATGTTTTTGGCTTACAGCCAGCAAGATTGCTGCTGCTCGGTTAGCCTCTTGGATAATACCTGCTGCATTCGTTACTAAGTAGCCATCTGGAGCAAACTCAAACAAATCCTGGTAACGTTGGCGCTCCAATTCTACTAGCTCGCGGGCAATGGCCAACTCTTCATTTTGTTCGCGCAGTTCTTCTTCCACAACCTGGAGTTCTTCGAGGGCTACCTGAAGTTCCCGATTCACTTGCATGATTTCAGCCGATTGTGCCTTAACCCATAGTTTTAAGTTATTTTGAGTTTGGCAGCGGACTTGCTCTACCTCAATTGACTGATTAACCTGCCTGAATTCATCTGTGGGTTTTTGTAAATATTGCTGTAAACCTTCAACGACTCCGGCCATTTTGATTAGGTCAAAAGCTTGTAGTAAGCTACTCTCAGTGATGATTCCTTGCAATTGCCCGCGATCGTCCAAAACGGGCAGATGGCAAATTTGATGCTGACGCAATAACGATAAGGCGATAAAAATATCCTGAGAATCTGATTGTCTAAGGGTAACTACTGGCTGCCTCATGACTTCAGCCATTGTCACCGTCGATAAGTCTATTCCAGAAGCTATAAGCCTAACTACATCTTTTTCGGTAAAAATGCCTAATAAATCCGATCCCTCCAAAACCAAGACACAACTAGTTAATGGTTGACTTATGGAGCCTAAATCTAATGACGAATTGAAACTGGTAGGTAGATAATTACTACATCTTTCCTGACTCATCAAGACAATAGCTTCAACTACAAAACTATCGGGGTTAATCGTTAAGGGAGAGCGATTAATAACATGATTTAAGCTAGGTAAGTCAATCAGTCGATCGTTGAATCGCATGGTTAATTTGTCAATTCTAATGATCTTTTTGTTATTAAAACGAACTAGCAACAGCTAGCGAAAGCTAGAGGAAGAAAACTGTTGATAATCGGGAATTATTCTGGTTAATTGAGGATTAATCAACTATATTGATATATACACCTTGTAAATATTAGAAGACTTAATACAGGGGACACGATGCAAGTTAGCAACTAAACCACGAAGTAGATAGAATTTTTGAGCCGTCAAACTCATTCTATTGTCAAATTAAAGACAGATGATCTGATATCTCAAGAGATTAACTTAATTGATGGTCTTGGTAGTGTTGTTAGTGTGAAATATTTAGAATGAATTGATGATGAGTGCAAACATTAAACCTTCGCTCCCGAACGTTGCTAAAAAGGTTGTGATTTGGGCTTTCTTGATAAACCTCCAGCAAGATTTTCAAGAAACAAGGCAGGAGGTAAGGGACTTCCAACTAAAAAATATCCCATCGCTTTAGCGAGCTGGCATTGCAGGGGAGGAAGAATCGAACGATCGATAGTCGCTCCTAATATAGTTGTATAAATTTATACATTGTTGAATTGAGAAACTTGTTAAGAAATAGTTAAATAATCCTGATGGCATTACTTAAGGAATATGTATAAATCATACTAAATTATTAAGTGTTTTAAATTTCCTCACAAGTTCCTCATATTTTCACAATATAGTCAAAATATAGACACCTACTTTTAAATATCTACGGGCTTGTCAACTGGCTACCCTGATTTGCAATAACACTTTTATTAACCGGATTTGAGAAAAATATGAATTACTGTCCTTGCTGTTCGAGTTTACTTTTAGAACATATACGCCATGCAGAGAGTTACTGGTTTTGTCGCCGCTGCTGGCAAGAAATGCCTGTTTATAATTTGAACCAATCCAGTTCATTTACCGAGGCTGTCATAGTAAAACTACCTAGAAAACCTCAAAAAGAAAAACGTAGAAATAGTACTGTTTACGCAAGCCAATGGCAACCTATCACGGAATGGATAGGGGAACAAGAATTGTCTGCCTAATAATACTAAGTTGCTGAAGGTAGTTTTGTATAATTTATTTTTGATTTATCTCAGTAATTAATTGTCATAAGATGCGAGGCTGTAGCCCACCCATGAAGTATTATCTGAGGCAGCTAGAAAGATAAAACAGCGAATTTCCTAAAACCCACAGCAAAGAGGTGAGGTTTCCTGTGAGCTTAGAGTACAGCGTACACACAAGTCTTCTAGGTTACCCCACAGGCTTTTGATCCTTCCAACCCCCCTTAAAACAGGGCTATTTCATTCTCATCTAGCCCACCTCAGAATAAATTCTGAGGCTAATAGCACTCATTCGTCTCTAGACGACTAGAAAGGCTTTTAGTCCACTAAGCGTGGACTTGGGCTATGAGCCGCGGAACTTTAGTTCTGGGCGGTTTATGTCTAGAACGAAATAGCCCTGCCCTTAAAAAAGTAGGGCAAAAACTTCTCAAAGTCCTCAAATTTAGGTTCTGTACTAATTTGTCATTGCGAGCGGAACGCAGTGAAGCAAAGCAATCGCAACATCTGTACTTTGCGATTGCTTTATTCTGGTTGGCTTCATTCGCAATTGCCTTTTAAGGATTTTGGTGAATTTGCTTGCATTGCTATGCTAGCCGTGCTTCTTTCCTCTTCTCAAGCACCTAACCTATTCATTAAGATTTATTGCTTACTTTAATAATCTCTTGTTTATAACCCCCAACTTAATTGGAGGGTTTTCAATGCTGAAAAATTAATTTGTAATTTTGATTTTATTGGAATGCTGCTAATGGGGTTCAGCTTCTAAATGCAGCCTCAATCGTCTTCCCACGATTCATGATTCAGTAAGTCGATAATTCTATCTCTGAGTAGAAATTCGTTTTTTTCTAACTCAAGTTCAAAATTTATCCAGTCACGATGAGGAATATATTTACAGAGGGTATAAATTGGCTGCTGACGGTTAGCAAGTCTTTTTTTAACAAGTTGAAGTGCTTCTTGCTTGATAGCCTCAATATCGTATTTAACTTTAACCGTAGTGTTCATAGGTAGTTCCTTTATTTTCAATCAAGGAATTAAGAATCAAAAGAATAGTTGCTTTGACTCTTCCTTAAACTTATCAAATAAAATTGGCGAAAATTGTGAAGAATCAAGACATTAACCCTTGCTGGAAGTTATATATGTCAGTAAGATACTCTTTGGGTCGCCACATATACCCCCTTTAGAAATATTCTTGCAGAGCAAGAAGGCTGGCACAACAAGCTGTAAACACTAAAAGATGCTCTGTGGGCGACTTGCCAATTCTCTAAAAAACTTATCCTATGCTCCTGAATCTTGATAAAGTTCGCCAATATTTTCCTGCTCTAGCTGGTGAGTGGACTTTTTTTGATAACGCTGGCGGGTCACAAACCCTGAAAAAAGTAGCAGATAGAATTAGCGAATTTCTCCTGAGTTCTGATGTCCAGTTGGGAGCTTCTTATGCGGTTTCTCAACTTGCAGGAGAACGATTGGCTCTAGCAACTAGGGGAATAGCAACTTTCATTAATGCGAATTCTTCTAAAGAAGTGGTCATGGGGCCATCTACTACAATGATGTTGAAAGTTCTCTCAATTTGTCTGGGTCAAACTTTCACGCCTGGTGATGAAGTTATTGTTACTAATTGCGACCATGAGGCCAATATTGGTGCTTGGGTTGCTCTTGAAAAACAAGGAATTAAGGTAAAAGTATGGCAAATTCGCCCAGATACCTTGGAACTCCATTTAGCCGATTTAGAACCATTGATGAGTCAGCGGACAAAACTAGTAGCGTTGACTCATGCTTCTAATGTTCTGGGAACTATCAACCCAATCAAAGAAATTGCTGCATTTGTACACGATCGCAACGCGATGATTTGTGTAGATGGTGTAGCTTATGCACCACACAGACTAGTTGATGTCCAAGATTTGGATGTGGATTTTTATGCTTTAAGTTTTTATAAAGTCTATGGGTCACATCATGCTTTACTTTATGGCAAAGAAGAACATTTATTAAGATTGCCTGGTCTGAACCATTATTTTATTGAGCAGACAGATATACCTTATAAATTCCAGTTAGGGAATGTCAATTTTGAATTAAGTTATGGAATGTTAGGTTTATGTGATTATTTAAGTGAACTAGCACAACTGCACTACGGCAATGAAACTGCACCTGATTTGAGAAATCAAATGGTACAAGCGTTTGATTTAATTAGCATACATGAAGAAAAGATTAGCGATCGCCTCCTAAATTACCTCAACAGTAAGCCGAATGTGCGAGTGATTGGTCAATCAAAGGCTGACCGCCAATCCCGTGTACCAACTATATCTTTTGTGGTAGATGGAATGAATAGCTCAACCATTCCGGCAAAAATTGACCAATATAAGATTGGGATTCGCTACGGAGACTTTTATGCTAAACGGCTTATTGAATACCTGGGGTTAGCATCACAAGGTGGAATAGTTCGGGTGAGTATGGTACATTACAACACTCTTGAGGAAGTTAACAGTTTGATTGAGGCTTTTGAACAGGTATTTTAAAACTGGGGATTGGGGATTGGTTATTTCTCCCCCATCTTCCCTATATCTCCTACTTCCCAGGGCTATTTCGTTCTAGACATAAACCGCCCAGAACTAAAGTTCCGGGCTAATAGCCCAACTCCACGCTTAGTGGACTAATACCAATTTTTTCTGAAGCTGCATAGAATTCGATCCCCCCTAGCCCACGCCAGTCGCTCCACTTGGGGAGACCCCAAGACCGCGCTGGCTCCCCTTAAAAAGGGGGGAATTCAAAGTCCCCCAATTTATCGGGGGATTTAGGGGGATCAAGATATGTGCAACTTCACATTAAATTGGTATAAGAGCCTTTATTAGTCGTCTTGAGACGACTTTTGCTATTAGCCTCAGAATAAATTCTGAGGCGGGCTAGATGAGAATGAAATAGCCCTGCCCACTTCCTACCCTCCATTACTCATTACTAAGCTGCAAAACTTGCACCTCTTCTTGTGGGGAAATAAATGTTTTACCCATCGGTAAAACAGCTAAGGCATTGGTTTGAGCTAAATTAATTAAATTGCCGGAACTGTGACTACCACCAGCTTTGTGGAATTCATAAATTCCATCAATTAAATGCAATTTACCCCAAAAGTAAGTTTCACGCTTGCCATCCGATCGCAACTCATCATGCGATCGCACTTTCAAAAATACTGGTTCCCAACCTTCAGTAATTCCCGAAAGTTTCTTGATTGCTGGTAACACAAACCGCCAAAATGTCACCAACACAGCACCAGGGTTCCCTGGTAAACCAAAATAGAGTGGGGAGTTTGTAGAGACGCGATTAATCGCGTCTGTAGGATTAATCGCGTCTCTACTGGGGAAAGTAGCGACAGTGAGGGGTTTTCCAGGCCTCATTTCCACAGCACGAATATGGATTTTAGCTCCTAGCGACTCGATAATTTTGTCAACATAGTCATAATCTCCCACTGAGACACCACCAGAAGAGAGAACTATATCAGCGATCGCAACGGCGTGGGCAATGACTTTCTCCAAAGCAACTGGATCGTCCTTAACAATACCTAAAATTAATGGTTCTGCCCCGCTTTCTCTCACCAAAGCAGCCAGCGCATACTGATTAGAATCCACAATCTGCCCCGGTTGTAGCGGTTTATCGAGTGGTACTAACTCATCACCAGTAGAAAAAATAGCCACACGTGGACGACGATAAACACTTAATTGCGGACATTGTGCTGCTGCCAATACGGCAATTTCTGAGGCATTTAACTTAATTCCTGCTGGTAGTAGTTGTGTTCCAGCTTGATAAAAAGATGCTTTGTGTCTGACAAATTCTTGCGGTTTTGGCGCATCTAGGATAAATACGCAGTTTTCCTCGCGGCGTGTCTTCTCTTGCATGACTACAGTATCCGCACCTGCTGGGATTACCGCACCCGTGAAAATTCGTGCGGCTTGCCCTGGTTGAATCGTAGACTTGGGCTGATACCCA
Source organism: Nostoc sp. (assembly GCF_036917095.1). GTDB lineage: Bacteria > Cyanobacteriota > Cyanobacteriia > Cyanobacteriales > Nostocaceae > Nostoc. The sequence continues at coordinate 144,919 of NZ_JBALFH010000049.1, forward strand.
GCCGGAATATCTTCAACAATTTCTAAAACGGTTGGTTGTTCGGTGCTAGAGTGCTGTACATCTTCGTAGCGAACTGCGTAACCATCCATTGCCGAATTATCCCAATGGGGAAAATCTAGCGGACTGGTGACAGGCGTTGCTAAAATCCGACTATCGGCTGTCAATAAATCTACAACTTCTGTATCCCGTTGACGATCCAACGGTTGTACCAAATTTAAAATAATTGCTTCTGCATCGCTGACTGATAACATAGCGATCGCCTCCGACTTTTTTCTTTATCCCTGTAAAGTAACACTGAGTCTACTTTTGGGTAGCTTTGTCCAGATTTCTATGAGCGGTAAATCCCAAACTACATACTGCGAGTAAACCTATAATTATGCTCCCTTCGGGGACTTTGGATACCTTAACTGAATTGTTACTTAAATCTAGTATTTGCTTTGTGCCTGCTGCATCTCTATTGTTGAAACCAAATTCTTTAGCTAGAACCTCATCACTAAAACCTTCGTCGATGAGTGCGAGATTATTATTGAGCCATGAGTCACCAGGAAAGTTATCATCCTTGCCAACATCAAAGGGGCCAAAGATTTGCTCTTTAGTGCTATCAAAGTTGAATCTCAAAAAGCTGTAATTAGATACCCCACTTACCACTGGAGTGAAACTATTTATTAGAGTACTCAATGGATCGAAGAAGGAAATTGAGAGGGACTGCAAGTTCTTCGTAGCTCCCAAACCTGCTTCCGAAATGACACTTGGAGCAGTTGTTGTATCGTAGTTAAATGAACCTGTAGCTAAATAACCAGTGTCTCCTTTCCAGTTAAAGTTGAACTCAGCAGCATCAGCTAAGTTGTTGGTGTTTATGGCGATCGCTAACGCTAAAGTAGTAGTCGTCACCAGACTAATAGCTGTTTTAGTAAACAGATGTGTCATAGATACAACTTCCAAATTAATTAAAATAGTCCAAGCAAATATTTTACCTTTTCTTAGTACACATTACCGCGAAAAGGGATCGGAAATAAAAACTGCAATCCTACTAGACAAGTTTCATTCAAAAAGTGAATTCTCTACCTTATTTATGGTGAGTTATACTAAAAGGAAAGCCTATTTATAAATGAACGATTGCGCCCTTGTGCTTTTGCTTGGTAGAGAGATCGATCGGCTGCATTGATTAGATCGAGAGTAACCAAATCAGTAACAGGTATTACTGTCGCAATTCCTATACTCAGAGTGATACATTGCTTTACAGGCGATGCAGTATGCGAAATATTCATTTGTTGGATAGCTTCATGAATTTGTTTGGCAACATGGATAGCCCCATCGCTGTCAGAGTCTGGTAAGATGACAGCAAATTCTTCTCCTCCATAACGAGCAACCAAATCTGTAGAACGTTTAACAGTTCGTTTGAGAGTTTGGGCAACGAGGGTTAAACAAGTGTCTCCAGCAGCATGACCATAGGTATCGTTATATTGCTTGAAATAATCAATGTCACATAGGAGTAATGAGAGAAAAGATTTCTTTTGTAGGAGATCGTGCCAGATGTGATTCAGCTTGATATCAAAAACTCGTCGATTGGCAATCTGAGTTAATTGATCGACCATAGCGAGATTTTCTAACTGCTGATTGGCAAGTTGTAACTGTTGACAAAGTTGTGATTGCTGGATGGCAATTGCTACTTGTGTTGCTAATTGCTTAAGTAGTTCACTTTCCCAAAGTTGCCACTCACGAGGAGCGCGGCAATGATGTGCAATTAACAAACCCCAAAGACCATCGCCTTGTAAAATTGGTACAACCAGCTTGGCTCTTACTTGCAACTGTTCCAATAACTCTAGATGACAAGCAGTTAATCCGCCGATGTAGATGTCTGGAGTCACCTTGATCGTACCCTGTTGATAGGACTGTCCCTGTGTCTCGATAAAATAGGTGTCTGTAATTTCCATATTCAGGATTGGCTTCCAGCCTTCTGCCACAGACTCCATGACGACGGTACCACTCCAATTGGCATTTAGGCGGTAAATAATCACGCGATCGGTTTGCAGAAAATGTCGCACATCGGCAACGGTTGTATTCAAAATTTCATCTAAATCTAACGACTGGCGGATGTGTTGAGCGATCGCAAAAACCATACGTTCTCGTTCTGCCTGGTTTTGCAGTGCAAGTTCAATCTGTTTCCGTGCTGTGATATCTGTAAATGAGGCAACCACTGCATAGGGTTTTAATTCATTGAGTCGAAACAATGGTTGAGAATTAATGGAAATCCAAGTTAAGCTGCCATCAGGTTTGTAAACCCCCATGACAACACTAGATTGTGGTTGTCCGGTGTGTAACGTAACGATGGCGGGATGGGTTTCTCCTGGAAAAGGAGTACCATCTTCATGAATGGCTCTCCATCGCGGATCGATAGAAGTTAGCCCCATCATTTGCTCAGTATTTAGCCCCAAAATTTTTTCTGCTCTTTCGTTACAAGCAGTAATGCGTCCATCAACTTGTTGCAGTACAATACCTTCTGCCATTGCTGTAATGACAGAACGATAACGTTCTTCGCTTTCTCTGAGTGCGATTTCTGTACGTAAGCGCTCGCTGATGTCTTCAAAAATATATAACCTGCCAAAGTACCGATCTCGAATATCCCGAATCTGGCTGGAGAAACGCCGAATCGTGCGCCCATCTACAAATAAAATTTCATCCTCAACTGTGGAACGATTATCCTCAGACTGTAACGGTTTGCAGGATTCAGCAAATGCTGTTAAATCTGCAATTAACGGTAGACAATCGGGAATTATGTCATTGTTTTTCAACTCGCCAATTTGCATCTGGGTTTTCAAATGCTCAATACCCCAAATTTCACAGAAGCGATCGTTAAAATAAAGAATTTTATCTGTACGATTGTCAACAACATAGAATCCCAACAAAGAAGTGTCTGTCATGGAGCGCAGCAAAGCTTGCTGCCAGCGCAACTCGTCTTCCCCACGCAGGCGTTCTTTGATAGCAGATTGCTGGAGGGCGATTCCCAGTTGTGTTGCTACCAGTTGGAGAAATTCAATTTCTAAACAACTCCATTGGCGGGGACTACTGCACTGATGAGTAATTAGTAAACCCCACAATTGCGGAGATGAGGCAGAAATTCCATACAGATCCTGATTATTTACTAAAATTGGTACTACTAAATTCGCTCGAATCTGTAACTTGGTTAATAGCTGTTTGTAACAAGGATCGAGTGGTTTACTATCAATATCTTCAATCACACCTACTCGTCCCTGTTGATATTGCTTTACCCATTGGGCATTAAAGCAAGGATCGTAAATTAATTGTCCCTGAATTGGCATCCATTCTGGGTTGACAGATTCTTCAGCGACTACTCCATCTCCATTAGGTAAGAAGCGATAGATAAGAGTGCGATCGCTATCTAAAGTTTTTCTAACTTCCGTGACGACTACCTTGAGAATTTCAGTCAATTCAAATGACTGATGTATTCGCACAGTCAGTTTTCTAATTTGATGAATAATCTGCTCTAAACTAATTTCATGACCCGATAGACGATTGAAGGACATGGCAGTATGAAAGTATTAACATATAATAGTTAAATACGTTTTTAATTATAAAAAAATATTTAAAATTCTTTATGTAACTGATTATCTAATTTTAATATACTCAAATAATAAATAAAATATGAGCAAATATTTTAAGGTTTGCAGTAACTTCAAAATATGGCGTTTGAAAATCGATTTAAATAGTCTATAAAATATATATAAAGTCTTTTTTTGAAGGATTAAAACAAGACTTTATATTTAGAAAATCTCTCAGAATCTCACCAATATTACTATATAATTTGTAAATTATTTTTGAGAATTCTAAGTAGTTTTACAAGGTATCTTAGCGGAGCATAATACAGCCAAAGCTTGGATGAATACCGTAGTTTTTTGCATTTCTACACTTTTTAGGCAGGGCTATTTATCAAAAGATAATCGCTCAAAGGCTGAAAATACGTATTTTCGATGATTCACAAGATAATAAATTTGTATAGTGCGTAAGTCCTAATATATTAAAAAACAGGAGCGATCGTTATTTCCCAACCCCTAAATAAAAATACATATTTTGTATGACTATCGAACGACTTCCGCAAAAACACTATCCCAAGGCTGAGATTGGGCGGCGAGGTATGGCATTGGGACTTGATTTTCTTGGTGTCTGGTTAGTCAGTTCCCTACTGGGAGGCAGCGATATCGGGATTCAATTTGTTGAAATCTTAGTTTTTGTAATACTTTGGTTATTTTTGCGAGTAGTGGTGGTATACAACAATCAAGGCCAAAGTTTAGGGCGTTGGGCTTTCGATTTAAAGGTGTTGGAAGTCGAAGATGGGGAAGTAGTGGGCAGAATTCCAGATTTACTCTCACTAGTGAAGCGAGAGGCGATCGTTGGTTTGGGTGCCCTTTTAGTCTCAATTGCCCTGAGCAATATTAGAGCCAATCCCACTGCTATACTGCTAGTAATTCCGCTAGCAATTGATTGTGGGACTGCCTTCTCTGATGCCCAGATGCGGCAGGCTTTACACGATCGCTATTGCGGAACTTTCATAGTCTCGTCGCGTCGTGGCTACTCGCTCGATATAAAAGTCAAAAGATTAGTTGAAAATATGCGGCGGAATGTGAGAAGATAGTCATTTGTGTTAATTCTCTTCAGGCTTCACTGTTTGTAAGATTATGGCTAAGAGTAAAGGTGCCCGCATTATTATCACACTAGAGTGTACTGAGTGCCGGACAAATTCAGATAAGCGTTCTGCTGGTGTTTCACGTTATACCAGCACCAAGAATCGCCGCAACACCACTAACCGGCTAGAACTGAAAAAGTTCTGCACCCACTGCAACAAACATACCGTTCACAAGGAAATTAAGTAGAGATGAGTTATTTCCGTCGTCGCCTTTCTCCGATCAAGCCAGGAGAACCAATCGATTATAAAGATGTTGATTTATTGCGTAAGTTTGTCACCGAACGGGGTAAAATACTGCCACGTCGGATTACTGGTCTGACATCTCAGCAACAGCGAGAGTTGACATTAGCAATTAAACGTTCGCGGATTGTGGCTTTGTTGCCATTCATCAATGCGGAAGGCTAAAAAGAGGAGAGACGCGACGCCAGTCGCTACAACGGGGGGAACCCCCGCAACGCGCTGGCTCATTAATCGCGTCTGTACAGGAGAGACGCGATTAATCGCGTCTATACAGGAGTTAAGAATCAAAACTCCTAACTCCTAACTTAAAACTATTTAAACTGTTCACCAAATTAAAGTGCGAGAGTTGTGGAGAAGGGGACGCTAGTTGAATTTAGGGTTCAAGGCGATCGCCGTCTGGGCATCGTAGAACGTCCAGACGGTAAAACCCGCTGGTTTGTGGTAGACGAACGTGGTCAATCCCACAGCCTCGCGCCTAGACAAATAAGTTATACAGTTACCGGACAGACGTACAAGCCCTCTGAGATTGCCAGCTTTTTGGAGCAAGTCAGGCCTTATTTAGATCCATCTAGCTTGGAAGTAGCTTGGGAATTACTGGTTGAAGATGGAGAAACAGTCACTCCAGATCAAATGGCAAATTTGCTATTTTCTGAATCAACTGCCCCTCCTTGTTACGCCGCCCATTGCTTGTTATCAGACGACAAACTTTATTTCAAGCAAAAAGGAGACGCTTACGAGCCGCGAACTGCTGCTCAGGTGGCAGAACGCAAGCACCAACTAGAAGTAGAGGCACTAAAAGCTAAGGGACAGCAGGAATTTTTAACTCGTGTAGAGCAGGCGCTTAAAGGTGAGGCAGTAGAGTGGCAGCGCCACGATCGCCAGCGCTTAGAAGGACTAGAAAAATACGCAGCACTGCTTGCTGACACCGTGCGGACGGGAGTAAATTATGACTCCTTAGCTCGCGCTTATCCGCCAAGTGCTCCAGTATTAGAAACTATGACCATGCTGGGACGACCCACAACACCCCAAGGAGCCTTTCAACTGTTGGTGGATTTGGGTTGCTGGACTCCTTATGAAAACTTGTTCCTGCGTCGTTCTTCAATTCCGATTCAGTTTCCTAATAAGGTATTAGAAGTGGCGCAACAGCGTTTGGATTTCCCGCCGATTGACTCAGATACAAACCGCCTGGATCTGACTCACCTGAAGGTGTATACCATTGATGATGAAACTACCACAGAGATCGACGATGGTCTAAGTTGGGAAGTACTCCCCGATGGACGGGAACGCCTGTGGGTGCATATTGCCGATCCCACTAGATGGTTAGTGCCCGAAGATGAATTAGATTTAGAAGCCAGAAAGCGGGGTAGTACAGTCTATTTACCCACGGGGATGATTCCCATGTTCCCAGAAGTATTGGCAACTGGGCCAATGAGTCTGATACAGGGAAGGATTTGTTGCGCCCTCAGTTTCGGGATTGTTCTAGGTACAACTGGGGCGGTAGAAGATTACAGCATTCATACCAGCTTAATTAAGCCGACTTATCGCCTCACCTACGAAGATGTAGATGAAATGCTGCAATTAGGAGTACAGGCAGAACCAGAAATTGCCGCGATCGCTACTTGGGCGCAACGGCGTAAAGCTTGGCGTTACGCTCAAGGGGCAATTAGCATCACCATGCCGGAAGCGACGATCAAAGTCAAAGGTGACGAGATCGACATTGACATTTTGGACGATTCCCCATCACGGCAAGTAGTAGCAGAAATGATGATTCTTGCCGGTGAAGTTGCCGCTCGTTATGGTAAAGCTCATAACATACCTTTGCCCTTTCGCGGTCAGCCCCAACCAGAATTACCCCCAGAAGAGGAATTGCTCCTGCTTCCTGCCGGATTCGTTCGCGCTTGCGCTATGCGTCGTTGTATGCCCAAGAGCGAAATGAGCATTACGCCTTTGCGTCATGCTGGTTTGGGCTTGGATACTTACACTCAAGCAACCTCTCCCATCCGCCGCTACAGTGACTTGCTTACTCACTTCCAGCTAAAAGCCCATTTACGGGGTGAAGTTTTGCCATTTACCGCAGAACAACTTAAAGAAGTGATGATGACTGTCACCAGCACCACCCAAGAGGTGACGATGGTGGAACGGCAAACTAATAGATATTATGCTCTAGAGTATTTACGCCGTCATCCAGAGGAAACCTGGGATGTGACAGTGTTGATGTGGCTGCGGGAAGACAGCAACTTGGCACTAATTTTGTTAGAAGACTTAGGCTTGCAGTTGCCAATGGCTTTCAAACGTTCTGTGAACTTGGGCGAACAGATATTAGTGAAAGTTAGCCACGCCGATCCACAAAAAGATATAATCCAGTTTCAAGAAATAATTTATCAAGAAGCTCAAACAGCGGCGAATTAACCTTACTCCAACCCCTTCCGGTTGGGATATAGAGTAAAAGGAATGCTGATTTTCCTAAGATGGGGCAAAGTTGTGATAATTTTGACGGCAGTTTACAGAGTTTGCCGTTATAAAATTACTTGATATTTTATCGTCTCATTGATGGCGGTGTGGAAGTTGTACGTTTTGTCAGCGGTTATCGGGATTTAGAGACAGTTTTCTTAAAACTGGATTTGACAAAAGCGATCGCTTTCTCTAACCAATATGTCAACAAATCATAACAAAGTAATTATTTTCGACACCACCATGCGTGATGGAGAATTGATGCCTGGTTTGACAGTCTCCGCCCTATAAGTGCGGAGATTCTTCGTTCATAGACTCGACTTGCTGAGATAGGTTTGCACCTAAAACAGTAGAGGTTAAATCTCCCGAAGCGTTCGGATCTAATGCCTCTAAAACCTGTATTTATTGGGTATTAACTTTAGTGATCTGAAGTATTTAAATTATTATTCCGGATTGCACTGATGCAAGGCAGTGTATGTATAAAAAAGAGAACTATATTCCAAGATGATTAACCAAATTACCGCCCTAGAATCCTGTTGGCATATTTCTCCTGGGTGGGGTGAGACTATGCCTGTGCTAGCAGTTCAAATGTTAGAAAAAGTTTTGTTGCCAATGTCAGGCTTGTCAGGCTACTGCTGTGGTGTTCAGTGGGAAAAACAGGAATGGGTTTATGCAATTGTTTGCCAGAGTGAAATTCTCTACTTACCTGAGCAAGAATTTCATCCAACATATGTACTAGAAAAGGACACTGTTTCGACTCCGGCTTTTAAATTGGGGGATATAGTTCAGGTTGATTTCGGCGAGCAGCCGACACACCGTATTATTCAAGGAATTTTTAGTCTCAAAGGTAATTGGCTTTATGGGGTAGAGTGGCGCTCCCCAATTTTAGGTGAAGTTGGGTTTGCCCAAAGCAGAACAATATGGCTTGCTGATGTTGATTTAATCAATGTCAGTGTATGACTTGCAGTCCCTAAGAGATGGATTAAAGTATATTCTGATTAGGGACTTCCAAGTAAAAAATTCCCATCGCTTTTAGGGGCAGGGGGAGGAAAAGTCGTTTTGATTCCAAAAATTAGATAATTTATTTTTTGGAGTTTCCTTAACTCTTTGGAGACAGTCAAACCTTGGAAAAGCTAACTCGCCTAAATTTTAACTGCTTTGTCAGAAAAACTGTTGAGGGTTCTGGAGTTGAGCGGCTGAGTAATTGCTTAACCTAAATTATTAACTCGATACCAACAAACACTGTTATATTCCCTGATACTAAACCGGAATAGTTAATGTTGTATAAGTTACAGTTACCAAAACTGCAACGGTGATGAAATCCCACGCTGCTCAGGACTATTCTAGGTAAGCAGAAACTTTAAATGTGACAAAAAAATTTAGTGTGAGGATTTAGTCATGTCTTACCCGATTCAGTCCAAAATGTGGCGGCGTGTTGGGATTTTAACATTATTCTTATTAATACCGTCAGTAGGAATTGCAATTCTACGTCAGTCTGCTACGGTTGCAGTTCCAGCCAATCAGACTCCTCCCATATCTAGCCCAACAACCTCGATTCTACCCAATCACCCCGACTATCAAGCACTCCAGGCATTGGTACAAAAGTATAGTTGTGTCGTCTCCGTTCAAAACTTTGGCACTCTTGCGATAACCAGGACTGAGTTTGCCACAGTCTTGAATGCCTGTCTGAATCGGAGCAATGAGCTAATAGCGACTGACCCCAAAATAGTTACCCAAGCGGATATGATAACCCTGCAACGGTTGCAGTCCGAATTCGCACCGGAGTTAGTAACCCTAAAAAGTCCGATAGATGAATTGGAAGCTCCTAGTGCCGTCACTCCGACTCAGACTCTCAGAGAACGTACTCAAGCCGAGTCTGCCCGAAAGACTCAACCTATACCCGCACTCCCACCCCTTAGTGTTCCGTCTGGCTCATCTGTGCAGGATCGGGTTGTTAACCGTGCGAATATGCCTAAACTGCAAACTCGTGGCAGTATTGGAAGGGTTGCCCCGGAACCACAAACAGATAGCAGATTCAATACAGAAAACTATAACCGGATTGAAGATAATCCCTTTCATCGCGTCGGTAATGACCCCCTTTCCACCTTTTCCATTGATGTCGATACAGCATCCTACAGCAACGTGCGACGGTTTATTACTCAAGGGGAATTACCACCCAAGGATGCAGTGCGAATTGAGGAAATGATCAACTATTTTACCTACAATTATCCCCAACCAAAAGGCGATGCCTACGGCGGGCAAAGCCAACGCCCTTTTTCTGTCACCACTGAAGTTGCTGCCGCTCCCTGGAATCCTCAACACAAGTTGGTACTGGTGGGTTTGCAAGGTAAACGCCTAGAGAGCGAAACCTTACCACCCAGCAACCTAGTGTTTTTGATTGATGTCTCCGGTTCTATGGATGACCCCAACAAATTACCCTTGGTGCAACAGTCCCTGAAATTGCTGGTGAATAAACTGCGTCCTGAAGACCGGGTAAGTTTGGTAGTCTATGCTGGGAATGCTGGATTGGTGTTACCTGCTACTCCTGGTAGTCAGAAATCGACAATTCTGGCGGCGATTGACCGCTTAGAGGCTGGAGGCTCCACTGCTGGCGGTCAGGGCATTGAACTCGCCTACAAGATAGCCAAACAAAGCTTCCTCAAGTCTGGTAATAACAGAGTAATTTTAGCTACCGATGGAGATTTTAACGTCGGGGTTTCTAGTGATGGCGACCTGACGCGATTAATTGAACAGAAGCGAGATGAGGGAATTTTTCTGACGGTGTTGGGATTTGGCACCGGCAATTATAAGGACGGAAAAATGGAGCAATTGGCTGATAAGGGTAATGGCAACTACGCTTACATCGATACCCTATTGGAAGCCAAAAAGGTTTTAGTTAACGATCTCAGGGGAACTCTGTTTACCATTGCCAAGGATGTGAAAATTCAGGTGGAGTTTAATCCGGCGAAAGTTCAGGCATACCGTTTGATTGGCTACGAAAACCGCCTGCTGCAAAATCAGGATTTCAATGATGATAAGAAAGATGCAGGGGATATTGGCGCTGGTCATTCTGTCACTGCGCTTTATGAAATAATTCCCACTGGCACAAAGAGTGATGTGAAACTGCCGGAGATAGACCCCTTACGGTATCAGCGTTCTGGTAAAACTGCCCCCGATACTGCTGGTAATGAGTTGATGCAGGTGAAACTGCGCTATAAATTGCCCCAGGACAGCACCAGTCAACTAATTACTCAAACCATCCAAGATGATGATTTGAGAGCCGACCAGATACCCTCCACTAACCTGAGATTTGCTGCTGCGGTAGCTACCTTTGGGATGGTGCTGCGTGACTCAGAGTATAAGGGGAATGCTAATTATGATTTGGTGATGAAATTGGCAACCCAGGCGATGGGGGAAGATCGGGAAGGCTATCGGGGTGAGTTTATCCGCCTGGTGGAGAGTTCTAGAGGATTGATTACAAAGAAATAATTTGGATTGCAATAGGGTACGAAAAGGGATTTTAACTTAGAGATATTTACAACCCATATCAAAAGAGCGATCGCGAACAGTCTACCGCAGGCGATCGCTCGCTCTCCACTATATTGATAAAAGAGCCGCGACTGCTGACTGTAACTAAGTTGAAAATACTGATGATTGAGTCGGTTGCTATTAAAGGCAACAACACCTTTTTTAAGGAGCGATATCTTTTGACTTGCCGTATCTAGAGGTATCTAGCAGTTCCTTTGAGTGCTAGACTCTGATATGACTGTAATTGTCCAAACAGGGGAGTACGGATAAATCCTGCTCTTCTTTCAGTAGTTAAAATGGCTTGAGTTTGGACAGGAGATTCGCGATTACCGATCGCTAAGTTGATAATTGGTAAGAGTAAGCTCAGTTTGACCATCTTTCCTCCCAAATCGGGGTTTGGTGGTCTGCTAATAATTACCGTGACTAATGTACCAATATCAGTAGCTAATGTCTGAATTTCATCACCACTGAAATGACGGGAAATATTTTGAGTTTTGTAATCAAGCTGTGAAACTCCATTAAGAATTGAATACTTGATGTCAGCACCTCCGCCCTTAAGTTCAAACTCATTTGGTCGTTGCACAACAATTGCTTGTGCTGGCTTTGTTGATTTGGGAATCAAAAATGATACCAGTGATGTCGTAGTTAAGCCAGCCACAAAGGTGAGAGCAGTTTTGAGAATTTGACGGCGGGGCGAATTTTGAGAGATATCTTGAAGGTTAGGCTTCATAATTGCGAAATGCCAGAAAGTAAAATTCTTTCTATACAATTATCCCAAGAAATTATCCGATTGTAGTGACAAAGTGTAATATCTATGTGATGAGAATAAGCATCTGTTATTTAATGCTCGCAAATGCTAATTTAAGCCATTTGTAAGCAGATATTTTTATTTAATGAAAGAAAAATACAGCTGAGAGTAATGGTGGAAAATTTTCCGAATAAATCTAAGTAAAGAGGAGATTAAGATTTAATTAAACGCTGAATATTCTGGGAATTGGTTGTGGTTTAGTGTGACGAGCATAATCTGCTTTTAATGCTTATTTTCTCAAGATTGCAGCATTTTGGTTATAGCGATGCCTACGGCTGGCTACGCCTACGCAAAAGCGCCCAATTCTATAGTTAATCTCATCATTATTACTTGATCGGTATTGGTTAAAATCTATGCGATCGCCTCAATTTAGCCCAAGTGACATCATCAATATATAATATATATAGTCGCGCTACACATGAAGGCTAAAACGTGTAATTGACACATGCGATTATGGATTAAACGTAATTAGGCAAAACTACCTAATATGACATTAATAAATGCAGAAAATTAGTAATTATGTCATCCTAGAAAACGAGAGTTAATTTGGTGAGCATCTTTAGTTTTTAGTATTTACAGACATTTCTTTTAAATTTAAATCTCTATGTTGTATTGAGCAGTCAGCTCTATAGGTTTAAGCATATTTATAGAAAAACAATTTAAAAACAAAGATATCCTAACTCGTGAGAGTCTAACAAACCATAATCAGCCATATAAAAGAACCAGCCATAATAAGCCAACCTTTATAAGGAGTAACCTATGAAGAATTATGGTGTCTTGAAAGGAACAGCCGTCCAGTACAAGCGAGATAACGACGACGATCCTCACTCGGAACTCCTAATGAACATCCAAGGAGTTAGTTTTCGGATTGCAATCAACGTGCGATCGAGTCGCGGCCCTGTTCAGAAGAGGCTGATCGAATACTTGATTATACATGACATTAAGCATCCGATTGTTGACCGGGCGCGTGAACTGCCCGAAGGTTGGAATAACCTGAAAGATGGTGTAAACGATGGTGCCGCAATCGACTATATCCGCAGTAACATCTTCCGTGCGACGGACATGAAACCGATCGCACATTTTGCACCAGGCCCAAACAACGACCTATTCGAGCAGGTAGAGGATCTTCTCCAGCGTGCGATTAACGAGAATGGTGCTGTCGTGTACGCATTTGGCGAACGGTGGGGCCCTGAAGAAGACAAGAAAGACGAATACTTTGACTTTCTGCCTGGTAACGGAGTCCACTTGATTCATATGAACCAGGGTGGTGCTGGTGATGGGAATGGCACTTACCGTGATGGCGCTCTCATTATCGATTTTCCTAAATCGGGCACAGCATCAGCGCTGTTTCTGAAGTTCCAGAATCAAGTCTGGCACACTGATGAGCAAGACGCTAAACCAATCGATGATGCTCCAACGGTTCCTGTAGTCCCAATCCCAGACACCGGAACTATCGATCCTTGGCCCGTAGTCGCGTCGGATTCGCCGTATCACCTCGCACGCATCATTGCCGCGATGGTAAATCCTCGTGACGATGACCCCGGCCGCGAATTCGTGACGATTCTTAACACTTCTGACCAGACTTTAGACCTAACTAACTGGAAGATTCTCGACCAACAGGACAAGGCTGATACGATTTCTGGCTCGATTAAGCCAGGAGAAGCAACCCTCTTCCGACTCAGTGGAAGCGGAGCACAACTGTCGAATAAGGGGGGGACAATAACACTTATAGACTCCCAAGGACTGAAGGTTGATGGTGTTGCATACACCAAGGCTGCCGCGAAAACTGAGGGTAAGCCGATCGCCTTCTCGTGAGTTAACGACTGGCAACCCTAGCTTCGTTTAAAGTCCCTTACGGGGTGGTGGTTGGAGCTGGGGTGCTAGTTGAAGTTCCAGGATTAACAATGGCACGAACCTGTTGCAGGTGTTCTTCGAGGGTTGGCAGCGATTGAGCCGCAAATGCTTTCACATCTGCATCTTGTCCCTGTTGAGCTTCAGTTTGGAATGCGGAGACATCCTTTTCATGAGCTTGAAGCATCTGATTCAGATATTGGCGATCGAACTTAGCACCAGAAAGTTTGGATAAGCTTTGCTTTGCTTGCTGATTTTTGTTGCCAATACTAGTTGGCAGCGTCACACCTTTTTGAACTGCCAGCGATTTGAGTTGATTGTTTACCTGGGTATGATCTTCAACCATATGCTGTCCAAACTGTTTTACCGCATCGCTAACTCCACGTTGCGATGCCAGTTGTCCTAGTTGGACTTCTGCTAAACCATCTTGAGCGGCTTGAGTTATGAACTGTCTGTCTGAAGAACTGAGGTTATTTCGCCCTGATGGAGTTGCTGATGGAGTTGGGGATGGCGTTGGTGAGTCGGTTGGGGATGGAGTTGGTGAGTCGGTTGGGGATGGACTCTCAGTTCCTTGTACAGGAACAGCAGATGGAGCTTCAGATGTAGTTTGGTCATGGGGAGTAGTTGGTGTGCAACCAGTCGCCAGAGATAAGGCGATCGCTACTATACCAGTAGAGAAGATTTTGAAGTTGGACATAATTAATGTTCTCCTTGGATAAAGCTATATCTTGAAACGTTGAATGAAAACAAGCGCCAACGCTATCTCTACAAAAGTTTGTCTAGGGTAATTGGCAAATCGCGGATGCGTTTACCTGTGGCATGATAGACAGCGTTAGCGATCGCAGCAGCAGTGCCGGTAATGCCAATTTCGCCAATTCCTTTGACGCCAAGCGGGTTGATATGTGGATCGCGTTCATCGACAAACAACACCTGAATATCGGGAACGTCTGCATTCACTGGTACGTGATATTCAGCTAAATCATGGTTGACAACGCGTCCTAGATTCGGGTCTATTAACGTTTCTTCCATTAACGCCATGCCGATGCCATAAATAATCCCACCAATCAGTTGACTGTTGGCTGTTTTAGCATTGAGGATACGTCCAACCCCAAAAGTTCCCACCCAACGCGATACTCGCACTTCACCCAAATCAGGCTCAACGCGCACTTCCGCAAACTGCGCTCCAAATGAGTGCATTGAAAACTTCTTTTGTTCCTCTCCAGGCTTGGCATCTGCACGCGCTTCGAGCATTTTCATTCCGTGCCGTGCCAAAATTGCCTGATATGTTTCGGTTGCGGACGATTTATTTTTTAAGAAAAAGCTGCCATTTTCGGCAATTACATCCTCAGCCTTTGAACTATAAAGGGGCGATTCTCGATCGGCAAGTGCTAGTTGCAAAAGCTGACTGCGTGCTTGATTTCCCGCTAAATGCACGGCTGAACTCACACTGGCGGCGGTTTGCGAACCACCGGAAATGGGGGTTTTTGGCATCTTGGTATCGCCTAGTTCAAAGCGGACTTTGTTAACTGGTAAACCGAGTGCTTCAGCCGCAACTTGAGTCATGACAGTATAAGTTCCCGTGCCAATATCTTGGGAACCGCTCAGTACAACAGCTGTACCGTCTGCCATAATTTGAGCGATCGCTGATGCTGGAGAACGGTAGGTAGGATAAGTAGCTGTCGCCATACCCCAACCAATCAAATAATTACCGTCTCGCATCGAACGGGGCTTGGGATTGCGCTTTTGCCAGCCAAACTTTTCTGCCCCCAATTTGTAACACTCTCTCAGTGACTTGCTCGACCAAGGGAGTTTTTTACTAGGATCGACTTCAGCATAGTTACGCAGACGCAGTTCCACCGGATCGATGTTGAGCGCATAAGCCAGTTCGTCCATTGCCGATTCTAGGGCAAACGACCCAGAAGCTTCGCCTGGGGCCCGCATATAGGTTGGTGTTCCTTGATCGAGTTCAACCAGACGGTGGCTAGTTTCGATATTCGGGCTAGCGTAAAGCATCCGAGCGCTTTTACCAACAGGTTCGATAAATTCATCGAAAGTTGAAGTTTGAGAAGTGCCGGTGTGTCGCAAAGCAGTCAATTTGCCATCGCGGGTTGCACCAAGAGAAACCTGTTGAATTGTCTCTGGTCGAAAGCCGACAGGCCCATACATTTGTGTCCGTCCCAGAACTAATTTTACTGGGCGATTAACCTGCCGGGCTGCGATCGCTGCTAGCGGTACGTGCGACCAAGCCGACCCTTTGCAACCGAAGCCACCGCCCACAAAGTAAGACATAATGCGGACTTTCTCAGGCTCAATTCCCAATACCTCCGCAACTTTTTGTTGAGTCGAAAAAATTCCCTGAGTTGCGTCATACAGCAGCAGTTCATCGCCCTGCCAAACTGCTGTTGTGGCATGAGGCTCCATCGGATTGTGATTTTCTACTGGGGTGGTATAGGTTTGCTCGACGCGGACAGCCGCCGCCGCTAGTCCCTGGTTGATATTGCCATGCGTTAAATCGGGCGGTTCGTCTCCAGGGATTTTACCTTTAGGCAAGTATGCCTTAGCGAGATTGTCCCGCATATTAATGGTTGGCTTCTCTTCGTCATAGCGAACTTGCACGAGGGAGGCAGCATACATCGCTCGTTCCAAGGTATCGGCAACGACGACACCAATATGCTGACCGCTATACAGCACAATGTTATCTTGTAACATTTGCACCTTATGACCGCCGCCCTTTTCTCCAGAGGCTTTGGGCGCGTTGAGGTGGGTAATAACTGCTAATACACCCGGTACTTGCTCCGCCGCCTTTGTATCGATTTGGGCTATCTTACCTTTAGCGATCGCACTTTGAATTGTCACGCCATAAGTCATTTTGGCGATCGGAAACTCAGCCGCGTAGCGTGCGCCACCAGTCACCTTCAGGTATCCATCGACTCGATTTAGCGGTTTGCCGACAACTGTATTTGTATCCCCTGTATTCATGCTATCCCTCCCACCGTTGTCAGCGCCTTAACAATTGTGCGTTTAGCCAGTTCGACCTTAAAGCCGTTGTATTTTTGAGGTTTAGCTCCGGCCACAGCTGCGGAGGCTGCTGCTTGAAATGTTGCCTCGTTTGCGGGCTTGTTCAAAAGTGCTTGTTCAGCTTCGGAGGCACGCCAGGGCTTTGTTCCCACCCCACCCAGGCCAATGCGTGCCGAGCGAATGATGCCATTTTGAATATCTAATGCCGCCGCAACCGATACCACAGCAAAGGCATAAGAGGCGCGATCGCGGACTTTTAAATAATGCGATCGCTTCCCAAAGTTTAAAGCAGGTAAATCAACGGCAACAATTAACTCTCCGTGTTGTAAAACCGTCTCCTTTTCTGGCGTTTCACCAGGTAGAAGATGAAAATCTACAAGGGGAATACTGCGCTCTCCCCTCGGCCCGCGTGTTTGCACAACTGCATCGAGTGCCACCATTGCCACCGCCATATCAGAGGGATGGGTGGCAATACAGCGATCGCTTCCGCCAAGAATCGCGTGAATGCGGTTATAACCCTCCATTGCCGCACAACCTGAACCGGGAACCCGCTTGTTACAAGGCATCGAAGTGTCGCGGAAGTAGTAACACCGGGTACGTTGCAGCAAATTTCCGCCTACTGTTGCCATGTTTCGCAGTTGCGGCGATGCCCCAGACAGCAACGCCTCCGACAGTACAGGGTAACGCTCCTGAATTATCGGATTATATGCAACATCGCTATTGCGTGCCATTGCCCCAATCCGCACGCTGTTGCCCTGCACTTCCACTTGAGTTAGCGGTAGTGGGTTGATATCAACTAACTGTTTTGGCGTTTGGACATTCAGCTTCATCAAATCGATGAGACTAGTACCGCCAGCCAAGTACGAGGCTTGGGCATCTGGAGTAACCAACGCCACGGCATTATCCGCTTGTCCAACTTTCTTATAGCTAAACGGCTGCATCTTTTTTTCCCTCTAAGACATCGCGGACGGCAGCCACGATATTTGGATAAGCACCACAACGGCAGATATTCCCACTCATCAGTTCGCGAATGTCAGCATCTGACTTGGCGTGTCCCTCGTTTACCAAACCCACTGCCGAACAAATCTGTCCCGGTGTGCAGTAGCCGCACTGAAAAGCATCGTGGGCAACAAATGCAGCTTGCATCGGGTGCAGTTTGTTTCCTTGTTCCAGCCCTTCAATAGTTGTGATTTTTGCATCGGTGTGCATAACAGCAAATGTCAGGCAGGAATTAATTCGCTGCCCATCAACCAGCACTGTGCAAGCACCGCACTGACCATGATCGCAACCTTTTTTAGTACCAATTAGCCCTATATATTCTCGAAGTGCATCAAGTAAGGTAACACGGGGGTCAATCTGCAAATTATGTGCTGTTCCGTTCACTTGCAGCGTCACCTTCATAGTCTCAGGTGTCGAAGTTTCCTGCATTGAAGTACTTTTTTTAACTTTAGTTTCTGCTACAGTTTTCTTTCCAAAATTACCGATTGTAGCCGCTACTGTGCTGACAATCATCAATTGACCCAACCTGCGGCGTCTTAGGCCAAACTTCATCTGTTTACTCCGTTCTGTTTTTGTTAAGTAATAATATTGAGTAATTTTCTTGACTTCAATTCTTTAAATAAAACGACTCTTTCTTACAAGCCTGTTCCTAAAAATGACATTGCTAATAGAATACAATTTCATCTTGCTCTCGTCTCTCTATCAGAAGATTTATGCCATAAGTATCATCTGCGATCGCAGATTAAGCATTATTGGATTTCTTCAACCCTTAATCAGCTTTGTTTCCGGTCTAGTTCTTGGGGGTGTCAATTGCAAATTTTACATTCAGATAATGGAGCAATAAGCAAGAGTTTTAATACCTAATAGGGATTTTGGTTAATTGCAATCCACGATTTTTTCATAGAAGGGGAATTGGTTAGCCGTTTCAATCCCTAATAGGGATTTTGGTTAATTGCAATGTTACGGTCTTTATCGGGGAGTAATTGCGATCGCTGTTTCAATCCCTAATAGGGATTTTGGTTAATTGCAATTACATGTATATATGTTTCCTGAAGTGTCATTGTGGTTTCAATCCCTAATAGGGATTTTGGTTAATTGCAATATGTCTACGTTACCATCGGCATCTACGTTATCGGCGTTTCAATCCCTAATAGGGATTTTGGTTAATTGCAATCTCACCCCATTGACGCAGGGCATTACCAATCACAGCGTTTCAATCCCTAATAGGGATTTTGGTTAATTGCAATATTTTAAAAGCAAAAGTAGATATTGCTAAAGTACTGTTTCAATCCCTAATAGGGATTTTGGTTAATTGCAATTTGCATTTAGCGAGGAAGTAGCGCTTCTGTTTGGTTTCAATCCCTAATAGGGATTTTGGTTAATTGCAATCATACCCAGCTACTGCTGAATTATCGTAAAGTAATAGTGGGTTTCAATCCCTAATAGGGATTTTGGTTAATTGCAATAAGCAGCTATTTGATATTCAGCATCAATTATCTGAGTTTCAATCCCTAATAGGGATTTTGGTTAATTGCAATATTATCCCCAGAAGGGGAACTAGATATAGAAGCATCTGTTTCAATCCCTAATAGGGATTTTGGTTAATTGCAATTCAATCTTCCATAGCTTCTTACTAAAGGCAATTGCTCTGTTTCAATCCCTAATAGGGATTTTGGTTAATTGCAATGTTATCACAAAACTGTATGTAGGTGCATGAAGAGTTTCAATCCCTAATAGGGATTTTGGTTAATTGCAATGCTATCGTAATATGGCTAATAAAGGTGGGGTTTTGTTTCAATCCCTAATAGGGATTTTGGTTAATTGCAATTCCTCCCCAAGCTTCCAAGTCAATTTCCTGATTCGTTTCAATCCCTAATAGGGATTTTGGTTAATTGCAATCAAACCATTCTCACTTTTTCCCCAGAAGTTTTGGGTTTCAATCCCTAATAGGGATTTTGGTTAATTGCAATTCTTACTCAATACTGGATTCACTGTAATAGCCTGTTTCAATCCCTAATAGGGATTTTGGTTAATTGCAATGTCGTAAATTGGGGTACTGCCAAGCAGTTCTGCGTTTCAATCCCTAATAGGGATTTTGGTTAATTGCAATCTTACTGCTGGTACATCATCGCAGTAGTAGAAGGTGTTTCAATCCCTAATAGGGATTTTGGTTAATTGCAATCCACGAGAGCAAGTACACCTTTGTTTACTGCAAGGTTTCAATCCCTAATAGGGATTTTGGTTAATTGCAATTTTCGCCTGATGAACAAAGGTAAGTCAGACTTTGCGTTTCAATCCCTAATAGGGATTTTGGTTAATTGCAATTAATAAATCCAGTATCAGGGTGGACAGAGGAATACGTTTCAATCCCTAATAGGGATTTTGGTTAATTGCAATAGCATGGTACGCATTGATGAGGGAAACGTCTGGCGTTTCAATCCCTAATAGGGATTTTGGTTAATTGCAATGGCAAGCGTCTGGAAGCTTTGTATTATTTGGTTTTCAAGGTTCAATAGCGCGAATGCAGAAATTATAACACAACGGTTTGTAACTTGGCTAGATGTAAATCGCTGAAAACTAGTATCCATAAGGTGCGCGGATGGTTGAGAAATGCATTTGCTTTGAAGTGCTTACATATAAGGCAATACAGGCATTTTTTTCTGATTGTTATTTTGTACACCTACCCATCCGCGCATTTGGTAAAAAACTAGTCTGATTGCAAGTAGTTTATTTAAATAAGTTTAGCTCACACCCGGACTCCCTCTCGTTCACAGTCACTCTTCACTAAACTCGGTCAAACAATTCTTATACCCCCGCTATAACTGCACTAAATTACTGACGATATATCATTACGAGTGAAATAGAGTGGAACGTAGCAATCACTTCTGACTCTGCGATTACTTCATTTTGCGATCGCTGCGTTTCAAAGTAAGTAAAACTTTTTTAGAGGTTGTTTGAAAAGTGGTATGTTGTGATTTTAATCGAATTCTTACCCCCCTTAATCCCCTCGATATATTGGGGGGAAATAAGAAAATCCGGTTCCCTCACGCCACATGCTTCAAGTCGGGCGTTGCCCGCCCAACGCAGTGGCTCCCCTTTATAAGGGGAGGGTTAGGGTGGGGTAAAAATATTTGATACATCAATCATGACTTTTCAAACATCCTCTTAACCTTGAGATCGAAAAGTAGATTTTACTAAAATCTTTGCAACTTTGCTTTGTTCCTTTTCACAAACTCCAACAACTCATCTTCTTTTGATGATTGTTGAAGGCTCACAGGAGAATAATGGTAAATAGCTCTGCAAGCTATAGCTAGTCTAGTCTCAAAGTCGAGTACAGATGGAATGTCAATGAGTACATCATCCACTGGTGCGATATCACCTCGTTGACAGTAAACAGCATAGCTGACTCGTGGAAACTTAGCACGTTTGCTACTACGACTTCCCCAGTGAAAAATATATTGATTCCAAGATAAAAGTGCGCCTGGTGGAGTCGGTAAAGCCCGAATATCCTCTAAAGCAAATTGAGTTCCTCCTGTGTTTAAATCGTGAATGGCATTAGTATACTGAGGATCGCGATTAGCAGGAACTAAATACATACATGAGTTAACAGGTGTAGCATCTGTGATGCTTATCCAGAGAGTAAGGACGTTAGGCATACCATCTGAACCTATGGTATTTGAATACTCTGTATCGCGATGAGGTTCAAATCCTTTCCCAGTATCGAGCGCCTCTATGTAGTAGATCCAAAAATTGGGGATTAATTTGTAACCCGATCCTAAAATCCTTGTCAAAACTGAATCAAAATAAGCAAACCCTTCATAGAAAATATCGTAAACTAAAGCAAATATTGGGGGAAACCCTGCTTTTTTGACATTTTCTATACATTGAAGCATTTGTTGAATGGTAGCAGGAGGAATGACTGGAGGGGTTTGAAAATAACCTTCTTCCTGAAGTTGAAGCGCGTATTCATCTAAATAGCTAGGCTCTATTGTAGAATCCTTTGATTCCCATTGAAGGGCTTTGTCAGAAATTGTCAAATTGGGATTGAGATTACGCCAAAACTCAATATCTTCTGCTTTTGGAATCAAATTTTTCTCTAAAGAAAGAGACTTTTTGGGAATAGTATCAATATCTCTTCTTTGAACAGTAGTTGTATCTGTCATTTTGAAGAACTCCTAATTAATTTTTATCTGCGATGAATAATTGACTAAACCAAATATCTTTAAATCAACCGACATTTATATTTCGTTTGAGGGATGCAACTATCACCTGTGGAGTCAATTTGTCTAGATAGCTAAACTTTAGTTGTTGTACTAAATGTTCGTTCTCCTTTTTTGTTGTTTAGTTGCTATTTTTGGTTTTCAAAATTACCATCGTCAAGTTCATCAGATAGGCTTTAGCCTAAATGTTTTTATGATTAGCAAAAACAATCTTTAGGTATAAAACGAATCATTCTATAGCGTGTTGTAAAACTATAGCCAAAGGAGAGCAGGGCTACAGCCGCATAGCTCATTAGTTTATCTCAATCGCCAACAGTTAGCGATTGTAGCCAAAGTGGGATGAAGATAATGCGTATAAAGAATCAGAGCGCACTGTTGCTCAAATTAACCTCAGAGTATTGCGATCGCAGTTATAAAATGGATAGAGAAGCTGGAAAAGCTGAATTCCAGACAGTTTGAGAATATCTGCTGCCGATAGTAATGTAAGTTTTCAACCGCAGATATTACTGAAAACTATTGCAGTTGAAACCAATGCCCACATTTATCCTTCCCGATAATTCGCAAGTCAGCATCTGGGTGATTCTCTGCTAACTGCTTGAATGAGATAGCGATCGCACGATAATCTACGTAGTGTAGCCTTCTACTTTATAATCGCGATCTAACATTTGTAATATTTCAATTTGGCACTACTAACCTTATAACTGCGTCAACTATCTAGCAGCTAAATTACTGTATCAGTTTTTCTGGTGTAGCAATTTAACTATATTGAATGAAATATAACTAATTAACCTCATTTAGTAAGCAGAAGTAATGACAACTCAGTTTTGGGAAAAAATATTTAAGTTTGTGCGTACATGGATAAGCAAGCTACGCGTAGGGTTTCATAGAGAAGCGGTGACTCAAGTGATTCATCAAGGTTGGTGGTTTTTAAGAAAGCGTCTGCTGCCATTATTATGTCTGATATCATTCTTTGCAGTATTGCTACTCAACAGCTTTGCCCCAGCCGTTGCCCAACTACCTCCTCAACCTCGTCAGGAAATTCGGGGAGTGTGGCTAAGTGGGAACGATTTTAGCGTTTTTAGAAATCGCTCGCAGGTGCTTGCAGGTATGAGCCAACTGCGGCAGTTAAACTTTAATACTGTTTATCCCGTAGTCTGGAATGATGGTTATACGCAATACCCCAGCGCCATAATGCAAAAAATGGGGATACCCTTTTTCTTCAAGGGAACAGATGGACAAGATGTAATTGCAGACATTATCACTCAAGCCCGCAGAGAAGGGCTACTAGCAATACCCTGGTTTGAATTTGGTTTCATGGTTCCTCTAACTTCGGAACTCGCATCACAGCATCCAGATTGGCTAACACAACAGCGGGATGGGACTCAAACTTCAATTAGTGCTGCGGGTGAAGTGGCGTGGTTAAATCCCTTTCACCCCGAAGTGCAAAACTTTATCCGCGAACTCGTCATGGAAGTTATCGGGCAATACAATGCTGATGGCGTTCAATTTGACGACCACATGAGTTTACCTGTGGATTTTGGTTACGATAAGTACACAATTAGTCTATATACTCAAGAAACTGGCAATCCTCCTCCACCCAATCCCCAAGCCCAAGCATGGATAAAATGGCGAGCAGATAAAATTACTGCATTCATGGTAGACCTCTACCAAACTGTGAAAGCCAAAAAACCGAATGCCATCTTCTCAGTTGCTCCCAATTACTATGATTTCGCTTACAAGCTGCAACTGCAAGACTGGCTAAACTGGGTACGGTTGGGTATTGTCGATGAGTTGGTCATGCAGGTATACCGTAATGATTTAGCAAGTTTTATTGCTCAAATTACCCGCCCAGAAATTTTAGAAACCCAACAAATTATCCCAACTGGTATCGGTATTATAGCGGGGTTACGAAATCGCCCAGTTTCCATACCACAAATCAAATCCCAGGTAGAAGCAGTGCAACAACGCGGTTTAGGTATCGGCTTTTTCTACTACGAAAGCCTTTGGGATATTGCACCCGAACCAGCAGCGCAACGCCAGTCAGCATTTGCGGCTCTTTTTCCAAACCCCATGTTGCGCGACATCTCTCAAAATACACCCCGCAAGGCAACTTTTAATACCGTATCTTTACCTTTATATCCAAAACCTTCCCTCGGACAACGCGTTCGCGGCTATTTTTTGGAAGTAGCGATCGCAAATGGTCAACCAAAACGTATTTTATTAGATACAGGGTCAGCAGGGCTAAGAGTTCCCAAAGAGTTTTTAGGTAATTCTCCGATCCAAAGAACAGGTCAAAATATCAAGGAAGTTTTAAGCGATGGTACTATCCTGGAAGGAGAATTAGTTTATACGAATGTCCGGTTTGGTTTGATTCCCACCGCAGAACCTGTTCCCGTACAGATTGTTACTAGTCGCCAATGTACTGCCCAAAAACCGAAATGTTCCGCAAATAGTGGTGTGCCATTTTCTGGGATTGTCGGTGTCAACTATTTTGAAAAATCACTTCCCTATAACCCGTTGAGAAAATTACCAGGCAATCTGAGTAACGGATTTATTGTGATGGGAAATGGTGGTAGTAACAAGAATGGCAGCCTAATTCTCGGTTTAACTGTTGAAAATCAAGCTGGTTTCAAAATGGCTTCTTGGAGTCAACAACCCGAAATTAATGGTGTTCCCGGTAATAGATGGGACTCTCGACTGGACAAAGTTTGTTTAACTCTTGCTGGGAGTTCTGCTAAAAACTCTTGTAATAGCAGAATGATTGCTGATACTGCAACTATTAATGGTTTGACTGAATTCAAGTCAGCTTCTACAGCAGGTAAACTCAAACCAGGAGGATTAGGTTCAGCAAATGCTGTGAAAGTAGCAATGAATGGCATTTTTGATTACAGTCTGCGGCCAGGAACCCGCGACGGATTTAATCGCTGGAATTTGAGCATCTCCCCACAGGCAGAACTGACTATATTGGTAAACCCTGGAATCGCATTTTTTGATAAATACGATGTACTGTTTGACCAAGTTAATGGAAAACAGGGTTTTCGCAGTCGGCGGTAAGAGAAAAGTAAAGGCTTGCTCACTCAGATGGCGTTCAATTAACCATCTGTGAGTTAGGGCTATTTCATTCTATACATAAACCGCCCAGAACTAAAGTTCTAGGCTAATAGCTAAAGTCCGTTAAAACGGACTAGAACCTTTTCTCAGTCATCTTTAGATGACTTTCGCTATTAGACTCAGAATTCATTCTGAGGCGGGCTAGATGAGAATGAAATAGCCCTGTCTGTGAGTAGACCCTTGTCCTGAAAAAAATCCACGTCAGACAATGAGTAGCTAAGAAGACGGCTAGTATTTTTTTCTGCATTCTCCCTGTATATAAAGTTAGATATTGGAGGTTATTTGTTATGTTGATAACCTCCGAAGTGGTCAACAATAGCTAACTAGCAGCTTCACAATTGACTGGTGGATTTTCTTGCTCTGTTAGAAATATTTATATCAGCGATCGCTCAAACCATCAACGCTCATTTTCAACATAAAAAGTCGTGCTGATGTTGACTAGTGGGATAATAGAGATGATTGGGGACTTCCCGATCGCGCTTGAATTCCATTTGTGCAAAGTGGTCTTGCAGTAGGAAAATAGATAAAGCGGTAGTGACCACTAAGCTACATTTTTGGAATTATGCTGTTAAATCATTTTTTGTTACAAGAGTCTGCTTCGGTATCTGATTAACGCTCAAAGTACATCGATCTACTTTTGTGAACCCAAAATCTGCTTTAAAAGAAGCTCTAAATGGGGGAAAAGTCACAGCAAGTAAGGATAAAATTTTATTTATTATGCAATCTTCTGGAACTCTTGCTGGTTTAGATATCCTAGTAGTTGAGGATGATGATGATACTCGCTTTTTCATTACTACTGTGTTGGAAATGGATGGAGCAAAAGTTATCGCAGTGCCATCAGCAGCGGCAGCACACCAAGCATTGTCCGAATTGCAACCTGACATTTTAATTTGTGATATTGGGTTGCCTGGAGAGGATGGCTACAGTTTCATCTACAAAATTCGTGCGCTCAACCCAAAGAATGGTGGACGAGTCCCAGCTATTGCTTTAACAGCTTATGCTGATAGTGAGGCTCGTATCCGTGCCTTGGAAGCTGGCTTTGATACTCATGTATCTAAACCGACCGATCCAGAAGAACTAGTTGAAATAGTGGCTTGTTTGGTTGCTTCTTGTAATTGGTAATTATGAAAATTTAATTCCGATTTGTCAACCTGCATATAGGGGACTTCCAAGTAAAAAAATATCCCATCGTTTTTAGAGCAGGGGGCAGGGGGCACTTAGCTGGGGGAAGAAAAGTGGTTTTGATTCCAAAAATTGGATAATTTATTTTTTGGAGTTCCCTAGTCCAGAACTTAATTTAATTGAGCGCGTTTAGCAATTTATCAAACAGCAGTTTACTGGAGAGGTTTTTACAACACTAAGACTTACGCAAAACCATGATAAAACGAAGCACAAAGGACGCAAAGGACACAAAGGAATAAAAGTTTCAGAGAGTTCTTGCGTAAGTCCTGAACACTTCAGCAATTACCTGTAGGCGTAACCCACCATAAATATTGCCTGCAATAAGTTATTGAAAAAATTACCCCTTGTTTCCTACTGTCTGTTTTGCTATCGATAAGACTCAAATTTGATTTTTGAAAACATACTGAGACTGAGAATACAGTTTGATCGGGGTTCGTTCTGACAATCTTTTTCAAAAATTAGATATGAGTCATATATATCAATTAGCTTTAACATTCAACGCGTATTCTTTAAACCTTTCCAAATCAGCTTGAATTGTCGATTCAACTATTCGTCCCAAAAATAAATTATCCATAATTTTGCCAATAATGCCAGGGATGGCGTAGGAAATGGTCATTTTAACAATGCTACTATTGTGGCGATCGTAAAAGCGAATCGCTCCCTGATTTGGCAAACCATCAATCGATTCCCATTGGATAATTTGGTTGGGAATAACTTTGAGAATTCGAGATTTCCAATTAAATTCTAGACTGCCCGTCTTTAATTTCCACAGAGATATGTCTGGATTCTCTGGCGGAATTTTCACCGAATCAATCCACTTCATCCACCGGGGCATTTGCTCTAAATCAGACCAGAGGCTCCATACTAAATCTATGGGAGCCTCTACTTCTACCTGTACAGTATGCTCTAACCAATCTGACATTCTCTCTTCTTCCTTCTCTACGACGAAATGCTTTGCGGAGCTTGCTTCTTTGCAGGAGTACGCATTCTTTGCGGCTTTAGCAGTTCCTTATCTCTTCAAACTCTCCAAAATCACTTTTGCCGCCCGCCGTCCAGAAATAGTAGCACCTTCCATACTGTCGATGTAATCTTGCTGAGTATAACTCCCGGCAAGAAAGAAATTATCTACTGGTGTTTTTTGGTTGGGACGGTACGCATCCATTCCTGGCGCTTCTCGGTAGAGAGACTGAGCAAGTTTTACCACACTGTACCAAGTCATATTTAGTTCTCGCGAGGAAGGAAACAGTTCGTGGACTTGCTTGAGGACATGCTGCGCGATCGCTTCATTACTTTGGGCAATAAACGGATCTCCTGGTGTCAGCACTAGCTGTAACAATGACCCCTGTCCTGGGCGATAATAATCAGCAGGGCTAGTCAACGCTAAATCGGCAAAACAAGAAAAGTCAGCATCGGCTGTGTACAGTAAATTATCGATTCCAGCGGCATGGTTTAGCTGTTTACGTTGCTCTCCATCGTTCAGTTCCGTTACCCAACCATCGAAGCGTAACTGCACAGTTGCCACTGGCACTGCATCCAGTTTGTAAATATTGTCAAATTCTGACCACTTACGCCACTCGTGGGGTAGGATGCGTTGAATTCCTGGAACATCACAGGCAAAAACGTAAGCATCAGCGGCGATCGTTTCTACCGCATCACCTTGGGCAACTACTATACCAGTGACGCGGGTTTGTTCCTCTAACTCAGTAAACTGAATTTCCCGAACTTGCCGACGCGTGTAAACTTTGGTGCCTCTAGCTTCCAGATATTCCAGAATCGGCTTGTGTAAATACTCAGATGGAGAACCTTCCAGCATTCGCAAAACTGAAGCTTCAGTTCTGACTGCAAATAACTGGAATATGGTCAACATACAACGGGCAGACATATTTTCGCAATCAATAAATCCCAATGCGTAGGCGATGGGGTTCCACATGCGCTTGATGCTGCCATTACTCCCACCATGACTGCGAAACCAGTCGGCAAAGCTTATTTTATCTAATTTGCGGATGGTTTTCATCGCCCCGTTAAAGTCTACCAATCCGCGAACTATCGGACTAGTACCCAAAGCGATCGCATTTTGCAATTTATCCTGCAACGATAGTTGGGAAGTAGTGAAAAATGCCTTTAACCCATTGAAAGGCGCACCTGTAAGGAAGCGGAAATCCAAAGCACCAGTGCGCCCACCCTTATTAATAAATGTGTGGGTATGTTCTTTGAGGCGTAAATTTTCTAACACCCCCACTTTCTTCATCAAGTCAAATAGTTGGTAGTAGCACCCGAAAAATACATGCAACCCCATTTCTAGATGGTTGCCATCTCCATCAACCCAACTGCCAACTTTACCACCGACAAACGGACGAGATTCAAAAATCTCTACTTCACAACCAGCATCAGCTAGATCTACTGCGGTTGCTAGCCCAGCCAGTCCCGCACCTACGATTGCAACGCGCATTCCGTTGTTCCTTTTCAGTTTCTTTACAGATTGTAACTGGGTTGGTGTCGGAATTTGCTACTTAATATCAACTCCACCAGCATATTAAGCTATAGCAATGTCAATACTAAAACCTCTTCGATCGCTTCTTTTAGCCCCGGCAAATGACCAGACGCGAGAAAAACGCGTCTGTATCAGCGAGACAAACTCTTGTCCATTGTGGCGGACTCAAAAAAGTATCGTAGCTATTTTTTGGTGGCAAAGCAGTTATCTGGATAAGTCGTGAAAGTAACTTATTACTTGTTTACATCTTTGCTGTCGTCCGAGACAGGTAAACTTCTAATCAGTTCGCGAATTACGTCGGTTGCGGGTCTACCTGTTTGTTGGCAATATTTTTCTAGTTTTTCC
The DNA here is from genome assembly GCF_036917095.1 of Nostoc sp. GTDB lineage: Bacteria > Cyanobacteriota > Cyanobacteriia > Cyanobacteriales > Nostocaceae > Nostoc. Next base: position 173,865 of record NZ_JBALFH010000049.1, read on the forward strand.
GCTTCCTGTGTTGCGAGATTGACTGTTATACGTTTAACGGCCCATTTTTTATTTGTCATTATCATGCTATTTGCTGTATATTTAGATTGTCGAAAGATATCTAATTAAAGAGGGAACCGATAAGGTTATCAGAATTTGTCTCAGGAAACAAGTAATACCATTAATATTAAAAAATTTCGAGTTGTCAAAGGATTCATCATTTTCTAAAGAAATCAAAAAACTACACTTTTTTTGTTACGATTGTGACAGTAGAAAGAGCACGTAGTTGCTTTTGAAGATAATAACCCCACCAACAGCATGAGTAAAGCCTGACAATGGAGTTTGATAAATGAATTTAAGACAGCTATTTTTGACTCAATCAAGTTTTCCAAAGTTATTCTCCATTGAAAGCATTTGACCTTATCTCTATATCCAAGTTTGCCAAAGCCACTTGGAGAGAATATCTGGTAAAACACCAGAAAACAAAGCTTTAGAATCACTATCATGCTGAAATGCTAGCTTACAGGCGGGTTAGAGTGGTGTGTATGGCTCGTGAATAATCATTTATAAAATAGGTAAATAAGCGATCGCTCTAGAACAAACACCCATTTGCACCCATTACTGTAACCAAGAAGTTAAGACCTACTTGAACCGCGATGAATTGTTGACTTACCTCGATCGAGCTAATTGCTTTTCCGTGCAAATTAGTAGCTAGAAAAAAGGTAACAAGACTCAGTTTCCTGGGTGTAAATAGCCAACATTTTTGGTAATTTTTAACAGCATTATCTGTAATTTCACACAGATGAATCATCCAAAAACAGATATGATGTTAGTTGACTGTTATCGAGGACAATACTTTAGTTTTGTTTCATGCTTTTACACTAACAAATTGTAAAAATACAATCCAATTTTAGATGTGTTTTCTCTTCCCTCTAGCGATATAATTTGTCTTAGTATTAGTAATACTTTTCCCATTGGTAGTATTCATCTATTGAGAGGTTAGAGAAATTATTGTTAACCAACTAATGTGCCAAGAAATTGACAGTAAAATTTTTTATATCAAAAGTAAGATATAAATTGCTGCCAAGAAATTTTGGGATTGTAAACATTTATTATTTGCTAAGTATACCCATAAAAGCAATTGTATATTTCAATATTTACCTGTCATGTGTTCATTATAACCATTATTTATGCGCTTTAAATAATCTTCATTTAGACACCAAACAAGCTTATTTTTATCCTTTATAAAAAAAACACAAAGAAAAAGATATCACCTGAGCTTTTGCTTAATGATATTGATACATAACAAGATGCTAAACTCAAAAATTTGTTAAAAAAAACATTCCTAAATCTAAGTACGCCAGTTAAGTTTGGCTTAACCGAACTTTGCAGATAAATTTTTATAAAGTTGTACTTATTTATACTTAAACATATCCAAATTAAATGGCTATAAAAATACGAAAATACAGATACTTCATGAAACTGAGATAAAGTTAACTTCTAATATTGGTTGCCTGTTGGTGTTGACATATACATACAGCAGAACTCATAGAGAACTCTGAGTCAAGCGAAAAACTGGAGTGGAGGTTTCCTCCGTAGACGCTTTGCGGTTCCCATTGTTGGCGTTCTAGCGTCACCGCTTGCCGCAGGCATCTGGATTTTTCAATTTTTGGCTTCCTTAGATCGGAAATTGGGAGAATCAGAAGTCAAAAGTTAGAATTCAGGAGGAATATCATCTCCGCAAGCCCTACGTAAATGTGGATTGCAAAGCGCTGCACCCTGAGAGGTACGCCGATGAAGAGTGCTGAGTTAAAAGACCGCCCACAAAGAGTAGGGCATATACAAACGCGAAAATCCTGTTAGCGGAAGCGGGGCGTTTAGCCCGTATTTTTCTACTCCAATACGGTTCAGTTAAGCATTTCTTCCTTCTCTTTGTGTCCTTTGCGTCCTTTGCGGTTCGTTAAAAAAATTGACTTTAACAAAGAGTTTTAGCCTTAACCCAAGCGTATTGCTTTTTACTCCACTCAGCACTGAGTTGGTAAACAGAAGAGGGGTAAAGGTTAAAAGGTAAAGCCTTCCTTTTTCCCCTCCCAAATACAGTTTTGGTCAATATGCGAATCAAATACACATCAACTTAAATTCTCATACCCACAATTTGAGATTGAGGATTGGGGGAATTTATACAACTATTCAAATTTAAGTTGGGGCATGAGTTGGAGAGTGCCAATACCTAAATCTTTAGGTGAAAGCGATCGCCCTTCAAACAAAGCCATCATATCTCGTAACTGAGGATTGCCACGGGAGGCTCCCGTTAGTCCTTTAGCAATGATTAAGCCACAATAGCCCTTAGTATTTTTACACCGCTGATTCCATTTTTTTCGGGCTTCTACATGAATAGGATCTTCATCTAAAAATTCACCGAATAGGAACAATTCGCCATTTTGAGTTTGCAATAAACCGAGGTCGTAGCGATCGCCATCGAAGGGGTCGGCACCTGGATTAAAGCAAATTGCTCTCAGTCCCCCTGTTGCTTCAATTCTTTCAATTACAGTCTTAGCCTTGGGCCGGGAAGTTTGAATTAAAATCACCGGCAAACCGTCACCCACTTGTTTGATTTCACCAGCCGGATGGTAGCTGACCCCTTTACGGAGGTACTCCAACATTTCCCAGGACACCACACCTAAGCTGAGGAAGGAATCTTCTGGTATCAAGTCATCTTGCAATGATTGTAAATTCGGTAAGCCAAGATTCTCAATCTCCTCGTCATCGACACCAAAGCCTGCCATTTCCTCTAATTCTGTTGCTAACTGCGACATAGTAGAGACTGTCACAGCCACAGATTTAGTTGATTCTTCAGACTGCGGCAGAGAAATTCGATAGCGACGGCTCAGGCTAGGGAAGATGTCCTCATGAAGCTGGCGGCGGTGATCGCGAATAAACCGACTCAGGCTTTCGATCGCAACCAAAATTACCAGTGCTTCTTCGTCATACAAAACAGACCGTAGCCCTTCTAAGGGGTGGATATTACCGAAAGTGGGGTCAATTTCTGATAATGGCAGATCCGCCAAATCATTTTCTTCATCCTCATCTTCATCGGTTTCGTCACTACTCTCAAAAGTGAGAAACAGGCAATCTTGCTTGAGGAATGCTTCTTCTAGATGCTCGGTTGATTCTTCATCTCTTAAAACTGCGGCGCGAAACTGTTTTAAAGACTCTTCGGAGCGATAAAACAAAATCCCATACTCCATGCCCAGCATTCCCATAACTGAGGCGTAGAGTGTGCCAACATCCCACTTATTAATTTCTATTGACAAGATTTGCTGTTCTTCCAAAAATTCCCAAGGTGCTGCTTGCCAAATTGCAAATGCCTTCTCTCGTAAGATTTGTGCATATTGTGGGGGTAAGTCGGGGGTTTGACTATCGAGGATGTCAGCAAATCCCCGAAATAGTTCGTCAATCAAAGGCAGTTCTGGTGCGTAGTCAATAGCGATATCTAAATCTTGCAGCACCCCCCGCAGGTAAAATTGGATCTCGCGGTCTTTGACTACAATTCTTTGGGGTCTGGCAGGTTTTGCCGGACTGTGGGGATGCTCCATTGCTCGCATTAAAGTCCGAACTATTGCTTCTGGGCCGATATCTGAAGCTACCACGTCCATTCCTCGAACCACACCTTGGGAGTAATCTACCCAAAGAATGCATTCTCCCTTTTCCTCTGAGTCAGAGAACTGGTTTGGTGATGACAACGGACGGCGATCGCCCTCCCATACAGAAGGAATTTGAGTTAATTTCTTCAAGCGACGACTGGTAGAGCGATTAAAACTTGTCATAGAGATCAAAAGAAGCAATTTGGAAGTAAACTTTGGGGGATAGCTAGCCTCAGATTAAATTTTTATGGCTGCACCTGAAAGATAGTTGCTTCTCAGACTGCCGCCAGGCTTGAATTTCAAAAATACCGAATCTATAAACACACTGAGTCTCTCAATTCTAGAATAAAAATGTTTGGCTGCTTTTGACGGAGTGTTTACAATTTGGCATCTAACGACATCTAAGCCGCTAGAATGAATACAAAAACACCAAAGGCAACTCAGAGGCATTAACAAGCCGATATAGGGTAACGCTTAAACTAATAAAGGAGTTGAAAAAGCAGATGACACAAGCAATTCAGCCTCAGCAACGCGGAATTTTGTTGAGCGAAGCCGCATTGCACCAGGTAAAATCCCTCCGGGACAAGCAAGGCACAGACTTGTGCTTACGGGTAGGAGTCCGTCAGGGTGGCTGTTCGGGGATGTCTTACATGATGGACTTTGAAGACACCAGCAAGATCGCTCCGCAGGATGAAGTTTTTGACTACGATGGCTTCAAAATTGTCAGCGATCGCAAGAGTCTGTTATATCTCTACGGTTTAATGCTCGATTACAACGATGCCATGATTGGCGGTGGCTTTCAATTCACTAATCCCAATGCCAACCAAACTTGTGGTTGCGGCAAGTCATTTGGGGTGTAATATTGTCATTTGTCATTTGTTCTTTGTCATTGGACAAAAGACAAATGACTAATCACCCTTCGGGTGACGCTCGTACCGACGCTCGATGACTCGCTCTAAGCGTACCCCTGCTCTTAAGCAAGCTACGCGCAGCGTCTCCCATGCCGAAGGCGTTGCCTCTGGTAGAGAAGGCTTTACGCTGCGCTACCGCTACGCTAGCACCAGTTGCTCATGGGAGAAACCCCCAGACGCTCGATAACTCGCTCTAAGCGAAGCCATGCCGAAGGCTTTACGCTGCGCTATCGCCCTTGGCGTCTCCCCTTGGGAGAAGACCGCACTGGCTCACCAATGACCAATGACTAATGACTAATGACTAATACAGTTGAATCCCTGTTTGATACAGGTTTAGAACGCTATAAGGCAGGAGATACAGTAGATTCTTTAATCCCTGTGTTTAAAGAAGTGTGCGATCGCGCTCCGAAAACTAGTGCTGCTTGGATTTGTTTAGCGTGGTTGTATCTACTCGATAACAAACCCAACTTGGCTTACAAAGCTGCACAGAAGGCAGTCAAGTTAAACCCACAAGACCCGCAGGCGAGAGTAAATCTCGCCTTAGCAATGCTGGAAACAGGTCAAAAAGGTTTACGGGAACACATTGACATAGCACAACAGCTAATTTTTGTCAACCAGGAATGGAGTGATGAAATAAAAGGCAGTATTGAAGACGGTTTAAATAGAAAACCAGATTGGCAGAGTTTGATAAAAGTCAAAAATTGGCTGTTTGAAGAGTAGAGGATGGGGAGTGGGGAGAAATCAATTAAAAATTAAAAATTAAAAATTAAAAATTAAAAATTGAAGAACTCCTCCTTCCTCTCTCCCAATGGCCAATACAACTCTTAGACGGGCTGCGCCAACTACTGCTTTCGACTTGACTCAAGGCAAGTCGCTTACTTAGTACAAGTGGCCAATGCCCAATGTCCAATCCCCCATTTCCCACTCCAATCATGAAAGATAAATTGTTAAATTGGCTAAACATGGTTTTAGTCGCAGATGTTTTTTTGGTTTTTTTTGGCTTTGGCTGGTTAGCGATCGCTGCGATCGGTGATGCAGCGGGAGTAAACCTGGGTTTAGATTTGTGGCATAAACTGTGGCAACCCTTGTTTAACCCAGCAATTGGCATCCTCATGGGCGGTGCTATTCTCAGCGGTATTATCAGTTGGGTTTCCAAAAAGTTTCTATCTAGCCAATAGTTAAGGGACTGGGGACTGGAAAAGAAGCAGGTGAGCAGGGGTAAAATTCCTTTCCTCTGTACCTCTGCCTCTTGTGCCCAATCCCCAGTACCCAGTCCCTTTGACTCTATGCAAGAATTTGTCTTAATGCTGATTGTAAATTAGGATATTTGTACTTAAAGCCTGTTTCCACGGTACGTTTTGGGATGACTTGCTGACCTTCTAAAACTACTATAGCCCCGTCTCCTAAAAGAGCTTCTATCGCAAAAGCAGGAACAGGTAGCCAAGAAGGGCGATTCATCACTTGTCCTAAAGTTTGGCTTAAATCTGCCATCCGGACTGGGTTAGGGGCAGTGGCATTGTATATACCTTCTATTTCCGGTTTAGTTAAAGCTTGCAGAATTAGGTTAACTAAATCGTCTACATGAATCCAAGAGAACCACTGGCGGCCACTGCCAATAGGGCCACCTGCGAAGAGTTTAAAAGGCGGAATCATTTTACCTAAAGCACCACCATTGCCCAGAACAATCCCAAGACGCAGAATTACCAACCGTACACCAATATCTTTTACTTTTCCCGCTTCTGCTTCCCAGGCTTGGCAGACTTGGGCGAGAAAATCGTTACCAGATAGATTTGTTTCATCAAAAATTGCCGTCTCACTGGTGCCGTAGTAGCCAATAGCCGAAGCGTTAATTAAGACAGTTGGGAGGCAGCGCGTTGCGGGGGTTCCCCCCGTTGTAGCGACTGCCGTTTTGGGATTAGCGTTGACTATTGCTTCAACTATTTTTTGCGTACCTAACTTTCGGCTATTGAGGATTTCTTGTTTGCGTTCTGCCGTCCAGCGTCCTTCACCAATAGGTTCTCCTGCCAAATTAACTACGCCATCACAACTAGCAATGACACTTTGCCAAGAACCAGATGCATTTGGTGTATAGGCAACAATTTCTACATTGGGGAAAGCCTCAGATGGAAAAACCTTTTGAGCAAAGGCAGTGTTCCGAGTTAATACTACTATTTTATGACCTTCCCCGTGGAGTCGTTGTACCAAACGACTACCAACAAATCCTGTTGCTCCAGTAATTGTGACTTTCATTTTCTACCTCAGCCAAACCTTTATTGTAAAGTTTTTGATCGAACTTTCAGCTTACTAAAGAAGGCAGAGGGCAAGAGAGAGGAGCTACAAAATCAGCGATCGCGCATTAGATATAAAGAGTTTCTGCCTTCTGCCTCCTGGCTCCTGCCTCCTGCCTCTTCATGGCACTTTCCTTGTGGATAGAACATGTGTGACTGTATATCTGGTAATGCCCGATCTCAAAACTTAAAAACTTTGCTTTTCTAATGACTTTCCGTTTATATGCTTCGGTATTATAGGATGGACGGAGTGTTGCAAGGCGTGGGGCTATTATGGCTCGCTATACCTGTTCATTTATTGTTTCTGTTCCTAGTGACCATCTGTTGCCGTTACTTGTAGAACTTCTACAGGACTGTCAGTTGGATATTCAATACCACACAGGCGATTACATTATCGCTCGTGAGGTTCCCGGGAATGTTCCTTTTCCTAAATTGATCGCAGTAGAAATACTGATTGATAAATCAAAATCTACTGAAACAGAAACCCGGATGAGTATTGTGATTAAAAATGAAGAACTACCGCTCCAACTAGATAATTACTGCCGACAAATGTTTGAATTCATCAAGCAGGCTATTGAAAGTAGCCGTCATTGGCATTTGATTGAAAGTCTTGCAGGATAGTTTTGGTGATTTGAATTGACACTCCCACGGCTTGAAGTTGTGGGAGTGTCAGACTGCGATCGATAGTTATAATTCAGTCTCCTATATCTTCTAAATCCTCGGCCATACCGGGGTTTATTAGTGTAATGTCGTACTCACTCGAATCCGTTTGTCCCAAACGCTGAGTGTTTCTTAAAAGGTAATAAATGGCACGGACTTGAGGGCCAAAAACGATCTCGTCTTCATTTTTTAGATCGTGAGCTGGTAGCTTACGTCCATTAATCATCAAACCGTTGGAACTAGGCTTTCCTTTGGCATCGCCATCTACAATCCGGTAATAGTAGCTATGACTATTATGCTCTCGTGGCAATCTCACTAATGTGGCATGGCGGCGGGAGACAAACTGCGACATCAAACGGATATTACACTCGCGATCTCTACCAATAGAGTAGACGGGGTGCTCCAGAGAAAATTCTTTGCGACCTTGATCGTCTTCAATAATCAGTAGATGGTTTTCATTGGTTTCTGCTGCCATTGACAAATTGGTGGAACTGTGATTAATCAAGATTTGTTTAGTATCGGATCTTGCCATTTTCATGCACCATAAGTTTGTGGTGCCGATCTAAATAAGCTTTAAAATTGCATAATACCTTGAAAGAGTAGAACTTGGTCGTTCTACTCCAGTAGCTATGATAGCTTTGGTAAGTGTCTCAAGAGACTATGTGGACTGGTAAAACCTTGAGATGGGAATAACTAAGATTTGTGCTTGGAAATTTTACGGGCAAAAGAGTATTTTAGGGGTGATGAGCTAATCGCCGTAATAATATTGAGTTTGTGACGACGCTAACAGAGCTAAAAGCCATTAATGCAGCAGCACCAGATGGGTTAAGAACAAAACCCAGACTAGGGAATAAAACACCGGCTGCTAAGGGAATGCCAACTGTATTATATGCAAAAGCCCAGAATAAATTTTGGCGGATTTTGTTGAAAGTGGCGCGACTAAGTTGAATAGATTCGACGACATCGTTTAAGCGATCGCGCATTAGGACAATTTCAGCAGTTTCCATCGCCACATCTGTCCCGGAGTGTAAAGCAATTCCTACATCTGCTTGGGATAAAGCTGGAGCATCATTGATTCCATCTCCTACCATTGCGACTACGGAGTGGGGAGTTTTCTTTGTCCCTTCTAACTGGAGAGACTGTATTGCGGCCGCTTTTTTCGCTGGAGGAACACCCGCTATTACATCAGCGCTGTCCAATCCTAGTTGTTTGGCTATGGCGCTAGCTGCTTCTTGGCGATCGCCACTGAGCAGCATTACCCGTAAACCCATCTGACGTAACTTGTCTACGGTGGATTGGGCATCTGGTCTCAGGGTATCAGAAACAGCTATTAGCCCGGCTAAACTTCCGCCAACTGCTACGCAAACGACAGTTTTACCATCTGTTGCCAAATCCTGTGCTACTTGTTGTGCAGTTTCGTTAATCGCAATGCCGTGCCAACTCAACCAGTCCCAGTTACCCAATAGGACAGCTGTGCCCTCTACCACAGCAGACACTCCTAGCCCTGGTTCCGTGTGAAAGTCCACAGCCTCTGGAATAGATAACTGTTGCCGCCGTGCTTCTTGCTGAATCGCTTTTGCTAAGGGGTGGTGAGTACCGCTTTCTACGGCTGCTGCTAGTTGGATTAGGGATTGGGCATTGTTATTCTTCTCATGTGCCTCTTTCCCCGTCTTCAATCCCTCAATTAACAGACAATCTGTAACGATGGGATTACCCGTGGTCAGAGTGCCAGTTTTATCAAAAACTACGGTGTTTAACTGGTGTACTCTTTCCAAAACATCGCCGCCTTTGATTAACAGACCCCGTTCTGCGCCCATAGCAGTCCCGACAAGAATGGCTGTTGGTGTGGCAAGTCCCAAAGCGCAGGGACAGGCGACTACCATAACTGCGATCGCTAGTTTTAAACTAATTAATAAAGAAGAATGGGGAGCTTGATGTGTAGCGTGGCTCATCATTTCCATGCCACCAGACATGCTGACATCATTCCAGATGTGAGTGCCGAAAAAGTACCAAAAGACAAATGTTAATACAGATGCTGTCAGCACCCCATAGGTAAAGTAACCGGCGACTGTATCTGCTAATTTCTGTACTGGTGCTTTCCGAGTTTGGGCGGCTTCTACTAAAGCAACGATTTGAGCTAGAGTTGTATCACTTCCAGTACGAGTTGCCTGAATAGCGATCGCTCCTGACTGGTTTAGTGTCCCTCCTGTCACCAAATCTCCCGGTTGCTTAATTACTGGCACGGCTTCCCCAGTCAGCATGGATTCATCGACCGTTGTTTGACCAACCACCAATTCACCATCAACGGGGATTTTATCACCTGGCAGCACTTGTAACCATTCACCAACACGCACCTGTTCCGCAGGAATTTCTACACTAGAAGATCCCACTCCGCCTTTCTCTGGGTTGGCAATCAATCGCGCTACTTGTGGTTGGAGTGCTAGCAATTTCCTAAATGCGGCAGCGGCACGACCTCTAGCTTGTTGCTCTAATGTCCTTCCTAAGAGAATAAAGCCCAGCATCATTACTGGTTCGTCAAAGAAGCACTCCCAACCCATTTGGGGAAACAGCAGCGCTACTAAACTAGCAATGTAGGCTGTCAGCGTTCCCAATCCCACCAGGGTGTTCATGTTAGGCGCATTTCGCCGCCAGCCCAGCCAGCCATCCACTAAAATCGGGCGACCGGGAATTAATAGTGCCACTGTCGCCAGTCCACAGTGAAACCAGATGTTATTCAGCCCTGGTAGCACTGAGCTGCCAAGATTACCAAAATGTCCACTTCCCGACAATAACAGTAAGATTGCAGCGATCGCCAACTGCCTAACAGAAGAGCGCATTTCTTTGCGTTGTCGTTCTGCTGGGTCTGGTAAGGTAGATATCTCGCCTGCTACTGTGCCGTTAAGTTTTCGGGGTTGAGTCGGGAATCCAACGGCTGTTAATCTCTGTGCTAGTGCATCTGCATCTACCGCACCAGTTTCTGACTCTACAACTGCTACCTCAGTGGCCAGGTTCACACAGGCACTCTTGACTCCTGGATGTTGGGTTAGCTGTCGCTCTACTGCATTCACACACCCCGCACACTTCATACCCCCAACATCGAGAATAATTTTCTCTAGGATTGGGTCAAGTTCTGGGGCTAGCTTAGTTTTCGGGACAAGTTGCATGGCAAGTGTTTAGATTCGCTACAGAAATTCAACGCCTGACTAAAAGCGTCTCTAATTTGAGCGTAGGCGAAATATGGAACTACGACTGTATGTCAACCCTATTAAATTTCTTAATTTATCGTATCTGGCTGAGGGTCAATCACGGCTCCAGCGTAAATAAGTCACATAAACGATCGCTCCAGCCTGCATTGGCATAAGGACAATCAGGCTTTTCCAAAAATTGTCAATTTCCAAATTAGACATGGCGCTGAAATAGCCAAAGCCCAACAACAAGAAGAGTATCCAGATTAGCTGTTTACGTTTGAGGGTTAGCATAGCAGTAGGATTCAGGATTTGTTAGCAAAAATATCTAGTTATACCGATAAATCTGGACAGAATACACAATAAATTCAATTAATAGTTCTTCAAAAAAGAAGTTTCCCCAAGGGAGTTAATAAAAGAAAGATACATTCCTTGCGTTCGTGATATATGATACAAGCGGACAAGCTAGTAGTTTAAAACTGCAAATAGCCCTATAATCTGTAATTTTCTTTGTTTAACTGGATGAGAATAAAATGCTGTAATTCGACGTTTTGCGAGTAGTTTCAAAGTAATATGAACTGCCATAATCACAAAACTAGCAAACAAAACTGAGCCGAATAAATTTTCTGCCACTGCTTGAACCAAATCTCCTTGGCAATAGCCATAAAAGAGCAAGCCATCCCACAAGTTGGACATGGAATTCCAGTCAAATGCCGTATTGGGCAAACTAAGAATCTTACTCTATGACCTTGGTGATAAAAATAAGTCCTAAGTAGGGGTGTACAGGAGAATCCTAGTAAACCCCAGCGAACCAATTTCCCTTGGTATGTCAAAGGATAAGAAAATAATTCAAACACCAATGCACATTAAACTAAAACGGCAAAACTTCAGAGGCAATCAAAACCAGCCTTTCTTCCCGACAATGTAAGTATTGACGAATTCTCCATCAGTTTTGGTTAAGTACAAGATACCCTCAACCAAACCGATAATCCCCATTATTGCCCCACCAAAACCAAATGTGAGTATGGTAACAAGCAGCATGATCAGACCTTCGGTTTTGTAACCAAGAATAAACTTGTGAATACCTAAGGCTCCTAACAAGATAGCGCAGATGCCAGCTGCAACTTTTTTGCTGCTAGCATCACTGGGGTTGGTATTAGACACTGTGAAGCAGACTCCTCAACTAAAAATGACATGCTCAATTCTAGTGTAATTATTCTTACTTAGCATCTGCATATCTCTGACAGCAACAAATTGTCAAATTTAACCAATTTAGAGGATATAGGACAATACAGTTCAGTTAAGCTTTTTTCTCTCCCCCTGCAACGCCAGCCTGCCTTAACAGATAAATATGCTTAACCCAAGCGTATTAGGATATAGGACTCCAAATTTTCTTTTTGAAAACATCCTGAGACTAAAAAGCCAGTTTTATCTATTCAAAAATCAGACAGGAGTCCTATACCTCTTTCCCTAAGCTCGAACTGCTCTCAGTCAGAAATGCCTTCTCTGGTAAATGTAAGCATCGAAAAATTTGTTTCAAAGATACACTCAAGAGATATAACTTCACATACGAACCCAAGTGTGAAAGATAAGTTTCTAAAACCAACCCTGCTTATTCACAAAATAGGTATTTACAAATTCTTCAGGGGACTTATTCAAGTAGATCATGCCTTCAATTAAACCTACAAGTTGCATAATTATTAAGGAAATGCCGTAGGTGAATGAACCCCCGACTACAGAAACCACCAACATGATAAAGCCTTCCGGAGCGTATCCGAGAATAAACTTATGAACTCCAAATCCTCCAAGGATAATGCCACAGTAACCAGCTAGAAGTTGTTTGGTAGGGTGAGTAGGGTTGAGATTTGCCATATGAGTGCTGCTCCTTGATAAGTGAGGTATAAAATAAAGTCTTTATTGTCATGAAAGCAAGTAAATGTATTTGCTTAACAAATAGAATTTTAATTTTTTCAGTATGAGTAAGCTCTAAGACGAATAATCAAAATCAGCGTGCTTCTATTCCAGAGGGACGCTAAAATACCTTGCGGTATAGCCTGAAAATCTGACGCTTAATCACCTTTGATGCATTTAACGATCGCAAACCCTGGTGCGGCAGTTTTGCAGATTTTTAGATAAGACACTTATCTTGAGAAGAATTAACCTCAATAATCAGCAAAAGCTGCTATATACACCACTTTTTACAAGTCCATCAGTATTATTTCCGGATGTTTTTTGCGTAGGCGTAGCCCGTCGTAGACATCGCTTCGGCGTGAAACGCCATCGCACCAATGACAAGACTATCTGTGTGGTTAGTGGGAATCTAGAAGCGCAACAGGCATCTTCTATATCTTTCTAACCCCTTTTTAGTTGCCAATTCCCACTTCCATCAGCGCAAAACGGAATTGCGAGGCAATTTATTACAGCTGAAAATGGTTCGGGAAGACAATTAACATCTCGAAAATGGCTAAAATCACCCGAATGAGAATAAATGCTTAACTAGATAGTTTGTTGCCTATATTAACAGCATTCTTTGATTTGCTTTTGCGATTATCTTAATTGGGTTTTCAGCTAGTATTTATGCTTACAACCAAATTATGACTAGTAATTTGTTCTTACTTATGGAGATAAAAGCAGATATTTCTGTTTTGAGCAACAGTACCGTTATAGCATCAATTACTACCTAAGACAAACAAACTTAACAATGTACCGCTATTCCAAAGGCTGTGGAGGAGCATGGGAGCGAGGAGGTTGCGCGATCGCGTATAAACTACCCCCAACACAATCCCTAATGCGGTCAGGGGAAGAATTTCCGACAAGCTGAGGTGAGCGATCGCAAACAACAAACTACTGATCAGAATCGCTCCCCACACGGGTAAGTAGCGAGTTAGAGAGGGTAACAAAAAGCCGCGAAACAGAATTTCTTCAAAAAATGGAGCTGCGATCGCAGCTGTGGAGAAAAATATGCCAAGTGCTACACCATCTTGGCTTTCCAGCGCTAATTGCAACAGGGGATTACTACCACCTTGCCCTTGCCATAGCTGTTGATTAATCAAAGATACCACCACAACTATAGGTAAAGCCGCGCAATAGCCTCCTAGTCCCCACAAAAACCAGTTACTTTGAAAACGGAAGCGAAACCAAAATTCTGGTAGTGGAAAAAAGCGCTTAAGAGAAAAATACAGCACTACCAGCGCACCTGATGCTACCAGTAAGTAACTAACCAAAACATAAAAAGCTTGAAGTCGCACATCAGCGACGGGACGAGGGATAGGGAGCAACGATAGCACTAAAGGCACAAAAATTTGCCCCATGAAGAAAAAGCCTACGACAAAAACCTGCAAAATCGTTTCACCATCCCAAGGCGTTGACCAAGGAACATCAGCATTTTGAGCTAGTAACGAGGCTTTTCCTTTCACCAAGCGTTGAGCAAATAATAAAATCAGCAGTATTAGACCAATTAAAGCTGCCAAGGTCGGAATAGTGCCAATAACTGCTAATTTGATCGCTGCTTGAGCAGCAGTTTCTTGTTGTGCAGCTTTAACTGCTGATAAAGCGTCTTGTCGTTGCTGGAGTTGGTATAGCTTAACCAAAGCAGTAAAGCGAAACCAACCTTCTAAATTCTTTTGAATCGATTCTTGAGGATTTTGGAGGAGACGGGGAGGATTGCTCCACAGTCCACTCAATACAGCAGCAGTTTGTCCAAATTCTGGATTGATATCTGAACGTTGTTGTAATTCGCTCCAAGTTTGAAGAGCTGTATCCGTCTGTCCTTGCTGTGCTTGTAAAATTCCTAGGCGCAAGTCTAATTCAGCCAGTAATTTTTGTAATTGCTTGAAAGACTGCTGTAACTGTTGCTGTCCCTGTTTAGAAGTTTTAGCAGTCGGAGGAACATCCGGTAAAGGTTTAGGAGGTATGGGAGTGATTTCAGATTGAGAGCGTAATTGTGCAAGTTTATTGTTAACTTTGTCTAAATTAGCTTGAACTGATTGACGCGCCTCTTCATACTGCTTCGTAGCACTTTCCAGGGGTTGTTCGCCAAGTATTGCTTCTCGAATTGCCTGGAGATTGTTATCGCTGCTATCTTCTGATTGCCAAGCTTGGGCTTGTAAAGCAATATTGGTTTGGTACAGTTCTAGGCGACTTTGAAACTGAGGTTCTTGCCAACTACCGAATAAAGACGAAACTGCCAATAGAACTGCTATCGGCGTCAGCACAAAAATTAAAACCAACCGCTTGAGTGTCATCTATCCCCCTTTAACTGTCCAGTGGGGAGCGCGTCCCCCTTGGGAATTATCGCAATAAAAAGTCAGAGGTGGATAGATATCATCAATATTATAAGTTTGCTATGAATGTGCGTAGGCGTAGCCTGTCGTAGACATCACACCCACCATGCTAAATTACAACCCATTGCACTGCTTACCCTCCGCCGAGGATCTGCCCGATTCTGACGATGAACCTGTGGATAATCAACTACAACATTTGATTCCTGGCTTGCTAGAAGCCATCTTAGCTTGGCTATGGACTAGCCGGATGGATTGGTTTTTTGGGGTTGATATGGGGATATATTACGATCCCGAATTACCGCCGATTGTGCCTGATGGATTTTTAAGTTTAGGAGTCGAGCGAGTTTTTGATGAGAACTTGCGTTTAAGTTATGTGTTGTACCACTGCTGAACAACGCGCTCAAAGGCTAGCACAAGAATTACGAAAGTTGGGGATAGATCCAGATGCTTTGAGTTGATTTTGTGTGGTGCGATCGCTTTGATTACACTATTATTAATGGCTTATTTGAGAACAGGAATTATAGATGCTTCAGGTGATTGTAGGCGAGAACATAAAAGCGTTCAAATATTCCTGCTCTGCCATTGTTTAGGATTACGTTTGACGTGGTAACAAGCAATGACAGTGATGACATCTTCTTCTACAACATAAATAACACCATAGGGAAACCTACGTATTAATAATCGCCGCGTTTGTCGATACACCACTGGATAAGCTGAAGGGTTACGTCTGATTAATGCTAAACAGCTATCAGTGGACATCGGCGTTGGAAAGCGGTGCTATTAATAGATTATCTGAGAACCTAAATACAATTAAAAACTCAATCTAACCCTAAATATTTTTTATAAAAAAGTAGCTAGTAATTATATTTATAAAGAAGGCATAATTTACCCTAACTTTTCTCTCAACCAAGCGCGAAATGATTTAAGCAAAGCAATTTCCCCCATACTTTTACTCTGCTCAATAAATTTGCTTATCTCACTCACTGATACTATAGGAAAGGCAATACTAAACTTACACTCGACATATTGCCCCTCTATCAACTGATAAAATTTTAAATTTTGCCCATCATATCTCCAAAGTTCAGTTACACCCAACGCTGAATAAATACCCAATTTGTTAACTGAACTACTGGTAATATCAATCTCAATTGCTAAGTCAGGCGGCGGATCATTTTCTAAATCTAAAGTTTGCTTACCCCTAATAGCTACTTCATTCTGGATATAGTAGCAAGTATCTGGTTCTATTCCCCGCTTTGATATTTTCCGCTTCAATGTTGTAGAACCAGCACTTCTAATTTCAATTCCTAATTCTTCAGCTAAAACTAGAATAAAGCGGTCAAATTGAATTTTGGGGTTTTCATATTCAAAAAGTGGTGTCATAATTTCTAAAACACCGCAATCATAAGCAAACCGAGAACCTCTATCTTCACCTGTATCTCTCAGCAAGGCTTCAAAGGTTTCCCAGCTAATGTTCTGTAGCACTGTTCTTTGTTCAGCAGGCATTGACTTGACAAGCATATTACAATACTTATTCTGTCAGGATGTTAGACAAAATCCCGATAATTTTACCTATGTCATTAATATAATATTCGCTCAAGTCAATTTCAATCACTTGCCCAATGAGTTTCAAAAACTTCCAGTTAGTTCCAGTGGTGACGATTCCATAAATTGTCTGAATGTTATTACCCTCACATTCATTAAACAATTTAGCTGCTAACATTTCTGCTACACACTGACCTAAGCCTGCATTGATATTTTCTTTCTTAGCTTCTACAATTGTGATAACTGGTGCATTTAGAACTAGTAACTCTGGTGAACGGCTAATAATAAAATCGCAATTTCCATTTAAACCTTGTGCTGAATCAACTGTAAAATCTATACCAGAAAATAAACTTATTTGATTATTTAAATATTTCCTTACAGCAATTAAAATAGGCGCAATAATCATCTCTGAACGGGATTTTTCAGTATTACTAGCAAGAGCCAATGGTACATTTTCTCGCAAGACTTCTGCAAGTAATGGTGGACACTCTACTTCATGTAAAGATGCAAATATATCAACTTTATCAGAAATAGTTAGGCCAAAGGTTTTTCTAACTCTATCTAAAGTAAAGTCACTGTATGACACTTTTGTTGCTCCTGTAAAAAATCCAGATAATTAAATTGTGCCAACTATTAGCAAGATATGTTGCTGATATTTGGCACAATTACTGTCTGAATATTTTGTAACTTTAAGCAAGGAAACCTGCAAAAAAGTCGAGAGTTTCTTTGAGTGCTTTGATGAAAATATCAATTTCCTCGCGGGTGTTGTAGAAAGATAGACTTGCTCGTGCGGTTGCAGCAAGACCTAAGTAACGGTGTAATGGTTGTGTGCAGTGGTGTCCAGAACGGATAGCAACACCTTCTTGATCTAATAATGTAGATAAGTCGTTAGCGTGAACTTCTCCGGCGGTAAATGACGCAAGAGCGGCTCTACCTTCACCTTTTGCATTTGGTTTGGGGCCGTAAATTCTAATTTGGGGAATTTGCTCTAATTGTTGGAACAAATAAGCTGTTAATTCTGCTTCATAGGCGTGGATTTTATCCATGCCGATACTGCTAAGATAATCTATCGCAGCACCAAGTGCGATCGCTTCTCCAATTGCAGGTGTACCAGCTTCAAATTTATGCGGTAATTCTGCATAAGTAGAATGGTCTAAATACACCTCTGCAATCATCTCACCACCACCAAAAAATGGGGGCATTGATTCTAACAATTCTAACTTGCCATACAGAAATCCTATCCCAGTTGGAGCGCACATTTTGTGACCGGATGCTACCAACCAATCACAATCTATTTTTTGCACATCGACAGGGTAATGAGGAACACTTTGGCAAGCATCAACTAAAAATTTAGCACCGTATTTGTGTGCGATCGCACCAATTTCTTCCACCGGGTTAATACAACCTAAAGCATTAGAAATATGCACCACCGAAACTAACTTTGTTTTTTCGGAAATCAGCTTTTTAAACTGTTCCAAATCAAAAGTTTCTTCTGGTGTTAATTCTACGAATTTAAGTACTGCACCCGTTTTTTGTGCCACCAATTGCCAAGGCACAATATTACTGTGGTGTTCCATCACCGACAGAATAATTTCATCCCCAGGCTGCAAATTATTCATTCCCCAGCTATAAGCTACTAGGTTAATCGCCTCACTTGCGTTGCGGGTGTAGACAATTTCCTGACGCGATGCAGCATTGATGAATTTGGCAATTTTATCTCTAGCACCTTCATAAGCATCAGTAGCTTTAGCACTTAGGGAATGGGCACCGCGATGCACGTTAGCATTGTATTGCTCGTAATAATCCCGCAAGGTATTTAAGACGAACAAAGGCTTTTGCGATGTCGCAGCATTATCGAGATAAACCAAGGGCTTCTCATTGACTTCCTGATGCAATATCGGGAAGTCAGCGCGAACTTTATCAGCAAGGGTTTTGGTAGGAGTGAAAGTCATTGGTAGATTAGTTATTACTCATTAGTCAGGGACTTGAGATTATTCACTGTGTTTAAAAGGATTTCTCGCAGAGAAGCAATTGGTATTTGGTTGATGACTTCAGCAGCGAAGGCGTTAATTAATAACTTCCGAGCATCGTTTTCATCAATTCCGCGACTTTGCAGATAGAATATTTCGTCATCTTCTAATTGGCTAACAGTAGCACCGTGAGCGCATTTGACATTATCGGCAGTAATTTCCAATTGGGGTTTGGTATCAACTCTGGCTTTAGACGATAGCAGCAAATTGCGATTCAACTGGGATGCATTTGTTAACTGCGCTAGTTTGGGTACAAAAACTTTACCATTGAACACCGCATGAGCGCGATCGCCTACAATACATTTATGCAATTGGTCACTTGTACCGTGAGGATAGTTAAGTGCGATCGCACTGTGAGTATCAGACAACTGCTTACCAGAAATTATCGTCAAACCGTTGAGAGTAGTTTGTGTCTGCTCACCAGTTTGCAAAATCTCCAAATTGTGCCGTGACAACTTCGCACCTAAAGTTATGGCATGACAAGTATATCGGCTATCACGAGCTTGTGCGATCGCAGTTTTCCCAATATGAAAAGCCTCTGCACCTTCCCACTCAATCCTAGTGTGGCTCACCTCAGCATTGTCACCAACCCAAACTTCCGTAACCGCATTAGTTAAATAAACTCCGTCCTCCGCGCTCTCTGCGCCTCTGCGGTTCGCATACTCTTCAACCAACGTCACCTGCGAACCACTTTCCGCCACCACCAAACAACGCGGCTGCGAAATCGTCGCCGTCTCACCCGCAACCGAAATAAACACCAAATGAATTGGCGTTTCAACTACCACATTCTTCTTCACCCACACCACAGCAGCATCAGTTATCCCAGCCGTATTGAGAGCCGTAAAAACCTCCTGCGCTCCCTCAGCTTGAGCTAAATACTGCCGTACACCCTCCTGCTCAACCGTAGACAAACCAGCCAAATTACTCACCACAATTCCAGATGGCAAATCTGAAACTGCGGATAACTCCGGCGCAAAAACGCCATTAACAAATACCAAACGACTATTAGCCGCTTCTGGCAAAATATCAAATTCTAGAGACGCAAAATTTCCCGTCTCTACATTAAATTGCACCTTTCGCAGAGACGACAAATCAGTAAATCGCCATTCTTCCTCGCGGGTAGTCGGGATAATCGAGTGGCGTACCCAATTAGCAGCACTTTGGCGTAATTCCTGCAACCAACCTTCTGTTTTATTTGCCGTTACCTGATTTAACAACCCAGTCAGATAATCATCTCTATCTAACATCGATGTCAAACTGACTGCATTTGAATTAGGTATTGCACTAGGAGATACTTGAATATTCATTACACACCCACCTCAGCAGCAGCAAATTCTTCCAGCACCCAATCATAACCGCGAGACTCTAATTCCAGCGCCAGTTCCTTACCACCACTCGTAATAATCTGCCCTTGTGCCATCACATGCACAAAATCAGGCACAATATAATCGAGTAATCGTTGATAGTGAGTAATCAAAATTGTAGAATTTTCTGGAGTTGCCAGTTGATTTACCCCATTCGCCACAATTCTGAGTGCGTCAATATCCAAACCCGAATCAGTTTCATCCAAAATTCCCAACTTTGGTTCTAGCAGCGCCATTTGCAGAATTTCATTCCGCTTCTTCTCACCACCAGAAAACCCTTCATTCAAACTCCGACTGAGAAAACTGGGATTCATCTTCACCACATCCAGCTTTTCCTCAATCAAATCGTCAAAATCAAAAGCGTCTATTTCTTCTAAACCTTGCGCCTTCCGACGAGAATTGTACGCCACCCGCAAGAAATCCAAATTGCTCACACCCGGAATTTCTAACGGATACTGAAACGCCAAAAATACACCACTTCTTGCGCGTTCCTCCGGTTCCAACTCCAACAAATTTTGTCCCTGGAAAATCACCTCACCACCAGTCACCTCATACGCCGGATGCCCAGCCAACACCTTAGAAAAAGTACTCTTACCAGAACCATTCGGCCCCATGATCGCATGAATTTCACCCGATCGCACCTCAAGATTCACACCCTTAAGAATCGGTGTCCCATCAACATTAGCCGTCAGATTCCGTACTGACAGCACAACTTCACTATTTTCAATAATCATCTTCTCTCCCTTCTCTCTGCGCTCTCTGCGCCTCTGCGGTTTGTCATTCTTCCAAAAAGATAAACACAGAACGCCGATGTCCCTGTGTTTATCCTTGCTTCCATTTATCCAACACTGCCTTCCAACTTCAAACTCAACAACTTATCAGCTTCCACAGCAAACTCCATCGGTAGCTGATTGAAAACATCCTTACAGAAGCCGCTAATCATCATCGAAATAGCATCTTCCGAAGAAATACCCCGTTGAGCAAAGTAAAATAACTGATCTTCCCCAATCTTAGAAGTAGAA
This sequence comes from Nostoc sp., assembly GCF_036917095.1. Lineage (GTDB taxonomy): Bacteria > Cyanobacteriota > Cyanobacteriia > Cyanobacteriales > Nostocaceae > Nostoc. The sequence continues at coordinate 194,773 of NZ_JBALFH010000049.1, forward strand.
GCTTCATGCTCCACCTTCGCACCGTTATTTTGCACCTGAATATAAGGGAAAGTATTCGCATGGGCATTATCCCCAATCAGCATTGAGTCACACTGAGAATAATTTCTCGCCCCTTTCGCCGTCGGGTTAACTTTCACTAAACCCCGATAGCTATTACTAGAATTACCTGCGGAGATTCCTTTAGAAATAATTGTGCTGCGGGTATTCTTACCTACGTGAATCATCTTACTACCCGTATCAGCTTGCTGCTGATGATTTGTCAGCGCCACCGAGTAAAACTCACCCACAGAGTTATCACCCACCAACACACAGCTAGGATATTTCCAAGTAATTGCCGAACCTGTTTCTACTTGAGTCCAGGAAATCTTGGAATTTACGCCCTGACACAAACCGCGCTTGGTGACAAAGTTGTAAATACCGCCTTTACCATTAGCATCTCCAGCGTACCAGTTTTGCACAGTGGAGTATTTAATTTCGGCGTTATCGAGAGCCACAAGTTCCACAACGGCGGCGTGTAGTTGGTTGCTATCATACATCGGTGCGGTGCAACCTTCGAGGTAAGAAACATAACTACCTTCTTCAGCGACAATCAAAGTCCGCTCAAATTGTCCCGTATCACCAGAGTTGATGCGGAAGTAGGTAGATAGTTCCATTGGGCATTTTACGCCTTTAGGAATATAGACAAAAGAACCATCGCTAAATACAGCGGCGTTCAAGGCGGCAAAATAATTGTCAGCGATGGGAACAACGCTACCCAAATATTTTTTAATCAGTTCTGGGTGTTCTTGCAACGCTTCCGAAAACGAACAGAAAATAACGCCATCTTCCGCTAGCTTTTCTTTAAATGTAGTGGCGACAGAAACGCTATCGAAAATTGCATCAACGGCGACATTTGCCAGCCGCTTCTGTTCAGATAGAGAAATGCCTAACTTCTCGAAGGTTTCTAAAAGGGTTGGATCGACTTCATCCAAACTGTTTAGTTTTTCTTTCTTGCGTTTTGGCGCTGAATAGTAAATGATATCCTGATAATTTATTGGCGGATACTTGACATTCGGCCAAGTTGGTTCCGTCATTTTTTGCCACTGGCGATAAGCTCTGAGGCGGAAGTCCAGCATGAACTGCGGCTCGTTCTTCTTAGATGAGATCAAGCGAACAACGTCCTCGTCTAGTCCACGCGGAATAGTGTCGGCTTCAATATCTGTAATAAAGCCGTACTTGTAAGGTTGGTTGACTAAGGTTTTGACAGTGGCACTCATCAGTAATAATCTCTCGTGTTCTGAACTCTTTTAGGATGGGAGACGGGCTGCGGCTAACCGATTTCCATCTCCCGTTACGGAATGGTTACACGCCTGCTAGAATAGTGGTGGAGAGTAAAACAACAGCTATGTTGTTTAATCTATCTTCATTTTACGCTAAATTAACAACAACAATGTTGTCTAAGTCAAACAATTTTGGATTTTAGATTTGCAATTTTAGTGAAGCAGCGCGGTCTTGGGGGTTTCCCCCATGAGCGACTGCTGAACCCGAAGGGATTGAAACAGACCACAAGGGTGCTTGGCTCAAGGATTTTAGATTGACGATAGCGTAGCGGGGCATATACCAGAAAACTTTTTTAATCCAAAATTCAAAATCCAAAATCGGCACAGTCAAATTTTCCAAGAAATTAATTTTTGGGGCGTTCGCTGAACGTCTCGCAACACATGAAGATGGCGACTACCCACCAGTCCTCAACCAAGCAAGATATCCTAGAATATCTGCACAAACACGAAAAAGCAACGGCTTTGGAGCTAGCTGAAGTTTTAGACGTTACCCCCCAAGCTATTCGTCGCCATCTAAAAGATTTGGAGACGGAGGAGCTAGTTTTGTATTCGACATCAGTACAGGCGGCGGGGATGGGGCGGCCGCAGCATCTTTATGAATTGAGTCGTCAAGGACGCGATCGCTTGCATCGAACAATGAGCGATCGCTTTGGTGATGCAAGCGGAAATTTTGCGGTTTCGTTGCTAGACACCTTAGCCGAAACGGTAGGACACGACCAATTTAAATCGATTTTAGAGAAACAGTGGCAGCGCAAAGCCAAAGAATACCGCGATCGCGTCGGTAACGGTTCACTGCGAGAACGTGTAGCCAACTTAGTAGAGTTGAGAAAAGCGGAAGGCTTCATGGCGGAGTATCACCCTGTTGATGTGAATGACTGCTTTGAGAGCGATCGCTTTATCTTAATGGAGCATAACTGTGCAATTTCTAACGTTGCCGAATCTTTTCCGAGTATCTGTGGCCACGAATTAGAAATGTTTGCAGCCGTCTTACCTGATTGTACCGTAGAACGCACCCACTGGATTATTGATGGCGAACACCGTTGTGGCTATTTGGTAAAAATTCGTCATTAGTCTTTAGTCTTTTTTTTAATAACTAATGCTCCATACCCAATACCTAATAATCAACTAAATTTGAGATAGCATTTCATTTATGGATGTACCACCACAGCAACCATCAACACAATTTTTAACCCTGGAAGAGTCAGCAAAAGTAGACGCTGCCTTGTTGTCTTCCCCAGAAAAGTTTTTAACAAGATTGACAATTTCATCACTTAAGCTTTTGAAGCATATCGCCCAAGAGTACGGCGTTGCTATTGAAGATTTGACAGCACAGCAAGTAATTGCCTGGTTTGAAAAAGATGGCAAAATTCGACGCGAACAAGGCATTGAAGGTTCATATCTGAAATGGTGATCTGCGGTAGGAAAGTTTTTGTTGAATTTACTTATAAAAAATAACCATACATAATATCGCGCTTATAAAAAACAGAAATGTTTCTTATAAGCGCAATATGAAGAAATAACTGGAGTTTAGACTAGACAGCAAGAAAAGACTCAGCAACGCTGAGTTGAAAAGAAACAGACTTCAGATATGAAAATCTACAGTACTAAGCAGA